>CANFQX010000001.1 GCA_947449255.1 Pseudobdellovibrionaceae bacterium
ATAGAAAGCGTATCAAAGCTCTTTTTTATGATGGAACAGGTTTGGTTTTGATCAGCAAAAGAATCGAGCGAGGAAACTTTATGTCTCTCTCTGAATTATTGGGTCGTTCAGAAGTCAGTCTATCTGAATTAAAACTGATATTTCACGCTGGAATGAAATATTCAACAAACTTTGTTGTCAGTGTCGTAGCTGATAAATACGTAAGTCATATGCCTTTAGAAAGACAAACCCGAGAGATGGAGTCATTGGGACTTAAAGGAATCAAAAATAGTACGCTTTCAAGAATGGCAGGTCTTGCAGCCGCTAGCCTTGAGCCAGTGCAATTAGAAATTCTTAAAGAACTAAAATCTAGTGACTTGGCATTGCACCTAGCTTCCCTAAAAAAAAATTATTTGAGGTGCATCCAAAGTCCCGTCCGGGAAGTCAAAAGCGAAAAGCTATTGAGTACATAACCAAAAGATGGGATGGCTTTACGTTATTTTTAACAGACCATAGCATTCCACTGTCGAAGAATGAGGCTGAGCAAACAATTCGGCATGCCGTTGTGGGTAGAAAAAATTATTATGGTTCTGGAAATCACACTGGCGCTGAGACCGCAGCCACCTTATTCACAATTATTGAATCTTGCAAAAAGAATGAACTTGATCCCCGAAGATATCTCACCATGGCCCTAAATATGGTCGCCGATGGCAAAAATCCACCAACCCCACTTGCACATGTTCGAGCCCTCCGTCAATAGCGCGTGTTAGGCAGGGTTTACAAACAACCTATGTAAAACTACAAAACTGATCGCAGAAAAGTTCACACGAAAAAACTGCGTGTCAAAAAGTTCGACGATCTAAAATAGCACTTGTAAAATGCGTAGGCACCCATTTTGCCTTCAATTCGAAATAAAATACTTTTAAGAGCTGGCACAGAAATCGCATTATGAAATGTCCATAGGCGTTGTATTGGATAATTTGGGAAATTAGTCCCACCAAAATTACAACGCTATCTAATTTTAATTGATCGCCATGAAAGGCACCCTGGATGAAGCCCCAATTTCTTCGCACAGAGTTTCTAATTACAAACTAGATACAGACGGTAGGATTTTTATGAAAAAATATATTCTTTTGGCCTTGATTAGCTCTTCAGCAACAATTCTTAGTTCTGCAAAAGCTGAGTCAAAAGCGGATTATAAAGGAAATTTGAAATGCAAAAGCATTCAAGCTGATTATTCGGGCACAAACTATGATGTCCAAATATTGCAATCTGATATCAATGGCGACCGCACAGCCCAAATTTCTTGGATTCATGGAACCAAAATTCACCACACGCAAACTTTTAATTTTGCATCCAACTTAGACTCCCCAAAAGCGACTGTAGAAAAATTCACTTTCACTGATGGAGCTGGCGAATCTCAGCTTGCGATTTTTAAAACGCCCTACTCTTGGCTTGGCAAAACTTACTACAGCGCAAATCTTTCGGGACCCTTATTCTATAAGGGAATCACACTGTCTTGTGCTAAATAAATTAGATTCAATTCTTTTATTAAGAAGGCAAGTCCCTTGTCTTGCCTTCTCTAGTAGAACTCACCCCGAAGGTAAAGAAGTATAAATCGGGAAAGAAGATTCTATTTTTTCTTGGCGCTAATCACTGAGTTGGCATCTAAATTAGCCATCGTCAGCGCAGATGTGAACTTGCGAAATTGAGTGGCTTGTTGGGCTAACAGCCCGCGAATTGTTTCGTCGACAACTTGTCCCTCGCTATCAATCACTTTGTGCGAAGCCATGATAAAGACTCGCTCTGGAAATATAAAGGCATTGCGATAGCCAAAAATTTGCTGAAGATGTTCAACCGGTCTTAGTCCACCAAACATGCCGGCACTGAGACCCACAAAACAAACAGGACGGTATTCAAAAGATTCAGGAAATTTCAAATGATCTATGAAGTATTTCAGGATCCCTGGCATTGAACCATTGTACTCGGGACAAACGACGATGAGGCCTTCGCTATGCAGAATTTTTTCCAGGTAGGGCTGCAATCCGCTGTCTTCTTTGCCGTAATGAGGCCCTGTGTGAAGATAAGGCTTCACTTCGGCAAGGTCTATGATCTCAACATCTTCGCCCTGATTTTTATAAATAGACTGAATGTATTTGGAAAGCTTGAGTGTGCTTGAACCCACGCGATCTGTTCCTGATATGATGTATTTCATTTTTTATCCCTCTTGCTGGCAATGCTGTTGTTGAATTCATTGTGATGTAAAAAATTGTTGGAATCACTTTATTGATTCTGTTTTGTTTATTTTTGCGGCACCGAATTGACATTTTCAATGGAAATGGCGGCATTTTGCACTTGATGACCCCAAATATAGCCAACAAAATAAGCCAAGCAGCCGATCACAGTAAAAATAATCCATTTATTTACGCATCTCATAAATATAGTTTTCATTTAGTTGTTTTTAACCGTTGACAAGTGGGTCTGGCAACAGTAATTTAAGCATCTCTTGAGACGCGGGAATAGCTCAGTTGATAGAGCGATGCCTTGCCAAGGCATAGGTCGCGGGTTTGAGTCCCGTTTCCCGCTCCAAATCTCTTTTAAATTTACCTAAAATTTAGTTAGAATAAAAAAAGCACCACACGGTGCTTTTTTTATTTTTTTTGGATAGAACTGCGACTTGGGTTTGGTTTATTTTTTATTGTCGTTGTTTTTTTCATACAGCTGCTCTCGGGGGATGCATGATTTGGCCATCCTGAGCGGCCTGACTCAGGCGCATCGTGCGCCTGAGTCCGAAGAAGTGCTTTGGTTTTTTTGGGCGGCTTTTATAGCGCCATATTCACAGATTGGGCTGAACAAATAAAATCGGGTCTAATATTCAAATTCAACTAGGCCTCTGAAATATCCGGGGACTGGGGCTTCGATGGTGATTCTTTTTTTGGAATGGGGATGATTCATTTCAATTGAAAAAGAATGGAGCATCATGTTTTTATGTTTTGCTTCCTGACTGCCGTATTTTGCATCGCCCACAATGGGGTGGCCTTTTTCTGAAAGATGCACTCTGATTTGGTTTTTTTTGCCTGTGATGAGGTTCACTTTCAGCAGGCTGTACTTGTCCGTTTCTTTAACAACCGTGTATTCTGTGCAAGCTAATTTGCCTTTTTTGCTATCATTGGTTGAACGGACAACATAGTCCTCGTCTTCTTCCAAATAGCTTTCAATCACTCCGGATTTTTTGTTCAATTTGCCATGAACAATCGCGTAATAATATTTTATTGTCTCTGACCAATTGTCTTTAAGAAAGTGTTGAGCGGACTCAGATTTTGCAAAAATCAGAAGGCCCGAGGTGGCCTGATCCAGGCGATGAACAACATAAACGCACTTGTTTGAATGCACGCTGCCTTTTCTGACGTACTGATTGAGAGCGTTGTGAACAGTCACTTCGCGCTCCCAGAGGGCAGCTACGGTCAAGACGCCAGCTGATTTATTGCCAATGATCAGATCTAGGTCTTCATGAAGGATGTCAAAGCCAAAGGGCTGATATTTTTTGGGAATTTTTGGAGGATTTAGTTTCATTTTCTCTACATATCATAAAACCCTCTTAAGCCATAAAGGTAAATTTTAACTCAGAAATATTTGCAGCCACTAAAGCTCGGGCCCATTGACTGCGTGATCTGGGCCCTCATGCCTCCGTGGTTCGAATTCAACCTCAGGCAATTCAATATTTAAGGCGTATTTTAAAACCTCATTTACATTATCAACAAAATGAAATTTAAGATCCCGGCGTATTTCGTCGGGAACCTCCTTGAGATCCCTTTCATTTTTTCGACACAAAATGACTTCTTTAACCCCCGCTCTGTGGGCTGCAATTATTTTTTCTTTAATCCCCCCCACAGGCAGCACATTGCCCCTTAAGGAGATCTCTCCGGTCATGGCAAGCTTTGGGTTGACCGGTTTTTTGAGCAGTTTTGAGGCCATGGAAGTGAGCATCGTCACCCCTGCCGAAGGACCATCCTTGGGAATGGCTCCTGCTGGGACATGCAAATGAATCTCTTTTTTTGAAAAATCTAAACTCGGATCTTTTAGAGGCAAGCGAGCCTTCAAAAGACTCAAGGCAATTTTTGCGGACTCTTGCATCACAGCACCCAGCTGGCCCGTGATCAGCAATTGACCATTTCCGGGCATTTCTTCGGTTTCGATAAAAAGAATGTCTCCGCCCACGGGTGTCCAAGCCAAGCCTGTGACGACTCCGGGGGGTAAAATATTTTCGATCATGTCTGAGAAAAATCTTTCTGTACCAAAGATTTCCTCAAGGTCTGCCACGTGCACGGTGATTTTTTGTCCTTGGTTTTCGACGATCTTAAGACTCATCGATCTGCACACGGTGGCGATTCTGCGCTGCAATTCTCGAACACCGGCTTCGCGTGTGTAGTCGGTGATTATTTTCGTCAAGGCGGCGTCGGTTATTTCCAATTGAGATTCACTGATGCCATGCTCTTTGATTTGTTTGGCCCAAAGATGGCGAAGGGCTATTTGTTTTTTCTCTTCAAGAGTGTAACCCGTCAGCTCAATGACCTCCATGCGATCCAAGAGCGGTCCGGGAATTCCTTCAAGGGTGTTTGCTGTAGCAATGAATAAGACCCTTGAAAGATCAAAGGGAGTGTCTAGGTAATGATCCTGGAAACTGCTGTTTTGTTCGGAATCCAGAGTTTCTAAAAGCGCACTGGCCGGATCTCCGGTAAAGCTGTGCGATAATTTGTCGATTTCATCGAGAACAAAAACAGGATCATTTTCACCGGCTTTTTTAATGCTTGAAATAATTCGTCCAGGAAGGGCTCCGATATAGGTTCTGCGATGACCGCGAATTTCTGCATCATCACGAATGCCGCCCAGAGCCGCTCTGACATATTTTTTACCCAGGGCTTTGGCAATGCTTTTACCCAAGGAGGTCTTCCCGACTCCTGGAGGTCCGACAAACAGCAAGATTGAGCCCTGATGAGTTTTGCGCAATTTCATCACTGCTAAATGCTGCAGGATGCGTTTTTTTATTCTATCCATACCAAAGTGATCTTCATTGAGAATTTTTTCAGCCAGAGCCAGATCAATATCCTGCTGCCCTGAAGATTTATTCCATGGCAGCTCCGTCATCAGATCCAGATGTGTGCGGATGATTTGATATTCAGGGGAGGCTGAATTCATGCTCTCAAGTCTGCGCAATTGGCTCATTGCCAATTCCAAGGCCTCAGTGGGCATTCCGGCTTCCTTTATTTTTTTCTCATAGAGTTCGGTGATGGACTTGCTGTCTTCATCGCCAAGCTGCTGACGAATGACCTTCATCTGCTCGCGAAGAATATTCTCTCGCTGCATTTGGTTGATATTTTCGGTCAACTTTTCACGGATTCCAATTTGAATTTTCAAGCGCTCTTTCTGTTCTTGCAAGAGCTCTAAGACCTTAAGTGCTCTTTCTTTGAGATCTGTCATTTCAAGCAGATCCTGCTTTTGCTTGAGGCTCAGGTCGGCATGTGTGGCGCAGACATGGGTTAAGAGGCCTAGGTCATTGATTTCAGCAATCCAGGCCTTCACCGGACGCATTTGAGTCCCTAGAAGATCCAGTGTCTCAAAAGAAATTTGTTTGAGACTGCCGAGAAGAGCCTCAGAAGTTTTAGGATCAATTTGCAGAATATCTTCCAACCCCTCGGTTTGAGCCTCAAAAATTCCGCCCTCGTGGCGCAAATTGATGACCCGGATCCTTTGCAAAGCGTTCACGAAAATACTGAAGGTCCCATCCTCTTCTTTTTTAAAAGATTCAATTTTACAAAGTGTCCCAATCGAGGGCAGATCTTCGATGGTCTCGGCCGAAAGCTCCGCACTTTTTTGCGTCAAAAGAATAATCCATTTTTGATCATTCAGGGCTTTGTTTAGGGCTTCTAAGCTTTTTTCCCTGCCCACTCGCAGGGGCATACTGATACCAGGAAACAGAACCGCATTGCGAAGGGGAATGATTGGCATGTAACCTGACATGTAGGACATGATAAACCTCGCTCTATGGATTGAATTGGTGGGAACGAAAATTCCATCGCTCAAATTAAATCATGGCGCGAGTTTTTTTTTGGTCAAGAGAATCCAATGAACAGGAGGTGAACTTTTATTTTACATATTCAAATGACAATTTTTTTCATTTCAAAGAATGAGATTATATAAAAATATCCAGAGATCTGGCCCACTTCACCCAATGATGTTCAGGATCGACCAGTCTTGGAGGTCCCATTAATTCTTGCAGAGGTGAAACACACACGCGACCTCCACGGTAAACGATAGCTTGCCCCCACCGTTGGTTTAAAACTTCATGGGCGGCAGCGACCCCCATGCCAAGGGTCAACAGTCTGTCTGTGGCCGTTGGGTGTTCGGCTCTTTGCAAATGCCCTAAAACAACATGACGGGCTTCATGATCTATTTCAGCTTCAATTTCGCGAGCTAATTTCTCGGCGATGCCACCATATCTTTCCGTTTGAGGACTGCCTACCACGTGATGAGCGACCATGGGCAATTCTCCTTGAGGAGTGGCGCCCTCGGCTACAACCAAAACAAGACCTCGGCGCTGAGCTATTTTTTTTTTGATATGCACTATTAGATCTTTTTTATCAAAAGAAATTTCTGGAATTAAAATGGCATCGGCATAGCCCGCAAGCCCTCCGCCCAGAGCAATCCAACCCGCCGTTCGCCCCATGGTTTCAACAATAATAACTCGGCGATGAGCGTCTGCCGTGGATCTCAGAGCATCCACGGCATTGGCAACCACGGAGCAAGCCGTGTCGTAACCAAAGCTGATCTCGGTTCCTGAGATGTCATTGTCAATTGTTTTAGGAAGTCCCAGAATTTGCACTTGATCTTGGAGGCCTTTGAGATTGGCAAAGGTCCCATCACCGCCAGCCACAACAATTCCATCAAGCTTATAGTCTTGGTATTTTTTTATAAATTCTTGCTCATGCCCTCGAAGCCCAAACTTATTCGAAGTCCCAAGGATTGTGCCAGCAAATTGATGACATCCTTGAATATCCTGAAGGCCCAATTCACGATGACGACCTAAAAGAAAGCCTTCAAAGCCATCTTCAATTCCTAGCACAGTAACTCCTTGACTGAGGAGAGTCTTTGCCACGGATTCAATAATACCATTGAGGCCCGGGGCATCTCCACCACCGGTTAAAATTCCAACTCTCATGAAAAGCCTCCTGCTTAGCAAGCAGTCTGACCTGCTCGACAGGTAAAAGCATCCGTTTTTTTTTGAAAACCAACAGGGCTTGTTTATAAAAATTGAGGTATAGAACTTGCACAATGCCGATCATGGAGATCCGCATGCCCTTAAATCGATCGCTCTTGGTTTTTATTATGCCCTTGATTGTCGCTGTCTTCTTTTTCGACAGTTCACTTGCTTTTGCTGAATTCGAACCAGAAATTCTGCTCGAGCAGGAACCTTTACCGAGCGAGAACTTTACAAAATGGACATGGATGCAAAACACCTGCGATCGTTGCGAAATCGCAATCCACCCCACCAATGAAGAATTGAAAACGCCCCAGGTTTTGCAATTCATCGAAGCCCTCTCCCAGCACAAATCAGAACTTCAAGATATCTATAAGATTGATGGCCCCGAATACACGTTGCTTGCGCAAATGTCGGTGGGAATTTTAGGCCGTGAATCGGATTTTTTTACAAGCCCTCGCTACCGACTGAAGGAGGCCCTGCCTTGGGCTGTGCACTTAGCAAAAATAATCCATATTTTTTTATCTGGAAAGAATTCCAAGGTCTCAGCGAACAGTCGTGGTCCCACTCAAATAAAAATAGTTCCTGACAAGGTGGCCCGTCACTTTGGCATTCACTCTGAAAACTTGTCTGTCCCAGAAAATGCAGCTATTGCCACGATGGGTTTCTTGATTGAAGCCCTCGAGGAATTGAAGCGGCACATTCAAAACCATCATTTGGAATTTATCACAGAGCCTCTGTATGCAGACTATTTGCCTTATATTTATTTCGGCAGAACCAAGGCTCTGCTCAATCATACGGCAAAGCCTGAGCAAAATAGCTATGTTCGGGAGATGAAGAAATATATGTCTTGGGTTGAAATCTATGAACTGCAACCTTTGCTAAAATTGCAGTAACTTGGTTTTGTCAAAATTTAAAAGCCACTCAATGAGCATGTGAATTAGCTACCCCCTGGCTCCGCTTGAACACTTGGGCGCCTTACTTTATTCACATGTATTCGAGCACCGATTTTATCAAGTGCTCTCTAGAAATTGGTTTTGTGATGTGTGCGTTGCAGCCTGCTTCCATGGAGCGCAGAGTTTCCTCTTTGAGGGCGTGCGCACTGAGCGCTAGAATGGGATTTTTGTATCCGATTGAACGCAAGTGCCGAGTGGCTTTCAGTCCATCAATTTTTGGCATTTGAATGTCCATCAATATGACGTCAAAATTTTTGTGCGAGGCCTTTTCAATAGCCTCTTCGCCATCATCGGCCACTTCAACCTTTGCACCCGCGCCTTTAAGAAAACGCGCAATGAGCAATTGATTATCAACGGAATCATCGACAACTAAGATGTCTTTGTTCAAAAGGGATTGAGATTGGAAACTTTCTTTTTGAATAGTTTGAGATTCTGGTTTGAGCCCCTGGGGAGTTTCTGCAAAAGTGTAAGGCGAGGCATCGATTTGAAAGGAAAACCAACTTCCTTTTCCAGGAGTGCTTTCTATAAGTTTCAAAGTTCCACCCAAATTTTCAGCAAGACGCAAAGAAAGCAGCAGACCCAGTCCCGTTCCCCCAAACTGTCTCGTCATCGACTCATCCACTTGTGAAAAAGCTTTAAATAACTTTATTTGATTCTCTGTGGAGATGCCAATGCCGGTGTCACTTACATCAAAACATAGCCTTTTTGCCGAATCGATTTTTACCTTCACGGCGACTTGACCTTTTTGAGTAAATTTAATCGCATTTCCAATAAGATTTAAAAGAATTTGACGTATTCTTGATGGATCTGAAACGGCAAAGGAAGGTGCTGTGAAATCCACATCTAAATTCAGTTCAATGCCCTTCAGTTTTGCACTGAGGCCCATCAATTCAGTGACTTCTTGGGCAATTTCTCGTGGCGAAAACTTTTCTGATTTTTTTACAATTTTACCGGCATCAACTTTGGCAAGGTCCAAGATATTATCCAAGAGATTTAAAAGCGCTCGACTGCTTCTCTCGATCCGCTCCATGGCGTCCTGCCTGTCTAGTGAATTGAGAGATGGGTCTCTGAGCAATTCAATGTAACCCATGGCGGCGGTCATTGGAGTTCGAATTTCATGGCTCATATTGATTAAAAAAGCACTTTTGACACTGTTGGCGATCTCCCTGGCTTGGGCTTCTTTTTTTAATAACTCCAGGGCTTCATTTTGTTTCATTTTTACGAATTCACTGGTGGAGTTTCTAATTCCAAGCGTGATGGCGTCCATAATAATATCTTGCTCTTCTTCGCTAAGCCTCGTGCATTCCCTTAAAGTTGAAAAAATAATTTTTTTAAGGATCTGATACTCTTCGATCACGTTATTAAGATCGTAACTCTTAAAGTGAGCACGGTCTAAGCCGTGCTCCTTACCCAACCCGCTAGTTGCTTGGATGGCATCAATGCAGTTTTCTGGATCTTTGAGGGCTTTTACAAGTTCATCAATAAGTTTAGGCAAAGAATTTCTAATTACGGCAGAATCCATGGGCTGAATTGTAGGAATGAATTCTCTTAAGCCGTTTTCCCACAAAGACAGAATATGGTCTTTCTTCTGTTCAAGAAAAAAGGAAGCGGAGGATAAATTTTGATCTCTCTCGGATTCAACCGCGCTCATAGCTCTACCTCATTTTCATAAAAAGGACTGAAGTGCGTCTAGAAATTGACTGCACAGGAAAAGATAGAATTTTTATGAATAAAGGCCAATCAATTCGTGGGAAAATTGCATTTTATTTGAGCAATCCAAAAAAATTGGGTAATGTTTTTTTAAAAATTTTTTCGATGGTGCGAGCGTATTTTTACTAACAAATATTATGTTACGCAATCAAGACTAAGGTGTGGTTTTTTTTATTCATGCATAAACCTCATTTTTTTTTAGATCGGAAAGTGTCATTTTAGTTTGTGGCTTTTCACAAAGGACTCAATGAAGATGAACGCTACAGAGAGTCGGTTGAATTTATTAAGCAAAGAACAAATCCCGATGAAATTAATACCTTTGTCAGTTTTTTCCTGAGTAAGAATCCACAACATGAATCAAGAATAAAATCAGAATTTAACGACTCCGGAGGACAAAATGAAAGTAAATAAATTCCGCAAAAAATGGCTGATCTTGCCTGCTTTTCAACTGCATTTCATGAATCATCTGACAATCCTTTTTGCGATCACTATAATGATTTTTATCGGTCATACCTTTTATTATTTTCAAGAATTAAGAAACTTGGGCTTTTTAGCTCAATTGCCGCCGGATCACATCTATTACAGTTTTATTGACTCGGTTGCCGAAAAATATTTAATCACCTCAATATCAGCTCTATGCATCGCTGGAGTGCTCTTCTATGCGTTTGGTGTTTATTATTCAAACAAGATTGCGGGACCTATCTATCGCTTCACAAAAAGCCTGGATGAGTTGCAAAAAGATCCCAAGGCTAAAGTTTCATTTAAAATTAGAAAAGACGACTATTTCAAGGAGCTTTCTGAAAAACTAGAAGTGGCTATAAATAAAAATGACCAGCACTGATTGAGGTGCTGGCGGTATTGATCTATTTAGAGTTAGAGGCACAGATTTCAATTAAAGTATTTTCTCGAACCAGGGCAAAAATTTCTTCAACCTCGCCATTGGTTAATGCTAGACATCCGTTCGTCCAATTCTCGGGGTGGTATTTCTCAACGGCTGCACTTTTGATCGGATCATTGGGAAAGCCATGAATCATGATATTAGCCCCTGGTGATAAGCCAATGGATTTAGCGTAAGCCAGATCCGCCCTGTTTGGATAAGACAAATGAAGACTTAAATGATAATTGCTTTCAGCATTTTTATAGTCCACGGAATACAGGCCCTCTGGTGTTTTGCCGTCGCCTTCGAAATGTTTGGGCCCTTCGGGGTTTGCTCCCAAAGCAATGCGATAGGTTTTTAAAATGATATTTTCTTTGATGAGATACAGTTCTCTTTTAGCTTTGGACACAAGAATTTTATCGACCGCACCCACCTCGGGTTTACCCAGAATTCTGTTGATCTCATTTTGTTTGAGGGTTTTTTCAAGAAAGAGATTAAATTCAGGCAAACTCAACTGCGACATCCCAAGAGTGCCTTGAGTCCCCGTGGCAGCCACCGCTAAATCTTTGCAGGTGGGTGGCAAATTTGCACCCAAAGCTGAAAAACTCAACAACAGAGTGGCCAGCAATATTTTTGAACTGGGTTGCTTTAGCAAATTAAACATGGACTCACCTCAAATCAATTTTCACTTTAAGTTTTAACTTCCAGAAGGCTCTGGTGTAAAACTCCCGTGCAAATCTCTGGCCTGATATTTTTTTGGGGCCCAACGCCTAACTCTGACTTCTGAAAGAGCTTCAAAAAGGATGAATAAGTATCTAAATCTATTTGATTTTAATGATTTACTTTAAAGACTTTAGTGCCGCCAAAGAGCTGTCCGTTTTCAATAAACATGACGGCTCAACGACGGTAATTGTCAGGTGCGTATTAAAGTTCAACAGTTAAATTTCTACAGTTTTTCAGGATCAGGGCTCGACGTGACCGCAACTGAACTTTTCATATATTTTTGAAAATGAACATACAAAGTGGGCAATACTAAAACAGTCAATAAAGTCGATGAGACAATTCCCCCAATAACAACAGAGGCCAATGGTTTTTGAACCTCCGCTCCGATTCTTGTTGAAAGCATCATCGGCAAAAATCCGAAGATATCCACCAGAGCTGTCATCAGAACAGGCCTTAATCGAAGTCTGGTCCCCTTGCGGGCGATCTCTTCAAAACCCAATCCTTCTCTGTAGAGATCATTGAAATAGTTCATCAAAACCACACCATTCAAAACGGCAATCCCCGACAAGGCGATAAAGCCCACACCGGCCGTGATACTAAAGGGCAGTCTATTAAAGATGAGACCCAAGACCCCACCCACTAAGGCCATAGGGACGCAAGCAAAGACCAGCAAGGTCTGCCCAATGCTTTTAAAGGCCGCATAGATCATCATCAAAACCAAAATCAAAGCCACTGGGGCCAAAATAATTAGCCTCGAACGAGCTTCCTGAAGATTTTTAAAGGTTCCGGCCCACTCCGTGTAATATCCCTCTGGAAATTGAACCTGAGCTTCAACAGATTTTCTGGCTTCATTGACAAAGCTTTCCGTGTCACGCCCACGCGGGTTGATCATCACGGCCGCTCGCCGTTGACCATCTTGGCGAGTGATGGTGCTGTAGGCTTCTTCAAATTTGATATTGGCTACTTCGGCTAGGGGAACACTTGAGTTGTGACTGACTCGAACCGGCAACTCTCGAATGGAGTTTAGATCAGATCTTTGTTCTTCATCCAATCGCACGATAATTGGAAAGCGTCGAACGCCATCATAAATATTTCCCGCCTCGGCTCCGCCAAGGGCAATCCCCACGGTTTCAAGAATTTGTAGAGTGGGAACACCCATTTTTCGCAGCAATTCTTTCTTGGGATTGATTCGCAACAAGGGGGATGTTCCGCGCAGTTCAGTTTCAACTTCACCTGCACCAGGAACTTTTTCAATAACGGCAGCAATTTCTTTGGTCAGTCTTGATAAGACATTGAGATCTTCCCCATAGACTTTAACAGACACGTCACTTTTTGAACCTTCCAGCAAATCATTAAAGCGCATTTGAATGGGCTGACTTCTGAGGACGGATTGCCCGGGAATCTCTTCATCAAGACGAGCGATGATGGCTTCGGAAACCTGGGCACGAGTGCGTCTGTGCCCATCCACCTTAGGCCATTCACTTTCATCTTTAAAAACGACATAGGTGTCCGCCTGATTGACTCCCATGGGATCATTGGCAATTTCTGACGTTCCAATTTTAGAGAAAGTGAATTTCACTTCTGGAAATTCCGAGATGATATTTTCAGTTTTTGCCTGCAAATTTAAAGATTGATCAATGCTCACATTCACTGGACGAGTGGTTTGTACCAAAAGAGTTCCTTCATCCAACTGCGGTAAAAACTCTCCACCCAAGAATGAAAACAACACCATCCCTATCACGGCGGCCGAAACTCCGACCAGCAGCGTTCTTTTTTTATGCGCTAAAACTTTATCTAGAAAAGGCGCATACCAATGCTCAATTTTTTTCATAATCCAAGGCTCTTTATCAGTCACTTTACCAGTCAAAAGTAAACTGGCTAAGGCTGGAGCCGCTGTGAATGACAGCATCAATGAAGCGGTGATCGCAATAATAAAAGTTGCGGCCATGGGACGAAACATTTTCCCTTCAACGCCGACTAAAGAAAAAATGGGCAAGAACACCACAATGATAATCAATTCTCCAAAACCTGCGGCGGTGCGAATCTGCACAGCGGCGTCATAGATGGTTTTTTGCAATTCAGAGGGTGTTAAATCACGACCTATTTTTTTTGACCTTTCATCAATCACACGCACACAGTGATCTAATAAAATAACTGTTCCATCGACGATAATCCCAAAATCCAGAGCGCCCAGACTCATCAAGTTTCCAGAGATGTTAAGATATTTCATGGCAATAAAAGAAATCAACAAAGACAGAGGAATTGTTAATGCCGTAATCAAGGCCGCCCTTAAATTTCCGACCAGCAAGGCTAAAATAACGATCACCAGAAAAGCCCCTGTGATCAGGTTGTGCTCGACAGTGCCGATGGTTGTGCTGACAAGATCGGAACGATTGTAAAGCGTTTCAATTTTATAGCCTTTTGGAAGTCCTTTTTGAATTTCAGCAAGTCTTTCTGCGACTCTGATGGCCACTGTTCGACTGTTTTCCCCCATCAACATCATCACTGTGCCGATGACAGCTTCACGCCCACGGACAAGACCTGCCCCGGAACGCAACTGGGTGGCAAAAGTGACTTTAGAAATGTCACCAATGGTGACGGTTTGGAAAGTTTGTAAACTTTTTAAAGGAACTGTTTTTATATCTTCGATATTTTTAAGTAAGCCCACCGCTTGAACTAAAAACTGTTCCCCGGTTTGTTGAACATATCCGCCACCCACATTCTGATTGGTTTTATCAATGGCCTCTGTGATATCAGTGAATTGGACTCCATATTGAGCCATTTTTTTTGCATCAGGCTGAATGTGATACTGGCGTTCATAGCCACCGATGGTATTGACTTCAGCCACCCCCTTCACGGTCAGCAGGCGAGGTTTTACGAACCACTCCTGAAGAGTTCGCATCTCCATCAATTGTTCAAGGCGCTTTTCGGGGGCCGCGATTTTTTCAGCCTCAATGGAGTAATGAACAATTTCACCTAAACCAGAGCTGACGGGGCCCGGTTGAGGATTTATACCTTTTGGCAAAAGACTTGAAACAGATTGAAGACGCTCGGCCACCAATTGTCGGGCTCTGTAAATTTCGACAGTGTCTTCAAAAATAACTGTCACTTGAGACAAATTAAAACGAGTCAGAGATCTAACCTCTGAAACACCCGCTAAACCCCGCATGGCATTTTCAATCGGGAATGTCACATTCCGCTCTGTTTCTTCGGGCGAAAGTCCATCCACAGAGGTGTTGATTTGAACTTGATTGTTGGTCACATCAGGAACCGCATCAATCGGCAAATTTTGAAAAGTGATCCAACCCGCAAAACCAATTCCTAGGGTCAAGGCCAGAACCAGAAATCGATTGTAGACAGAAAATTTTATTATTTTATCAATCACTCTGCACCTCCAAAGGCATCCATGTCCGTGACTCTCAGCAAAGCCGCCCCTTGCACCACCACTTCATCTCCAGCTTGGAAAGCACCACCACTGAAGGTCACTGAGTTGCTTGGGCCCTTTTTTTCAATAGAAATGGGCACCAATTTAAACCAGCCTTGGCGCAAGCGATAAACACCCACTTGGTCTCCAAAATAAACCAGACAGCTTGCCGGCAACGTGTAAGGGCTGCTGCCCACAGGCTGATGAACCACGCCGATATTTTTTTTGGCTTTGTCTTTCAAACGAAAACCCGAATTGAGATTGGCGGCTTCAACGGCAAGATTGGGCCCTGCTCGGACATTGGATTCTTTGGCAGAGGTTGGTTCATCTGCAGCCGACGACACTGAGTCTGATAAAACTGATATTGCGGACACTGATGCTATGATTGAAAACAGAATCACACGCTTAAAAATCTGAATGCTTAGAAACAAGGCAGCCCCCTAGCCAAAACTAACTCCCTAAAAGAAATCTGGTTTAAGACCTGCATTATAGCATTATCTAGGGGATTGGTCATAGACATCGCGCCACATCAAAAGAGGATATATTTAATGTTTTTCTTTCCAGATAACAAAATAGAATTAAAAGCTGAACCTAAAAAAGCAGTCTTTCCCCATTGCCTTTTCGCCTTTAGCAATTAAGATTCAAGGAATGGCGCTTAAAATCTCGCGAATTCTTCATGCTGGCTATGTGTTTGAGTGCAATGACATGCAAATTGCCTTTGATCCCATTTTTGAAAATCCATTCAGTCGAAATTGCCATGCCTTTCCTGACGTGAAATTCAATTATCCTGAAATCAAAAAACTTCACTTTGAGGCCGTTTTCATTTCCCACTATCATGATGATCATTGTTCTTTAGAAAGTTTAGACTTGCTGGACCGTAAAACACCGATCTATCTTTATTGCCTTTTCCAAGAACTTTTTGATTACATTAAAGAATTGGGCTTCATCCATGTTTATGCACTTGAAATAAATCATTCGATTCAAGTGGGTCCTTTCGCAGTCACACCATGGCGAGCCCTTGATGCCGATGTGGATTCGCTGTTTCAGATTAAAGTGGCAGGCCTAAATGTTCTGAACGTGGTGGATTCGTGGATAGACTATGAAACCCTGGATCAACTTGTGCAACAAGGACCTTGGGATCTGGTGATGTGGCCTTTTCAAACAATGAGAGAGATTGAGGTTCTCACACCTTCAAGAACGGCGTTGATGAATATAGAGTTGCCCACAGAATGGATCGATCAAATCAAAATACTCACACCCCGATTCCTCATTGCGAGCTCCTGCCAATTTATTCAAGAAAGTTGGTCCTGGTACAATCAGGCCCTGTTCCCGATCTCTTATAAAAAATTTAAGGCAGAGATTGAAAAGGCAATGCCAACGTCCAAGGTGTTGCGCCTAAATCCCTCGGCAAGTTTGGTCTTGGACAAGCACTCGATTTATCCGGCAGAACCTCTCTCGTGGGTTCTTCCTGTGGGCGACCAAGATGTCGATTATAACTTTAATAAAAACTTGCAACCGCCTTCAACGGCTGAGATTTCCAGGCATTTCACAGCGCTCACCTTACAACAAAGCGAGCGGGTTTTTGAGTACTGCCAATCTGGATTGATTGAAAAATACAAAACCTTAGAAAGCCCTTCGGAGGGATACTTTGCAAAACCACGGCTGTGGAGACTGTCCGTCTTTGATCACAATGGTCTGGCCACGCACTTTTTTTATCAGCTCAGTGGTGGAAATATTGAACTTGCCCTGAACCCCCAAGGACCTTTAGCCTGGTTGACCGAGGTCCCTGCGGCAAAGCTATTTGGAGCCCTGGAATCCGGAGAGGCCTTGACCTCTATGTACATTCGAGTCAATGACCAAAAATTCGCGGATGAAATTGAGAAAGTAATTCAACATGTTGATGTTTTGGAAGATCCCTTAATCCGCTGCCTTTTTGATGGAAGTTTTGGCACCTATCAATTGGCGCAATTGAAAAAAATCAAAGACCGTGAGTCCTTAGCTCTTGCTTTTAATGTAACTCGTTAAAAATAAGGGTAAATCACAGAGACGTCTTGAACTTTGCTTTTGCCAATCCATCAATTCTTGAAGTGGCATGGGGAGTAACTTACGACTCAACCGAATTGCATTGGCGGTCTTATTTTCTTCTAAAAATAGATTGAGACTTTTTGCTTTTAGATTTTGACCAGCCTTCACTTCAAGAGGCCGAAGAACACCCTGATCTTCAAATAAAAATTCTATTTCAGAGGTTCCTTTCTTGTATGAATAAAGAAAGAATCCTTTTGGAGCGACTGAATTTAGCTCTTGAATGACAAAATTTTCTGCAAGAAAACCTTTATGACTAAAATCATATTTCTTTAGTTCTTGATAAGGTATTGATTTTAGATAGTTCAAAATACCAACGTCAAAATTAAATATTTTAAAGAAATTTTCTTTTGGATCTAAACTCAGTGGTTGTCGCGTAGATTCAATAATCGGCACCTTGTAAATCAACCCAGCCTTACTTAGCCAGTCTATAGGGCCGGCAAAATCAGCATAAGTTTTTTTACCGGGGAAAACTCCTTTGAACTTAAATTTTTCAGAATGATCTTGGCCGATTTTTTCAGCAGAAATTTGCCACAGTCGCTGCAGAAACATTGCATTTTCTTTTCCACAATGCTTTGCCATATCCGCGATATACCCGTTGATCAAGTCATCATGAATGGCAGTTATTTTTTCAAAAACAGGACCACCCATATCATGCTGATGATCAACGAAAGCTTGAACCGCCTCAGGCAGCCCTCCGACAACTAAGTAGTCAGTGTATCTATTCCAAATTCTTTCATGCAAAATTTCACTTGGTTTCTTAATATAATTATTTAGCAACTCTTCTTCGCCTAGAGCCTTTATGAATTCTTGAAAATTCATTGGGTAAAGAGAAAGGTATTCAATCTTTCCAACAGGGAAACTCGGATCCTCGGAGTAGAGACCTAAAAGTGATCCCGCAGAGCAGACAAATGAATCTGGAGCATCTTCACAAAAATACTTCAATGACGTTAGAGCTCGTGGACACAATTGGATCTCATCAAAAATAATTAAATCGTTGTGGATATCAATCTTTTTGTTTTTCAGATATTGAAGCTCTTCAATAATTGTTTTGGGATTCAGATCCCCTTGAAAAGCGATCTTGGCACTGGACTCTTTTTCAAAATTAAAATAATGAAAATTTGCAAATTCAGTTTTCCCAAATTCATTTAACAAAAAGGTCTTGCCTACTTGGCGAGCACCCTTAAAAATTAAGGGCTTTCTCTCCTTCTTATTTTTCCAATCGATTAGATTTTTAAAACCTGCGCGAAACATTGATTGAAGCCTTTCTCAAGGTCTAATCAATACAATATCCTAATTCTGAATATTTTCATATGAATAAATTCAAAATTTTGAACTATTTCATATGAAAAACAAAATATTTAAACATTTCATATATTTAGCATGCATTTCAATTGGATTCAAAAAAAATAGATATACTCCCGAACTTAGAATTCGCAATTTGGAACTTATATTTAGCTATTTTTCAGGAATCAGTGAGCGCCATATTTTAAGCACCGATGGATCCAATTTCATATCCTGACCTACATCATCTCTTAGTTCCTCACGAAAAACTTTCCATCTATCGCCATCTGGCAAAAATATCCAATAGAAATACTCCACTTCGTCATCAATTCGAACTTCAGAGCCAATATGATCTGCTCGAGGAGAGAAAAATGGATCAACCATCAACTGCGCCTTACGCACTTTGCCATCGATCCTATATTTAATTATCTTACTGACTCTAAAATTATTCATCAAAACCCAAACACCCACCAGCGCGAGTCCTCGAGAACTGATTAAAGCTTCTGGTCGCAAACTCTAGAGCTCAGCGAAATTGCAAATAGAGTATTGGGGGACCGCTAAAGGTCAGTGTGCAGAACAAGCTCAAGAGTTTTTTAAATAAAAACTTCAGGGGAAACTTTAAAGCGCTTAGCAAGAGCTTTGACTTGACGGATATTTAAATCACGTTCACCCTTTAGAATTTTTGAAACAATGGGTTGACCACCAACTTCTTTAGCCAAATCCTTTTGGGTTAGCCCTTGGAGATCCATTAAATAGGCGAGCATCTCTCGCCCTGTCACAGATTGTGATTTATAATTTTCTCGTTCATATTCGCCAACAAGCTTTACAAGAGTCTTAAGGTAAACTTTAATGCCTTCATCTTCAGTTTCACTATCAACAAAAGAAATCACTCTCTCGATGACCTTAAGTGCAATAGTGTGTTGATCTTTAGTAACAATGGGTTGAAGCGGAAAGAGAGCCACAAGTTTATGGTAAGATTTATCCATTTGAATTGATGTAGATTTTACTTCTTCTTTAAGGGTCTTCATTAATTTTTTTGCGATACTCATAAAACTATTCCTTCCACCCACATCAAAAACGGCTTGTTGACCAACAAAATCTACATTGACACCAAAAAACTGTTTGACCTCTTGTGGGTTTTTAAAATCAGCACTCTCGATTAATTTAATCCACCGATCAAAAGGCTTTCGACTCGAAGAGTGTCTCTTCTTAAAATCATCAATGATGTTTCTACCAAGGAGGTTCATATTCACATAGCATAGCAAATTGAAATAGGCATCGCAAGACAAATATGTCATTTTGCTATATTAAGCCAAATATATAAAGACAAGATCAGAGCATAATACACCAAAACTCAATTGCAGCTTATTGAGGGCATTTTCATACAATCATTTATAGTTCATGGGCGGATTCAAAAAAGTAGACATATTACAAGTCTGAATACACTCCTCATGAGAGAGCGTCACCCGAGTGGCCAGGCAATCTGCGGTGCCCCGGTGCCGCACGATGGACATCGTTCCCAAATTCGGCCTGTAGGTTTTGTTGTTCACTTTAGCGAGACAAGCGTAATAGGCATATTTCTGCAGCCCCGTGTTCATTTTCACAGAGGTCGATAAATAATCCCGGGCCTCGAAATGATTGATTCCCACGCCATCAATGCTGGGTGAACTCTGGGCAATAACGAAATTGAATTTTTTTGAATTCACACCCTCACAATCTTGCTCACTGCTCGCACTGTGAATCCCAAAGGGATCTTCACCGGCGCGGTCAATAATAAGAACATGTCCGTGAACGGCGACGATGTCTCCGGCCTTGATGGATTCATTGGCTGTCACTGAGATTTTGTCCAAACAGGTCAATCCATTGTTTTGTGGCTCTAAATAAGAGGTCGATCCCCAAGCCCAGGAGTCTGAGGCTTTCAAGGGGCGTCCCGATTTTAATTTCAAACCTGCCGCCGCCATCGATGTAAAAACAAAGCCCGAGCAATCTATACCCAGAACGCTCGTTCCATCACCATTATTTTTAAATAAATTCAGCGGTGAGCTTTCTGCGACGGTCGCTGAAGGCTTACCCCCATAATCGTAAATCAAGGGATTGTTACGCACATCAAAGCAACTGGATCCATAGCGATTCATTTCTTTGATATAGGGATGAGTGGCTTGCACCTCGGAGAGATTGGCAACAATGCGTTTGTTGCCAATTCCATCTGGATGTTTCCCCACAATAGAAATTCCTTGGATGTCTGGCGTCTCTGCAGAAAGCGATGGCAGCTCTAGACTTTGGCAGCTCTGATAGGCTGTGGCAAAGGCCCATCTTTGGCCAAAAACAGACATCGGCATTCCCGCGGCCAAGGCCTGACTTTTTCTTAATTCATATTCGGCGTTGATTTTTTGCGCGGCACTTTCTTCTTTCACTTTTTGATTTAATTGTTCTGCACTTTGACTGCAGTGCAAATTGTAGGAGGCCATCAATTTTGAAATCGCGGCGAAATCTTCGCGCACTAGATCTTGAATAGTGGAGCGAAAAGGTGTGGATCGATCGCCCACATCAATGGCTGAAATGAGCCCTAGAATTTCCTGAGCCGTGGTGACTTGTTCGGCCTTTGGAGCATCCCTTAAGAGATGATCAATAAGTTTTTCCAGAGCCAGTGACAACTCACTTAAATCAGAAGGACTTGAGACCTTATTGGCAAAGGCCAAGTCGGCAACATTGGCCTTGATGGCTTTTTTCAGGTCTTCCACTGAGATCAACGTGGGTTGCTCTAAAATATCAGTTTTAAGTGCGTCCCAAAAGCGCGTTTCAAAATCTTGGTTTTTGCAGGCAATGTCTTGCACCGCTTTGCCGGCAATTAAATTCTCGCGCGAATGATTTTCATGGGAACAAGCTGAAAGAAAAAACATTGAAGTGACTATGGATATCAGACTCATGGTTGAATTTAATTTTATCATGCTTACATTATCAGCAATGTTATCCTAAAAATCTGCAATACTTTGCAGACCTGTACTTTTTTGTTTTCGGCTAGACGAAAAACAAGTAAATTTAAATTCGTCTTTTGAATTCAATTTACGAAGGGAATTTACAAATGCCTGATCAACTTATTAAAGTACATGCACTCTATGGACTGCTCCAAGTGGAGCCCTACGTCTTGCTAGGAAGCCTTGTTGTGGTGGCTTGGATTTTTTATAAATTCTTTTTAAATGAGGTCAATGAAGAGCGGCACAAAAGTATCCAGAATCACTTTGGTCTGTTGCTGCGACACTTTGGAATTCTGACTTTCTTTTTTCTTTTTTTTATTTTCATGCAAACTTCAGAACCGCAATTGGGTCGTTTTGCAAATCTCACCCCCTATATGGGGACCTTGGCCTTTGTCTGGGGCAATATTGTCTTTGTGAAAACATCTCGTCTGATTGTGCTGCAGTATTTATTTTTGGGCTCGATGAGACATGGTGTGCCCTTGTTGCTCGTGAATATTTTTTCTCTGCTGCTTTCAATTCTACTGGCCTTTTGGGGCATCTCGCACATTTTTGGTGTGGACTTGGGACCTTTGCTGGCCACTTCGGCGGCGGCCTCTGTGATTTTGGGTCTAGCCTTGCAGGACACTTTAGGAAACCTTTTCGCGGGTATATCTCTGCAGGTGGATCAGAATTTTGAAATTGGGGATTGGTTAGAAATAACCAGTGGAACTCAAAAAGCCACAGGCCAAGTGAAAGAAATGACCTGGCGATCTGTGACCCTTGTGGGTTTTTCTGAGGAGGTCATCACCTTTCCGAATCGTTTTATGGCCAATGCGCAAATTTCTAATTTTTCCCCTTTAGATCAGCCGATTTTACGCCGGCAAGTCTTTCGCTTCTCTCACGGAGAGAATATAACGCTGGTGAAGCAAATTTTGGAGCATGCCGTGGCAGGGATCAGCGAAATCAGGGGTGTTCCCAGTCCCTGGGCCTACACCAGTGATGTCAATGAAAGCTGGGTGGAGATGAAAATTCTGTATTTTATTGACCACTATGGCTCTCAATTCAATATAGGAGACAAGGTTTATGTGCGGGGAATGGAAGCTCTAAGTGCTGCCGGCATTAAATTATCTCGACAAATCATTGAGGTATCAGATAAAAGCACTACCCATGAGCACACAACGCCCCTCCTCTGATAGCACTTTTGGCAGCCCTTTTGAAAGCCCTTTAGCCATTAAATTGCGCAAACAAATCGTTCAGGCCCTCAATGACTTCAACATGATTGAAGAGGGGGACAAATTGATGGTTTGTGTTTCTGGAGGGAAGGATTCCAGTGTCTTGTTGGCCCTTCTCACTGAAATCCAAAAGCGTTCAGAGAGAAAATTCACTCTCGAGGCGGCTATTTTAGATCAGAAACAGCCAGGCTTTGACTCTGCGGCCTTTAAAGGGTGGATTGAAAGCCTCGGGGTCCCCTTGCATGTTTTGGAGCGAGACACCTACTCCATCGTCAAAGAGAAAACTCCTGTAGGTGGCACCTACTGCTCCTTGTGTTCACGGCTTCGTCGCGCCATTTTATATGATTTCGCCCATGACAATGGCTTCACAAAAATGGTTCTGGGGCACCATCGGGATGATATTGTTCACACCGCCTTGCTGAATCAGTTTTATGTGGGAACAACGGCGGGAATGCCTCCTAAACTAAAATCAGATAATGGCAGAAACATTCTGATCCGACCATTGGCCTATGTCTCCGAAAGAGATATTGAACAATTGGCCGCAGATTGGGCTTTTCCCATTATCCCCTGCAACCTTTGTGGTTCCCAAGATGGGTTAAAACGTGTCCGCATCAAGAGACTTGTGCGTGACTTGGAAAAAGAAATTCCTAATATTTATGCTTCCATTCAGACTGCCCTTTCGAATGTAAAGCCCAGCCAAATGATGGATCAGGATCTTTGGGATTTTAAAAATCTAAAAAGCGAATAGTCAACCCGCCGTGGCATTGCTTGCAATAGCGAGCCAATTCATATAATTTTAAAAAGATTGGTCTGTTAGCGCAGTTGGTAGCGCGTTCCCTTGACATGGGAGAGGTCACTAGTTCGAGTCTAGTACAGACCACCAATCTTTTCCTCCCTCAAAATATTTCTAGCCTAGGTTTTCGGTGGTTCTTTCCCCACAACAGCCTTGATAAAGTCCATGGCTGGGAATTGATCAGGAGAGTAGCCTGTCGCTAGGTATAAGCATTTAAAACCCTCTGCAAACAACTTCCGAGCCACGTCTTCACCTTTCACACCATAACTTAAATTGGAATCGATGAATATTTTTTGTTCAAAATCCAATTTGGCTTTATAAGCATAGAGCTCTTCTGGAGTTCTGAAGTATTTTAAACGCTTGTTGTATTCCTTCGCTGCAAATTCCCACGTCATTTTAACGAGGTCATCGTCATCTAAGAGCACCCAATCATAAACTTCCTTGGGCTGTTGCAGTTCAAAGGGCACAAAGCCAGCAAGGGCCTTGGGAAGTATCGGCAATCGCAATCTTGAGGCTCGGTCCTGGATTGCACTTTCCTCATAACGGCTGGTGACTAGAATCGAGTATTTTTCAATTCCGAGTTCATCGATAATATCAAGGCCAGTGAGGGATTGATTTAACAACTCAAAGTCCACTAAAAAAATGGACTCTTTGAGTTTGTTCATATTTGAATTCACATAGTGCTTAAAAGTCTCGCCAGATTGAAACCTTAAATGTTCAATATTATTAAAACCAAGGCTGCTTAATCGCCCAGCCCATATTTGATGAATGCTGATGTCGTCATCGAGAGATGATCAGGTATTTTTTTGCAGATAAATCAATTTTATTAGCAAACCAAGTTGGAGGTTCTGCAAGAGGTAAAATAATTCTGATCGTGGTCCCTTTTCCTTCAACGGAATCAATTTCAAAAGTGCCGCCAAAGGACTCAGCCGTTTTTTTAGCGTGATAAACACCAAGCCCACTGCCCGATTGTGTCCCTTCTTTGCCGTGAGTGACACCCATTTGGCCTAGTTTCTCAAGGATGTGTTTTGGGATTCCCCGACCATTGTCTTTAACAAAAATTTCAACTTTTTGGTTATTAGCTGCTGTGATTTTTCTAACACCAACAGTGATTCTGCCTTGGTGGTTCTGAAAGGCCTCGACGGCATTATTGACCAGATTGCTGATCACTCTTTTTAATTCATTGCTGTTGATCTGAGCGAAGGATCCAAAGCTGTCTTTAAGGTCCACTTCGATTTCTAGGCCAGAGTGCTCGCGGAACTGCATTCTTTTCTCGGAGACCAGGATGTCGATGATGACGGGGATAAATTCGGTGCTTGTTGTTGGAATGACATTTGTACTGCTGGACGCAACGGGGCTGTGATCCTCTTTGCCTTTTTGCAAAAGGTCATTGGCGATGTCGTTTATTCTTTGAGTAGCGTTTCGGATCAGGAGCCGTTTTTCTTCTGGAATTTCCTTCAGCGTACCTATGATCATTGATAGTGCAGAAAGGGGCGATCGGATGTCGTGGGAGACTTGTTGGGCAATATCAAAACTTGCTTTAAGTCGAATAAGTTGCTCCTGCTGAGCGATTAAATTTTTTATTTTTTGGAATAGCGAATTAATTTCAATGACCTCAACAATAGATTCGTCAACAAAGTTTATTGAATTTTCAATTTCTGAGATTCTGGTCAAATTTTGCTCAATTGATTTAAAAACTATATTAACTTTACTTTTGATAATGAGAAAAAAAATGGCAAAGCCCATTACAATAGTAAAAAGGAATACAAGTGAAATTACTAAATCAAAAAGCGAAAATATCTTTACACAGCCGCCGATTCCAACATTTTTAGCTGCAGATTTATTATCACACAGGGCCATGACTCCAAATTTCTCAATGCCAATTGGGCCAGCTATTTGCTCTCCTGACGAAGAATATACCCTGACGCCATAAATATCAGAGCCTAATATATTAGACCCAATATTCTTTTGAACCAAATCCCAGTCGCCAACTTTTATAGAATCATTTATGGTTAATAGGGAGACCTGCAAAACTGATTCTAATTGTCGCTGTTTGTAAATCCGCAAGCAAGTAGCCAAGAGGCAAAGAAAAATCACTATGAAAAAACAACTTAGGAGGATAAATATTCGCTCTTGTTTTCGCCAAAGATATTGATTTAATGATTGCATAGGCACGTCCGCCGTTTAAAATTAAAAATATGAAATTAAATAAAAAAACAAAAATGACAATTGACACGATAAACATATCATTCGCGAATAAAAGGTTATCGACAAGTGAATTATTACTTTTTATTCTAACTCTTCCTGTATTAGTCCTATTCATCGGTCAACTTGTTCATTTTTCAGGCATGTCAAAGAGATCAGTCTCTAAAACTAATGGATTAACAATTGGAAGTGCAAGTTCTATTCAAACGTTAAATCCAAGCGAGTACGACGAGTGGGGATCCTTGTTTATTGGGAATCATATCTATCCAAGATTGCTGCAAGATGAGCGATCAGATCGTTCGATTGCATTTGGCAAAATTAGCAAGAGAAGTTGTGTCGATACGACGAGTAATAGATGCTTAAGGGAACGCCTTACTATAACTATTTCAGAAATGAAGAGTTGTGCTGGAATCAAGATCAATGCAAAAATTATTAAAAAAGAATTGGCAATTATTTTACTGAAAAAGAATTGGCTAATCCCTGAATGGAGCTTTTGTCCAAGTAATATAGACTCGGAAATTTGTCTAGAAGTTAAAAATCCTGATGATATTGATCGACGTCTAAGAAGTGTATATTTTCGGTTTGGTTGGTCCACCGATCAGCCAAAATCTGAAATCAAAGGCATTGCTCCGTACTGTTTTAAAAATATTTCTTACGATCATGATGGAATAAATAGCGGTACATTGGTAAGCGCAGAAAATCGCTTTCCCGAATTAAAATTTATCTCTTCGATGAAGTCTACAGATCAAGTTGACATTGCACTTTATGGAAGTGAAAATCTTTTAAATAAAACGAAAAAGAAACTTCTTGTTCATACACCTGCTGCATATTACTTAATATCCAGTACCAAAAGCATAAATCCTCAAGACCTTCCTTGGAATTTTCTAGAATCGCAAAACTTAATAAAGACCTTCCTAAAAAGTGAAAATCTGACCATAGGTGATGGCGATGAATTTAATAACATTATTCCAAAAGGTGAGGCCTCTTTCATTGATAAAAGTTTGGGAAAAAATAATACTGCATTGACCTTTTTAATTCCGGATTACTTTCATAATTGTGAAATTTTAGCACAACAGCTTAATAAGAAATGGCGTCAGATTGGATTTTTGAATGCTGTTTCTCAGTGTGAGGATATTTCTAAATTTATACCTGAAAGAGTAATAGCAAATACTAAAAAGTGGGATGGATTCATTTCGCCAATAACCCCCGGAGGATATTTTAGAAATGCTATTGGCCTAGAATACCTCTCAAAGACTTCTAATGAAAGTTGGATTCGTGGCGTCGAAAAAACTGAAGATTATTTTTTTAGACTAGGATTGGCGCAGACATTTATTGTTACATCAACACGAATATGTAACGTTTTGCCAAACCCCATGGGATTGAGTGATCTTTTGATTTCTGATTTAGAACTCTGTAATTAATTTCTAACCGATATAAAATAAATAAGTGGTGAAGTGTCGAATTTACATAATATCGGCCGAGGGCCAAAAAAAAGGCACTTCACTATTCTAGCGCCAGTCAGTGCGATAGTTCAATCATTTAGGCGCAAGTCCACACAGACTCATTTATACCAATTCTAAATAGGTACTTTTCAGTGACTATTATTATTTTTTTCCAAATTTCGAATTATTCTTCAAAAAAGTTCATTTCCTGTTTTTATCTAAATTTTTCTTTTTTCTATTTATATAGCTACGCTTATATAGTTCCCGGACGTATTACTTATACATCCGGGAACGCCCAAGGGCGCTGCCGCTTAAGGCTTTCGCGCCCCCGGGCGTTCTCATGCATTTAAAAACCTCTCTAGACGACTCCTCAAGCTCTATTCTTTTAACCCTACTCGCTGTAGCAGCAGCATGACTTCTCTGAATCTAGAGCCATCCTAGCGCATTAAAACAGGTCTTTTCTCCACCAATCACAGCGTCTTCATACTCAGACTGAAAATAATGCGCCTTTTGAGTCCACTAGCGCCAAATTGCAACTGCACCCAATCACAAATCCACGTACCCCTATTTATCTGCTGATTTCGACGAAAAAAACAACGCCACGAATAAAAATGGTAGCTGGCGTTCCCTTGACATGGGAGAGGTCACTAGTTCGAGTCTAGTACAGACCACCAATCTTTTCCTCCACTTAGCTCATATAAATCTAAAAAATTGGTAGCAATATTTCTAGCCTAGGTTTTCGGTGGTTCTTTCCCCAGTTTTCAAGACTCATCATCATCTGCAGAATACGTATCCAGTTTGTGACTGGGATAAATATCAAGATTTTGCTCCTTATTATCAATTATCCTCTTTAACAAAATAGAATGTGGGATTGAATTTTCGATACACAAATATTTTAGCCGATATCGAAACCAGCCACGATGATCACGACAAAACGGCCAGGACCGTTCACCCATTTCATCTTTTTTAGGAGTTGTTGCATTTGTATGAACCCACTGAACAGCAGCATCTAATTCGTCTATAAACTTGTCTACAAATTTAATATCGTACTCGTTTGAATTATAGATATGATCTTCGATCTGAAAGCTGGTCGTCGTCAAATTGCTTGGTCTTAACAATCTTCATTTTTTAAATCTTTTCAACCGATTTTTGTCACCAATTTTATATTCAGTGGTTTCACCCGCTAAAGCCTGATTAGCAGAGAGCAAACTTTTTTGCAGAGACGAGATCTCACTCAGCAAACCTTCGTAATATTCCTCAGACATTAAAACACAAGCACTTCCCTCGCGCTTTTGAACACGAATTGGCTTCTCCTCAGCCATATCCATATATTCTTTTAAATTAGCTCTGAACGTTCTTGGGGACGTTGATTCCATAAAAACCTCGCTTAATAGCCAACATACCATAAGTACGCATATGTGTACACATCTTTTTAAAAGAACTTGAAAGCCTACCCACCACCTAAACCGCAGTGAAGTTTGATTGTGTCCCACCTAGCTTATCGACGCTTTCCCCCCCCAACAACTTTAATAAAGTCCACGACTGGGATCACATCGCCAGATGTTGCCTTTTCTAAAGGGCCTGTGAGCCGCGGATACAGGTTATCTGCAACTTACTTTTTAGGCTGTCTCAATTTCAAATTTCATCTTTGGGTAAAGATTTACAACATAGCTGATCAATCTTTCAAAGGAATAGCGCTCAACTTTATAGTGCAAAACCCGGCTGATTTCTGGTCCATCTAAGCTAAGTTTTTTTTGCTAGATCTTTTTGCCTTAAATCATGAATCCGCTTCAAATTGAGAATGGCACTGCTAAAATTTGTAAGAAAATAATATCACGCTACTTCTTCTCACTCAGATTTTGAAAGTAGTCTTCGAGCACTTGAATTTGTGATTCACTCAGATTTAAGCCTCTTGGCATTTGGTTTGGGCCAGCCTTGGGCGAAAGTCTATAGAGGATTTCTTGTAGCAGAGTTCCGCGGGGGTAATTGCCCTGATTCAGCAGGGTGGACATTCTGTCTTTATCTAGAAAAGGAAGAGCCGGGCCGACAACACCTTGGTGGCAGCTAGCGCATAAATTCAACAAACCGGGCACGGGATCGGCTTCGGCGACGGTTCTTATTTTTTCTTCGGAGTAGATTTTTTGAAGACTTTGAGCTGTGCTTAAACCCGACCCTTTTTTAAGGCCCTGGGCTAAATTTGGCGAAATATTTTTTCGCAGATACTCACAATATTTAACAGTCGAGCCCACTGCACGCAGCGAGACCAGGTTCTTTAATTTTTCGTCACTTTTTCCTATTTGATGGATCAGCTCTTTTTCCAAGGCCAATTCAACGGAATCTGGCTGAGTGTAATCATAGGTGTCCGCCTCAAGGGCCATTGTCCAAAAATCAGTGGAGATATTAAGACTCTGCTCCACGATAAATCTAAATTGATCTAGAGCCTTATTTTGCAGAATTTGATTTGCAAAAAGATTCTGATTCACAGTCAGCGCGCGACCCTTTTTAAGCAGATCTTGTTTTTTATTTTTTACAAAAGTGTCCACAGAAAAAAGCTCGAGATCCTTGACCACCGTGGGCCTTACACCATCTGGCAGGAAAGACTCAAAGCTGCCACAATCTTGACTGAGGCTGGCTAAATATAAAAACTGAAATTTTTCAAATTCAGGCGACCGCTTCATTTGCCCGACAATTTTTTGAATGTTGTATTTGGCTAAATACTTCGAAAGCTCAACAACTGGAGAGTCTTTCATAAAATTGGTGTATCGCGCAGCCACGTCTGGCTTGAAAGTATTTTTCTCTGTAAAAATATTGATGTTTCTGAGATGCTTATAGCGCGGATGAGATCCTTGAATGGCTAAGAATTTATTTAAGCCCGATCGCTCTGCAAACGACAAATCCGTCAAATAATTTTCACCATAAACGCCGGGCCACAAGGGATGTGTATCCCAGATGGGTCTGGGCGTTTGGCCGTGACACTTTAGACATTTCTCGGGATTGTCGTCAGAAAAACGCACCACTGAGCTTGGAGATTGAGATTCTTTTTCATTTGGAAAAAGAATCTCTCGATACTTAAATTCACTTGTGCTTTGATCGTATTCCATCGTTTCGAGGCCAAGGTAGCCTTTCTGCTCTGGCGAACCATTAAAGGATAAAATAAAACTGGCATCTTCACCATAAAGCAGAACCCTTGGGTTCTCAAAACTAGATCCATGCAAACTTCGGCTTTTAAAGATCAGCACGTATTTAGACTTGTAAGAAAGGGGCAGTTTCTCGATAGTGTCCGAGATGGTTTTTAATTTATTTTCTTTAATTAATTTTTCTAATTGAATATAATCGAAGGCCTGGGCAAAACCGGTGGCAAAAAACACAAAAGGGACTATAAAATATTTTTTTAAATTTTGGTACTTCATAGCCCTCCTTTTCTAATAAAACGTCGAAATCTAAATTGAATCTAGGCGCACTTTTTTGCCCAAGAAGTTTCCGTATCCTCGACCCATTTGTTTTTTCGAACCTCAGTCCAAACAAAAGATTCTAATTGTGCTGGCGTTGAAACATCCAACCAAATACTACAATCCCAATCACCTTGAGTGGACCAAACTCCTTTAACCCAATCATTTTTAGATAAGCCCTTCCAAGCATCTGCTGGAGCTCCGGACTTCCATTTAATTTGAACCCACCCTTGCCAGTTGTCTTGAGACCATTTTTTTTCATTTTTTTTAGGTGTCTTCATAAACAGCTTACTCCTTGTTGGAATATCAATAAATTTTTTTTTCGTTGATCCTTTCATAATGATAAACCCGCATGAAATTGAAAAGTAAAAAGGCAGGTCATTGGCATATACAAGCCCTTGAACTAGCTTAAAGGATGTTTTTAATTTTAAATTGTGCAAGCCTAAAGGTTAGAACCGAGGCTTTAAAAGTTTGAACCAAAAATTTTACAGACACTTCATTAGTCGAAACTAGGATGCAAAGATCATGTTTTCAAAAAAACCACGGACTAGTATTTCAAATAATCATACATCTCATTGGCAGCCAAATACTCTTCAGCCATCACTGCACCAATGTCGGAAGTTGTGAAGGAAATGCTTTTATCTAGAGTCACTAAAAGCCCTGCTGCCATTAAATTCGAAAGTATTTCACTGGTTTCAATTGAAATTTGCAAGCTGTCCGCAGAGGCATGAAACTTTTGAACAATATCAACAATAGTTTGAAGTTCAGTAGGTCCCTCGTAGCAGAAGGCTAAGATTTCTTCTTGTACCTTATTAAAGTTCATAATGACCTCACTGGTGAATTGTTTTTAACTCTTTGTTCCTGATACAAGAATAGTATTAAAAATCTAGAAAAGACTTAAACATCCACTTACTAATTTGATGTGATTTGATGGGATTCAACTCTAGGACTTAAACCCTTGAAACCCATATCCAATGATCGTTTCGGAGGATGTCTTATTTTGAAATTAGTGCGCTTATTAAAGCTATTTACAATTATTTAAGAGAGTTAAAAAAGTATCTTTAACCCTCTTAAATCTCATTTTAAATCAATTTGGGGCTGCATGGCTGGCCTTAAAGATTTCGTCGGTACTGTCCGCCCACTTCATACAAAGCCTGAGTCATCTGATAAAGACTGCAACAGCGAGCAGCCGTCATCAGCCCCGCAAAGATATTGCCTCCACTCAGGACTGTCTCTTTAAGCTTTCGCAGCTCAACTTCAGCTTCGGACTGATGTTCTTTTTGATAACCGTGAACATTGTCGAGCTGTTGATTTTTTTCTTCATAAGAAGCTCGTGCCAATTCAATTTTTGGTGGCAAATAGCCTGTGGCCATGGTTTTTGGATCAATGAATGAATTCACACCGATGATGGGTAAGGTGCCATCATGCTTGAGTCGCTCATAATATAAAGATTCTTCTTGGATTTTTGATCTTTGATATTGAGTTTCCATGGCTCCTAAAACTCCGCCCCGCTCACTGATTTTTTTAAATTCATTCAGCACGGCCTCTTCAACTAAATCCGTCATCTCTTCCAGGAAGTAGGAGCCCTGCATCGGGTTCTCATTCATGGTCATGCCGAATTCACGGTTGATGATCAGCTGAATGGCCATGGCTCTGCGCACAGACTCCTCTGTGGGGGTTGTGATGGCCTCATCGTAGGCGTTGGTGTGAAGGCTGTTGCAATTGTCATAGATGGCGATCAGCGCCTGCAAAGTGGTCCGAATATCATTGAAATCAATTTCTTGAGCATGCAAAGAGCGTCCGGAGGTTTGAATATGATATTTCAATTTCTGCGAACGATCGTTGCCCTTGTAAAGATCCCGCATGGCCACAGCCCAGATGCGACGAGCCACCCGGCCCAACACGGAGTATTCAGGATCTAGACCATTGCTAAAAAAGAAGGACAAATTGGGCGCAAAATCATCAATTTTTAAACCCCGCGACAAATAGTACTCTACAAATGTAAATCCATTAGAAAGTGTAAAGGCCAATTGGGAAATGGGATTCGCACCCGCTTCTGCAATATGATAACCCGAAATACTGACAGAATAAAAATTGCGAATTTTTTTAGTGACAAAATACTCTGCAATATCGCCCATCATTTTTAATGCAAAATTGATTGAGAAAATACAGGTGTTCTGACCCTGGTCTTCTTTTAAAATATCAGCCTGAACAGTGCCTCGCACCTGCTGCAAAGTCCAAGTGGCAAGCTCTGATTGCTCTTGCGCAGTCAAATCACGGCCCAATTCTTTTTTCTTTTTCTCGATCTGCTGATCCACTGCGGTGTTGAAATAAAACGCCAAGATCATCGGTGCGGGACCATTGATGGTCATGCTGACGGAGGTGTTGGGATTCACCAGATCAAATCCGGCATAGAGTTTTTTCATGTCATTCAAGGTGCAAATATTCACACCAGATTCCCCGACTTTACCAAAAATATCTGGCCGCTGATCAGGATCTTGCCCATAAAGAGTGACCGAATCAAAAGCCGTGGATAAGCGGTGAGCCGTCTCCCCTTCCGTCAAATAATGAAAGCGTTTGTTCGTGCGTTCAGGAGTCCCTTCGCCGGCAAACATCCGCTTGGGATCTTCATCCGCTCTTTTTAAAGGGAAGACACCGGCCGTGAAGGGAAACTCGCCGGGCACATTTTCAAGTTTTAGATATTTAAACCGGTCGCCCCAGTCTTTAAATTTCGGCACCACCACTCGGCGAACTTTTGTACCACTCAAGGATTCTCTTGTCAGGGGCTGGCGAAGCTCTTTGTCTCGCACTTTAAATACAAGTTCATCTCCTGAGTACCTGGCAATCAATTCGTCATAGTTTTTTAGAAAATCCAGCTCTTCATTGGTCATTTCTGATTGCAGTTCTAATTCCACTTTTTTAAATTGCTCTGGGCTAGTGCTGAGCAAAGGGGCCAGTTTGTAAAGCCCCCCAAGTTTTGAAGCTTGTTCGGAGAGCTCTTCGGTGCGATTTTTATATTTGTGAATGGTCTGCACAATTTCAGACAAATAATTTTGTCGGTCTGGAGGAATAATTCCATGCTCTTCGGCGGAGAGTATATTTTCTCGGTGTTTGGGATCGACAATCCACAGGTTTTTTTGTTTTTCATTTAAGATGTCAGCCACCTGAAAGAACAACTTATTCACGCCGCCATCATTAAACTGTGAAGCTTGAGTTAAAAAAACAGGGACTTCCACTTTTTCATCAAAGATTTTTCGCGAGCGCTTAAACTGCTTGGTCACATCGCGAAGGGCATCCAAAGCGCCCCGGCGATCAGCCTTATTCACAGCAATCAAGTCTGCGAAATCGATCATATCAATTTTTTCTAGCTGCGATTGCGCGCCAAAATCAGAGGTCATCACATACATGGTCAGATCACTGACTTCTGTGATGGCAACATTCCCCTGACCAATCCCTGAGGTCTCAGCAATGATCAAATCAAAATCAATTTTTTTTAAAAATTCTAAAATTCCAGGCAAAGATGAAGCGATCTCTCGACCGGAGCCCCGTGAAGCGACCGAGCGCATATAGACCCTCGAACGCGAAAGGGAATTCATGCGAATTCGATCGCCCAGCAAAGACCCACCCGTTTTTCTTTTCGACGGATCCACACACACCACAGCAATTTTTTTAGTTGGATAGGCATTTAAATATCGTTGAACCAACTCATCAATTAAAGACGATTTGCCAGCACCGCCAGTGCCGGTGATGCCCAAAATGAGTGGCTGAACTTTCGCCTTAAAAGCCTCCAGACCAAAATCATTGAGAGAAAGATCAGCGCCTTTTTTTTCATTCGATGAATTTTCGATGGCTGTTAAAGCCACTCCCAATTCTACGGAAGGAACACTGTCGCCAACGAAAACATTTTTTTTCTGTTTAAATTCTTTTTGTTTTGCCAGCAAATCAAAATCACAACCACGCATGATCATTTCAATCATGCCTTCTAAACCTAAGCGACGGCCATCATCAGGATGAAAAATCTGGGCGATTCCATAGGCTTCCAATTCACGTTTTTCTTCGTGAATAATGACTCCACCGCCACCCCCGTAGATTTGCACATAGCCAGCTCCTGCTTCATTCAGCAGATCCCGCATGTATTTGAAGTACTCCATATGTCCGCCCTGATACGAGCTGATACAGACGCCTTGGGCTCCTTCTTGCAGCACAGACTTCACAACATCGCTCACAGAGCGGTTGTGACCTAAATGAATCACCTCTGCGCCCAGATCCTGGAGAATACGGCGCATAATATTAATGCTTGCATCATGCCCATCAAAAAGAGCTGCAGCGGTGACAATTCGAACTGAGTGAAGTGGAGTGTAAGCCATTGTGTTTTCCTATAATCCCTTGAAATTTGCTTTGCGCTTTTCAATAAAGGCGGCAGTGCCTTCTTTGACATCTTCGGTTTTAAATAAATTTGCAAAAATTTGCGCTTCATTTTTTTGTGCTTGTTCAACATCCATATCCCAAGCCTGATTGATGGACACTTTAGCTGCCGCTACTGCCAAAGGGGCTTTTGCTAAAATAACTTCTGCTGTTTTCAAAACCTCGGTCATCAAATCTGCCGCCGGCAAAACTTTATTGACTAAGCCCATCGCCAAAGCCTCACTGGCTGTGATCATGCCTCCGCTGAAGGTCAACTCACGCGCTCTGCGCGGACCTACAGCCCGGGCCATTTGCACGGTGCCTGCAAAACCTGGAATCAGGCCCAAACTTGTTTCAGGCAAACCAAACTTTGCTTTTTCTGAAGCATAAATAAAATCACAACCCAGAGCCAGCTCACAACCGCCACCCAAGGCAAAGCCGTTCACGGCGGCGATCACTGGGATTTTCAACAGCGACAGCTGGTGAAACACAGCCTGTCCGGCTTCAGCAAAACTCAGCGCTGTGTCTTCATTGAGGGCATTGATTTCTTTGATATCAGCACCGGCGACGAAAGATTTCTCACCCGCTCCCGTGATGATCAGGGCTCTGATTTCTGAAAAAGGCATCGCAAAAATTTGTTCAGCAGCATCACTCAATTCACCAAGAACAACACTGTTTAAGGCATTGAGTGCCTCAGGACGATGGATTGTTAAAAGCCAAATTCCTGTGTCTGTTTTTTTTTCAAGCAGCAAAGTTTTGTATGAAAAATTCATTTTTTATTTATCCTATTTCTGATTGTAGCTGTAGAAACCACGACCTGATTTACGCCCCATCCAACCTGCTTCCACATATTTCACCAAGAGTGGACAAGGGCGGTATTTCGAATCCCCTAAGCCTTCATGCAAAACATTCATAATCGCTAGACAAGTGTCCAGTCCGATAAAATCCGCCAAGGTCAATGGGCCCATCGGCTGATTGGTTCCTAGCTTCATCGCACTGTCAATGGACTCCACAGAGGCGATTCCCTCATGCAGGGTGTACACGGCCTCATTGATCATTGGCATTAAAATGCGATTCACAATAAAGCCCGGCATGTCTTTCACGGACTCAACAAAAACCTTGTCCATTTTTTCAGCCAAAGCTTTGATGGCTTTAAAAGTCTCATCTGAAGTTTGCAAACCTCGAATGCCCTCAACCAATTTCATCAAGGGCACAGGGTTCATAAAGTGCATTCCAGCCACTTTTTCAGGGCGCTTTGTTGCCGCCGCAATTTTTGTAATAGAAATAGATGAGGTGTTTGAAACCAGCAGGGCAGAGGCTTTCACCGCCGCATCGAGCTCTTTAAATATTTTCAATTTTAAATCTACGTTTTCAGTTGCCGCTTCAATGACGATATCGCAATCCTTAAGTCCCGCGATCTCCTGGGTGGTTTTAATGCGACCAAGAAGGGCTGACTTTTCGGCTTCGTTCATCGTGGTTTTTTTGATCAAGCGATCGCAGCTTGAAGCAATTGTGGCTAGGCCTTTTTCAAGAGAAGCTCCGCTCACATCCATCATTAATACATCAAAGCCAAAGCTTGCCGCAACTTGAACAATGCCATTGCCCATTTGTCCAGCCCCCACAACTCCAATGAGACTGATGGCTGGCAGAGATGGTGAATTTGCGTTTGAATCTGTTGATAAATCCTGAGACATAACATGGACTCCTGTGGTTGAAGAAAAAATGGGCTTGAAACAACTTTTTTTACTTCACTTTAGACCTGAGGTCAAAAGTTCTGGTCTTGAGAGCACCCTAGCTAAAGCGCGATAATATGAAAATGAAGTTTTTTACCTTTGCCGTCAGTTCAACTCTGCTTCTCTGCGCATCGCTTTCGGCTGTTGCGGCAAGCCCCATGAGTTTCAGCCAGGCTGAGCCTTTCTATCGCCATCGTCAGAGCCCCTTTGCCTCTGGCCAAGCGAGTCGAGCAGAGCTTGAACAAAAGCTTCAGTTCACTGAGCTGGGATTTTCCTATTCAGTCACCTGGAACAATAAAAACTATTCCCTACAAAGCGATCAAATTGTCAGGGACATTCAAACTTCACATTTTGTGGAAACAAAAATCAATTGTGAGTTGCTCAGCCAGAATCGTCGCGAGTCCAAAGTCATAAAAATGGTCCCAGAAAAAACGCAGTGGGTGTTGCTCCGTGCAGATGACTACTGGGGTCAAGTGAAGGAGGAGGCCGGCTCTGCGAAGGGATGGCTTCCGCTTTCTGTTTTGCGTCCAAGATACGACGACAAGGGCTTTTATATCGCGGCGATGAAAACCGCTTTAAGAAAAAATCCCGATTTTAGCTCTGGGGCTATCGACAATTTGCCTCAAGGGTTTCGCGTTCTGCCTTTGGCCATTGAGAGTGGTTTTTTTAAAATTGCTTTCGAAAAAAAAGTGGGCTTTGCAGACATCAATAATTTTATTTCCAAAGCGGACTTTGCCAAATTGGCTTACACACGAAAAACGGGCTGGATCAAGATCAGCCATCGCAATGGTCAAGAACTCATCGCGCGCAACGGCACACAAATTCCCCTTCAAAATGTTTTGGGATATCAAACCCATTCAGATCGGGGAATTGTCATCAAAACCCTCGACGCTGAGGGCCCGCAATTGCGTTCCTGGGTGCAAATCGTCAATCCCGAAACCCACTTTTGGTCGGTCAGTCGACTCGAAGGGCATGGTGATGTTTGGTGGAAAAAAGAAAATTTAATACAAACTCAAAATTCACAAACTCAAGCGGCGACAATCACCACGGATGAATTGATGAAACGAGAAATTTATTCCATCGCTTTTGAGAATAAAAACTCTCTGCAAGGAATCGCCTCTTCGGAAGGCATTTACAGGACTGAAGATGGTGTCACTTGGACTTTGTTGCCAGAGTTTGGCAAGCAAAACCAACCCGTGGCCATCCACCCCAAAGGCGGATGGTTTGTGGGATCACTTAAAAGTTTAGACAAAGGAAAAACTTTTGAACCCTTCATCCGTTGGGATCTGATCGCCGAAGCCATTGAGCACACTCTGCATAAAAATCCAAAGACTCTCAGACTGACTCAAATTGAAGCTACGCCAGATTCTCAGATTCAAATTCACTTGAACACGGGCACCCACAAATTGAAATTACTGAGCCCCATGCATGGGCTCAGTTGGAGTGTGATAAAAAATAAGGCTCCATAATTTTAAAGACTTTTTCTTGCAGCTCAGAGCGTTGATCTAAGCTATAATCCTGAGCATCAATAGCGGGAAGCACCGTCAAAGTGATTGTGCTCGACCAAACACCCCAGTTGGGCAGGATGTGCCCCTTAGGCAAAACAGCCGCCGCCCCCTTCACAATCACCGGCACAAGGGGTGCTTTGGCGTTGATTGCAAAAATAAAAGGCCCCGATTTAAAGGCCCCTAAACTGTCATCGTGAATTCGCCTGGTGCCTTCTGGCGCCAATGCAAAACGCTCACCTTTTTTTATGCGAGACTCTGCCGCTTGATAAACTTTTAAAACTTCATCACGGCGGCCGCGAGAAATCGGCAAGATCCCCGCTCGACGCATTCCCGCGCCAAAAATAGGAATGCTGAACAATTCAATTTTAGCCCCAAAGCGAAAACTGCCCAACCATCCGTTCATGGCAAAAATATCAAAAAAACTGGTGTGATTAAAAACATAAAGAAAGCCACCGTCGGGCCGATTCTCTAACCCCTTGGTGATCACTTGCACGCCAAACAGTCGGCAGCAGTTTCGGCACCAAAACTCAACGATATGATCTTCCAATTTTCGATTGTGAAACAAAATATTCACGACAACTAAACTGCCGGCACAAATTGCGGTGTGGATCGGCAACAGAATCACTCCAAGAATTGAACGCGGATAAGAAAGCCATTTTAAAAACATGGCTCTGCCCTATTTTCTGGTTTATTTTGTGTTTTTTTCGCTGCTCTATTTGCCACTTTATTCTCCACTTTAATCAGGAAAAAGTCTTTTTCGTGCGGCGACTCTTTGCCTTTCTTTATAGGCCTGATGCTCAGAAGGCCCAGAGGAAATGCGCTTATATGCAGCTTGATCCATGATTTGCACTTCAAAGGGATAAAAGAAACTGAACTCTTCTTTACCCCCCTGGGGCTTAATGTGAATCAACTTGCGTGCAATAAATTTAATAAATTTATGATCCGTACTTGAGAAATTATTTTCTTTGCGCAAAAATTTAACTCCATCACCGAGCAGGGCTAATTTTTGATCAAAGGCGGCTTGAATTGTAGCTTCATCAAGAATGATTAAACTTTGTGCTAGTTCTTCACAAACCTGCATAAAAACATCCAAGGGGTACAAATTGTTCGAGCTTTGATCCGGCATAATATGAGGAAAACTAATTATATTTTCTCGCACCAAAAAACGCACGACTTGATAGCAATCAAATAAATTTCGCGTGATAAAACGCACCCCTAATTTATCAAATATTTTCATCGCCAAGGCGTCGGGCTTAGCCAGCAATTTAATCACGGTGCTTGAGGAGGTTTTAAAAGGCTTCACTTCAAAGCCCAACAATTCAATGGGCTCAACCGTGCTCAAACTGGTGTTGACTCTAGCCCCTTCCAACTCGGTCAAATAGGTTCTGTGAGTGTTGCCATCATTGAGAATGCAATTTTGAAAGGGTGTTAAAATTTGGGATTGAATTTCTTCTGCAAAGGAACTGAATAAATCATTTTCAGCATGGACAAAAACATGCATACAGCGAATCATGGCACAGGACCAACGCTGCAAATCTTGTCGGTCAGGATCTCTGGAACTTGCAAAAATTAATAAATTTCTGACATCACCCAGGCGTTTTAAATCTCTAAAGACCTCGGGAATATCGAGCTCTTTAAAGCCTAATTTCTCAACCATCAAAACCAGAGCGCGACGGTGATAATGCTCTAGCCGCTCGACATCTTTTTCTCTGTTGAGATCAAAGCCATAAGACAACAAAAATGAACTTGCGGCCTCGAGGGAGTGAATATTCAGGGCCGGGATATCGATCACAGATCGACCACCAACGACAGAGCTTAAAATAGAGGCATCAAAAATAAAACGTTGAGGCATAGAGGTTATCTTCGAACTCACCCACTGGGGAATCAAGACGCAGTGCCTTAATCCAGACGAACAAAGAGGTGCGGACCGGGTCGCTGGGCTTGCCTTATTGCTTGCAAGGTCTGTTAATTCATGAGGACTGCTCTTGGAATTGAAAAGGATCCCAGAGTTCCTTGGGCTGGCTGTTGATTGGTCACAATATTTTTATAATTTTGAAAATAGATGGCACCTGTGACCATCTGCCCATTGTCCTGCCCGACAACAGTTAAATTGCCAAATGAATCCTCGAATTGAACGCTTATTTTACCTGTACTGCGATCGTGGCTTCCGCCCTTGGCATTTTTAAAGTTAAGTTCGTAGGGGGGAATGGTCCTTCCGTTCACAACCATTCCGACGTAAGAGTCAATCACCTGCAAAAGAATTCCAGAGCCTGTGGGATTAAGAATGCCATTCGCATCAAATATAAAACGTGCACTGAAGTTCACTTTGCAAATTCCTTTAAAACTATCCTGACCGATTGTTGCTGTCACGAGGCCAAGAACCGCGTTGACGTCAAACTGCAGGGAACCATTGCCCGTTTGATTGTCTGAGCATGTGGAGGTGTTTTGCGGCATACCACCAGACATCCCATTTCCGTTTGAAATAAAATTGACATCACCATTGATCAAGCCACCCCGACCAGGGACTCGAACGGCAGTGCCCTCTTTTTGTGCGCAGGAAGTAAGACCTAATGAGAACGCCACCAGTCCGCCAAAAAATGCTTTAGAGATAAGGGATGAATTCATCTGAGCCTCCGTTTAAGTTCTTGATCCTACTTCAAATCGAAAAGGACCTTCATAATGGGTAGAGGCAAAGTTCGCGCCAAGGGTGACGTGCTCAAATCAATTAAAAAGGGGGCTCTTGCATCCGCGCCGTATCAGATCGAAACACTGGATCAACGAGTGACTGCATGGGCTCTGAATTGTCTAGTTTTTTGACAGCTTTAAAGACTGTTTTGGAACTTGCACTTTCGATCTAAAGTAAGCCTCCGCTGTTAAAAAAAAAGGTGCTTATTCGAGATGGATGCTGCCAGTACTCGCCCCCTGTCACTGGAAAAAGATGTCATTCAAAATTTGGCTTAGAAGTCGACCATAAAACAAGTCAATGGACTGAAGGGAAACACTCCCTGACAAACCTTCAAACCCTTTGGTGGCAGCATAACAACTTTAAATGTGAGCAGGAGTCGGGATTTCGAACATTGACCTCATTTAATCACAGCGAATTCCCTCCGAATATCAGAACTGCTGCGGACGTTTTCGATGGCCCCCTATCTGCCGTCTGCGACTACTCACGATCTGAGAGCGTGATGATACCTCCCTATTTTTGGCATGGGTATTGAACCGCCGCAGAACTGACTCTGGAAATACAAACCAGAAAAAATGGCCTCTCAAAAAAGAGACTGATGGACTGACTTTAGTTGCTCCATTCAATTTCCAAAGGGTCCAACACTATCGGTATAGTTGAAAGGGCTGAGTAAAGATGAAAACAATTAACTTGCCAAATATGGGAAGTCTTGATAAGGTGATCTCTGATGTTTCGTGTAGTTGAAATACGATTTTTCATCAATGAGACATGGTTCAGCGAAGTCTGGATTGATACGCACTATGAAGAAAAACATAGTCGGTCCATCAACGATCAACTGATTCTTGAACTGTTGGGATTATTGAACTACGAGTGTTTTTTACCCCAATTGGTTCGCAAAGACGGCTTTCAGTTTTATGACACAGATCTGTTTTTTGGCGGCAAACCTTATCGACTGATTTGGGTTATACCGCCCGATGCTTGCTACATTGGAATAAGGAATGCCTACAGGAGGTCAAAATGAAAAAAACAAGGATTGTCAAGATCAGCAAAACTCCACCACCAGGATGGCCTACAAAAAGCGAATGGATTGAAATTGAGAAAACCTTGGAAAAATCTAAGGCAACTCAAATAATCTCTTCCCAGGCAAGTCCTGTAGACCGAGCTAAGCACGAACTGTGTGCCCATTTTGTTCGCTATTGCCAAGAAAAGAAAATAACTCAACGGGAGTTGGCAAAAATTCTTGGTGTCAGCGAGTCCAGAGTCAGCGAAATAGTTCATTACCGCCATGGTCGCTTCACTATTGATAAATTGCTTGAGCTTTTGAATATCATTAAGCCGAAGCTCAAATTCAAAGTGGCCTAAACGAAACCAGAATTTTCACAAAAAAAGGGAGAAATACCATTTCCCCTTTTGATTTTCTATTAAGGTGAACTTTAGAATCAATTATTTATTATGAAACTCAACATCACAGCTCAGAGAACTTTCTAGACAAAATAAATTCGGCCGATCCTCGGGCCGCCCCTTGATATAAAAAAATCGGCATCCGCTTTCTGAGTAGCGAGCTGCGCCCATTTTTTCTTTTATTTCATCAGCCTGACGTCGCAAATCACCAACGGCCTCATTGTCCACTGGAAATTCACAAATATTCTTTTCGCAAAACCCAAGAGGATAACAATTTTGTGCCGAACCATAAATGATCTGCCTTTGCGGCAAAGCCGCCTCAACCGTGCAGCTAATAAAAAGAGCCAATACAAAACTATTCAGTAAGCTTGTGAATTTCATTTAAAATACTCCCAGTGCAAAAATTTCGAGCAAACAATTAATCGTAAAAAGAATTCAATTTTTAAGACTCTTAGCCCACAGAATCTACTTGATGACACTGAACAACGACAACACAAAAATGCGTTCCGTTCAGGTTTTTTAGACTTCACATTCTTATCTTGAGAGTCCGTTAATAGAAGTCTAACATGCTTGAAATTGACCGATGGCACAGAGGCTACAGAGGCTACAGAGGCTACAGAGGCTACAGAGGCTACAGAGGCTTGCCGACTCTAGCACCTAAATGCGCAATCAACCGAGTGTTGGATGTCGAGAGAATTTTAATCAAGCCTTGGAGCTTTTTCGCAATATCCAATTCCTGATAATACTACGCAGCTTTTTTAGACTTTCTTAGTCCATCCAAAATAAAGCTTCTCATTAGCACCTGATAGGGAATTCCCTTTAAAGCAGCCAGTTCCTTTAATTCCTGAATCGTCTCATCTTCTAGGGCAACACTCGTGGGCTTTTTCTTGCTCTTGAGAAGTTTACGAGCTGATAGCGCAGCCTTCTTATCAAAATCAATTCTCTTGTAGATGCTTTCGTCGGTATTTTTAATCGTTTTTTTCTTCATATATTTCCCTTTCCTGCTTATTAGCTTTCCGTGTGGAAATTATTCTTATCTGAAGAACTCTAACGGTAAAACTAACAAATAAAATTTTATCAGTTGATGTTTTTCCAATAACACCAAACCTGATCTCACTAGGTAGTGGCTGAGTTTGAATGCCAAGTGGAAGAATTTCTTTATCATAAAAAACTTCTTCAGCTTCGCTGGTCAAAATTCCATGTTTTGCTTGGCTTTTATATTCATTTCCAGAATCCCACTGAAATTTAAAAAGTGGCTGTTTTAAAAACTCGACGAGCCATAAAATATATTCAAACTTTGCCACGAATAAAGGACCTCTCTCCTAATGATAGTGTCGCACACTACGTAAAAAAGAGCAAATATTAATTGTTGGACCATATTTATCACTTTAATTAAAGGGTATGACCTCAAGGAAATATATAAAATAGAAAAAAGTTAATACTTCCGCATCCCCTCTGAGATTCGGCCGGAGAGACTCTTTAGAGTGAGTTTATAAAAAAATATTATGTTACAGTGAATATAAACAAAAAAACTCTTAAAAATTAGACTCCAAAAGAAAGCTAAGGAAAGTCCCATTCAGAGAGGATTTATTAACAGAATCCGCAGAAGCATAACTTGCGGGCCCCGTGGTGGCCTTGTAAGACAAACCATCCGTGCGTTGCGTGATCCCCATGAGCCCGGTGATTTGTCGGCTCAAACGATAACTGCCCAGCAGTCCAAGCTGATAAGACAGGACTGACGAAATGTCCTGATCGTTAGGAGTTTGAATTTTCAATAAAGGCAAATAAACATGACCATTGATTTGAAGCCCTAATTTTGGTGTCAATGAATGCCAATACTCAAGTCCCAAATGCGGACCCACCGCAGAAACTTTATCAAAATTCACTTTACCAAGGGAGGGATCTCCAATGCTCTCTGGAACTTCTTTATAAAAGGCACCCACTTGAAACCTGTATTCACCCTTGTCGCCCGAGGCCTTCTTGGTCACCAAATTAGCCTCAACAGCGGCATAAGTTTGCACTTTGCCTTGCAAGGTGAAACCACCAAAATCAGCCATGCCGACAAAACCAAAAAGATTTTTGGGATGATACCACCCCAAACCCAGCCGCCCTGTGCCGCCAATCGCATCAAAACTTGTCGTCGAATTTTTTTCAGCATTAGAACCAAGATATTTAATTTGTGTAATTTGATAACTGGCAAATCCATACCAACCTCTGGATCTTTCAAAAGAAGAGCGCAGCTGCGAAATAAATTTTGCAGCCGCGTTTCTGCGATCAGCGGCCTCTGTGACCTTGCGATATTCATTTTCAGCTACAGCAGAACGATTTCCCGATCTGACAGCAAATTCAATCCGTGCGGGCTTTGAATCGGGACGCAGTGATCCCTTCGCTTGAACTTCTAACTGGTATCGACCGCCACTCCATTTTGGTTCAAACTGAAGTGAAGTCTCGTTAAAATTTTTAAGCTCTTTCAATTTTATCCAATGACCAGACTTGGATTCATAGCTTGAAATCACCACATCAAAGCCTTGCGTGAAGTCGGGCTTTGTCCATTCGATCTCGCGCACAAATTCATTTTCTGGCGCCGTGATTTCTGGGGTTTCAAGTTGTGCTCCAGCCAGGGTGAATTGAGATTCGGTGGGACTGTCGCTTGCGATACCTTCTTCAGTGATGGCCTTTACCTGCCACGTGTATTTCATAGCGACCGGCAACTCTAATTTCAAAAAAGGAGCCGCAACTTGTTCTGATTTTTTAAACGAACCGTCCAAGGACTCTATTGCAAAAACATATTGATCGGCATTGGGGACTGGATCCCAAGCCAACTGCAGCTCTTGAAAGCGGGGATTTTTGGAAGCCAGTTCAGCATCATTTCTGGGGCGCAAACCTTTGACGGATTCAAGTCCCACCTCGAAATCACTGGCTTTGCCCCAGTTTCCAGCGACGTGACTTTCATTCAGGGTTCTTATTTTTAGCAGGTAATGGCCTGGCAAAAATTGCCCCACGAAAGTATTTTCTTTTGATTCATAGATGTCTGATTTTTGCTCAACTTGACCTTTTTTTACGATGGACAGTTGATAGGATTCTGCGCCCTTGATGACTTCCCACTCCATTTCAACTTTGCGTGGGGTGGGCTCGGCCCAGCTTTTGATGGGGATTGAGATGGATAGGAATAAAAATAGGGAGAACACAAGAAAGGACGCTAGCCTTGATAAAATAAGTGAGCTCTTGAAAAATTCAAAATTTTTCAAGGCAAATAAAAAGCTATTTTTTTTTTGAGACAGCTTTATTCTTGAGTTAAATATCAAAAGGGATCTCCGTCCTTCTCCTTTTCGGCGATAACAAAACTTTGATGAATCATAAAGACCCCTTGTCTTCATTTATTTTACAATACCAAGCCCAAATTCGAGACGTCTCAAAATGCGGCAATGTTTTTTTCACTTTAGTCCTGTTGGCTCTCCCAAATATACCGAAAAGATGAAGGTCGGGAGGACTCAGTCTGTTTAAAATTTTAATTGTCTTGTCAGCTTTATTTTCGGGCCTAATCGCCTGCACGGACACAAATCCAGATGTGAAGGTCTTGAACAGTCAAAATCTCGGGATTATTGGGTTTCAAAATGAGCTTGTGTTCAATGATCAGATTTATATAGCCGATCCACTTCTTCAGGTGACTTCACAATTCTTTGGCCCCGTGACTGACATTGCAATTTCTGAAGGGTCCCTCTGTGCTCCTGCTGAGACCGCGACTTGGTTGGATTTAAAAACCAATATCCCCTTTACTTTGTCGCCAGGCGATGGGCCGAAGGTCTTGAGCTTTCGCTACCGCAACAGCTTCATGATGTTTGACTGCCAAAGTATCACTGTGGTTTTGGATACGACAGCCCCTGTTTTTGCGAATTTGAATCCACCCACAATTTCCGCGGTCGCCAGTCAGGATATTGCAAACACACCCATCCTAACCTGGTCAGAGGCGACTGACAACGGTTCGGGGATTAGAAATTATGAGCTGTCTTTGGCTTCATTATCCCCAGGGGGCATTGCAACACAAATTGTTGATTGGACTGATTTCAAAAAAGGTCTTTCTGGGGGACTGACTGGTTTAAATTTAGATAATGGGTCTTATGAGTTACGACTTCGTGCTGTTGATAATTTACTTCAAGTTTCCGAAACACAGTCTTTAGTTTTTGACAAAATCACGGTCCCTATTCCCTCACTGGCACTGATTCCAAATGTTCTAATTGGGAGTGCAATACCTACGATTACTGTAAGTTCTGCAAATGCTACAAACGGTTTTGTCAGTGGCGATTTGATTTCCTTATATACTGATAGTAACTGTACGGGTCTCCTTCAAGAGCTAAATGCAACAACCAGCTCAGTTGATTTTGTTCCTGTCCTTCTCATAGATGGACCTTACAAATTCTATGCAAACACCCTCCGAAATGGTTTGTTTTCGGCTTGCTCTTCAGGAATTAGTTACACCTTAGATACCCTAGCGCCTGTAATAAGCTTGTCAGATCCAAGGCCTTCAATAGGTAATAGTTCGAGCGCATTTGTATGGACAGTCGATTATACTGGTGCGGATTTCGTCACACTGAAAGCTTCAGATATTTCTTTTTTAGGCCAAGATACAACAGGCTGTGTGGCAAATGTATCTAACGTTTCAATCGCGGCGGCCACTGTCACGGTCACAGGTTGCACGGCCCCGGCCAGCGATCTAGGCATTCAAATCGCGAATGGCTCTGCGATTGATCTGGCAGGTAATCGGGCTGCTTCGATTTCATCTAACACCTCCAGCGCAATGGCTTTTGCCACTGTCGATAATGTCGCGCCCGCTGTGACAATTGGCAATGTTAATTTAAGCTTGGGAAATTCCAAATCCACTTTTATTTGGCCTGTAACTTATGTTGGGGCCACGGCCATTCCCTTACTTGCAAGCGACGTTATTTTGAATGACCCAAATTTGGGTTGTACTGTACTCATTGCTGATAGCCCAAGCAACTCCTCGATAAAAAATATTGTCGTCCGCGGCTGCACAGGCAATGGCCATCTATCTGTAAGCATAAAAGCCGGCACTGCCAGCGACGCAGCCGGAAATTCTGCCCCCAGCGCTAGCGGTTCTGATTTTGCATTGATTGACAACACTAGCAACACTAGCAACATCATCACCATCGGCAACCCCAATCCAAGTTTCGGCAGTTCAACCACGGCCTTTGTTTGGCCTGTGACCTACATGAATGCAGCTTTGATCACTTTGGTCCCGGCTAATATCAATTTGCTAGGTGCGACTGCCGGCTGTTCCCTGGCTGTGGGTGAGGGACTGACTGCAAATGTTAAAAATATCATTGTTACAAATTGCACCGGCAGTGGCACACTCACTTTTAGTATTGCCGGTGGCACAGCCACGGATTCGTCTGGAAATCAATTCCCACCCTCTGGGGTATCCGCAGCGGTGACTTTAGATCAGCAGATTTATACCATTCAATTCGCGAACCCTTCGGACGCAATTTTTGAGGGCAATGCAGACAACACTCAAAGTATTTCATTGACGATTGATCCAGCACCGGCCCGTGATGTTACTGTTAACTTGAGTGTGAATCCGGCAGCCACAACTGCGGCGCCTGCAGACTACAGTTTTCCTTCAATAAGGAGCGTAACTTTCTTAGCGAACAGCACCAGCACCGCCATGGACTACATTTATCATGGAAATAAAAATCAGGAAATTTCCAAAATCCTTCAATTGGATATTGCCTCTATGAATGGGCAGGTGAATTCAAGGGTCGGTCCAAATCAACGGGTGCAGAGATTAATAAAAGATGATGACAATCTAAATATTCTAACTGCTCCTTTCGATGGATTCACCAATATTTCCGCCGGTGAAAGTCATACTTGCGGAGTTACCAATTCTGGCGTGATGAAATGTTGGGGAGACAATAGATTCGGTCAACTGGGCAGCGGACCAACCGCTCCGGGCGCAGTCCCGCAATCCAACACTCCTCTAGGCATTGATCTTGCGACAAAATATTCGCAAGTCACCGCGGGAGGCAGTCACACCTGCGGGTTGGCATTTGCAAATATAAATACACCTGGAACATTAAGTTGCTGGGGGGATAATACCTATGGGCAGCTTGGCAGCGGTCCAAACACTGCGGGTGCAGTCCCACAATCAAATAATCCTGTTAAAGTTGATCAAGGAACAAACTACCAACAAATCGCAGCGGGCAGCCTTCACACTTGTGGACTAACTTCAAGTGGTCAATTGAAATGTTGGGGAGACAACTCAAAAGGTCAGCTGGGCATTAGACCAGCTGGTACAAGCACAAAACCGATAATCTTCCTTCCGACGGTGATTGATGACTCTACGGCAATTTACCTCCAAGTCACGGCTGGCGCCTCCCACACCTGTGGGATCACGTCGGCAAAAGTATTAAAATGTTGGGGCGACAACTCAATGGGCCAGCTTAACAACGGACAATCCCTACAATCCTATGTGCCCCTCGTGATCGATTCAGGGACTCAATACCAAAACGTCTCTGCGGGTGCTTTTCACACCTGCGGGATCACTACAGGTGGAGTACTCAAATGCTGGGGCGACAACTCAAATGGCCAGCTAGGCAGCGGCGACCTCTTACCTCCGGCACTGGCCACTCCCCTTGTCATTGTCGATTCAGTGTCCTACACGCAAGTTTCAGCCGGTACCGTTCACACCTGCGGGATTACTACAGGTGGAGTCCTTAAATGCTGGGGAAGCAACCTCCTGGGCACGCTCGGAAATGGACTGCCCACCCCGTCCTACACCCCATTGGTGATTGATTCTGCAAATCTGTATGCAAAAATCTCCGCGGGCTCTGCTCATTCTTGTGGAATCACTTTAACAGGAGAGTTAAAATGCTGGGGAGATAATTTTACAGGCCAACTTGGCAATGGACTCTCCGAAACTTCCCATACGCCCTCTGTGATTGACTCCACGACTGGCTACCAACAAGTTTCTGCCGGTACTTCTCACACCTGTGGAATCAACTCCACCGGATCGTTGAAATGTTGGGGAGACAACAATTCGAATCAGCTTGGCAACGGACAATCCATACAATCCTATTCGCCCCTTGTCATTGATTCAGAGACCAATTACCGACAAGTCTCTGCAGGTGATCTTCACACCTGTGGGATCACTTTAACTGGAGTGTTAAAATGCTGGGGGAAAAACATACCAGACCCGCTTAACAATGGACTCTTTACCAATTCTAGCACGCCTGTTGTGATTGATTCTTTAGCTAGCTACTTACAAATCTCAGCCGGTCTTTCACACACCTGTGGGATCACCTCGAAAAGTGATTTAAAATGTTGGGGAGATAACCCCAACGGCGAGCTAGGCTATGGATCACCAACTGCAAATCCCTCATCTGCTAAGCCTTTACTGATTGATTCTGGAATCATCTACTCACAAGTCGCTGTAGGCAATAGTCACAGTTGTGGAATAACAGTGGCAAATGTAAATACCGATCCAATATTAAAATGTTGGGGAGATAATTCTAACGGCCAGCTTGGCGATGGATCACAACCTGCAATACCCAAATCTGCTACGCCTTTGCCCATTGATCCTGGAATCATTTACTCACAAGTCGCCCTGGGCGCTTATCACACCTGTGCGATCACTTTTGCAAGAGTGTTAAAATGTTGGGGAGATAATTCTAACGGCCAGCTTGGCTATGGGCCACCAGCGGCAACTCCCCAATCAAATACACCACTCACAATCGATTCGAAGAATAACTACTTGAAAGTCGCAGCGGGTCCTCGTCACACCTGTGCGATCACTTTTGCAGGAGTGTTAAAATGTTGGGGAGATAATTCTTCCGGCCAACTTGGCTATGTATTACCAAGCGGAATCACTCAATCAAATACTCCGACAGACGTTGATCCTGGCATTTTATACAAGGACATATCAACAGGCTCAAGTCACACCTGCGGCTTAACTCAAGCTAATGAATTAAAATGCTGGGGCGACGACTTATACGGCCAACTCGGGCGAGGCCTCTGGACAAACCTCCCAGGCTTCGTCATTCAATAACAAACCCGCGCCTGAATCAACTCAAGCCCCGTATCCCCGCCATGAAGCAAGGGATTGGGTTTTCTCAAACGAATGAATAAAACTTGATCCACCCAGCCCAGAGTTCCGTCCATGGGCTTTTTAATTTCCACCGTCATCTGAGTGGATTGATTTAAATACCCTGAAACTTTTTTAATCTCGGCAAAGTTCTCAATAACAAAACGACGTTCGGACTGAGTGCCCTCGTTCACAACATAAATGAATTGATTTTTTGGCGTTTTTTGCATGCGCAAGAAGCCCTTCATTTCATATTTGCCACAAAGGGCTTCCGCAAAAGCCACCTTCCCCTGAAAAATAAAACCCAGACAAAACAGGATCTGCACAAGACGAAGCCTTCTCATTTGCCGCTTTAAAAAATCAACCAACTTGATATCCGCAATTTGCATTACGACCATAAAAATCCTTTTTAAAGTTTAAAATCTCGGCAAGGATTTGAATCGATCTCTCCTTTGAGAGCGGCCGATCTTTTTCTTTCCTCTGTGTTTTTCTTATAGAGTTCATCATAAAGTTTCTTAGCTTCGAGGCCAACTTTATTGGCCCGGCTAAAGGTCTCTTCGTCAGTGTGGACAATATATTGCAAGGCTTGCAGTTTGCCGTGGGCCTCTGGACTTAATTTGGCCGCAATGCCGTCTCTGATTTTTATTTTTGCTAAATTAAGATCAATCAATGCCTGCATATTTTTTCTTCCATCAATTTCCTTAGGACGAGAATTTTCTAAAACCCTCCGAAAAACCGAATTAGACCCTTCATAGTTAGCACTTAAAAAGGCCATGGGCTCATCTCCCTTCCATAAGTCCTTTTGCGCGCCATAATTATCTTCCAGGATTTTTTTAATCTCAGCTTCAGCCTTGTTCGCAGCCTTAAGTGCCTCTTCATATTTTATCTGATAATTTCGATAATCTTCCAAGGCCTGCTTTAAAGGCTTTGTATCCAAATCCTTTAAAACCGCAGACTGTTTGGCGATAAAATTCTGTAATTTCTTATAGTCGTCTTGATGCTGACACGATATTTGATCAATTTTTTTCCGATTGTACATGGAATCGAAATCGTTTTTATTTTTATAATTAAAATAAAGATAAGGTGTGATCAGCTCATACAGCTCTGCTTCAGCCACCTGTCCCTCTGGCGTCGAAATCATCGGAAAATCAGGATTGTCAGAGGACTTGCGGGCGTTTAAATAAACCTCTTCCAGATTTTTTCCACTTTTCATTTTATCATAAAACTTTCCAGAAAAATGGGTCGAGTAGTTAAAGAAAAATATTTTTTGTCCCCCACCAAACGCCGGATGTGCACTCCCCGCGGAGGAAATCAAACAAGTCTGCTTGTCATTGAGGGCTTGAGTATTCCCCGAATAGCAACTGTTGTCGATGATCGCGAGCTTGACACCCTTTTGATGAGCCAAGTCCATAATAGGTTTTAGACGATCCATTGAAAAAGTCTGAGTTCCCTGCGCACCCACTTTGTTCGACAACACAATGTCGTGGGATCTCTGTCCGTTTTGACCACCTTCGACTCCGTGCGTGTCGACGATCAGCATCAGTTGATCGTTTTTTTTAAGGGTGCCCTCGTTTAATTTTTTTGTAATCTCAGACAAGGAATCTTTAAATCCCTCTTCATTGAAAGGACTCCACCGACTGGCTTTTTTAAAATTACTTTTTAAAAGCGACTCTGTATCAGAGTGTCCGCCATTGAAAATGACCGCGGCTTTCCAATCTGAATGGCCAACAAAACTGCCCAGATTTTCCATGTTGCGATCAAACATGGTGGTTGTTCCCGTGGGCTCACCGCCGCCACCTAAAACATAGAGGTGCTTTTCGTTGGCAGATACTTTAGAAAAAAACAAAAAGGCCACCAACTGGCCTAAGAGAAAAAAAACTTTTATAAAATAAAGTGGATTTTTTTTATGCATATTGAAATCTTAGAATCTGACCCTGACGCCAATCCCAAGATCCAAGTCCGTGCGGATTTTTGAAATTAAATCCAAGGTCAGTGCCATTTCACCGAAAAACTCAAAATCTGGATTCGAGATATTATAGATCAAACCCAAAGGTGCCCTAGGTCCCAGCGCCACAACATTGTCATTGTTATTGTTTTTGTAATCAATGAGCCGAACTCCCAGGCCATAATACAAATCCACGGGTCCCTGCCTGCCGCCAAAACTGCGCGCATGCTCAGTGAGATAAGTCACATGCAAATGAGTTCCATCATAATAACCCGAAGAAGCTGCCAAGGCGCCTTCAATCGAGTGACGAGAATCTAAACCAAAGCGAACGGACAACCCGGAGGGATCACCCAGCACTGCACCCACGGCTGAATCTGCCATGACCGGCTCTGTGGTTAACAGAAAAAAAACTAGGGCGAATAAAAAATCAAAAAAATTCGACCGAAACATAAAGGAGCCTCCAATAAATAAAACTCTTTTAAAAATACTTTTTTCAGGCTTCAGGTTTTGTTCATTTTATTTTAATGAAAACAAGCGCAAACCCGTGATAAATCCAGGAACATCAACTCTAAAAAGCAAAGAGAGCGCTGGCAAAACCACCACCCCTGTGGCAAGTACCAAGGTGCTCCTAAAGAGGACTCTCCACACATATTTAGAAGTTAATTTCTGGTGGGGTTGCCCCAGACGCAAATCAAGAGCCCATTCCCCGATCGTAAATCCCATGGCACTTCGCATAGCTATCAAGTAAACCCACACCATTAAAAAATAGATCTCAGCAAAAAAAGAAATTCCACTGTTTTTTCCCATCTTGATTTGGATGATGGATCCCATCGCACTGCCAAAAAAAGATTTCGCAGTCCAAGAAAATAAAAACACAAACAGACAAGTCACTGCCACCAAGATCAGCGCATCCACAAGGGCTGCCATATAAGACCATCCCACAAGCTTTGCGCCTCGGCGTCCAGTTCGTCCGCCATGAAAGCCTGCACCAATTCCCGCGCTCTTAAATTCCAAGCCTGGAGTTTTTTTAAAAACTTCGTAAACCTGATTCAGAGGGGGTTTATTTTTTGGATTTCTGGGCACAGGAATTTCCGGAGAGTTTTTGGAAGGCCCACTCTCCGGCGTTTGAATCTGATTTTTTTCATGATCGGTATTTATCATTTTTAAACAGCCTCAACTCAATTGTTTCAAATAATTAGCGAACTCCACCAAATCCTTGCGGACCATTTCCTGTTCCCGCCTCACTTGCAGGAATTACAGGCGGAGTGATCACCGGCGTGGTGCACACACCATTGATGACCGTGTTCGGTGCCGGGCATGGATTCACTGGCGGCGGATCTACTGGCTGCGGACCAGGAGGAGCCACAGGCGGCGGCAATGGCGGTGCCGCTGGCGGAACATAAACTGGTGTTGTTGAATTGTTGTCGTTGCTGTCGACGAGCCACCAGACCAAGCCCAGAGCAGCAAGTCCTACGCCTGCACCAATGAACCAGCCTTTGTATTTACACCAAAAACCACACTCATCCTCGGGAGGAACTTTTGGACCAGACAATTGATTGTTGAACTGAGGATCACCCTTCACTGGCTCTTGGGGGGACGTGGGTGGAGCTTCAATAATTTTATCTTCAACTTCAACTTGCAATGCAAAAAAACGTTTTTTCAAATTATCGCAGGCTTCTTTTTGATCTGGTCTTAGACCTGGAGGTTTACCTACAGCTTTAGCATGCTGATCCCAATCGGCAGGAGTCGGAGGATTTGGGCCTTCTAAATAATTGTCTTTCAAACAATATCCGGCTGCATTTAAGTAATGTCTTTCAAGGTCGTACATATAACTGCCCAATTTCTCTGAGCAGTTTTTTGAAATCAGAGACTTGCCATCTTTTTCTTTGATGGAACAAAGTCCTTCTTTGTCACCTTTTGCCTTGGCGATACTTTTGATAATTTTATCTTGATCACTTGATGAGTTCAATGGACTTTTCTCGTTGCATTTTTTGGTGGCTGAATTGATGTCACTTTTGGCTCCAGTGATACAATAGGGCTCACTTGAAGCACCTTGACTATCAAAACCAAACAGCAGTGGATTGCAAGGAAGGCCGTTTTTTTGAACACAGCTTTGCACTTTTGAAATCACATCAGCAGGAAAGATATTATTTGATTTTAATTGATCAATTTGTGTTGTGAGATTAATTCGACCCTGGACCGGACTAGCACAAGAGTTGCCATTATAAATAGAAACCCATCCCGAGACGATACAAGGTGATCCATCAGGCCTATTGTCGGATCCCGAGCTTCCATTTCTGTTTGAGGATCTACTTTTTGATTGCTTTTTATTAGTCCCGGCAGATTTTGCATTTGCTGTAGCAGTTTGTAGCACTGTGGATGTGCCTCTATTCGCCTCAGCATCTGCCCCTAAAAAAGCTCTCCAAAACGCAGTCGAAACAGTCTCTGAATTTTTATTTTTTTCATATTCAAACGAAGCCCCACTGCCAGCGGGTTTTCGTTGTGTCTCTAAAACACGGTCCGCGGCGTCGGAGGCCTCACGCATTTTAAACATGTATTCCATCTGTTGATGCAGGGACATTTTGGCAAGCTCTTTGCCCGACAGAATTCTTTTTACTTTCACAGAGGATACTTTTTTCAAAGAATCTTTTGGCGTGGATTTAGCTGCAGAATCCTTGTTAGATCTGAGCGGATCTTCATTGGCGATTTTTTCTGCCATTTTGTTAAAGTTTTTAAAGTCATACAATTCTTTTTTGGTTAAAGTCAAATTGTCCGCTTTAAGTGGCTTGTCTTCATCGCCGGTGAAAGTCAGTGTGTGATTTTCTGAATCTTTGGAGAGTACCAGGCGAACTTGCTCTTTGTTATCAGAATCTTTAAAAGAACTGGCCTCTATTCTTGGCATCATTTCATTTTGATGGATCTTCATCCAAGGATCTAACTGTTTTAATAAAACAGGAGGATAGACATGACGAACCTTGGCCCAAAATTGCCCAATAGTTAATTTTTGCGTGGTCAAGCCTGTTTCTTTTAGATAGCGATTGATTTTATCTTTGTTACTGCGTTTCGCCGCAGCACCCTGGGCAAGTGGCGCCATGCACATGGTCCACACGGAAAGTGTGACCGCAAGGGATTTAAAAACAGTCTTAGGTTTGCAATTCAATCTCATGGTGACCTCATAGTTTTGCTTCTTTTCGGTACATCACAAAATTACTTAAGTCAGACCTTGGTCCCATTCAATTCAGTATAAAAGCGGGGCTAGATTCACGGACTGGATTCAATGGTTGCGCCCTTCACTGTATCTATTTAATATAGTCGAGAGTCCCTCACCAACTTGGAGTGAAATTATGGAATTAGAAAATGGCTATGAAATCAGGGAAATGACTGCCCAAGAATTTTTTCCACAATTTGGAAAAATATATGACTCTTTGTTTGGTGATGATCACACCTTTTTTCCAGATGCCTTTTACACGGACGAAGAAAAGGAAAAACTAGAAAACATCAAAAATCGCCTGGGCGAAGTCTTTGAATTGCACCTGGGCTTATTTTCACCCAGCAAAGAATTCGTCGGCTTTTCCTTTGGCTTTCAAGAAAACTATGAGTCTTACTATATGGCCGCCTCTGCCGTCTTGCCTGCCCACCGCGGTCAAGGACTTTACAGCGAGATGGTGAAATTCGTCATTGATCGCGCAACCAAAGAGGGCTTTCAGAAAATCTATGGGACTCATTGCGCGACTAATAATGCCGTCTTAATTCCCAAAATGAAACTGGGTTTTATTTTTTCAAAAATTGAACTTTCTGATATGTTTGGAACAGTGATTCACTTGCAATATTTCACCAATCCTTTGCGCCGAAAAGTGATGGACTATCGCAGTGGCTTGACTGTGCCAGACCGAGAATTAAAAAGTGTGATGAAGTTTGACAGAAAAAAGTAATTTCTTTTAGGGCCTTATCAAAATGAGGCTTTTTTTGTTCCCTTTCAAGGATTCGATTTTTACAAAAAAATTTGACTTAGGACCTTGGTTCAAGAGCCCTTTGTTCCGATAAGCAGTCTATGAGTCAAATATTGATTTTTTTTAAATTTATTTTTTCAGTTTCGATGGCTACCTTTTTAATTATGGGCTGCAGTCGACCTGCCGTGGACACTGCAAAATTTACGATCTCTTTGCCAGCGCAAAAGCGAATGGCCTCAACAATTGGCACATCCCCTCTTGTTAATGGAATTCTGGGCCATGTCGTTATTAATATCCGGGGGCCAGGAATTGATGTTCCCATCTCTTTAACTTATGATGCTGATAAAAGTAACCAAAGCGGCAGCCCATCGCAGGGCCTGCCTTCTTCATTCTCCGTGGATATTCCGGCGGGATCGTCTCGGCTGATCCAAGTTCTGGCGGTCTATATGGATCAAGTCAGCATGAACGGTGAATTTTATTATGGGGACACCACTGCGGATTTAAATTCAGGAAATGTCAATTTACCAGTTCCCATCGCTTTTGCGGGAGCAGGCAATCTTGATGGCGGCGGTGTTTCTGGCCGGTACTATTCTGCCAATGCTTTTACTCCCACAGGGAATGTGGAAACAAGATTTCAACCTGCAAACGGAAAACCCGCACTGATTATTGATCGAAGTCCGATGATGTCTGGTTGGTTCAAGGCCTTTGCTCTGAATTCAATTCCCCTCGATCTTTATGCGGTTCCCGGTAACGGAGCTCCTGAAGAATTGATCTATCATAATTTCAGTTTGGACTTGGCGACAGTCTCGGATGAAACGAAAATGAAAATCACTGTGCCCAACAGTTTTCAATATTCTGGCTCTAGCTCTAGCAATAGCACCGGAACGAGCTCTATGGAAAGCCGCCGATCACAAGCTCAGCTGATTGGTTTTTTTGGTCCTGGAGTTCCCAGTGGATTAAAGGTCTGCTATACAATAGAGAGCTATGCTTTTCAAAATCTCTTTTCAACCTCTACCATTGGCGGTCCTTCTCTGCAATGGCAGGCAAATCCTGCACAAAATACTTCCTCTGATATCGTAAGCACACGACTCAGCACCGTTGGACTCTGCTCACCAACACCATCACCCTCTTCTTTTGTCACTGAGTTTCCCTTTGATCCAAGCCTCTTAGATAGTTGGGGCGGCGGCGAAGCGCTCAGTGGATTTTATGCCATTTTTAAATTTCAACCTCCATCAGGGCAAGGTGGACGCAGCCCTGTCGCTGTTTTTTATGATAATGCGATAACAACCTCGCCCAAACTTGGTGTTGCCTTCTCTTTGCTTCCTGGCATTCCAGATGTCGTTGATTCGGTCGCTATTTTTTATCGCGCCTCGAATATTCCAAATGACTTCTGGGGCAATGGAAATATTCCCTGCGCCGAGATTTCAAAAGGCAGTTATGGTTTTGCAAAGATGACTGAAATTCCACTGACACATGCAATTCTAGATTATAAAACTAATTTTACTGCTCCCGCGGATGTAAGTCCTAATGGAAACTCGGTCCTTGCCTTTTGCCCTCAAAAAGCTGGCGTCCCCGTGCCGGGCGGTTTTATTCATGATCATGTTTCTAGTCAGACGGCGACCGTTGGAGGTGGGGGCAGCACTGCACCTACTACTCCAGGCACCGGCGCTGGCACTGGAAGTGGCACAACCGCCAGTGTGAATTCTTTCCAGGCCTTTACATTGTTTAATAATATAGGACCAGGACAATGCCATCGCGTGAATGTGAACCTGATCAACAAAGATGCGGCTGGTAACGTCCTTTGGAATGTAACAAATGGATCCGATAGAACTTTCCTCTTATCGAGCAGCAGCGGCAGCACTTTCTATTCAACGGAAAGCGCTTGTCTCTCACAAAATGGAACAAGACTGCCAAATTCTCAACTGACGATCGCAACCAACTTCACCCTTTCTGAATTTTGGATTAAAGCATCCACCGCGCCCAACTCTGAACTCATTTCAATCATAGGCACGGGCTTAACTTTTGGAGGTTCTGATATCCTGCAGCCCCTGCAACTTTCAATATCAACGCCAAATCCAGCGACCAACTTAAGATCAAACATGGATCGCATCAGTCTGAATGCCAACAGCTGTCAATTCATCGAAATTTATAGTGTTGATAACGCCGGAACGCCATCGCCATTAGGATCCGCTGTCCCCATATTAATAAATAAATTTGATGTGATCTTGAATAGCCCAGTGACAGATTTAAGTTTTGATTTCTATCCTGACTGCAACACAACCACCAATTTGCCGATCACGGGAATCTCAATGCCTGCTGGCTCCTTCAAAACATCATTTGCCATCAAAACCAGCAGCACCGCTATCCCTGCAATCAACACTCGAAAGATACAAATTTCGGGCGCTATCTCTGGCCAATTCACAAATATATTTGATATCTTTTTGAACACAACGCCCATTGCAAATTATCTCAATTTAAATATCAACGGCTCGCAAGCTTTCTATGAGCGCACTTGCATACCATTCACAGTTCAAGCCATGGACAGCATGGGCTATATTACCACCACAGCCAATTTCCCATTCAGCTTGAATATTCAAAATGCAATAGTCAGCAATGATACCTACTGCTCAAATGCAAATTATTCGGGGTCAACTCCTCCATCTGCAAATAACTTTTTGAGCATTGTCAATGGGGTGAGTGCGCTGAGCCTCGTTGCGATGAACCTCAATGGATTCCCACAGAATATCACGGCCTACCCAAGATCACCCTTTGTTAGTTTTGAAAAACCAATGCCGTTGAACGTTTTGGCTGTTGAGGCTTTTACCAGAACCAGCCTTAAAGTTCATCTCACCTCAGATGTCCTTACCCCCAACCTCAATACGACAAATATTCCTTGGCCGGCTCCCATTGGCAGACCTGATTTAAGTCCTCCATCTCTTTCCACTACCAGCGCAGCCACGGGACTAAACCCAAAAGGTGAGGGGCTTTTATTCTCTACCGCAAACTCAAAAATGAATGGCTCAATAAATCTCAGTGAAGCTGATGATTTCACGATGACTGTTCGCTTTAAATTAAATACGCTCGCAAAGGTCACCATTTTGTCTCTGAAAAACAGTGCTAGTACATCCACGTCAAATTATGATCTGCGAATTTATGTCGAACAAGACAGCTCGAACGGCTCCTATCACATCAAAGGAACGGGCGGATGGTCTATGAGTACGGAGCTTAGTATAAACACTTGGTACACAGCCTCTTTAAGTCGAACAGGAAATCAATTTAGTGGCTTTGTTACTTCTAATGCCGCTGGTTCATCAACCATCAATGCTGGAACCACGACTTACAACCCACCGACTACGGCCTCAAGCTATCCAACCTTCGAAGTGGGCGGCTTTGATGGCGCAGTGAAGGCCGTGATCATCGACAGCTCGCCTGCAAATTCAGGAGCGGGAGCCCTTGGCAACAGAGATCACGCCTACCTCAACAACCGGGTGCCCTAGAAAGCTTCAAAGATTTAATAGCTACCGCACCTTCGAAGGAACCGGCTCCAGCGACATTAAATAATGAATGACGGCGGATTTATCGACAGGTGAAAGCTTTGAAGTTGCACTGCGAACAAGTTTTTTCATCTCCCCACCCGTCCATTCCCCATTTGGTTTTTGACCCGTAGTTAAAAAATGATCCCAATTGCTTGCCGTCCAAGCATACAGACCCGAAGCTCGGTCTGAGGTGATATTAGGAGCAGGCACACTGTCAGCAGAAAAGCGCGCGCCCGCCATCCACTGTTTTGCAATCAAGCCTCCAGAGGAATTTCTTGGCGTGTGACAGACTGTGCAATGCAAAGCCCCTTCAGCTAAATAAGCTCCCCGGTTCCATTCTAAATCATGATCGGCCATATTTTGAAAAGGCCCTTGGGCCAATTTGTAATTCCAAAAATTCTGCCTAGAAATTTTTGGGAAAAACAAAGGCCGCCAAAGCGACAGCAAAAAACGTTGATTGAAAGGAAATTGAATTTCATGGGGCCTGTTAGGATTTTCGATCGGCTTTAAGCTCATAATGTAAGTCCGAATAGATAAGATGTCTTCATCACTGAGCTTTGAATAATTCGTAAAGGGAAAGGCCGGATAATAATAATGCTTGCTTGGGCTCATACCCTCTCGCAGAGCCCTTAAAAAATCCGCAGCCGACCAGGCGCCGATTCCAGTTTTAATATCCGATGAAATATTGGGCGAATAAAAAGTCCCATAGGGACTCTTTAAAGCCTTCCCTCCAGCCAGTGGTTTTTTAGAATCCACCGTGTGGCAAGATAGACAAGATGACAGTTGAAACAGATATTTTCCGCGGGCAGCAAACTCTTTCATCGCAGCCGATTCATAAATGATCACAGGATTTAACTCCTCTGCAGATACAGAAGGCTTCTCTAAGGAACCGGCTCCCTCAGCAACGGGGGTCCCTGAGACGCTTTTGTGTTCAGGAGCCCCTCTTGCAATCCAAGTTAAAATTATTTTCTTTTCAAGGGCTGTCAGTTGATCATCCCCCCTCGGCATGGATCCATCTTCAATATCAGCCTTGACCTCAGAAAGATTGTTAATTAAGGCCCCATAGGTCTCAAGATTAATATGCCCCTTATTCCCAGACGCTGCCGAATGACAAGTCAGACATTTCTTTTCAAGCACTTCAATTTTTACGGTGGAAAAATCAAGATTCAAAAAACCAGAATTCAAAGAGCTGTCTTTGGTGCCAGCAGCACTTTTCGACAAAGAGGGCCCTTTGTCAGAAGATTTATAAACCCCAGCCTCCTGCAAAGCAAAGCTGCAGCCCAGCTGGCTAGCAACTGTCAGAAAAAAAACGGCGCTAAAAAAAATACGCAAAAAGCCCCAAATCATAGAGCATTTATACCAGACCACGGTCTGAAACAGACATGGTTTATATAGACCCTGAATTTTAGAAAGGAATGTCATAAAAATAGACGCCCCCCTTTAAGTCCATTGAACCCAGGACTTGCAGAAGTCCTAGATGGATTTGCCCTTGACCAGCGCCACAATGGCTTGAACGCTGTCAAAGACTAAACAACTTTTAAATAAACTCAAAACTAGAAAAAAATAAATGCAAAATGACAGCAAACTGCAAGCCTAGACCCATGAGTTGCCTCCATCAGAATTATTTGCCAAAATAATACAAATGAAAAAAAAACCAAGCCAAACCGCAGTAAAAAAAAATAGCAAAAAAAAACAATTGTGGGTCATTAAAATTGGCAGCCAGTTGATCACAGAGGGTGGTCCCCTTTTAATTCGAGCCCTCATCCAAGAAGTTGCAAACCTCATAAAAAACGATGATCTCGATATTGTTTGGGTGACTTCTGGCGCGATCGCCTCGGCCAGACAAAGACTGGCCACCACTTCAGCCAGACAGCGCCAGAACAATCAAAAAAAATCTTTACCTGAAAAACAAGCCTTGAGCGCTTTAGGTCAACCCATCTTGATGGAGCTCTACAACTTGGCTCTGCAATCTCAGGGCTTGATGGGAGCTCAGGTTCTTTTAAGTTATTCCGATTTTCGCAGATCAGAAAGTCGGGCCAATTTAAGAAACACCATCGCTCAGCTCTTGTCCTGGAAAACTCTTCCCATCCTCAACGAAAATGATGCTGTTGCCACAGATGAAATTCAATTTGGCGACAATGATCAACTGTCAGCCATGGTTGCCTGTGAATTGAAAGCTGATCGATTGTTGATCCTGACAAACGTCGAAGGCCTTTATGATCGCCATCCTTCAGATAAAGAAGCCCAATTGATTTCCTTTTTGCCAGCCATAGGCAGCGCCATCATCAAGAAAACCGTCTCTGCTAAAAAATCAGAATCAGGAAGCGGAGGCATGGCCTCAAAGCTGCAAGCCGCACAAAGAGCCTGGGCTCAGAAAATTCCTACAGTCATTGTCCAGGGATCAGAGCCAAAAGTCCTGACGCGAATCTGGAAAAATGAAAACCTCGGAACTGCGATTGGAAAAAGGTAAAACCACAAAATGACCACAAACATTCACGAGAAAAAAAATCTCAATGTAAATACAATGCCGTTGCAAAACCGCCTGAGCCAATTGACGGCCACAAAATCCTCACTGCGAAGCCTTTCCTCAGAGCAAAAAAATAAAGTGCTCAGAAATCTAGATCATCAACTCACCAAACGAACCCAAGATATTTTAATAGCCAATCAACAAGATGTTGAATCCTATAAAATAAGTCCGCATTTTCAGAAAGCTTTTTTAGACCGGCTTATTTTAACACCTGAGCGCATTCGTCAAATGCAAGAAAGCCTGCAAGTTGTGGCCTCCATGACCGATCCGGTGGGAAAAGTTTTTGATTCAAAAACTTTGCCCAATGGCTTGAGGCTTAGCCGAGTTCGCAGCCCTTTGGGTGTGATTTTTTTAATCTTTGAAGCTCGCCCCAATGTGATCACCGATGCCTTTGCTCTCGCTTTTAAGGCTGGCAACGCCTTGATTCTTAAAGGTGGGAAGGAATCTAATAAAACCAGTCAAATTATTTATCAATTGATCGAAGAAACTTTAAAAGAAGAAAATTTAAATCCACATTTATTTTGGGGCTTAACAGAAACACCCACCGAATCCACCAGAGAAATCAGTGATTTCTTAATCAGACAAAATAAATTCATAGATGTTTTAATTCCCAGAGGTGGAGATAAACTGATCGAATACGTCAGCCAAAACTCAAACATTCCCATCATCAAAAATGACCGTGGACTGTGCCATATCTATGTTCATGGCGAAGCTGATCTAAAAATGGCTTTAAAAATTCTCGACAATGGTAAAACTCAAAGACCTAGTGTCTGCAATTCAGTCGAGACCGTCTTGGTGGATGAATCCGTTGCCGCTGATTTTTTACCAGACATGCACCGTGAGTTGAGCGCCAAGGTCGTTGATTTTTTTGCCTGTGAAAAAACACTTTCGCTTCTTGCCGGCAAAAGTGGACTGCACAAAACGGATTTGAAATCCTTTGACACTGAATATCTAGATTTAAAATTAAATGTGAAAATCGTCAAAAACATCGACGAGGCCCTCGAGCATATCGAAAGACATGGCTCGCACCATTCTGAAGCCATCATCACAGCTAACAAAAAATCGGCTCAATATTTTTTATCCAAAGTGGATGCCGCTGCTGTTTATTGGAATGCCTCAACCCGATTTACCGATGGCGGTCAATTTGGAATGGGCGCTGAAATTGGCATTAGCACCCAAAAGTTGCATGTGCGAGGCCCGGTGGGCTTAGAGGCCCTCACTTCTCTCCGCTGGATTGTCGAGGGCGATGGACAGATTCGTTAATCAAAAATTTTTTCTCGCACACTCCAAAAATATTTTTGTTTGCGAGCGATCACGAAAACAGGCTTACGAAATTTTGATTGCAACTTCAGGACATCATCCACTGAATGAATAAATATTTTTTGTTCAGGCAATCGCAGGTGCATTCTTGTGAAATTAAAATAAAAAGCCCGCGCGTCCTCAGGGGTGTTGATATAAAAATATTCTTTGAGGACTTGAGCATCCACATCGTAATAGTGAACCTCTAGGCGCTGGGACCCTTTTTTATCAAAGCTTGTTTGAAAGGTCATGGTCTCCACGCGAAGGACATGGGCGTCTTTGAGTGCCATGGCTTCTTTTAGTTTTTTATCATTGTCCACAAGCACATGGCTGCACTCCACACATCCGCGAGCGGCAATGTCATTCTCAGCGCCACATCGATCGCATTTTTTAAAGCGAAAACGAAATCCACACTTTTCAATTTCTTGGCTGTGGGGATCCTCAAAGGCCCCCTGACATTTGCGACCATAATGCTCAATCAATTCACCTTCCTCATCGCAAAGACCCCAAAATGAATTGACCACCCCGCACTGGGGGCACAACACTTCGACGGGAATGGCTTTGCTGTGGGGACGGTCCTCAGCGATTTCTGGTGAATACAAATCATGTCCCTGCCCGGTGTAATCCAAAATCAGACAATCAGTTTTGCCTGGACTTAAACGCAATCCACGACCCACAATCTGTTGATACAAGCTGACCGATTCGGTTGGGCGAAGAATTGCAATCACATCCACATGGGGAGCATCAAAACCCGTCGTCAAAACAGAAACATTCACCAAAAACTTCAATTGCTGTTTTTTAAAGGCCTCAATGATTTCATCCCGCTCAGAATCCGGCGTTTCCCCAGTCACCAAGGCCGCGATAAAAGTTGGCAAACACTTCATGATTTCGATGGCATGATTCACGGAGCTTGTAAAGATCATGACCCCCTTGCGGTCCAAGGCCATCTCAACAATATTTTTGATAATCACCGGAGTGATTCGCTTTTGATCCTTGAGTATTTCTTCAAGATGCGCTTGTACAAAACGCCCACTGTCTAACTTCAGGCTCGAAAAATCGTAACAGGCCACAGGCGAGTCAATTTTTACTGGCAAAGTCAAAAACTGACTTTTAATTAAATACGCCAGAGACAGTTCATACAGACACTTTTTAAAAAAGCGCTCCTCTGTTGTGCGCTCAATTTTTTTTGTGCTATGGTGTTGATAAATCCACCCCAAGCCCAAACGGTAGGGAGTTGCCGTGAGCCCTAAAATACAGAGCTCTGGATTCTTGCTCTGCAATTTTGAAATGACCTGCAGGTATTGAGTTTCCCCTTGAGTCGAAACGCGGTGACATTCATCGATCACCAACAAGGAATAGTCTTCGAAAAAATTCTCTTCAGCACGAGCGATCGACTGAACGCTGCCAAAAATAACTTTCTCATCCGTCTCTTTGCGGTTGAGTCCTGCTGAGTAAATTCCTGCCTTCAAATCAAAAGTGATAAACTTAGCATAATTCTGCTCTACAAGTTCACGGACATGGGCCAGGACGAGCACACGCCCCCTTGCCAGACGCGCTAATTCTGCGATGACAAGACTTTTCCCGGCCCCCGTGGGCAAAACAATAACGCCAGGCGATTTCTCCCGGCGAAAGTGCTGCAGAGTGCTCTGTACAGCTTCTTGCTGATAGGGGCGTAGTTCGTACAAAAACACTCCACTCAATATTTAATAAAATAAAACCGGCATGGCCTTCATGACACCTACTTAACATCAAAGCGGTCGAGCATCATCACTTTATTCCAAGCTCTGACAAAATCTTCGACGAACTTGGCTTTTCCATCATCGGCCGCATAGACTTCAGCCAGGGCTCGAAGCTCCGAGTGCGACCCGAAAATAAGATCCACAGGAGTGGCCGTCCATTTTAGTTCACCCGTCTTACGATCCAGTCCTTCGTAAATTCCATCGGTCTTTGCAGACTTTTGCCATTTTGTCGACATGTCGAGCAAGTTGACAAAAAAGTCGTTGTTCAATGTCCCCGGTTTGTCTGTAAAAACACCGTTCTTTGATTGGTCCGCGTTAGCATTCAAGACCCGCAAGCCGCCAACCAGAACTGTCATCTCAGGAACCGTCAAGGTCAACAGACTGGCGCGATCAACCAACATCTCTGTGGGCGACATCAAGTTGTCTGGACCATAATAATTGCGGAAGCCATCAGCCTTGGGTTCAAGAACCGCAAACGAACGCAGGTCTGTTTGCTCTTGCAAGGCATCCATGCGTCCCGGCGTGAAAGGAACCTTCACACTGTGACCCGCTTTCTTGGCCGCTTGTTCAACGGCAGCCACACCGCCAAGCACAATCAAATCGGCCAGGGATAATTTTTTCCCCTTCACTTGCGCCTTATTAAAGTCTTTTTGAATTTCCTCTAAACGATTCAGAACCTTGGCCATTTCCGGTGGATTGTTCACAGCCCAGTCTTTTTCAGGTGCCAGGCGAACACGAGCCCCATTGGCACCGCCCCGCAGATCCGTACCACGAAAAGAAGCCGCTGAAGCCCAAGCCGTATTGACCAGCTGTGAAACATTCAATCCAGATTTTAAAATTTTATTTTTAAGATTGGCAATATCACCGGCTAGGATCAAGGGGTGATTGGCCACAGGAATAGGATCTTGCCAAGCAAGAACCTCTTTCGGAGCATCCTTCCCAACATAGCGCGTGCGAGGCCCCATATCTCGATGAGTGAGTTTAAACCATGCTTTGGCAAAAGCGAGCTCGAACTCTTTGGGATTTGCCAGAAAGCGTTTTGCAATCGATTGATAAATTGGATCCACCTTTAAGGCGACATCTGTTGTAAACATGATCGGTGCATGTCGCAAAGTTTTATCATGTGCATCAGGCACCAACTTTTGGGCCGCACTGTCACTAGGAATCCACTGTGTGGCTCCCGCGGGGCTCTTTGTCTGCACCCATTCAAAGGCAAAGAGATTGCTTAAATATTGCATCGTCCACTGAGTGGGATTCACAGACCAAGCGCCTTCTAGACCACTCGTGATTGTGTCCACACCTTTACCGCTGCCACATTTATTTTTCCAACCTAGGCCCTGCTCTTCAAGACCTGCCGCTGCCGGCTCTGCACCGATGCATTTCGATGGATCGGCTTTGCCATGAGCTTTACCGAAGGTGTGTCCGCCAGCAATCAGCGCCACAGTCTCTTCATCGTTCATGGCCATACGACCGAAGGTTTCGCGAATATCCTTCGCTGCAGCCATCGGATCGGGATTGCCATTGGGTCCCTCTGGATTCACATAGATGAGTCCCATCTGAACAGCAGCCAGTGGATTGGCTAATTTTCGGTCCCCCTTGTATCTTTCATCGGCAAGAAATTTAGCCTCTGGTCCCCAATAGACCAAGTCAGCTTCCCAATCGTCAGTGCGTCCACCTGCAAAACCAAAAGTTTTAAATCCCATGGATTCCAAGGCCACATTTCCGGTGAGCACCATCAAATCGGCCCATGAAATTTTGCGCCCATATTTTTGCTTGATCGGCCAAAGCAACCTACGCGCCTTATCAAGATTTGCATTGTCAGGCCAACTGTTCAAAGGCTCAAAGCGCTGTTGACCTCCACCGGCGCCACCACGCCCATCAGAGATCCGATAAGTGCCCGCACTGTGCCAAGCCATACGAATAAAAAACGGCCCATAGTGGCCATAATCTGAAGGCCACCAGTCTTGCGAAGTTTTCATCAATTTTTCGATGTCTTTTTTCACAGAATTTACATCGAGCTTTTTAAATTCCTCAGCATATTTAAATTTTTCACCCAGAGGATTAGACTCAGCGGCATGCTGACGAAGGGGCAAGAGGTCCAATCTTTCCGGCCACCAAAATTGATTCGACACGTTTGACTTAGCCAACATGTTTTTTGCAGGTTCTTGTGTTTCTGCGGCATGTGCTGATTGCGAAATGGCGATGGCTAATAGCAGCGCCCCTGTCATCTTGATTCTTAACATAATTTCTCCTTCATCCGATGAAGCTGATCCCTTGGGTTCAGATTTTAATACTAATTTCCTAAATTTTTTATCAACTTCATAACCCTAAGGGACAGTCTTGAACCAATCAACGCCTTTTTTAACACAAACCAACGGCCCCGAATCTGATGTATTTAATGTCAGCGGACAATCCGATTTAAGGTAGTAATTTAAATTATGATTTCCTTCCGGTTCTTTTCATTCTCAAATTGAGACAATGCCACATTTCGTCCTCCCACTGCCAAAATTATTAACAACGGCAAGGCCTCAGCTGCAAATCCATTGAGTTCAATTGGCTCGAATTGTGAAATGACTTCTGGTATGAAAAAAATGAATCTAATTTTATCAAGCCTGTTTCTATTTATAGCCGCACTTTTTCCAACCAGTGGATGGGCTGGTAAGTGGGACCAAACCCTCCCCCTTCAATCCACTGAAGACAAGGCCCAGGCTTTTCTAAAAATAAGCGCCCTCATTCCTTCATTGTCTGACGGAGCCGTTCGATATGCCTTTGACCCTCTAGCCCTCTTGAGTCATCAAGTTCAAGTCGAAGATCTACTGAAGGAAAATTCTCTTTTTCAAAATCTGAAGCGGAATCACAAAGATCTTCTTGAATTTGCAATTTATGATGAAAAAAGAAACACTGATGGAAAAGGACAGCCCCATGAAGCCACTGAAAAAGAAACTCTGTGGAAGTCCTGGCAAAACAACTCCGCACAAAGAGTTCAATCCATGGGACTGCAAAATGAAAAGGACCTGAGCGCTGAGATCAAAAAAACCTTAGCTTCACCCATGCTAGGAAAAAGCCAAAGCATTGCTGTGGGCCTATCGCAAATTCTTCCGCCACAATTTAAAAAAACATTCTTCGCAGCAAAACTTGACGAGAAAATTTCAATACTCACTGAACACCTCCCCGACGAAGTCGTCGCCCATGGATTCTCGCCAGGTAAAGTGGGCTGGCAAGACACCGAAATCTCCAAAGCGGTCATTATCGACAGACTGCAGGAAGCACTCTCAGTCGAACAGCATTTGTCAGTTCTTATGGTCCACGATTATTCAACGCGCATGAATATCATCACCCCGCAGGATTATGTTACAAAAATGGGGCTAAGCCCCGAACAGACAAAAACAGCGCAAAACTGGTTCAACACAAATATCGCAAAATTAATCCCCAATGAAGTCCGTCCCGCCGAGGTGCTTCTTAGACTCAAGGAAATCCCGCCAGTCGTTGCCATGTTTCGAGGATTTGCCGGAAATGATTGCTCCACCTCCTGCAGTTTTCCTTTTGTGAACTCACCCAATGAATTCACTTTCTTAGTGACTGATGCCAAGGGAGGAGTCAAGGGCTACACCCAGGCAACAAAGGTTTCTGTTGGCGGCAAAGACAGTCTTTATTTACACACCATTGCGGGTCCTCGCATTTCAACATCGGACGCCCTGGCCATCATACAAACTTTCAACAACAAAAAAGTTGCTCTGGGCTTTTCAGAAATCATTTTGCCCCTGATATCCAAAGTCGATGCTCTGGTGAACTTTATCCCCGTCCGTGAGGCCATCAAGCACGTGGCCACCGATCAGCGCGTGCAAATCGATTACCAAGACAGTCCTTTAAGAGCTCAATTCAAAGCCACTTTCGAAATCACAAAATCTTATGATGATGCGGACAACAACACTGAAGGCTTAAAGATCGATTCTAAAAAGCTCAATTTATCCCTCAATATACAATCCCTGCCTTCGCCCTCTCTGGGTGACATCAACACCACCATTGAGAAAAATAGTCTGGTGCCCATTTTACTGCAATTGGCCAAAAAGAAGGACCACAACAGTTTGATGATTGAGGCCTTGGCCCCCCACGCTGGCGCCACTTTAGCCGATGTCAATCGTTGGTCAAATGCCATTCGCAATTACACTAAACTTCCAATCGCACAATTTATCGAAAACGTTGAATCAAACTTCAAAGAAAACGGCATTGTTTTTAAAGAGGCTTATTTCAAAAAAAATATTTCCCTGATTGCCTCAGGATTGCTCAGCTCCCCCGACCTGATCGCTGATCGAAAATTAACCCTCACAGTTTTGCAGACTCTTTTAGAGCAAAGAGAGTATGCTCAGGCCGAGCTTTTTCTTGTCTCCAATCCTGATTTTTTAACCGATGATCATTTATTAGACTCTTTTTTTAGGGCCTTCTACAATGATGTTCATGAGGCTAATTTTAAACCTGCCACAATTTTAATCTCTGCATTAAAGAAAAATCCCCGTGGCCTCTTTAGCAACCCTGAACTGCTCAAAATTCTCTGTAAATCAGTCAAGGCTCGCCAGGCCCTCGGTGATTTTTTGCCAGGAAACAAATCCTGGATGAGCCTCCTACCTGCCGAATTGAAAGCCACTCTGCAAGAGACAATTCAGAAAAAAATAAATTTGCGCGATCGCTTTATTTCAGCGTTCGCTGTGACAAAAAATGATATTGAATTTAAAAACACGATCGCAAGTTTTTACCAGGAAGCTTCGGATCAAGGACTCAGCCAACAAAATGTCGACGATATGCAAAAGCAAATCTATCTCGCCACGGTCAATCATCTCTTGGAAATTCACCCGACAACCACAATCAGCTCCGTGTTTAATTTTCTTTCAAGAAATAGGATCAATGACGAGCTCTGCGACCGCAAGCTGCGCCAAATGCTGCCTGTGGCTTTAAGAATCGGCCCCAGCAACCACGTTAACTTTTATCTCGAGGTCGCAGCCAAACTCAAAGAGAATATTAAAAACCCAAGTGCCTTTGATAAACTGATTGAAGATTCAATATCATCACGCCCTGACCGGCAGCTGTTGAAACTGACTAATTCAAAATTATTCCCCAGCCTCAACTGGAAAGGGCTGTCTAAATTTCGCTGTGAAATGATTTTTCAGTAGACGGGCATCAAGCGATTTTCAAAAATCGCTTGATTAAGAAATATTATGTTACATTAATTTCAAAGAATCCAAGATGGCCTAAGCTTCAAGAATTCAATTTTTTACTTAATTCCCACGAACCGCAGGCTTAGGAATTTTACTGCTGTTTTTCTTCGTGCTGACAAACTTCAAGCGACTATAGACCAGCAGATGACTCGACTCAGACATTTCATAGTCCTTCGTCAGTTCAAAGCCTTGCTTAGCCATAGCCTTGTTCACGTCTTCAAAAGACCTGATGCCACTGAGAGGATCCTTGGCGCGCAAGGATTGATCCAGCTCTTCGTTGCTAGGTGATGTGAATTTTCCTTCGTAGTTAAAAGGACCATAAATGAGCACTTTGCCGTTTTCCTGCAATCGACCACTCACCATTTTCATGAGAGTCTTGCATTCTTTCCAATGCATGACATGGAAGGTATTGGCGGTGTAGATCATATCGTAGGTGAAGTTCGCAAATTCATCCATTCCCACTTGCAACTTGTGGGGGGGCCTCAGATTGGGGATTCTGCTTTCTTGAATGCTCCGATTCAGAGCCGGCAGCATTTCTATTTGTTCCGTGGCCGTCCACTCCAGGTGAGGAAAAAAGGGTGCTAAATAAATAGCGTGCTGTCCAGAGCCCGCACCAATTTCCAACAGGCGTTCGTGGTGATTGCGAACCACTTCTTTAAAGACTTTAAGAAGGGACTCTTTACTGCTATTGAAGGAATCTGAAAATGGCATGGTCATGGCTATCCTTAGGGTGAGCGAGGGAAAGTAAGTCATAGCCGCACTGCCACTACCGAGCAACGAATATAAATAAAAAAATGGCCTTCAGAAGAGATCCTTAAGAGAATTTACTGCCATCCACTCCCCCCCTTTTGTTTTATCTGCCCGATGAAGCCTAGGATCGTGACATCAGAAATTTTTTTTGTTAAGTCAGTCCTATGTTTATAGACGTGCCCCCACTAATTTATGCTCTCCTAGCGACTCTGTGTTTTTCCTATTCAAGCACTATTTTTACAGAGTTCGCTCGTAAAATTTCGCCTTTTTGGATGAACAGCTTTAAAGCCTTTGTAGCCTTAGTCGCTTTTTCAATGACTCTGCTTTTGGTCCAAGATTGGACTGCGCCAGACATCAAAACAATGATTGCTTTGTTGAGCTCTGGCTTTATTGGACTGATGATTGGCGACATCTTTATGCTGCATGCGATGAAAGATTTAGGCGCTTCTCGCATGCTGATGATCTTTGGACTGCAGCCTTTTATTCTTGGAGTTGCGGGTTACTACCTCTTTTCACAGAATTTTTCAGTGATGAAGTTTTTAGGTGTTTTTCTGATGCTGTGCTGTCTTTACACGATCAGCTTGGAAAGTTATAAAAAAAATGGCCACTGGCAATTCCGAGGGATGCTGTTTGGATTGATTGCAATCTCTCTGGATGCGGTTGGAGTTCTCTTGTCACGATATGGCTTTGAAGCCACGCCAGGAATATCTTCCGCCCAAGTCAATTTCATTCGATGTGTTGGGGCTGTTGTAGGTTTTTTTATCATCAATTCAACCTTTCATCGCACCGAAGGACATGTGTCTTTTCAGCCGGTGTGGAGTGGCCTGACTAAAAACGAAAAATTTCGCATTATTATGTCCGTGCTCGGTGGAACTTACTGTTCCCTGATGTTGTACCTGATCGCCGTGTCCAAGGGACAACTGAGTGTTGTTTCTTCAGTCAATGTCACGGGACCAATGTTTGCAGGTTTGTTTGAGTGTGTACGCTCGCGAAGAAGGCCCAGCTTTTACCTCCTTCTTGCATTTACATTCTTTATAGGTGGCTTCATTATTTTTTCACAAGTGTAGAAAAAAATTAAAGAGCTTGATAAATCATTTCAACGGCCAGATCAAAATCATCCCCGTCATCATCATTCAATTTGACCCCATCGCTCTTCCACCATCTTGGACTTTCAGGATGAGCACCGGTGACGACAACTTTACCTTGGCCATATTTTGCCGACACTGTGGCGGGCAAACCGTTCGGGTATAAAGCTAAAATTTGATATTGAGAAACATAGATTTCATTTGCACTTGGCGGTATGAAATAGGGTCCACCTTCCCAATAAATTTTGCGAGGTCGGCCTTGCCAATTGAGCGTCAACAATTCGATCTCATTTTTAACGTTCTCATACAGCAGATTTTTTCCAGGCAACATCGACAATCCAAAATTTCCTGTGTCAGCGATAACTTCGGTTGCAAAGAAGCCTCCGGCACAAAATCCCACATAACCGCCACCATTAAATACAAATTCTTTGATCATTTTTTTGAGTCTAGGATTCATGGACTTCGATGCTGTACTGGCTCCACCACCCGGTTGAATCCAGACAGCGGCCTCTTTAAAAACTTCAGCCCTGCTTTCATTGGGGCCAATGTAAACAGGTCTAAGCCCGGCCAATTTGGCCATGTCTGCCGCCGCCTCCGAGCAATCTTCTTCACAACTTCCGGGCCCTTTATAGACCAAGGCAACTTTGCCCATTTTATTGGCATCTACGCTAGCTCTATGAGTCCGAGCTTCGCTCGCGAAATTTAAAGCAGATATAAGAATGAAAATGATCGAAAACTTAGAAATAGGATTTAAAAACATCTTTGAACCCACGCCATTTCTTTAGATAGAGAATTTATCCGTTTAAATATTTTTTTTAAAGCTATAAGGTAAAACTTTGAAACTTGCCAGGCCTCATTCTTGCCTACCGCAGAAACTTCTGATGAAGAGTCTCACTGCAATTTTTTAGATCATGAGACTTGCTAGAGCTCGGCAACCCTGTTATTACTTTTTTTGCCTGCAGATTTGTGCTTAAACTAAAGATCAATTTCACCAAAGGACTTCACCATGATATCTCCTCAATGGGCCTTAGCACTGGGCATCGTGCTGTCTTTTATCATCGTTAAATATCCCTCGCTGCAATTGAAGGCCAAAATCAGTGGAGCCAAACTGCTTCAAATCAGCATCGTACTTCTGGGGTCTTCACTCAATTTTAGCTCAGTCCTCAAGCAGGGCGCTTCGGGGGCCCTTGTCACATTCATCAGTATTTCACTCGTATTCTGTGTTGGCGTCGTTGGAATGAAGCTACTTAAAATCGATAAAAAACTGGGTCTCTTAATCACAATGGGGACCGCTATTTGTGGAGGCAGCGCCATAGGTGCTCTTGCGCCGGTGCTCGCAGCTGAATCTGTTGTTATTACAATTTCTATTGCCATTGTCTTTATTCTGAATGCTTTGGCCGTTTTTATATTTCCACCTTTAGGCTCACTTCTGCACTTGTCACAAAGTGATTTTGGTCTGTGGTGTGCATTAGCAATCCACGATACAAGCTCCGTGGTTGCTGCATCGTCCATTTACGGACAAGAAGCTTTAGCGATGGCAACAACCATTAAGTTGACCCGTGCCCTTTGGATTATTCCCATCACGGTTATTTTTGGTTTTATTGAAAGAAAAAAAGACAACGTCATCTCCTTCCCATGGTTTGTGTTGGGCTTCCTGGCCATGTCTCTGGCCTTCACCTTCATTGGACCTCTGGAAGAATATAAAACTCTCTTTCAGATGATTTCCAAAACTGGTTTTGCCATCACCCTTTTTCTGATTGGCTTATCCTTTGATCTCAATAAAATTAGAAAAGTCGGCAGCAAACCCTTTATTTTTGGTTTTGGCCTGTGGGTTTTAGTGATTGCAACTTCATTACTCTACATCACAAAGGGCTTTGCAAACTAAGTCTATTCCAAATTAATAACCAGGCAGCCTTCATTGCTTTTTCCATTCGAAAGTCTTTCGAAGGACCACTCATAGCCGGCTCGCTTGAGATACTTCATTGTCGTTTCACGAACCTTACCGGTCCCTTTTCCAGTCATAATGCGAGCGCGCTTTAAATTTGTACCGGACACTCGAACAAGGAATCTATCCACGGCGGCTTCAACTTCATCGTTTTTGAATCCATGAAGGTCTAACAAATCTTTTGCCATTGAAATCCTTTACCCAAGGGGTCTATGGAGTTGAACAGAATGTAAAGAGGCTGCATTTAAAATTTCTGGCGATTGAAGGTTTTTAAGTCGACCCAAAGTTGCAAGATCATCGCACCTTTCATTAAATATATTTCCCGAATGTCCCCGAATCCACCTCGTCCGCAAATCAAGATTCGAAGTCAGGTCCTTGATTTGGGAAAATCTGGGATTTACGGGATCACACTTAAAGGAATAGCTTCCATCAACCCAACCAAGCACAATCTGACTGTCTGAGCAGAGAATAAATTCTTGATTCACACCATACAGTTGCACGGCGGCTATAATTCCATGGTAAGCCCCTTCAACTTCGGCGTCGTTATTGTCAGCCCTTCTTAGCCATCCATTGCCTTCAGTGACCTTCTCGCCTTCGATAACAATCAACCACCCATACCCACCTGGTTTTCTAGGTATAAGAGATGATCCATCACTATAAATTTCAATTGGCGTCATCATGTACTCAATTTCTAATTGTAGACCATCTCACTCAAGTTAGCTTAAAATCCATCGTATTCATAATTTAAATTAAAAAAATCTTTGAAATTTAAATTGAGAACAGGACATGTACAATTTTAAGCAAAACATTTACTCCCTAAACTATAATTTGTGCTCAGTTCAATTATCAAACTTTAAACGCAGATGCTTGCCCTCATTGCATTGCGCTTCAATTCAAAATTCGACACGCTTTTGAAAAAAGGGCCCCTGGAAACCTTCCTAAGCACCGCCAGGTGGCTTTGGTGCTGGAGCTGGAGCTGGAGCTGGCTTTGGCGATGGCGATGGAGCCGGTGCTGGTGCTGGAGCCGGTGCTGGTGCTGGAGCCGGTGCTGGTGCTGGAGCTGGAGCTGGAGCTGGAGTAGGCACTGGGCAATAGTGATTAGCAGAGCACGTTGACACTGAACCCGACCCGACGCTACATTCCTGCAATACCGATCCTGTGCATGCAGAAGGTCCTCCGCCCGTATCCAGCTCATGACTCGCCGAAATAGAGGAATTAACGGGAGGTTGCAACCAGTAGTTCGCACCAGGACAGTTTTCAAAACAACATGTCTTACTTCTAAAAATCAACCTTGGAATATAATTTAAAGTTACAGGTAAAGAGACACAGCTGCGTTGAGACACAGTACAACAAGCCACTGTCACATTCTGCCCATTTCTACAATCAACAAAGGAACTATCTGTTAAAAATTGCTGTCCTCGTTGATTAACAACATGGTATTTGCATACAAGAGGAGCTTGCTTTTGCAGAGGAGGACAACAACCTTCCAAATGCACCCCTTCTAATCTAGGGCAAAGATTATCCAATTCACTTCGCGGAGCAGCCGAATTTGAACACTGATTAAAACTTCGGACCTGAGCCTGGGCCGGATTCAAGCCTACAAAAATTAAAAATATGATTATAAATTTCCTTAGATTCAAGGCAATACCTCCCCGGCCTCAATAAAGTCGTTCATGAAAAGGTCAAATCCTGAAAATGATTTATTAATTTTGAAATCTTTAAAATAAATCCTGCTGTTTCCCATAAAACCTGAGCGAGTTTTTAATTTTAAAAAAATCGTAATAACATTCTCCTCTGCAGCATGCGAAAGACTTGGAGAAAGGGGACTCACCGAATCTAAAGGATCCAAATAAGCCTTCGTTGAAACAAAAGGCAACTGATCAACAGTAATGTTCCATAGCTCCCCCATACAACTTCCAGTGTCTAAGAGTTTTGTTGTCTTGTAGATAAGCACCTTCGAAGGATCAACTGCTCCATTTGAAAAGTTTGGATTTGTTCCATTTTGTATTTCAATCCAATTCATAACGCCGTCGTGATCAGGATCAGCCTCTCTGTCATTGATATTTGGCGACATTCCCCGCAAAATCTCCAAAATGTCCGGTATACCATCTTTATCAGAATCTAAGCCCTGAGTCGGATGACCATAAAGTAAATCTAATCCTAAAGTTTTAATATCACATTCATTAATACCCAAAGTATTTTTGTCGGAGTGGCAGCTAGGAATTTGTTCAAGACAATTGGCGTTTCCACTCATATCAAGACAAAGTGAATCCAAAATTTTACCGTTTGTCCTACGAACTAAAGGATCAAAGCCAAGTGCAACCTCATCTCTGTCCGCGATTCCATCGGAATCTGAATCAGCCACCAAGTCACCGTGTGAAGCTGTAATATTTAAATTAGCAATTATGATATTATCGATTGTGAATTGATTAAGCCCCTTATCTAAGCAAAGATTTACCGAGCCCTTAACCGAAAAAGGCCTCAGAACCACGGGAATTTTTTCCAACGGCGTACTGGAACAGTTCTGAAACGAACCTACTAAAAAAATCCCAGCTGATATGATGTAGATAGAGTTTATCATACGGCTCATTGAGGTATCTCCCCAATCAATTTGAAATCTGTAGGCTTTAATTCTTGAACACTCGCTGTCGCATTCTCTGACCCATCGGCTTTTTCAACTGCCACATCTACCCAAGCTGCATAGTATTCATTAGAGGGGTTCAAACTATTCTGAGCAACAGACTTATATATAACCACGAATTTATGAACATTAGCAGGATGATTTAAAAATGAGGCAGAACCTGAAATGGATGCAACTGATTCGATTGGGGCAGTCAAAATCCGATCGGCTTCCAATCGCCAATGCCCCATAGGGCATACCAGATCATTGGGAGTTTGAATATAAGTCGTTTTAAATAGACTCATCAAATAATTAGGCGTATTTGCATCAGCAACGAAGGGATCAGTGCCCCTTATAATTTCATCGCGGGTTGTTACTCCATCTCCATCAGGATCAACCAGCATATCGGCTGTCCCAGGATCAGTTCCTTTTATGATTTCAATAAAATCAGGCATCCCATCCTTGTCAGTATCAAGCCCCCAACTGCCTGTATTTGGACGATCTAAAGCCAACATTTTATAATCACAATCAGAAAGCCCAAAGCTATTAAACATATTTGGCTGACAAATAATTTGCGATCGTCTCTCCTGGCATTTCGCAACACCACCGAGACGATGACAAATCCCATCGAGAACCCCTAAAACACCCGTTGACCGAGGATTCTGTGGATCAGTGCCTTCAGCAATTTCAGTCTCGTCATCGACTCCATCCATATCACTGTCAGCAACTATTTTCCCACCTTTACGCAAACTTGTCAGATCAACGGCAAAAAATGTTTCAGGTTTATATTCTAAAGCTGTTTGACTGACAAATAAACTGCATAGTGCTGTTTGTTCTCCACTGAATGATTTCAAAGCTACAGCACCACTAGTCCCACCTAACTTTGCCATGCTATCCAAGACGACCGGAACAGCACTTTCAGTCCCATAGTAAACACCAGTGAAGCGAAGATTTTTATTTTTTGAAATAGCTGCTGTTCGCATCATAGTCATCGCATCAGACATGTTACTTAAATAACAAGCATCCTTTTTTTCTTTAGACAATGTCGGAAGATTACATCCAGTGCCGTTTTTATCTTCAGGAACTCCATCTGAAAGAAAAAAAACGTAATAATTATCAGCGGGAATAGCTGTTGCTGAAGTTAAATCTTTAATCAAAAGGTCTTCTGCACATTTTGTAGCATTGGTATAACTGGTTACTCCAAGAACCAAGCTAGCAGGGGTATCCACTGTCAAATAATTATTGGTTGCCTTAGACCACTGAAAATACCAGCTGCTATCTTTGGTCTGTCTTGTTTTTAAATAATCTAATTGAGACTTTGCAGCACCTGAAGTATTGAAGCTAACATTGTCACAAGCCAATGCTGGAGCTCCTGCCGACGAAAGAACTCCTGCAGAATTTCCAAAACCAATGACTGAAAATTGAGTTCCGGCTTGTCCACCACAATGATCTAAAAAATATTGAATAGCATCAAAGCGACTTCCATTGGGATCAGTGGCCTTCGTTGGATCAAAATAGTAATAATTTAATCCACCGACAGTTTCATAAAACCAATTTCCAACATTAGAGGCCGACATATCAACTATAAAAACAAATTTACTCCCACTCTGGTTAAAAAATCGAACATCATTACAAATATTTGCCGCCAGCTTAACACTTGGAAGTTGATAAACTTTCTCTTGCTGAACTAATTCTAAATTTTGCTTTGCGCAGTTTTGAAATCCGATCGAAATCAACAAAAGAAAAAATAAACTAATAATTATTTTTATCGATTTTATTTTTTTCATCACATCCCCCGATCCCGAGCCCTGATCAGATGGAATTTAGTCAAATCCAATTGGGGCTGATTGATTGACTGAGTAACTGGGATGTCAGCCTTAAATATTCTCCAAAAAATTCGATCTGGGTTGTCTCTGTCCACAAGCCGCATTAAACCCACCATTTTATTTTTAAATTTTACTGTCGGATAACTGAGCAATGAGTCCTGTGCTGAAATTAAATTAGCATCTCGCTCATGAGGGTCATCACTTACACGACTTGCAAACATAGGAACCTGTTTTGATTCATCTGTTGGATCCATTTCCATCACAGGTAGATTTTTCAATATAACTTGATAGGATTCAACCCAGGTCTCTCGAGCATTATTGCCATCCATTTTTTCCCGACCCAAAAAATTCACATCATAATTTGCCATAACTGTGGGAGTAAGTCTCTGCACATCAGCCACTGGCCCTAGTCCTCGAGCAAAATTGTACATGTTTGTAAAGCCATCTCCATTATTATCTTTTTCGACATCACCACTCAATGGATTATAACCGTAAATCCACTCATACAAATCTGGAATCCCGTCACCATCTGTATCGAAGTCAAACGGATCTGTCCCAAGTAACATTTCTTCACACTCGTTTAAACCGTCGCCATCTGAGTCTAACGTTGGATCACATGATCGAGATGCAACCATGGCTTTACATCGACTCGCATAGGCTTCATGGGCCATAAAACTATCCAAACAATATCCATTTGTCCTTGCTCGATGTGGATCAGTGCCTAATGCTATCTCTTCATTATCAAACAAACCATCACCGTCAGAATCAATTTGCAGCTGTCCATTAACATCAGCCCTAACATTCGGATTAAGTAGAAATATATCAGTCATTTTATAAGTGACTGATTCCCGATAACTGCCCAAAAGCTGAAAGGGAGGCTTTTCACTGTCTGCTTGCCACAAAGAAAAGCGACTGTTGCGCTTTTTAAAATATGGAATCAGGTCATCAAAATAGGTGGTCTCACCTGGACGAGCCTTTAAAGATCGAGCCTTATAGAGTTGAACAAAATTCATTCGCAAATTTCCGGCCCCAAAAAACTGCGGCAAACTTTGCAAAAGACCCAATTTGAAATCTAACTGATCCAGACTATTGTCAGAGGGAACACCCCAAGCAGTTTCCATATTCTTAACGAGCGTAGAGCATATCCCAACACAGTTTTTTGAGTCAGCAGCACAAGCCGCACACGGCTGATAAAATTTTAAAACTTTTGAAATCGAATCAGGCTGCGGTGACAAAAATCCATCACTCAGATGAACAACATCATAATCGGCATAAGACAATAGACCATCATGGTTAAGTTCGCGCATATCTTCCGTTACAGAGTCATAGATTGAACTCAACAAAGCACCTGGCGCAGTTGTTCCCATTTTCGTGGTCTCATATCGCCAAATATCTGAACTTCGCACAAGTGAATAATTTCGCATATGCTCTTGCTTCAGCCATTCAACCTCTGCCATAACTTTCGAGTCTGATAGCGGTATAAATTTAAACATATCAGAAATCCCAACAACAGATCCTAGGCTACTTGCAAGTTTCGCCTGTGAGACACCTCCCGAAACGGGGATCAACATGATTTTGGTGTTATTTAACATTTCCGGAGTTGAATTATTCAAAAGATCTGCGAGCCAGGTCTTGACTATTTCAATTCGACTGCCAGAAAAGTCAATTCCAGGGTAGGTTTCATAAAATATTGGCGGGTTAATTTTGATGTTGGGAAGTACATTTGAAAGCAACGATACCTTTTCAATGACCAACTGATCATTGACCCTGCAGTCGATACCGTCGGCACGATGATCATCGGACCTGCCCACACCTTTCGTAGGGTCGTAAACTGAAAATGGCCCTGAACCAGGAAAATATATCCCACCCTCGACATCATTCTGACAAGGACCAGAAATCATAGAATTCGACATATCAACTAAAAGTATATAACGTCTCACAACTGGAAATTCAGTTGGGGGAGGAATTAAAAAAGGGTTACTGCTCTTACTTTCAAAACCAATAGATTCTAATCGCTCCAAAGGAACTCTGGAACATTGCTGTCCGAACACCAACAAGCAAACCATTGCTAAACAAAACTTTAAAATATTCCCCATTGAATAATACTACCAGGCCACCCTTTTCGATGGGAGGAAAATATCAGATAAAAACTCTAGTTTCTCAATTTTAGGCACAAAAAAGTTTACTCGGCCTATTTGATATTCATACTGGCGTAGCAAAATGAGATGGATAGAAAAAAGAGCCCTACTCGCCGTGTCGGCGACACACCTGCTGAAAGAAATTATGAAACAATAAAAGTGTTACCCATTTCACTGGACATTGGTGTAACCTGCGCTCAATGAAATTTAATATTGTCCAATTTACTGTACAAGCAAGAAATTATTATTTTACACATGGTTTTTAATTGAAGGTAAACTCTAAAGAGGCGTAAAAATGATGTTTGGTCATTCCCGGCGAATTTTTAAAATTTTTGGCCTGATTCTACTCGCTCTCCTCTTCTATTTTCTTTGTCGAATAGAGTTCCTTGTTTGGAATTGGAGCTTATTTCGAAATAAATCTTTCGTTGATTTACTGCTCGCCGCTTTTGTTGGAATCCGCTTTGATCTCTCTTCTGTTCTTATTTTGTCTAGTCCAAGTTTGATTTTAAGTTTTATCCCCTGGCCAATAAAAGCACAAACCACCTGGGAAAAGTCCATCTTTTTCATTTTTTGCTGCTGCCATACCCCCTTTCTGATCTTAAACATGATTGATGTTGAGTTTATCAATTTTGTGGGAAGGCGCTTTACGGCAGAGACCCTTTTTATTATTGGCGAATCCCAAGGCAAAATGCTTGGTTTTTTATCCACTTATTGGCCGTCCTTTCTGATAAATGGAATTCTGCTTGCCCTGTTTATTAAACTCTCTTGGAAATTCACTAAAACAAATCCCCAAGAATTCTCAAAATCGATATGGCCCTCTGAACTTAAAAAGAATTTAAATTATTGGATTGGCCATACCCTGATCTGTTTCATTGCCCTAGGCGCAGCTGTAGTTGGTATCCGCGGGGGCTTGCAACTTAAACCCATCAGTTTTGTCAATGCCAACGTTTTCACCGCCCCCGTGTTAAACAATTTGGTTTTAAATTCATCCTTCACTTTAATAAAAAGTTATGGAAAAACTTCTCTAAAAAATGAGAAATACTTTGATAAAATGAATGTTGTCCTCGGGCATTTAAACGGTCATCTCACGGAGTCTTCCTTGGAGGGTCTGCGTCCACAAACTCCACAAAATATTGTCATTTTAATTCTTGAGAGCTTTGGTGAAGAGTACATTGGCCCCTACAAGGGACAGTCCTTCACACCTTTTTTGGACTCGCTAAAAAATAAATCACTGGTCTTTAAAAATGCTTACGCCAACGGACGACGCTCTATTGAGGGGATTGCGGCCATCATGGCCGGAGTTCCCGCCTTGATGAGTGAGCCCTTTATATCCTCAAATTTTTCCACCAATTATTTCCTTGGACTGGGCACGCTCTTAAGCCCGCACAAGTACAGCACGGCCTTTTTTCATGGCGGGCACAACGGAACCATGCATTTTGATTCCTTTATGAAAAGCTCTGGCATCGAGAATTATTATGGATCGAACGAGTACAACAATTCTGCAGATGATGATGGCACCTGGGGCATTTGGGATGAGCCCTTTCTTCAATTCGCTATAAAAAAAATGAATTCAATGCCTGAGCCCTTTTTTTCATCCGTTTTTACGATCAGCTCACACCATCCTTTTAAGGTTCCCGACAACTATAAATCAAAGCTTCCCGATGGCCCCCTAGAAATCTTAAAAACCGTAGCCTACACAGACATGGCGCTTGCAAAGTTTTTTGAATCGGCAGCGAAAGAGCCTTGGTTTAAAAACACACTGTTTATCATCACCGCCGATCACACCTCAAAACATTATCGAACTGAATTTGAAAATGACATTGGCGATTACAATGTTCCACTTATTTTGTATCATCCAAACTTTAAATTTCCAAAAATTGAAACTGACATGATAGCCCAGCAAATTGATATTTTACCCACGGTGCTGGATTTTTTGGGCATTGCAAATAAAGAAAAAAACTACTTAGGAAGTTCGCTGTTTATCAAAGGTGATAAGCAGGTCGTGAACTATATCGATGGACGATATCTGCTGTTCACCAGAGATTCCAGTTTAAAATGGACACCTGGCAGTAGCGATCCAGAACTTTTCCCCGGCCCTCAAGGAGAAAAAACAAAAGCAATGCCAGACAAAGTCCTGCTGACACAAAAACTAAAAGCAACGATTCAATATTTCAATCAGGGCATGTGGGATAACAAACTTTACTATCCCAACCTTGGAATATAAACCCCCTAAGTTCTTTACTGAATAGCGACCCACTGAAGAACTCACTGACATCCGCCGTCACCTGATTACAAACTAGTCAGGCCCACGTTCAATATCCCGACGCTCCCGCGCTGATCAACTCAGCTAAAAGATTATAAAAAGCAAACACTTAAATAGAGCCCATAAGGACTTCGTGCTCGCTTTCTTATGACAACAGCGATGGCACGGTTATCGCACAGATATGAAAATGAAAAAAAAGGCCAACACCATTTGTTGCCTTGGAAGGCTTTATGAAAAAAACAAACTCTCAAGATTTATTATCTCGCCGCCCCCTTGCGACTCGCAACAAGGCTTGGGCTCACATCCTGGCTGCTAAATTATCACTATGGAATATTTCGCCAAATCAAATTTCCATATTAAGCATGGTCGGCGCGGCTGTGGCCCTCATTGGCTTTTTCATTTCGCGACCGTCTTCCCAAGACAGCCTCCTGATTATTGCTATTGTAGGGATTCAATTTCGACTTCTCTGCAATATGATGGATGGCATGGTCGCCATCGAATATAAAAAGAAATCCGCAGTCGGAGATCTTTACAATGAAGTTCCAGATCGCATCGCAGATGCTTTAATCATTTTAGGCGCAGGGCTTTATTGCAGAAACTATGATGTCGCGATGACATTAACTGGGATCAATATTTTTCTGGCCGTACTGACAGCTTATATTCGCACTTTAGGAGCTTCTCTAGGACAAGGCCACCAATATCTAGGCCCCATGGCCAAACAGCACCGAATGGCCTTGCTGACTGCAGGCGCTGCCCTTGAATTGGTCTTTCATGTCCATGCCGTTTATGGAGCCCTGTGGATCATGTTTGCGGGCCTGTTGGTCACCAACTATCGACGACTTCATCATCTTGCAAACACTTTAAAGGCTAAAGTTTGAACTTATAGAGACCAAGAATCGGTCTAGGCAAAAAAAAAAGAAATCCCCGAAGAAAGTCAGCTCTCTGGTCAGTGAAGATCAGGTATTACCTATTTCAACGGGGACTCAGATCATTTACTATGATTTCCCGAAGGGCCCAACACGAAGTCAGAAATCCTTCGAAGCAAGATAAACAATCCACAGCCAGAATAAATGATGAACGAGGATTGGTAAAGTGGGATGGGAAAAACACACAGCTCTGTCGTTCTACAAAACTCAATGAACACTGCCTCAAGCTACCCACCAAACAAGATTTTTGAATCCTTGCCTGATTCGCCTGAATATCCAAAATATTCAACACATGCGGCAGCGACATGTGTCCTAATAAAAAGACATAACTTCAAATCAAGAAAATTTAAAGTTTTACTTTATTTAAAAAATGACGGCGTTCTTTATCATCCATTTTTTCAATCGCATAACGAAGTGCTGTCCTGGGCATGTCCTTACTATGATGATCCAGAAAAAGAACAAGCTCGTTCTTCTCCCTTTTACCAATCTCTCGCAACATCCATCCGCAGGCTTTGTGCATCAGATCTTCAGGTTCATACAGCAACCCTTCGATGATTTTTAAGGGTTTAGTAAAAGAATTTTGGCGGATAAAATAGAACATAGAAATAACGGCGATACGTCGATCCCACAGACTTTTTGATTTTCGCAACACCTCTAGATCAACGTCTTCATGATGAAAATAATAGTGTCCTGAAATCGAGGGAGCTGAAGAATCCACCAAGTCCCAGTTGTTGACCTGATGGCGCCAGGAGAAATACTTTTTATATATTTTCTTTTGAGCACTTAAATCTTTAGCCTTGATAGCTGCCTGATACTGCGCAACTAAAATTTGAATACCGATCGAGCGCTCTTCATGAAATTTGGAATTAAAAAGTTTTTCAATCTCGAGCATTTCTAGACTCAAATAGGGCTTTGATATTTTTCGTGAAGCAGGGACACTAATGCCTAAGAAGAGATCATGCTCCCCATACTCACCTTTTTTCGTTTTGAAAAATCTTTTTGAACTTTCTGCTTTTTCAAGAGTGCCTATTCTCAGACATTCTGCATGGATCTTTTTGTAGGTCATAATCTGCTCAAAGAACCGATAAGAAAGACCACAGCGAGATCCCCGCGCCAAGACTTCCCAGCAGACTCATTCCCATAAAAAAAGCATTCCGCAGAGATAACTTTTTCAGCATTAAACTCATCGCACCCAAAACCAAACAAATCTGAAAAAATAAACTGGCAATATCAAACCGGTCGCCAGCTTTACTTAAGACTTCCATCCGAGCTTCTATTTCAGTCGCACCAATCACTTTTCCAAATTCACCATTCACTTCCTGGGCCCAATTTGCGGACCCAACAGTTTTGGATCCTTTCAGAATTTCGTCTTTTTCACGCTTGTAGCGAATAGTTTTCTTTTGAAGATCAACAAGGTGTGAATCAATTCCTTTGACTGCCACAGCTTGAATGACCCCCGCTTCTTTTAAACTCATCAAAAGGGATTTTTCACCTTCGACAAGAGTTTCTTTGATGCTTTTTGCTTGATACCATAAATAAGCTGCGGCTTTTTCGTTGGCTCCAATAATTTCATCATCACCATATTTTCCGGCCACAAGGTCATTCATCGCCATCAGTGCCGCAAAAATAGCAATGACCACTCCGCATCGAATCTCAAACCTGTTATTCATCTCTTCTGACATAAATCTCTACTTTTCCATTTTATTTTTTGTTCTTATTGCTAGTCTTGGCTTAATTTCTAGTTAAATTTAAAAATAATTCCAAAAGAATATCTAAAGTTCAATTCAACTAGAAGAATAAATACCCTCACAACTTATTTAGCAACTTCCCAGAAAGAGCCTTCAGCTAAATCACTCACTGCAATATTCAACTCATTGAGCTTTTTGCGAAGCTCATCAGATTTGGCAAAATCCTTAGCGCTCCGTGCTTTGGCTCGATCTTCAACTAAAGCATCAATATCGGTTCTTTCAAGCTGCAATTTTTTTAGGAGCAAATCGTCGAGTTTGGTTAAGAACTCTTGAGCGGGCTCTTGAAATAAACTCATCACCCCACCAAATTTTCGGACAAATTTTAGGAACAACAGGGCTTTGCTTTGCACGGCCGCATTGCTTTTCATTCCTCGGCGAACCTGTGAATTAAACTGTCTCACAACTTCAAATAAGGTCGCAAAAGCCTCTGGAGTTGCAAAATCAGTATTCAAAGACTGCTCAATACTCCCCCAAGCCTCAGATGTGATTTTTTGGAAGGCAGGATCTTCAGTTAACGATGCTGGATCACCCAAGCTTTGTCCCAGATAACTTTCAGCCAAAGCCATCGCAGAATAGACCCGTGCTAAGCCTGAAACGGCGCGTTCAATGGCGGCTTCGCCAAACTCGCTCATCGTGCGATAATGCACGGAAAGAATCATCCATTTATAAAGTTCTGCACTGTTGGTTTCTAAAAACTCTCGCATCGTCACAATATTGCCCAATGATTTTGACATTTTTTGACCACTGAAATTGAGCATATTTACATGCATCCAGCAATTCACAAAATGCTTCCCTGAACATCCTTCGCTTTGGGCAATTTCATTTTCATGATGCGGAAAAATAAGATCGACTCCGCCACCATGAATATCAATCTGGTCACCAAAGAGCTTTTTTATCATCGCTGAGCACTCAATATGCCACCCTGGACGTCCCAGTCCCCAGGGCGATGGCCAAGCCACCTCTCCGGGCTTGGCAGATTTCCACAAGGCGAAATCCAGGGGATTTTGTTTTTTTTCATCAACATCCACTCTGGCTCCAGCTTGCAGTTCATCTGTATTGCGACCACTCAATTTGCCATATTCGGCAAAAGATTTGATCGAATACATCACATCGCCGCGAGCTTCATAGGCTTTTCCATTTTCAACCAGAGTCTGAACCATGCCTGTGATTTCAGCCATGGTTTCGGTGACCTTAGGATTAAATTCATGAGGGCGCAGTCCCAGAGATTTAAAATCTTTTTTATATTCTTCGATATATTTTTCTGTAAGTTCCTGAGGACTTACACCGAGCTCGTGAGCGCGGTGAATGATTTTATCATCCACATCAGTGAAATTTAAGGCATAGCTGACCTGATATCCCAGATGTTCTAGCCATTGCCTGACGAGGTTGAAGAACACAACATTGCGAAAGTTTCCAACATGCAGAAAATTATAGACCGTCGGGCCACAAACATACATTTTGACATGTTTGGGATCCAAGGGAACAAATTCTTCAAGTTGCTTCGACATTGAGTTGTGAATCTTCAAAGCCATAAGGGTCTCCAAGTCTATAAAATATAAAAAGTAATTTTTAAAAAATATATTTAAAAAAAAATTTCTACAATGTGCTGTTAATAAAAATAATCTTAAGTTTTAAGCCAGCGCCAAAGCCATTTCTGCTCTCTGCACTAAGGATGATTTTTTAATCAATGGCACTAAAGTTTTTAATTCTGTTCCATGGGGCTTCCCAATGACAGCCACGCGAATTGGCATAAAGAGGTTTTTTCCCTTAGCACCAGTGATGTTTTTGACTTCATCTTGAATTTTCAGAAACTCAGCTTCAGTCATATAATCTGAAGGATGAGCTTTCACTAAATCACGCCATGCACTTAATACAGCCTTGGTAGGCTCCCATTTTAAGGTCTCGTCAGCTTCAGGTAGTACAACATAGGATTTATCATTCAAGGGCTTATAAAGCTCAATGGCATCCACTAAGGTTTCCATTGAAGTTTTAAAGACTGACACTGACATTTCCTGCCAGGCCGGATCTTGCGGCAACTCCATATTTTCACGAGCTAAAAAGGGCTGAACTAAATTCCAAAGCTCTTTGTTTGGTGTGGCACGAAGGTGCTGTGCATTCATCCATTTAAATTTCACACGGTCAAAAATAGCACCGGATAAATTCAAACGAGAGATATCAAAGGCTTGAATCATCTCTTCCACGCTTAAGATCTCTTTCTCTTCAGGATGCGACCATCCCAAAAGGGCAATAAAATTCAAAATGGCTGAGGGCAAATAACCCTCTTGCTTTAATTGCCCACAAGCAACTGCACCTTTGCGCTTAGAAAGTTTTTGGCGGTCTTCATCCAAGATCAAGGCCATATGACCAAATTCAGGAGCTTGCCATCCCATCGCTTCATAGATCATGAGTTGACGAAGAGTATTGGGAAGATGCTCCTCCGCTCTGAATACATGAGTGATTTTCATTAAGTGGTCATCAATGGCGCAGCAAAAATTATAGACTGGCATTCCACCAGACCGCAGCACCACAAAATCACCCACCATATCAGATGGAAATTTGACTTCGCCTCGAACTTGGTCGTTAAAGATATAATCTTTTTTCAGTTCACGCGTTTTAAAGCGAACGACAGCTTTTTCTCCCGCCGCCAATTTGACTTTAGCTTGCTCCAAAGTCCAATCCTGATAGGGCGAATTCACATGAGCAAAATGTCCGGCAGCAGCAGATTCTTCGCGCTGCTTTTCAATTTCTTGGTCCGTCAAAAAACAGTAATAGGCCTTGCCTGAATTCAACAACTGTTCAACAATCTCTTTATAGATGCTTAGACGCTCACTTTGTCTGTAGGGCCCAAAGGGACCCACATCTTGCAATGTGATTGGATCAACGCCCTCATCCCATTTTAAACCCAGCCAAACCATATCATCCACGACACCCTGAAGTGATTCCTGTGTTGAACGAGCTTCATCCGTGTCCTCAATGCGCAGGATAAATTTGCCATTATTTTTTTTTGCGAAGAGATAATTGTAAAGTGCAGTTCTAGCTCCACCCACGTGAAGGTAGCCAGTTGGCGAAGGGGCAAAACGAACGCGGACATGAGGGGAAATCTGTGAACTCATGAAAAACTCCAATAAAAAAGGCCTGGGTGTTAACCAAGCCTTCACACTATTAGATTTTTTTTAGAGAGTCCACTACAAGTCGACAACTCAGAGCTATGCTGTCACTCCAAAAATAGCCTTCACTTCTTCTTCCATAAAAAGCTCTTCTTGGCTGGTCGCCAAAGTCAGCTCTTTTAGTAAAAGATTACGTGCTGAATCAAGCATCTTACGCTCGCCGAAAGACAATTCTTTGTCCGCTTTTAAAAGGAAGAGATCTCTTAAAACCTGAGCGATTTCAAAAACAGAACCTGTTTTAATTTTTTCCATATATTCACGATAGCGGCGATTCCAAGTTTGAGTGTCTAACTTGACATCTTTTTCCTTGAGTATTCCAACAACAAGAGCAGCATCACTTTTAGAAATAATGGGCCTCAAGCCCGCTGATTTGACATTTGTTGTAGGGATCATGATTTTCAAACCAGAATCAACCAACTGCATATTATAAAACGTAGTTTTTGTTCCTAGCATTTCTTTCGTTTCGATTGCAACAACCTTAACGACTCCATAACCTGGATAAACTGCATTATCACCAATATTAAAAGCCTGCATCCTATAACCTTCCCCGGATTCTTCCAGAGTTTGGGACTCAGTTTTCGACTTCAAATTGAAAGTGTCATTACCTTAAACATTATCTTTAAAAACAGCTGAATCAATTATCTAAATTCTTACTTCAAAAATTATCTAAACATTCACTTCAGCTATAAATCCAAACACTAATATGAACAACGACACTGACAATCTACTTGGGCCGATTTTTAACCGTCTTTTTTCTAACAAATTTGACACGAGTTATCAATCGAGAACAGCGCTTCAAGAAATAATTTCAGCTGTTTTTGCCCAAAAATAAGGGCAGTGACATATTTTGACGGAAAAAAGTGTGTTTTAGCACTCAATAACACTCTTTTACTCATGAATTGAAAATATGAGGGCAAAAGGTTGAGCCCCAAAATGTCCCTGAGGAACTCGAAACCCCTTAACTTTCATTAAATAATTTCCAGGCAGCAATTTTGAAAGTTCTAAACTCTCTGAGTTGTTGAGATGATCCGTTGTGCGATGCACCTGGCCATCTGGAGCAACAAGCTCTAAATCAAGATCATTCACCAAGGAGATCTCCGCATTGGCAGAACCTGGCGCATCCGTCCAGACCAAATTTGCCCACAAACTGGCTTCTTTTTTAATCTCTAATTTATAGGTGATGAATTCATCCTGTTTAACGCCAATAGGATTGTCATAGACTTGAGTGCCTTCTCCCAAATTCATAAGTCGATCCATATTCACGCGCCCGTATCCCTCATCCATATTTGGCCTGCGACTCAATAATTCTTGTCCTTGATTTTCACCAAGAGCTCCAAACTGCCCCGGGAACAAATCTTCTGCCGTGTGGATCAAGGCCGCTTTCATAACTGCGGCTGAGGGGGTTGATAGGCCCCATTTTTTAATTAAAATCTGCCTAGCCACGCCAGCCGCCCCTGCCACTAAAGGAGCTGCCATCGAGGTGCCCCCCGACCAGGTGTACTCGGTGTTAAAATAACCCCATAAACTTGAGGCGCCCTCTTGCAGAGACTTAACACCCAAAATATTTGTGCCTGGCGCAACAAGATCGGGCTTTAAGCGACCATCTTTTGTGGGTCCCCGAGATGAAAAGGCCGCTAACCCCTTTTCATTCTCTGACATCGCACTTGAAAACAGAGGTTCTGCGGGCCATTTACTGGCTCCCCCACGAGTTTTCCCCAGCAACGCTTGATCGCCACCTTCAAAGATAAGGTTTTTTGAAGCCCCTACCGTTAAACTATTTTTTGCCGTGCCGGGCACCCCGAGGGAGGCGCCATCAACACGTCCATCTTTGTTTGAATCTATTCCGTTGTTTCCAGCAGCAAAAACCACCAACATATCAGGATGGTTAAAAGTCCATTCATCCACTTGCGCTGCAGACTCACTGTAACTTCCTAAATCACGGTTCGATCCCCAAGAATTTGAGTGAATATGAGCTCCACGTTTATAAGCTGCCTCAAACAAGTCACCCAAATTCGCTGGAAAGGTCAGTGTCTTTAGTTTTGGCGACCATAAACTCTCGACCAGCAATTGAGCCCCATAGGCTCCACCTCGAACCCATTGCCTTGAAGAGGCTCCTCTTCCCACCATCAATCCCGCTGCGTGAGTCCCATGTCCCATAGGGTCGGCCCAAGAAGCTGAGCCCTCACCAAAAGCAATTCCCTCACGAATGGCACAATGAAGATCCTTTGTGATCTGCCTGCTCTTGCCCGAATCAACGCCCGTGTCTGCAATAGCCAACAACTGATTCTGCCCTGCAAATCCTTGCGCCCAAGCTGAACCAAACTGCATCAATTTTGTGCCATCTTCAAAGCCAGTCATTTTTGAGTCGTCGCTGCTCTTTGGCGAGCCCGCGCTCACATCAGACGTTTCTGTGTAATTATAAATTTCAAAAACAGAGCGAGGCTCAATATGCTCAACGCCGGTCAAGGCGGCGATTTGCAAAACCATTTCCCTGGGCACCCAAATGTGCAAATATCTGCCCGCAATTTCCTGAATTACAACTTGGTCATTTATATTTTGAATGAGGTGTGAAATTTCAATTCCTTCTGAATTCGCAAACAGAGTCACGGTCACTTCCACCCATTGACTTTGATTGAAAACACGAGGCGCTGTAAACTCTGAACTTAATTTCAAGAGCGGTGCATACCGAACAACAGCCTGAATTCCACTATGCACTTTTGCATATTTTATCAACTCGCTGTAGGCCCCTCGAACGACGAGCGCATCGTCTGGAAAGTACCCAAAGACTAAAAACTGTTTTTTAAGCTGCGATCGATCTGACTCAGAAATTGGACGAGAAAACTGCAACAGATATTCTGCTGTATTGGACTCAGAACTGGAATTGCTTGTCAGGTCTTGCACATCAAGTTGGGGACTTGCAACGGCTGGGCCTGACAAAATTCGGGAACGAAACCGAAATTGCGGTTGAGATAAAGCCTTGCTGTTTTTAGTTAAGAGAGATTTTTTATTCAAACCTTTAAAGTCTATTTTTTTGGACGTATCTATTGTGCCAAGATTAAAGTGCAACAAGGTCCCAGCTTCCGCTTGATGTAAAGACACTGTCACAAATAAATAAAACAAAGACCAAAGAATGAGTTTGGGAGCATCAATCAAAATGGATCTTAAATTGGCCTTCATGATGCCCCCCCTTTTATACTTGGAAGGCTTTAAATCACATGCTTTTCAAAGAATCAATCAGTTACAGCCGATGCGCCATAACAGCTAGGGATAAATTACCTGGAGGATGACGACCGCGCCCCGTCTCCATCTCAAACTCTTGATTTTCTGGTGCAAAAATCTGCGTGTGCCCTGAAGCCTTCTTTACGCCCTGAATTCGTTTCGTGAACGTGAGATCTAGATAAAGCCCCTCCTTAGTTTTCACAGTTGATTTTTTAGCGAACATTTCAATTAAAGTTTCAGTTTGCCCATCGTCCGAAAATTCGCTGATAGAGGTCTTTTTTCCCGATTTTGCAATGGTGTTGAAAGAAACTGGAGTTTGCCCATCCAGCCCTAGACGCAAACTGACTTTGTAAGAAGGGCTATCAAAGGGAATTTGTGCAGGTATTGCCGCATACAGCTTTTGAGAAAATAGAGTCTGAACAAGCAGAATCATAAAAAAAGAAAAAAGGGAATGAAAACACTTCCCGAGATTATTCAAATTATCAAGATGGAGAGTTACAAAACTCGTCACCCCAGTGAAAATCATTTTCATCTTGAACACATCCTTGTGATCTTACATCACAAGGATGACAAAATATTGTTGACCTTACAAGACCTTTCCATCGAGCTTGCCCTAATTTTCTAGTTGGCCCTTTTACTTTTGGGGAAACTTCAGTCGTAAATGCTGAGAAACCTCAGCCGCAACTCGAGCACCCGAAAAGTGAGCACCATGCGTGCAACCTGGATGAATGCCTTCCCCCGTTGCCGTAGCCTCGCCTCCCCAAAATAGTCCTGGTGTCGTTTGCGGCAAAGAAAGTTTTCTTCGTGCTTTTTCAATCGGCACAGATTTTTCTGTTCCTAGCTTAAGATAAGAATCCGCTCCGCGAGTGAATGGATTTTGACTCCATTGGTAGCGCATGTAAGTTGGTTCATCATTTTTTACTTCTAGTAAATTGTAAACTGGTGCCGCATGAGGAAACATTTTATCAAAATCTCGACACAAGGCTTTGATAATTTCGATATCTGACATGTCTTTGATTTTATCGGCTTCTTCTCCAGCAAAAAGACATGACATCACAACATTTTTTTCATCATCATCAGGAAAGGGTGCTGCAAAAGTGCGACACATTTCATGCTTCGAATCAACACGATTAAGAAATGCAGTGTTTTTGGGCCAAAATCTTTTCTTAAATTTTAAAACCATCTTTGCTTCATCACCCATCTCAAGACAACTGAGGGCATCCATTTTCTCAAGTGGCAGAGGTGGATCAAAAGTGATGGCCCCGCTCTTAATAACCCCAACAGATGCGGTAATAATTGCCGTTTTTGCTTTATAGACATTCCCATCTGTCGTCGTCACTTCCACGCCACCAAGACTGTATTTTATTTTTTCAACGACTTGACCAAAGCGAATATCCAATTTTCGCCCGGAATGCCGTTCGCGACCTTGAGTCATTTTATTCAAAAACTGATTGTAGCCATTTACAAATTGATATTCATTCCAACCCAATTCAACTTCACTGTATTTATCGGCTCTAAACCCCTTCATACTGAGCTGATCCAGTGTTCCCGGTGGATGACCGGTAAAGTATAAATCAACCATGCCTCTACCAAGGGGCGCATAATTTTTTCTATTCAACCATTCTCGCGCTGACATGTCAGGACCTTCAAAAGAATCAATGTCTCTTGCAAACGTGAGCATTTCAGTCCATTTCCACTGAAACAACATTTGATATTCTTTTTTTAAATCATCTTCCCAACCATCGTAATAGAGAAGCCCGCTGAAAATTCGAGGGATTTTTTTTATTTTTATTCCATAGTCCTTAATGTCATTACCAATAGGAAAGGTTTCAGGTTCAACATGCAAAAAAGTCCCACCCATTTCAATCGGACCACCAAAACGATTGTCATTCACGGTAAATATCCGTCCGCCAATTCTGTTTGACGCCTCCAAAACGACAACTTTGTGACGCTTTTCAAAAGCAGGAAAGGCAAGATCTTTAGCAGCTGATATCCCTGACATTCCACCACCAATAACTATACAATCAAACAGATCCTCTTTGGTTGGCGGCAACTGAGGCTGATTGGCGAGCTGGGCCGCACTATCCGGAACCTTCGAAAAAGCCTCTTGAGCCATAAGCCCTGCGCTGCCCGCAATTGCTTTTTTCAAAAAATCTCTTCTTGAATTCATATCATCTCCATCGGAAGGGGGGTGTTTAAAAACTCATTTCTATCAATTTGCTTCAAAATCTCAAAATCCAATGGTGCAAAGTTTCGGCCAAAAAAGGGTCCCATTTCTTGGCCCCTTATTTCTTCCGAGTCCTTATCTCTACGGCCTAAATTGAAATCAGGCAATTTGAAGAGTATTTTTTGTTTTTAATCCATGGGCTGACTGAGGCGAGGCCAAGATTGGCACCCCACTGACTATACTTTTGACAAAAATAAAACGGCGGGGCTCTCAAAGTCGATCAACATAACGCAGCGAGTGGCAAAAAGGTACGGCGTACCTCAGGCTACGGCGTACCTCAGGCTATTCCGGCGAGGGCTGTGGGGCCGTGCTCGCGGAGGAGTTCTGCTTTGAGACCCTGGTGATCGTTGAAGATCAATTTGGGATCGCGCTTGAGGACTTCGAAGGCGGCGGCTCTGGCATCTTGCAGGATTTGCATATCTCGGACTAGATTTGCCAATTTAAAACCGGCAAGGCCAGATTGTTTTGTCCCCATAAACTCGCCAGGACCGCGCATTTCTAAATCGAATTCTGCTATTTTAAATCCATCAGAGGTTTTTTCCATCATCTCTGTGCGCTGCTTGCCCTCTTCGGAAACGGCATAACCCATGATCAGGATACAAAAACTTTTGTGCTCTCCGCGACCGACTCGTCCCCGCAATTGATGCAATTGAGACAAGCCAAACCGCTCAGCATGTTCAATCAGCATGATGTTGGCATTTGGCACATCCACGCCGACTTCAATCACGGTCGTTGAAACCAAAACCTGTATTTCATTGCGACGAAATTGCTCCATCACTTTATCTTTTTCATCAGACTTCATTTTCCCGTGCAATAAACCAACCTTGACGTTTGGAAATTGCAATTGCAACTTTTCATATTCCGAAACTGCATCTTTCAGATCTATCTTTTCGCTCTCTTCAACCAAGGGATAAACGAAATAAGCCTGTCGCCCTTTTTGAATCTGCTCCAACATAAACTGCAAAGCCTGAGGCCTTTTGTTTTCAAAAATAGCACGAGTCTGAATCGGACTGCGCCCTGGTGGCATTTCATCAATCACAGAGACATCTAAATCTCCATAAACAGTCATAGCCAGTGTGCGCGGGATGGGGGTGGCGGTCATCACTAAAAAATGAGGCGAATTGCCTTTGTTTTTTAAAATCCCTCGTTGCTCCACTCCAAAACGATGTTGTTCATCGATAATGACCATGCCCAATTGAGCAAATTGCACTTCATCTTCAATCAAGGCATGAGTTCCGATGATCAAATCAATTTGTCCCTCTTGCAAGGCCGCCAGCAAAACCTTGCGTTCAGCAGCTTTCGTTTTGCCGACCAACAGTCCCAAGCGGACACCCAAGGGAACTAAAACTTTTTTGGCATTTTTATAATGTTGTTCTGCCAAGATTTCAGTCGGTGCCATCAAACAGGCCTGATACTGACTTTCAATTGTGGTGAGAGCCGCCATAAAACTCACCAGGGTCTTGCCACTGCCCACGTCACCTTGAATCAAGCGATGCATGGGATGACCCGCAGCTAGATCCTCTTTGATTTCTGAGAGCACTCGTTTCTGCGCCCCTGTCATCGCAAAGGGCAGAGATTTCTCAATTTGATCCAATAAGTTTCCGGCGTTTTTTATTTTTGGTGCATCTTTTTTTTGCAATCCTGTTTTTCGTGACGCCAGGTAAAGTTCAAGCCAAAAAAATTCTTCAAAAATCACCCGTTTTTGAGCACTGCTTTTAAATTGAAAATACTCTGCTGATTTTGCAGGAAGCGGATTGTGAATTTCTTTAAGAGCCTCTTGTCTTGGTCTAAGCTCATACTTTGCCATCATCCATTTTGGAAAAACTTCTTCAGGCCATTCTTCAATTTGTGCAAAAGCCAGCCTCACCAGCTTCATTATTTTGGCTGTAGCCAAACCCTCAATCTCTGTGTAGAGGGGAATAAGGGCGTCTTTGGTTTCTTCATCAGGCTCTATATCGCGAATATCTGGATGATGAAATTCGATACGATTTCGATAATCAGTGACCTTACCAACGACTCGCACTTCGGTCAGGGGTTTGAACCTTTCAAAATAACCTTTGTAGGGAACTCTAAAATATTTGCAATGAATTTGCCCAGAGGAGTCTCGCAAGACCACGTCATACATCTTGCGCGCAGAACGTCCCATATTGGCACTGTGAACGGCCACAACGGTGGCCTTGATGCTGACAATATCATCGGGCTTAAGGCTAGCAATATTTCTTGCCGCACGCTGATCTTCATAAGCTCTTGGATAGAACTCGATCAGGTCCTTGAGATTTTTCAATCCTTTGCGACTAAAGAGTTCGCCCAGCTTTGGGCCAACCCCTTTTAAGTACATAATTTCAGTTTCTAGACGAAGGGCCATACTTGTACAGTATTGCGGATTTTATTCCTAAGTCAATGTATTCATGGCAGAATCACATTATGGAGTTGAACAACTTTTTTAGAATTCGTCTGAATACAATTCGCCCTGACAAAGTCACAAACTTTGATATTTTCCTTTTGGTAGGAAATAAATATATTTGCTTTTTACGCGCAGGCGATAAAATCTCTGACGGAAGAATTGAGCAACTTCGCAGCAAAGACACCGGCAATTCTTTTTTTGTCCGCGTTGAGGACAAACAACTCTATCATTCTTGGGTTCGCGAAGAAATCAATTCCAGTTCTATTGATGTTTTCAGTAAAGCAAAAATTCTGCATGAGTCTTCAATAGCACTCATGGAAGACCTTTTTGAAAATCCAGATGTTAACAAGGCCCTCGATGAATCTCGTCCTATCATCAATGACTTTATCCGATTTATGGACAGTTCGCCAGAGGCTATGGGATTTATGATCTCACTCTCAGGACATGATTTTTACACTTATAGCCATTCCCTGGATGTCAGCATCTATTCCTTAGGACTCGGGCGCGCACTGGGCTATAACACTAAGGATATTGAGGAGCTGGGAGTAGGATCTTTGTTTCATGACATTGGCAAGCGCAATGTCAGTCTGGATATTCTCTGCAAAAAAGGCAGCCTGTCAGATCCTGAATGGGAACAAATGAAAATGCATCCCCAGTATGGCTTAGTTATTTTAAACAACAATCCCCTGATCAGCGATGCTGTTAAGGCCACTTGCTTTGAACATCACGAATCCTGGTCAGGAAATGGCTACCCTCAGCAATTGATGGGTGACGAAATACATCCTTTTGCTCGAATCGTGGCCATTACAGACACGTATGATGCAATGACAACTCAAAGATCCTACAATGTTCCTATGAAACCACTTGATGCTGTGAACATGATGAAAGAAAAATTAGCGGGCCGTTATGACCCGGAAATTCTAAAAGCAATGTATTCAGTTCTATTTAAGTTGAAAGTGGCTTCATGAAACCAACGATCTTAAATTCCATTTTTTTGGTGGCTCTGATTCCCTTGATTGCGCTGGCTATTGAACCCACCAATCCCCAAGGTTTTTGTGATCGCTTTATCAGCGAAAAAGACATTCAACTTTGCCAAGAGAAAATTAAAAAAGAATATGTCGACTGGTACGCGGCCACGGTCTGCAATCTACAAAAAGAAGACCCTGCATTTTGGACCTGCTGGGAGAGTATCAAAAATCAAGCCTTCAACCCCGCCCAGCTGGATCAATGTGGCGAAGGCAAAGATCTCAACGATCTAGAGCGTCAACATTGCTTGGATGGCGCAAAAAGCACTCGGACTCCTGCGGACGACAGCCCTAAAAAAGCCAACGGCCTTTTTCAGCCCCTAAAAATAAGCAAATAGTCGGATTGTTTTTTTATTTCAATTTCGCACTCAGCGACTAAAACTTTGACAAGTCTGCACTTTTTTTAATTTCTCCTTTATTTAATTATACTTGAACTAGACCCTCTGTTAGAACTGATTTATGAAAAAGGCCAAGCCCTTCCTATTAAATCTACAGTCTTTTAATCGCCTTTCAGAACACTTTTTAAAATGTTCATCAAATCCACTTGCGACGACTCTTTTCAAAAGCACCACACAAAGAACCCTTTTAAAGATCTCACTTTTTTTGTGCCTGGGCACAATCCTGTCCGAAGCTTTAACGGGATGCAGTTATACTCTGCAAGAAGCTGGGCTTTATCCAGCTTCTAAAAATACGACAACCCCCAAGGGCAAATCAAATGCAGAAAAATTCTCTGACCAAAAAATAACCTTTGAAATTGTCAAAGCAACAGCCTTAGTCACCTGCCTTGAGTGCCACACCAGTGGCCGAAATGCAATGGCAACAAAAGAGCAGTTTTTGGCCCAAAAAGACCAAATCAGACTGGAAATAGAAAACAATGAAATGCCACCAAAATCCAGTGGCTTTAAATTGCTCTCTGAGTGTGAAAAGCAAATTCTTGAGACTTGGATAGAGGATCAAGATAAAAACTTGGAAAGTGTTAAAATCAGTGATTTGTCAAAGTGCACAAACACCAACTCACCTGAAAAAATTGAAAAACCTGATATCAATACTCTTTCTGTGAGCTTTGAAAATTTACAGAAATACATCCTGACCCCTAAATGCCTCAGTTGTCATTCAAGTGAGACCAAAGAGGGAGACATTGCACTAGAATCCATTCAGAGCCTTCAGGATGGACAAGTGCTTGCAAGCACAGCAGAAGAAAGCCTGCTCTATCGGATAGTCCTTCCTGGAAAAAGAGGGCAAATGCCCCCAGCTAAATCGGGTCTGCCAAGGCTAACAGAAGATGAAATAAATTTCCTGAAAAAATGGATCGACAATGGAGCGAAAGACTAAATTATGAAAACAATCCAGGCTAAATCTCAGAAAACGACACCAAGATCTGTGCAGAATCCTTCGACCAAATATATTTTTTTAAATTCGCAAAAAATAAAATCGTTTTGGATTTTGCTTTTTATTTTTGCTGGGATGTTCACTCAAGGTTCTTTGAGCGACGCTGGCGAGCTGTATGATGCAAAAAATCTTCAAGTCAAAAACTCTACAAAAATCAGCCTAGAGCAATTCATACAACGCATCCCTAAGGGAGCCATTGTGGTCCTTGGTGAACAGCACAATTTAGCCTCTATTCAGCAGGGACAATTGGATCTTTTGAATGCACTAAGAAAAACGGGGCATAAAATCAATGTCGGCCTTGAATTTCTAAAATACACGGACCAACCCCAACTAGACGCCTTTCAAAAAGGTCAACTTTCAGAAGAGGAATTCAAAAAATCAAGTTGGGGACAAGCTGACTTTAAATTTTACCGCTCCCAAATTCTTTTCCCAAATCCTGCCACCGGCGAAAAAGTATTTGCTATCAACAGCCCAACAAATCTTCCCCTTGCGATCAAAGAGAAAGGTCTAGCCAAGCTTTCCGTTGATGAAAAAGCACTGCTCCCTCCGAACTTTGAGCTTGGCGGCGCAAACTATAAAGAGCGCTTCGTTGAACGCATGAGTGGGCACGTGAAAGACCCAGAAGCCATGAATCGTTATTTTGAAACACAAAGTGTTTGGGATGACACTATGGCTTGGAAAACCTGCCAAGGGGCCGACTCTTCAGACAATACGATGGTGATCGTGGTTGGACAATTCCACGTCGAATACGGCGATGGTCTGATCCATCGAATTCAAGCTCGCTGTGGGAACAAACATCCCATCATCTCCGTTTATGAGTATCTCTTTTACAATGATGAAATCGTGGATTTTACTGATTTTATCCCCTCAACCAAATATGGACCCCTCTCAGATTATTTAATGATTGTTAGACAAGATTAAAGCAAGGAAAGCAAAATGACACCAATTCAAGACAAGACCATCATCGAAAGACTCAACTGGAGATACGCGACAAAGAAATTTGATTCTCAAAAAAAGATTTCTGAAGCTCATTGGGCGACTCTGGCAGAAAGCCTTCGTTTAGCGCCCTCTTCTTATGGACTGCAGCCATGGCAATTTTTAATCGTGCAAAGCTCTGATCTGCGGGATCAATTGACTCCCTTCACTTGGAATCAAACTCAAGTTAAAGATTGCTCTCACTATGTTGTCTTAACCTATAAAAAGAAAATGGATGAAACCTACATTCAAAATTTTATCGCTAAAAATGCTGAAGTTCGAGATATTCCCGCTTCAAATTTGGATGACTATAAAAAACTGATGATCGACAATCTGGTGAAAGGTCCTCGATCTGAAACAATCAACTGGTGGGCACAACGCCAATGTTATATTGCCATGGGATTTCTGATGGAAACCGCGGCCCTGCTTGAGATAGACACCTGCCCGATCGAAGGCCTTGACCCTGCAGCCTATGATAAAATTCTTAAAATTGAAGATTCTGAGTATGCAACCGTCGCTGCCGTAGCCTGTGGTTATCGCCACGCCGATGATAAATATCAATTCGCAAAAAAAGTGCGCTTTGACAGCGCCTCCGTGGTGAAATTCGTATAATTCTTTACTAAGAACAATTCCCTAATTAAACTGTCAATTCACAGTTTAATTAGGGAATGTTATTTTCGCAGCGACATTTTAATTCCTCATCAAACCCAGCCATAATAAATCATGGCTATTATAATTTTAAAAAAAATCACTTCAGATCAGCTTACAAAATTGACTTTGCCTGGGGTTTTATTTTCACTCTTTTTCGCATTCAGCCCTGCAAGTGAAGCGGCCTGTTTGAACGACTATCATGTTCAGCAAATATCTATCAGACACCAAATTCCGCTGGCCTCTTTAAAACCGCTCGATGACCTGGCCCTCGCTGGCGATACAGTTAAGGGTTGGCGACAACTCGTGCTTTTAAAGGACCCTTACGCGGTCATTGCTGCCAACGTCCTAGCCTCTAACCCGAAATTTCCTGATTCCATTTACAAAAAACTGGTGGCGACACATTGGCTCAACACCAACAGCGCAGAGACCGTTAAAAAAAACTTTTCCGCAACCGCCCTGCAACATTTTCGCCAATATGTTGAGATCTTGCATTCGGGCTATTGGCCTGATTCTGATCAAATTCTTTTAAGCTACTTGACGGCAACAAGAACGCACAATTTGAGCGACATCACTGTTTTTGATGCCTCCTGGGAGGCTGGCGGCTTTAATTATTTTCGGACATGGCAATCCCTGAACAACCTGCCCGCTGAAAGAATAGTGTACCCTACAAAAGCTTGTTACAAGATTAATGCGAATCAGGCTCGAAGAGTGCTCACTAAAGATTTTTCGAAATTGCCGTTTCAACAATTTATGAGTGATCCTGGGATGAATAGAAAGTGAATATAGATGTCACTAAACGTTTACCTGTGATTAAAAAATGAGCTTTTCAGAAGAAATCCATTTTCAAAATTTTTAAATTGATCTGCTCTGTTCTGACTGGCAAACTCCATACAAATCCAGAAACAAAATCCTGAACCAGTCTGCTTAATAATAAAAAAAGGACGGTCATTTAAAATGCGAGATCAAGAAACCACGGCCAGTATTGCAGGAATGCGAGAGAGATATGGAGATTTTGCCTTGTCTCAACACAATGCAATTATGGCAGGCCTTGATCATGCAAGCCGGCACCTTGTAGAAGGGTTTCAATTAGATGCTCCAATAAATGCTCCCCATGGAGTGCCTATAAATATCGTGGATCTTGGTGCTGCTGATGGTATCAATTCCTTCCCTGTCGTTAAGCAATTTGCCCAAACACTGATGAAAAAGGGGCATTCACTTCAATTGTTAGTTTCCCATATAGAGTTGCCTAGCGCGGACCTGAAGGGGCTTTCATTTAATATTCATGAACACGAGTCCAGTTATCAGCGCGCTCTTGATACTAATAACAACATTCCTATTCAAAGTTTTGTAGTGCCTCAATCTTTTTATAATCCTTTTTTACCACCTCAATCCGTTGATATTCTTTTTTCAACTACAGCTTTACATTGGGCCTCGCAAAAGGCTTCGAACATTAGGGACCATGTCCTTCCATTGCGTGCGAAGAAAGTTGAAGAAGTCTTAGCATGGGATGAATTGAGTGAAAGTGATTTAGATAGGGCCTTAATAAATATCCACAATTGTTTAAAGCCTGGTGGCAAGTTTTGGGCTGTTGTCCCTGCTCATAGTTTGAATGAAGGCACTGGTGAAATTAAAAATTACTGGTACCGTGAAGTGTTCGAGATCATGTCTGAACAATTGCAGTTCATGGTAAATAAGGGTATTGTTGAGATTGAAACATGGAATCAATTTGTGTTGCCCACACATCATCGACACTTAAGTCAATGGCAGCGTTGGTTCTTCAAAAACAAATCTCTTTTTCATCTTGATTTTCTTTATACCCAAGAACAAATGAACCCTTATCTAGAACGCTTTCGCAAGGAACATAAAGACCCGATTCGTTTTGCGGATGAATATCTATCCAGCGTGCGAGCATGGGCTGAAAAAATTATCACCCAGCTATTGCCGGACCAAAATCACAGGAATGAGTTTTTTGAGCTCTTACGACTGGAATTTATAAAAGAGCCTGCGCGTTTTGAAAACGACAGTTTGAGCCTTTATGTAGGAGCCACGCGATTATAGAAAGGGCTCCTCAATAAAATATTATAAACAAACTTTTCCTAAAAATTTTTCTCTTTTTTTAGTGAGTTCAGCTAAGCCAGACAGCATTTCAGCTATCTATTGAGCAACATAGCCACCGTCGACAGAAACCAGGGCCCCCGTCATGAAGCTCGCCTCCCCTGATAAGAGAAAGGCCACCATTGCGGCAACCTCTGAGGGCTGTCCAAGTCGTCGAATGGGCTGAGCCGTCGCCAAACTTTGGTGGATGACATCTTTATCTAAACCAGATTTCTTCGAAAAAGTTTCTACAGCATGATCTAAAAGAGGCGTATTAATTGTTCCTGGGCAAATGCAGTTTACGCGGATATTCGATGCTGCATAATCAATAGCTAGACTCTTTGTCAGCTGGCCTACAGCACCCTTGGTCGCTCCATAAATTGAGCTTTGTCCCTTACCAACATAGGATTGGTCTGAGCCCATCAAAACTACTGCGCCACCACTCGGCTGTACTTTCATTATTGGAATAATTTCTTTCATCAGGAAAAAGGTCCCGGTAAAATTGATATTTAAAACCCGATTGAAAGTTTCGATGCTAGTGTCCTCAATACTTCCAAAGAAATGAACCCCGGCATTTGAAAAACAAGCATCTATTCTTCCATGCGACAACTGAACAACTTCCGCTATCGATTTCTGAATGGACCCAATATCACCAACATCACAAAGAATGAAATGGCTCTGATTGACCAGTTCATATTCGGGTCTCGCAATATCCAAAACAAAAACTTTTGCTCCTTCAATCATTAACCTCTCAACTGTAGCGCGACCTATGCCTGTTGTTCCGCCCGTCACTACAACAACTTTATTTTCGAATCTTTTTGGTAATATCATTTTCTGCTCCTTGAGCCCAAAATGGGAAGTTCAATTCCGAGTGATATTACTCAAAAGGCAAGAAATTCACAAACCTTTAAAGAACACCAGAAATAGTTAGACATCACTGCTTGTCTATTTGAGCCTTTGGCCCAAAAGCTTTTGTCCAACCCCTAAGCTCTCGCTAGATCGTCTATCAGTTTTAATAACTCATTTTTATGAAACGGCTTGGTGATCTGCAAATCGCAGCCGGCGGCTATATTTTCTTGCAGGTCTTCTTTCATAGCATGAGCAGTCAAAGCCCATATCTGCGCGGGAGACCAGTTTTTTTCTTTTTCTATCTCGCGCATTTGGCGCGTAGCAGAGATGCCGTTCAAGACAGGCATTTGTATGTCCATCAAGACCAAATCGGGCTTAAATTCTTTGTATATATTGACCGCGCTTTGCCCATTTTCTGCAAAGATCAAGCGTTGAGGTCTGCTTTTTAAGTAAATTCTAATGAGATTTCGATTATCTTCTGAGTCGTCGACGACTAGGATTTTCAACTGCTTAGACTTGGACTTGGACTTGGACTTAGAATTGGAATCAGAATCAAAAGTTTCAAAAATTTGCTTTTTTTGGTGAGATTCTTTTTTTTCTCTGAGTATTGGCAAGTGGAGAGTGAGAATAAAGCGAGAGCCTCTGCCTTTTATGCTATCCGCCCGAATAGAACCGCCCATCATTCCCGCTAGATGGCTGCTTATAGAAAGACCTAATCCTGAGCCCCCATATTTTCTTGTTATTGTAGAATCTGCTTGGGAAAAGGGGCGAAAAAGTGTTTTTAATTCATCAGGACCAATACCAATACCGGAATCAATGACTTCAATTCGAATATTGCCAGGAACTGTGCTTTCTGCATTCCCTTTCGCTATTAAGGTAATCTCGCCGTGAATAGTAAATTTTAAGGCATTAGATATAATATTAAAGAGAATCTGCTGAATCCTCGTCGGGTCGCCGGTGTAGATATTTTGAATTTCAGGTGCTATATCAAATGTAAATTTTAAACCCTTTCTCTGAGCCTCAATTGAGAAAATATCACAGGAGCTTTTTACAAGTCTGGGTAAGTCGATTTCTATATTTTCTAGTTCGACAAGGCCGGATTCAATTTTTGATAAGTCTAAAATATTATTAATAATATTTAAAAGACTGTCTCCAGACTTCCTGGCAATTTCAAGAAAGTGCTTTTTTTCTTCATTTAATTCTGATTCCTCCAACAGGTCTGTCACTCCAATGAGGACATGGAGCGGGGTCCTGATTTCATGACTCATATTAGATATAAACTCTGATTTTATGCGTGAAGCGACTTCGAGTTGCGAATTGAGACTTTGCAGAGATGCCGCTTCATCTTTGAGCGCTAGGAGTTGCGGAATTAAGGGGATTAGAGATACCCCCGTATAAAGCGACACCATTGCTGTCAATGCTTTAAACAATACATGAACTCGATAGATAGGAACCCAGATGGTATAGATATCCAGCACGTGAGTGATTCCACACAGCAAAATGAATGCAGAAAAAAGAGTGAGGATCCGGCGAAATTCTTTTGATTTTTGTCTGCGACTGAAGTGGTAAATTGCGATGGGTATTGAAAAATAAGAAAGAGAAATTAAGGCATCCGAAACAGCCTAAATCCACAAAATATCCGGCGACCATAAATAACAATGTCCGTGAGGCATGAACGAACTTGCCGGCATCAGATCCTTAAAAAAATCAAACATCGTTTTCCCAATCATTAAGCAATCAGTTTGCTCGCAATCTTATTCCCCCATCTTTTTAGGCCGATCAAGAATTAATAGTTTAGACGCGGCGTTTTATAAGTACTGAGTGCGAATAGCGCACCACTCGAACTCTTTCATCCAGGGGAATCTTTTGTAGTATCCGATCAGATTCGTTGTGGCTAAACTGCTCCCCCCTAAAAGACACTCAAAAGAGAATAACTCGTGATATACCACTTCTCTCGATCCAACTGAGTTGCACGATCAGAGTTCAACATGAGCAGTCCTTGTTGTTGATCACTATTTTCATAATTTACACCCAACTGAAGGTAGGGAAAACCTATGGGGTGGGCGTAGGAACCATCACCTAAGTTTGGTGTCATTCTGTTTACAAGCATAAGATTAGGTCGACTTGCAAATAAACTTGTGGCGGCTAAACTGACTGATGCTCCTAAAGGAATCCCTTGCGGAATAGTATTTACTAGCAATTTATTTGTCATCAAACCGACATTTACTTTTCCATTGCAAGGTTGCGCCTGATCCCAGGGAAAAGGACTGGCAATGTTTTGCTTGTAATTCACTTTTTTGCCAGTCTTATCAATGAGAAAGTAATCAAGGCTGCTGTTGACGTAATTATAAAAATTAGAATTGAAAACACCAGTGGTTGGTGCTCCAAATACTTGCGGTGGAACTGCAGATCCCGGTGCCCCACAGGCTGCTGATACATTTAAACCTGAATAACTAACCCATAAATCGATATAGCTGTTTTCTGGTTTTACATCAACGGTAGATTTATAAACCCATACGACCTGTATCTCTTTTTCTTTGCAAACATAATCTAGGACATAATTAATTTGTCCCTGAACAGGATTGCCAAAGGTTTTGGGATCCACCGCTGTAAATGAGGTGTCCCCTTTCCAACTTGTCAGAAAACCAGCCGTCGTGTAATGAACTCCCACAGCGTTTTGCATCCCCTCATTGCCTCGTGTAAAATGACTTGCACTCACGCCTTGAGGATAAACTGTCGAAAATACATTGATCTGAGTCGGAGATGTTTTAAAGACTATCGTATTTTCTAGTGGAGGCGCAAATTTATCCCAAAAATAAGACTGCCCCTGAGGAGAATTCGACCCGACAATCAGTTCATTTTTAGACCAATTCCAGCAAATACCATTTGCATTTGGAAGTTCGGCCGCCGGTGAATAGCTACTGAAAAAGTATCTAAAATTACTTGTATTTGGGTTCAACGACCAATACCCAGCCAGACCACCAGACCTAGCCCATTTAGAGCCGGTACCTGGACTGTCATCCACCGTATAGTCAAACCAAGCTAGGTAATAATCACTGACAAAGACACGATCGCCGTCAGTTCCCCCTCTCATCAGCCCCTTTTGTTGTCCACGATAAGGGCATCCAGTTTTTGTTGATCGATCGGCAGCAAGCACAATATTTTTAACAATAGTGTCTGGCATATGAGAGGCATTATCGACAGTGATAAAAGATCCATCATCCAGTTGAACATTAATCCTTTGGACTGGCGCAAGATCAGTATAATTTTTCACTGTTGCATTCTGAAACAGAGCAATGCCTAAAAAGAAAGAAATGGACAGAATAACAAGCACTCTTGGTTTTTGATAAATTTTCATATTCTACTCGATTCCAATTTTTTTATTTTAAACGGCAGTTTAACAGTATCAAAGATTGAAGAGGCCTCTCAATGAAATTCAGCCTCTACAAAAAAATTCTAAAAAAGAGTCTGTTTTTGATTCATAATGAAACATACTTGATCAGTGGTGAGGCCACTTTTTAGACAACCACACACGCCAGCGTCTATGAAATCGACTAGGTATCAAAGTAGATGGGCCATGGCGTGGTGTAATCTTAAGCTGAAAATCCTTCGAAGTGGTTTTCTTATGACAAAAAAAGACGGTTAAATCTTTCTAAAAATTAAAAAGACGGCAATTCTTCATACCCACCAGCAAAATTGCTGGAGTGATGGTAGCCCTGAGATCTCAGTGCCATGGTCACAGCCCCGGAACGAACGCCATGATTGCTGATAACAAGGATGGTTTTATCAAAACTGAGGCCTTGATCCTCTAAAGCTTTTTTCATGTCCATTTTTGGAGAACCGTTTTCATTAAAAAACTCATGCCAGTTGATGTTGATGACCGGCACTTTGATATCCCGACTTTGTGACAAATTTCGCAACTTGAATTCTTCATGTGAGCGCACATCGAGAACAAGAATCTGGTCTTGAGTTGCTTGATTCTTTTGAGCAGAAACTTTGAGATGGGCGCTCTTAGCTTTGCCAAGCCCCACCAGCGCCTTAAATTGCTCTAAAGAGACGCGCTGACTTTCATCGACAACTGGCTTCCAATAGGCTTTGTTTTTAATTGGAGCGGGTTCTTCTTTGGGATTCATGGCACGAAATGAAGTGTGCACTAAGTTGTAGACGTCCTTGATTCCCAAAACTTTTAAGGTCCATGCAATTCGCCCCTCTTCGCCATTGCCTTCATGACCTTTACCAAGCACAAGCACTTTGCTGGAAGGATCAATACCAATCAGCGAGAGCCTGCGAGCCAGTGCAAAAAGATCCGACTGCAACAAACCACGATGTCTGGCCTCTTGCTGAGAAAAGTCTTCCCAGCGCACATTGATGGCACCAGGAACGTGAGAGAGATTAAATTCAAAGGGACTGCGAGCATCTAAGATGACAGGGTTTAAGGCCCTGATTTGCTCGGCTGCGAGGTCGCCCTGGATTGCTGATTTCACGGAATTTTGAGAAACAACTTTGGTGGGCTTGTTTTGGCAGGCTGTGATCAATAATAAAATCCACAACAGTGAAAAAAATCTGGTCAAAAATCTGCTCAAAATCAGCCCCCTCAGTTCGTAAAATTTATGGCTTCCCTACTTTGTAATTCTCATCGTTGGGAAAAAGATAATATCTCGAATGCTTGGACGATCAGTTAAAATCATCACCACGCGCTCAATACCCAGTCCAACACCGCCCGTTGGCGGCATGCCGGAATCAATCGCCAATAAAAAGTCTTCATCCATAGGATGAGCCTCTTCATCGTGTCCGCGTGAAGCCTCTTGCTCTTTGAGCCTTGCTGTTTGATCTTCAGGATCATTCAACTCAGAATAGGAATTTCCAATTTCCATGAATGCACAGAAGGGTTCAAAACGCTCCACCAAGCGATCGTCTTCACGGTGAATTTTAGTCAACGGAGAAATTTCCTTCGGATGATCCATGACAAAAGTGGGCTGAAAGAGATGGCGCTCTGCTGTGAGCTCAAACAATTTCATGATCATTTCGCCACGTTTACTAGGTTTAGCCAATCCACCACCATTTTTATTTACAGCTTCAAAAATTTCATGGTCACTGGCTTTTTCTGGATCCACCTGCGCATATTCGCGCACACCATCAAAAACAGTGAGTCTGCGCCAAGGTGGTGTAAAGTCGATCTCTTGACCTTGATAGGTGACCTTCATGCTGCCCGTGATTTTTAAAGCCAATTGCGACACCAGTTCTTCAAACTGAGTCATTTGATATTTATAATCCGTGTAAGCTTCATAAAACTCGAGCAAAGAAAACTCAGGATTGTGAGTGCGATCAATGCCTTCATTTCTGAAGTTTTTGCTGATTTCATAAACCTTTTCAAAGCCGCCCACCAAAAGGCGTTTTAAATAAAGCTCTGGGGAAATTCGCATATAAAGCTTCATGTCTAGGGCTTTATGATGCGTCGTAAATGGTGTTGCTGCTGCACCACCATAAATCGGCTGAAGCGTGGGAGTTTCAACTTCCATAAATCCACGGTCATCCAAAAAACGACGAATTTCACGAATAATTTTTGAACGGGTCTCAAAAACTTTTCTTGAATCGGCATCCGTCATCAAATCTAAATGTCGGTGCCGATATTTAATTTCGATATCTTGAACACCGTGAAATTTTTCAGGCAAGGGCTCGATAGTTTTCGTCAAGATTTGAAAACTTTTTAGGTAAATTGAAAATTCACCTTTTTGCGATTTAAAGACAAATCCCTCAAGGCCAATAATATCACCAAGATCTACCAAATCAAAAGCGATCCGCTCTTTTTCGACAAGCTCCTCAGTTTTTACATAAACTTGCACCGTGCCTGATTGATCTTGAATATTGAAGAAGCAAGCTTTTCCCATTGCACGCAAAGTCATCAAGCGACCAGCAATTCGATAGGAGTGCTCGGGCTTTTTTTCACCAGCTTGCAGGCCGGCAGAATGCGTTTCAATAATATGAGCAATCGCGGTCTTATTTTCAAAATTATAAGGATAAGGGTTGATGCCCTTTTCGCGAAGCATGTGCAGTTTTTTACGTTTCTCGGCTCTCAAAGGATTTTCATGAATCGACATAAGTCTCCAAAACTTGAAATTAGGAATTAGAAAAATAGAAAATTAAAGTTTTTTACCAGCAAAAGCTTCCATCACATTGTGCAACAATTGAATGGCTTCTTTTTTAGGTCTTTGGAAAGCATTTCGTCCCATAATGGATCCGAAAGCTCCGCCCTGAGCCAACTCAGCGACTTCTTTAAGAAGGACCTCAGTTGATTTAGACTCGCCACCAGAGAAAATAACAACGCGTTTTCCAGCAAAGCAAGATTGAACCACATGGCGAGTGCGATCGACCATCGTTTCAACTTTAATTCCTTGCTCTTGATAAACTTTTGCAGCTGCAGCTTGTTCAATGTGAGCTGTTGGTGGTTTGACTTTGATGATATGAGCGCCCAATTGAGCTGCGATATGAGCTGAATAAGCGATCACGTCGATCGCAGTTTCACCTTCTTTAGAAAGTTGTTCGCCGCGAGCATAAGACCAAATGACAACAACTAAACCTGCCGCTTTAGCTTCACGAGAAGCCTGTGCAATTTCTTCGTACATGCCTTTGCGCTCGGAAGATCCTGGGTAAATTGTGAAGCCAATACCGAGGCATCCCAATCTCAACGCGTCATCGATATAAGAAGTCAAAGCAGAGATCGGTCGTTTATCACTGTATAGAGTTTCTGAGTTGTTGATTTTCAGAATCAAAGGGATCTCACCGGCGTAATCACGCGCGATGGCTTCCGTAGCTCCAAGTGGAGCTGCGTAAGCACTGCAACCTGATTCAATCGCAAGCTCAACGTGGTATGCTGGATCGTAGCCATCTGGATTCTTCGCAAAAGAACGTGCTGGACCATGCTCAAAACCTTGATCCACAGGAAGGATCACAAGCTTGCCCGTGCCTGCTAATTTTCCATGATTGAACATGCGCGCCATGTTTGTTAAAACCCCTGGATTGTCAGCGCCATACCAATTTAAAATCTCTCTAACTCTTGGTGTCATAAAATCTCCTGTCTTAGCGAATGATTGGCCTTCCGTAGACCGCAGCCTTTGGAACTCACTTGGCTGACCATATCTTTAGCGATTTATGATATCTTTATTTCAAGACCTGACCAAAGTATTGAAGTTTTAAATTATAATCAAGGATGGCCAATGATTAACACGCTTGGCAGAAGACAGTTCATGATATATTGATGCTTAAAACAGAGGTCATATGAACAAAGCCGTCACTTTTGAAGCCACACCCAATCCTGCGACCATGAAGTTCTTGCTTCACAAAAAAGTTTCTGATCAGGGATTTGATTGTCCGACGGCTGGGGACACGGAGCGATCTCCTTTGGCGGCCAAAATATTTGGCTTTCCATGGACCGGATCTGTCTACATCGGCACTGATTTTATCACTGTGACAAAACAAGACTGGGTAGAATGGGAACTTCTTGCTCATCCTTTAAGCAATTTAATTCAAGATCACATCAATCGTGATGAGCCGATCGTGGCTGAGATTGTCCATTTAGCTGAAGAATATAACTCTGATGATTCAGAAATTGTCCGCAATATCAAATCCGTGCTGAACCGTGAAATCAGGCCTGTTGTGGCCCTCGACGGTGGCGATATTGTTTTTCATAAATTTGAAAACAACACGCTCTTCATTCAAATGAAAGGGGCCTGCTCTGGCTGCCCGAGCTCTCAAGTCACACTGAAAGAAGGTGTTGAAGTGCGCATGAAGGAGCTCTTTAAGGAAATCCATGAAGTCCTTGCTGTCTAAGATCTTGAATTCTAAATTTTTTAAAGAATCCAAAGTCCTGCTGCTTTTGGCTGCACCCATCGTCATCGGACAAGTCGGCCAAAATATTATACAACTCGCCGACACGATGATTGTTGGCACCTTGGGCTCAACCGCCTTGGGCGCCTCAGCCTTTGCTGGCAGTGTTTTTGTTGTTTTTTTAATTTTTGGAATGGGAATCCTTGCACCTACGACGGCTTTGTTTGCGCGCAATGAAGGGCAAAAAAAATTTTCAGAAAATGGCATTCTGCTCAAGCATGAATTAGGCGTTGCATTTGGAATTAGTTTTTTATTGATCGCCTTTCTGAATCTATTGTTAATCCCTCACCTCGATCTCTTCAATCAAAAGCCAGAGATTATTGAACTGGGTTTGATGTTTTTTAAAATCCTCACTTGGTCCATTTTACCATCAATGATCTATCATGCTTACAAGCAATTCACCGATGGCATTGGCAAAACCAAGGTCGGCATGATTGTGATGCTGATTGGGGTCTTGATCAATATTGCCGGCAATTATATTTTGATCCATGGTTTGTATGGCTTTCCAAAATTAGGACTCAATGGATCCGCTTGGGCCACTTTATTTGCACGCACTTTGATGGCCTTGTTGATGTTTTTGTATGTTCATTTGCATCCTCATTATTCAAAATACCTCGAACAGAAATGGTCTGGGGCTTTTGATTTGCCGCTGATCCAACAGATTCTGTCCCTGGGTGTTCCCACTGGTCTTTTTTACCTTTTTCAAGTGGGCGCCTTTTCTGGGGCGGCGGTGATGATGGGATGGTTTGGCGCAGTCCCTTTAGCGGCACATCAAATCGCGATCAGCCTGGCCAGCACGAGCTTCCTATTCACTTTAGGTATTGGTATTGCAGCCAGCATTCGGGTGGGCTTTGAATTGGGCCGAGGGGAATTTTATTTAGCCCGCTATGCAGGTTTCACGGCCATGCGTGTGGGCGCCATCTATATGAGTTTCTGCGCTCTTGGATTTTATTTTCTGCGCTTCTGGTTCCCCACCTTTTATGTGAGCGATCCCGCCGTGATCGATTGGGCTGCTAAGTTTTTTGTAGTCGTTGCAATCTTTGAAGTTTTTGATGGAGTGCAAGCCATCGCCATGGGCGCTCTACGAGGATTTAGCGACACAAAGGGCCCAGGAATTATTTCTTTCTTTGCCTATTGGATTATGGGCCTGCCGGTTGGCTATTGGCTCGCCTTTCGCTTTCAAGCAGGTCCTGTCGGCATCTGGTGGGGCTTGCTGACGGGACTGGTCTTTGCTTCAATTTTATTATCCTGGCGATTTCATAAAATCAGTCTAAAAAACATCCCGATTCCGGCGGACTAAAAGGTACGCCGTACCTTTTTGCCACTCGCTGCATTAGATAGAAACGCTGTGCAAGATTTTGCACCAAAAAATCTGCCCTCAACACATTGAAGGTTCAGTTTTTAAGTTCCTAAGAGATCTGAAATTGAAAAGTTTTTTCGGTATTGACTGAGTTCAATATCATGCAATTCTGCGAAGTGCGCTCTAGAATTCGATGGGCGGCTTCAAGTTGAGTCACTCCGACCAGATTCACATTCAACAAAATTCGCGCCATCCAGGGACGTCCCTTTTCGTCACGATCAACAAAAAGTTCAGAGTTCACTTGAATGCTCTCAAAGCTCATACGGGATTTTTCAGCAAAAACTTTAAATGTGGCTACAAAACAATTCTGCAGTGCCATAGCATAAAGGTCTTCGGGGCTGAGACCTGTGCCTGGCCCCTCGAACTCGGGGGGAATAGCTACAGGAATTATGGTCGTTGGAAAGGACTCAGCCTTTGTGATCCAATCCTTTTGAATACCTTCCGCACTTTCTGAATGAACATGAAAAGACATGGGATATTTATTGACTGTGCTCACTATTTCCATCCTTTGGTGATGCCGTCGACCGATTGCCTTGAACACTTAAAGCGAGTCATTTTAAAACCTCGCTTTTTTTCATTTTTTAAACGCCCTTGCTGACTGATACGGCGCCGCCAGCGCTCAAAATTAGAATCGGGCAGCGTGTATCTCATAAATTGTACAAATTCATTAGGCTGAATTTCAAACTGTTCAGAGATAGATTCAAAAGTGGTCCGATCTTCCCAGCCCATTCTGACCAATCGATCTTTGACTTCATCGGATAAATTATCAAATTTTAATTTGAGGTCCTTAGATATTCCCACGCTTTAAATCCTTATTTTTTTATTTCACAATAGGGACTGTCCGCACAACTTTTGCGCGGCAGATAGGGACGCACTTTTGTGAAAAGAAAGTAGCCCCCTTCCAGAGTTTTTTTAATCGGCCACAAAGAAGCCACAGGAACAAGTTTCTTTAGCAATTTAAACTGCGACCAAATGACAAAAAAACCATCGACGCCCAGATGAAGCCGTCCCTCGGCATCTCGGACATGAATATGCTGATGAATTTTAACAGGATCCAGATTTTCTTTAACAGCATCAAAATAGGGGGATGTGATGTCTATAAATTGAATCTTTTCAGCCCCATTCATTGTTTTATAGTGAGCAATTTCACGGGAACAAAGTTGGCAAAGGCCATCATAATAAACAGCAACCTGACCTGCTAATGTAGAATCCATATTGACCTCGCATTTAGTTCATACTAGTATGAACTAAATGAAAACTCAAACTTTAAAAGTCAGAGGTTCACATTAAAGACAGTTTTTCTAAACCAGGTCGCACGCGAGACAAAAAGCACAGCAAATTAGAGCCCCAAAAGGCACAAAAGCCTCAAAAAAAGGCAGCAGAGCTTAGGGCTTTGTCGGACTCCGTAGGTGATTTTATTCGCTATTGGGGTTTTAGAAGAATTCACGGCCAAATCTGGACCCAAGTTTTTTTGTCCAAAGAAAGTCTGAGTGGCGCTGAATTGACTGAACGCCTTGGGGTTTCAAAGGCCCTGATCAGCCCTGCCCTGTACGAATTAGTGACCCATGGCCTAATTGTCATGACCCAATTTGATAAGAAAACCAAGCGCTACTCAGCGGTGCCTGACGTTGTTTCGGTGATCAAGAAAATCATCCAGGAACGGGAAATGAAAATGATCACATCCGCTCGCGCTCATTTTAATTCTCTCAGCGACATTCATCAAAAAAATAATCCAGAAGTTTCTGTCATTGACTCTGACCGCCTTGATGAAGTTGGGCAGATGATTTCTTTGGCGCAATTCGCGCTGGGTTTTCTTTTAGGCCAATCGACTGAATTGGCTCTTGAACACTGGACTGAAGCCGAAACAAACAACCTCGATGAACAATAGGAAACTTCAATGACTCAAATGTATGATGCCATCATTGTGGGAGCGGGTATTTCGGGACTCGGTCTTGCTTGCCGTTTAAGAGAAAAAAATAAAAATTTTCTTATTTTAGAAAAATCTGCTGGCGTTGGCGGCCGCTTGGCTACTCGCAGAGATCAGGACTGCACCTTTGATCATGGTGCCCAGTTTTTAAAATCGGACCCACAAAACAGAGCTCCATGGCACGAACTGATCAACCCCAATGAGTTGGGCAAGTCTTGGTTTTCCGAGGATGGAGTCCAACAACTCGCCTTTCCCAATGGCATGACGTCCTTGGCTAAATCCCTCGCAAACCTCAATGAAATCAGACTTAAAGAGAAAGTCATCACAATAACGGAACAAAATAATTTGTGTGTCCTAGAAATTGAATCCGGTCAAAAATACACAACCCGGAAAGTGTATTTAACGGCCCCCCTGCCCCAATCCTTAGACCTTTTAAAAGATTCAAAAATTGCCTACCCTCAGGAACTTGAAAACATTCCCTATGCTTCAGCTTTGGTTGGATTATTTAGATTAGATTCCAATGAAAAAAATATTTTAGACCTTAATTATCTTCAAAACGTTTCCCCAGAAATATTCACCATCAGCAACCAGCTTTCCAAAGAAGTCAGTCGCAACTTGGCCTTCACTGTCGTGATGCAACCGACGTGGAGTGAAAAATATTTTTCTGAAGAGGATTCATCGACTCTTCTAAAAATTTCGTATCTGTTCCAAAATTTTCTAAGTCAAAAAGGGGGACAGGGAACGTCTAGTATTTTAAATTCACAGCTCAAAAAATGGCGCTACAGTCATCCTCTAAAAATATTTGAAGACCCTTTTAAGGCCTTGGGCTCTGCAGAAAATATTATTCTTATGGGAGATGCTTTTGGCGGGGCTAGCATCAACGGAGCCTTGCACTCTGCTTGGTCTGTTGTCCTTTAAAATTGAGGGCTTTTTTTGAATATCGTGTCTGACCTTCGGAAAAAAATACGATGACAACATCCCCTTTCGAACATTTCACGCGAATCTCACTAAGGTAAGACGAGGACTTTGTCTCATCAACATTTTTTCTGGAATTGATGCGAGAGCGCCCTCAAGCAGCAGCGAGCTATCAAAATGGAAGATCTAAACAAAAAATATTTGACTGAGCTCGAACAAAGAAGACTGCTCGTAGAAAATCTAACAGAGATTGAATTCAATGAACTGGAGAGTTTAATTGAGATGCATGTGAATCATGTTGATGGGAACAAATTCCTAAAAAAAATTCCCTGGTTCAATTTGACAGACTGCAGATGTGGACCTGAAATTTTAGGTCCAAATGTCGAACAAAGAATGAATAAGTTGATCCAAAAAACAGGAAGACTCAATTAACTTCAAATCACCTGACCGCGCCCTTTTAAGGTCTCCTCAAGTTTCATTTTGTAAAAGTTCATAAGCACCGCTTTGACTTGCTCACCTTCAATAATACCGAGAGCATGAGCAATAGCTTCGAGCGTGGCCATGCCAGCCTCCGTGGTCTCTGCTCGCATATGTAAACCCATGGTATTGGGTGTGCTGATTTTAACACGAGGGATGCTGAGAAGTTCATGATGGCGATAATGAACCTTGCTGGCTTGTCGCCAGTTCCCGTCTGGTACAATCAGTTGAATGGGAGTGGAGCTTTCCCTGACTAGTTTTTCATCAAGCTCTAAAGCATCCTCAGCTGGATAAAATAAAAATGTTCGATAAGAGTCCGTCAAAAGATCACTGAGATCTAAGGCTTCATCTTGATCCTTTTTTGCGCCGCGAACTCTCATCTCACTATTTTCTAGTGCAGCCAGTGCCAACCTTCCGGTGTTGGTTGTGCGCTTAAGTTCCTTGGCATGAATGATCAGGGATATTTTTGTTTTTAAATCTAAATGGGGCAAGCTTTGACAGATGCAGCGCTCTCTATGAAGAAAACAGACCGGGCAGGGATCTTGGGTTTTTCTTTTTCTGAGTCTTGTCTCTGGTGAATTCATATAGGACCTGTGTTTTTTTGTAAAAAAAAAGACCTCTGTTTGATGAGGTCTTTTTTTTGCATGATCAAATCTAGCCCAGCGAACTATTGTCCCAGGACATAAGCAAAAATCAATGGTGCGCAGATTGTTGCATCGGATTCCACAATGAAACTGGGCGTGGTTGTTGCCAATTTTCCCCAGGTGATTTTCTCATTGGGAATGGCACCAGAGTAAGATCCATAAGATGTTGTTGAATCTGAAATCTGAGCGAAATAACTCCACAATGGAACATCTTTATTGCCCAAATCTTGTTCCAGCATCGGAACCACACAGATAGGGAAGTCCCCGGCAATGCCGCCTCCAATTTGGAAGAAACCCACTGGGCTTTTTGTTGAAGTTGCCATGTACCATTCAGCCCAAGACTTCATGTACTGAATGCCGCCCTTGACGGTGTGAACATTTTTGATATCGCCCTTGATGCAATGACTTGCAAAAATATTTCCCAAAGTTGAATCTTCCCAGCCTGGCACAACCATCGGAAGATTCATTTCTGCCGCAGCCAGCAACCAAGAATTTTTTGGATCAATTTGGTAGTATTGAGTTAATTTTCCAGAAAGTAAAATCTTGTACATAAATTCATGTGGAAAATAGGCTTCGCCTTTTTTGTCAGCCTCTTGCCAATATTCAAGCACCACATTTTCGATACGACGAATGGCTTCCTCTTCAGGAATGCAAGTGTCGGTCACGCGGTTTAAATGTTTTTCTAATAATTTTTCTTCATCCTGAGGAGTTAAATCACGATAGTTTGGAATTCGCACATAGTGATCGTGAGCCACTAAGTTAAAAACGTCTTCTTCAAGATTGGCTCCGGTGCATGAGATGGCATGAACTTTTCCTGCGCGAATCATTTCGGCTAAGGAAAGACCCAACTCAGCCGTCGACATCGCCCCTGCCAAGGTCATCAGCATTTTCCCTTTGTTATCAATATGCGTTTTGTAGCCTTTTGCAGCATCTTTTAAAGCTGCGGCATTGAAATGGCGGTAGTGATGCTCGATAAACTGAGAAATTGGTCCCATGATTTGCTCCTTGAAAGGGCCAAAACCTAGCATGTTTAAATAAAAACACAAGGACTGAATTGGCCTCTCGAGTGCAATCAGCTATTTGTTTTTGTTTTGAGAAATCTTTTTTTGCTGCGCCCAATGCCTAAAAGTCATACCGACGACAATAAAACCAGTGATGATAATCAATCCCACCATCGTAAACCAAGCTGCAACAATCATAGACCACCCTCTGCTCTTTTTTCATTCTGAGGACTTTTTAAAGAGTTATAAATTTCATTGACGATATGTGAGGCCATAGCCAAACCAAAGGCCCCCGTCACAAAACTCGCAGTTCCATAAATTACATTTCTGTGCTCACAGCTGTGCAAATTGTTCTGATTTTGTGGGCAAACGCATTTAAATCCCATGCCTTTGTCATAATGAAGTTCTTCGGGCTGCATTGGAATTTCGTCAGAGAAAATACATGGGATATCAAATAATTTCTCAGGAAAGTTGTGTTTCTGACGAAGAATTTTTCGCAGCTGTTGGGCCATAGGGCAGACCACAGTTTCAGCCAAATCCACTTTTTTAATACGCAGTGGATCCATCTTTGCCGCTGACCCCGCCGAGGTGATCACTTTAATCCCTTGCTCGCGACAGGTTGCAAGCAAATGGGCTTTGGCCGTGAGATTATCGATAGCATCAACAATAAAGTCCGGCTTATGAGCCAAAATTCGACCCGAGTTTTCTGCATTGTAAAATTCTGAAATCACTTCCACTTTGGCTTGAGGATTGATTTTTCGCAGGCGCTCACCCATGACTTCAGCTTTTTTACGACCCACTAGGCCTTGCAAGGCATGCAACTGACGATTGGCGTTTGTGATGCAGATTTCATCAAAATCAACCACGGTCAATTGGCCTATTCCAGATCTTGCCAAGGACTCTGCCGCCCAAGATCCCACTCCACCCACGCCGATGATCATGACATGGGAATCGATCAACTTTTGCATGACTTGATCACCAACAAGGCGCCCCATACGATCAAAGCGCCTGTGCAAGACGTACTCTGTCTCTAAGGGCTGTTGCAATTGGACATCTGAGGTCAATGGAGCAGTGGAAGTGACAGAAGAAGGGGCTGTCGTCAAATTTTGAGTCGTGGTCATGATTGCGGGCCTCCGAACAAGCGGTGGAAATTTCTTGTAGTGATATCTAATATTTCGGCAGGATCAAGGAATTTTAATTTTCCGAGAGTCTTTGCCACTTCTAAAATACTTTCCGGCGGGTTCAACTGCCCCTGAAATTCAGTATTTGAAGCTCTGAGTGAGTCCACCTTGAGTTCTAAGCCCTCCACCGGCTTGCATCCGGGCGGAGCCTGATCTGGACAATCGCTCTCAATAAGTAAATATTCTAAAGGAATCTCACTCACTGCCTGATGCAACCTCGTGTTGTCAGGACGACACACCGGACCGCCAATGGAAATATAAAGCCCTCTATTTAAAAAATCCAGGGCCTTGGCAGCACTGCCATTGAAGGAGTGCACGAAGCCTTTATTTTGGGCGGGCAGACCAAAAATATCCATAAACTTTAAACTCTCTTCGTGGGCCCGAACGAGATGAAGCACAAGAGGTTTGTTTGAAATATGAGCCAGCTCAAGTTGATGCTCAAAAACCTGAAACTGGCGCTCCTTGGAGTCTCCCATAATGTGAGGCCTAAAATCGAGTCCTAGCTCCCCTAAACCCATGGCCTGGGGGATTTCTCGGGCCAGTAAATCGAGGGCTTCATCACATTCCTGATCATTGTGTTCGGCAACCCAATAAGGGTGCAAACCAAAACACAAGCCGATTTGTTGAGGAATTTTTTGGTGCAAGACTTTTTGTCTTTGCCAATCTTCGGGCCCTACCCCGCCTTGCATAAAAAAGCCAATGCCTTTTTTTTGAGCACTTTGTAAAACAAGATCTTGCTGTCCCTGCCAACGAAGATCAGCGAGATGTCCATGAGCATCAACCCATTTATTTTGAACCGTCATCAAATCACCTCATTGTTTGGGGCCAAATCTTAGCATGATCAGGACTGTTCGCACATGAAAATTTTTAGAAAAGTATTATGTTACGTTTTTTTTAAATGAGAATTAGACTCGTAAAAGTCCGTTAAAAAAAATTGAGGAGATCACATGGCTAAAAAGAAAACTGTCAAAAAAAAGAAGATCGCAGCCCCCGCACTGAAAGACTTTGAAATTGTCGCCCACACTATACCCGTTAAAGGCGATGTGCACCTCAGTGGTGACTACCGCAACAACAAAGTGCTTGCCGTCTATCTGAACAGATATGGCATTGAGATCGGCTACTTGCTTTTAGAAGAAGAAAAAAACTTGTGGAGTATGGATCCGGTCATCTACGAAGAGTATCTTGAGAGTGTCTCTGACATGTAATGCCGCTCTTTTCGAGCGAAGCATATTTAAGGGATGTTGACTGAGATTTTTATTCAGACAGCTGCTCTCGGGTGTTCGAAATTCTGGCCATCCTGTGCGGCCTTCCTCAAGCGCATCGTGCGCTTGAGGACTTGTTCCATGGTGATTGTGCAGTTCATTTTAGTTTCGACATCCTTAGAATCCTCAATATTAAATATCACCCTCCTTTCCTGTTGACTGCGATTGAAGTGATGATTAATTCATAGCTATGATTACAGTACTTAAATATCTTAAAATCGGAATTGTGTTTTTATTAATAGGCTTGGGAACTTGGGCTGTGATCGCAAATTACAGTGTTGTTTTTTCTCACACTGTGATCGGTGAAGTGGTTGACGTGGTTCGGATTGAATTGCCTGTAACTCTTGTCACTAAATCAGAGGCTGATTTTAACTCAAAGGTTTTTTCCTTTGCTGTGGGAATTAAAGATCAAAAAACCGGTGAAATTCATACGGCTTCTTCAGAAGATCGGCAGTGGGCGGTTGTGCATAAGGGAAATTGTGTTGAAGCCGTGTACTTGCCCTATCCGCCCTGGGACTTCCGAAAAAAAGGAACTTACTTTGGTGCCCGTCTTATTCGACTCTTGGATAAGTGCCCCTAGTCAAAAGATGAGTGATTGCTCCACTCTGATTTAGAAATTAAATGCGCTGGTAATGTTTAACAAGTTCACTGATCTGGGGCAGCCCAATGGGCTTTGTTAAATAATCGTTCATGCCAGCTGATTTTGCGGCCTCGCGCTCATCAGATCGAAATCTTGTGGATTTGCTTTGAGTATCTGCAGAGCCTGAAAACCATCTTTGCACAAAGTTGGTTGCACCTTTATTTTTTTAAGCATCAGATCGAGCACATTCAAATTTATTTCATTGTCATCTACACAAAGGATTCGAAAATTCGCCGGCTCCACAGGCCCACTGGGATCTAAGTTCGAGTTATTGGCGGCACTGGCCTCTGCCACTTCCATGCCTTTTTCCTTACGATCGAAAGTCAGTTCAAACCAAAAGGTGCTGCCTGCCCCCAACGTGCTTATCACACCAATTTCCCCACCCATCATTTCAATCCATTGCTTGCTAATAGAAAGACCTAGTCCTGTTCCACCGAAGCGACGAGATATACTTCCATCCGCTTGAACAAAAGGCTCAAAAAGTTGGCCGATAGATTGCGCACTTTTCTAAAAGCTCTAGAAAGCTATCTAGAGGAAAAAAAACAAACTACTGTCGACCAAGGTCCGTCAATTTAACTCCTCAAAACTCGACTCCTTTAAACCTCTCTGATCTCCGATATAGAGATTGCACAGGAGTGTTTATGAAGAAAAAAAGCATACAATTAGGGTTTGATGTAAAAATGGAAATGGGTTCCACTTGGAGACCCTTACAAATACACTTTTGGAATCATAAAAAGGATTTTAAAAACATCACTCCAGCGAAGCCTCTTAAATACATGGGTGATGCATTGACGGCATTGTCCTTGATCAAGCTGAACCATCATGTGAAATCTCCAGTGGCAAATCCAAATATGGACTATTCATTTGCTTTTGAGGCTTGGCAATCCCTTGAGCCCCATGCGGTATTATTCGCCCGCTCCTCTCCTCGTGTTCAAGCCCTGCAAAATGAACTTAAAAAATCCGTCAGATTAAATATCAATCATCAATCCCATGAAACCTCGGCTAAAAATTTTGCGCAAATAAGCGCCAATTTTGAAAATCAATTTAATGATTTATTGGGGATGGCGATGACTCCCTGGGGTATCGAACTGACCGCTTTGATTCCTCTTTTAGAATCCTTTGCTGATCTAGAAAAGAAACTCGACAGTCTCATTTTGTATAATTTCAATTTGCAATTTTCCAAACCTTTTATGGAAACACTGCATACACTCTATGCTTTTCTCTTTAACCTTCGTGGTATCGTGGCTGTAGATCACAACGCCCATATTCAAGATCCCTCTCATGAAGCCCTCAAAGTGGATTCCATTTATGATTACATGCCTAAAGCTGAATACATCACCAATGATGCGCTTCTTTACTGGAGTTTCAAAAAACTGGCACTGCCGTTCTGCAATCCCAAGTCCCCAGATCAAAGAGTTGAAAAACTTTTTGCAAACCCTCTGAAAAATGCCTTTCAAAAGTACTCTGCCAATGCTTGCCTTTTGATCGACAACCTTCCCTCGGGTTTCATGAACTCTCTTAATCCTGTGGAATTGGAAGAAGCCCTGCACCTTGTACAAATGGATTGGTTGCTGGGGTCTCCAGCTGGATTGATATTTAAAATTCGTGAGGAGCTCTTTGGACTTCATTCAGGATATGAAAAAATATTTTGGAAAGACGCTGAGCCCATTTTTCATGATCAGAATTTTAATCTGCAGTTGTGCTTTGAATTGACTGAAGCGTCAGTGTTTGGAAATCGGGCTGCTTAAAAAATCATATTTCTGATTTAATTTATTAAAGATTCACCGCGCCTATTTTAAAAAAATTAAGCCGGTGATTTTTTTTGATATTTTTTAAACAAGAAGTAGAGACCAAAGGCCAAGATAACAATCAAAAGTGCTATTTTAAACTGACGCAATTTCATCAGTATGGGCTCACCATAACGTGCAAGCAAATAAATTTGCGTAGGCACACTGAGCACGGCAGCAAGTCCATCGATCAATAGAAATTTCCAAAATGGAAACTGCATCATTCCGCAGGCTAAATGACCAGGAAATCGAATCCCTGGTGTGAACCTAAAAAGTCCGCAAGCAAAATTACCATATTTAAGTGTCCAATCTTCCACTTTTTTCATCATCTCAGGAGGAAAAAACCGGTGAACTCGGGGATGGTAAATTAATTTTCTGCCAAAAATTCGACCGATAGAATAAATCAAAGCATCACTAAACACGACGGCACAAAGAGCAATCACAGCGGCATAGTGAACATTAACGACCGGAGCCCCAACAAAGGGAGGAGGAAATGAGTCTGGATTTTGTCCAATGAAAACTAAAATACCGACACTGATCAAAGTGATTTCTTCTGGAATTGGCAAGCCTACCGCTGACAAAAGCATCATTCCAATGATGTACATATAGACAGTCCCGGGCTGATAAGCGAACTGTGAAATCCACTGAAAAATAGGTTCCTTGGCCAACTCCAAAATGAAAACTCCCTGCGATGACTAACACCAGTCACTTGAATAACTTGAATAACTTGAATACTAAAGTCACACCGTGCTAAATAGACTTATAAAGATTCAATTTAGGATATAGTATGCAAAACGCCAGGGGATTTGAGTACGGAGTAAAACACATAATAAGCCCTCCGTCGGGACCAGAAGTTGTACACCTCACTGAGGTCCTTGCGCTTACCCTGGACTTTCATCCAGATCTAACCACAGAGTTGCTTAATTTGGGTGCAATTTATATCCAAAATCAACGCACTCTCACAAATGAAGCTGTTCCCCCGGGGACTTACATCCGGGTTCACAGCAAGCCGCGCAGATTTCCACTTCCTGATGAAAATTTTAATAAAAGAATTCTTTTTCATAATGATCATTTTATTTTAGCCAATAAACCTTCTGGTTTGCCTGTTCACGCTTCTGTCGACAATATTCGTGAAAATCTTTTGGCCTATTTAGAAAAAGAACTTCAGCAATCTCTTTTCGTCACGCACCGACTGGATGTTCCAACTCGTGGACTGATCGTCTATGCCAAGACCAAAGAATTTCAATCAGCCTTCAACAAGTCTTTAATTGCACGCGAAATTAAAAAAATCTATACGGCTCGAGTCCTTCAACCCCCAGGACTAGGACTCATGAAACATTTCATGGAAATCTCACCCCGAGCGCCAAAAAAAATAGACCGCATCGCAAATCCTGGATGGCAAGAATGTTTGCTTGATATTTTAAGTAAAAAAAAATTACATGATGATTCCTATGAACTTAGAATACAATTGCACACCGGGCGAACCCACCAGATTCGGGCTCAACTGGGTTTTGAGAACTGTCCCATTTTGGGAGACCACGCCTATGGAGCAGCAAAAACAGAGAATCTCGACAAGATTGAACTCGAGGCCAGTGAACTGGAGTTTACAAACCCTCTCACAGATGAAAATCATATTTTCAGAATTTAATTCTCTGGACGAGACTCCAAATTCAATCCTAGTTTCAGGTCGAGACATCCACTTCTGACTTTCCGAAAATTAAGCATAAAATGAGAGCAAGACCCCCTCCTTCTTTTCTTTGTTCTGAGGAGATAGCTTGCTATAATCAGAGCTATGAAAAATCCAAATTTCTTAATTTTAAATAAGTCTAAATTCAATGTTTTCATGGCAACAATTGGCCTCTCCATTGCACTTTTTTTTTCAAATGCTAGCTGGGCAGAGGGAATGCATGGAGTGTTTATGGTTGTGAAGGGAAACGTCAACCTCACAAACAATCAAGCACAGACAAAAAAAGTCAAAGTTGGCGACAAGGTTGTCCCTGGCGACCTCGTTGAAACGGCCATTGATTCCCGTGCCAAAATTGTGATGAGTGATAGAAACGTCATCAATGTTTCACCTGAGACAAAATTAAAAATTGAGAAATATGAAAATAATGGCGAAGACAAAAATGTTGAGATGAATCTACTGGAAGGCAAAGTCCGAAACAATGTCGAACAAAAATACGACGGCGAAAAAAATAAATTTATTGTGAAAACTCCAACGGCTGTGGCCGGTGTGCGTGGCACGCAATTTTTTACAAGTTTTGATCCAGGCACAAAGCTGACATCTGTGGTGACCTTGCGCGGAGCTGTTTCATTGGCACCACTGAATATGAACGTGGCCAATGCCAAGCCTGTCATTATCAAAATGGGAGAATCCACCACATTAGCTCCGGGAGCCAATCCTGAAACTCCAAAACCAATGCCCAAAGAGGATTTGAAAAAACTCGATCAAGAATCGACTGTCTCAGCAGCGCCTTCAAAACAAGATGCTCCAAAGGAAACTGCAAAGAGTGATAAAAAATCTGACGACAAAAAATCCGATTCAAAGGACTCAAATTCTTCAACGGCTTCAAAAAGTGGGTCCTCCACCACTGAAACTGCCAGTAGCAATAAAGCAGGATCGCCTCCTGCAGAGCAGACAGCTGCTTCAGGCCAAACGACAAGCAACTCTGCTCCGGCAACGGCGGCCGAGCCCGCTGCCACCGCAAGTCAAGCTTCCGCTCCAGCCGCTTCCTCCAGCACAAATCGAGCACCAGCTTCTGTAGATCCAAGTGCTTCGACAGCCATGGCGCCATCTGCAGCGGCACCAGCCCCCATTAAAATGGTTGAGGTCGGTGATGTTGACGTGGGACAATTCAAGCAGATCCTTCCCCCCGCAGCTGCTGTAAGTCAACCCAGACCACCGCCGCCTATTTTGGTGAACACCCCTGTGGCGGTGGCTCCTCCGGTGACTGTCATCAATGATATCATTCGAGGTGCGACTGGAAAAGCCCATGTCATTATCATTCCTCAGTTGCCCAAATAATTGAATTCAAGAAAAAAGAGAGCTCCACACATGATGAAACCACAGCTGGGATCGACTTTGAAAAAACAAAACTCCACTTTAAAATCAGCCACAGTGAAGGTCGCTTTGGCCTTCGCTCTGACTTTTATTTTTAATATAACCTTGCTCTTTAGTTTGGAAGTGGCCGCAGAACAAAAAATGGCCGCTGGAGATTTTATTTATATAGAAATGAAAATAAAAAAATCTAAGGTTCCAAAAATAGTTCGAATCAGAGTCAAGGATAGGGAAACGGGAAAAAGTGCCACTATTAATTTGTCACCATCCACCGAAAATCCTCGCATCGCTCAGGGTTATTTTGCCCTTCAATTTGATGAGCATGGTACAGATATCGATAAACTCGATTTTTTTATTAAAAATAAGAAAATGACCCCCTTTTCAGCTGGACCAAACTCAAAAAAGACGCACCGAGTGTTCTTGTTTAAATCTGCTCGAGAAACTGCAAACTTTGCCAGTGAGTTTCTCAAAGATGACAAATGGAAGGACTACCCTCATTTAGATGCTGGAAAAGTTGAAATGCAAGCCGTCAAAGCAGTTCCACTCCTAGTTCCACCTGTTGTTATACCGACTCCCGCAGTGATCCCTACCATTGAAATTGCAAAGGAAACTCCTAAAGAAATTGCCAAAGAAGTTCCCAAGGAAATTCCCAAAGCCGAGCCCCTTGCCGTTAAAACGGAAGAGATCCAACGCCAAGAAAATCTAGCTAAGCTTGACCTAGAATCCATTGAGGCCCAGAAGCGTGCTAATGAACTGGAAAAATTAGCCCTCCTCAAAGAGGACGAAAAAAAGATTCGCAAGGACAAAGCTCAAGAAATTGCAACCAAGGCGTCATTGGCCTACAAAAATGGCGATTATAAAACTTCCGTCGCATTTTATTCTGAAGCCACCAATTTAGATCCAGAATCAGACACTTTTTATTTTCAACATGGTGTCGCACTTTACAAACTGGGCGATTATAAAAAGTCCTTGGCCACCCTCTCCATGGCAGAGGGGCAATCAGACAACAGAAATGAGCTCACTTACTTCAAAGCCCTCAATCACATGAAATTGGAAGAGTACGATCAAGCCCTTGAAGAGTTCACGGCCATTCAAGAAGAAAATGACGAGAGCCTCAGCGGCACCGCCGCTTTTTTTGCTGGAAACATTGCCTTTCGTAAAGAAAAATATCCTGAAGCTCGCAAAAGCCTAGAGTACACGCTCGATCATTCCAAAGATCCAAAAACGGACAAACAGGCTGAAGAACTTATCGAAGAGATCGATCGCATTGAAGCTTTCATCAGTAAAACTAAAGAGATATTTCGCTACTCTTTGACGGCTGGAGCTGGCTACGATCAAAATATTCTCAATGTGGCCACTCAAAACACAGCCATCAATAAAGATGGTTATCGAGCAAGTTACGGTGGAAGCTTTCTCTATCGTTTTTTGTATGATTACCGCAATGAATTTTCAAGTGAATTCAACTTGAATAATATGTACACAGTGAAAACAAACTTCGAAGCTGACACCACCTTGCAAGCTGCAGATCCCCTGGTGCTATCCTTGGGACTTCCCTATCATCGCCAAAGCTTGATCGCCAAAAGGTCCATAACCTGGGGAGTTACACCCCAATACCAGACCATTTTGATGAGCCTCGATGGCGGAGCTCGCAGTGAAATTCTTTCGTCGACCTTGCTCAAGTTTGATGCCAATTTTATGTACAATGCAAAATGGATGAGTGCTTACCGCGCAGAGTATTCCATGGACACCTCGGGCCTCCCCGCGGGTTCCGCGGATGATAATTTAAGCGGTACAAAGTCAACCCTGGGCATGACACAAACACAACTGCTTGATCAAAGAGGAACCCAAACTTGGAACTACTCGCTGGAATACTCCATCAATGAGGCTCTTGGAAAAAACTATCGGTATAATAAATGGGCTTTGGGTCTTGGATATGCTGATAAAGTTTTAAAAGACCATGATGGCACTTTAAAATTGGATTACTCATCCCAGGATTATGGACAGGCAACGACAGCCAGAACAGACAACCTCTTGGGCTTGACAGCCACAGTGGGTAAAGAGTACTGGCCCGCCACCTATGTCAGCTACTCGGCTCAGTACAATCTAAATGCATCCAATGTCAGCACTTATCAGTATGATAAATTCGTTCTTAATTTTTCAGTGGCTTACTCGGGAAGCAAGAAAAGAAAATAATCAAGATAGCCATCTCAAGTGAGGTCCGCAGACCTCACTTTAAACTTACTTGGTCTTCATGGTCACAACACCATCCCAAGGCTCAACTGGGGGCTCAAGCAAAAAGTCTTCACAGCGCTCGACATACAATTTGGAGACCTTATCCATCGGGTCCAGTTGGGCTGCCAATAAAAAATCCTGAAGAGCTTCTGCGAATTGCATTTTAAAATACTTTTCCAAGCCGCGCTTAAAAGTCTCTACTTGCTCGAGATGTTGGTCTTGCAAAGCTCCTTCGGCAATCAGCTCATAAATTCGAACTGGTTCATTTTTTCCTTTTACTTTCACGCGGTCGACCTCGCGAGTTGAAAAAGTGTCTTTCACTTCGATGTAGGTGAATTGTGAAATTATAATATGAGTCCCGTATTCCTTATTGATGGCTTCAAGACGAGAACCCAAGTTCACGGAATCCCCCATCACCGTGTAATTTTGCACGATATTGGACCCCATGTTGCCAACACTCATTTCACCCGTATTGATCCCAATGCCGATATCGATGTGCGGAAGATTTTCTGCCTCAAATTCTTTTTGTAATTCTCTGAGTTTTTCCATACTTTTTAAAGCGCACCGACAAGCATGATGAGGATGTTCGGGATGAGCAATCGGGGCCCCAAAAAAAGCCATGATAGCATCCCCCATATACTTATCCAAAGTCCCTTGATTTTGAAAAACGATGTCTGTCATGGGTGTGAGGTAGCGGTTCAATAAATTTGAAAGCTCCGTGGGACTGAGTTTTTCTGAAATTGTTGTAAAGCCCCGCAGATCACTAAAAAAGACTGTCATGTTCTGTTTTCGACCGCCCAGTTTTAAGTTTTCTACATCTTTCAGAATTTCATCAACAACTCGCGGGGACACGTATTTTGAAAAAGTCTGTCTGATTTCTTTCTTTTTCTTTTCTTCAGTAAAATATTTAAAAATTGTGATGCCAAAAAATATAACACCCAACTGGATCACTACAAAAAGACTTGAAATAAAGATTTTATATTTTGTAAAGAGCAGCAAATCAAGACCTAGAAATAAAAGATTAAGTGCAAAAAACATGTTCATCGAAAATACCGCACCCATAAAAGACCAAGCGACAGAAACCAACAGCCCAATAGCTAAAACCACCCACGGCATCCACTTGGATTCAAGGCTCCAAAATTTAATAAAACTTTGATCGAGCAAATTAGCCAATACGGTCATATGAATTTCTGATCCCGGGTAATTTGGCTCAAGCGGTACAGTTCTTAAATCGTAAAGCCCTGTCGCCGTCGCCCCCACTAAGACCATTCTGCCTTTAAAAAAATTCTTTTTATTTTCTTTTTTATTTTCAATGACAAATTGATTTCCCTTGCCTCCTGAGGATCTTCGCTGAACGATGATGTCATCGAATTCAGAAAACAGCTCTTTAGCTGGTACGTAGGGAACACTCATCTGCTTGCCATAATAATCAATAATCAATTGTCCTTTTTCATCCACGGGCAGCTCTGCAACTTTTGACTCTGGGTTTGTGCTGGGATTCATGATTGCAAAGGAGCTCACGACTCTTTTATTGCCTTCTTCGGAAACCTTCACATCGGCACGGTAGCCTTGACCTGCTAAATAGGTCTGCAATGCTAGAGAGGGAATGTAACTGCTGCCCAGTTTATTGCCACTTCTATAAAATAAAGGATAGCGACGGATAGAGCCGTCAGGATCTTGCTTAGCCACAAAAGAAGCTGTGTAGAGGGCTTCTTCTTGCAAGGGTTTTATATTAGCCAACCAGTCTCCATACTGCGGCACAGAGTGGGCTTTGACGCTTTTTTTGATAAATGCAATGGACTGATCAAAACTCAAACCACTGAATTGTTTGAATTTAGAGAGAGCTTTTTTATAGATAGGTTCAATTTTTTTCTTTGTCTCGGTTTTTAAAAAATCATCTTCACTAGTCAGCCAAGTCTTGCAATAATCAAATACAGCTCTGGTTTTTTGCGCGGTCAAAAAATTCTTTTGATAGGGCGTCAACTGAGCAACTTCTTTTTTTCCCAAGGACTTTAAAACTTCATTTTCTGTCTCTTGTTTTTTATTGGAAAATAGAATCTGAAAGAGTGAAGTCCAATTGACCCCATCTAAAAACGATCCCTCATCATCAACAACAAAGCTTGCATTCAATTTGACGATCTGATCTCCCCCATTATCAAGAAAAGCCTCGGCCACGCAAAAATCTTGATAGGGCAAATAGTTCGACAAATCATCACTTTGAACACCCAAGATGACTTTCTCTTTATTTGCGGAGATGGTTTTTGCCATTTTTAAATCAGACTCGGGAAATCCTCTCTCGGGCTCTGAAAAAATAATATCAAATCCAACCGAAGCGGCGCCAAGGTCCATCAGTTTTTGTGTCATCTCAGACATCAATTCACGACTCCAGGGCCAACGACCAATTTCGCCTAAAGAGTCACCATCCACTGCAACCAGGGCGATAGGGGCTTGGCTTAGCCGATCTTCGCGGGCTTTGTATTTAAAATCATTATAACGCAGATCGACCGCTTCGATGGCATCCAGCAGAGGACTTTTTTCGCGAGTGAAATCGAGTTGATTTTTATATTTATAATATTCAAATGTAATACCAAAAATAGTGAATGCAAAAATAAAGCCAATCAAGATGCTGTGTTTTTCAGTTTTCATAGTAGTTCTTTTCGGACTTATACCTAACTTAAATAAGTCTAGAAGAGATTATTTCACTCTAAATTAGACTGCCCATCTTCGAATTTAAAGTATGAAATTGGACTTGGGCCCTATCCTATAGTTCTAAGTCTAGAAGGCTTAGGATGGCCAGATTATTTCGAATTAAGAAAAAGGCCCGCTAGAATGATACAAGCCCCAACGATTTGTCGAGGGGACAACCCCTCACCAAGAATCAGCCATCCGGCCAAGGCCGCTGTCACCGGCTCGATCATCACAATAATCGAGGCCTTCGAACTTGTGATTTTTTGCATCCCCGACAAAAAGAGCGTCAGCGGCATGATTGTCCCAATGGTGGAAATTCCTAAAATATAATAATATTGCTGCAGATGAAAGGCCTTCATTCGATTCAAATCAGGATGATGGAAAAGCCACAAAGTCACTGCGGCGGCCGTAATCACATAGAGACTTGAAGATAAGGGCTCAACATTTTTTTGAACTTTTCCCGAAACCAAGACATAAATGGCATAGGCTATTCCCGAGGCCAAGCCCCAGCCAATGCTCGAAACCTTGTTCACACTCATATCGCCCCAAAGCAAAAGCATCATTCCACACACAGAAAGAATTAGACTAAGAACTTGCTTGGATTTCATTTTCTCTTTGAAGAAGAAATAAGCTCCTAAATTAACAAAAATTGGAAAAGTAAAAAGCAACATCGCCGCAATGGCGATGGAAACACCTTGGATCGTCTTAAAATAAAGAGTCGAAAAAACCGAATAGCCAAAAACACCCAGCAGACTTGATATAAAAATTTGTCTAAAAGAAAGTTTTAAAAGATCCCTTCGAAAAACCAAAAGACCAAACCACAACATCACGGCTGCAGCGAAAAACCTTAAAGTTAACAACTCCCCGACGGTGATCCCCGAAGCAAAAGCCAAACGACCAAAAATACCTAAAAATCCAAAACCAACACCGGCCAAGATAATTTCAATAAAACTAATGGAAGTGGAAAATTTGCCGTATTTTTTCATTTAAAAAATAAAAGCATTCGTCATTAGACTGTACTGTGTGTTCTCGGGTTGAAAAAATGCAATATCATTGCCACGATTGCTTCCAAGAAGAGTGTCATTTTGCACCCCCAGGGTGAAATTCACTCTCCGCAGGGGTTTGATCAGCAACCCTAGGCCTGCACGACATTTTGTGACATGGCCGCCCTCCAACTGCTCTGCCGCAGAGGCATAGTACCAGTCCTCACTCACTCCAATCTTTGGAGTCAAAGTCAGGTATTTATTAAAACTCCAATTCAACTGAAGGTAGTGCTCCAGGCTAAATTGCTTATTTGTTGAGCGAGGGTCCCTCATGAATGTCCCATCTTCATACTGCGGAATATCTTCAGCATTAAAATAGGCTGTCTGAGATTGAAAGAAAATATCGGGCTTCACAACATACTCAAGAGACGAGTTCCTGCCCAATTGCCACTCAAAAAATCCTTCAAATCGTAATTTCGCTATCGTTTTAGCTGCTTGAGAATAGGCACTCGTGGGAAGAAATAATTTAATATTTCCTGCAAGATCAATATCACCAATATAACCTAAATCATAATTTGAATAGGCAAAATGGATGTCCGAAAGTGCGATCTTACTGGGCTTTTGATCTCCATACTCATTGATGCCCGCCGTGCTCATCAAAAAGGGCAGACGCAGAGAAGCTTTTGAATCTGCATTCAATTTATAATTCACACTCAAATATTCATAACTATCAAAAAGCCTTTCATAGAGGTGTTGCGGCTGATCCTTGCCCTGCTTCATGTTGTTGATTGAAATAATGGAAAAAAAACTTGTCGAAAAATTACTTTTTTTAACTTCCCCGAGTGAGATGACACTGGCTTCTTGATCCATGAGACTTGCCATTGAAGACACTGCCGCGAAATAAGTGAATATACCTACCAAAAGTGCTTTTTTAATCAAGACAGCCTACCTTTACAACATGAGCGAAGCATCTACTAAAAAGGTATGCCACAACACCTCTTTGGGCACAACCAACAAAGCTCACACACCCTTTGATTGATTGTTATTTTTTCTTTTCAGCTTGAATGAACCGACCAAACGCTTTACCTTTTCAGGAATGAAAATCTTACTTCATAAAATCTACTCCAGTGCATGCATCCTCCTCCTCTCCACAGGCTGTGCCATCAGCTTTCAGAAAGACCACTGGGACCTCCCCCCAAAGAGCTCCCAAGAAATCAGCTTCATGTCCTTCAATATGGAAAATCTTTTTGATACAGAGCACACCCCGGGACACGACGATTATACTTTTTTACCGATGGCCCTTAAAATCTCTGACCCCACCCTGCGAGAAGGCTGTCAGACCTCTAGCGACTCTGACAAGCGCCGTGATGAATGTTTGAATACAGATTGGACTCCGCAGGCCCTAGACAAAAAACTAACAAATATCTCTAAAGTGGTTCAGGGCGTCGACGAAGGCGGTCCTGACAATCTTATGATCATAGAAATTGAAAGTGAAAAGGTCTTAACTCAACTCAACAAAAAATATTTAGAAAAAGCCCATTATATCACCCAGGTTCTGATCGATGGACCGGACAAACGGGGCATCAATTTGGGCTTTCTTTCAAAGTTTCCCTTGGTAGGCCTTCCCATTTTACATCCTATTCCCTGGAAACCAAAAAATGAGGAAGACAAAATTTGGATGGAGCGATCGCGCAGGATTCTTGAGGTCACAGTAAAGGCCCCCAACTCTTCCCCGATCACGTTTTTTATCGTGCATTTTCCATCCCAAGCAAATCCCACTTATTGGCGCGAGCAAGTGGCACAATTTTTAGCTGAATTAATCAAAGGCAAGGGGCCGCAGGCGATGGTGATTGCAGCTGGTGATCTTAACATCACTCATGAGGAAGAATCTAATTCTCATATTTTTAGAGATATTTTATCGCAAGGGGGCGCTATTTCTCATTTCATTGGTTGCGAAAAATGCCCTGGAACTCATAACTATAAAAAATCTTGGTCCTTTTTGGATGCCCAAGTTTACAGCAAAGCACTTTTGGCCGAGGGCAAAGGCAGCTATGAACTGGAACCAAAAACAATTGATGTCATCCGCTACAATCCGATTCACTTGAAACGCGGCAAATACCCCAACCGCTGGGACAATGAAACACAGACGGGCGTCTCGGACCACTTTCCACTTTATGGTCGCTTAAAGGAGCGGTTAAAAACAAATCCTTAGTTCATCAAAAATCGACTTAAATCCACAGTGGGTCTTTTGCCACAAAGGACTAAAGCACTTGTCCATTTTTTTTCTGCAACTGTGAATTGCTGACTCTCTGAATTGATAACAAATTTATTTCTCGGCCCAGCCATGGCATTAAAGGCTCCGGTTGAGGCAAAACAAAGACCATCCGCTTTCATCGCCAGGTTGGCACCTTCTAGAGTCACACTGAAGGTCTTGCCATTAAATCCAGGAAAGTTAATGGTGGCCGAACTGCTCAAGACTTTCACATCTTGGGTTTTTAGCGAACATCTGCTGATGAACATCTGAAGAGTCACCGAAATTTTATTCGAAACGCTGGCGGCACCGCGGGCGCCAACCAAAGAACCATCCATCTTAAGATTAACCCGTAAAATATCCGATTCTTTTTTATCCAATTCAAAATTCAATTCATAAATATCCTCAGACAAACTGACAAATTTTTTCTCTGATCCCACGTATTCCAGGCTGGTTTTATTTCCTTCACCCTTCACCACAAGAGATTCAAGCCCCTGCTCAGATTCAGAATAATTCACTGCAAAACTTTTTTTATTTTTAGACTGCAAGGGCTGATCGCGCAGGACATATTCTAAGGTCTCACTGTTTGAGACAATGCGAGTTTGATTTTGGCCTCCCTGTAGCTTTGCACCATCAGCGCCAGAATTCTCAACCTTGTATTGCGACTTCATTGGATCTAAAGATCCGGTCGCAAGTTTTGCAAGCTCAATAGCCTCATTTTGCTTTTCTATTAAAAATGCCGCCAGTGGGAAAGTTTCTAAAACAAAACCTGCAGTCGCATTATTTTTTGAGGATCCTATTTTATATTTATTTATTTTTGCTCGTGTTGCATCATCCACAACTTTAACATCTCGAGGAGTACAGGCAGCCAGAGAAAGGGCTGCAGCAAGAAGCAAAGTCTGACAAGACTTGAGCCTTATTTTAAAAACTTCACTCGTGAATACTTTTATCATAAAGAACCTTCTCGCTTTAAAAGAGTATAAAGACATCTCAATCCACCGTTGTTGATCTTAAGCTCTTTTTCAATTTGATATCCAGGAGGAGGTGCCATCAGTTTCTCTTTTTCTGGGAAAAGCAAACCCAATTTCTCAGGACTGTATTTTGCTGTTAATTTGAAAGCCAAAGTTTTTAAACCGCCAACACCCTCAGAGGAAAGTCTTTCTCCATAGGGAGGATTTAAAATCATCCACAGAGGAGCTTCTGGAATAAAGCTACCCTCAAAGCAGTTTTGATGAACCCATTGCACCTTGGAGGCTTTAAAGTCTTCTTTTTCCTGGGCCTTGATTTGCGCTTCGACAGAATCAAAATTAGCGCCTGAAATTTTGACCATCTTTTCATCCAGATCCGTTCCGACAAAAGCTTTAAAGATCTTAGAAGCTGGCAAATCGTAATTAAAAACAAAGGTTGGTGAAATAAACAGCTTTGGTGTTTTCTTCCATTTTTGAAAAGCATATTCTCTTTGAAATTGTCCCTGCCAAAGGCCGCGAGCTTCAGTTAAAAAAGTTCCCGACCCCGCCATGGGATCAAACAAGGTGATTTTTGATAACTCCCCAGGAGTCGTCTCGCCAATCGTGGCTCTCAGTAAATAAGCGGCCGTCGTTTCACGCAAAGGAGCTTCACCCTTCAAAACAGTCCAGCCACGCTTATGAAGATGTTCTCCTGTCGAATCCAAACTGATCGTGCATAGATCATCTTCCATGCGGATATAAATGCTGCCGCAAGAAACAAAATGGGCGGTCTCTTGAGTGCTCTTGATGTTGAACAATTCATTCAGTGCCTTTTCGGCGCTTTCCTGCAATCGTTTTTCATTATTAATACGACTTTTTTGAGCAGCGACTTCCCACTCCACTTTTCCATGAACCAAATATTCACGCCACGGCAAAGCTTTAAACTTTTGGTAAAACTTAGGTAAATCCTTTGTTCGAAAGGAAGTCATTCTCATGAGAATTCGATTGGCTGATTTTAAGAAAAAATTGAGTTGTACAGCCGCAAAAGGATCCGCTTCAAACTCAAGGCCTCCATCCAGCAATTCAACCTCTGGAAAGGCCATCGAATGAGTTTTTGAGTCCTTCCCTAAAAGGTAGGGCCATGCTTCTTTCATTTCTTCTAAAACATTTTTTTCAAATCCTAGCGGAGTTGAAATAAAGAATTTATTCACTAAAAAACTCCACTTCCTGTTAGATAAAAAATAAAGAACTCAGTTCCCGCCATACTTAACTAATCTTTTAAGCTTATACAATGCCTATTCATTTCAGATTCAACTCAAGCTTCAGAGATCCAAAAATTCTTAAGATGTCTTTACGAGTGGCTTCTTGAATGAAATGCTTTTTCAGTTCAAACCCCAAGAGCTCGGTCGCGGAAGGAATCTTTCCGACAAAAACCAAGTAAACAAATCCCTCGTGAAGCAGTATTTCTGACCTGCTGGGATTTAATTTCTTAATTATTAAATTCAATCTGGGTGCTGCAGAGACCACTTCGTTGATTGAAAGGGTCTGATTGCCATCCTTATCGAAAGCTCTCATCAAGGCTTCCACATAATGCAAAACAGTCACTATTGTGCGAATATTTTCAGTTTCCAGCAGACCCACAATTTGTCCATCAACCAAAGAGGCTGATTTTAAATATTTAAAAAACTCATCAAATTCAGGATCCGTGAGCTTTGCCACATAGCGACTCATTCCAGGGAGATTATCAAAATAATCAGCGAACTTCATCCGCAGCTGTTTTTTTACGCAAAGTTCACGCAAATAAAAATAGCCAAAGACATCTGTTTTCTTAATTCGACAGCCTTGAAGATCATTTTGAATCTGATCACTGGTTCCAAGTCCCACACTGAAGAGCAAACTCACATATTCAAAGGTTTCTTTATAATCCATCACAGCATCGCCATTGCCACTGGGCGTAAATAAATTTGCCTCTATGAAACTGCCCGGCCCAGAGTTGCCTTTCCGCGGGTCAAAGGCCTTCAGATCCAAACCCATTTCATTGAAATCATCATACCAAGCCGAAAATCCTGATTCCTTCAACTCGGCATGAGTCAATGAACCTAAAGAGTTTTCCCCATATCCAATCAACAATAAACGACCCAGCCCCCGAAAAAGATTGAGCTTAGTCAAAGTGAGCCAAGTGAACGGCTCACTTGCACTTGGGGCCGACTCAATCCATCGACCCTTTTTGTTAAAGTTGATCGGAAGCGGAGAACTCAACAATTGGTAAAATTCGTCCTGTGCTTTTTTCAGCATTTCTTGTTCTAATAGATTTTCATTTTTCCATTTTTCAGAATCTGTTTGGGCGAAATAAGAACGCATTTGAACAACAAAATCTTTTTGCAATATGGCTTTTTGACTTTTCATTTTAAAAGCAGAGTCGACAAATTCCTGAATCATTTTCCATATTTTAAATTCATGACGGAGGCTTCCTAGATGTTTATTGTCAAACCCGATGAAGCTTCTAAAATCAACTTTTTCAAGGAAGTCTTGATCTCTCCCCAACATCCGCATGACAAAAAGTCTATAGGTTTTCTTGAAGGTGCTTTTTTTAATTTTGGGATTCAGCTCAAGGCGTGGCACCACTTCATCAATAAAGGCATCTATCTCTTGGGTCGGAATCAAGCCCCTCATCTGCAATTGCGGAGATCGCTCTAACAAATCTAAAACGCCCTCAATAAAAACAGACAGAGCCTGAGTAACCTTGCCCTTTTCTAAGGATATTTTCTTTAATGTGTAGTTGTATTTAAGAAAAAGGTCATAGGCTTGTATGAAAGTTTGTATGCCATTTCTCCATTCAGCAGCCGTTGAAAAATTGGCCTTTTTGCCAACCAGGACATTTTTGATGACCTCGAGCAGCGGCACGAGATCTTTAAAATTATCGTAGGAAATATCATAGGAGCTCTTGGCCTCTGATCCCCTTAAAAAATCAGACAGTCCAGAAAGCGCTCGCTTTAGTTCTTCGATGCCATATTCAGATTTTACTATTTGGGTTTTTCCTAGAATTTTAAAAACCGATGAATTTAACTGCACAGTGGCTTTGCTGATTTCTTCCCCATCAGCAATTTTTTGTTTCATCATCAGCAATTTCATGGATGGAGAAAGTGCTACTGATTCTGTCTTTATTACGCTGAGTAAATCGACCAATTGGACGATCTCATCTTTTGTAATGACAGATTCACTGCCTCCCAGGAGGGCCTGCTTGATCTTCATAAGTTCTGCTGCAAACTCTGGGGTCACCTGATTTTCTTTTAAAAAGTATTTTGAAAAAAAGCGCCGCAATTCATCGCCCGTGTATCCATTCGGTACAGATCCGAATGTTTTATTTTTAAAATAGTTCAAAGCATCACGAGCGCAATCAAAACTGCTGTTTATGTCCTCAGAACTGCCTTCACCCACGGATATTTTTTCCAAACTGAGGGGCAGTTCCTTCAAACACAAAAGCCTATCACTTGAAAAATTTAGAACTTCGGAATCCTTTTTCTTCTCATTCAGATACTCTCCACATCCACTCAAGGAGAGGAGAGAGGCTGCGACGACAAGACCGCTCACCAGCATTTTATAGCGCATAAGAAACACCCACCATGAGTCGGTCATTGTTTGAAAGTTCAGCGATATCATTGATATTATTTTTGTTGATCGATCCCGCCCTGAGGATCTGCATCTCACTTAAAAAAGCCCAATTCTGGGAATAGCGAAATCGCGCGTTGAGGCGGATCAAATCAAAATCATTTTTGTCCGAGTGAGTAAAACTGACTTTTGAATTTATTTTTCGACCAGGACTTATGGATTGATTCAATTCCACGGCTAACATCTGGGCCTGTTGAAAGGGATACAAGTTTGTGAGCGGGGTGTTTGCCAGATTTTCGCCGACCTCCTTGACCCCACCTCCGTAGATATCCAACTGAAAAACACTGATGGACCACAGCCCATTATCCCACTGAACAAATGGACTCAAAAGAAAGGCATCTTTGAAAAGTGGCTGACTCCAAGCGCTATCAAAAATCTTATCTTGAGCCGGGTGATCAAAAGTTCCTCCCAGGCCCACTTTCCAGTTTTCATACTTCGTTGAAAAATCCACACCAGCCAGCGAATGGAAAAAAACTTGAGGCTGCAACTCGACATTGCCCTTCAAAGTACTTAAATCTAAGCTTCCCCGATACCCCAGCGCTAGGACATTGTCGGGACCATAGAGATAACTCAATTGAGTTCGAAAGTTTTTATTTTCTCCAAAGGAAAGTTTAGCGCCATAAGAACTTTGCATAACAATTTGACTGTCATTGGGCCGGTCAAAGTGATATTGCATTTCAGTAGCTTGATCCCATATTCGAACACTGGGAGGGGGTTCGCGAAACCAGGGATTGCCCTTCACAAAGCCACCATCTTTGATTTCAAAATTAGGTCCTTGACTTGGAAAATACACAGGCGAGGCAAACAGGACAAAGGTGTACGAGGGCTTATCGATTTGCCAGAAAAGGCCCGTGAGCCCCTGCTCTTCAGGCGCTAGAGGATTCCATTTATAGACAGGTTGCCAAACCCCTAAATTCCAACGCGAATCGAGCTCGCTCCAGCGCATTTTTTTTCGACCAACATAAAAATTTTCAGATAAGTTTTGAGGATTTTTAAAATAAAGCTCAGCGATGTTGAGATAATTCATGAGGGGTGAACCGACGGCGACTCCTCCTGATATTTCCATTCTTATGTTATCCTCTGAACTGGTGTCTGTTTTTAACATGGCTCCAATAAACTGATAATTATTTTTTTCTGTGGACTCAAAAGCTGGGCTGATAAAGGAATCAGAAAAGACTTTCATTTCAGTGTGCGTCTGCCCAAAAACAAGACTTGCCCCGGTCTGAAATAATAAAAATAGAAACCACGCCCCCCAGTTTCGGGGAAGGATCACTGAAGACTTAAATGGGAGGCCCCATATCGAATTCAGAAATGTCATGAGTCTCCTTTTATAAAAAATGGCAGGTTCAGGGAAGGAGCTTCAATCTCCGTGCCCAAGAAAACCTGGAAGGTGAGCACTTTAGAGCCATCAGGCCAAGACTCCATGAGCTTTTTTTAAACAAGTGACCTTTTATGTCAGCTTTGCTAGAATCCAGGGGATGTCTAATAAATTGCCAACTGCCAAAATTTTAGTCATTCGCTTTTCAAGTATAGGTGATGTCGTTCAAGCTTTAAGCATCCCCTCTGCTTTGGCTCTGCGATTTTCAAATGCCGAAATTCATTGGATCACACGCAAAGACTTAGCCCCCTTGCTTAAAAATCACCCGCATATTCACAAAATTTGGGAGCTTGATCGCAAAGCGGGTTTCCTTGGCTTGCTTCAATTAGCCAGGCTCATGAAAACTGAAAATTTCACTCATATTTATGATGCGCACAACAATGCCAGATCTCGTACTGTGACTTTTATTCTTCGCCCGTGGGGATTTTTGGGGATGGGCCCCACCTTGATACGCCGATCGATTAGGCGCTGGAAAAGATTGCTGCTTTTCAAGTTTCGCATCAACACATTTGAAATGCCTTTTTCAGGCCAACGGGATCTGCTAGAGCCCTTGCAAAGCTGGGGCATAGAAAAGCAGGCTCCCCCCGCGCCCCAATTATTTCCCAGCGAAGACAGCTCTAAAAAAGCCCTCGAGGTGTTGGGATCTTTTGCAGGAGGCATCTCGCTTGCACCCTCTGCTGCCTATTTTTTAAAGCGCTGGCCGAAAAGTTATTGGAAGGAACTTATCCAAGCTTTTCCTGAACAAAAATTTATCCTACTGGGCGGTCCTGAAGATTCTTTTTTAGAAGATATTGCTGCCGTTGCACCAAATCGAGTTTTAAATTTAGCGGGTCGATGCACTTTGCCAGTGAGTGCAGCCGTTGTGGGTCTTTCCAAGGCTCTGGTCAGCAACGACACCGGTCTATTGCATATTGCAGAACAATTGGGCAAAAAAGCAATCGCCTTGATGGGACCTGCGCCCTTTGGATTTCCCTCTCGCCCAACGACGAAAATCCTCGAACTCAATCTTAAATGTCGCCCCTGCAGCAAACATGGCCAAGGCCCCTGCACAAACACGATCAAATATCATGAGTGCCTTGTTGGAATCACACCGCAGGATGTGACCAAGGCATTGAACCAGCTCCTTGGAGATCTCAATTCATGAGTTTTTTATTTTTTATTATTTACAGATTCACCGTGGCTCCATTGACTTGGTTTTTGATGCAAATATTGAGGCCCGTTCTCAATGACAAATTGCAAGAGCTGATTCAAGACAAAAATAAGGGTTTTTATAAAATAAAAAAACCTGGCACTGAAAATAAAATTGCCCTAGCCCGACCTCTTTGGATTCATGCGGCCAGCGGAGAAATCGAGTACGCTCGTCCTATCATCCGAGAATACAAGAAAAAAAATCCTGACGTTCCCATCCTCATCACCTACACCTCACCTTCCGCAAAAAAAATTCTGGAAGGACTGGATGAGGTCGATGCCTGGGGAGTGCTCCCGTGGGAGTTTAATTTTTTAATGAATGCTTTTATCAAAAAATGGAACCCCCGTGCTCTGCTTATATCCAGAACGGATGTCTGGCCCATTCTGGCAAATTCAATGTCGTCAGCTAAGATCCCAAGCTTGCTCTTCTCTGCAACATTTGCCGAAAACTCCTCAAGACTCAAAGGATTCACGCGCTTTTTAACACGCTATACTTTAAATCAATTGACTGAGATTCATTGTGTCTCTGAGGATGATCGCAAAAACCTCGAAGATCTTCAGCTGAAATGTAAGATATGCGTCAGCGGCGACACCCGCTTTGATCAGGTTTTCCATCGCCTTGAAAACCCGAAAGCGCTGAAAAGCGAGCTGATGCCCACACCAGACGACTTTGTTTTTATCGCAGGTTCGACATGGCCCGAGGACGAAAAGCACCTCCTTGGAGCTCTTGCAAAGTTTAAAGGGCAATTGCTAAAGGTCATCATTGCCCCCCATGAAGCCACGCCCACTCATCTTGAGCAGCTCGAGCAACAAATTCAAGAACTTGGCCTGAAATCTCTGCGCTATTCAACGGCAAATCATTGGCCTGAAGGAAAAATTTTGATTGTGGATCAAGTGGGAATTTTAGCAGAACTTTACACTTGGTCTGATTTGGCTTTCATCGGTGGATCCTTTAAAAAGCAAGTGCACTCGGTCATGGAGGCCCTTGCCGCCGGTGTCCCCGTGATGGTCGGTCCATTTCACAAAAACAACAGAGAGGCTTTATTTTATCAAAAAAAGAATTTCTCTGCGGGAATGATTGTACAAGTGGTTCACTCTGCCGACGACATCGTGGTCCTGGTCGACCGCATGAAGAAAAAAATATTAATGCTTCCGCAAATCAAAGAACAAATTAGAGCTGAAGTTTATAAAAACAGAAACAGCACCCAAAGGATTCTTGAGGCGCTTTGAAGTTGAGGTTTGAATTTAAGCACACTCACGGACAAATAAGTCTATTATTCCTGACGTTACAAACTACACAGTTCGCACTTCCATCTAGGTTTAGCCCGACCATAAACTGATCGGCGGGACATAGACCTACATTACAGCTGTCAATTTTAACTGCGGTCGCGGAGACAGGGGTAATAGCCAGTGATATAGGTAGATTCAGATCAGAAATAGCACGAACCAATTTTGCATTGTCAAATTTAACTCTGAGATTTCCTTGAGCCGTATTGTTACCAAGAGCAACAGAACTTATTTCTATTTGAAAACCATTCTCTGTTCCATTGTTCGCCAAAACAGTCAAATTGGAAGTCCATGCCGAAACCTGCCCACCCACGCTGATCTCAGCCACTTTTTCTAATTTTAATGAATAGGGCAGAGTCGTTGGATTAAAGGTGAGCTTAGTCACACCCCCCGTGATATTCCCTGCATTCAATAGTTCAGTGCATGTCCTTACATTAGATATGATTTGGCTTATGACTCGCTGGAAATCTATAGCTGCAACCTTTTCGGTCAAGGCCTCATTTTCTCTTTGCTGTGAAATCTGAATACTTAGCATTGCGACGAAAAAAATCATCGAAATGCCACTCAAGATAAGGACTTGAATCAACACATTACCAGATTCATTATTTTTGCCGATCCCAAAGCACGTCATATGGAGTCCTCAATTTTATTCGGTCGAAATAGTCCGGTAAAAAATTGCCTATTTTTCTAATTTAATTGCATGTGATCAGACTAACTGGATCATTAACGGGATAGCATAAAAGTGCGTTCTCATGAACCCCACTGACCCGTCCTTGCGCAAAATCAAAACTTCCCTTTGCTGAGAGCCCTCCAGTCCCTGAGGACGGACATCGTCCGTTAAGAACATTTCCATAACAATAAGAAAATCCACTCGCCCATCCAAAAGAGCAACCCGCAAAAATGCCCAGCGGAGCTGATGTATCCGGAGTTGCGGGGATTGTGCAAGTGTCAGTGCCATTCGTGCAGGTTTTTGCTGGGTGCTGATAAATATTCGCGACGGTGCATTTCTTACAGATAGGCTCGCCCAGAGCGTCTATCCCCTTCAGGACTAGTTTAGGGTCACAGCTTAAAGCCTCTGCTGTCTTACATCCTAGAATTTTAACAGCCGTTAAAGGGCCACTCGTTGACAGATTAATTGGAAATTTCAGATCACGAAGACTTCGAATCAGTTTTGATTTTTTAAAAATAATATTGAGAGCACCGCGTGCAGTATTTTTAGCGAGATCTACGCTGTATATATTTAATTCCATTCCAAAATTTGCACTGGTTTCGATTTCCAAACTTCTTGAAAGGGGTGATACCAATCCGCCGACACTTGTATCGCCGATTTTTCTTAGGCCGAAGCGGTGTGTGATAGCCGGATCTGGCGGATTCGCAGGCACCTCGACAACATTACTATTAAAAGTCAATTTAGGAAGCCCACCCACAACATTGGCTGATAAAAATAAATCACTACAGGTTTTTGAGTTTGATAATATTTGCGATACCGATCGGGCATAATCCAAAGCCGCCAACTTTTGCTCCAGGGCACTATTCTCTTTGCTTTGCATGGATTGCATGGCCGCTAAAGCCATCACTAAAATCATCGAAATCCCAATCCCGACCAAAGCTTGAACGATGGACTGGCCCGATTGATCTTTGAAATAAAACCGGCTGGATTTCATATCAACTCCCTCTATCATCTAGGCTAACAGAAAAAAAAATTATTTCATTAGCAACCTGCGGGATCGAATAAGGTCGCTTATGAAATTCTCAACATGGGATTTCTCAGCATGGGATTTTTTTTAGCCGACCTAGGCCCCTGCAAAACTGCAAGATTTCACCAAAACATCTGGGCAAATCATCGAGCTTCCCGGTTGATTGTATTCATTCCCCAACTGCTCAATATCCGACAAAAGAGTCAGCACATTGCCGGAGATAACGAAGCGATCAATGGCCCCCAAGCATTTTCCATTTTCGTATAAAAACCCCTCAGCAGGCAAAGAAAAATCACCTGTTGATTCCTTAAATCCAGCATGCAAGCCACCAGAAAATTCAGTGAGATAAACCACCTTAGGATAGGAAGCTAAAAGTTCTGCCAAAGTTTTTTCACCTTGAGCCAAAATTAAATTTGTCGGCGCAATTCCCAGCGAAGAGGCCGGACTGCGAGAAGCATGGGCCGTGTGGGCCATCTGCATTTTTTTTGAGTATTCCAAATTAGTCAGAAAACTTTTTAAAACTCCATTTTCAACCAAAACAGTTTTTTGAGAAGGAGCACCCTCATCATCAAAAGGACGAACGATGCGACCGTCACTGCGAAATGGATCATCGCTGAGTTGAAATTTTTCACTAGCAATGCTTTGTCCCAGTTTACCTTCAAATAAAGATTTCCCTTCATGAAGCTCTTTCGCTGAAAAATAGGAGCTGATCATATTCAAGACTGTTGGGAATTGTTCGCGGCAGATCACGACGGGATAATTCCCTGTCGCCAGGGTCTGTGCTCCGAGCCGTGAAATAGCTTTTTGAACTCCCTCTTGGGCCACTTTATCAACATTGATTTCCTTAAAAGTGCGAACAAAAAATCCTTCGCCATCCATTTTTGAAGATTCGCCCTCTTTGGCTAAGGCATAAGCATAGCCTGAAAAATAACTCTGCTTAAACTGCTGGTCCAAACCTTCAGAGTTCAAAATTCTTTTTGAACTGACTGTCTCTGCCAGTCCAGAATAGGGAACGGATTGGACGCGCTGATCTAAATCCAAACACTTTGCTTCAAGATTTCGGGCGATTTCCATTTTTTTGTCCATAGGAATCTCTTCGCTAGAGAAAAGATGTGACATTTCTTGATTCAGTTGTGTGGCCCCTGATGGTCCTTGCAATGGAATTTGAAAGTCCTCATCATTGTGAACGGTTTTGGCGTTCATCAGGGCCTCGTTATAGGTTCGAAGCAATGATTCTGAGGATAAATTCTCGGTGTAGGCATAGCCTTGATTTGCTCCTAAAATCACTCTCAAACCGGCCATTTGAGCTTGCGTTGATTCAAAGGAATGCAATTTTCTTTTTTGAAATCCGATGCTTAAATTTTCGCCACCAGTCAGCAACATTTCAACTTTTGCGCCATCATGATGAGCTTGTTCTGAAATTTTTTGAAAGTTTAATTTTATTGTATCCATTATTTTGCTCTCCCACCGACCATCAAGCTAGAAACGAGGATCTGTGGTTGCCCCACTGCGGCTGGAATGCTCCCACTGACAGACCCACACATTCCCCGCGCCAATTTTAAATCCTTCGACACCTTCGTGATTTTACCCAAAGTATCAATCCCCCGTCCAATCAAACAAGCACCCTTCACCGGCTCTTCAATACGGCCGTTGCGAATGATGTAGGCTTCCCCGACTTGGAAATTGAAATCTCCGGTGCCGGGATTGACAGAACCCCCGCCCATTTTTTTTGCATAGAGCCCATAATCCACATCGCGAATCATTTCTTCAAAACTGTCGTTCCCAGCTGCGATATAGGTGTTTCGCATGCGAGAGGCAGGTGCATACTTGTAGGACTGACGACGGCCACTGCCCGTTATTTCATGGCCAGTTTGCCGCGATCCCATTTCGTCGACGATGTAAGATTTCAAAACGCCATTTTCAATCAACACAGTTTTCTGAGTTTTATTTCCCTCGTCATCAATATTTAAGGAGCCCCACCCATTTTCAATAGTGCCATCATCAATGGCCGTGACACTTTCATGGGCAATTTTTTGTCCCAGTTTGCCACAAAAAACAGAAGCCTCCTTGGCGATACTGGTCGTTTCGAGGCCGTGTCCTGAGGCCTCATGAAAAATCACGCCGCCAAAGCCATTGTCGATGACCACAGGCATTTCACCGGCTGGGGCATAGTCCGCTGTCGTTAGCATCATCGCACAGTCGACGGCCTTCTCTGCGAGCTCTTTCAGCTGAATCTGATCATAGATCTCAGATGTACCCATATGCCCTTCATCTTCTGAAGAGCTTTCTTTTAGGCCATTGTTGTCTACGAAAGTCTGCATCCGTAACCTTGAGTAAGCGCGTTCATCGTAGGCCATCAGGCCTCGCGAGTTCGCAATCTGTATTTTTTGAAACTTTTCATTCAAGCCCGCCTCAACTTGCGTCACGGATGAGCTGCGAGCCCTGGCATGTTGATCGATGGAATTGAGCCACTGGAATTTTCGGTCCCGATTCATCTCCCAAGGTTTTTCTCCATAGGTGTGAACGGAATCAAAAGAAACCTGCAGCAAAGGCAAAGTTTTTTTACCAGCTCCACCATCCCGACTTTGTGCGGCTCTTAAGGCCGCTTTGACTAAGCCCGTTTCAGACAGATCGTTCGTTGTGACATAAATAATTTCATGACCAAAAAATAAGCGAATCCCTGCCCCATAAAGTTGACCAACAATGGCTTGCTCGGGACGAGAGTTCAAAATAGAAAGTTGTGAAGAGTAGGTGTCTTCAAGAAAAATATCTGCGAAGTCAGCTCCGCTGCTCATTGCTGCATCCAAAGCCTTCGATAAAATATGAGATTGAACAATCATGATGTCCCCTTTAATGAGACCAGGATACATCGAAGAGGCCTTCCTTCAAAATAAAAAAGCAACAACTCACATTTCATTTAAAAAAAATTGTATTGCGAGGACGACTTGTGGTTTATAGTTAAGACTGGGCAGGCTTTATCATCATTTGCTAAATCCTTCTACCACCTCAATGACCACTCCTTGAAAAGGTTGAAACATGCCTTTTATCCGTGCAAAAAAAATGTCTACTTTCAGAAAAGTAGCCCTGTCACTTTGGAATTCTGGAGGCGATCCTTCTGTGTATGGCTTCCTGGAGGTCGATGTGACTGACAAAGACCTCACCTCCCCGATGCCTTTAGTTAAAAACGCCCGTCTCATTAGGAAAAGGGAGGATCCACATCTGGGATTTGCCTTCAATTTAATTGGCAGCTTGCCATGGTTTATGACCAAACTTTTTTTAAATTTTTATTCTTTTTTAACTCATGACCTCAATATCAATTTTAAAAAAATAAGACTGCCACATATTCCCCTGGGCTCAATCATCATCACAAATGTGGGCTCTTTGGGAATTAAAAAGGCGCTAGTTCCGCTAGTTCCCTTCAGTCGATCAGCAATGCTGCTCTCGGTGGGAGAGATCACCAAAGAAGCGCGAGTCGTTAACGATACAATTCAAATTCGAAAAATCATGCATCTTGGAGTCACCTTTGATCATCGCTTCTTTGATGGATCCCAGGCGGCAGCCATGATTCGAGATTTTGAATTCCATTTTCATCAACTCTAGAGATTATATTTTTTTAAAAATCAAAAAATGACGTTATGGTCTTCAAAAAGCTGGATAAAAAACCGCATTATAAAAACAGATCTTAAGGACCAAAATATTGTTCGCACCCAATTTGATTGATTCAAAAACTGCACTGTTTCTAAATTAAACTCAATGGAAAGCTTATTGTGCGCAGGAACACTCAAAAAAGCTGTTGCCAACCAAATAAGACCCGTCATAAAAAAACAACAAAAAGCATGCGCCATATAGATCATCGGAAAAAAGTTTTGACTCAAAGAATTCTCCAACCAAAAAAACGAGGTTGCATTTGATACACGAGTTCTTGAGATTAAATCAGTAAGAACTCAAGTCAATGGCTGCTGAGTTAAAAAATATCAACTTGTTTATGTGGCGCCCCTTTACGTCACCTGTCTAAGGATTAACCATGGGCCTTCCAGGCTCTCGCCGCTGAGCTTTTGTTTAGTTTATGCTTCTAGGGAAACACAGAATATCTCAAAAAATTATATACTTACAGGGCTTAATTCAACCCCAAGCTTCGACTCCACTGGGAAATTCCACAAGTTGTCAGGCACCACGCCCTTCGATTTAGCCGGCACAAGAATTGAAGTGAAATAGAACTAGAGGCGATCTCCTTTTGGAGAAATGGGCTGATATTGAGTTCGAATTATTTAATTTTTGGAGTTGATGTGACCAAGCAAACACTGACATTATTGAGTTCTTATCTCATCTTGAATGTGAGTATTGCCTATGCTGGAAACACATACACCAGAACACCAAGCCAACAAAACACCCTGCAAACCGAAAATAAAATCAAAGAAGATAAATTAACAACAGAATGGCGACTCCGCTTTGCAGGGGTTGGCTCTAATGATGACCAAAGTCAGTCCAAGTATATTGATTTCAAATTGGATCTGCGCTCTAAATATACCCTTCATCATAATTTAGTCTTGGATATTCAACCTTCCTTGCGATTGATTTCGGGCCAAAGTCAGACTATTGATGGCGCTGATAAATTAGAAAATAAAATTCTACTCAGCCAGGCTGCTGCTCATTTTACACCTTTTAATTACCTCCGGATGTCCGCAGGGGCATTAAATCAACGATATATTCACAACAGCCTTTTGGTCGATGATTTGGCCTTTCCCGCAGCGCGAACATTGGGGCAAATTAAAACTGATCATATTGAAACGGGCCTTGCTCTTGAAACGGCCATTCCAACGTCCTCCTCCCTCAGCACAAATACAAAAGAACTTGAACCGACTCCTTCTCTGAATTCAGCAGAGTTTGTCTTTAAGTGGTCCAACAAAGACAGTTTTTTTAAATTCAACCTAGGCTACTTTATTTTCAACAATCTGCCCTCGTCAGTGGCGCAGCAGTCCATGCTTTTGGGAAACACCGTGAGCAACTTTTCTGATGCAAAGTATTCCTTTGTTAATAAATATGAAGGTTTTGAGGCTTCCACCGAATTCCAATTTCAATGCAATAAGTATTTTGACTTGATTTCACAGCTTGAATACCTAAAAAACACTCAAGTGCTCGATCAAGACTCTTCAGGCTACAAGGTCATACTTGGAACAAACCTACATTTGATCTCAAATATGGATTGGACCATGAAGGGTTCCTATTTCAGCATCGCTCCCGATGCTGCCGTCGCCTTTTTCAATTCAAGAAGTTATGAAACAAATCGAATTGGCTACAGTGCTGAATCCACTTTAGCTTTTAAAAAAGAAAACTTTAAAGTGGGAATTCAATTTAGTGAAACTGAAGTGATGTTTAACAATCCCGCTCAAACAAGGCAAAAATCTCTGATGATCAAAATGGAGACCTTTTATGCGAACATTTAAGTTAATCTTAAGATCGATGTTTGTTGGGCTGACAGGACTCTTTATTTTAGGCTGCAACTTGCCCTCACCATCAAGTCGAGAATCAGAAAAGGCAACAGCAAACACCAGCAAAGACTCGTCCTCAGCCACTTTCAATATTGAAGCGGTGCCTGGCCGTTCCTCAGCCTTAGAGTCAGCCAGAGAAGATCTATTTGGCCTTCCGACATCAAAGTCTTTTAATTTTTATGCTTGTTTAAAAGATATTTACTATAACAAACCCATCACGGGACATGCCTTTAAAATTGAGGGCATCGATGCCAATGCCACCAGTGATTCTTCAGGCTGCATCTCTTGGTCAGAAAATATTTCTTACAATTATCTTGGCGATTCAAAATATCTCAAGCTCACTCGCCACATCACCGGCATGGGCATTCAAAAGGGCACACGCTCGGTGTCCTTTGCCATCAACCCGTGGTCTCACGGCGAAAACTTGGCCGCTGTGGTTGATGTCAAAAATGAAGGCTCCATTCCAAATCTTGTGAAGTCAGAATCCGACTCTTCCAGTGCCCTCAAAGGACTTTCAAAAGATGGAAATTTGAAAACACGCTCTTTGTGGCTAGATGAAGGCCGACTTTTTGTGACTGAAAAACAGATGACAACGAAGGGCGCAGACTTAATGATTGAGCTCCGTGGATCCCCCTCTATTCAACTTTCAAAAATGAGTGGGGATTTATGGCTCAGACCTCTCACTGAAGGAACTTTCAAGGTTCGCCTCAAAATCATTCACTCTTACATTGAAGCGGGCACAGAAATTCACCGCCTACTGAATCAAAGTGAATTGTTAGATGCTAAAATGGAAAGTGGCAGTTTAGCAGTGCGCTCACTTCTGACCATGACCGCAATTCCAACGCGAGGTCAATTGATTCTGGGCCTTGAATTAGAACCTGCACATGCCCCTCAGGGCTTAACCGCTTTCAGTGGAATTTATGTCCTTGGTGACTATGATCAATTGAAAGGAACCTCATTTTTAAAATTAGCCACGGAAGTTGTCCAAGACAAAAACTTTAAAGTTGATAGCTACATCAATGCCAAACAAGATTTAATTTCACAAAACACCGACACTTATCAAAAACCTAAAATAGAGGTTGCACCGCTCGAATTTAAATTTATCAAAGTTGGCGCAGAAAAAACTTCCGAACGTCAGGTCGTCTTTAATGTTAAAGCTTGTCTTCGAAATGGAATGGATCAAAAAAGCTCTCGGGCACAAACCTTTAAAATCTCCAAATTCAGAGCTAATCTTGTCGCATCTGAAAATGCCCTTCGGGTTCAAACGGATAACAATTCATGTGTGAATTGGGATGAAACAATTGAATTTAAGTATTTTGATTGCCAGCACTTCTTGAAAGGTTACGTTCAAATAGAAAATGCTGATTTGGGCATGAATCAAAAGCTCGAGATCCTTGTGAATCCCTGGGACACTTTTAGCAGCATCGGTCGAGATTTACGTTATGTCGATCCCACCGAGAAATTAAGCTTAAACTGCAGTCATGAAAGCCGTCCAAAAACAAGATTAACGATGGACTCTTTTTCATACAACACAATCTCCTACAAATATGAAGTGGATGATTTGCTAAGACTCAATGTTTTAAAAAAGATTCAACTCAAAATAGATCCACGCACCGTGGCTTACTCAAGCCTTTCGGCGGGTCGCAGCGAATCTGAAAAACTGCGTGATGGCGTGTATCTGCTCAAACTCGCCATCGTTCGCAATCGCGATTATGATCAAAGCAACACCTATGTCACCTCAGCTGAAAAAATTGTCAATGTGATCAATGGACAAATAAATACGGACATTACGTTTAAAGCCCATGACCTCAAAGCTCTCGGCAATCGAAATAATCTGTTGGTTGAGCTTTACCCAGCGGATGAAAGTAAATTGCTGATAACAAACTCAGCGATCCATCTTCAACAGCCAGAAAAAGGCATGGATTTCATTATCGCTCAAGATTCTGGCCTTGAGTCCCCCACTTTCATCGGCCCCATCATCCTCAATCTCGATGAGTCCGCCAGATCATTACGAATTTTAGATGAAGCGGCGATCAGTTCTTTATTGATCCAGAACCAAAGTATTAAAAATTCACGCTCTGGCCTCGTTGGACAAATCATTGCTGAGGGTAAACTTGCTGAAAAGGCCAATCATGAATCTCAAAGATTGCATGCTGAAAATGCGCAATTCACAGCAGATCACAATCTGTCCTTCATTGATTTGAATAAGTTAAATGACCACACTGATCTGTCTTTGGCTTTGAAACTCAATTCAGCTCAGACCAGAATAAATCTTAAGAAATCAGAACTGATGAGTCTTCAGAGCTCAAGCCAAATTCAAAAAGATTTGGCCACGAAGCTTTGTAACTTCTGGACCGTTGAATTTTTACCAAGCCAATTTGCAAATAAAGGTGGCAGTATTAGCCGATCCGGAAAATCAGGCTTCTACAATGATTGCCTGCAAGCGGCAGCTAAAAACCCCTCCACATTCTTTTTGATCGATCGTCGCCTTAAAGTTAAAGAAGTGGGCGAAACAAAATATCTCAAAGGTTTTAATCAAGGGCTGACCGTTGGGACTAACTTTTCATTGAGCAGATCTGACTCAGAAAATTTCAACACGACAAAGTCAGTTAGCGTCAGTGCAAAACTCGGTCTAGGAAAGCTTTTCCTAGATATGGTCTCCCTAGACACAGGGGCCAATATGTCGGCTTCTTGGACGACCAGTGAGTCCAACAGCACCAGCAGTTCAATTTCTGTGGGGGCCGCATCCACAATAGTGGTCCAGACAAGCCGACTCAAGGTGACTCTGAAACAATATGAAAAGTGCACACAAATTAAACTAAACCCCCTTCTCTTCAAAAAAGACGACCATTGGTTTGGCAGAAAAGATTATTTTTCGATTTTAAATAACCGCCTCAGTGATGAAGAAAAGCTTCAAGCCATGACTCACGGATTGATGATTTGTGATGGGCAGACAAACAATCAGCCCCTTGATGTGAATGAAACCTATTATCTTTTAACCCAAGAATCTAATATTTCTCAAATGCAGGATGCTGGGGATGAAAGAAATCGCAATTTCTTCGTTTCCTTGCGCTCTGAAAATGATTTCAATCGCTTTGTTGCAGCGATCAAGGGTCAAACTAAAATGCCTGGCACAGCCGACAATGAAATTCTGCACAAGGATGTAAATGACTTTATGGACAAAATATTCAATATGAAAGATCCAGCCACTCCCGGAATGTTTTCACTTCCAGCAGGGCTTTAGCACCGAAGGGCCTCTTTTGAGGCCCCCGCTAAGGAAATTCAGAAATAAATCCCGCCACAGACTTGTCTTTGGCATGCCGCCGACAAGAGTCAAATCTTGACCAACCCCTAGGACAATAACAAGATCAAGACTTGATGTTGAGGTGTTATTTATGACGACTTTTTTTCCCCTTCGTGAAAAACCGGCTCTAGCTCCCTATAAAAAGAATGATGTCCTTGTGCTCTTTGGTGAACTTTTTAGTAGAGGCTATGCAAACGGTTTGGTCGAAGAGGCTCAACTCAGAGGCATGACCATTGTGAGAGCCACTGTCGGACGCCGTGAAAAAAATGGAGAACTGAGAGAATTAAATGCTGAAGAAATACTCAACATTCCTGGTCCCTTCATAAATATCCCGCTGGAGGCTGGCTTTGACATGGAGCCTGACTCTCTAGGCCTTACGCCCTGTGACCAAATTAAAGATGTTAAATTAAGCAATTGGCAGGAAGCAAAACTTGACTGGGACTCCGTTGAAACTTCAATGACAAAAGGGACCCTCAGGTTTCGCAGGAATACAGCGCAATTTATTATCGAGCTTGAACAGTATATTCCAAAGGGTTCGAATGTTCTTTTTGCTCATCTTATGGCTGGTGGAGTCCCACGAGCCAAGATTCTGATGCCTTTGCTCAATCGAATTTTTAAGGGAACTGGAGATAGGCATGTTTCCTCAAAAGTTTTGAATGATTCCGACATAGGACAGCTTTGCTTAAAGAACTTCAATGAAGTGACCGCTGAAACCTTCCACCATCTTATCGATATTTCAGGCCCACTTCGCGAGAAATTAGAGCAACAAGGCTCCCATGTGTCCTACACTGCTTATGGCTACCATGGCACCGATGTCTTGATTGGTGGAAAATATCAATGGCAAACCTACACTCCTTATTTTCAAGGATGGGCAAAAATAGCTCTGGAAGAGATTTCTGAAAGATACAGTCAAATGGGGGTCCATTGCTGTGTGTACAATTGTCCAGAAATATTGACCAATTCAAGCTCTGTATTTCAAGGTGTTGAACTGTCCCTTTATCCCTTACTAGAAGCACTCCAAAAAGATGCTTCGAACAAAGAGGTTGCCCAAGTCATTCTGAACGAATGCAAAACCCTTTTGAAAGATGAATTTGATTTTGCACACATTAAAAAAACACTGGATGACTATTTACAAAATGAAATCACCGTCGAACACTGCAAGTATGAAACATGGCCACTCAATTCAAACAAGGCCCAAATGGAGTACATGATTCAAAGTTCGGACTATTTAATAGGACTTCATAAAGATGAAAAAAAATTGATCACTTTCATCTTGAGCGAAGTTGTTTTTAAATCCTGTGGCTACGTGATGTTTCATGACAGCTGGAGGCCAAAGGCTCCAGTGGCATGGATTGGACATGATCTTGTGGCAAGCTGTACATAAAAAATTGACCTTTTCCCGTCTTCAATGACGAGAACCTTGGAGTGACTGATGTCCCTGAATGCCGGCGAAACTTGGACTTATCAAAAGCATAAACTTCATGGACTTTCTTTATCGGGCATTCGCACAGCGATTTCTGTGCCAGATCTTTCCTTCAGTTTTGATGTGGCTCAAGGATATCCTTTCCTTTTAAATCTCAAAAAATTTTTTATCAGCCATGGGCATTTAGACCATGCCGCAGGAGTTCCCTATATCATCTCTCAAAAAGCGATGAACTCTCAGGAGCCAGCCCTATTCTATATGCCAAAATCCCTTGTTGAGCCGCTAGATCAAATTATGAAAATATGGGAGAAAATTGAAGGCCATCAGTATAATTATAAATTTGTTGGTGTCTCCGCGGATGAAGTCATCAAACTCAATGAACAGCACTACATCAAAGTGTTCCCAACAACACATCGAATTGAGTCTTTTGGGTACACTCTTTTTGAAACCCATAAAAAACTTAAAGCTCCACTTCAAGGTCTCTCCCAGGAAGAGATTGTTAAAGCTCGGCAAAGAGGCGAGGAAGTTAATGAAGTACATCATATTCCGTTGATAAGCTTTACTGGTGACACACAAATTGAATTCTTGCACTCCCGACCTTGGATCGCTGAATCTAAAATTCTTTTGATGGAATCCACTTACCTTGATTGCCAGAAATCCATTGATGATGCGCGCAAATGGGGACATACCCATTTAGATGAAATCATTCCCTACCTTGATGAAATTCAAAGCGAAAAAATAGTCTTGATTCATATTTCAAGTCGATATTCTGACCGAGAAGCGAAAAAAGTTATCGCTGACAGAATTCCTTTGAAGCATCAACATCGCGTAGAGATATTTCCAGGACGATAAGACTAAAACATGTCGCTCATATCGAGCCAAAGCTTGCGTGAGGCAGCTTTTTTCTTTTTCAAATAATCCGTCCACTCTTGTGACGATCTTTTTTGCCAGTTTTCAGCTAAATTTGCCGCAAAAATCAAAGGACTATAGCCTTGTCCCATTTTATCTTTGGGAGGACGAATGGCCGTCAGCATTTCAGGCCCATAAAAAGCAGTTGGCATCAAACGATCACGATCACCCAATTCACCAATAATCAGGGCACTTTTAATTTGCCCTAAAACAGTTCTATTTAAGGGGCTTGAGCTGTCTGAAGGTTTCGGAGAGCCCGCAGCACCGACAACAACCAAACCTTTTTCAATCTTTTTATTCAAGACCTCAACAAGAACTTTATTCTCATCTGTAAATTTTAAATTAAAGTCAAAAAACACAAAACTGATGTCCTCAGGCATTCCCTCAATGCGCTCCCTTAGAGCGGCTAAATCCAATGTGCCATCTTTAGCATAAGGTGTAAAATTCACGATTTCACAAGCTTTGCATGATTCTTTAGCAAAAATAGGCTTGATTTTTTGTTCAAAAGCTTCCTGATTTTGCTGGCCAAAATAGACCACAATGGTTTTTTGGGGAGGCAATGCTGCCTGACCGTAAACAGTCCCCAAAAAAATAAAAATAAAGAGGCTTACCACAAAAAGCTGACTGAAAGTTTGCGTAGATTTCATTTTTTTAAACTTCATACCAAGAGTTTGACCCCGACGCTGCTTTGCTGTCGACTTTTTTATTTATTTATTGAACAATGCAGCAATATGGAACCATGGAGCTGTATTCAAATATTTCACACTGGTGATGCCTATTATGAAAGTCTCATGGATAGAATTCGTCATGCCAAAAAAAGCATCACGATTGAGGGTTATATTTTTTCCATCGACAGACTCACATCTGCTCTCTTGGAAGAACTTGCCATGGCCCGAAAAAGGGGATGCTTAGTCAAAATCATTGTCGATGGTTTTGGCAGTTACAATCAAATTCCAGAGCTAAAAAAAATTTGCCGCGCCAAGGGCATTGAGTTTCGTGTTTTTCATCCCCTCCCCTACTTCTCAAAACAAGTGCCTCGATGGAATGAACTCATGAATTTGAACTTTCGACTTTTTTTTAGGCGTATGAATCGGCGCAACCATAGGAAAATAGTCCTCATTGATGAAATAGGTGCTTACTTAGGAAGTATGAACTTTACCGAGCAGCATTGCGAAAAATATGTTGGACGAAAGGCCTGGAGAGACACCGGGGTTTATCTTGAAGGCCCTGCAGTCAAGCATCTCGCCATTGCCGTACAGATCACCTATCTTCGAACCGTCTATCGTGGCATTTTAACCTGGGTGAGCCGATGGATGCTCCCTAGACCCTCATTTTCAGCAGCCCTACAATTGAACACAACTCAAAAAATGCGACGCGCACTTTACAGGGATCTACTGCGTCTTATCAATCAGGCCCAACATCGTATTTATATCACCACGGCCTATTTTCTACCCAAAAGAAAACTTCTCAAGGCGCTGATTGAGGCCTCAAATCGAGGCGTTGATGTGATTCTCATTCTTCCAGGAAAATCTGATGTGCCCTTAGTAAAGTGGGCTGCTTTTTATACAATCCAGTTGCTTTTATTAAGTCGAATTCCCATATATGAATACAAAGGCTCTGTTCTCCACGCAAAAAATATGATCGTGGATGATACAGCTTACATTGGGTCTTTTAACTTAAATCATCGCAGCCTGCTGCATGATTTGGAAGTGATCGCTCGCTTCCACGATTCGGCAAGCCTAGAAAACATGCTCAATCAATGGGAGCTTGATCTTGCAAATTCAGTCCTGCTGAAAGAAAAAGATCATTACTCAACTTGGCTCAGTCAGTGGTTCTATAAGATTGCCTTCCTTTTGAGATATTTGCTCTAGCACCTGATTTTAGGTCGAAGAATTCTTTTTTTCTTTGACCTCATTTAGGATTCTTATGATGCTAGAGGAATGAATTCACAAATTAAAGTTGCAATCACTGGTGGCCCTTCTGGGGGAAAAACAACTCTCATCGAGACTATTAAAAAAGATCTGGGTCAAAAATGCGCCGTGGTTCCAGAAGCAGCGAGTATCTTATATCGTGGAGGATTCCCTCGCTACAAAGAAGAGCTTTGTGTCGCACAAGCTCAACTTGCGATTTACCACACCCAACATGCACTTGAAGACATGATCTGCGGTATGAGCCAAAAAGGTCTTGTGGTCTGTGACCGAGGCACTATGGACAGCTTAGCTTACTGGCCAATGGTCGAGGATGAGTTCTTCAAAAAAGTTCAAAGCAATCGCGCCAGAGAATTGGCTCGCTATGATTGGGTCATTCATCTAGATACAGCTTCTATTGATTACTACGACACTTCAAACCCAATCAGGACTGAAAACTTTGAAGAGGCTTGGTCATTGAATTCAAAAATAAAAGAGGCCTGGGCCGGGCACCCTCGTCGTTTGATCATCACACATAATGCTGATTTCATTTCCAAGATAACGACATCTCTTGCCATCATCAGAGCCATTATGAATCACGCAAGCGCCGAAGAAATATCAAAGACTCTTTTAGTGTGAAAATTCAAAATCGAATGGTCAAAAAAGAAAAAATCACTTTCGCTCAATTACTTCTTACTTCAATTCTGATTTATGGCCTCCAAGGCCTTTCAAGTCCCATAAACTCGGAAAAAGAAATCAATTCAAACAATCTATCTCCACTCCCCTTCAGTGCTAAACTTAACAATGTTCAACTTCCTCCTCAAAGGTTTGAATACTCTCTCTGGGATGAAGATCGATTGTCCGTAGGAAATATCCTCATTGATTCGACCCAGCTGACATTTCAAATCAGCCCGTCTTCAAAAAAAACAAATAATTATAATGTTCAATTCACATGGCCAAGCGGACTGATGAAAAACGGCCATCTGAATATAAGAAATAATTCTGGAAAATCTATCTTTACTAGCGCGTTCAACACAGACAACATCACTATATCTAAGGGCAAAGGCATAGAAAATCGTGCAAATCTGCGCTCAGAAATTGCGACTTTTACAGTCAAAGATCTAGGTCCCGATTTTATAGAAAGCATGCGCAATTTGCCATTCCTCATATTTTGCGTCTATCGAGAAACAGAGTTAACTAAAATAAATATTTGCTCCAAGGAGCTCTACCTCTCCACTCAAAAGGGCAAAATAATGATCAAGCCCCGAAACCTTAACAAAAGAAATGCCCAAGTCGAAATTAATGGCGCAAAAACCGGAAATCAGGGCGTCATTTATTTGAATGACAGCAAGGAAACAATTAATTTTAAAAGCCAGACGCAATCAGGATCCTTCCTTGAAATGGATATTCGCACGAAAGATGTCTATTTCATGGACATCTTTCAGGATGGGGACGATATTATATTAACTGCGACCGGGACCGAGCCTGCGGATGAAAATATTTTTAAAAAAATTTCTGAAGCCACCTGGAGCATCAAACTCCCAAAAATTAGACCTGTCATTTATCTTAAAGGTGACGGAGACTTCCCCCTGCGGCAGGAGCTCAACATTCGTGGACCTATTCCAAATTCTTCGAATCGGATATACATTGATAAAGACGCAACTGCAAAAACTTACAGCTCCACTCAAGAAATTCAGGTCACACCACCGAAAGAAACTAAGATTGCTCTGCCAAAATCAGACACTTCAGCTTCACTTAAAAATATTGATGGCGAACATTATTTGTGGCAAATAAATGAAATCCCAAAGGGGTTAGATCACCGGTATTTGAAATTAAACGTCGACAACACCACCTTCACTGCCAGCTTTGAGACCAACAGGGCTCCAGCATACTCTCTTTATCTTGGTGGCAACTATAATCTTTCAGCAAATAAAAGCTCAATCCGAGCAGAGCTAGAGTGGTGGTTTGATAAGTTTCTCAAACTGAATTCTTCATGGTCAAAAAATCACTGGGGAATGAATTTAAACCAAGATAACAATTCAAACACCTCAGGACTTGAGTTGCTCTGGAGATCAAAGCAAGGCATCCACATGGCTGAAAACACTTGGGGCCTAACTCTTGGACTTCAAATGCCTAACTCAAACAACTCTGGTTTGCTAGTTTATGGTTTAGGTTTTTTTCTGCAAAAATCACTAGCTCAGAGTGCTATGCAAAATTTTATGAATTTCTTTGAATTTAAAATTCATCAATATTTTAGCTCAGAGAGCGACCCCCAGAGATCTCATGGATTAGATTTCAACATGCAGGCCTATAAAAATATTTTTGGACAACAATATCTATTTTTCCGCTATGGATTAGAAATTTCTCAGAACAATAGCGACGCCCCCAATAGCAATGAATTTCAAACACAACTTCATTCGGGTATATCCTGGAAATTTTAGGGTTTTATTTTTTCTTAAATAAGCCGGTCAGCATTTCTTTTATGTCCATATTAAAGACATCTTGTTTTTTATTTATTGATTCTAAAATTGAAATTTCACGGCGCGCCGGCATAAAGGTGGAATCTAGGCCAACGCTTTTTTCAAAAAATTTTCTTGCACCTGCTAAATCACCTCTATTCTTACTGACCAATCCGTTCACAAAAGAAAATAGTGCATCGTATTTTTCATCAGCTGGTACTTGCAATAATTCAAGTTCAATTTCCCTCAAAATACTGCCCTTTTTAGTTGGATCTATAGGCATTCCCAACTTAGCCCAGGAATTATAAATATGAAATTGATGGGCCTGAGGATTTAATATAGCGACTTGCAATAATTTTGAGGTCGCTAGACTGAATTGATTTAAGTGAAGTGTCTTCCTCACTTCCTCCATTAAGTGCCCAGCTTGAATCCTTGCTTCAGAATCATTTCGGGCTACTTCCTCGCGATACCTATCAATCTTCGTCGAGTCCAAGGACATCGACACAGCCTCTTCCACCGTGTATTTTATTTTACTCCACAAAGAATGCACGACCTTGTCACTTGCATGGGGCTCATTTCCAATGAGCTCGGAAAAAGAATGCATCATAACGTCTATGTTATTTGTCGAAAAACCGCACTTGTCTAAGTACGTAATAATTTGAAATTCGTTTTTACCTTTTAAGTTATCCCATAACTTATTCAAGGAGCTTAACTGCTCCGCGGAGGAGGAAAAAATAGCTTTAGGCGCAAAAACAACCAATCCCTTTATGAGCATAAAATACAATCCCTTATAGACCGTAATTTCATTATAGTCAGCAACATCCAGGAGCTGATTTAGGGTCACTTTTTTATCTAGACGATTTTCAATACCCTCCAAACTCTTGACCAAAGGCAATTCTAGAGCAGCATTATCTTCTTTAAAATTTGAAGTTTTTAAAATAGCATTCTCAGACCAGATCATGAAGAAAGACTTGAGCCAGTTCAATGAAATTTTGGCAGCGATCCAGTCATGCATAAATATAAGCAAATCATCTGAGCCTATGGAAGGATTCAACATCTCAACATCAGAAGGTGCAAAATTGATACTCATCTTTTCTTCAACCATACGGCTTAACAATCGAAGATTCATCTGCTCTTTTAAAATAAAGTCAAAGGCATGGGGACTGAGCTGATTGTTTTCAATCAAAAAGCTTCCCAGTCGTCTTTTTTTCTTTTCGACGAGTGCTAATTGTATATCTTGAGCATTGCAATAGCCACTTTGTATAAGCATTTCACCGACAAGAGACTTTCCATCTCCAATATCAACACCAACAATACTGCCATGAGAGAACGCGATCACAGAAATGGACCCGTTCACATTGTAAATATTCAAAAAACCTGTGCTTTTAGCCTCAACAAGCAAAGACAAAACTAGAGGCAAATCGAAGCCACTGATTTGATCGACTGATTCAATAATTCTTTTCTTTTGACTTGAGCTTGCGGCTTGATTCGTAAAGATTTGATACAAACTCTTTCGAGCCTCTACTTCATTAGTTACATTAATTTTGGCCTCTTCAACGGCAATAAGATCTAAAACATCACTCAACTGGAAAGGCTTGACCAAAAAAGCATAGGCCTGTGTTTTTTTTAAGGCCTCTTGAATAAAAGATTTATCTGTGTAAATGCCGCTCATCAAAATAATCTTAAATCGTGCACTGGGAAAGTTTTTTCCAATTTCATCAACAAAATCAAGCCCCGTCATTTGAGGCAACAGACAATCACAAAACAAAAAATCAATCTGATTTAACTTAATATTTTCACTGGCGGAATCTGGATCAGAGGCAACAAATACTCGATGACCGGCACGCTCTAAAGTTTCCTTCAAAGCCGAACCAATTGTTTCATCATCATCAAGAATCAGGATATTTATCTTTTTTTCTTCCACGTTGGGCTTATCGGAAGGATAAAAAATTTATTGAATCAAAGACCAAGATACAGGCTGCTTTACAAAAACTAGACCTTTGAGCCTCAAATGAGCGTTCAATTGGAACTACACAAACAAAAAATTGATCTGTTTAAATTAGTAAAAAAATCACTTCTTACTTATAAATTTAAAATACTTCGCTTCAATAACGTCCATCTCCATGGGGCTGCCATCGGCATCTAATACAGAATCTGGGGGCCTCAATCCATTCTCGGAAAATTCAGTTCCATATTGAAACAAGATGCTTTTTTCAGTCCCATTTTTATCACTGTAATAGGGTACATAAAACGATCTAACTTTTCCAGTCGCTGGCAAAAAACCATCTACCATATTGATTTGATCGACAATAAGCTTAGCACAATTGACGTAGGTGATGGGCGCATCGCCAGCCGTTCTAATCCATTTTATCCACTCCCGTATTCCACAAGAATTGATACCTTTAACCAAGGATAGGTCAATTTCCAAAGAAGGATACCCAGAAAGATTGAATTTATTAAAATCCACATCTTCATCAATAACACCAACCAATTGAAGTGTCGTTCTATCCTTATCCTTTACTAATTTAATATCAAATTTGCCCATCATCATCTCCAAGAAAAAAATATATATAGAAAAGTTAACCCAATCCCTCATTTTTTACGACAAAAAATGTGACGTCATCGATCAATGTGGCTCCACCACGATGACCTTGTAAACTCGCCGTAAAAATAGCCACAGTCTCTGCCGCAGAGGCATTGTCTTTTGAGGCTGCAATCAGTGCTTTGATAAAAGCCCTTTCACCCCAGGATTTTTTTTTGGGATCTTGAATATCTGTAACTCCATCAGTGTAGAAAAAAATGAGGTCCCCACTCCCCAAGGTCATCTGAGTCTCTTGATAGACCGAGTCTCTTGATTGCCCTAAACGAGGATTATTGACCTCATTGAGAGGAATGAGGTCATTCTTCGTTAAAGGGATATCACTTTTTCGTAGAACCAAAGGGGCCTCGTGAGATGCATTTGAATAAATCAGCTCACCCGTCCCGAAGTCAAATGACGCCAGAAAAAATGTCATCATGATCCGACCTTTTGAGACATCATAGATAGAACGATTTAAAAGTTCCATGGCTTTAGCTGGAGACACATTTAAAGTTTCGATGATCGTTGATGCAGATTTGGCAGCACTTGTAATCAAAGCCGCCGGCGCACCATGCCCAGTGGCATCACCAATCCACAAAAACATTTTAGAACCCACTTGGCAATAATGCCACCAATCTCCACCGCATTCGCTTGCCGGTTCATAATATCCAGAAATTGCTAAACCACCAATTTTAGCCAACGTCTCAGGAAATAGTGTCTCCTGGACTGTTTTTGCAGTTTGAAGCTCTGACTCCATTCGAGCTTTTTCTGCAGTCTGCTCCAAAAGTCTAGAAACTTCCAAGGCCATAATATTGAAGTTATTTGCAAGACTGCCGACTTCGTCTCTTGAGCTCACTTTGACTCTGATATCAAAATTTCCTTCAGAAACTTTTTTGGTCGCGATAAACAGATCCGTTAAAGCTTGGGTTAATCCATTCGAAGCAAACAAACTCACAATAACCGTTACTGAAATTAGAATCCCAAAGAAAATCAAAGATTTTCGAATCAAAATCTGAACGGCACTCAGAGCGGACTTCTTGCGAACAGATGAAACCACAGTCAAGTCCCCAAAACCTACTCTGGAAAAAGAAGCCAACAGCTCTGTCCCATCAGCCATGCGAACGCCTTCAACACCCTGTACGATTTTATCCATGGAACGAGCTAAAAATGACGGCTTCATAAATGATTGCATTTTTTTGCCAGAAACCTGCTCTGGGCCAAACAAGACCGTCCCGTCAGAATTTATTAAATAAATTTTTCGTGAAGTCACTGTATTGAAGGTCTCTGCCAGCTCACTCATTTTTATTTGAACTAGAAAGATTGTCACTCTTTGAGTCTTTTCATCACTCACTTTTTCAAAAAGAAAAACCCGGTCGTCTTGAAATGGCACAGCAACCAATCGCCCATCTTTGTTCGCTTTTTTAAGATAGTCATCAAACAGAACTTTAAATGCATTTGTTAATTTTGAAGTGCCTCCGACTTCTTTTTCAAGAACAGCCACCTCTTTAAAGTCACCCAACGAAGACACCGTATAGGCTGAAATAGATTCGACATTGAATTCATTCTTAAAAATTAAATCTCCAACACTGGTAAATTTTTGCTCTAATAGAAAATCTTGAAATATGGGCCGCGTGATAGAGAGCACTGAGTTTAGCTGAGTCTTCATTTGAGCTGCAATAGATCCAGACATACTGCTAGAAGAATCAAAGACATAGGCGATCTTATCATCTTCAAAGATTTTCACTGCCAGCACCAAATAAATTGCCAAAGTTAGCAAAGGAATTGACGTCAATAAAAAAAGAATTTTGTATCGAATTGATATGCCACTTTTATTCACAGTCTGATTATGCCCACGTTTCAATCTAGCGGAAAGAAATTCCCTTCCGATCTTTATTGTATCTGGTCTTTGGTCCATTATATTTCTACCTCTAGACTACCGATATGAAAACCTAGAGGCTGAATGTTAGATTTGAGAGCAACTGATAAATTTATTTTTATGATCGCTACACTATTTTTAGTGTTGCTATCTTATTTGCTCTATGACGACTCTTTTTTTACTTCTTCAAAAACTTCAGCAAACTTAAAAAACATTGGCTCTGTCTCCATCACACAAAATGATGTCAGAAGAAAAAACTTAGACACCTTCAGTTGGATCCCCGCGTCTAAGAAAGACTTGATCTTTCAGAATGACTCCATTTTTACAGGTGATCGTTCGATTGCAACTATCAATATGGATGATGGAACTCAGATTCACCTTGAGCCGAACTCACTCATTTCGTTAAGCATCGCCAAGGGCGAAATGAAACTTAACCTTCGCTACGGAAACTTAGTGAGTGATATCGCCAAGGACTCCACCCTAGTTGTTAAATCAGGCAACGATGAAATAAAACTACAGGGCTCAACAAAGAAAAATGAAAAATCTCAAATCCGTTTAAAAAAAGTCCATTCAGAGTCTGTTGGTTTAAAGCTCATTTCTGGTGCGGCCCTATTGATTGATAAAAAGAAGCAAGCCAAAACAGAGCTCACCAAGGATTCAATCACCTCCATGAATTCTGAAGGAGAAATCAAGAAAGCTTTAGCTATCCCGATAACAATAAATGTCACCAATGCTAAATCTGAAAGAGTCAGAATAAGCCCCTTTGATCCCATTGGATTTGAATGGTCAAGCACCGGAGATGTTTCGCGCTATGAGCTAGAGTTTTCAAAGACCGAGGATTTTAGTGTTGTCATCCTCTCAAAAAAAACAACTGAGCGAAAAATACAATTGCTCGAATTTTTGGAGGCCGGAACAACTTATTGGCGAGTCAAAGCCTTTGATGAAATGGAACAAGAAGCGAAAGTCTCATCAGTGCAGTCCCTTTCATTGCGATACATGGATCCTCCATTGATCTTGAGCCCGATTGCACTCTCTGAATTGAATTTAGCGTTAGAACAAGATGAAGGTCAAACTCAGCCACTCATGACATCACTGAAGATGCAATGGCAAGCCCCCGCTATTTTTAAAACCTTTAGGTATCAAATAAGCACAGATGCTGAATTTACAAATATTATCAAGCAAGACGCCACCACTCAATTGGAAATGTTCAGTCCAAATTTGCCTAGCGGTGCCTATTGGATACGGGTTGCGGCACAAACGGAAAAGAAAGTTTCATCCAACTGGTCTGCCAAGGTCCCTTTTAAAATAAATCTCTCGGTGAAAATGGATAGAGCTCCAAATAGGCCTTTGCTAATGACTGAAAAGGTTAAATTCAATACCTCTGAAGATAAAAAACGCACCTTGGCCTCCAGCTTTGGCCCCCAAATAGAGTGGAAAAACCTTCCTGAGGCTGCCAAATATAAAGTTCAAATATCAAAAACAAAGGACTTTCAAGACAGCGAAACTATCGAGTCCGTCAAGAATGAAATCGTTTGGGATAAATTTAAACTGGGCCTTTTTTACTTTCGCGTCTATGCCCTCAGTAAAAAAGATAAGATAAGCGAACCGAGCAAAACAGGATATCTCCAAGTTCAAATGACAAGCCCTCATTTAAATTCAATTCATCCGCTCGAGGCAGCAGGTGAGACTATTCCCAAAAAAGAGGCTTTAGTCACTTGGACCAAGATACCTGAAGCAACGTCTTACATTGTCCAGCTCAGTGAGGATGATAATTTTTCATCCCCTCAGAATTTTGAATTCGAAGCCAATAGTGCACAGTTGTCTGTCACAAAACCTGGCCAGTACAAAGTCCATGTCAAAGCTATGAATAGCTATAAAGAACCCATCACACCCTACTCAAGTACAGAGTCATTTATTTATAAATTCAGTTTAAGGCTTAGAACGCCCACTCCTCTTGAGCCCTACAACAATTCATCAATATTTTTACAAAAACTCGAAGAACCTTCCATTTGGATTGAATGGAATAAAACACAAGGAGCGGAAGAATATTTATTAGAAATATCAGAAGATCCTGATTTCAGTCATGTCATCACATCAAAGAGTCTTGAAAACAATTTCGTACTTATCAACGAAAAACTCCCTCCTGGAAAAATTTATTGGAGAGTTCGATCGCAGACAAAAAATAGAAAAGTTTTTTCGGACTGGACCCTGACTCAAGAGTTTACTATTTACAATCAAAAGAATGAAACTTTTTAGACATGAAAAACAATTACTTTATATTCGACACTCTACTGGAACCCATCTTTATCCTTAATTCTGAACAAAAGGTTGTGTACTGCAACGAAGCCGCTGCGTTGATTGCAGGACTATCCGTTAGAAAAATATCAAAGGGAATAGATTTTTTTAGCCTTTTTTCATTTACCGAAAACATATGGGAAAATAAAAATATTCAAGAAATCACCACGCCCAGCTCCTACAAAGAAGTCTCCTACACTGCCACCAACGGTGACAGTGGTGCAATACAAATCATGATTCAGCCACTTCCAGAAGACAATTCAAAATCACCGGACGGCAGTGACGAAGAACAGAGCGACAACAGCCAAGCCAAAAAACTCTGGATTATCTTTATTCGCGATGTGACATTAGAGCAACGACTTCAAAAAAAATATCGCAATGAGCTTCAAAAAAAAGAGGACGTCATTCAAGCCCTCAATGAAGCTCACGTCCAGCTGGAAAATTACAGTAAAAATCTAGAAGGCATGGTTGTCGTCCGAACTGCCGAAATTCAATATATAAACCAGCTCATGACTGCCCTTTTAGACAGTTTAACTCAAGGCTTTTTTATATTTAACAAAGATGGGAAAATTTTAGAGTTTTCGTCAAAGGCCTGTGAATTCACAATCGAATGCAAGCCTCAAGGAAAATACATCTGGGAGGTTTTAAAGCTTCCCGAAAATAAAATCCTGGGCTTTAAAAAATGGATTCAAGTCCTTTTTTCTGGTGCTTTGTCTTTCGAGGAACTTGCCCCTCTAGGTACAAAGGAATATCCTCACAGCGAAAAGCGAAACATCACCTTAGAATATTTTCCACTCTCCTCAGATATGGGCGAACTTGAAGGTGTGGTGGTTGTCGCCTCAGACATCACATCACTGATTGAGGCGCAGCGCCTTTCTGAACAAGAAAAAAACCATTCGAAGCTCATCATCAATCTCATACGAAACAAAAAGAACATTGGCCGATTTATACGTGAGTCAAAGGCTTTAATCTGTGAAATGCACACCACTCTAACTGTCCCCGCGGCACAACTGAACGCCGAATGCTTATTTCGGCAAATTCACACACTCAAGGGCAGTGCGGGAATTTTATCCATTCAACAAATGATAGAATCCTGCCACTATGCTGAAACTCTCCTGCAAAAATTTAAAGAAAACCCAACAGCAAGTGCCCTGCAAGAACTTCAGGCAGAGTCTCATATTATTGATTCTAACTTTTCTGATTTTGTAAAGATGAGTGAAGAGATTCTCGGGCTTAATACATTATCCTCTGAGCGACAAATCGAAATCCCGATCTCCAAATTAAAGCAAACCCTTACGAAAGCAGAACTTGCGAATTCCCCAATGACAGAACTCTTTCTGAATGATTTTATCCTTGAGAGCATTGGGAACTTTTTTGTGAGCTTTAACATTGCCGCTGAGCAAATGGCAAAAAAAACAGACAAGTTGATCAATCCCATTGAACTTTGTAATGCCGACTTAAAAATATTACCGGAAGCCTATTCTAGTTTATTTTCATCATTCATTCATGCCATCGGCAACGCCATTGACCACGGGATTGAAACGCCAGCGGTCAGAGAATTAAATAATAAATCAGCGGCCGGAAATATAAAGATTTCCTTTGAGCACTCTAAAAACAATCGATTAACTGTCTGTGTCGAAGATGATGGGGCAGGTATAGATGCTGAAAAAATTCGCCTACGCTTAAATTCAAAGGGGATAAAGAACTCACATGAATCTGACAGCGAAGTTATTCAGCATATTTTTGACAGTCAATTTTCCACTCGAGAGCAGGTCACAGTGCTTTCAGGTCGCGGAGTTGGGATGGACGCCATCAGACATGCAGCAGAGGCACTTGGCGGGAGCGCTTGGGTTACCTCTGAATGCAAAAAGGGAACTTCTCTGTTTGTCGAGGTTCCTTTCATTAATACATTTGAATACGAAAAAATAAAATTGGCTTCATGAACATTTTGTTCGAAAGAACCGAAACGCATATCTAAACCATCGGCGACTTGCTTATGACTTCTGCAAGTGCTTCTGCTGTTTTACCCACACGGCATTCAACTTTTCTTCAAGAATCTTTTTGGTAAACGGCTTGACGATGAAATTTGAAATCCCCGCAAGAATAGCGGTTGTCACTTGCTCGAGTTCAGATTCAGAGGTCAGCATGACAAAGGGAACTGGCCCCAGAGCGGGCATTGCACGAACCTGCTTAAACAGCTCCATACCATCCATAGTAGGCATATTCCAGTCAGAAATAATCAATTGCACGGGCTCACGACTCTTTAGGCACTGAGTAAGAACAGCCATTGCTTTTTCACCATCTGAGGCCTCAATAATATCAGATAAGCCCATATCCATGAGGTTGTTTTTTACTAAGGTACGTATAGACCCCATATCATCGACGATGAGAATTTTTGTGCTTGCTGGAAACATTCGACTCAACTCCTAGAAAATATTATGAATGTCTCGGCGAAATTAACAATTTCTCTTTTAATAACCTGGACTTTCGCCCGACTTAAGCCACAGATAGTCGGCTCTGATCTCATTGCCAGCGGTGGGTTGTACTTCCAACTGTATTTCATCCAAGGTCATTCCTGAGGTATTTATGAGTGAAAAAGTCGTTACTGGCAAAGCTGGAGCACGGGCTCGAATTCGATCTGGCAATCCTCCTCCAAATTGAACATGAAAGTCGCCCACAATGATAACTAAAACCTGATCCCCATGTGATTTGATATACTCAGTAGCGACCCATGCCATGGTGTCATCCCAAATGGATTGGGCCGTAAAATACCGTTCTCCGGCCTCCTTATTTGGAAAATGACTCCCCATGTAATGAAAAAATCGATTTTTATAAGAATTTCGCCCTAAAGAAAAGACTGGCGGCAACAAACGCATTTCTAATTCTGTTAATGCACTCAGACCTAACTTACTCACTTTGCCTGTCAATGAACGAGGAGCATTGAGGGCCACGGTATGGGCTCCCTCATTGATCATAGGAAACAGGACCTGAGGTCGATAAAAATCATACGAAAAGCCCGTCCATTGAATACGGCTAAGAAATTCTGCCTCGGGGACTTTTCCCTCTCGATAGTCTTCCAAAATAGCTTGATCGGTGTATGTAAAAAACTCCATGCCCAAGGCCACGTTGAGACCTTTTTTTCTGAGTTGATTGAGGATGTCCAATTGTTGATTTTGATGAATCTGTAGGGCATGATTCTCACCAACAATAAGGATGGACCCCGCTGATACGGAATCAAGAGACTGATCCAAGCTGACGGATTGGAGATCTCCCCCTTTAATTATGCCCTCAATTTGGGCATAAGTTTCCTCTGAAAAGAGAGCTAAGACAGCAAAAAGCACCACTAACTTCATATTCCCCCCTTTGAATTGAAATTGCCTATTGAAGTTTGATACTTCATTTGGTACTTTGTCACCCTTTGATAGGATATTGTCAGTTTTTAGTATTTCGCATAACAATGAACGACTCTATCTCTTATTTATGATGAACAAGCATCACAACGAAACTGTGATTTAGACAGGGGCATAAAATGGCTAAGAAATCAGGAAGAATCATCATCACTCTCGAGTGCACAGAAGCTCGCGCTGAAGGCAAACCCGTATCTCGGTACACAACTACAAAAAACAAAACCAAAACTCCAGGACGTCTTGAGAAGAAAAAATACAATCCAAATCTAATGCGCCATACGGTTCATAGAGAAACTAAGTAATGATTCTTACGGATCAGAAAATTCTTGAATTCATGGAAGAGGGCTCCATCAAGGTTGACCCTTTTCACATGGAATGCCTAGGAACTAATTCTTATGATGTTCACCTAGGCAAAACTCTTGCAGTTTATGAAGAGAGAATTCTGGACGCAAAAAAGCATAACAAAATACGCACCTTTGAAATTCCTGAAGAGGGTTTCGTTCTCATGCAAGACACACTGTATTTGGGTGTCACCATGGAGTACACTGAAACTCTAAGGCATGTGCCTTTTCTAGAGGGCAAGTCGAGTGTAGGCCGCCTGGGAATAGACATCCACGCCACAGCAGGCAAAGGTGATGTTGGCTTCTGTAATTACTGGACTTTAGAGATCTCTGCAAAGCAACCTGTGAGGGTCTATGCAGGAATGCCGATCGGACAGCTGATTTACTTTGAAATCTCAGGCGACATTTTAACACCTTACAATGTTAAGCCCTCTGCAAAGTATAATGAAAAAAAACAACTTCCCGTTGAATCGATGATGTGGAAAAATTCCTTCTAAAAAAAACTCAAGGTAAGAAAAAACTGCCCACCTTGAGTTCTATAATTTTCCAAAATAATTTCTACTATTCAGAATGATGATTATATTTAAAATTCAATATTTCGGCAATGGCAACTTTCGCAGTCTTGTCTGCAACATAGCCTAGGACCTTCGCTAGCGAGCTTCTGTCTGCCCATACATCAAGTTCCTCTGGAGTTTTACCCTTCCACTTAAAGTAAAAAACTACCTTTTCTTTGGAGGTTTCTGGAGGTTTTCCGTAAACAAGCATAAAGCAGAAAATGGCTGGCAAATCTTTTTCATTCAGGGAGCCATTCTCAATGTCTTCTTTAGCAAACTCCAACAAAAGGCCCTTAAATAAAGAATAAGCTCTCAGTGCTTCTGCTGTGGTAATTGCCCCATCCTTATTTTTATCAAATCGTGCCATCAGCATTTCAATATACTGAACAACATGAGGAGCCATGCTCAGATCTCCCCATCTCACCATTTTCTGAGAGTTAAATACATAGCCAGAGGCCTTAAAGACATTCATCATAAATGCATCAAGCTCATCATTAGTCTTAGCCGTTTTTAGAAATTTTAAAAATTCTGGTGTGGCCTGCATTTGTGTTGAAAATGCTTTTTTATAAGATTGAATGGCACAATCTAATTTTACAAGTGTTTCATCTTTTGGATCTTTCACATTACCCAGGCAGTCAGCAGATAAATCCACTTTTAAACTCGAATTAATATTCAATCCAGAAACAATCATTCCAATCAAATCCGTCAACTCGGGATATGAAGCAAACTGATCCCCATTTCCATGGGGAGTAAATAAATTGGAATCCCTAAAGCGGGACTCACCAAAAGCATTGTCTCTTTCCTCGAGCCACCCTAATCCAACAAAAACGCTCTTAAGATTAACAAAATTGTCTTGAACCTCAGAAAGACTAAGCCCGATATATTTATTGATTCTGGTCAAATCTTTAGCAAACGAGCGAATTGCCAGCCTGGACATGGCCCGTGATAGATTCAGCTGCTTCAAACTTTCACTGTTATAAAATTGCTCGAACTGATTTGTAATAACCAAGCGGCCTTGTGAATCAAAAGTTATTGGAACCTGACTTGAAATGGACAATATCAATTCCTTTAGGCCCTCATCTAAGAAGACAGAATGACCCAGAGCCGTTGTTTCATTGCGAATGATTGCCAAAATAGTTTTGGCAGACATACCCTCCCCAGGGCCCCACTTCTGTGATATTTTTGCGATAAATCTTTCTGTATCCAGCCAAACTTGAAACTCTCGACGAAAGACTTCGACAGAGTCCACGGTCAATCCATTGGGTTCAAGGCCACCAATTCGATCTTCAGGACTTAAAATGATATTATTAACAAAAACTTTGATGATCTTGTTGGCGGATTGTTGATCAATTCCCTCAGGCAATAACTTCAGCTTAATAAGATCATAGGCAATAATTGCAAGCTCATCACTTGAAATTTTGAAACCATTTTTAAGCTTCAAAACATCACTTAAAATATTCAGAGCCTGATTGCTTGCAAAAGATACATGAGCCAACTTTTCTGACTGGGTTAAATTCTTTGGTTCAACAAAATAGTGAAAATAAAGATAATCAGTGTACAACCTTGAGCCTAAGCTAAATAAATTCACCCAGTGGCTCTTATTCAAAGTTGAACTCGCACCTCCAAGACTCACCCACTTCAAATCAATAGCAAAATTTATATATTTTTCTAGTAATTTAAATACAGATCCATCAGGATTTCTTGGAGGATAGAGCCGCTCAAATTCCTTAGCTAACTGCACAAGATCACGCATATCATAGGAGCCCTCAATGAGACTGCCTAGCTCATGAGCTGTGGCCTCTAAAGTGTATTGAGACTCCATAAAAAACTCTTGAGCCTCATCAGCACTATAAATACCTGGGTCCCACTCTTTACAATAAATCGACCAATAGGGCATGAATCTTTCAACTAAGGATTTTAAGCGCGTCACTTTTAATCGTGCTGTGTTAAAATCATTTGCAGTGAAGGAGTCTTGATCTCCACCAAACAGGAGTGTTTTCATTTTCATGACTTCGTCCAAAAGCTCCTCAGAAACCTTAAACTCAGCCCAATTCGCAGAAAGGGTCGAAAGCAGCTCAAAGACTTCTGCCCGGGAAACCACACCTTCTGACTTACCTGCTGTTAAATCTTCAAAGACGGATAACAAATCTTCCACTGTCCTTGAAATATAGGCCAACCGATAACTGACACCTTCTTCATCTGTGGATTTAATGAAATAGTAAAAGCGCAGATATTGCACATAACCGCGAGATCCCAATACACCAAAGCGACTCCACTCTTGGGGCGCCACGATATTGCCATCACCACCTGCCAAGGCTTTTTTCATTTTTTTTGCAACTGGTAAATACTTTGAAATGGTTTTATTTATTTCCCACTCTTCACCAAAAAATTTGTCTATCTCTTCAATCAATGATGCAAAATCATTGAGCGCATAGGTCTGTCCATTGCGCTGAAAAATGGCAGCCAAACCTTTAGCAGCTTTCTGAATAGCCAAGTTGGACTCTTCAAAATAGTCCATATCTGCGTGACTCTGTTGATCTGGATCAACAGTCCAATTCATTGTGACGACCTTCATATAGGGATTTAAGTCAATACTTAAGTCCCTCAAAAGAGCGAAGACATTGACACTGTCATCCAGCTCTTTACGAGTGATATATTCGCGACTCCCGCCCACAAGAAGCTGTTTTATTTTCATGAATTCAGCTTGAAGTCCGGGAGCTATGATAACATTCTTTTTTTTATCAAAGAAATTCTTCTCAAGAAAAGTAGCTAATTCCTGTGAGGTGTAGCGATCAGCCTCATTTCCGCGGACATTCTTTTTAAATTGAAATACGGCGGTATCGACACAATCCCAAAGTGCCCTCAGCTCCTTGGTTTTCCCTTTTCCCTTAAGATAATCTTTTATCATTGGCGTAGTGGTCGATAGACATTCTGCCCCAGAAAAGCCATAGGCATTATTCGGGGGTGCTGATTCGCCCAAATGGGCGCCACAACCGATTAAAAAGCTCATTGCAAAAAACGACAGAAAAGAAATTAAGAGATACGATTTGAACTTAAAACACATGAGTCATGCCCCCGTATACGCGGTCGTTGGCACGAAACTCATTCAGAAATGCAGATTTGTTATAATTTTCATCCTGCACACCGAGGACATCTCCGCCCAATACAAGTGTCCATTTTGGGTATGGATAAAACTGAATTTCAGTTTTGAGCAAAGATCCTCTTTGTATATAATCATATATATATTGAATGCTGGTTTTTACAGGCCGATGTTGAATTGTTCCTAAAAGTCCTTCGATTTTGATTTGTGCCGCATCAGTAAATTTCATTCGTGAATCAAACATCGTGAAGGAATCAGGATTGCCATTGCTTGTGATATCTTGGATATCACCGCCAATCGCTTTGATCGTCTCTAATTGCAGATCAACTGGAATTTGAAAAATATTTGACAAGGAAAAATCAATTGCGGTAGCAAAGACCTGAATTGGATTTAACTTCTGTATCGACATGTCCTCAGCGGGCGATTTAGCAATTGGATCATCTTGTAAATAAGAAATGGACGCCTTCATTTTTTTAAATGTATATCCCATATCGAGCGAGCCAATTTTGTGCTGAGTCAGCTTTGGCGTCACGGTAACATCAATCTTATCACTTGAAACAGATTTATACGCGGCTCTCTGAAGTATCAATTCATTCACAGGTAAATATCCTGCTGAAAACACAATCCACGGGCCGTGTTCTTTCTGACCAAAACGGCTCATGAAGGCCACGCCACCATTTTTAATGATTTCAAGTTGATCTGGGACATTCAACTTGTATGAAATGATATTGATATTGCTGTTAAAATCATAATTCCGAGACGGAGGACGATACCACCTTGTGTCTGCAGCCAAACCTCCCTTATCTTCCCTGACATCAGGACCCAAGTTGGGGATATTGATGGTGGTTCCAAAAAGTAGAACTTCCCATCCTGCTCTTTCGTATTCTAGGAAAAGTCCCGTCAGGCCTGCCTGCTCAGGACGAAGTGCATCCATTGTATACACGGACTGCCACAGGCCGAGATTCCAACGACGATCGACCTCACTCCATTCTTTTTTCTTTCGTCCGAGGCTAACCTTGGCAGGGCTGCCGTGAGTTTCCATAAAGGCCTCATGAACCATCACATGAGATTGCCCCTTGGTAAAAAAAGTTCCCGCAGAAGTGTCCGTAAAAAAATTAAACCAGGAAGTTTCTTTTGTGAGATTAATACGAGTGGAGAGCAACTGACTGTGAGTCAAATCCGGAACTTCAGGAAGAGCCGTCAAATATTGCATCTCCTCGACACGGATCTGCCCATGAAAATCAACAGATTTTGAAGGAGATGTTTCAAAGCTATTTTGGATGACACTCTTCACTTGATCAAATTGCGCCACTGATCGTGTGGATTCAATTTTAGAATCTGGTGTCATGGATATGCCCGCAAGCACACCCGCAAGATAAGTTCGACCTCTCACAAATCCTCTACCTTCGTTGTTTGGGGGACAGAAAATAGGATAACCAGAGAGGAGTCAACGGGACCCCGTGTCCAATACCCGTCAGATACAATACAATCGTTTTAAAACAAAAACACGATCGCTAATTGAAAAAATTTCTCTAAAAAAAAACGTCGTAATTTCAACAACTTGAATAGTGACAAGGGACGCCACAAAAAAACACAAAACTCCTCTGCAATGCAGCGAAATATTTCCAATGTTTGCACCAAGCCCTGAGCACCCTTAGACTTTCAACAGCGTTCGTAAAATCAATGAAGGGGCAAAACAATGATTCAGCTGGAAAATCTTTTAGTGCAAATGTGGGCAGATTATTGCAAAATCAATCCTGAAGCTAAGCGCGTCTTTGACGTCCTGACCGCCGAAGGGGAACAGATCCTCAATGATCACATTGCCTTGCGCACTTTCAATCACCCTCGCCTGGGAATTTCTTCGCTTTCAAAGCACTTCATGGACCTGGGCTATGAAATCGCTGATCAAGAATACGTCTTCACTGAAAAAAAACTTTTTGCTAAACATTTTATGCCCCCCAATGAAAGCCTTCCTAAAATATTCATCAGTGAACTTGAACTTGAAAAAGTTTCTCCCTTTGTTCGAGAGTCCGTCAATAAACTCATCGACCAATTAGATTCATCCGTGATTGAAAGCGCAAGCTTTGCCATGTCAGGCCGACCTTGGGATCTCAGCTATGAACTTTATTCTCAATTAGCAAAGGAAAGTGAATATGCTTCTTGGGTTGCAGCCTTCGGCTTTAGACCCAATCACTTCACAGTCAGCATCAACAATTTGAAAAAATATTCAGACATTAAGACTTTAAATTCATTTTTAAAATCAAAGGGATTTATTCTGAATTCATTCGGTGGAGAAATCAAAGGAACACCTGAAGAGCACTTAGAGCAAAGCTCCACAATGGCTTCAGAAATTGCCGTGAGTTTCAGTGATGGAACCCATAAAATTCCAGGCTGCTACTATGAATTTGCAAAGCGCTACCCACAAGCTGACGGTAAACTTTATCAAGGATTTATAGCCAAATCTGCTGACAAAATTTTTGAAAGCACAAATCAACTCAAATAAATAACCTCATAAAATTAACTTTGGCCTCAAGCGCACGATGCGCTTGAGGAAGGCCGCACAGGATGGCCATAGGATCGAACACCCAAGAGCAGCTGCAAAAAACCACTTAAAAATTTAAAGCACTATTTTGCAAGAGTTTTTGATAAGTTTTAAAAACGACTTTTAAAGAATAATTTAGGCCACTTTTTTAATGATATAATTAAAAGTATCTTGGTCGGATTCTTGAGTTTTCCAGTTCTTGTGAGTTTCTAAAAAAATTTTAGCCAACTGCGAATCAAACTGCGTTCCCGAGCACCGCTTAATTTCTGCATAGACAACATCATCAGGCATACCCTGGCGATAAGAACGTGTAAAGGACATGGCGTCGTAAGTGTCGACAACTAAAACCACCCTAGCTAGAAGGGGAATCTCATCGCCTATTTTCTTATCTGGATATCCGGCTCCGTCATACCGTTCATGATGTCCCCGAATTGAAGGCAAAATTTGTTTTACAAAGTCATGAAAAGCTAAAGGTTGAATAATATTTTCACTCATTTCAGGATGGGTCTTCATGATCTCAAATTCATCCAGATCCAGGCGCCCAGGCTTTGTGATGATTGATTGAGCGATGCCTATTTTTCCAATGTCATGGAATAGACCAGCAAATTCTGCCAACTTTTGTTCATAGGGATTTAAGCCAGCATCACGAGCTAGCTTGCGTGAAAATTCAGCGACCCGACAGCAATGAGCATAGGTGGAGGGATCTACCAGTTTAAAGGCCTGCATCAGAGATTGAGCGGACTCATAAATCCAATCTGGAATATCACCCCATTGTGAACTCACCGGCACCCCATTTCTTTCCGTACTCTCTTTCGGCTTTTTCCCGCACCAACATAAGCATAAGTTGTTTAAATTTGTTTAAATTTATTATCTCTATTCACTTTTCCAGCATTTTTTTAAGGACTTTAATCTCAATTTGAGATTTGTTTTTTAGAATTCGCACTCAAAAGTTTAAACCAAGTCCCATTGTGCCGTAAAAGGCATTGATTTCGGCTTTTTGTGCTGTGGTTGCCTGTAAAAAGGCAAAGCGCTTCACGCCAAACCCCGCCTCGCCGTAAAAAGTATCCGACCAAAGAACTTTCCCATGAAAGTTCAAAGCTAAAGTTGAGTTCAATTCGATACTGGCGTCTAAGGGCTTGAAATAATAAATAAACTCCATATCTACCCATTTGGGATATCTCATCAAGGGTACGATGTTAAAAAGATTATCAAAGACCAAGGGCATTGAACGAGCCCAAAAACCACCCACACCAATCATGCCAGCTTTCAAATTTCCAAAGGCAAAATCTTGATGACTGGCAATAATGCCAACAGCTTCATCTCGCCCCCACAATCCAGGAGTTGCGCGAAATTTCAAATCTATAACTGTCGCACTCAAACCTCCAAGTTCACCAGCCGCATTGATAGGAAGTTGACTTAAAGACTGAAAATACTTTGCTGTGAGCCCCCAGCGCTGCCTTGAAATATAATAGTTTGTCCAGCCAAATAGATCCTCAAACCACTGACTATAGGCAATCTCTCCCAAAACAACTCCATTTCCAGAAGCTGTAATTGCAGACAATCGCGTGGAAATTTCGCGAGGATAGCCTTTATACAATTCAATATAAGATCTATAGTTCTTGTCTTGAAAATTGACGTTGAGATAGGCCCGATTGATCTGCCCACGATGGAGGGCTTTAAAATTCCAATAAAAATGCCGATTGTCTTTAGGATCAACCTCCACAGAATTTTCATCTGAAGTCACCTTCACCCAGGCCTGTTTTCGGCCCTCCAATATAACCCCATCGATATAAGTTCCCCGGGGAGTTTTCCGATGCAAATGCACTCGCGCCTGACGCAATGGAATCCGAGTCATTTCAAACCGCTGTTTAAAAAGCCCACCACCTTGCCCAGGCAAATACACTTTCGAGTCGCGAGCCTGAATCTCAGTTTCCCAATACTGTCGATTGTCCTTAATTGTGGCTTCAAAGCCCATTAATTTTGTTAAAGCCCCTTCTTCATCAACTTTCTTGATAAGATTGACATTTCCGATAGGTTTGGTCTCATACCCCACAATTCTAATAACATCTGCTTGATCCGTATCAACAATGTCCATCAATTTCAGTGGCGAGGGCATGGCGATGAACTCATAGGATTCCCCATTGATCAGCTCGGCGAAGAAGGAAGTGCTTTGATTTGTCGCAACGACTATATTCTGTTTTAGGGGAGCGCTTTCACCATTTAAAATCACTCTGGGCGTTTTGTTTTTTAAGCCAATTTTTTCAAAATTCAGCCCTTGTTTGGTTTTCTTCAGACCATAATACTGAGAACAAAATTTTGTAGTCCCTTGAGCCTGTTGATTTGAAATACAGAACCGAAAGCTTGATTTGGTCCTGAAAAGAAACCCCTCTTTTTCGATATCTAAAATCGCGAAGGTGGAGGACGGCAAGGCCTGTGTACTCTTTTTTTGCAGCCCCGCTTCAGTCATCTTTTTGCGCCACTGAGACTGCACTCCTGACCATCTTTCAAGCTCCTCTGTCGAGATCACTTTTTTCCAAATAACTTCGCCATTTTTTGCAATCATCTCAAGCGTTCCTGACCCCATCAATGGCTCAGGCCATGACATCACCAAGGCTAATTTTTCGGATTCTTCCTTACTGAGCAAGTTTTTCATCAACGGGTGCAGTTTCTGCAAAGCAGTTATATTGAAGGCAAAAGTTGAATCACTGATATTTAGATTGCCTAATTTGAGTTGGGTTCCGTCAGTGGAAAGCTCATATTCAAATTCAAGAGGAGGCAAAACCAAACCATTGTCTAATTGGTCAAAATAAGTCTGGGCATTAAAATCACTCTGAGAGCTCAACTTCAAAGAGGGCTTAGGCGTCTGCTGAGGAGAAGATTTTTTAAAGCTTGAATCTGTTAACGGACCGCTGGACTTGCTTGATGAATTTGAGGTTTGGTTTAAATTTTGGCTTTGGATGGCTTTTCCAAATGAACTTGCTCCAAAATTGAGAACACAAATAAAAAAAAGTAATTTCCCCACTATTGGCCCTCTGTCATCTCATTGAACATATACGCACAATATAACAATAAACAACTAAGTGCAGACTAACAATTCAAAACATTGGACTGAGCGATTATTTGGGTTTATAGGTGGACTGGATTTAGGTTCTTGAATAGTTATAAAGTTTTTTAGGAGTTTTATGTCTTCCGCCCGAACTATCTACCATATGAAATTAGATCAAATCATTGATCACACACCGACGGTCCGAGAGCTCGTCTTAAAAACGGACTCCCCCTCAGATTTTTCCTTTAAAGCCGGTCAGTTTGTCATGCTCAACGTCCCTCAAGGCGAGGCAAAGCCCGCTTTGCGAGCTTATTCAATAGCTTCCGAAGAACAAATTAAAAAAGGCTTTCGACTTTTGTTTAAGTTTGTCGATAATGGAGTCGCATCAAACTTCGTCTGGGGTCTCACCGGAGGAGAAGTCTTAAATTTTACTGGACCTTTTGGGAAGGTCTTTTTTCAAGAGCCGCCAACAGAGCAAATCATTTTTCTTAATACCGGCACCGGACTTTCGCAACACCTGTGCTATTTGCTATCTAAAAAGGCGCAATTTCCAAATTTAAAATATCGAATGCTTTTCGGCGTGCGCAGCGAACAAGACATGTACTTTAAGCCACAGCTGGATGCTTTAGCCAAGGAGCTCAACGACTTTCAATATGAATTTGTTTTGAGTCGACCCAGTGAAAACTGGCAAGGTAAAAAAGGCTACGTTCAAAACTTTATGGCCGATTTTGATTATAAAAATATTCCTAGCACATTTTATCTCTGTGGAAATGGCGGCATGATCAAAGAAGTCAAACATCAGCTCCTCGAATTGGATGGACTTGAAAAATCGCAAATTTGGGCTGAAGCTTTTGACTAAAAAAAAAGCTATCTTAGAATTGATTTTTGCAGGTTGCCTTTGGGGATTCGGATTTGTAGCTGCAGTCTGGGCTCTTGAGGCCTTTACTCCAGCTGAAATCTTAATTTATCGCTTTCTTATAGCCTCAGTGATTGGCGAATTGCTTTATTTAGTTGTTCGAGGTCCAAATCTTAAATCTGCAAAAAGTGATTTTTTAAAAGCACTCCCCGCTGGGGCAATTTTAGGCGGGCTCCTTCTACTCCAAACCATAGGATTAAAATCCACGACAGCTACAAAAAGTGGTTTCATCACCAGCCTTTATGTAATTTTAGTTCCGCTATTTAACTCTTGGTTTTTAAAAAGTGCTCAATGCTGGCAAAATTTTGTTTTTGCCCTCTTTGCTTTATTTGGAACATTTATTTTAGTGGATGCCAATTTTAATAATTTTAACAACGGCGACCTATGGACCTTTGGATGTGCCATTTTTGCAACTTTTCATATCATCTACATCGGAAAAATTTCCGGCAAAATTGGCAATTCATTTCGATTTAACAATTTTCAATCTTTTTGGAGTTTGATGATACTCCTTCCGCTTTTATTTTTTCAAGATTCTATCTCTTGGAAGATTCCCAATATTCGAGTTTGGGCTGGAATTTTTTCTTTAGGACTGGGCTCTAGCGTGATTGCATTTTATATTCAAATTAGAGCCCAAAAAATTCTATCAGACAGCACGGCCAGTATGATTTTTTTATTAGAGTCACCCTTTGCTGCCCTTTTTGGCTTTTTATTGCTGAATGAACGTTTAAATTCATTTCAGATTTTAGGAGCCCTTATCATCCTTGTGGCCTCTATTTTACAAATTCTTTTTGACCCCTCCGCAAAGAATCCACCAGAGATAATATCAGAATCACGGCCCCAACAAGACCCGTCACCCATTCTGGCAAATGTAAAAAAGGATCTAACAACATGATCATTGCCAAGGTTCCAATAGCATAAAAAGCCCCATGCTCGAGATAAGCAAATTTAGATAGAGCATCTTTTTCAACAAACATAATTGTTAGACTTCGAACGAAAAAAGCACCAATGCTCAGCCCAATCATAATAATGAACAAATTATGAGTGATGGCAAAAGCTCCCACAACGCCATCAAAACTGAATGAGGCATCTAAAACTTCTAAATAAATAAACATCCCGGCACTGGCCCGATGGATGTCATTCATCGTCTCGCCGGAGGCCTCCATGAAGGCACCTATGCCATCAACTGCAACAAAAACAACAAGTCCTGCAATCCCCGCTTTGAGAAAGCTGAGGGCTTCCATCTGTGGTAAAAAAAGTGAAGTGATATAAATCACAAGCAAAGACACTGCCATTTCAATGGCTTCCACTTTGCCTAACAAAACGAATGGTTTCTCTATGACGGCAATCCAATGCTCTACTTTTTCTTCATCATAGAAATACTTCAGAGCCACCATCAATAAAAAAGAGCCACCAAAAGCAGCCACTTCCAAATGGGCTGATTTCATTAAATTTGCATATTCTTCGGGCCTTAAGGCTGCCATGACCAGGGCATTCCAGGGACCGATATGTCCGACAACAGCAACAATCAATAAAGGAAAGACCAATCGCATTCCAAAAACCGCAATAATCATCCCCCATGTTAAAAATCTGTGTCTCCAAATTGGGGTCATTTTTTTTAACACCAACGCATTCACGATGGCATTATCAAATGACAATGAGATCTCTAAGACAGCCAGCACCGAAGCAATAAATAAGGCTTCAAAGGCCTTCGCCTGGGTTTGTCCGTAATATTGACCAATAAAAAAAGCTGCGGCTAAGCCAAAAAAAGTAAAAATAAAAGAGCCCTTAAAGTATTTCATCCGAAGTGGTATCTCCTAAATATTAAAATTTTTATCATTTTCTAAATTGCCTCGGCTGGCAAAAAAAATATCAAAGTCTGTTTTTTAAAACTGCCTTTAAATATTTTCCAGTTTCGCTTTCCTTCACTTTAATAATCTGCTCTGGGGTTCCGGCAGCAACAATGCGACCTCCCCCATTGCCACCCTCTGGTCCTAAATCAATAACATGATCTGAAACTTTGATGACTTCTAAATTGTGTTCGATGACCAAAACTGTGTTGCCCTGATTCGTTAACTCTTGAATGAGTTCCACCAGTTTTCTGATATCATCAAAATGCAAACCTGTTGTGGGCTCATCCAAAATATAAAGGGTCTTTCCCGTTCCACGCCGAGAAAGCTCTTTAGATAATTTAACTCGCTGAGCCTCCCCACCTGACAAAGTGGTCGAGCTTTGCCCTAAGGTCATATAATCCAACCCCACCCGGTGCAAGGTCTCTAGTTTGCGATAAATATGATTGTGATTTCGAAAGAACTCAAGAGCCTCTTCAACACTCATATCCAAGACTTCTGAAATGGACTTGGATTTATATTTTATATTCAAAGTTTCGCGATTGTAGCGCTTCCCCATGCAGGTATCACAAGTCACAAACACATCGGTCAAAAAATGCATCTCGAGGCGCACTTGACCGTGACCCATGCAAGATTCGCAGCGTCCACCCTTCACATTAAAGCTGAACCGACCGGGCTCGTAGCCTCGCAACTTTGAATCAGGCAAGCTTGCAAAAAGATCTCTGACTAAAGGAAACAAACCCACATAAGTTGCCGGGGTTGACCTGGGGGTTCGACCGATAGGCCTTTGATTGATATCAATTACTTTGTCGACATGATCCAATCCCTCAATCTTTTTATAAGTGGATGGTTGTGCTGTGGCCTTATAAAAATGCTTTGCCAAAATCTTGTAAAGTGTATCGATGATCAAGGTGCTTTTCCCTGAACCTGAAACTCCCGTCACAGTGGTGAAAGTGCCCAGCGGTATTTCTAAATCTACATTTTGCAAATTATTGCCCGAAGCCCCCTTCAACTTAAGAGTGAGCCCGCTGCCAGATCGCCGTGACTTGGGAACTGGTATTCGAAGTTCTCCGGATAAATATCTTCCAGTTAAGGAATCTTTGTTCTTTTCAATTTCTTCTGGGGTTCCTTGGGCCATCATCTCGCCCCCTAACCGTCCAGCTCGTGGTCCTAAATCGACTACAAAGTCAGCATATCGTATGGTGTCTTCATCATGCTCCACCAATAAAATAGTGTTTCCCCGTTCTTTCAATTCACCAATAATTTCTAACAATCGGTGATGATCGCGCGGATGCAGTCCAATGCTGGGCTCATCCATCACATACAGAACTCCAATCAAGGCTGAACCCACTTGAGTGGCCAATCGAATACGCTGAGCTTCTCCTCCAGAAAGGGTCCTTGATGGGCGACTTAGTGACAAATAAGAAGTTCCCACTCGAATCAAATAATCAAGACGAGCTGAAATTTGTTTTACAATTTTTTCGGCAACCAATTTGTCTTTTGCTCGCCATTGAAACTTCCCCACAAAGGAACGCAATTCTAAGGCGCTCATGTCTGACAATTCGGCAATGGTTTTTCCTTCAAGCCGAATATTCAAGGCCTCAGTTCTTAAGCGCGATCCGTGACAATCGGGACAGGCCGTAAGCTCAATCTCTTCGCCTTCGTCTTCATCTTCCTCGGAAGTCTTTTTGCCTTTATACTTGTACACAACTTTTCCGGTTTTTTTTGTGCCCTCACTGCCTGAAAATTGCTCTTCTTCAACGAGATCTATAGTTCCAAGGCCATTGCAAGTTGTGCAGGCACCACGTGGGTTGTTAAAACTAAAAAGTCGCGGTTCCATCTCTGGAAAGCTGTATCCACATTGCGGACAAGCTGAATGAATTGAGTAAGCCACGCGAAGCCCGTCAAGGTTCTCTATAATGACGCGGCCATTGGCCATGGAAATTGCGGTGTTGATACTTTCAGAGAGACGATGTTTCAGGGAATCTTTTAAAATCAACTGATCAATAATTAAATCGACATCATGGGCTTTTGTCTTTGCAAGTTTTGTTGCCTTATCAAGCTCGATGATTTTTCCATCCACCTTGGCTTTGACAAAGCCTTTCTTTGCCCACTTTTGAAATTCAGTCAGGAATTCGCCCTTTTTGCCTTGGGCCATGGGAGCTAAAACAAAAAACTTTTCTCCTGCTGATTTCTTCAATACCTCTTCAACAATTTGCTGAGGAGTCTGACTTGTGACTGGAATATGATGCTTGGGACATTCTGGAGTGCCCACCTTCGCGTAAAGAAGCCTTAGATAGTCATAAATTTCAGTCACGGTCCCCACCGTCGACCGAGGATTTGTGCTCACTGATTTTTGATCAATAGCAATCGCAGGCGACAACCCAGTAATAGAATCGACATCTGGTTTTTTCAATTGCTCCAGAAAGTTTCGCGCATAAGCCGATAAGCTTTCGACGTAGCGACGCTGTCCCTCAGCGTACACAGTATCAAATGCAAGTGAAGATTTTCCACTGCCACTGAGCCCCGTAAACACCGTGATCTTATTCCGGGGAATAACCACGCTGACATTTTTGAGGTTATGTTCTTTTGCGCCTTTGACTATGATACCATCTTCAGAATGTGACATATTCATTCATCTTAAGATGAGGCTTTGAACTCCACAAGCTGCGCTGTACTACTTTAATTTTTGCTGTTTTTAGTATTTTGACATTCAGGACAGACCCCGTAGAGTTCTAACACATGGTGAGTCAATTTAAAGCCAAACTGATGGGCCACTTTTTCTTGAAGACTTTCAATGCCTCTATTTTCAAATTCACAAATTTTTCCGCATTTTACGCAAGTGAGATGATCATGATGATCCCTGGGCGCCATTTCATAGCGCGCTGGCAGACCGCCCATACGCACCTCTGTCGCAAATCGGCCTTCAGTCAAAACGCGTAAAAAACGATAGACCGTTGCAAAACCAATTTCTGGATGCTCTAAATTCAGTTTTTCATACAGCTCTTGGGCGGTAATATGCCTGCGACCTTCATGAAGGGCCTTCAAAATAGCCAGACGCTGCCCTGTGACCTTTAAATTTAATTCCCTGATGATTTTTTTAAGTTCAGATTCTTCAATGACATCATTGTGCATGATGATATCTTCATCGACTTGACGTGGTAAAAAGGGCACTGAACTTTGACGCATACTTAGACCTCTGGTCTTTTTTGATTTCGTAATAATCCCAAAAAAAACCCAATGTATATCTCTAATTCTTAGATGAAGTCATCACATCTTAAGAATAATTCTCATTTAAAATCAAAAATTTCTCAATTCCTGACCCTTTGATATTTTTGACACTGCATTGTGTGGATGCAAACTTTCAAAATGACTAAATTCAGCAACAAAATCTAAAATTTCTGGGTGCTTCTCAAATTCAAAGGCCACTCGTCTTGCGGCATCTTCACAAAACATCAGGTTTTGTCCATTTCGAAGTGCAAATTCCTGCTCGTCTTCACGCTTAACAGCCCCTTGCACCGAGGTTTGTAGACAATTTTCGATAAGGTCAATCAGCGCATGGAAATTAAAATCTTCATTGGCTTCTACCTTCACACGAGCAAAACTTCTTTGCGAATGTGGAGTCGCTATGATCCCTTGTGTTGTGCCTAACCATGCATAAATTTTATCCAAATCAACGTTTGGATCACTGAAATCTTGCTTAAACTGAGCCTGAATCAACTGCCGTGACAAGGCCGCAGATGCGGGGCAGGTGCTCGAATAGGTGATAGTGACTTCGATATAGTACTTTTTTTGTCCTTGGATGTTCTCGCAAGATAAAATAACGGGATAAGTCCGCCAGGCCTGATTGTCCGACTTGAGAGCCTGACGAACCAAGGGAGCTTCAAAGTGGACCTGTACAAAGGCTTTGGTTGAAAGCTCTTCATGACTCACTAAGAAATCTTCCGTCACTTGCCCTAAAAGCTTAAGATTCATTTCGCCTGCAGACAATGCTGCTTGTGCTAACAAATACAGCCTCGACATATGAATGCCGCGAGCTGCTTTTTTATCCAAACTCACTTTAGCATCGACTTTTGCAGGAATCCGGAAAGTTTCTGCTCCAAGGTCCAAAACTATTGGCAATTCAATAGCAGACATTCCAACCCAATCAATAGGGGTCAGAGAGTTGGAACGAACTTCTAATGCAACATCGGGCAGGTTTTTCTTTGTCATAACTTTAGAGCCTCGAGATGGCCTTTTCTTTGGTGGTTTTTCATGCACTTTTCAAATATAACCGATGACATGAAAAAGCAACTGATCCTCGCCAGCACTTCAAAATACAGAAAAGAACTTCTGCACCGCCTCGCAATAAACTTTATGGCCATGAGCCCCTTGATTGATGAGGAAAAAGAAAAAAACCCAACCTTGCCCCCCCGGGCTTTAGCTGAAAATTTAGCCTATTTGAAGGCCCACAGTCTTCAGCGAGCGGACCGCATTGTTATCGGAGGCGACCAACTGGTGTCCTTTGAAGGCCACATCATTGGCAAAGCCCACACCCAGGAAAGGGCTATTGAGCAGCTCCTTTCAATGCAGGGAAAAATCCATGAATTAATCACGGCAATTTGTGTGATTGATGGTGACAAGGTTCATCCCTACACCGACATCACTCGCATGCACATGAAAACGCTCACCAAAGTCCAGATTGAAAAGTACGTCAATTTAGATCAAGTGACGGATTGCGCTGGCAGTTATAAAATCGAAGAGCACGGCATCATGCTTTTTAATAAAATTGAAAGCGAAGATTTTACAGCCATCCAAGGCCTGCCTCTGATCGCTTTAAATAAAATTCTAGAAACTTGTGATTGGGAATAGGAAACACACTTCATGACAGAGAATCAAAATAAACTTTTTGCGGCTGCGAGCCTCGTACAAAAAAGGGCTCATGCCCCTTACTCTAAGGCCTTTATTGGCTCTGCAGTCCTCATGAGTGATGGTCATATTTATTCAGGCTGCAATATTGAAAATGCTTCCTATGGTGGCACTGTTTGTGCTGAGCGAGTTGCCATATTTAAGGCGATTAGCGAAGGCGCCATGACACCAATAAAAGAAATCTTGGTTGTGAGCGATGCAGACAAACCATGGCCACCCTGCGGATTCTGCCGCCAAATCATCGCTGAGTTTGCAACTGAGGGGACCCTAATACACACGGCGAATTTAAGTGGAAAAATAAAAACTTTTAGTTTTTTAGAAATCTTCCCGGAAGCTTTTACACCATCCAATTTAGATGATGTAAAATAACTTCCGAAAAAGACTTTATTGCATTTTTAATGCTTGAGGATTCATACTGACATGAGACTTGGCTCTAAAATTATTGAGCCATTTTTCAAATAGGGCGTCACCATGGCGTTTCTGCATCATCTCAATCGTTTTGGCGTCAAGACTTGCCATATCCGTCACTTTAAAATCTTTGAATTTCAGAATATACTTAAAATTGCCGTCTCTCACCAAGCGCTTTAAAAGCGGCTGAGACTTAGACAATTCAGAAATAGCCTCTGTAGCAACTGAACTTGAAATTTTTGGAAAAGAATCAGCTGCAAAATCAACCAAACCTGTTTCCTCCCAAGTCGCCTTCATCTCCTTCATCAGAGCATTGACGGCGGATTCATCCCCTTTGTTTAAGGCGTCATCTAAAGACTTCAAGGCAACCTCTGCCTTTTCTTTAGTCATCGACTTAACAATAGACTCTTGGTCAATCTTCACAAAGAGCACATTCAACTTATGACTGCGAAGCTCCTGGTTTTTTTTGATCCCTAGATCAGATGGACGTCCGACCAACTCAAAAAGATGGCGAAGTCGAATATTTGAGATATCTTTTCGAAGGCGCCCCTCCAATTGACCTGCGGTCAAATGAGCTGCCTCTAGATACCTAAAGTAAAAATCTTTTTCAAATTGGCCACTTTGTTGAAAGGAAGGCTCACTCACAATAAAATCTCGGACTTCTGAATCCGTTGCTAGAATTCCCTCATTTTGAGCAGCTTGAGAAACCAGCTCATTTCTGACCAAAGTTTCAATGGCCTGCTGCTGCAGCAGTTGACGCTGAGAGCTAAGATCAACTGAGGCGCCCATCATCTTTTGATAGTACTGAAGAATCTTATTTTCTTCTTGCTGGAAATCAGAAATTGCAATGAGAGAATTATTCACTCTTGCCACTGAGCCGACACCAGCTCCTAGCTTCCCTGGCAAACCAAAAAACACAAAAACCAGAATAATCGCACCAAAGACAATCCATGCTGTGACTTTCTTTGCGACGAGCTTCCTTTTCATTTTATCTGCCATATTTTCGCTCATATTTTAAGATCCTTCCTTATAGCTGACGAATGCTCATTTCCTTGAGCCTGTTCATTAAGTTACGATTTTTATTTTTTTTCAAGTGGAAATTGTTGAATTCCTTAACTCTTTTTAATAGCTTTTAGATGTAGGTAGGTGATCTTTGAACTTTTTCAACTTTGACTTCAAAAAATTAGTGCTCATCGGGGTTGTCTTAACTTTACCCCTTTTATCGATAAACATGCAGCAAAGCCCCCAGGATTCACATTGGCTAGTGAAGCCCTTCAGTCTTTTGGGTAGCACTGTGTCCGAAATATTCTATAAATTTAGCCACGGAATTAAAGGCACGACGGCCCTCTATGTGGATCTCATCAATATCAAAAAACAGAGCGAAGACCTCCACAGCTTCAACAACGAATTGCGATCGCGCCTTGAAAAAATGAACGAGCTTAATCTTGAAAACAACCGACTTCGTGAGTTGTTAAACTTCAAGCAGCAAACAAAAATGAACCTGACCGCGGCCCAGGTTATTGGACGCGATCTCGTGCTTGATCATAATTCTTTGACAATAAACAAAGGAACTCGTGATGGCCTAAAATCTGGCCAGGCCGTGATCACCATCAATGGGGTTCTGGGCTACATATTTAAACCAGAACCATTCACCGCGCACATCATGCTTGTCACCGATCGCTACGCTGTTGTTGACGGCATAGTTCAAAGAACTAGAGCTCATGGCATTGTCGAAGGCAAAAGCCAGAGCAGCTGCGCACTGAAGTATGTTGAAAGAACTGAAGACGTCAAAGCAGGTGACCTTGTTGTTACAGGTGGCCTAGACAATATTTTCCCGAAGGGTTTCCCCGTCGCCATCGTTCAAAGTGTCGAGCGAAAAACATTCAGTGTCTCTTTAAAAGTGGATTTGCGACCCGTCGTTGACCCCCACAGTGTTGAAGAAGTTTTTGTTGTTGTTGATGCCTCAAAGGAAGACCTTATTGAGATGTTCCTTCCTCAAAGCAAAGAAAAAAAGACTGATCAAGTTTTGCATGAAGGCACTCTTACAGAAAGTGCAGTCAGCATGACCCCAGAAGTAGCTGCTTCACCCGCGGCCGTCTTAGCACCCAGCTTATCTAAACCAGAAAAGCACCTTGAAAAATCACCAACGAAGGTCTCTGAGAATATATCAGAAAAAAGTTCAGGGAAAGCTTCCACCAAGCCCCGAGCTGAAAACCCCTCCGGCAGCAAAAATAAAGAGGAGTCCCAACTGTGAAGTTACGATGGAAATTCCTTCTCAACTTTCTCATCTTGATTCTTGCCCTCTTAATACTTGTGGGCCTTCAAACGACGTTTTGGTTTCAAATATTTGGGAACATCTCAGCCCCGATGTTATGGCTCAATCTTGTTGTCTATATTGTTCTTTACCAAAAACCCGCTCCGGCAATTTTAACGATCTATAGTATGGGATTTATTCTAACCTCTTTCACCAGTATGCCTCTTAAATTAATGTGGATCACACTCTTGGTTTTATTCATGATCATTTACGGCCTAAAAAGTCGCATTTTTTGGTCTGGCTCGGGTTATTACGTTATCATGTGCGGTGTCTCTGCCGTAACTTTTCATTTGGCTTATTTTTTAATATCTTTAGCCTTAGAAAAAACACCAGCAAGCTATGAGGTTGCAGATCGATTGGTGCAAATCATTTTAACGCCTCTCTTTGCGCTGCCAATGTATCGGATGATTTCAAGTTTAGATATCCTCACACATGATGAATTGAACGACTCAGGAGGGCTAAACCTATGAGCACCTACGTCAGTAATCCTGATGAAGCCAAGGAATATCAAAACCGCTACAGAGTTTTCTATATAGTCATTGCTATAACTTTCACTATATTTTCAATGCGGTTATGGTTTCTGCAAATCATATCAGGCAATGAGCTGCGCGAATTCAGCGAGAAGAATCGTATCAAGCAAAATAAGATTCCTGCGCCCCGTGGATTAATGCTCGACCGCGATGGAAAAGTCTTAGTTGAAAATTTACCAGGCTTTGAAGCCATACTCAGTCCCCAGTACATCGAGGATCTTGATCAAATGGCCAAAACTGTGGGTTCTGTTCTAGACATCAATCCAGATAAAATTATTCAAAAGGTCCAAAAAAGCCGCAAGCAAAACGGCCCCTTCACACAGATACGGCTCAAAGAAAACCTCAGTCGTGAGGAGGTCTTTCGTTTAAAGCGAATGCGGCTTGATACTCCAGGACTTGAAATTCGTGAGTCCATTGTTCGCTATTATCCGTTGCACGAAAACGGCGCTCAGCTTTTCGGATACGTCAGTGAAATCTCAAAAAGACAGATTCCAGTCTTGAATGAACTTTACAAAGGGTCCTTGAAATTTGACCAAGGCGATATCATTGGTAAAAGTGGGCTCGAAGAAACTTTGGAGCGAGACATTCGTGGCTCCGACGGCATCAGTTTTATTCAAGTCGACGCCCACGGTCGCGAAGCTGTCACACAAACGCCAAATATCTATGGCGAGCAAATCAAAGACCAAACAGCCATTCATGGAAACAATGCGATACTCACCATTGACCGTGACATTCAAGAAGCAGCCCACACAGCCTTCCTTAAAAGTGGCACAGATGCTCGGGGACATATAGGCGCTATTTTTGTGATGAAGACCAATGGTGAAGTGTTGGCTTGGGTCAGCACACCTTCCTTTGATCCTAATGAGTTCTCGACAGGCATCTCTCCACAGACATGGTCAAAACTCATCAATGATCCATTTAAGCCTTTGCGTAATAAAATCATCCAAGATCACAATGCACCGGGCTCCACTTTTAAACCCCTTGTTGCCGTTGCAGCACTAGGCGAAAAGGTGATCACACCGACGACCATAGTCAGTGCTCCTGGAGTCTTTTTCTTTGGCCGACGCCCCTACCATGACAGCTTAAAACAAGGACATGGAAACATCACAATTTATCAAGCCATCGAAGAATCCTCTAATGTCTTTTTCTACAAAATGGGGATCGCTCTGGGCGTTGATAAAATGTATGATTATATTCACAACATGGGGATTGGCCAAAAAACGGGCATTGAACTTTCTCGCGAAGTTTCCGGAACAATGCCAAACTCTGCTTGGAAAAAAGCCAATATCGGCGAGGAGTGGCAAGGTGGTGAAAACCTCAGCACCGCCATCGGACAGGGTTTTGTGACTGTGACACCGATTTCAATGGCTGTAGCTTACAATTCCATTGCTACAGAGGGAAAGGTTGTGAAGCCTTTTGTTATTCGCAAAGTTTTAGATCAAGATGGAAAAGTTTTGCGTGAAAACTTCCCGCAAGTGGTTCGAGATCTTCAGCAGACTCAGCCTAACGGAGTTAAAATTTTGCCTGAGACATTTAAAGTGGTCAAAGAAGGCATGAGACTTGTGGCCAATGGCACTCACGGAACGGCTCGATATTGGAAGGTTCCTGGAGTCGAATTTGCCGGAAAAACAGGAACAGCTCAAGTGATGGGTTTCTCTGCCGATCAAATTTACACGAGCTGCACTTTGAGGCCTATGCACATGCGCCATCACGGGTGGTTTGTATCCTACGCTCCAGCCAATAATCCTGAAATCGTCATCTCTATTTTGGCCGAGCATTCCTGCCATGGAAACACCGGAGCGGCTCCTATTGCGCGTGATATTTATCAAAAATATTTTGAAAAATACCACCCTGAAATCATTGCGAATGCTTTAAAAAATAAAGGCTTAAAAAAATCTGAGTCCGCTGCAACGAGCGAGGGAGAATAATGTTTAATTCACTTCAAGTTGAGGAAAGAACATTCTTCAAAAAAATCGATATCAACTTAATTGTTGTCATCCTAGCCCTCAATATCATTGGGCTCATCAATCTCTATAGCGCAACCCATGGCCCCACCTCTGCAGCGGTTTCGGGCTTATTCATATCTCAAATTGTCTGGCTTTTCGTTGGCTGGTCGATTTTTATGATCTTCACACTGATTGATTACAGCATCATTAGCCGACTTGCCATCTTCGTCTATCTGCTTAACCTTGGCGCTATTGTTTTTACAACCTTCTATGGCAAGGTGGCCTTAGGAGCCCAACGCTGGATAGACCTTGGTTTTTTTCGCTATCAGCCCTCTGAAACCATGAAACTAGCCCTGATCATGATGATGGCTAAAATTTTATCCAATCGAAATACTCATGGGCCAGGGATGGGACTCAAGGAGATGATTGTGCCCTTGCTGATCTTAGGTGTTCCCTTTGTCTTTGTTGTGGAGCAGCCTGACTTGGGAACGGCCATGATGCTGGCTGCAATTGGTGGCACCATGCTGTTGTTCGCAAAAGTTAAAAAATGGATTCTGGCAACCGCTATCATTGCGGGAATCATTGCTCTTCCAGCCGCTTGGAAATTTGTTCTTCATGATTATCAAAAAAATCGGGTTTTAACTTTTCTTTCACCAGCCAATGATCCACGAGGCACCGGTTATAACAGCATTCAATCAAAAATTGCTGTGGGCTCAGGTCGTTTTTTTGGGAAAGGGTTTATGAAGGGAACTCAATCCCAACTTGAATTTCTGCCAGAGAGACACACTGACTTTATTTACTCAGTGCTCAGCGAAGAACATGGGTTTGTGGGATCCATTGCAGCCATGGGTTTATTTTGCTTTCTGTTCATTACTGGAATCAGAATAGCCTCCAATGCGCGCGATAAGTTTGGAGCCCTTCTCACGGTCGGAATACTCTGTTATATTTTCTGGCATATGTTTATCAACATGGGAATGGTTATTGGTCTGCTTCCTATCGTCGGCGTTCCTTTACCACTGTTGTCTTACGGTGGATCAAGCATGCTGACCACGATGGCGGGCCTAGGACTGGCTTCCAGTGTTGCCTACCGCAGGTATCTTTTCTAGATCCGGGCGAGGCTTAATAAGTGAAGAAATACGCAAATCTTGAACATTTCAGGTTATAGATAAAAAAATAGAGGGTGGTTCAACCCTCTATTTTTTATCTGAGTATTAACTTTATTTTTTAAGAATTTTTATTTAAAAATTCGACGATAGCTTCTTTAGGATGATTGCCAACAAGTTGACCCACTTCTGCGCCACCTTTAAAAAGCAACATGGCAGGAATGCCTCGGACACCATATTTTCCCGGTGTGCCTGGATTTTCATCCACGTTCACTTTGACAATTTTTACTTTAGCGCTGAGCTCTTGAGCCACTTCTTCCAATTTAGGAGCTAAAGCTCTACAAGGACCACACCACTCAGCCCAAAAATCAACCAAAACAGGGGTTGAAGAATTTAAAACTTCTGCCTCAAAAGAACTATCGGTGACTGCCTTTGTGAATGTTGCCAAGTTGGCCTCCCTCAAAATAATAATGCGATGAATTAACTTTTCTCGACTCAGTATCCACTTCTCAATATGTAAAGGGTCTACATATAATCAAGACGAAAAGCGAGCAATTATTTCTTTACTAGCGCCACCGCAAACTCACGGCGCAATTCATCAAGTTCTTTTTGCTTTTCGGTATCCCAATCTTCAGAAAGTTCTTTTTGACGCCTTCTGATTTCGACCAAATTCATGGTGCTTGTCGGATCCATCGTCACGTCTTGGACAAACTCAGCATATTTTTGCATTTTAACAGAGATTTGATCTTGAGCTTTTTTTAGTTCATTGCGGGCAGATTCCTGCGCAAGAGATAACCCTGGATCAACCAAAGGCGGCGTTGATTGTGAAAGAGGTTCAATTTGATCACTTTGAGGCTGGCCTCCCCCAATGAGTTCCTTTTCAACAGCAGCTAAATCGAGTGAAGTTTGTGGGCTTGGATATTTTCCGGTAACAAAAAAAAATTCTTTTGCTTTTTGAGAAAGAGGACTGGTGCTTCCCGCAAAATGACCTACTTTTTTAGAGACCGCCCGCTCTGGTATTGCCGGATGATTGAATCGTCCCAGGAGGTCCCTTTCATTGTGACCCAAAAGATTTGCTAAGACCTGCACGATTCTGACATTGTCCACTGTTGAATCAAAAATGAGATCGACTCTAATCTTGACTAAATCTTGCGGAATGGGCTTAAAATTTTCTGGAAACAAGAGAATACTCTTGCCCTGCCACCAGGTGAGCTCTTTGAGACGCTTTCCTACTGACAGCGGACTAACACGCCCACCTTCACCAGAGCAAATAACTGCATCAGGATAAAATGCCAACATTTGATCCGATAACATATTTTCACTGGAAAGTGCGATAACGTCAAATCCCACTTGCTTGAGTACACTCTCTATATTCATAAGCTCTTGATATTTTTCATAGAGGAGTAAGATTTTGTTCATGGATTTATTGTCAATGAAGGACAGTTTTTGGTCAATAGGCATCGACTGGACGAAGGGCGCGATGACTCTTTGGAATTGATGATTTATAGTCAAATTGAACTCAGATAAAATCATCGTTTGTCGATCGCAAGGGGAATCATGCTCGGTATTTTTAGCGGCAAAAAAGCAATAAAATATATATTCTTTGAGATGCTCCCCAGCTTCATCCTTGGCATTTTGGTTTTTATGTCAATCATTCTCATGTTCCAAGTCCTAAGATTGACGGAGTTCGCTTTGGTACATGGGGTTTCACTTAAAATTATTGGTGAAATTCTTGGGTACATCATTATCTCACTCTTGCCCGCATTGCTCCCCATGGCCTTGCTTTTTTCCGTCGTATTGACCTACGGCAGACTCAGTCAAGACTCAGAGATTGTGGCCATGAAAGCTAGTGGCATAAGCATGGCCACTTTGCTTTCTCCAGCTCTTATTCTGGCACTTCTTGTCGGGGTTATTTCAGCGCAGACCTCATTCATTATTGGGCCCTGGGGAAATCGCCAATTTGAAGTTCTCTTTACTCGCCTTGCGGACGCGAAAGTTAGCGCCGTCATCAAGGAAGGCACCTTTGCTGAGGGCTTTTTTGATATGGTTGTCTATGCCAACGAAGTGGATTCAAAGTCTGGAGTATTAAAAAAAGTATTTATTTATGACGAAAAAAACAGCGATGTCCCTCTGACTATCATTGCAAAAAGTGGCTCCATCATTTCCGACCCTGATCGCCCTGGGCAGCGGGTGTTGCTGCGCTTGAATAACGGCGAAATCCACCGCCAAGAGCTGACTCACACCAAAATCAGCTTTGACTCCTACGATGTTCATTTTTCTGAGCCTGATGTCATTTCAGAAAGAGCAAAATCACCTCAATCACTTACACTTCATGAAATTCGCGAGCGCTTGAAAGAAAAAATCAAGGATCCCGAGGAGCGTTATGTTCTTCAGACTGAATTTCACAAGCGTTGGGCCATTTCTATTCTCTGCGTGGTCTTTGCAGCTATCGGTGTTGGACTTGGAACGACAACCAACCGCCGAGCCGCTAAGGCTGGTGGAATGGTGCTTTGTATTGGTATCATCGTTCTGTATTGGATTCTTTATATCGCGGCCGAAGGAGCTGCACGCAGTGGATCTATTCCAGCATCGCTGGCTATTTGGACACCTAATTTAATTTTTGGAATATTTGGATTTGAATCTTTGAGAAGGAATTGGAACTAAATCAAATAGAGCGATGTAGCAGCATCCTTACTACTACGGTCATCCCTGACCACATCGCCCCTCCCTGAATTCAGATGTTAAGAGCATTTACCCGCCACAGGCAAAAGAAATTTTCAGAACATTTCACTTTTTTTATTAATTAAATTATTGATTGAGCTCATATTCTTAATCTCTCTAGATATAGTGCTAAAAATAATATTTCACACAATATACGGAGAAAAATCACCTTTACTAAAAACTTCACCCCTAAAAAAAGTGGATAAATCTTGGGCATCCCGAATCATTGTCGCACCCTCGCTCAACAAATCCAGACAACCTGCAAAGTGAGGATCATAAGGATGCCCTGGCACAACTCCCACCGGACGCCCGAGTTGAGCGGCCTGCTGTGCTGTAATCAAAGTGCCACTTTTTCTTTTTCCTTCAACAAGAAGAGTCACAAGCCCCAAGGCTGCAATGAGACGATTGCGATGATGAAATAAATATTTGTGCATTTTTTGTGAATAATCATATTCACTCAAGATGCAACCACCACTGGCTAGCACTGGATTTAGCCACTCTTGCAGAGAGGAGGGGTAGATTTGCCCCAAGCCCGACGGAAGAACAATAATTGTTGGGCAAGCACTCCTCAGCGCAATAGCGTGTGCTTTTTGATCTATCCCGCGTGCGCCACCGCTCACGATCAATGGTTTTTCTGTCCTACAGAACTCTGACAGGTCTTTTTCCAACCACTTTAAAGAATCCTGACTGGGCTCACGACTGCCCACAACAGCAAGACTTTTTTCCATCAGCCACACGGGAGAGCCCTGAAAACTTAAGGTCAGTGGTGGATCTCCCATGAGATAGCAATGCCGAGGAAATAGATCTGTCCCATAAACAGCAAATTGAACGCCCTGCTGCGCGAGCAAAATATTTTCTGCACATATTTTTTTAAATTCAATTTGATGTTGATCCAACTCATGAAAAAACACCCCAGAATTCATTCCAGGTAAAAATCCCTGCAAAAGTGGAAGCCTTTCTCGACAGGCTTCTCGAAGATTATCTACATTGAGGGCGCCGCTTTTTCCAAGTTGAAAATAAATGAGATGAATTTCATCGCGGTGATTTTTATATAGCTGCAGTTTTTTGATGATTTGCGAAAAAGAAAATAGCTCTATTAATTCTATCATATAAAACTGACCTGCATAAACGCAGGCCACGTCTATTCTAACTAAAGATCAAGATTATCAGAATCTGATCCGGACCCCGGCGGCGCTTCATCAGTCTCTTTTTCCTTAGGCACTGAAGTTGCCTCGTCACTCAACATCGTGCGATCAGAAATCAAGGCCTCAGAAGCCTTCGGGGCACTTCCGACAAAATCCCCTTTTAAAATTTTATCAGTCGCTCTGGTGATGAAGCCAGTAGAGAAATTTTCTGTGGCTTTAACTATTTTAACTTCCCCTATTTTACGACTATTGAATTCAACATCAGCCCCTGGATTCCTTGACTGTTCATCGGCAATAATAGGAAAGCTTTTTCCATCAGTAAAACCCTTCGTGATCCCTGCATCTAAAAAAATCAGAGAATGAGAGCCGAACAATGATCGCCCCGACCCATACTGTCCGCCAATAACGTGGGCTTCCACTCCTGGGCTTGCTGGCGTCAATGAAGTATCGATCATTGGTAAATCCCCTGGAACTAAGATGGATCCCACCTCAACTAAATTTAAACTCTTTTTTACCATAGCGCGGTATCTTTTCTTATTCACATTCACAGGCTCCAAGACTTCAATTTGACCCTGCACCTCAACAATGTTGGCTCCAGTATTTCGAGATTCATTATTTTGACCGGGAAGCCCTTCTATTTCAGCAATGTTTTTTACGACAATTAAATTTTTGGCGGAACCTGATTCAAGGTTTATATAGACATAAGCAAACTCACCTATGGCCTGCAAATCCAATTCTGCACCGACAATTTTACCCACGCCAGTCACTGGTGATTCACTTAGAAAATATCCAAGGTACTCCCGATTTTCAAGGCGAGGAGGTGGTTCCAATTCCATCTCAACTTTCGTTGATCGATCAACATAAAGCCCCACTCGTCCAGAAGGAAGACTGCTTGGAATATTTTTTAATACTGGCGTGTAATGCCTACGGCTTGGGGGTAATTTCCTAGCCTTATCTTCAAGTGGAACAGAAGCAAGAGTCTGAGATTTAGCCTCTGGCTGAGACTCTTGGCCCAATTCCAAGGTTGGCGCATCCGTAGCATTTCCAGAGTAAAAACGGATCGGCAAAGCTGGAACAATTTCATGTGGATTTTCAATGGTTCCATTGTTAAAGGACCAAATCTTGGGCCAGAAGTTGGGGTCTCCAAAAAAAGTATTAGAAATATCAGACAGGGTATCACCCTTTTGAATTTGGTAGTTTTCAAATTTTCTTTGGCTGACAGCTTTTTCCCAAGACTCTATCGGAGTGGGCTGCTGATTATAGTTTTTATAGACAGCATTAAATCTCTGCTCTTTTTCAAAGTCCGGCTCGCTGCCCGATACACTGGATGCCCCAGCCTGTTTTGACTTGTTCTTTTTTTTTCGCTTAGTAATTTTATTTTCTGAGGACGGCTTTTTGTTCACTAAGTCCAAATTCTCAGAAGACTTATTTTCCTGACTGACCTCAGGCGCTGGAATTTCTTGTCCTCGCGCGGCTGGGAATACTAAGGTACAAAATAACATCATCAATAACACTATTGCATTCTTACTCTTCACTTCAGCATCCTTGCTAAATAAGCTATTTGATCATCTTAAGTTCGGATTCGGCCCTAAATGATTCTGGACTGCCGGGAAATTTTGTTTTCACCTCAACAAGCAGTCTTTTTGAAAAAGGACCAAGATTTATTTTTTTATAAGTCATCGCTCTTGCGAAAATAGCGGAGTTCACCTTATCCCCAGTCGCATATTCTTTCTCAACTTTTGAAAAATACCGAATGGCCTCTGGATAGTTTTTTGCATTTACAGCCATCAAACCAGCTAGGTACAAAGTATTGTCCGCATAAGGACTCTGTGGAAATCGTTTAAGAAAGCTTTGCATTCGACTCTTAAATCCAACCTCATCGCCGCGATCATAGGCGCTTACTATTTGAGCATAGAGATCAAGATCACTCACTTTACTGACATCATGGCCCGTCAATTCCACAAGCAGTTGTTGCTGTTTAGTCTGCCTTTCAAGCGCTCTGCGACTTTCAAGTGGAGACTTAGAATAACCCACTACCGATACACTCAAGACTAAGATTACCATAAAAAAATTAAACTGCTTCATTTCTCACCACCTCGAGATATTTGTTTATTATGACACAGCAAGTGAAGCAGGAACAAGCAGTAGTTCTTCAACGCTGTCCCAAGTTATCCACATAAAATGTTGAGATATTTATTTACTAGACCTTAGACCTGTTGGTGCGTAAGGGTTTCAGCGGAATGCTATCTATTTGTGCATTCATTAAACTCCTGTTATGATGGAGTTTTTTTAATTTTACGCCGCATTATTAGGCTAGTATTTTTCAGATCTTAAAATCCGACATCCGAAGCAAAATAAGTTCATGACAGAATATGGATGATTACAAGGCGTTCACTAATTTTGCTAAGCAATTGATTATATGATTATAATTTTACTTTCTGCTCTTTTTTTAAACGCTCCCTTTGCTCCATCATTGCTGAAAAAAACATCAGATACCGCAACTGTTTTTCAACAAAAATGTGTACAGATTCTTCCAATGCATTCGAAAAGTCGGGATTTATTAGAATCACTGATCTGCGGACAGAACATCAAGAGTCCCGAACTCAAAGAAAATTTAGTTAAAACTTCATTGATCCATGTCTTTATTATTTCTGGATCTCATCTGATTCTTTTAGATGAATTGCTGGGGCTCCTGGGAATTCCAGTCTTTGTAAGAATTGTTTTTTTAGCTTTATATGCCCTGATCGTGGGCTGGCAGCCGCCTGCTGTTCGAGCTCTTATTGCATTGTCCCTACGCAGTTTTTTAAAAAACTTAAACTTAAAATTCCCTGCCGACTTAACGGTCCTGATCGCTGGAATGTTCACACTCACTCTTTTCCCTGCATGGTGGGATTCGACCTCACTGGCTATGAGCTGGAGTGCTGCGCTGGCTTTATGCTGGGTTCCGACCCTAAAAGTGAGGGAAAAAATATCAGGACTCCTTTTCTCTCACTTGGCCGTGTTTATTTTTATGAGTGTGCCACTCTGGGGCATCGGAAATCTGCACCCGCTAAGCCTCATTTATAATCTTTTTCTTGGGCCTGTTATCTCATTTCTATTACTACCCTTGGCCTTCATCTCAGTGCTTATTCATCCCTTGCTCCCCCTTCTAGACGAAGCTCTGCTCCTGTTTGCTCGGATCTTAAAACTTGCCTCAGAACCTATTGTCATGAGCCGCAGCACCACACCCCCTCTAGCATATCTTTGGATTTGGATTTTCTGCTGGCACATTTTTTTTCATTTCCTGCGACTTCATCTCTATCAGGGTAAGGATTTATCAAGATGAACTTTTGCGTCGCGATTTTTCTAATCATCACTTTGAGTGCAAGCCCAATCAAAAACAATGCACTTCGCAATTTTACAATCGTTTGGAATGTGGGTCAGGGTCAGTGGGTGACGGCCCTTTTTGGAGATGAGTGCCTGCACTTTGATGCTGGCGGAGAATTTTTCCCGTGGAAAAAAATCTCACAAGTTTGCAGTCGAAACAGGAATAAACTCTTTCTAAGTCATTGGGACTGGGACCATATTGGAGCACTTTCACATTGGCCCAAATGGCCAAGCTGCATCGCTTTGCATCCTCTCGGACAGACCACAAAAAGGAAAGCTGCAATTTTAGATTTAATTCCTGAATGCTCAAGCTCGAAAGGAAAACAAAAGGTTGGACCGGCTGTATGGACCCCAGGTTCCAACGCGGACGAATCAAACGCCAAGAGCCACGTGGTCCTTTTTAAAAATTTTTTAATGCCCGGCGATTCGCCCAAGGAGCAGGAATTGCATTGGAAAAATCAGCCTTGGATACAAAGCACCCGAGTGCTCGTGCTGGGCCACCATGGGAGTCACACAAGCACCTCTCCGCAGCTCCTCAGCCAACTTCCTCACCTTAAAATGGCGATTGCCTCAGCACGTTGGAAAAGGTATCATCACCCCCATGCGGACATTGAATCCTTGCTAAAGCAAAGACACATTCCGATGATCCGCACAGAAGATTGGGGAAATATCTGGTTTGAAAATTAAGGGTCACAAGCCAGTTGAAAAACTATTTCAATTCTTTTTCAATGCTCTTGATAATGCTATCCGAAGTTGGGCTCGTCACTGAACTCCATCGCTCAACAACCTCACCTTTACGATTGATCAAGAATTTTTCAAAATTCCAGGCTACTTCTTTAAAAATAAATCCTGATTTCTTATTGATCAAAAAATCAAAAACAGGCTGTTTTTGTTTTCCTGAGACAGCTCCTTTTTCAAACAGTTGAAAAGTAATTCCGTACTCTTTCGCCGCAAATTTTTGAACCTCTGCGGGATCCGCGGACTCCTGTTTAAAATCATTAGAAGGAAAGCCTAAGACGACCAATCCTTGAGCTGCATACTTTTTATTTAAAGTTTCCAAATCTTTAAGTTGCGGCGTGAACCCACATTGCGAGGCGGTGTTGACTACAAGGACAACTTTTCCACGAAAATTTGAAAAAAGAACTTGATGCCCAGCTATATCATTGGCTTTCAAATCATAAAATGATTCCGAAGGAGGGCCTGCATAACTAGCGGTCGATCCAAAGATCGACATCAATAATAAGAAAAAAACTTGGCTTCGCATTTTTTTGGCTCCTGTATTTTAGAGTGCTTTCTTTAAAATTGGATTCAATTGCTTACATTTGAAGACCTTGAATCCAATCATGATGCACTCTTTTACTTGCCTTGGTAAGGCTTATATTCCATATGAAGGTCTCGTGCTACAGGCTCATACACAACGTGCCCGCCATAGACATTAAGCCCCTTCATAAGGTGAGGATTCTTTGCAACAGCCTCTTCTACGCCAAGCCCTGCCAGCATAAGACCATATTTGGTTGTGACATTAGTCAAAGCATAAGTGGACGTGCGTGGAGCGACACCCGGCATATTAGGGACACAATAATGGATAACCCCATCCACTTCATAGGTGGGCGTCGTGTGCGAGGTCGGACGACAAGTTTCGATGCAACCACCTTGATCCACGGCCACATCGACAACGACCGAACCCTTAGACATTGAAGTGATCATTTCCTTTGAAACCAACGTGGGAGCTTTCTGACCGGTGATAAGAACTCCACCGACAACGAGGTCAGATTCTCTGACAGACTCTTCAATATTTTTTGGATTGGAAAATAAAGTCATACAGCGACCTTGAAAAATATCGTCAAGATATTCTAAGCGAGCAGTGCTCACATCCAAAATTGTCACGGAAGCACCGAGCCCCACAGCCATTTTTGCCGCATTTGTTCCGACAACACCGCCTCCGATGATGGTGACTTTGCCAGGCTTAACACCCGTCACACCACCCAACAAAATACCTTTTCCACCATGATCCTTTTGAAGATAAAAAGCCCCTATTTGCGTGGCCATTCGGCCTGCGACCTCAGACATGGGTGTCAACAAAGGCAAAGAACCATTGTCCAACTGGATTGTTTCATAAGCAATCGCCTTAACCTTGCGTTCACAAAGAACTTTAGTCAGTTTGGGCTCTGCTGCCAAATGAAGATAAGTGTAAATGATTTGATTTTCTTTCATCAGCTCGTACTCTTCAGGAAGGGGTTCTTTCACCTTCTGAATCATATCTGACTTGGCATAGACCTCTTTTTTTGTATCAAGTATCTGTGCGCCAGCTTTCTCATACTGTTCATTGGTAATTCCAGATCCCACACCAGCGTCTTTTTCAACAAACACGGTGTGACCTTCTTTGATGTATTGACGAACACCAGCTTCAGTCATGCCCACGCGATTTTCAGAAATTTTAATTTCTTTTGGAACTCCGATAATCATGTATTACTCCTCGAAAAAAGTATGGCCCTCAAATCACAGACCAATTGGTTAAAACGATCTCAACCATAAAACTATGCCAGATCGTCTAAAAAATGCAACTTTGCTCCCATCTGCCGCGAATTTGTCTCCGCTTTTGAGCAATTTTGCGTCATGGCCAGATTTTCAAAATGGGAGATTGTCAGCCCTTAAATACAAAACGACTAAGTTATAGGCAGTTTCTGTAATAAATTCTATCCTCGTTAGATAGAAAGACCTTTTCATTTTTTTTAAGCTATATTCCTGCGATGAATCGATCCTAGCTAGAGGTGCCTATGAAAAAGTTGATACTCATTATAATTTGCATATTGATCAATTTTGCCATTGAAAATTCAATGGCTGCAAGCCCGTCCTCTTGGAAGATCACTCAGCCAGCTTGGAATGAACAGCATGAGACTTTGTTTGGTGAATTTGTCACGCGAATAGCCACTGCAGTTGAAAATCGACAATGCAGTTCAGTCCTGACTTGCTTAAAAAGTCCTGCAAATATGTATTTTGGGTCAGACCCCTCGGGCCTTAGATATTATGCTGATTGCGCTGACTTTCCCTATTATTTGCGTGCCTATTTTGCATGGAAAAATGGCCTGCCCTTTTCCTTTGAAAATCAACTAGCCCCCCAGATCTCAACCTCTGGAACAACTATTTCTGATATTCGCTACACCACAGATGGAAACATCGTCACCGGAAGAAGCGATATCATCACCAGCAGCTATATCTTTAAAAAAAGCTTCCCGAATGCAGTAGAAATTCTCAATCAAACTTTCTCTGATTATATCTCAACAGCCTCCTACAGAATGAGTGGGATTCTAGAGGGAGGCAAATTCAGCGATTTTTATCCCACCCGAATCAGTCGCGATGCCATTCGCCCCGGCACTGTCATTTACGACACCAATGGGCACGTGGCCATCATTTATAAAATCACTGATGAAGGGCGAATTTTTTATATCGATGCCCATCCTGATAATTCAGTCACAACCGGAATGTTCACACCTAAATTCGCACGTTCTCGACCTGAACAAGGGGCTGGATTTAAAAATTTCCGACCGTTAATTTTAACAGACGCTCACCAAGATCCGGATGGAACTTTTATCGGCGGAAAGATTGTAGGATTGACCAACGGACAACTTCGCACCTTTGGAGTTGAGCAATTTTATGGCACCAACAGGGACCCCGTAATATGGAGCAAAGGAACCTTTGTAATCAACAATCAAACTGTTGATTTTTATGATTACGTCAGACTTAAACTGACCCAAGGAGCGCAACATCTCAATCCCACTGAGGACCTCAGAAATCTTGTCACCGATCTTTGCGTCAGTTTAAAAGACCGCGTGGCTGCGGTTGATGCGGCACGAACTTCTGGCATCCAACTTCAACCTCATCCCGACAGACTGCCCATGAACATCTATGGAACCAGTGGTGAATGGGAAGATTTTGCGACGCCATCTCGGGATGCGCGCCTAAAAATTGCTTTTGCTGATCTTTTAAGTCAGGCCAAAAACTCCATGAAAAAGTACAGGTCCCAGGATCCTGCTTTGGTGTATCAAGGGGAAAATCTGGCCAAGGATCTTTTCCAGGTTTATGCAACAGAAGCGACAGCTTGCCAATTTTCTTACCTCACCTCCAGTGGCAAAAAAGTTGTGCTCAATCTTGAGTCTGCTCGGCAAAGGCTTTTTAATATGAGCTTTGATCCCTATCATTGTGTTGAACTCCGCTGGGGTGCGCGAATTCCTGAAGAAATGGCCTCTTGCACGAGTGATGAAAATAAAAAGCAATGGTACGCCCGCGAACAATGGCTGCGCAACCAAACTGAACGTCGCTATGATGTGCGCATGGATTTCAGCCTTTATGACCTCACCGGCCCAATGAGGGGTGCTGGGGTAGCCGCGCCACCAGACGTCGACATCGTGACTTATTTAAGATCTGAAATTTAAGTTCAAATTCAAATAAAAATATTTGTGTTTATAAAAGAGCTGAGACAAAAACTCAGCTCTTTTACGTTTTAATAAAAGAATCCACTTGCAATGGTTGGATGGACTGACTCTCAGCCAGGACTGCTTGCAGAAAGGGGCTCAGCCAAAATGTTTAGCGTTGGCGGCAAGCCTCACAGAGACTCCACCGCAGGTTTCTAAATTCAACGGAAGTCCAGCTTCGCAGAATTGCGATAATTTCAAGGGAGCAAATCTCATTGCCTTCAATAACCAGAAGCAAGAAGTCAATTATTGTCAATTTGGAGATGGCTCGATGGTTAATTCTTGGGATCTCTATTATAAGCAACACCCGGCACCGTATATAAAATAGGCTTTATAAACTGGCCCCTTAAACTGATGGTTATTGATACCGCCCTCAAGCGCACGGTGCGCTTGAGGCAAAGCCGTACGGGAAGGCCAGATTATGAAATACCTAGAGCAGTTGTTCTAAAATCTGCCTTTAATTCACAATCATAATGAGGACGAGGTCGGGGGATGCGTGGAGGCTTCATCCTATTGCCAACTTCAATATCAATCGAATTAAATACTATTAATATTAAAATTGCGAGAATTAGAATTGGATTAAAAAATACTCTCTGAAAACTTGTTTGCATTGAGCTCCCCTTGTTTGGAGTGAAAATCTAAATGTAAAAATTTAATTTGGAACCGACCAGCCTGAAAATCGTTTTACAACTTCTGTGATATCTGCGCCCAACTCCACATACCTGAATGAGCCCGGCGAATCCCAAATTTTTCGAACCAATTTATTCATAATGTCGTGCCCAGCTTTGTACAGGACCACATGCCCCATCAAGGGCATCTCCAAGGTGACTAAATCACCCAGGGCATCTAAGGCCTTATGGCGAACAAACTCGTTCTCCCAACGCAGTCCTTCAGGATTCACAACTCTCTCGGCATCCAGAACAATGCAGTTTTCAAGACTGCCCCCTTTAGCAAGACCACGAGCCTGCAGAGCTTCGACATCCTTTAAAAAACCAAAGGTGCGAGCACCGGCGATTTCTCGTGCGAAGGATTGCTCATTCACATCCAAATCGATGACTTGATTGCCAATCATCGGGTGCCTAAAATCGATGGTCGCGGTGACACGAAGTCCATGGTAAGGGACCACATAGGCATGTTTTTCGCCTTCGCTAAAATAAACGGGCTCGGTGATATAGCAATATTTTCTCGGCTGATCTTGTTCAACCATTCCGACAGCTAAAAGAGCATTTAAAAACACTTGAGCACTGCCATCACAAATAGGAATTTCGGGACCATCAAGCTCAATAAAAATATTATCAATTCGAAGTGCTGAGAGGGCCGACACGCAATGCTCGATCGTTGCAACAGAAAAAACGTCGCCACCGATTGTTGTCTGATGAGAAGTGGCTTGAACATTCTTGGCACTGACTTTTAACGAAGGTCGCCCTGGCAAATCGGAGCGAATAAAGTAAACACCCGAGTTCGCCGGGGCCGGTTTAAAGATCAAGGTGCAAGGATTACCAGAGTGAATCCCTATTCCTTTAACTTCTGTTTTTTTTCGAATAGTCTTTTGTAAAAACATAATAATTTATTTTTCCAACTGCATGTGTGGCAGGATGAGGTTTTTAGCATACTCCGTGATCACTCGACCACGCTGAGTTTTCTGAATAAATCCCTCTTGAATTAAAAAAGGCTCGTAAACATCTTCAAGCGTGTCTCGCTCTTCGCTCAGAGCCGCAGCCAAAGTGTCAATACCGACCGGGCCACCATTGTAGCGTTCTAGGATCAAGCTTAAAATACGACGATCCATCAAATCCAAACCAAATTGATCCACGCCCAATTGATCCAAGGCATAGATCGCGATCTCTTTAGAAATCACTCCATCCCCTTTCACTTGAGCGTAGTCACGGACTCGCTTTAACAGCCGATTGGCAACCCTTGGAGTTCCTCGCGACCGGCGCGCCACTTCCACAGCACCCTCTTCATTCATTTCAACTTTAAAAATTTCAGCCGATCTCATCAAAATCTTTTCTAAGGCTTTTCGATCATAAAATTGCAGGCGCTCAACAATTCCAAAGCGATCTCGAAAGGGTGGATTTAAAAGTCCTGCACGAGTGGTTGCCCCCACCAGCGTAAACGGAGCCAACTGAAATTTCATGGACCTCGCCCCTAAGCCATCTCCAGTAACTATATCGATGTAATAATCTTCCATGGCCGTGTAAAGGTACTCTTCAACGTGGCGGCTCAAGCGATGAATCTCGTCAATAAAAAGGACGGAGTTTGGTTTGAGTGAAGTCAACACCGCTGCCAGATCCCCTTTTTTATCAATGGCCGGAGCTGATGTCGTTTTAATTTCAGCTCCCATATCATTGGCAATAATTTTAGCCAATGTGGTTTTCCCCAAACCCGGAGGCCCACTTAAAAGAACATGATCTAAAGGCTCTCCGCGCTGTTTTGCTGCGGCGACAAAGACCTTTATTTTTTCTTTCACATTTTCTTGACCAGGAAAATCTTCAAACCGCTGTGGGCGCAATTCATTTTCCCAGGGCTTTTCACCTTCAACAATATCACCTTCTAAAATGCGACTCATGATAAAGCCCCAGATAATGTCTGAAAGCCTCTGCGAACGCCTTCTTCCAGCTCAACTTCAACGGGCAAGGTCGCTACAAATTGATCGACCAATTGAGATTTATAACCTAAATTGAGCAGGGCCGATGTGATTTGAGTGAGTGTTTCAGATTTGGTTTTTGAACCCTCATCGATAGAAACCAATTTGCCCTTTAAGGTCAAAATGATTTGCTCTGCTGTTTTTTTGCCAACTTTTGGCAGGGCTGAAAGTCCTTTTGCATTGCCCGCCTCAATCAACTCATGAATTTGAGCTGGGCGGCCACCAGACAGGATACTTAAAGCCATCTTAGGACCTACGCCATTCACTTTTAAAAGGGATAAAAATAATCTTTTTTCCTCTTTGGAATGAAAGCCAAATAAAATCAGCGCATCTTCTCGAACATGAGTGTGAATCCAAACAATGATTTCATTTCCAAGCAAAGTCTGGAAATCCTCAAGGGTGTGTATCGAGGCATTGATTTCATAGCCAACACCATGAACATCGATGAGCGCTGATTCATTCATCACTTCAATAATTTTTCCACGCAAATATCCGATCATAATTCCACCGCTCTCTTGAGTACTGACTCTTTTTTCATTTCGAAGGCATAATAGCAGGCCATAGCTAAGGCATCCGACGCATCAATCCTGTTGATTGTCTTTATATTTAACATCATCTTGAGCATCACTTGGACTTCTTCTTTACTAGAACCGCCATTGCCAGTGATGCCTTTTTTTACAGAACGTGTGGCATACTCTTGAACGGAGGCTTTGCCTCGCCCCGCCTCACACATAATCACACCTCGGGCATGCCCGAGCTTGAACGCGCTGTCAGCATTTTTTCCTAAAAATATTTTTTCTATCACCACATGTTGAGGCTGATACTTTTCCATCACCTCTTGGAAGCCTAGCCCTAGCTCTGTCATCCTTTGCGGAAAAGGAAGATCCCCACCCAACAATATAACACCATGATTTACATGTTCAATTTTTCCATTGTGAACACGAACGACTCCAAAACCTGTTATGCGCGAACCGGGGTCAACCCCAAGAATTGTGATACTCATGGGACTAATTTCACGCCTAAGGTATTGCTTAGTCAATGAATCTACCTTAGAATTTTTTTATGGCCAAACTTGAACCGAGTGTGATCGAAAAATATCAATCTATTTTAGCTAAAGATCCTTCATCTCAGGTCTTTGCCCCTCTGGCAGAGGCCTACCGAGAAATGGGGATGCTCAAAGAAGCTTCGCAAATTGTGACTGCTGGCGTTCAACGCCATCCGCAATTTGTGGGAGGTTTAATCACATTTGCCAAAATTTTACGCGAAGCTCAACAAATTGAAAAAGCGCTAGAATCCTTAAAAAAAGCCACAGAACTTGCACCTGAAAACATCTTGGCCCATCGGCTGACTGCAGAAATTCAGCTTGAATTAAAAAATCCTAAGGATGCCTTAAAGTCCTTTAAAATGATTCTTTTTCTAAATCCCACCTCACATTCGGCACAAAGGGCAATTCAAAAACTAGAAGCTCTAACGGCTGACGAATACGAAGACGAAGTGTTTTCCATGAAGCGCCTTCCGGATATAAATTGGGAAACACCTAAACCTTCATCGGAGCGACCCGACGGTGTAGCCTCTCTCGAATCCAGTTACAGGGTCACCCCACCCACTCGAGACAAGGCTTTTGAAAGAATGCTTTCGCTGATTGATGCCTTCATTGTTCGCAACGACCTTGATAAAGCTCAGGCTTTACTCAATGACACGGCGAAAGAGTTTGGCGAGCAGCCTGAACTTGAAAAAAGGCGAAAAAGTCTAAAAATTCGCAACAATGAAAGCGATGAACCCGTGAATCTGAAGCCCCTGAGAAAGCGTGAGGATCTCATCCAAGAGCAAAAACTCATCACGCTCCGATTGATGCTTCGCAATATTCAAGAGTATAGCGCCCAAGGTTGACCTCACCCCGCCCTATGAGTTTATATTGGCCACTTCGGTATCTGAGAACCCAAATCCTGGGCTCAATTTTACCTCTGATACCTTACGAGAGGATGAGTTATGTATGAAACATCGGACTTTAAAAAGAATCTTAAATTAATGGTTGAAGGCAAGCCTTACGTTGTCGTGGACTTCCAACACGTCAAGCCAGGAAAAGGCAATCAATTTACACGCACTAAATTGAGAAATATGCTCACCGGACAAAATCTTGAAGTGACCTTCAAATCTGGTGAAAAATTCGAAGTGCCAAACGTTGAAAACAAAGAGATGTCATTTCTTTATAAAGATGACTCTGGATTTAATTTTATGTCACAAGAGACTTTTGAACAAATCGCAATGAGTGAAGAAGATCTTGGTGAATCTCGATATTACCTCACAGAAAATCTCAAAGTTGTGGTCTTATTCTACAATGAAAAAGCTGTAGCGGTCGATGTTCCTAAAGCAGTCAACCTTAAAGTTGCTAAAGCTGATCCTGGCATCAAAGGGGACCGCGTCAGTGGAGCCACAAAGCCTGCCACCATGGAAACAGGTCTGACTGTGAATGTTCCTTTGCATATCAATGAAGGCGATGTCTTGCGAATTGACTCGTCAACAGGTGACTATGTTGAGCGCGTTAGCCAAAAGTAATTAAAATACTTTTACAACGCAAAATGTTAAGTCTCCGCAAACACTGAATTTTATCGCAAAATAAAGAGCAGTAATAGCGGAGGCTTATTTTTGTCTCATTTTATCGAATTAGAAATTCAAAAATTAATAAATGAACTCCCTGACCTCGACGACGTGGCCGAACGCCTTATTCAAACTATCGAATCTTCTCCCACGCATTTCAATGAAGAAGATATCACTTCAGTCGCGCAGTTCCTGTTCAACGCCGGAAAAAATCAAAAACTAATTCAGTTTGTCCTTCGCCATGTTGGAGAAAATAAGTTTTTTGTGCCATGGCCTTTTTTCTTGGAGGCACTGGGACGCTCGCAGATTCAACTGGGTGATATCGAAATAAAATCGATCTTTGAAGGAATTCAAAAGTCCAAAGCACAAGCAGAGGCTTCACGCTCAAAATCTCTTGATTCTTACATTCCCATCCTCAGAGAATGGAGAGCCCATAGAAAATATAAAATACAAAAAAACTATTTAAGTAAAAAATCAGCTTTGATTGATGAACTTTTTATGCTTCGAACAGAACAATTGATCGATGAGGAAAAAAAAGTTCTCAAGCGATTGCAACTCCTATTTCCTGGCGACAAAGATGTGGCTCATGAAATAAGTGAGCATCAACAGCGACACGCCCTGGATATCCTTGCGCGACACTCTCCCAAGCCTCGAGCGATTGAATCCACACACACCACGGTTGTGGATCTGCAATCTGAATTGGCGCTCAATTTATTATCCGCAGAGCTGTTGACGATTGCTAAAGTTGATCCAAGAATGGCCTTTGAGCTTGCTGTTGCTGCTTTTATGCTTGAAGCCTACGATTTGGCTATGGATGTTTTGCAGTACTCTGAACAGACCGAATCTGCAATATGGCTGCGACTGGAGCTGTTGCTGCATTGTAGACACTTTGCTGAACTCTTATCAGAGTTGGCCCAAGTTGAAATTCTATTGGCTGGCGATCCTGAAACTTTTTTCGCTAGCACCTATTTGCGAGCTCAAGCCCTTTGGGGTCTGGGGCAAAAACACTCTGCAATAGAGCTCCTTCTTGGAGTGATCAACTTGCGGCCAAATTATAGAGCTGCAAGCACGCTCCTCAGCGTTTGGAGTGATCAACAATGAAACGTATCTTTTGGATTTTAATCACCCCCATTCTAGTTTTTTTAATCCTATGGAATATTGGCTCATGGATAGTTTTACCACGGGTTGAACGTTGGGCGCTTGAAAAAATTCAGAAGTACTCTCAATCAGAACTTCCTTTCAATATCACTGCTGACAATATTAAAATACGGGTGCTCCGCCCCTCAGTGACAATTGAAAACATAAAAATCACCGCAAATAAAAATTCCCCAGAAAATATTGTTAAAATAATTTATAAGACAGAACTCAAAAGCCTCCGCGTGCAACTGGATGTCTTCCAACTCCTCAGCGGTCGATTGAGTTTTTCAACCATGCTCGCTGAAAATCCAGAATTAGAACTCAATATTGATCCTCTCCTTGAAGATGAATCGCCAGCACGAGAGCTTCCCTTAGATGACCTCTTTGCTATCACCGAAAAATTGCCCCTACCAAAAATTCTTTTTCAAAATATTCATATTATTCTGAATTCCAATAAGGGAATTTCAAGGTTTGAAATTCAAAATGGAAATATTCTTTTAACCAATATGGGAAGGAATTTGACTGCTAAGGTTAATCTGCCAAGCTTATTTATTGAATCAAAAAAATATGGCAGCATTAATTCCGACGTAGAAAGTCATCTCTATCTCAATCGCCAAGCCTTGAAGATACTTCATTTTTCGGCCCATCTAGATCAAAAAAGATTTCCAGGGTCTGAGCTATCGGTACAGGGAGAACTCACACCTGTAAAACTTTTAACAGTCCGACCTTCCGGTGTTTTCAACATTGAAGCCAACGGATCCTTGGAAGACCTTTTTAACGAGTTCAAAAAGGCACAGCCACAGTTTGAAATTCCAAAAATAGCTGGGACCGTCCACTCTGAAATCGAAGCACACTTTAAAGGAAAAAATGATTTTCAAGGCAAAGCCGTCATCAACACTCATGGCATGTCGGTCGACAAATGGGAGCTTGGCGAGGCGCGAGTCCAGGGGCAATTTAACAATCATCTGGTTTCTTTTTCAGAAATTCGATTAAAGCACCCCGCCGGAATGGCCACTCTGAATAAATCTGAAATTGAATTTGATCACGACTTTAACTTTAAGTCGCAAATCAAACTCAACCAACTGGATCTGCAAAAGTTATTTGTCAGCCTGGATCTGAACGAAATCCCCGTGGGATTGAATCTTGAGGGAGACCTCCCCTGCACTGGAAAACTCAATCCAGACGTGTTCAACATCACTTGTAATAATGCCAAACTTATAGCCACGGACCTTTGGGTCAAATCCAGAATAAACCAACCAAGCAGCGCCATATTGGATCTAAAAAACCTGACGGCCGAAGGCAAAATCGAAATCACGCCTCATGCAGTCAGTTATAAGTCTGAATTGTTTGTCAGCGACAAAAACGCTGGGGTTGCAACCACCCAAGGCGTCAGTGACGGAATTATTGATTTTAAAAAAGGGTTTAATATCAACTTTAAAACCAACAATTTAGACTTTAGAAATATAAAAAATCTAGCGCAATTAAAGATGACCGGCCTAGTGTCCCTTGAAGGACACACGGAAGGAAATGCAGACACAGCGACCTTTTCGTTACAAATGAATGCTCAAAATTTTATTTTTGAGCAATTTAATCTGGGCAATCTTAGCACCCACTTAAATTTTAAAAAAGGGCATTTGGTTTTTGGAGATATCTTAGGTATTCAAAATAAAACAAAATATTTAGGATATTTAGATATCAACCTTACAGAAAATCAACTGGTCTGTGATGTCGTGGCACCCACAGCAGAACTTTCTGATATTTCAACTCTTCTTGAGCCATTTTATCATTTACCGTTAAACCCCCAAGGTCTAGGCACCCTTAAAGCTCACGTTGATGGTCCACTGGATTTTTGGAAATTAAATTATAAGCTTGAATCGCAATTCAAAAAAGTGTCTCTAAACCAAGAAAGCTTCGACCAACTGACTTTCAATGTTTCTGCTCAGAACGGCCAACTTGAAACGCAAAAAGTTCAACTGCAAAAAAATTCATCTTTAATACAGCTCTCCGGTGGTATCCATGCAAATAAAGAATTGGACTTTATTTTAGATGGAAAAAATTTAAAATTAGAAGAGATAGATACAGTTAATCGATTTAATTCCGAAATTTATGGAAATATAAATTTTAATTCTGAAATTAAGGGCACAGTTGCAAATCCACTGGTTCTACTCAAAGGGCAAATTACAAATTCAATTCTAGGCGACCAAGAGATACCCTCGTCTGAATTCAATATTCGAACTGACAAACGTATTTTTTCAACTCAAGTCAATTTATTCGGAGGCGCGGTTAAGGGCGAAATTCAGCTCCCCTTAGAAAAAGCTTCCGGCGACAGGATTTCAGTCCCATTGCTCATCAAGGCAAAAACTGACAACTGGAAGTTTTCAAATCTTTTAGCCTTAGCTGGTGGAGCCTCACTTGCAGCGGACTATGATTCAGCACTAACAGCAAGTATTGATCTGCACTCTGAAAATGGAGACTTGCTCAAATCAACAGGGAAAATCCAAATAGAAAAAATATTTTTAATGCGCGAGGTGATGAGCCTCTCCAATCCTTCCCCAGTGCAAATTACAATCAATCGCGGCCTCATGGAAATAAAGAACTTTTTTCTGCAAGGACCAAAAAATTCAATTTCGATTGCGGGCCGAAACTTTACCGCTGACCGACTGAATGTGACCATAGATGCAAAGGCTGATTTACACCTCCTGCAAATGTTTGCCCCTTTTTTAGAAGATGTTGGTGGGCCTATAGAAATATCAGCTTCAATCGCAGGACCCTTCACCAAACCTGAAATCATAGGCACCGCTAATATTTCTGAAACCTATGTGAAAATAAAAGGATTTCCTCACTTAATTGAAAAAATTTCAACCGATATTTCATTTTCACAAAGTAAAATCTTGGTGAATGAAATTGATGGCCAGATGGCAGGAGGTACGATCTCTGGCGAGGGAAGCCTGATCATCAGAGGAATCCGTAATTTGCAGACTTCAATTCAAGCTCATCTCGAAAATATTTCTCTAAATATTCCAGATAAGGTTCGCTCGGTTGGTGATGCTGAGCTGATCTTTAGTGGAAGTTGGTTTCCCTTTACTTTGTCGGGAACTTATCATGTCCACCAAGGACTCTTCGAAAAAGAATTCACAGAAAACACAGGAGGTGTAGCCGATGTTAAGCAGAGTCACTATCTTCCAAAAGTTCTCAGAGCAGGACACTTCGACCCCGTCTTGTTGGATTTAAACATCAATCTAGATCGACCCTTTGCAATTAAAAACTCCATGTTTGATGGCTCAGTCACTGGCGACCTCCAGGTGAAAGGTCCTCCCACTGGACCTTTACTTTTTGGTAAACTTACTGCAGAGCGGAAATCAAAATTAATATTCAAAGACAAACTTTTCGATGTTCAAAATGCTGTTGTAGAATTCAATACTCCAGATGAGATCAATCCCCAGATTTTTGCCACAGCCACTTCTCGAATCAATGAATATGACATCACACTCATTGCCCAGGGACAGGCAAAGAATTTGAATATCAAAACCAGCTCTGTGCCACCTTTAAGTGACCAAGATATCATTTCACTGATCGCCCTAGGGGTTACTTCAACAAGTCTTAGTCGAACAGCAGGTCAACAAAAAGCAGTCGCAGAACAAACGGGCTTAGAAATTGGTGGGGCAGTATTAGCTAAACCCATAAATAAACAACTAGAAAGTACCATTGGGTTTAACCTAGCTGTTACATCTCAATATGATTCTACTAGAAACATCAGTATCTCAAAGATCACTCTAAGCAAAAAAATCTCTGACAAACTCAAAGTTTCTGGCAGTCGTCCAGTCGGTGATATGGAAGGCTATGATGTTAAGCTAGAATATTTACTCAACAATAATATCACTGCCGTTGGATCTTTTGAAAATAAAAATCTTTATGACAACACCACCTTGCAAAATACTCCTCAAGAGACCCAAAGTATCTTTGGGCTCGATATAGAATTCAAACGGGAGTTCAAATGAGGATCCTAAATTCAACCCCCTCTGTACTTTTAAGGTCCCTAAATATATTGCTTTTTTTGGTCATTATATTTTCTTTTGGATCTAGCTGGGCTAAGAAAAAAATCGATCTGAGCAATTTTTCTTTAAAAATCCAAAATGAAATATATCAGGCCTTCCCTAATGTAAAAAACGAGGCGGTCTCTCTGAGCGTTGTTGATGACATAATGAGATTCCTGCAGTCTAAAAGTGAATTTGACCGCATTCAAGCTTTCGATATTGATTCAACCTACAAAATCACATACTTTCGATCTAAAAAAATTGGCGAGATTCATTTTTTTGGTTCTAGTTTTTTGTCAAAGAGCGATTTAGAAAAAATATTTTCGATTCAATCTTCAGAACCTTTTGATCAAACCAAAATTATTGAAGAAGCTGAAAAACTGCGACAATTTTACAAAGATAAAGGTTTTTTCAATTGCCTGATTGATATTGAATTACCTCCAAACCAACAAAACTTAGAAGACATTGATGTCGACACAAAAATCACCGAGGGCAAACGCAGCTTAGTTCATAAAATAAATATTCAAAGTTCAAACATTGAACTGAATAAAAAACTCACTTCTTTGCTCGAATATAAAATTGGCGAACCTCTAATTGATAAGACTCTTGCAGATATCAACAGAAAATTGCGAGACTATCTAACAGATGAGCGCTACGTCAGAGCCGAAATCCTAGGCCCTAATCTGACCTACAACAGCGACCAATCCGAAGTCACCCTCAACTATCGCATCGAAAAAGCGGAAAATTATATTTTTGAATTTAATGGGATAAAAATTCAACGCAGTCTGGACTTAAAAAATGCATTGGCCTTAGATAACTATTACACCAACAGCTCCAGTGTAGGCACTGATCTTTCTCAAAAAATTAAAAATTATTGTGTTGGAGAAGGATATGCCCAGGCTGAAGTCACTTTCGAAGAAAAAGACTTCAGACCTCCTTTTCAAAAAACAATCGCTTTCAAAATCAATGAAGGCCCGCGCATCAAAATTGAAAACGTCATCATCAATGGAAACTTAAGCCGAAAACCCTCTTATTATATCAATTTTATCAAAGATCACAGTTCACCCATCATAGCTGATGGCTTTTTCAACAAAGAGGATATTGAGACGGGCCTTCGAAATCTCAATCTTCAGCTTCAAAATGAGGGCTACCTTCAATCTAAAATCACCTCCACGCGAATTCAATACAATCGTGAAAAAACAAAAATAACCCTCTTCATCAACATGGAAGAGGGTCCACTCACGATCATCAAAAAAATTGAATTTAGTGGAAACGTGACCTACTCACAGGATGAGCTTCTGAAGGTTACAGAAATACGGCCAGGCCCACTCAAACTCAATCAAATTGAAACTGCTGTATTGAATATTAAAAGCCATTACCGCGAGAATGGTTATATTGAAATGCTTTTGTTGAATGAGAAAGAGGATCTCGTCACCTACGACGAAAGTAGCACTCAGGCCCTTTTACATTTCAAAATTTTAGAAGGTCCCCAGGTGCGCACCGCCAGTATTATTATTGAGGGCAATAACTTCACAAAAAACTATGTCGTTTTAAATGAAATAGAGCTTCATCCAGGCGAACTGATCACTCCACAAAAAATTGAAAACTCTATTCTTCACTTACAAAGAAGCGGTTTGTTTAGCGCAGTTGAGGTTCGCACTCTGGAAGACAAAACCAATGTTGCAAACAGAACTGTCTTGGTGAAAGTGACAGAACGAGACCCTGGCCTTTTTACGGTGGGACTCGGTGCAACGAATGAGCGAAAGCTGACGCTTCGCGGATCAACAAGTGTCGCCTATCGAAATTTATGGGGAACGGGGCGAGGTCTTTCTCTAAGACTTGAAGGCAATTACAATGTCGCTGAATTTCAATATCTTGAGAGTAAAGTTGTCCTGGGATATCTTGAACCCTATTTATTTAATTCTCGGATGCGGGGGCGAGCCAACATCACTCTCTCAAGCTTGATTTCAAACTATCAAATCAAACAGGTGACTGATATCAATTCCTATACTTATTCGTTTGAAAATGACCTTTCAAACCATATTCTGGGAACTTGGGATGTCTGGTCCCTCGCTCAAGTTAAAGATTCTGGCTTAGATTCCTCCTACCCCTATGCTCCAGAACAACAAGACATTGCCACAACAGGTCCAAACATTGATATCGATTATAGGGACAATCCCTTCAATCCAACCTCAGGACATTTTACAAGGATAAATGCTGAATATGCAGATCCTAGCATTGGATCATCCGCAACAATAAATTATTGGAAAGCCGTGGTAAGCTTCAGCCATTATAAAAATATTGGCTCATTTTTTAAGCAACCCATGATTTGGGCCAACCAAATTCGTGGTGCTTATCTAAAAAATCTATCAAACTTGCCCGACAGCAACAATGGTGTTCCCTGGGAAAAAAAAGGTTTTAGCTTAGGTGGAACATCAACAGTTCGCGGCTACGAAGCCGGTACTGAATACTTTCCCAACAACAAAGACCTCGGTATTGCAGGCAGTAATAAGAAATACTATCTGGAATCAAGCTCTTCCATGTTTTTAGTCAAATCCGAGCTTCGAATTCCGATCAAAGGAAGCTTGGGAACGGCCTTGTTTTATGATGGAGGCCAAGTCTTGATTGAGGGCTTAGACATCAAAGAGTCTTACCGAGCCAGTGCCGGATTAGGCCTTCGCTACAACACACCTGTAGGCCCATTGAGTTTTGATTTAGCATGGAAATTAAACATGCAAGCTGATGAAAGTCCGTGGAGATTGCATATTTCTATTGGAACATACTAACGGGATGTAGCAAATTTGAATTGAAAAAAACCCGTATCAACAACGGGTTTTTTTATTCAATTTAAATTTTAGACTTTTAAACAATAAGAAATTCCACCTATAAAAGATAGAATTCTGAAGCAGCAAGACTCAAAATAAAGATCTCAGACAGACCTTCTCACGCACTTGCCTTATAAAAAACCTCTATCGAGCTCGGCTCGATAGAAACTTTCGACGAAGATCCTGAGTGACCTCTTGAATTGTCGTTGTCAGTGTCACCTCAAAAAGTTCATCTGCTGAAATTTTGTAAAGTTCGCCTAATTTTTTAATCGCATTAATTGGAGGATGAGAAACGCCTCGCTCCCAATTAGACACAAATTGTGGAGTTGTGTAGCCAAGCTTGTCAGAAACTTCTCGTTGTGACAATCCCGCAGCTACTCTCTTTTGCTTTAAAAATTCTGCTAACATATTTTTTTGTTTCATAAAAATCCGCCTAAAATATTTTTGCACTTACACATCGTTTATACAATATTACAAATTAGCAATCATCCGTCCAACAAAATTATAAACTGTTCCAAAGATAGTCTTATTTTAATTTCAACCGCACGGCAAGACTCTAAGCTATTAAAACAACTCATAAAATTTATTGTTGGAACTTGAATTTAATAATTATAAAGTCCAAATCAACCCATTCATATTGGATTCATTTCTAGATAAAGGCCTAGTTGTTAATTTCAATTTTCTCCCTGTCTTCATATTCGACCTGAGAGTTCCCCAAGGCAATAAATTTGTTCTTGTTTTAAAACACAGGCAACCCCGACTTGCAGACGACGAAAATGGCGACCGATCTCTTCAACTTCACTGAATCCTAAATGACTGCGTGATGAAAATTCTTTTTTACTCTCCGAACTCTTTCGGTCAGAATGTCCTTATGATGCATCTTTATCCATTTCAAGAAAGCCCATGGACTGACCTTTTAAAGTTCTCTGCCTCGGCAGTCAGAGTGAATTCAAATGAAATTGAATGTGAATTTATCATCGCTGGTTCGACTGAACTCATTGAACTTTCAGCACCCGCTCAAAATCCCAGCAAACAAAGGCTCCGCAAGGATGACTTATGGAAGCACACTTGCTTTGAAGCTTTTTTATCTGAAGACAGGAAGGACTCATCCCCCTACTTTGAAATGAACTGCGCTCCCAGTGGCGATTGGAATGTCTATGCTCTTGACAGTTACCGCCAAGGATTGCGACCAGCGGCTCTTTCAGCAACTCTCTTAGTTTTTCAAGCAACCACAGGACAGCTGCATCTAAAAATTGGAATGACTGGCGAAGACCTCTCTCGAATTAAACATTTGAGCCTAGCCGCAGTGATTGAATTTTCTGATTCTTCAAAGAGTTATTTTGCAGCAAAGCACGCTGGAACTGTCGCCGACTTTCACCTGAAGGAATCCTTCACTATTTCGCTCTGAATCAAGAGTTGTCACTCTTGACCCCATACTAAGGCCAAGTTAGCTTGGGCTTTTATAGACTTTAAATAACGCGCTCATACTTGAAAGCCTTTTCGATCCTTATCCTCGGGTTTTGCCTCGCAAAACCTCGGTGATAAAAAATCCGTAAATGGCCTCAACAAGCTGAGCTGGCTCTTTTTCACGAAAGGATTCCCATGAAAAAGCATATCGTCCGCGTCTATCCATCTAAAGAAAAATTAGAACGTCAAGATCAACTGGCTTGGAAGATGGCGCAAGTTGCCTCTGACAATACACCCATCAAAGCTGACGTGGCTGACATGATTATCAATCGTATCATCGACAATGCCTCTGTCGCTATTGCTGCGGCCAATCGCCGCCCCGTGGCCTCTGCGCGAGCGATGGCTATCGCTCATCCTCGCCAAGGCGGCGCGACTGTTTTTGGTATGCCTATCGATCAAAAATTTGACTGTGAATGGGCGGCTTGGGCCAATGGCACGGCTGTGCGCGAATTGGATTTCCATGACACTTTCCTAGCTGCAGATTATTCACATCCAGGTGACAACATTCCACCCATATTAGCGGTGGCACAACAGATGAATAAATCTGGACAAGACCTTCTAAAAGGCCTTGTCACTGGGTATGAATTGCATGTGGACCTTGTGAAAGCCATCTGTTTGCATGAATACAAAAAAGATCATATTGCCCATCTCTGCCCGGCACAAGCTGCTGGCATCGGCACTTTATTGGGCCTCTCCACAGAGACTATTTATCAATCCATTCAGCAGGCCGTTCATGTTTCTTTCACAACTCGGCAATCTCGTAAGGGTGAAATCTCTTCGTGGAAAGCTTATGCTCCAGCTCACTCTGGAAAATTGGCCATTGAGGCTGTAGACCGTGTGATGCGTGGAGAAGGTGCACCTTCGCCAATCTATGAAGGGGAAGATTCGGTCATCGCCTATATGCTTTCTGGAAAAAATGGAAAATACGAAGTTCCACTTCCAGAGATGGGCGAAGAAAAACGTGCCATCCTTGAAACTTACACGAAAGAGCATTCTGCTGAATATCAATCTCAAGCTCTGATTGATCTAGCCCGCAAAATGAAATCAAAAATCACAAACTTTGACGATATTGCAAACATCGTGATTCACACCTCCCACCACACTCACTATGTGATTGGCACCGGAGCTAACGATCCGCAAAAAATGGATCCAACAGCTTCCCGTGAAACTCTAGATCATTCCATCATGTATATTTTTGCAGTCGCACTTCAAGATGGAACTTGGCACCATGTGAACTCCTACGCTCCGGAACGCGCGCAGCGCGCTGACACTGTGGCTTTATGGCACAAAATCTCTACGGTTGAAGAAGCACAATGGACAGCTTGGTACCACGAACAAGATCCAAATAAAAAACGTTTCGGTGGCCGCGTTGAAATCACCTTTAAAAATGGTGAAAAACTAGTGGATGAATTGGGTGTTGCTGATGCTCATCCCGCAGGAGCTCGTCCCTTTAAACGTGCTGACTACATCAGAAAGTTTGACACTCTGACCGAGGGAATTATTTCTAAAGATGAAAGAAATCGCTTTATTTCCTTGTCTGAAAGTCTTTTGGATTTAAGCGCTGAACAGCTGCAACAATTGAATGTGCAAATTCCAATCGATAAATTGATCAACAACAAGCGCGATACAAAAGGGATTTTCTAATTTTATGTTGTTTCCAGAATTAACCCCCGCACAAAAGCGCGCTCATTTTAGAGCCACTTTAAAAAGTGGCAAGTTGATGCAATTCCCTGGAGCTTGGTCGCCATTGGTTTCTATGGCCATTGAAAAAGCAGGCTTTGATGGAGTTTACATTTCAGGATCCGTGCTCTCCAATGAATTGGGATATCCCGACATTGGTTTAACTTCACTCACTGAAGTGGCGCTTCGCGGTCGACAAATTGCGCGCACAACAACTTTGCCAACAATCATTGATATTGACACTGGTTTTGGCGAGCCGATGAGTGCCACTCGCACCGTTCAAGAGATGATTGAAATGGGTCTGGCGGGCTGTCACATTGAAGACCAAGTCAACCCCAAACGTTGCGGTCATCTTGATGGAAAATCTCTAGTCAGCCATGAAGAAGCTGCGCGCAAAGTCGCGGCAGCCGCTCGCGGTAAAAAACTTGATGATAATTTTTTATTGATTGCACGCACGGATGCTCGCGCCTCTGAAGGACTTGCTGCAGCCATCGACCGCGCTAAGGCCTATATAGATGCTGGTGCTGACTGTATTTTTACAGAAGCTTTAGAAAATGAAAAGGAATTTGAAACTTTCCGAAAGGCTGTTTCAGTTCCTCTGCTTGCGAATATGACGGAGTTTGGAAAGGGTCGGCTGTTCACTTATGAAGAGCTCTCAAATCTGGGCTACAACATTGTGATTTATCCGGTGACCACATTCCGTCTCGCCATGGGAGCCACTGTGGATGGACTGGCTGAAATCAAAGCCCGCGGGACACAGGAAGGCTTGCTGGGTAAAATGCAGACCCGAAAAGATCTGTATGCCCTCACAAGATATGACGAGTACAACAGTTTTGATCAAAATATTTTTAATTTTACTTTAAAGTAAAAAAAATCAAGGCGCGCTCCGAGCAAAGAATGCGCCCGTAAAAGGAAATAAAATGGCTGAATATATCAATCCAGACTATGTCCCTGAACCAGAGAAGATGAATGTCAAAAAAGGTCTTGATGGCGTGGTCATGGACACCTCCTCAGTTTCTAAAGTGAACCCGCACACCAATTCTTTGATCTACCGTGGCTACCCGGTTCAAGACTTGGCTGAGAATTGCTCTTTTGAAGAAGTTGCATTCTTGATGTACAATGGTGAATTGCCAAACACAGCGCAGTTGGCTGATTTCACAAAAAAAGAAAAAAGCTACCGCGATATTTCTGCGACTTTGCTCAATGTAATTAAGTCCCTACCACAAAAGTGTCACCCTATGGATTCCATCCGCACCGCGGTTTCCTTCCTAGGTGCTGAGGATGCTCGCATTTGGGATTCAAGCCCTGCAACGAACCTTGATAAAGCCATGATGTTGCTAGCAAAGATCCCCACAATGGTGGCAGCTGATTATCGCTTTAAAAAAGGCCTTGACTTTATTGCTCCAAAATCAGAGCTGACAATAGCTGAAAACTTTTTCCATATGTGTTTCGGCAAAGTGCCACAAAAAGAAGTCGTTAAAGCATTTGATGTGTCTTTGATCCTTTATGCAGAACACAGCTTCAATGCATCAACGTTCACAGCTCGAGTTGTGACCTCTACCCAATCTGACATTTACTCGGCAACAACTGCAGGCATCGGTGCCTTAAAAGGCCCTTTGCACGGTGGAGCCAATGAAATGGTCATGCACATGATGAAAGAAATTGCTGATCCTGCAAAAGCTGAACAGTGGATGATTGATGCTTTGGCACAAAAGAAAAAAGTCATGGGCTTTGGCCACCGCGTTTATCGTTCTGGTGATTCTCGTGTGCCGACAATGAAAAAATATGCACAAATCATGGCTGATGTCACCGGCGAGCAAAAATGGATGCAAATGTATGCATCGCTAGAAAAAGTGATGGTTGAAAAGAAAAAAATCTATCCAAACTTAGATTTCCCAGCCGGTCCAGCCTACTACATGATGGGCTTTGAAATTGATTTCTTTACACCAATCTTTGTCATGGCGCGCACCACGGGTTGGTCAGCTCACATCATGGAACAAACTGCAGACAACCGCATTATTCGTCCCTTGAGCGAATACGTCGGCAAAGAACAACGCCAGGTTGTCCCTTTGTCTGAAAGAAATTAATCGTCTTTGCTGAACGGCATGAAAACCGTGAACATCAAAGCCAAGGACCTCACTTCAAGGGGTGCTTGGCTTTTTTTTGGTTTAGTTAATTATTGAGCGCAAATTCAAATTTTAGATTCTTTTGATCCAACCGCACACGCTCAGTATTATAATCTGTTACAATATTTTTAGCTCTCTCTGAAAAATATTTTTCCTTCGAAGCACTTTCAATACTTCGTTGGGTGACTGACAGCGATAAAAGATAATCACTTTTAAGAAGCAGGTTTTGAAATTCAAATTCCCTAAATCTTGGAAACATTCCAAATTTGCGATGACTCCGAAAGAGTGCACTCATGCGGGACAAGTGCAGCATCAAATCATCTGCATACTCTTGCTTCAATCGATCATCATCAATATGGTCCAGCCATTTTTTGAGTGGACTCAAGGACATCATATGAAGCAGCTTACCCGACTTCTTATCCAGGCGATCTGCGATATCGGTCGCCGCTTGAATGTCGCTCTGAACTTCAACATCGGTGGCCATCCTTTGAATAGCGGAGACAATCTGGGGCTGCGTCATATTGAGATTTTTAACAGCCTTAGCTGCAAAGGCCATTTTCATATCCATCAAACTTGCTAAAAGCGAGATGACAAACAATATAAGAATAAACTTTCTCATCAATAAACTCCTGAATGAACTTATAAGATTCAAAATGCTTCCTGATAACTCCATATTCAAAGTTCGTGCCTGATGGACTATTTAAAACTTTTCAATTTTCTTTACACAGCACTGACAATAATTGGCAAAGCACAGCCTCTCGTCTCATTTTAATACGATCATAACGAACTCATTGGTTTTGGCTGGCTTCAATCTTGAAGATCAATTGAATTGAGGAGATCTTCATGAAAAACACTCTCTTAAAATTAGGTATGGCTTTTATCCTGACCTCTAACTATGCTAGCGCGCAGACCTTCACTCCCCAATCTCCAGCGGGAAGGACTGGTCCAGGCCTTGATCTTGAGGCCTATGAAGTCTTCTATAGCATGTTAGATCAAAGCATCGACCTCACCGCCCGAGAAATCAATGTCCTCGGAACAAACCGCCAGGTGCCTGTCAGCTTTGGCGCTGAAAAAGAAGGCTCATCATCAAAAATTCTGAGAGTCATGTCGCCATCTAAAAATTATTTTCGTCAGCAATTGTCATCTGGGCCTATTGAACTGACAACTTGGCTTATGAAAGGTCTTTCTAATGGCAGCGTCTTGATTCAAACACCCATCAAGGACAGCGACGGCAACCTGATCAAATTGAATCATGAGGCCTTATTAAAAATAAAACAAATCGACTGGACAAAGTTTGAAAATCAACCCATCGACAGATGGGGACGCATTGAAGACAGCGCCCTATGCAATGAGTTCTTAATTGGCATCAAAATCTTAGATGAGCTCTTTCCAGAATCCCCCTTTTCCTTTTTGAAAAAGGAAGTTCGCAAAGAACTGTGGAGTCGCCAGGACAAATATAACGATAAAATGTTTGGCAGCTACGACAGCTGGGTTCCGCTTTATGGTGATCCGCAAAAATACATTGAACACGGCCACAAAGAGCTCAACAAAGGCTGGGAAGTGATATTTAAGCCCCAAAACTCCTATGCTGATTTTGAAAATCAGATGAAATGGTTTCAAACTCTCATGGGCACAAAGACTGAACTGTTTGAGGCTCCAGGACATCAACGAGTCGTGATGCCGATGATTAAGCTTTTACCGGAAGAAGAAAAAATTTATAAAGGTAAAGTCGGCGAAGTCAGCCGAATGATATTAGCCTATTTGGTTCTTCGTGGATTAAAAGGTGAAACAGGCCTTTTAGGCGGAAAACATAAAAAAATTCCGACGGAATACGCGCTCGCGGAACTTTCATCAGGACGAGGGCCTATTCGACTTGAAAAAAATCGCTTTTATAAAAACAGCCTGGGAGTCGAATTTAGAACAGGTATGAAAGATGAAGTTGTACGAAGATTTGTTCACGCCGTTTATGTCTCAAGACTGGCGACAAATGATATGAAAGACATCAAAAGCATCTCTGATTGGAAATTGATTCCTGCCAATTTTTATGGGCTTAAAGGCGCTGACTTTTTAGTCTCAGATGAAACACTAAAAAAAGCTCTAGCCAATTGGACAACTGTCACAGTTGGGAAACAAAATGATAGTCGCCAACTAGGTTATGAATATCTTTTGCCACTCTGGCATTGGCAAAATGCCCCCTTCACACAAGGCAAAAAAGAGGAATTGCAGCGCTTAAGTAAAGAGTTTATTGAAAAGCTCTCAAGCATGGAGAATCCTTCTTACAGATCTATTTCAAAATTGATGAGCAGCTGGGTGACCGGTTCAAATCTAATCGCTGACATCGAAAATTATATTACGCCCAAAAAGTCTTTTGATCGTGTCAGCTCACCTTTGACTGTCGATATTAAAGGCGGAGGCATCGATGTGAACAAGATCGATTTAGGAAATGAATTTACGGCTCGAATGCCTCTCAAATTAAAGGCTGAGCACAATTCACAAGGTCAATGGACCCAAACGACCTTTGATATGACGCCCATTGAGCGTGAAGCTCGGATTAAGGCTGTTGCCGAAACTCTGCAAGAGCAGTTCACAGGTTCAAGAGAAAATGTCACACGCTTAGACTCTGGCTCTCACGGGCATAACCTCAGCATTGCCTATGAGCTTAAAGATCATTTAGCAAGAACCTGGAGAGTCGAATGGGACGGCGTCGGTCGTGATTACGATGCCGACGGAAACATTCTGGAAAACACCGCCCGTGGTGGACATATAGAAATCGTTTCGCCAAAATACAATCCAGGACTTGAAGAGATCAAAGCTGTTTACAACATGATGGAATTGGAATCCCTGGTTCCGGATTATAAAATGGGCGGATCACATATCAATATTGATTTTGAGGTCTTTGAACAAAATCCCAAAGCTTTAGCAAGATTTTTGACCCTTTTTCATCAGCATCGCGGCATGATCTCTTTCATGTTTCAGCACATCAATCGACTTCGCTCGGCTGAACCTGTTGAGGTTTCAAAAAATTTGGATTTGCGATTAAGAAACTTTGATGGCAATCAAGCTGAACTTTCTCAACTGCTTTACAATGAAAAATATTTTAACTCGCGACAAAACAGAAAGACCAGATACACGCAAATAGATGTTTCAAATTATATGGGACAAGTTATCCCAGAACAATTTGTGAAGCCCGATTTCGATGTGGTCAAATCACGATTCACTGGTGGGGATGGTTGGTCCAAACAATTCCGCGTGACTAAGCACAAGAAATTAGAATTTAGACTTTTTGATGCCGCCAAGGATTCTCTTGAGGCCGCTTTGCAGATAAAAATTGTTAGAGGTCTTTTGAATAAAGCCTTAAATGAAACCGATGGTTTGCAACTTCCCGTTCAAGCCGTTGATCACGAGGCCTATGTGAAGAATCCACAAAAAGCTTACCGTGACCTGACAACCTTAGTGAATGAGTTGGGACTGAATTATGCGGACTACAGTCCTTACGTGACAAACAAGCTCGTCATCAATGGGGCCTTTATGCAGGGGAAATACTATGTGAATTGGTTAACTCGAGCTAATAAAGAATTCCCTAAAACTGAAGGCTGGGGAAAAGCCCTTTCACAAGAAAGAACCGGCCAAGATATTTGGTATTCAGACTCAGTCAAAACATCTAAGATCTCTGCACCGGTTGTGGGTGGAAGGTGTGAGCGGGTGTTTACTTTGGGGATGTAGATTTTCACGGGCAAGAAATGAGATGCTTTGAAAAGCCTGCTTCTGGCGCACCAATGTAGGTATTTACTGTCGTTCCACAGGTATATTTGATGACATAGTCTTTGCCGCACCCACCTGCAGGATCACCAATATCCAACGGACAGGATTCACAACTGACTTTGCCATTGCATAAGTCTCCCAACCATAGAGTGCGATTATCTTGCTGGCCACAGTTTTGCCCATAAGTGGCTGACACAATATTTATTGTCTTTATACAAGACACACCAAGGGGACATCCATCACTTGATACAGAAAAATTTAGATCAGTGCCTCGACATTGATCTAACCAGTTGTTTGAATCAAAACTGATGGGGACATTGATCTCTGCACTTTGGTCACTGGATAAATTGACTTGATTCACTTCACCTAAAAAATAAAAACGGCTTAAGCCTTCGCCGGTATTGTTTTTATTAAAATCGACACAGGAGCCATTTTGCGCATAAAAGCCACCAATCATGACAGTCCTGTCGCTGCCGGCTGGAATGTCTAAATTGAGTGTTTGTCCCTCGGATAGACCACCTGACCAAACCCCCACTTTTCGCGGCACGATCGTGGTGTCATTTTTTCTTTCGCACACATTTTTCTGCATCTCGAGCTCAGGACCTGAAACCATGGCCACATAACAATTGATCGGATAGGTTCCAGCAAAGCCTGAGGATGTTGGACTGTACAATGGATTCACAACTGCAGTTGCTGCGAGAGATTTTGGAAATTGTAATTTTATTGAAGCGGTTGTTACTTCAGATCGATGGCACGCACCTAAACTCATGAAAAACATGCCGATAATGAGACGGATGCAAAAGTTAATAATCATGCAATATTTTCGGCTGAAATTTGCTTTTAGTTAAATCATTTCTCTGGTCAGTTCTCATTGCGCATTTGTTGAGGCCTCCTGGTTTTTTTCCCACAATGAGACCCCACCCAAGTTGGCGCCTTCTCTATTTTGAGAAGGGACGCTGACTTTTTTAATTCCCGCGCGCTGGCAAGCTCTCAATATATTCTTCAGGTAAACAAGCCTGTTTTGCTCCTCGCACGAGGGCCTTGATATAATCTTCACTCACGGGTCCCAAAAGGCTGGCCCGTGCAGGAGCGGTCGTGAAAGCAATCGCTTCAATTTCTCTGTCGCCAGACTTCACTTTAACCACACGTTCAATCGACATTCCAGTCACAACACCTTCTTTGTGTTGCACCACGGGCCAATCCTTGACTGGTATTTCAAACAACAAGCCAAAGACGGAACTTCCTGGTTTGTCCACCAAGCCGGCCACTCGACCTCCCCACCAACGAGAAGGAAAATCAAAGATAAGATCGATGCCTTCAGCACTGACAACTTGGCCTTCGGGCAGTTTGAAAAACTCATAGGAATGCTCCAACCGCCACTGATTGAATGCCTCTGTATCTAAGACGCCTGAATAAGCAAAGTAGAGTTTTGTTCCCTGCTCCGTCACGTCTTCTCTTGCTTTCATCACTTTGGAATAATGTGCATCCATAAATTCTCCTTAAGCTTTTTTTACAAATTCAGATTTTAAATTGATAGCCCCAATGCCTTCGATTTTGCAGGCAATGTCATGGCCATCGCCACCATCAGAAAGTCGAATATTTCTGACCTTGGTTCCACCTTTAACAACCGAAGAGGAGCCCTTGATTTTTAGATCTTTGATCACGATCACGGAGTCTCCATCGGCAAGCGCATTACCATTGGCATCGCGAATGGTGTTATCTTGGGGAGCTGCAGAGCTTTCGCTGCCAGCTTTTGCTGGCGTCCATTCATGAGAACATTCAGGGCAAATCCAAAGATTTCCATCCTGATAAATATTTTCAGAATTGCATTGAGGGCATTTTGTTTCATTTTCCATGGTCTTCCTCTTGGATCTTCCGCCTAGGCTATTATTTCAGTAAAAATGCTTTATAACATGTTTTGACCACCTTTGTCTAATCTTGTTCCATAAGCCGAAGGATACACTCAGCTTTCTCATTTCTTGAAATCCCCCACTCTTTTGTTTGACGACACTGGATCTATTTAAAATTCAAGTTCTGCCTCTAAACTTCAAACATGTACTTAAATAACTTTCACTCAATCCAACCGCCGTACCAACAAAACCAAGCTGAAAGCCTCAGTTGGCTGGCCTCCATCTATAAAGCGGCCCAACAAGGCCAATCCAGTACGGAGGCTGAATACAATAAGCTGCTTCAGCGTGTTGCTTGTTCTGCTAAGCAAATAGCGACGCGCCATTTTTTTATTCCGGATCCCGAGCTGGTGGATCTCGATCAGCATCTTGTTTATCCCGTGAAGGACAGCCCGCGTGGGATCACAATGCTGGAAAGACATCAGTTTTACGGTAAAGCCGTCAAAAAAATATTCGATGAAATTTATGAGTCTCGAAAATTCCCTGATGATCTCATCCATGTCAGCTGCACCGGGTATATTTCCCCCAGTGCGGCACAAATGGCGGCTCTGCGAGCACCTCACAATGTCACTGTGACTCATTCCTATCACATGGGCTGTTATGGGGCCTTTCCGGCTCTGCGCATGGCCTCGGGTTTTTTATCCAACAAAGACATCCTAGGCCCAAAAAAAACCGTAGACCTAGTCCACACAGAACTCTGCAGTTTGCATATGGACCCTCAAGATCCCAGCCTTGAACAGATGGTCATTCAAAGTCTTTTTGCAGACGGGGCCATTGCCTATTCAATGACTTCTGAAAAGCCAACACAAGGCTATCAATTAAAATCGCTCTATGAAGAGCTGGTGCCAGGGACTGAGGATGCCATGGAGTGGATGGTCTCTGATTGGGGAATGAAAATGACATTATCAAAAGATGTCCCCACGATGGTGGGTCAGAAAATTTTTGATTTCACTCAACGGTGGTTGGAATCACGAAATGAAAGTTTTGAGAAGCTTCTTGAAAAAGCCATCTTCGCGGTCCACCCCGGGGGACCAAAGATCATTGATCAAGTTGCAAAACAGCTGGGCCTTCGGGAAGATCAAGTGAGTGGCAGTCGTGCACTCCTCAAAGATCGCGGCAATATGTCCTCTGCAACTCTGCCTCACTTATGGGAGCGTATTCTTCTCGATGACACGGTTTTATCGGGAACCCCTATTCTTAGTTTTGCCTTTGGCCCTGGATTAACAATTTGCGGAAGTCTTATGGAGAAGTTATGAGCCCCTTCTTATTCGCTGTCGGCCTTCAAGGATTGGTGATTTTCATTGATGAGTTTTATTTTCACCATCAGCGAGGCCTGCCGCGCTGGGAGCGCATTGGCCACCCGGTGGATTCTTTTTCAACATTTATTGCGCTCTTTTTTTTGGCAATGGCGCCAAGATCACCATCGAATGAAATTATTTTTATTGGATTGGCCATTGCCTCAAGCCTTTGTGTGACAAAAGATGAATGGGTGCACAGCAAAATATGCGGGCCTGCTGAAATGTGGTTGCACGCTGTTCTTTTTGTGCTTCATCCCGTGGTCCTGATCACGGCCATGAATGAGCGGGAGAATCAGCCCTTGTTGATTTTAGGGGCTTCCAGCGCAATTTTTATTTTTATGATTTACCAAATTGTCTACTGGAACTTTATTGCAAGTCAAATTCCAGTGCCAATTGAGATTAAAACTTAAGGTTAAACCTTAAGAACACAGCAGGGCTTTCTTCAACAAAGTAAACAATCCACAAAATAACGCCGCGATTCAGCATGCCCCTCCGCCACCAAGCCATGTATATCCGTCTCAAAACCAGGGAATTTTTTATTAAAGTCTCTGGCAAATTTCAGGTATTTCACAATGGGTTGATTAAACCTTTCCCCCGGTATCAAAAGTGGAATTCCCGGCGGGTAAGGAGTCAACAGCACAGCCGTGACTCGCCCTTCGAGATGATCTAAATCCACCCTTTCAATTTTTTCATGGGCCATCATCGCGAAGGCCTCTGAGGGTTTCATCGCTGGCTGCATATTTGATAAATACATCTCTGTGGTCATCTTGGCCACATTTTGCAATTTGTATTCATCATGAATTTGCTGACAGAGATCTTTTAATCCCATCCTGTCATAGCGAGAATTGGCCGCAGAAAATTTTGGCATCACTTTCCACATCGGTTGGTTTTTATCAAAATCATCTTTAAATTGTTGCAGTGCCGTCACCAAAGAGTTCCATCTCCCCTTGGTGATGCCAATGGTGAACATAATAAAAAATGAATAAAGGCCGCATTTTTCAACGATCACACCATGCTCTGCAAGATACTTGGTCACAATCGCCGCAGGAATCCCAAAAGAGTCAAACTCCCCGTCCACATTCAGCCCCGGCGTGATGACTGTCGCCTTGATGGGATCAAGCATATTAAAGTTTTCGGTGACAGGCCCAAATCCGTGCCACTCTTCATTGGGTTTTAAAATCCAATCTTCGCGAGAGCCGATGCCCTCATCCGAAAGCACATCGGGCCCCCAAACCTTGAACCACCAATTTTTCCCCCACTCCTGATCCACCTTGGCCATGGCCCGTCTGAAATCAAGGGCTTCAGCGATGCTTTCTTCAACCAGGGCTGTTCCTCCAGGCTGTTCCATCATCGCGGCCGCCACATCGCAGGAAGCGATGATCGAGTATTGAGGACTTGTTGATGTGTGCATCATATAGGCTTCATTGAAGATGTGATGATTGAGTTTTTTATTTTCTGGCTCACTCACTAAAATTTGCGAAGCCTGACTGAGCCCTGCTAAAAGTTTATGGGTGGATTGCGTTGAAAAAATCATAGAGTGTCTTGTGCGCGGACGATTTGCACCGATGGCATGCATGTCTCTATAAAATTCATGAAAAGCCGCGTGGGGCAACCAAGCTTCATCAAAGTGCAGATTATCGACTCGGCCATCCAGGGCTTTTTTAATCGTCTCGACGTTGTACACAATGCCATCATAGGTGCTTTGGGTGATGGTGAGGACTCGAGGCTTTTTATTTTTATCTTTGATAAAGGGATTTTGCGCGATCTTAGCCTGGATGCTGGCTTCACTAAATTCACTTTCAGGAATGGGACCAATCAATCCATAGTGATTTCGTGTCGGAGTCAGAAACACGGGAATCGCCCCCGTCATCATAATAGCGTGAAGCACGGATTTATGACAATTCCGATCCACCAACACAATGTCATCGGCTCCAACGATCGAGTGCCAGACAATTTTATTTGAGGTCGAAGTTCCATTGGTCACAAAAAACAAATGATCCGAATTAAAAATACGAGCCGCATTTCTTTCAGACGCCGCCACCGGTCCCGTATGATCGAGCAGTTGCCCCAATTCTTCAACCGCATTGCAGACATCGGCTCTGAGCATATTTTCACCAAAAAATTGGTGAAACATCTGTCCCACCGGGGATTTTAAAAAAGCCACTCCACCCGAGTGCCCAGGACAATGCCAAGAGTAAGAGCCATCTTGGGCGTAATTTAAAAGCGCTCTAAAAAAAGGCGGAGCCAAAGTGTCAAGATAGGACTTGGCTTCGCGAATAATGTGACGAGCTACGAATTCAGGAGTATCCTCATGCATGTGAATAAATCCATGCAGTTCCCTCAAAATATCATTGGGGATATGGCGAGAGGTTCTGGTCTCTCCATAGAAATAAATTGGGATTTCAGCATTCTTAAAGCGAATTTCTTCAATAAACCGGCGAATATTTTTTAAGGCTTTTTCAGACTCATATTCGCTGCCCTCCCCGAACTCTTCGTCATCGATGGATAAAATAAAGGCTGAAGCCCTGCTCTGTTGTTGTGCAAAAGAACTGAGGTCTCCAAAGCTTGTCACTCCTAAAATCTCCATGCCTTCTCTTTCAATGGCCGAAGCTAGAGCTCGAACTCCAAGCCCGCTGGCATTTTCAGAGCGAAAATCCTCGTCGATAATAATGATGGGAAAGCGGAATTTCATAGGTAGCTCCTTTGGTGCACATTCAACATGCTAATTCTGAATGCAAATAGACAACCCTAAACCTGTCATTGTCTGTCATTTCAAGACCAATATTTATGCGCGAAAAAAGCTTCAAATGCAATTTAAACGTTGACATAAGCAAATCATATTAATAATTATGCGTACCACATGCATAAATATACAAACTCAATCGACACAAAAACAGACCTAGGGCTCACCAAAAAAATCACCTGCTCTATTGTTGGAGCCAGGGGATATACGGGCCTTGAAACGGCACGCTTGCTTTTGCAGCATCCCTTTGCCGATCTGATCTCTTGTTTTGCGACGAGTGGGTTTAAGTTAGACTCTTACCTTGCAAATCCCAAGGCCTCTCAAGTTCAATGTCATGCTGATGCAGAGATGTTATCCCATTTAGCGGCGCATCCGACGGAGGTTGTTTTTTTAGCGACTCCGGCCGAAGTTTCCATGAAACTGACTCCTGAATTAGTTAAAATGGGAAAAAAAGTCATCGATTTAAGTGGGGCTTTTAGACTCAAAAAAAATGACTATCAAAAATGGTACGGTTTTGAACACACTGAAGCCAATTTACTGAATCAAGCCAACTATGGTTTGCTTCCTTGGGCTGGACCTTTCAATTCAAGTTCAGCAAATTCTTCGGCCCTGATCGCAAATCCTGGCTGTTATGCCACAGCCATTTCCATGGCCCTGATTCCACTTTTGAAAGACAAAATAGTTTCTCCAAAAAATCTGGTGATCGATGCTAAATCTGGCACTTCAGGAGCTGGAAAAAAAGCGACGGAAAACCTGCTCTTCACGGAAGTCGATGGCGAATGCCTGCCTTACAAAGTGGGCAAACATCAACATCTTCCAGAAATTATTGAGGCCGTCGAGGCTTTTTCAGGACAAGTCATTGATGCGCATTTTTCGACCTCACTCTTAGCAACCCGCAGGGGAATCATTGCGAGCATTTTTGCACAACTGAATGAAGGCTTTAAAATTTCAGATCTTGAAAAATGCTACGCAAAATTTTATGGGGACTGTGAGCTCGTCAGCCACAGCGCTCTCAAGAACAACTCAGGCCTGCTTTCTCTTAAAAAAGTTCTTGGCACAGCAAAAACCCATATCAGCTATGAAGTTGTCGACAACAAAGTCTATCTTTTCTCCTGCATCGACAATCTGATGAAGGGTGCTGCCAGCCAAGCCATTGAAAATTTTAATCGCATTTCGGATTTACCCACCTCAACAGGTCTAAGCCATTTGGAGGCCATCATATGACACCTGGTCCTGGGATTCACAGAACGCCATTGCCTAAGGGTTTTCTTGCTAGCGGAGTGAACTGTGGAGTCAGACGTTATCGTCCTGACATTGGTCTTTTAATTTCCGAAACACCAGCGGTGGCAGCGGGTGTCTTCACACTCAATGAGTGCAAGGCAGCCCCAGTGCTTTACTCTCAAAAACAACTTCCCGCTGACAATATCCGGGCGATTCTAACAAATTCAGGTCAAGCCAATGCGGCTACAGGCTCTGAAGGCATCGAAAAAAATCTGATGATGGTGTCTGCGGCAGCAAAAAGTTTAAACTGCGACTTGAACCAAGTCTTAGTCGCCAGCACCGGTGTTATTGGAGTTCAACTCGACACTGATAAAATTTTGCCTTCAATCCCCGATCTTGTGGCTCGCGCTAACGATGCTGCTGAAAGCTTTGCCCTTGCGATCTTAACAACGGATCTGGTGCCAAAAACAGTGACAACTGTTTTACAACTTTCTGGTGGACCTATTCGTATCACGGGAATCAGCAAAGGCTCTGGAATGATTCATCCCAATATGGCCACGATGCTTGGTTATATTTTGACGGACGTGAAAATCACCAAAGAGTACGCAGCGACCTTGGTTAAGCAAACGGCCGACCTGAGCTTTAATATGATCAGCGTTGATGGCGACTCCTCGACAAATGACTGCAGTTTTTTGATGGCTAATGGTGCCACTGGTGTTGAACTTAAAACAGATCAAGATTTCATTTTATTTGAAAAAGCCATCACTGACGTCTCGATCTTTCTTGCAAAGTCCATTGCCGCCGACGGTGAAGGGGCTACAAAACTCATTGAAGTTGTCATTAAGGGTTCTGACAATTTAGCCCTTGCCAGAAAAGCAGCTCGCGGCATCACCCTGTCCCCACTTATAAAAACTGCTGTTCATGGCGAAGACCCCAACTGGGGCCGCATACTTGCCCGCCTAGGAGCCGAACAAGTTCCAGCTCAGCAGCTTGCTCTGATGACTTTGAAACTTCAAGACACTGTTCTTTATGAAAATGGCAACCCTGTCTCTTTCGTGAAAGAGGACGTCAAAGCCTTACTAAGACAAGTGCAAGTAAAAATTGAAATTGATTTAAAGTCAGGTCCTTTTTCTGCCACGGCCTGGGGCTGTGACCTTTCCAGAAAATATGTCGATATCAATACGGAGTATTCTTAATGTCCATCGTCGTTATTAAACTGGGTGGTTCCTCTCTGCAAAACCCGGACACCCTGAATAAGCTTTCTGCTTTGGTAAATCAGCTGATCCAGCAAGGTGAACAGCCGGTTCTTATTCATGGCGGAGGCCCTGCGATCAATCAGGAGCTCACACGTCTTGGTATCACCTGGCAGTTTATTAATGGCCAACGTCAAACGACTTCCGAAATGATTTCTGTGATTGAAAAAGTTCTGGGTCAACAGATCAATTCACAACTTGTTGAACAGCTCAAACAAGCAAATATTCCTGCCGTTGGAATTTCAGGTGCAGATCAAAATATGCTTTTCTGCACTCAGGCCGATGTTGAACTTCAACAGGTTGGCCAAATTCAACAGGTGAACACAGATCAAATCAAAGCTCTGTTAGAGCTTAATCCTCCACAAGTTCCCGTGATTGCTCCTATTGGAATTGGTGCCGAAGGTGAAAAATACAATATCAATGCTGACTGGGCTGCTACAAAAATTGCCATAGCCCTTCGTGCTGAAAAGTTGATTTTCCTGACAGATCAAAGCGGAATTTTAGATCAAAACAGTGATCTTGTTCCCCTTGTGTCTCCGGATATCCTCCATGAAATGATCCGTGCTGGAATCATTCATGGTGGAATGTACACAAAAGTAATGACGATGATGATGGCTTTGCAACAGGGCGTTTCAGAGGTGCAAGTTATGCACGCCAGCCAAGCTAGCGACTATGGAAATCGTCCACTTGGAACCCGATTGGTCCCCTTTTTAGAAACAAGAATTCAAGCCAATGAATTCAACAACATGCCTAAATGCACTCAATAGGGAAGTTATAAAATGGATCTGCGACCAGAAGCAAGAAGTGACTTTCAATTAAGGCTTGAGGCCTTGCGCAAGCTTCTCCGAGAAGGCGAAGCGAACACTCAAGAAGATTTATGCAAAGCCTTATTTGAAAAAAAATTTGATGTCACTCAAAGCACCATCTCTCGGGATCTCAGACGCATTGGCGCGATTAAAGCCACTGATGGCGAAGGACAAACAGTCTACCGCTTGCCTGATGAGCATTATGGACTGCCTTCGATTGTCAGCCACAATCTGGGTGGTTTGCTGATTGATATTCAATCCAATGAAAGCATGATTGTTTTGCACACCTCACCGGGCTCGGCCAGCTTGGTTGCGAGGCAATTGGACAACCTTCGCAGTTCTATTGGAATTCTTGGAACGATTGCGGGAGATGACACCATTTTTATTGCACCAATCTCAACTCGTAAGATGGTTGCCATTATAAAAAAAATTCGCGAAGAGCTCTAATTGATTCAGACAAGAAGATTCAATTAAAAAAAAGAGGATTCTAACAATAGAATCCTCTTTCCTTTTTCAAGTTTTGACATCCTTGAACTGCTTTGACCTTTCTTCGAAAGTCAGCAGTTCACAGCCAACTCGAATTAATTTTTAAACGGAACTGGTGTTGCCGGATTGAATCTTGAATAAATCTCATCAGAAATTCGTGGCGCTACATATTCACCCACGACAGATCTAAATTTCTCTAAAGAATTAGAGCAAATGCTGGAGGCAACGGATTTCACAAATCTTTTGCAAACAACTTTTCCTGTCCAAAATGACACTGCAGTTGCAAAGGGTACAAAATGTTCTCCATATTCAGCCATTCCCCAAGCTAGGCCCGTTGCTGGGTCTCCTTTAGGATGGATAACCACTGGAAAACCAAAGTTAATGTTTTTGATGTCCTCCAAATGAGTGCTTGCACATCTCTCTTGGCCTAAAGAACCTTCAACGATATTGTATACATCAGCCAACCATTGATTCAGTGGTGTATGATCCCCTAATTTCAAAAACCCCTGAGGTCCATGGAAGTAGATGTTTGACAAATTTTTCCATTCCCCTTTGATTTTTTCTGCTTCTTGATTGAAGCCTTTTTCTTGAAGTCCGAGCGCAGCAGCATCCAAGACCTGGTCGATGGCTTGCTCGAAAGAAGCAAGATTTTCAACATCGCTATTGAGTTCATCCATAGTCTCTTCAGCTCTGATACGGCCAGCGTTCGTTTCGGTTTTTAGACTTCCAGCAAATACCGGCGCTGAAACCACCAACGAAAAAAGAACAGTGAATACAGTAGAGCAAACATATACAGACTTTTTTTCCATTTTTTTCCCCTCATCTATGAAATAATGCGTTTATAAAATACTCTTTTTTAAGCACATCATAGATTTTTAAAGAAGGAAACTTTTTTTCTTTGCCAAAAAGGCCACAAAGTTCCGTTTGACAAAAAAAAATATGTCAGAATTTTTGGGGTTGGCTTTGTAAAAAGATGAAGAACCGATAAAACTTAAATAAGACGCTTTCACTTTTAGACAAAAAAAACGGCCAAAGTATTTTTTGGCCGTTTCAAGATACAATATTTTAGAAATGTATTTTCAACTCAATGCTGATTTCCGTTGAGTCTGGGATCCAATTTAAAAATTAACCTCTGACTAAGATATTTTTAAACTGCCAAGGATCTTGTTGATCTAAATCCTCTGGAAAGAAGCCCGGACGATCTTGCAGAGGATTCCAGTCCGTGTAATAGCCCTTCACTGGCCCCAGGTATGGCAACTGAAATTCAAGGCATCTTTTGTAATCCATTTCATCGGCTTCAACGATCCCCGCATTTGGATTTTCTAGTGCCCAAGCCATGCCTGCGATCACTGCCGAACTGACTTGTAAGCCCGTTGCATTTTGATAAGGAGCCAGTGCACGAGTTTCTTCAATGCTCAATTGAGAGCCATACCAGAACGCATTTTTCGCATGACCGTAGAGCAAAATTCCCAGCTCATCCATACCATCTACGATTTCATTTTCATCAAGAATGTAATGCTCAGGTTGGCGTTCCCCATTAGCACCGAACAACTCTTCCAGAGAAAGGATCGCATCATTTGCTGGATGATAAGCATAATGGCAAGTTGGACGATATTCAGCTTGAGCGCCATTTCCGACTGTAAAGTAATCAGCGATCGAAATGGCTTCATTGTGAGTCACCAAGCGTCCATATTGAGGTCCCGGAGTTGGACACCAGCTGCGCACTTTGGTGTTTGCACCCGGTTGATTTAAATAAATCGCAGCCTGACATCCAGCATTATGTTTTGCTGCAGTTTGCGGCATCCACTTTTCATGAGTTCCCCAGCCCAATTCAGACGGCTGCATCCCTTCGCAAATAAAACCTTCAACAGACCAAGTGTTCACAAAGTTATTCATTGGTTTCGGCATTTTTGCGCGCTGCGTGTCGCGCTCTGCAATATGAATTCCTTTGACTTCTGTTTTTTGCATCAGGAGAGCCCACTGCTCGCGGTTTTTTGGGATCTCGTAAGAAATCTTCAAGTCATTTGCAAGGTGAATCAAGGCCTGCTTTACAAACCAAGAAACCATGCCCGGATTTGCTCCACAGCAAGAAACTGCGGTCATGCCGCCTGGATTTTTCACTCTTTCGGCAAGAACTGTTTCACGAAGGGCATAATTTGAACGCCCAGAAGCTTCAATCTTGGTGTCAAAATAAAATCCAGCCCAAGGCTCAACAACCGTATCGATGTAATTGACACCGATCTCTTGGCAAAACTTCATCACATCCAAAGAGGACACGTCGACAGAAAGGTTCACACAAAAGCCAACACCCTCGCCATTTTTCAAGAGTGGTTTTAAAAGCTCACGATAATTTTCAGCAGTGACACTGGCTTGGACGTACTGAATGCCATGTTGATCCAATAATTTTTTATCGCGATTGCTCGGATCAATCACCACCATGCGATTTTGATCAAATTTAAAATGCCGCTTCAATAAAGGAAGAGTGCCTTTTCCAATCGAACCAAACCCAATCATCACCACGGGGCCCGTGATTTCACCATAATTTTGCGTTGGAGGAGTGAAGGAAGCCTCTTGAGTGATATGGTGAGCCTTCACTTTTCTAGAGCTAGTTTCAGACTTTGGATCTTGAGAAGTCATATTGATCTCGCTTATGTATGGTTGGTTTTTTTTAGGGTGATTTCTTAAAGACGGATGCATGTACCACAGGGCCTGCTGGAATGGAAATGCTAAATAAAGAAAATTGCCCTAAAACCCCTTCTCATTCTCCATTTTTTGGATTTTGTTTCCTAGAAACGACAGCCTTACTGTGCTAGTGTGGCCTCAAAGAGGCTGTATGGAACAAGAAAAAATTTACCTTAAAGATTATCAACGCCCTAGTTTTAATGTTCACTCTTTAAATCTAGATTTCAACCTGAATGAAACCTCCTGCAGAGTCTTGGCTCGCAGCGAATTCACAACTTTAAAAGCGGATTCTGTTTTGGTTCTTAATGGCGAAGATTTTAAATTGATCTCAATCAAACTCAACAATGAGACGCTTTCGCCAGAGCAATATAAATTAAGCTCTGACAAGTTGATTCTCTCTCATCTTCCAGCTCAGTTTACCCTTGAAATTGAAACTGAAATTGAGCCTCAAAACAACACCTCCCTCGAAGGGGTCTATAAATCCAATGGCATTTTCTGCACTCAATGTGAAGCCGAAGGTTTTAGAAAAATAACCTATTTCTTAGATCGCCCGGATGTCATGACTGTTTATTCAGTGACTATTGAGGCCGACAAAAAAAAGTATCCTGTTTTACTTTCTAATGGGGATCGCATCAAAATAGAGACCCTGCCTGAGGGCCGCCACAAAGCTTACTGGCAAGATCCACATAAAAAACCCTGCTATCTGTTTGCCCTAGTGGCGGGCGACTTGGGTGTGATCAGGGATCAGTTCACAACTGCATCTGGACGAAAAGTGAATCTTGAAGTCTATGCCGCCCATGGCAAGCAGCAACGCTGCTTGCATGCGATGGACTCCTTAAAAAAATCCATGAAATGGGATGAAGAAGTTTATGGCCGCGAATACGATCTCAATGATTATATGATCGTCGCCATCGATGACTTTAATGCGGGAGCGATGGAAAACAAAGGTCTTAACATTTTCAATTCCCGCTTAGTTCTGGCTGATTCTGAATCAGCCACTGACGATGATTTCCATAATATTGAATCTGTCGTGGCCCATGAATACTTTCACAATTGGACAGGAAACAGAGTCACGGTGGCCAATTGGTTCCAACTGTCACTCAAAGAAGGTTTGACCGTTTTTAGAGATCAAGAATTTTCAGCCGATATGACCGAAAGAGCCGTGCAAAGAATCAATGATGTCGATGGACTGCGCTCTGGACAGTTTGCAGAAGACGCTGGCCCCAACGCACATCCTGTTCGTCCTGAATCTTGTCTGGCTGTTGACAATTTTTTTACCATGACAATTTACGAAAAAGGCTCTGAGCTGATTCGCATGATGCAAACCATTGTGGGCCGCAAAGGCTTCCGCAAAGGGATGGATGAGTACTTTAAACGCCATGATGGTCAAGCCGTCACGACTGAAGATTTTGCGGCCGCCATTTCTGAATCAAACGGCAAAGACTTCACTCAATTTAAACGTTGGTACAATCAAGCTGGAACGCCACAGGTAAAAATCACAGAAAAATATGATGATAAAAATTTTGAATTCCACCTTACACTTGAGCAAAGCTGTAAACCCACGGCTCAACAGCCCACCAAGGAAGCTTTCTATATTCCTTTAATGATCGCCTTATTAGATAAAAATGGCCAAGAGCTCTCCTTGAACTGTGACAAAATCACAATCAATTCAGATGGAAAACATTTGATTGAACTGAAGGATACAAAAGAGACCTACATATTTAAAAATCTCGAGGAAAGACCCATTCTTTCAATTCTGCGCGAATTCTCTGCACCCATTCATTTGCATTGGGAAGCCACCGAGGCCGATCTTTATTTCTTAATGGAAAAAGACACGGACTCTTTTAATCGCCGAGAAATGACTCAAAAAATGGCCTTGCGAGTCTTAGGTGAATTGATTGCACAGTCCGCCGAGGGCCGTGACCTGCAAATCAATGAGCGCTTCATCAAGGCCTTCAGTACAATCATTCAAGACCAGCAATTGGCCCCGGCATTTAAAGCGACCATGATGGAACTGCCCAGCTATTCCATTTTGGCGCAAGTGCAACCCGTCTTGGATGCACCAGCCTTCCATCATGCAAAATCCACTTTGGAAAAAGCGCTGGCAAAGGCCAATAAATCTTCGTTGCTAGAAATTTATCAAAAATACCATGGCGTCGAGCCCGAAAGTCGTGATCCAAAGATCTTTGGTCAACGCCATCTTAAAAATATAGCCTTGAGCTATTTGGCAGAACTTGAAGAGCCCGAAATCCTTGATCTTGTTTCTGCTCAGTATTTTCAAGCAAAAAACATGACCGATCGTATGGTGGCCCTTTCACTTTTAGCGGATTCAAATTCACCACAAAGAGAGCAGGCTTTAAATCACTTCCACAACCAGTGGAAAAATGATTCCGTCGTGATCAACAAATGGTTTACCGTACAAGCAAACACAATCTCAAGGCCACTCCTTCTTGAAGATATTAAAATGTTAACCAAAGATGTGACTTTCAATATCAACAATCCAAACAATGTCTATTCATTGCTAAGGACCTTTGGATCAAACTTAGTGCGTTTTCACGACCCCAAGATCAATGCCTATGAATTTTACGCTGAGCGAATTCTTGAGATTGACGAAAAAAATCCTCAAGTCGCGGCAAGACTCTGTGCTGCTTTTAATTTTGTAAATAAACTGGATGCAAAAATGAAAGACAGGGCCTTGACGCAAATTCGACGCCTGGTCGCAGCACCAAATCTATCGAAAAATTCTAGAGAATTGCTGGAGTCAGCACTCAAATAAAATTACAGAAAAATAAAAAAAAGGGGATTCACTTAATAAGTGTGAATCCCCTTTTTTTATTGGCTAATAAAGTAGGATTATCCTTGAATTCAACTAAAAACTGGATTTGCAATGCTGCAAGAATTCCTGCCGGGTCTCTGGCAGAGTCTTAAAATGCCCTCTGAGATCAGAAGTGGCCGTGGATGAGTGCGTATCCTCTATTCCGCGCATCATCACGCAATAATGTTTGGCGTTGATATGAACTGCCACGTCTTCAGTTTCCAAAACATACTGAAGGCAATCAGCAATCTGCTTAGTCAAACGCTCTTGAACTTGGGGCCTGCGAGCAAAGTATTGAACGATGCGATTGATTTTAGAAAGTCCAATCACCTTTTTGTTGGGTATATAGGCCACGGTTGCAAACCCATCAATAGGCAAAAAATGATGCTCGCAAAAAGACAAACAGCCTATGGCTTGCACGACGATCATTTGATCGTATTTCATCGAATTATCGATCACGGTTATTTTTGGAAACTTACTTGGATCAAGACCGCCAAAAACCTCATTGACATACATTTTTGCGATGCGATGAGGGGTTTGAATCAAACTGTCGTCTTTTAAATCCAAACCCAGAATATTTAAAATTTCAGTGAACTTTTCTGTGATCTTTTCAATTTTTTCATCATTCGTGAAGTCATTGTGAATCATCGGCGTTGGGCGAACGTTCTTGAGAATCTTAGAAACATTCAGGGCATTTTCCTGTGTGAAATCTGCTTTTTTCTTGGTTGTTTTCTCTATTGTTTTTTCTTTGGAGATTTTTTTCTTTGTGGTTATATTTTTGGGCATTTCAAACCTTCATTTCCAACTTCTATTAAAAGCTAATAAGCACGGTGCCAAATTCATTGACACCTCTCCTTTATGCCTCAGCCCTGGAATGAATGCAATTTTTTTGAGTTCCAATATTCAGCTCGTTTATACAAACGTCTTCCTTTGAGATTTTTATTCCCGGGTTGATACAACCGCAGAGCGAGCACAACCCTATTTCATTGAAATCAATAGAGATTATAATCTATAATGAAGTGCGAGGCCCTTCATCTTTCTTATTTTCACCTGCGAGGTCGATCTTGATTTCACCCAAGGAAATTTTAATCTTTTTGTTTGTTCTATTATCCTCAGTCACACTAATTTTAAAAATTGTTCAACGAAAAAAAAAGGACCTGGAACTGTTGATAAAGATTTTAAATATAGTCAGAGGTTGGTGGATGATTTTCGGCATACTGACTGTGGCTTCTTTGATCGGACCCTGGGGCATTTGGGGATTGTTTTTAATCTTAAGTCTTTTTGGTGTTTGGGAGTATCTGGGAATCTCAAAGCTTTGCGACACAAACAAAAAAACCATCCGCATCTTTTATAGCCTAGGCACCTTGGCTTTCTATTTAATGCTGTCCTTTTCATCAACCATTTTGGCCTATATGTTTGCCCTTGTTTTTCAATTGTTAATTTCTGGAATTTTATTACTGCAGAATAAGAAGCAGGATATGATTGCCCTGACTATCGCAGGTGGAATCGGAATCTTCACTTTGATTGTGGCCTTGGGCAGTGTCCCTCAGGTGGCTTTCTTAGGCGAAGGCATCTGGCACACTGAGGCCGCTGGAGTTTCAGCACTGCTCTTTTTGATTACAATAACCAGCTTGAATGATGTCTTTCAGTTTATCGGCGGCAAATTATTCGGTAAAAATAAGTTGGTCCCTCACTTAAGCCCAAATAAAACTGAGGCTGGCTTTATCGCCGGCATTTTTGGGACGACATTGCTGGGTGGATTTGTCTTTCATCAATTTTTAGGAACCGAGATTCTAAGTGCACTGGTGCTGGGATTGAGTATCGGTGTCAGTGGAATATTTGGCGATTTATTTTTATCAGCAGTCAAACGATCGAATCAGGTCAAAGATTTTAGTGACCTCATTCCCGGCCACGGTGGAATTTTAGATCGCATTGACAGTCTGATTTTCACGGCTCCAGTTTTTTTATTTACTTTATACGCTCTCAACTTGGTGAAATAAATTTATATGCTCTATAAAATAAAAGGCCCTTTTCAGAAAATCTCTGAAAAATTTCTGACCTCTGGCATGACCGCCAATCAAGCCTCCGGCTGGGGGGTGATTTTTATAATTTTGATTTGCTGTGTGTTTTACATTCCGACGGCTTTGCCTAAATATTCATGGCTGTCTGGGCTTGCGCCCTTGTTTATTTTTCTGCGCTTGATCATGAATGCGCTGGATGGTTTGCTGGCTCGCAGACTCAATACAGCTTCTCCTGCGGGAGAAGTGTTCAATGAACTTTCCGATGTGATTGGCGATTCCCTCTGCTATGGATTTTTGGGCTTTGCCTTTCCTGAATTATTTAAGTCTTTGATTTTTGTTATTGTGGGCATTTGGTTTTGCGAGTTTGTGGCTGTCTTGGGAAAGTCATTGCCCCATGGAGTCCGCAGGCAAGATTCGTTGGCGGGAGGAAAACCTGAAAGGGCCGTCTATTTAGGATTGATAGCTATTCTGATGGCCACCACTGCGGATCAACTGGAAAGAAAAGTTGAAATCATCCTTATTCTTGTTGGAATTTTGGTGTTTATGACTGGAGTTTATAGAGTCATAAAAGCACTGAAAGGATCCAAAGGTGCACCCTATGAATCAAAGACTCTTTATGGACGTTAACCTATGAACAAAATTTTACTGCCATTGCTGATCATTCCACTTTTTATCAAATTGCTTTTCACTGAAGCTCATGGGGCGGATCATAATTTATCTGTTTTGTTTTCAGTCAGCATTTTAGTGTTAAGTTTTTTCACGGTACTGATTTTAAAAATGCTTAAAGCAGGAAAACATTCTGCGACAGAACTGATGGCAAGGACTCTGACCTTTTGGTGGATGCTGGGTCTTTTTTTGGTTGCTGTGACCACGCCCACGGTCATTTCTTATGTCTTGATTGGCCTCTTTTCAGGCCTAGCTTTTTTGGAGTATTTTGAATTTCAAAAAAACGAGAAAAAGGTTTTACTGCCTCAAGGAATTATTTATTGCTCCTTGCTGTTTATCCCTATCAATCTAGGTCTGCATTATTTTGGACATTCAAGATTAAGTCTTGGGCTTTTTTTTATTTGTGTGACTTTAATCATTCCTTCGGTCCTGGTTTTAATGAATGAAGTTGAATCCGTCATGTTGAGATTTGGCTATTGGGCTTCGGCCGTCGTGTTTTTTATTTTTGCGCTGGGATACGGAGCGGCTATTGCTGGCCAAAGCCTTTTGCTGCTGCTCTTTTGTTTCTTTTTCACGGAGCTGCGTGATCTTATTTCCTATTGGCTGGGTAAATTTTTGGCCAAGGCTTACCTAAAACATCAAGATTCTTTGGTGTTAAAATTCTTAAATCAAAAAATTGCCAACAAAGTCAGTCCAAATAAATCCTGGGGTGTGGGCTTAATAACATTGGTGATATTGCTTGCCCTAGCTTTTTTGATGCGTGATTTTCTGCCTGAAATTGCTGGTAAGAAAATGTCAGAGGCCTTGATTTTTGTTTGGATCTTTTCGATTGGCTTTTTTGGCTTATTAGGTGATTTGGTTTTCTCTATGTTCAAAAGGCAATTTGGCCTGAAAGATTCCGGATCATTACTGCCTGGAGGAACGGGAATCATAGATCGTATCGACAGCTTAATTTTAACAATACCGGCAACTTATTTTATTTTCTTTTACTTGAATTAATCAGGAGTAAAAATGGATTTAGGACTGTACTTATTAAAAATGCCATTTAGAAAAATCATCGGCTTTCTTGTGCCACTTTTTAAAAACACCAATCCAAATTGGATCAGCCTTGCCCTCCTTCCTGTGGGAATTTTAATGGCCTGGACCTACTGGATGGCATTGAAACAAGGCCACGAAGGGTATCTATTGATCGCAATCATTCTGGGCTTTTTCAGGATGGTCGTCGCCACCTTAGACGGACTAGTGGCTGTGACCTATGAAAAGTCCACGGCAGTTGGAGACATACTCAATAGAGTCACCCCCGAGCTGTGCGATATGATTCTCTATCCAGTCCTTATTCTGAGCCTAGGTCCATTAAACAATCTAGGTTTGGGCGTATTGATGGTTTCTTGGGCTGTCACTTTTTTTGGACTGCTTGGAGCCCCCAGCTCTTGCCCTGTGCAAAGCGTCGGACCCTGTGGGCAAACAGATCGTTTGGCGGCCCTGATGCTATTTTCTTTTCTTCAGTATTTTAGTTTATCCTTTAACTGGGGATTGCACTTTTTTAGGTATTTTTTCTTATGGCTTGTCATCGGCGGCAGCCTCACTGTCGTGCTGCGCTTTTATCGCACATTAAAAGCAGCCCATGAAAAGGATCAAAGTGTCTAAAACGGCGTTTTCAAAAGATCGAAAATCCATAACTGCGTTTTCAAACTATCGAAAGTCATTGTCCGTCCTGGTTGAGGGACTCTTTCTTAACTATGCAGCCACGGCTCCGCTATCTAGGCGTAGCATCGAAAAGATTAAAGCAGAAGCCGAGGATATGAAAACTCCCTTGGGACAAAGATTTTATTTGGCATTGAATAAGCTTGAAAATGCTCGTCGATCTTTTGCAGAGTTGATTCATGCTAAAGGCAACGAAATCGCTTTCACCCAAAACACCTCTATGGCCATCAGCACCATCGCCGGGGGACTTTCCTTTAAGCCTGGCGATCGCATCCTTGTGCCCAACAATGAATTCCCTTCAAACTATTATCCTTGGATGAATTTAAAATCACAAGGGGTTGTGTGTGAGAAAATCAATCCACAAAAAAATGTTTCCATTGTTGAAACAATAAAAAATATGGACCTTAAAAATGTGAAGTTGATCAGTTTAAGTGCTGTCAGCTATCACACGGGTCGACTTTATGAGCTGCAGGAGTTTGTAGATTTTTGCAAAAACAATAACATCCTCACCTGCTTAGATTCAATTCAAGCCATCGGTGCTGTAAAATTTGATGTGCAGAAACTGCCCGTGGACTTTGTCTGCAGCGGAGCTCAAAAGTGGCTGATGGGACCCGTGGGCTGTGGAATTATTTATTGCCGTGAAGAACATTTGGAAAGATTAAATGTTCCCTACACAGGCTGGACCAGCGTGATGTATCCCGAAAATTTGGATTTGGGAGACTTGGAGTTTTCGAAGGAAATGACGCGCTTTGAACCGGGTCTGCCAAATTATCTAGCTTTAATGGGAATGGCAGAATCGCTATTAGAACTAAAAAATATTGGCTGGGAAAATATTTTTAATGCCGTCCAAGAAAATACACAATATCTGCAGAGCAACTTAAAAAACCTTGGCTTTTCACTTTTGACTGGGGAAAATGACCAGTCCGCTGGGATCACATCTTTCTTTGTTCCAGAAGGCATTGATCACCGCTCGGTGGAAGCCTTATATTTATCGCACAAAATTAAAATTACAGCTAGAAATGATTATGTTCGAGTTTCACCCCATTTTTTTAATAAAAGCTCAGAACTGGATCAGTTTTTAAATGTGACGGAAAAAATATTTAAAAAAACGAAGCTAAAAAATATCAGTCCGAATATAGAATCGATAAGACCTTCCATCAAGGATTCAAAGAAGTTTTCACAGCAAACACTTTCCCCAAAAATTCTCCTGACCGGTGCCACGGGTCACCTCGGCTCGGAGATCGCAAAGCAGCTCTTGCCGCTGGGCTTTTCATTGCATCTTGTGGATTTTCAACATGATAAACTAGCCGCGCTAAAAAAATCTTTAGAAGAAATCATTGCTCAATCTAAAATTGACAACATCACTCTTCAAATTGATGTTGTGGACTACCTCAATAAAAAAATGTTCCATGACTGGCTCTGCACTTTAAAACAGGACAATTCGAATTCCTTTGCTGGACTCATTCACTGTGCTGGTGTGGTCGAGACCTCCTTGTTTGAAGATCTCTCCACTAAAAAAATCGAGGAGCTGTTCGAGGTCAATGTGGAAGGTCCTCTGCTTTTAACTCATGCTTTTTTAACGGACCTCAAAAGTCCTAGCGCCTTGGGGGTTTTAAATGTGGTGTCCTCCACAGGACGCTGCGGTTCGCCTCTGCTTGCTGTTTATTCAGCCACCCATGGAGCCATGTGGAGCCTTGGAGAGTCCTTGGCTCGGGAATATCAAGATCAAAACTTAACCATCACAACTTATGTGGCGCCAGCCATGCATTCTCCTATGCAAAAACGCATGGGACGAGTCAGTCTGAGGTTTTTTAGAATGAGTGGCACTTTTGACTATGAAGTCGTAGAGCATGTCGCGGCCGAAGCCCTTGCCGTTTTTTTAGGGAAGAAGAATTTTTACTTGTCAAAAATGAATCGTTTAAAAATTATAATGAATTCGATCTATCCCCATTTTATCGATAAAAAAATATCCAAAGTGTGGCGGAAGGATTAAAAAAAATCTTATTGATTCCTCCACAGAGTCACTTATGATCATTATCGTGAAAAATATTAAATTGCCCCCTAAAAAAGCTTCCTTTGTATTGATCATATTTGCTTCAGTGAGCCTTTTCTTTGCAGCTCAAAAAAGCTCGGCTTACCCTGATTTTATTGGCTATGGATATTCATCTTGCATCACCTGCCATTATAATGGACTGGGGGGCGGAGCTCTGAATGACTATGGCCGAGCCCTCTTTGCAACGGAAATCACAGCCCGGGATATTTATCCAAGCAGCACAGACGATGAAGAAATCGGCGCGCAATCTGGTTTTTTTGGCAAAAGTCCACTCCCGTGGTGGATTCGTCCTGGAATTAAATACCGAGGTCTTTGGTTCCAAACCAATCCCGGCAGCGAGCTAAGAAAAGAAAAATATGTCAATATGCAAGAAGAGGTGAACTTAAACCTCTTTGCTGACAAAAAGCAAAATCTATCGCTTATCTCGACCTTTTCCTATGCCGACAAATACCCTCCTCATGCGGACAACAAAGAATGGAGCTGGTATATCAAGGAAAGTTACTTGCGCTGGAAGGCCAATAACAATCTGTGGTTTTACTTAGGGCAAATGGACAAGGCCTTTGGCCTTCGCAATATCGACCACACTGCAGCGAACAGATCCATCAATCAAAGCACAGTGCTCAGTCAATTCGACCAATCTGTAGGAGCGATTGTCCATCTGACTTATTCGAGTTGGGACTTTGCTGGAAATCTTTTTCTGGGCAACGCCTATGAACTTGATTCTGAAAAACAAAAGGGCCTAGCTTTCACCGGAGAATATCAACTTGAAGAGAAATTTAAAATGGGGGGCTCAGTCCTTGCCTCTGAAAACGATCTGACACAATGGAAACTGGCGTCGGTCACATCACGCCTAGGCCTCACCAAGGGCAGTTCTTTGATTGCGGAATTGGGTCTTAAAGAGGAAAAAAATAAAACAACATCAACCAGACTGCTGGGCAACTATATTTGGATTGAGTCACTGATTTCTTTACGACGAGGATACAATCTGATTTCATCCATCGAGACCAGCAAAAAAGATTTAACCAACTCTTCATCTGAAAATTTAAAGTGGAGTCTAGGAGCGATGATTTTTCCACTTCCTCGCACGGAACTCAGATTTATGGTCGTCAATAGCAAAACCTATCAGGAGGCCACCGGCCATTTTGACAATTGGAGTTTGCAATCCCAAGCACATATCTCCTATTGAGTTTCATAAAACAACATTTCACCTATGGACACAGAGTCAGAGACCCTATGAAAAATAAAATGCTATCTCAAATTGTTGTCTTATTTCTTAATTTTTTAATATCCATGGCCTTGCTGATGTCTATGCCACAAACGGCCAAGGCGGAAGATGCCAATCCTCCTGAGGATTCAAAAAATCGATCAATCGGCATATCGACTTTGCAATGGAGCGAGAGCCTGAAAATCACTCAATCCGGAACCTCAGAGAACGAAGTCGCAAATTACAGTGGGATCTCATTGAATCTAAGAAAAGACATGTCCTATCCCTTATGGGGTTGGTTTTACGAGGGCTTTATTGGCCAAGGACAAGCCAATTCAGGTGGCAACACAAGTTTAAATTACCAAAAAGACAAACTTAATTTTTCAATTTTTGGAGTTCATTCAGGACTTTTTTACCAACTGTCTCAACAAATAAGAATGGGTCTTTCCTTGCTGGCTTACCAGCGAAACATGGATTGGAATTCAGCAACACCTGGAGTTTCTGTAGAATCCATAAGTGCCTTTAACTTAATGCCCCTTATTGATTTAAGCTTAAGTATTTCTAGGGACTTTGCTTTTTATCAGGAAATAGGCCCTCTCAATTCAGAGGGCACTTTTTGGAAATTAGGTTTTGCCTATAAATTTTAAACCGGGCTATTCCCAAGTTGAATCAAATGACAGAATCTTTCCAGGTTTCTTTAACTTTTTTTAGAACTTAAAAAATGAAACTAAAAGCATCACAAAGAAAGACCAGGAAAATGTGTCCCAAGGGTGGTTCTTAAATCTTCCCAATCTAACCAGTCATTATTTTTCTCTGAAGGATGATCTGTTTCATTTCCAACAGTGTCATCTGCTCCGGCTAATCCTGCAGCTGGTTCCGCAGTAGCTTGAACAGCTTTATTCGTGTAGGCAGTGAGTAAGTTTGAATAGAGATTCCACTCTCGAATATAAACGCTAATGCTCGCATAATGCTCATAGGCATCATCATAACAGGTCCAAACATTTGGTCTTGTATCACGAGTGCCGTAGTAATTTGTGAGATCGGTAAAGGCACGAACACTTGATGTTGCACTATCCAGCCAATTGGCAATCCACATTGAACTTCCATAGAGCGAATAAAGCTTGTCACCGGTCTTCCAAGAACCAAAATTGGTTGTAGTTGCAGCTGTAGCTTTAACTCCAAAAGCACTGAGTGGTTCAATAGCATTTGCATCAACAATATTGACGGAACGTCCAAGGGCTGAATTTCGGAACTTTTTTTCCTGTAAAAGTTTTTTTAATTCCGGTTCAGTCATACGAACATATTTGGGCTTGCTTTGAAAGTTAGAATTTTTGGCATTTTTCGAATGAGCTACGAAATTATTTTTTTGACTAGCCAAGCGATAAATTGTTCTTTGCGGCCAACCGTCTTTAATATCTTGAGTAACAAAAGCTGGACCCGTCAAGCAGCTAGATGTTTTTCCTGCCCAATTTCCCGTGGAAGCGGTGTAGGTTGTCGAAGTTCCATCGGACGAACCAACATTTAAAGCATATTTTCCTTCGCAGCAGTTTGGAGCAGCTGCATCGTCCTGTGTGACGGTATAATTGTATAAACAGGTGGGTGTGCCATTAATTATTGGCACTTTTGCAAGCGCAGCTGCACTGGTATATAGGATTCCATTTACAGTCGCTTTATATGTTGCATCTTGATTAATCGCACCAGTTGTTGAGTTGACCACATACTCCAAAGTCGTTGGGATGAGACTTGTGCCATCGCTTTCAATGGCAGGAAATTTAAAAAAATAGCTGGCATCCTGAGTCAGGTAGGAGCAATTTTCAAAGGGTGGAACATTATATTCAAGCTCAACTCCCAAATGCATCAGATCAAGTTCCGTAGAATCGAAGATGCATGAAATATCCCTGTTCGCGGCAACGGTATCATTTAAATCAACGAAACAGGCCGTATTCCAGTCGGTTGATTTATGAATATGTCGTAAGGCCCCTTGGACGACCTTTTGATTCACATAAAAATAATCATTTGAAATTGCAGCGGCTGGCGGAGTCACTCCACCGGTAGATGCTGTTCCCGTGCTTACCGGTATGTCTCCCGCTCCTGAATCTCCACTGCAGCCAGCTAAGGCCATAGCCGTGCACATGAAAAATAGAATGATTTTTTTTGGAGCTTTATTTGATCCCAAAATCTCAAAATTTGACATTTCCAAATCCTCCCCTGGACTTAACTAGAGTATCAAGTATGAGACTCTAGCCAGGCAACTCAAAGCGCCTATCCAGGATTGATTCAGGACTAAAGTAAATTCATTCCTTTCTAAAATTTAAAAGACTCTTCGCTCTAAAATCATTGGAGCTCACTCCAGGTGTTCGCTCAATCTTTTTTATTTCACTGGGACCGCGACGTGAATGACTACGATGTCTTCCACACCAACGCCCATATAGTTGATGTCCTTAATTCCATAGTCTGCGATATTGACTTTAAAATCGGCTTTCAATATTTTTCCTTCGATTTTAAATGTTCCCGCGACGTCTTTTTCGATCCCGCGAATTTTTAATTTCCCTGATCCTTGACCTGCTTTTCCAGAAGCAGAAACCAAAATCGCATCGGGATAAGTTGCCGTGTCCAAATATTTTTGTGTGTGCTTGTCTCGCAATTCAAGTCCCGTTTTTAGACCTTTTAAATTCACAGTAATATTCTCTGCTGTCACCTGATCACCTTTGGCTACGGCGAAGCCCTTAATATCTGATGTTTTGGCCTTAAAATCTCCCATCGGATTTAAAGTGATATCGATGGTCACGGATTGTGCTAGGGCCGTATTGATAAATCCAACTGTTATAAAAAGGGCAGCGATAAATGTTTTCACTAAGGTGGTCTCCTCTGTATTTTTTGATACCATTGAGTATGGGAGCTGCTGCCCAATATCTCAATAAAAATTGCGCTAAAAAATATGAACTGGATGATCATCAAGACATTATAAAGGCCAAATATTTAAAATAAATGATCCTAAATCTCAACCTCACTGCAAAGCCAGCCTGCAATCTCCTGGAGTCCCATGCGGTGATCAGGATATTCAGAGATGATAGATTCAAAAGTTTCCTGTATCCTTTTTGTTTTAAAATTTTGACCTCTGAGTTGACTTGTGATCGTCTCAACCAGATCTGGATAGAGGCAGTCAGTATTGATTTGAAGTTCTTTAATGACACCTTCATCAATTTTAAAATGAAAATCAAAAAAGCCCATTGTTAAATAACCATCCAATTTGAGATTAAACTCCAAGGTCTTTCCATACAGCCATTCCCAAGAGCTTAAATTTTCAAATTGTTTTCTTAATTCAGGAATTTCTTTTAGGCTGTCCATATTTAGAAACTCAATCTCGGCCCTGGCTCCATAAAACTTCTGAAATGTCCGCACCATGGCTTCAACAATCAATTCATGTCCAAGATGAGCATATTCGGGCTGTGCAACCTCATTTAAGTTAATCACTCTGGAGCGTACGGACTCTGTTCCCTTGGCCTGAAGTTTTTTTGGATTTGGAGTCAGGTATTGAACTAAACGATTCAAATCTGCATGCAATAATAAAGTCCCATGATGAAATGCACGGTCGCGACTTTCACGATAAGCACTGCCACTGAACTTACGAGCTCCATCGGCGAAAGGGATCAATAAATCGTTCCTCCCTGACGCCTCTCCGTAAATTCCAAAACTCTTTAGCGCATCGAGGATGATTTGAATATTATTTTCCTTACGATAGGATTCCTTCGGAGATAAAAAGGTAAAGTTGCTGTTTCCGAGGTCATGGTAAACAGCCCCACCCCCAGTTGTCCGACGCGCAAGCTGGATTTGATCTTCGTTCATTTTTGCTAAATTGCACTCTGACCAAGGATTTTGGTTGCGGCCAATGACGACAGTTTCCTGATTCCTCCACAGAAATAAAACCTGGGAGCCAGGATCTAGATTGTGAAAGATCCACTCTTCTGTGGCCAGGTTCAGATAGGGGTTTAAACTGTCTGAGAGGTAAATTTTTAAATGAGACATGGGGGCAATATATACAAGACCAAAGGCAAATTGTCACCACCAAGGCCCCAAAAGCTTGTTATTGACCCGATCTTGAACTAAAACACCTCCCATGCTTCAAATTGGAAACTTTAATAAATTAAAAATTGTGAAATACACTGACTTTGGCCTCTTCTTAGATGGGGAGGATCAAGGCGAAATTCTGCTGCCAAAGCGCTATCTTGCAGAAAACGAATCCGACATCCACAGACCTGGGGATATTTTAGAAGTCTTCATCTATTTGGACTCAGAAGACAGGCTCATTGCCACAACCGAAACTCCCCTAGCCAAAGTGGGTGAATTTGCCAATCTCCGCGTGGTTGAATTGTCGTCTGTTGGAGCTTTCTTAGACTGGGGACTTCCTAAGGATTTATTTATGCCCTTCAGCGAAAGAGCCTATGCCCTTCGCGTCGGTCAAAGTTGCTTGGTCTATATTTATATCGATAAAAGTGGCCGAATCTGTGCCTCGATGCGGCTGAATAAGTTTATCAGCAAGGAATCTGGTGACTTCAAAGACGGTCAATCTGTTGATTTGATCATCGCCAACCCTACAGAGCTTGGCTTTAACGCCATCATCAATGGCAGCCACTGGGGAGTGCTCTTTCAAAATGAAATTTTTCAAGATCTAAAAACAGGTCAAAAAATTCCAGGTTTTATCAAACTGGTTCGTCCGGATGGTAAATTGGACCTGACCTTGCACAAAACTGGGAATTCAGGATCCGATGACATTTCTGAAAAAATCATGGATCTTTTAAAGCTTGAAAATGGCTTTCTAGAAATCAATGACAAAACTTCGGCTGAAATCATTTATGACCATTTTGGCGTCAGTAAAAAGAAATACAAGATCGCCCTTGGATCCCTTTACAAAAAACGCTTGATCACCATCGATGAAGATGGCATTCGGTGGACCAAGGCTCCTATAAAAAAGATCTAGGCTGTCCATCCAAGTCACACCAAACTTTTTCAGGCAAAAAGCGCCCCTGGGAAATCTGATCGAGCAGCTTTACAACCTGCTCCCCTAGTGCTGTTGCAGATTCAGGATTTTGTCCGGTTACAAGCCTTCCACTGACGACCACATTTTCTGAAAAATTAGGGGCGACCATAACCTGTGCGCCGCTCTCTTGAAGTCTTGTTTGAAGTAAAAAGGGAACGAGGCGTTCAAAGCCGACAGCTTTTTCTTCGTCATTTGAAAAACAAGTGAGCTTGTGCCCTTGAATCAATAGGGACCCATCAGGGAGATGAACGTTCACCAATCCCGCTACACCGTGACAAATAGCTGCCACAACACCATCATTTTCAAAAATCTCGGCTGTTATTTTTTGCATATTTTTATTTTCTGGAAAATCAAACACAGCCCCATGGCCGCCTGCAAAATAAATCGCACAGTATTCATCGGCGCACACTTGCCAAGGCCTTAAAGTGTGCTCCAGTTTATTTAAAAACAAAGAATTGTTCATCCATGTAATATTCAAAGGGTCATCCATTTTAACACCATCTAGCGGAGCTCTGCCACCCAAGGGACTGATAAAATCCACCTCGTAGCCGGCATTGACAAATTGATCGTAAGGATGAGTGATTTCAGATAAGTACGACCCTGTGACATGGCCACTTTCTCCAAGCGTGCTCGTGCTAGTTAGGACCATTAAAATTTTTTTTCCCTGATGCGCTAAACTCATCTTCGGCCTCACTTTTCGCAGCTGATTTATTAATAAAACCAAATCACAGTTTCAACAGCATTCCTTACAAGCTCAAAAATGAACACTTACTTGATCAGAAATTGATAAATCACATAGCTTTCAAAAAAAATTTTTTTGCCTTTTGAATTTGTCCTTCAAGTCTTAAATTTTGTGAAAAAACTTCCTGCCAAAAAACAGTTTCTCGATGGATGAATCCAAGGACTAACCTCAACAACAAATACCCTTTGACCTGGTTTAAATCCCGACGTAACAATCGCCGGCTCTGAGGTAATAAAATGTATAGATCCCCAATGCTTTCGAAAGATCTGCATAGAGCCCTAATCAATGAACATCTTCAAAAATTAATTATTATTGTGGGTTTGCTTTTTTTTCTGTTGGTTTCACTCCAGGCCCCTGCACAAATCACCGACCAGGTTGTGCACCATAAATTAGACATTCAGCTCTTACCCACATTAAAAATGATCAAAGGACAAGACACTCTCACCTTTCCTGCGGGCTCCCCCCGCAAAATCAGCTTCGTCTTACACAAAAATTTAAAAGTAACTGTTCTTGGCCATGAAGACACGATCATTGCTCTGCACTCGGCTTTCAAATCAGAGCCCTACACTGAGTATGGCCTCACCTTAGGATCCCAGGATAACCAAGTCTCTTTAAGTTATTCCGGTGTCATCTATGACCCCATCAAAGACAATAGCTCCGGGGGGTTGATTTCCTCTGAGGGTGCCACTCTTTTTGAAAATACCTACTGGTATCCTTCAGTCCTTGATACTCAAAAGAATTTCGAGATCTCCATCAGGGCTCCCGCAGAATGGACGTCGCTCACCCAGGGGCAATTGGTCAGACATGAAACCAATGGCTCGACCGCAGTCACTCAATTTAAAGAAATATATCCTCAAGAAGATCTCTATTTAGTGGCAGGTCCCTTTAAAACCACCGAAACTGAAACCTCAGCAGGTAAAAGGTTGGGTATTTTGTTGCGAGAGGACAATCCCTCTTTGGCCCAAAGTTACCTCTCTGTTTTACCCGGTTATATTGAGCATTATTCAGAAATCATTGCACCCTATCCCTACGAGAGCTTTTCAGTCATCGAAAACCTTTGGGAGACCGGATATGGGATGCCAAGCTTCACACTCCTAGGCCCCTCAGTCATCCGCTTGCCCTTCATTTTAACTTCATCCTTGCCTCATGAAGTCCTGCACAATTGGTGGGGCAATAGTGTTTATGTCGATTATGAAAAGGGCAATTGGAGTGAAGGTCTCACCACCTATATGGCGGACTATTGGCAGCAAGAACTTCTTCAACAAGACCGAAGTTACAGAATGAAGGCCTTGATGAACTTCGCTGATTTTGTTTCAGCAAATCCAGCCCTTGATTTTCCGGTTCGGCAATTTAAGGATCGCCACAATGCCAGCAGTCAGGCTGTGGGCTACAGTAAATCCATGATGATTTTTCATTTATTGGAGTTTCGCTTCGGAAAAGAACTCTTTAACAAAGCCCTGCAAGATTTTTACAACGAAAACCTCTATCAAAAAGCGAGTTTCAATGATCTGCAGTTGAGTTTTGAAAAGACCACCTCTACCAAACTGGGCGTCTTTTTTGATCAATGGTTAGATCGCAGCGGCGCTCCACTGATAGAATTGACTGATGTCAAAAATACCCAAAAAACCGATGGAACCTTTCAGGCCACTTATATATTAAGCCAAAAACAGTCTGACCTCTATGAATTGGCCGTCCCCGTAGTTTTGACTTTGGACTCAGGCCAGGTTCTGCATCAACTTGCCAAATTAAATGAGAAAACTCAGAGATTTAATTTAGTTGCGGCTTCGCGCTTAAAAAATATTTCAGTAGATCCTGATTTTCATCTCTTTCGCCAACTTTACAATGAAGAAAGACCAACCACCCTGTCCTCAATATTGGGAAGCCCTTCACTGCACTTCTTTTTTAATGGAAACAAAGGGGACAGCCTGCAATTTATCCAAGCTTGGGTGGATGTCTTGGATGGGAAAAACCACCTTCATAACATCAATGACAGTTTTGTCTTGCCCAATGAAGGAGCCATCATTTTGGTGGGCAACAGTGACACCTTTGCTGAGTTCATGAAATTACAACTTGCAGAACAAGCCTTTCAGCTTTCAGAAAATGAAATGAGCATCAATGGCACAAGCTATAAACTCAATGAGATCAGTTCTGTTTTAGTCAGTCGACTCAAACACCACCCCAATCAGTCCGTGGTTTGGGTGCGTTGGAATCAAGAGACCCCTCCCGCGGAATGGGCAAAGCGCTTGACCCATTATGGTAGCTCCGGTGTTTTGATATTCAAGGGACGACCCACCGTATTACAAACAACCTGGCCCGTGACGGACTCCCCACTTCAACGTAAGATGTGATTTCAAGTGCTTTTGAAGGACTCCATAGCTCAACAGGATAGAGCGTTCGTTTCCTAAACGATTGATCCCCGTTCGAGTCGGGGTGGGGTCACCATGTTTTCCACTTGCAAGCCAGCCTTTGAAAACCAATATTCGAGGTCCTGCACCTCTGCAAGCAAGTCCAACTTTCTTTTATAAAAGTTTGCTCGGATTTTTGCAATCACTGCACTATGGTTGTGCCTTGTAGAAAATCTCCATGCAGGATGCCTTTCATTCAATTTGATAGTTCTTTTTAGATTTTCAAGTTCTTGAGCTAAGACAATTGAACTTTGATAGATTTCATCCAAAGTTAAACTTCTGAGGTCTCCCTGGTGAATGAGGGCCATCATCTCTAATCTCTTTAACCTTACCAAATCCTTTGCAAGGTAGGCCTCTTGAGCCTCCTTCAGCATCTGTTCTGCAAAGGTCAGAGCTTCATAATCACAATCTTCCGTCTGCAAATCCGGATGAAAGTAGCGCGCCAATTTATGGTAAATTGTTTTGAGGTTGAGTTCAGCAAGGACATAACCTTCAATTTGGGACTCTTTTGATGGCGAGTTCGAGTCGAGAATCAATTGATTCAGAAAACTCATGAGGTGTGAAGGCATTTTTTTGAGAATTTTATTTTTATAACCTTCACTGGCTGCCATCCACAGTTTGCCTAATAAAGGCCAATCACCAACTTCCATCGTGATTTTAAATAATTCCTTAAATAAAATCTCTCCTCGATTTTTTTCCAAGAAAAGTTTTTCTAAAGCTTCTGGACTGACTTCTTTGCCGTAATAATAAACGGCTCGGCTTTTTCGATTCAAGCCAGAAATATCTGGACACTCCTTGACCACTTGAACTGGTAAAATACATTCAACGACAGGCTGTTTGTCGAAAAAAGAGCCGAAAAAATCCCCCTGGGGATTCTGCTGCCGCTTGATCTTTTCAGTTAGTTTTTTTTTGGCATACTCGAGGCGATGCTCTCTCAGCTTCGTGATAATAAATTTCCAATCATCATCCCCACTTTGAAATTGAAGTGCTTCATCTTTTAAAAAGAGAAATGCTGTTTGAAGACTGACCGCTGAATTTTCTGCGATAGAATGGAGATGAATTTGAAGTTCCTGAAGTCGTTTTTGCCGCTGCTCAATGCCCAATAGTTCTCGAGTTTCTTCTCGAAAGGTCAATTGATACCAATTTTCATAAAGAAATTTATCAATGCTTAAAAAATCTTTTTGGGAAACTGCAAGTTTTTTGATCTTTTTTAGCAATGCCGCAGATGGCGAAAATAAATTCATGCGAAGTTGGTGATCATTGATCACCATCAGGTTTCGCTCTTTCGGATTTTCTAAATTATCTTCGAATGATCTCTCAGCGTTGTACATAACTCATCTCGTGGAGAAGTTTTTTAACCTTCGGCGCACTTTTAAACAAGCTCTTTTTAGAGGCTCCTTGATATTTTAATTTCTCAAAAAAGTCCTCAAGCCCAGCACTGATTCTCAGCCTATTTATCGTTTGACGCTCCGGGATTTTTAGTCGTCTTCAAAGGTCACTTTGAAGCAAAAACCTTGCCTTCCTTTTTTTGTGGAGCGTTTATTTATTTTGGACAGTTCTTTGAATAGATTTCTCAATCACACCTGAAAGTGATTGCAATCCTCTGGGGCCTGCCTGCTAATATATTTGAATGAAAATAAAAAACTTTGAAATTGGACTCACTGCTTGGATTTTTATTGCCCTGATTTTTGGTCTAGGTCTGGGGATTTGGTTTCCAGAAATCGCTCACACGATAAAACCCCTGCGCACAGTTTTTTTAAATGGTGTTAAATGTATCATTGCTCCGCTGATTTTCTCATCCATTGTCATGGGCATCAACTCCTCTGGAGGAGTTAAGAATCTAGGACGTTTAGGTTTTCGTGCCCTGGTGTGGTTTGAACTGGCCACGACCCTGGCTTTGGCTATCGGTCTGTTTTTTGTAAATTGGCTGCGTCCCGGTGATGGCCTGACCGTCGGTCATCAAATAGACCCTCTTCTTGCCCAGGCTGCACAAAATAAAATGAGCCTGGCCGGCTTTTTAGAGCATCTCTTGCCACACAACTTTATTGATGCCGTAGCCAAGGGTGATGTTCTGCAAATTGTGATTTTTTCTGTTATTTTTGGAATTGCGCTGTTAATGGCCGGAGAAAAGGGCAAACCTGTTCTGAATTTTTGCGATGGTTTATCTCATGTCATGTTTAAATTCACAGAATTGATTATGAAAATGGCCCCCATCGGAGTTGGTGCCGCCATGGCGGGGTCAGTGGCAGAGCATGGGCTCAGCGTCCTTCTGCCGATGGCCAAATTGGTCGGAACACTTTATTTTGCACTCTTGGTTTTTGTCTTGTTGGTCTTAATTCCTGGACTTGTTTGGGCTAAGGTGAATATCAAAGCCTTTCTTAAAGAGCTGCGTCCCAGTCTTGCTCTGGCCTTTGCCACAACTTCAAGTGAGTCCGCGTATCCGGGCGCCCTCCAGAGTCTTGAAAAAATGGGTGTGCCCAATAGAATCGCAAGCTTTGTTCTGCCGCTGGGCTATAGTTTTAATCTAGATGGTTCAACCCTGTACCTTGCCATCGCTTCTATTTTTATTGCACAAGCGGCCCATATTGAATTGACCATATCCAGCCAACTCTCCATGATGCTAATGCTGATGCTCACGACCAAGGGTGTAGCGGCAGTACCGCGAGCCTCACTCGTGGTTCTTTCCGCCACTCTTGCAGCCTTCGGACTTCCTCTTGAAGGCATTGTCCTGATTATGGGCGTGGATGAATTCATGGATATGGCAAGAACCTCAGTCAACTTGCTGGGAAATTGTGTAGCCACAACTGTCGTCAGCCGCTGGGAAGGCGAAAAATTAAATATTTGAATTAGGACAGACGGAAGTCTGCAAAAAAAATATTCTAGGAAGATTTTTTTTGAGCCTTCCTGTTTAATTTATAAATGATCTGATCTGGACTGCCGCTCCAACAAAGGGCACCCATCTCTTCAGCCGCCCTGGGCATACCGTAAACCACACAGCTCTCCTTGGATTGCCCAATGGTGAAGGATCCTGAATCCTTCAACGTGCGCATCTCTTTGGCCCCGTCACTGCCCATCCCTGTCAACATGATAGCGACTGTGTGCCTGGCCATATTTGCTTTTTCTATAGAGCCAAACAGCACACTGACTGAAGGCATGAATCTATTGACCAATTCGCCAGTTTTAGGCTTCACAAACAACTGATCATTATTTTTTTCCACCAGCAAATGAGTTCCTCCGGCAGCAATGTAAGCCTGGCCTGGCAGCAGCGGAGTCAGCTCCCTGACCTCTTGGGTGATTCTGCCCGTTTGCTTCTGTATTCGCTCAGCATAAAGTCCTGTGAAAAGTGATGGCATGTGCTGAACAACGACGATGGGCGGACAATTCACTGGAAGCCCACCAATCAATTCACGAACAATTTCAGTCCCGCCGGTTGAAGATCCAATGGCAATCAATTTGTAATCGCTGAGTTGCATTTGCTTTTCATTGGCTGAGGAGTTCAGATTTTTTGCCTGATTGTCTATAGGTAAAAACAATTCTGATATCAGTTCACTCATCTCATCTGTCATCTGTTTAAAATTTGCAACCTGGGGTTTTTGAATGTAGGAAGAAGCCCCATTTGCCAGTGCATCAAACACAATATTACCCTCTAACATTGAACAGTCAGTCACCAGCACGCAGCGAGCGCCTGTGGTTTTTGCATAATCTTTGAAATTTGAGATTCTTAAAAAATCAGCCCCAGTTCCTTCTTCAAGATGCATGTCCAGAGTTATAAAATCAGGTTTGGTTTCTTTCATGCGATTGACTGCAGCCTCTGGACGGCTCTCAATCGCAACAATTTCGACATTGGGAATATCAGAAAATATTTTACTTAGAACTTTTTGGATGGGTTTGGAATCTTCGACAATTAAAACCTTGGTTTTCTTTTTTAAATCTAAAGAAAATTCGCTTTTTTGGATGAAGCTAATTTTATCATTTAGTTTTGAATTTCGATTTGGCATTGGGACAGGTGATTCGCCTTTTGATAAAAAAATTTCTCCACTAACCTGGTTGATTTGCGCAATTTTTTTTGCATTGGAGGCAATCCATTTGCTCTTAGTCTTAATACCAAAACGTTGCAATTCACTGAGGACTCGATCAACCTCAGAGGGCCCCTCTTTTATCGAAACAACGGTTGCGGCAAGGTGTTCTTTTTTGCACCCAGCTGCCTTAAATTCTTTCAAATACTCTTGGAGCTGCATTTCAACAGAAACCTCAGCCCCATTTTTATTTTTGGATCTGTCGATCGATGTCAACTGGCCAAACTTTAGGATTTTTGAGGTCTCATCTTTTAAAACTAAGAAAAGAGTCTCGAATTGAAATTCAATTTGCTTGTCTTCACCCAATAAAATCGTCTGCAAATTTAAATTCATTGCCCACCCCGAGGGCGGTATTGATAGACTGAGTTTCCGATCGCTTTAAATTCAGGCAACTCATCATGCAGAGATTCAGAAATGCCAAGGACTAGGTGTCCGTTGGGCTTTAAATAATGACCTAGATTTTGACAGACCATCAATACTGTTGGACGGTCAAAATAGATCAATACATTTCTAAGAAAGATCACATCAAATTTAAAGGGCAAATCTAATTTGTCTTTGATTAAATTAAAAGGCTTAAATTTAATGGAACGGACTAGGGCCAACTCAAGTTCTTTCTCTATTTTGGCAGCATTTTTTGAGTTCTTTAGTAAGAAATCTTTTTGAATTGAAAACTCGGGTTCAAAGGGCAGGTTCACCGCTCTATCTAAAATAGGAGTCGAAATATCAGTCCCTAAAATTTTTATCTGATTGCTATTTAAACCCTCTTTGAGCAACAAGAAAAGCAAACTGTAGACTTCGGCACCAGAGGAACAAGCTCCAGACCAAATACAGAATGGTTTCGATGTATTCTGATAATGAGCAAGTTCCTTTTTTAACCACTGAAAATGGACGATCTCTCTAAACCACTCTGTTTTGTGAGTTGTTAAAAGTTCAATGCAAACTTGCATTTCATCCCTGTCATCAAGGATTAAGTTCACATAATTATTTAAATCCTGAATTTGCAGTTCAATGAGCCTATTTTGAAGTCGGGACTGGATGAGATAATTTTTATCTGTCTTGATGCAAATCCCAGATCTTTGCTGAACAATCTCAGACAACCGCATTGAAGCGTCTTGAGTAAAGAGAGTTGTATTTCTTTGAGAAAGCTTTCTATTTGCATCCATTGCTTCTATCCCTATCCAAAATTAGCAAACACATGAAGATTCAAGATCACACCAGGCGATCCATCCCCCAAAATTGTACCTGCGGCATATTCTGGTTTGGATTTAATTTCGTCCCCCAGAGGTTTTTGAACAACTTTTTGCATTCCAATAATGGAATCGACAAGAAAGGCTTTGTTTCCATATTTTTTTGATATCAAGACGGGCAAATCAGATTTTTTATCTAATTTCTTATCGTTTCTATCCTTCTCTTTGAAATCAGGAATGGATCTGACTGAAGCAAGTTTTTCCCTCAAATCAATCAGCTCATAGATTTCATTTCGGATCTGAATGGCCGCATTGGAGCTGCTCACCTTTATACGATTTTCAACAGAGACCTTGCCGATCTCGGTGATCTCGGAATTGGGAACCACAAATTTGTGAGAGCCCACTTCAACCACAGTTCCATTAAAAATGGCAAGAGAGAGCGGCACTTTCAATCTAAATGTTGTTCCCACATCCATTTCACTTTGAATTTCGATTGTGCCCTTCAGCAGAGAAACTGATTCTTGGACCACATTCATGCCCACGCCACGCCCTGACAATTCGCTGACCGCCTCTTTCGTAGAAAAGCCATTTGAAAAAATCAAATGATAGCAATCTTGGACACTCATTTTTTCAGCTTCAGTAGATTTTATAATTCCCTTGGAAATGGCTTTCTGTTTGATCATTTCAGGATTCAAGCCCTTACCATCATCAGAAATTTCAATCCAAAGCTGCCCACCCACACGGCGCGCACTGATTCCCACCCGCCCTTGAGTGTTTTTGCCTTTTCTTGTTCTTTCATCAGCATCTTCAATCGCATGATCGACGGCATTGCGGACCATATGAGTCAGTGAATCTGAAAGCGTATCAATTAGAGTTTTATCTATTTCAGTGTCCCCGCCCAACAAATCTATTTGAATGCTTTTGCTACACATTCTGGCAGCATCTCGGGTGGCTCTTTCGAGTTTTGTGAATGTCGGATTTAATTGCACCATCGTTAGCGACAGAGCATGACTTTGCAGTTCAAAAGTTAATTTAGTGAGCTGTGAAATGGTCTTTAGAACCAATTCTTTATTGGCTTCGAGGTCATATTTGTACTGTTCCAGCGTCGTCTGCAATATGACTTGTTCGCCAAATGCATCTAAAAGATAATCTATTTTTGGCTTTTGAATTCTCAACACTTCTGTTTGTGTCGTTTTACTTGGGTCTTTGGATGCGACTGCCTCGGGAGGAGGCGGAGCCTGGGCACTGAGAGGTGCGTGTGCTATTTCTGGAGTTATATCTGCGGTGAGCTCAATTATGCTCTCTGCAGCAGCATTAGACTCCAGAACCTCAAATTTTTCAATCTCCGGTTCGACAATTTTTGGAGCCGCGTTTTCATTTTTATCAGAGCCATGTAAACGCCTTTCGATCTCATTCAAGATAGGCTCATGATCAAGCCTTGCAGCCTTGTCAGAAATAAGTAAGGCGATATCAGCCTTGAGTTGGTCTAGGCATTTGAATAAAAAGTCCAAGTGATATGGGGTCGCGGGAATGATGTTGTTTTTAATCGCTAGAATGAAATCCTCAAGATGATGACCCATTTTAGCAATGTGTTCAAAACCTACGGCCTTTCCTGCGCCCTTCATATTATGACCAAGTCTTGCCAGTTCAGAAAATATTTTTTCAGAGCCAGGATTTTTTTCTAGAGCTAATGACAAGGCCTCAACACGACCTAAGCTGTCTAAGGTTTCCTGCAAAAAATCATCTTGAATTACTAACAGAAAATCATCATCACTCATATTTTCATCTTTTCGCTGAAATATTTTTTATTAAAGCACTAACACAATCATTCAGCAGAGCATCACAAAGATGTTCTGCTGAAATTAACTAAATCTTTTCCCAAGGGTCTTCGTGATTTTTGGAAGCTATCCCCGTATTGACAGATCTGGCCGGTTTATTTTTCGCCACTGGCCGTTTAAAGGGCACAACTTTATCAGAGAACTTAACCATTGGAGCATGATTGGACGTCGGTGCATGACGTGGTTTTCTGCTATGATTGGCTTGGGGTTGATATTCGTCCCTTGTGCGACCATAAATCAAACCTTCTAAATCACCAACCACATCAACAAGCATATCACCTTGTGAAGTTAGAGAAATGCTGTTTGACGAAATTTCTTCAGCAGAAGAAGCATTTTCTTGCGTCGCCTGACTGATCAACTGAATGCTTTGATTGATCTGTTGAATTCCTGAATTTTGCTCTTCGGAAGCTCGCAATATATGCTCTGCACCCGCCAAAATCTCTTTAGAAACCGTTTCAATATCTGACAACTGTTCAGCCGTTTTTTTACAAAGCGTCACACCTAGCATCACTTTTGAGCGATTGAATTGAACAACCTCTTGGGCTTCTTTGATACTGTTCTTTACAATTTGACCGATTTCAGAGGCACTCTTGCCGCTCATTTGCGCCAAGTTCCCAACTTCTTGAGCAACGACGGCAAACCCACGACCGTGCTCGCCCGCTCTTTCAGCTTCGACGGAGGCATTGAATGACAGCAGTCTTGTTTGGAAAACAATTTCATCAATCAATTCAGTTTTTTCACCGATTTGCTCGATCAGTTTTGCAAGCACTTCAACTCTTGTATTTGCATCTGCGATTTGATTCATAGAATCTTGCAACTCCGCCATGGAAGCCGAACTTGAAGTCACTAGATTAGAAACTTTATGAGACATATCCACGGATTGTTGTGAACTCTTTAAAGCTGAAGTCAAAAGACCAGAGATTTCCTCAAGGCTGGATGAGGTTTCCTCAACGGAGCTGGCCTGTTCCTGACTTGAACTTGCCAGTTGTTGACTTGATGCGGACATGCTTTCTGATGTTTGGCGAACTTCTAGACTGACTTCACTGACATGCTTAGCCAATCCACCCAAAGAATCTAAAGGTATACGAATCAAAAAGAAAGCAATGCCTAAAGAAAAGAGACTGGCACCAATACCCCACAGAATTATCTCTTGAGTCGAGGCCTTTGACGCCGCTTGAACCGTGTCCAGACTTGAAATGATGGTGAAGGTCCCTTTGAGATCTCCATCTTTCATATTCTCCATTTTATAGCCCAAGATGTCATGCTCATTGCCCCATGGACTTGTTGAAGGAGCTCCATGACATAACAAGCAGTTTCTAGATTCAGCAATCCGCACAGGAACAGAGACTGAAATAGATCGGCCATCAGAGCTTTTTTGAACAACCTCTTTTAAAGTGACGTCGGATCTGAAGCTAGCAATAACTTCTAGCTCAGTCATTGTTGCCTGATTGTCTTTATTACGAGCATTGTCTGAAGCCACTCGAAATTGATAGTGCTCTTTTTCAGCGCCTTCACGGCCAATTTGAAATCCAGCAAAAATCGGCACACTTCTTAAAATTTTCATTTTTTGTTCTTCAGGAACCATTCCATAGCGAAACTGTTTCACAGTGTCCGAAATAACCCCATTGAGTGTGTTCATTTGCGCGACGTAATGGGCACTGCGCTCAACCCTTGACAAGATGGCGCGAGATTTTTCAACCAGGCCTTGCTCTAAGTCATTTGTCAGTCGCTTGTTTGAAAAAAAGATGGCGACGGCGGTACAAAGTGTACACATACCAGCCATCGTTAATAAGATAATATTTCTAAAACTCAGTTTCATAAAAAACTCCTCAAGATTAATTTAAGCTGGTATTTGTGTATTTAAAAAAATGAATTCGTTAATTCTTAAAGCCTTATTGAGATTCAAGATCGGAGCTAATTGGGCCCCATCTTTTTTAATGATACCGTCAAAGACATCTTTGTTATTCAGATTGTCGACAGCGTGATCAATATTCTCATCAGCTATAGCTAACACTTCTACAACATCGTCAACGATGGCCCCAAACATGCGACCTGAGACCTCAGTGATAATCACACAAGGGCGTCTTGATTTATCAACTTCGCCCATGTTGCCAAGAAAATTTAGACTTTTTTGCAAGTAAACTGCAGAGATTATTTTCCCTCGCAAATTGATAAGTCCCGCAAAGTAGTTTGGCATATTTGGCAGTGTTGATATTTGGCCTAAGCCAAGAACTTCCCGAACCGTTGTTAGTGGCAATGCAAAGGTGTTGGGACCCACCCGTAAAAACATGAACTTTTTTGCTCTGCTTTTTTTTAACTTTTGAATATTTGTATCCGCTCCAAGATCATGACTGTCAGAATGTGAACTGGCGCTGGAAGATTCGGTCGACATTTATATTTCCTTTCACGGAGAGACAATTAATCTCTTGCACTTCTCTTAGTATCGGCATTCTTTTGATTTAAAATACTAGGCAAGAGGCCAGGCAGACGTTTGCTACACAAAAGGCTCGGAAAATGGAAACTTGGGTTTAAGATTGTTTCATTAATGCAAGTCCATTAACCTATGAAAATATGAAAAAAAATCATCTCTTTTCAAAAATTTTTTTTATTGCCGCATTCTTATTTTTATCGAAATCCCCTGCCATCAATTTAGGTGCGGGTTTGATACCACCAAGCAAACAGCGGGGAATGATCAGCTATTCAGGGCAACTCCACAATAAAGCGGACTTTCCAAAGGGTTCGGCCTCGACCTCAATCCAGGAGCTGAACCTTTCAACTCCTGTGTATAAGACAGACCTTGAGGCCTACAGTGTAGGGCTTGAAGGCAATCAGCTGTCAATCACTCCAAGCCAAAATGGGTATTCGACTTTATCTGAGGTTCATTTAAGACTGGCTTACAGTCGCGTCCTAGAAGGAAATCGATTGTTCACTTTTGCCACTAGATATGGCTCTGCCAGCGATCAGCCCTTTGCAGATTCAACGGTGAATACATTTGGAGCCACTGGATATTACTCTTTTTCAAATGATGAAACCAGTCGTTGGTTGTGGATCGTCGACTATGCCAACGACCGACCCATTCTTAATAATTTGCCTTTGCCCGGATTTGCTTATTTTTATAATCCAAACAAGAATTTTAAAGCTGTCTTTGGGGCGCCCTTCGCTTCAATGACATTGAATTTTGATAATTCCTTGTCCTTGGACTTTTTCACAGTTGTCCCCTGGGTCTTTAAATCCACTCTCAATTACAATCTTGATGAATATCGTAAATTTTACTTGGGCTTTAATTTTTCGCAACTCACCTATTATATTCTTGGCCGACAAAACTTAAAGGACCGCTTATTTTATGACGAGAAAAAGATCTTCATGGGAGCCAAATCGCCCCTATCAAAAAGCATTCTCGCTGATCTAGAAATGGGACAGGCCTTTGACCGAGCCCTCTTTATGGCAGAGGAATATCAATTAAATCCAAACAGCCCAATTCGAGTCGAAAATGCTTTTTATCTCAAGTTGAGCTTGTTGTTCCTTCTGTAAAAAATATGTTTCATTCTCAACTTGAGACATAAACTGAAATTAAATATTTAATCTATCAAATATTAAGAATTGTTGATTTAATTACGATGAGGGAAGATATGAATTCAATTTTGAAGGTCGTAAAAAAATGCAGTGCCTTTTTAATATTGCCATCTCTCCTCGTGCTTTCATCACAACAGGCTTTAGCTTTAAAAATAATAGCTGTTAAGAGCAACAAGGTTATGATTGATATAGAAAAAGACAGCCTAAATCTGAATGAACGCTTCTTTGCCATCGATGAAAACGGAAAAAAGAAGGGACTTTTAATTATTAAAAAAATTAAAGGTGACCGTGCCCTTGCCGAAATCTTAAAGGGAAATGTTCAAATAGAATTTTCATTGCAACTAAATCCTGGAGTTGCGGGCGAAGGCGATGCCACTTCAAGCACAAAATCCACGTCTTCCAACAGAAACAACAACAAGCGCGCCTGGGGTCTCAATGCGAGTTATATTCAAAACTCTATGACGGTGAAGCCCTCTGGAGAAACAGTGAATATGACAGGTTCCAGTTACGGTCTCTTAGGTTTCTACCAAGTCACACTGGATCGTGATATTGCAGTCAGAGGTTCTGCTGGATACCAGGGGCTTACCGCAAAAGGATCCGCTCTAACTGCAGTTTGTACTGGTTCGAAGGATTGTGGCATTGATCTCTCCTATTTAAATCTAGATGCTTTGGTTCGCTATACTTTTTTTAGATTAAAAAATATGAATATTTGGGCTGGAGCAGGAATCAGCTTCTTGCTTGCGGTAAATAAATCCAGCAACGCTGTGGAGACTTCAAAAATCACCACAAACCAATCCTTAAATGCTGAGATTGGCTTAGACTTTTTTATAAATAAAAATCAATATATTCCCCTCGAGCTCCATTACGGTCTTTTTCCCAGTACAAGCTCTTCCAGTGCCAATCAAATCAGTTTAACGACAGGATACGGCTGGACTTTCTAGACTGAAATCACACGAAATCTTAAAAGCGTTAGGCTTTAAATTGGCACCAGTAGGCCCCCCAAGGCCATTTTTGGGCCATCACCTTTGCCAAAAACAAATAGACCGATCCTAAACACCCCTTTTGACACTAATTTTTTTGGACTCCTTTTTGCAATGGCAGCTGGGATGGCCATGCCGTGCTTGCCAGTTGAATGATGGAGATTCTGGGATGATTTTTTTAAAACTACGAAATATCAAATTGATTTTCTTGAGTCTGGTGGGATTGCCCTGCTTGGTGCTTGGGGCCGCTGATTTAAATCCTGAAATATTAAACCCCCATCTCCTGCCTAAAGCGGTTCAGATTCGAGTCTCACCGCGAGGGATGGGATATTTTGAAAAAAATCTCACTCATATTTTGGGAAATATTGGGGTGAATTTAGATGAGGGCTATTTTCCAGCCATGACTTACACGATGGATAAACCCATTAAGCCTGACGATATCAAAGATACAAATTCTGAAGGGGCTAACACCTACAAACAAATCACTGAATTGCTCAGCACTTGGCTGGTGGGCTTTTCCTTAAATCCCCATCTTTTATCTATGAAGATTGGCGAATCAGGATATTCGGCACAGTTCTCAAGATTTGCATTAGTGACTGACGAAAACGTCATGCAATTCCTAGGCAAAAAAGAAGGTGCCGTTTTGGCCATTGAGCTTGAGCTCAAAAAATTAACTCTTTCCACTGCATCCATTTTAGCCTGGGATCTTAATAATGAGTTCCTTGGGACCGCAGGACTTGAAAACGTTTCAATCACTCTAGGCGACGAAACGACACCACTTAAGATCCGCTTGCCCTTTTATGTCCACATGAATGCCGCTCACAGCATGGAATTTGAGGCACTTGAAATTGACAACAATCTCAATCAAACTGCAATTGATATTCACTATCAAAAGCTGATTGTTCCAACATTTGCTGTCGAAGTGAATGGAAAAAAGTTTTATCTAAATAATCAAGAGCTAGACAAAATTTTGGCCAGAGAGGCCAATGCCTTGATCGATAAAGTGCGCACAAATCTTGATGAATTTACACGAAAAAGTCTGCCCGATATACTCAACAAAAAAGCCAAGGAATATTTCAATGGAACCCTTGAGCAGGTGCAAGACATGTCACCCCCTGGCAAGGAAATTTCTGACAACAGACCCGATTTTAAATGGGGCTTACGATTAGATAGGATTGATTTAAATACTTCTCTGATCGTCGATGTGAATGCCTATGTCGAAGACACCCTCAATCTGCAAAGTTCACCACTGCGGTCTGCTGAGGCCCACTCTGAGGTTTTATTCAATTTGCTTGCAACAGATCAATATGATGTCGCGATGAGTATCGATCGATCTTTGATCAATCGAGTGATGCAACTTTCATTTGAACGCAAGAATTTTGAAAAAATAGAATCTGAAGGAACTCTTTTACGTTTGGTAGCCCCGCCGACAATTGATTTTGCGAATCCCCTTCCTGGGGTGACTTTAACACCACAGGAGACCTTCGTAAAACTTCATGTCTCTATTGAAAATCAACCACATTCAATTTTCTTAAAAAAAGATATCATATTGAATTTTGACATCATCGCAAAGCTTGCTCAAGTTAAAGGCAAGGAAGGCCTGCAATTAATTCTTCTTAAAATTGATGCGAACTCAATGACCATGAATCCTCACTTTTTGTCAGTTTCAGGTAAGCTTTTAAATTCAGTTCTTAAAAATAAAGTTTATGAAGGTATTCGAAACACTTTGCGAGAGCTCAGCGCCCAATGGGAGACCACGCAAAGCAATATCCCCGGCTCTTTGCCCTTACCGCCCGACATTTTAGGCATTCGGTTTCAACTCAATCGCCTGCAAATGGATCGAACTGGGCATTTAGCAATGTATTTAGATTATAATAAAAAAGTTCTTCAAAGGAATGGAAAAATAGGAGTTAAAAAATGAAATCGTTAAAACTTATCATCGTGAATGCGCTGACACTCATCATTGGTTTGGTGTTGTTAAGTGGCTCTTTCTCTGAAAGAAACGCAAACGCAGCCCGCTTTGAAATCATCCCCTCTTTGCAAATCAATCACCTCGGCAACCTTCGCGGCCAATATTTGACAGCGATCTACGCCATTGGCTCACGGCCGATCATCTCAACACATTCTTCCCAAGTGAATATTTCTCAAGTCAAAGAATCACGAACCATATACCTCACTGCCGATTCTATGACATTGCCTGCTGTGCAAGTTGAAAAGGAAGGATTTCGTCCCTCTTACAATATTGTGGTTTTTGTCGTTTCAACTCAGCCCAATTACAGTTGGATCAATGCCGATGGGTCTATTCCTCCTGGCATGACGGCAACGAAAAATCATGCCAGTTCATTGCTAAACTCAATCAATAAAACAGATGTTGATGCCTTTGTTGCAGCCAATGGCCCAGAGGGTGTCTTGTCCATTAATTTAAATTAAATTTTTCTTGCGATGCTCGAAGCTGCTAGAAACCCTGTCTCAACAGCACCATTGAGTGTGCCAGCAAAATCTAAGCTGGCATGCTCCCCTGCGAAGAGAAAATTTCCATTAAATTCAGGCTCAGTGCTCACTCCCTTAAACCTCATGTACTCACCTTTTTTAAAATAAGCCATAGAGCCCCTAACCCAGGGCTTTGTTCCCCAATTGATGATCTGAGAGTTTTGCAATTTTTTTTCTGCGACATTAGGATAGATGGACTCCAAATCTTTAATGGCCTCGTGGATTGAAACTTCACCGGGATTGGCCCCTTTTACTCCTCCCGCTTGAAAACTCAATAAACCCTTATCAAAGGATTGACCGCGTCCTGCGTCCCAATACTTCTGATTATAAAAATCGCCCGTGAAATTTCCAAGGTTTGCAGGAATCTTGCCACTTTTAATTTTCCAAAACGGATCTGAAAAAGTCAAAAAACCTTTACTATGAGAAGCATAAGACTGCTTCATGATAGCTTCTTTTTTAACATTAGAAAAATTCATCTCTTGAACTCCATTCACCTGACTGAGCTTCGAAAAAGGCAGAGTGCAAATGATGTTCTTAGCAAAATACGTTTGATGACCTTGCGGCGTTTTAAAAACCAATTCGAATTTTTCTTTGTTTTCGCTCATTCCTTCCAAAATATGCTCACTCTTAATGATATAATTTGGAATCACACCAGAGACTCTGGCATACAAAGCCGAGATCAGGCGAGAAAGCCCACCTTCCAACCTAAAAGTGCGACGTCCTGCTAAAAGTGAACTCCCCCCTGATGACACGGTCGAAAGAAAATGCAGAGCTGATTGCTCATTGGCATCGACTCCAAAGCGAGAAACCGCCTGAATTTCAATCAGTTTCAGGATCAGTGGGTCCACTTCCTTCTGCCAAGTTTGCAATAAATCTTGAAGTGTTAAACTGTCATAATAACTGGACCGCTCAAAAAGCTGACTCTCTCGGTATGTCAGGCTTAAATTTTGATTTTTATAAAGATCCAGAGTCACATTCTGCAAGGGTTTAGACAAAGTCTTCATTCGATGTGCGATATCTTTAACTTTATAGATTTGCCCATCGAATTTAAAAAGATGACTTTCAAAACCAGCCATTTCTTTTATTTCAATGGCCGGAAGGTTCAGCTCCTCCAACAAGGTATGCAGGCTGTCATGGGTGTCATCAAAAAACTCGGCCCCCATCTCTGCAACAACAGAACCGTCAGGCACTATCGAAACAGATTGGACGCGCCCCCCCATTCGGGAAGACGCTTCAAACAAGCGAAACGGAATTTTTCTTTTCTTGAGCGCATAAGCTGCAGAAAGCCCTGCGGCTCCACCACCCAATACAACAATCTCATCAGAGAGATCGCGCTTATTACCTAGAAACAGCGCATCCAAGTTAGCACACGCGTTCAGGGCCAAGGCCGAAGAACTCAATGCAGAAATTTTTAAAAACTCACGGCGATTGAAAGAACTTTTTGCCATCATTGCCTCACCATCATAGGATGACAAGACTTTGAGATAGAATCAATTCAAACTCAAAGAATTCGATAAGGAATAAATGAGCCTCAATAAAAGCATCCTGAACAAACAATCCCTTTTCGCCGCTTTGGATGAGCTGGCAACTCAGGGCTGGTCTGAGGCTCATGAAATATTTCCGTTGGATTATTGTGCCGGCCTTGCCCAAGAGTGTCAAAAATTGCATGCAGCTGGAAAAATGGACAAATCTGCTATTGGACGCGGAATCTCAAAATCAATTGAAAGTAAAATCCGCGGGGATGATATTTTTTGGCTCGACAATCATCCTTTTTTTGAAAATTTAGATTTTATGCTGCAGGCCTTAAATGAATCCTTTTTTTTGGGCCTAAAACAATTTGAAGCTCATTTTGCCTTCTATCCACCTGGTGCTGGGTATGAAAAGCATCTTGATAATTCTCGAGGCCAAAATAATCGCAAAATTACCTTTTTACTTTATCTGAATGAAATATGGCAAGAGACAGATGGCGGCAAACTTGTCCTCTACAATCCTCAAGAGCCCACCAAAATGATTTGTAAGATTGCCCCGAAATTGGGAACATTTATTTTATTTAGAAGTGATTTATTTCCTCATGAGGTTGAAAAAAGCAGCGCCAATCGCTGCAGTTTGACCGGATGGTTTAGGGACGACAAATAATGAGATCATTGTTTAAGGAAGTTATTTACACTCGCTTTTACGCGCGAATTTTTATTTTGCTGTCCTCTTTTTGTTCAGCACTCTTTGGCCTGTTTGGCCCTTTTTTTCAAAAGGAGTACGTGGACCGTTTGACTGGCGTCCAAGGAAAGATCTCTGTTCTGGCCCATTTCCCCCCAGAGACCTCGCCGCTATGGCTCATTTTGTCTGCTTTTTTTTGTATCTTAGTGGCTCAAGCCTTTATTCAAATGACGAATTACCTGGGTACTCGAGAGGCTCTGGTCTTGCAGCGCATTTTTGCAGAACGTTTATATAAAAAAACTTTGAACATGCAGGTCGATACAATGAGCCACCGTCCCGTCGGAGAAATTGTCTCCTTGTATGCCACGGATGTTCAAGGTGCCACTGTCTTTTTAGATCAAACTCTGCCCGCTGGAGCCTCCACATTGTTCCCGCTTCTACTAGCACCCTTTGCTATCTCCTTGCTGTTTGAGATTCCTATTTGGCCCACGGTCCTTATCATGAGTCTGATGACAGCTTTGAATACCTTGATGGGCCTGCGCCAGTCGAAATTTTTTTATCAATTTAAACAATTGGCAGCGGAGCGGATCGGACTTGTTAATGAATGGATTCAAAATATTCGCACCTTAAGAATTCTAGGTTGGACACAATATTTCGAAAAAAATATTTTTGAAAAAAGGGAAATCGAAACAAAAAATCGAGTTCAGATGGTCACCAATGGTCAAGTGATGAACTCCCTTTCCTCGAGCGTCACCTTTATTTTGAATATTATAGCGCTTGGAACTTTAGTCATCTATTCAAAAAACAAGATCACTGGAGGAGAGCTCTTTGCCCTCCTCTGGATTGTTGGAGTTTTTTTAACCAGGCCCTTTCGCCAAATGCCTTGGTTTTTTACTTTTGCCTTTGATTCGTGGACATCGCTGCAGCGTCTTGAAAAATATTTTGCCATTGAAAACAATCAAACCATTAAAGAACTGGCCGAAGAGAAAACGACAACTCAACCCACTCCAGATGAACGGTACGCCCTTCAAGTTCGAGGATTAAATTTAATGATCAGCAACCGACAAATTTTAAAAAACATCAATCTGGATGTTTTGCATGGCGAATTTGTTGCTATTGTCGGCGAAGTTGGCTCTGGAAAGTCAATGCTGCTGCTCTCCTTATTGAAAGAAACAGGGGCACAGTTTGATTTTTATCATATTGGCGCAATTGATGCCCAAACACTCACTGCTGACAAAGTGCGAGAAAACTTTGCCTATGTTCCTCAAGAGGGATTTATTATGAGCGCAAGCTTGAGAGAAAACGTAGCCCTGCTCTACGACATTGATCCCGACCGCGACCCCATGATTGAAGAGTCTTTAAAATTAGCACAATTTGATTTAAGCACTGAACGAGTTGGTAAGGGCTTGCAAACTGAAATCGGTGAACGCGGTGTTAATCTTTCGGGTGGGCAACGTCAGCGCGTGAGTCTAGCGCGAGTCCATCTGCACCAAGCCCCTATCTTGTTGCTTGATGATTGCCTCAGTGCCGTCGATGTGGATACAGAGCAAAAACTTTTTGACCAACTTTTAATAGGAGCTTGGGAAAATCGCACTCGCTTATTGGTCACTCACCGATTGAGTGCTCTGAGTCGCGTAGATCGCATCGTCTTTATGGAAAATGGCCAAATCATTGCTCAAGGAAGCTTCGAAGAACTTTTAGCTCGCAACGAAAAATTTCGCGAGTACACCACCACTGTGGCCCAAGTGAAGATTGATCAAGAGGTGATCCGTGGCTAAATCAAATCGCCCCCTCCGCCCGAAACACCTGCACAAGGAGCAATCCGAAGCGGAAACCAAGGGAACAGCTCATTATAGTAAAAATATTTATTGGACTATTCTCATGACCTACAGGCCCTTTCTTGGGCAAATTGGATTGTGCCTTTTTTTAGGTATTTTTGGTCGCGCGTTGCTTTTAGCAAATACAAATATTATTGGCTTCTGGGTGGACAGTTTAGTTGGTAAGTCGACTCCTCTGAATCAAATGAGCTCGGTCCAAATTGTTGAACTTTTACTGACTATGACACTTGTTGGTTTTTCTATGACCTTGATTTTTCGGGTTGGCTTTTCTAGGTTGTCGGCCAAAGCGATTTCCAATTTTTATGATGAAGTCACTTTGCGCACTTCAAGGCTGCCCATGGGATTCTTTGATACGACTCCTGCGGGTCGAATTATCACTCGTTTCTCAAGTGACTATGGAAATATCTTTCGACTTTTTGGCGGTCCCTTAGCAGAATTTATTTCAATTATATTTGACTTGATCATGATGGTTGTTCTGATTGGCATAGCCAATCCCATCTATCTGATCTTTGTGTTTTTTATTGGGCTAGTTAATTTGCTTGTCTATCGGTTAAATCGTGACCACCTTCGTAAAGTGCGCCGTGATCTCTCAGCCAGTCGTTCTCCAAGCATTGCTCACTTCGCCGAAACGACTCAAGGAGCCAGCACGATCCGCTCTTTTCGCAGACAAGATTCCTTCATCGAGCGCTTCGAAGATCTTGACCGCTATTACCTAGGACAAAAACTCTACACCACTCGAGAGATCATTGGCTTTTCTTTTCAAATGAACAGCATGAGTTCCTTGCTTCTTCTGATCACTGGGGTTGCAGCTTATTTTATGGTTGAAAAAAATTGGGCCAGCATCGGATCCGTGGGAGTCGCCTTTAGCTTCATCGCTCTTTCTGGTAATACCGTTCAGATGTTCTTTGAGTGGTTGACCCAATTCGAAGAAGCCATGATTGGTGTTGAACGGCTCGATCACTATCTAAGAATGGATATAGAAAAAGGCAATAAATTGCCTTCAACAGCCCATTTTCAAACGGGACATCCGGTCTATGAGTCTGATGCAGAGCGGAAGCTTTCGCAGCAAAGACTGACAGAGGATGCAAACGCCTCTGTAGAAATAAAAAACTTGTGGTTTAGATACCGAGAGGACCTTCCCTGGGTTCTCAAAAATCTAAACTTGGAAATAAAAGCAGGGGAACGACTGGGGATCGTAGGTCGGACTGGCTCCGGAAAATCCAGCTTGATTCAAGCCTTGTTTTATCTTTATCCCATAGAGAAAGGTGAAATTTCTATTCATGGCCATCATCCCCAAATTAATGGTGATGATGCTGGTGCTATCGATCTAAATTTATATCGCAAGGCTATGGCCTTTATCTCTCAAGATCCTATTTTATTTCGCGGCAGTTTAAGATTCAATTTGGACGTCGAAAATGTCTTTTCAGATGAAAAACTTAGAGCTGTTCTGCAACAAGTTGGGCTTTGGGATTGGGTCGACACACAAGCCCTTAAGCTCAATATGCCCATCGAAGAAAATGGTAAAAATTTATCATTAGGAGAACGGCAATTGCTCTGCATGGCACGTTGTCTGCTGCAGCAGTCACCCATCGTTATTATGGATGAAGCCACAAGCTCTGTCGATCCTAAATCCGAGGAAATTTTGGTGCGAGCCACAGAGGAATTTTTTGCTCACCGAACGCAAATTATTATTGCTCATCGACTGTCCACTTTAGCTAAGTGTGACCGCATCTTATGGCTGCAAAATGGGGAGATTTTCGAGCTGGGCCCTACGGATGAAGTTTTGCCAAGATTTAAAAAAGCTGAGCTTGTTTAAATCTTGACCCAATCATCTTTTAGTTTTTCGAGGGACTCCCAAAGGTTTGGACCCATTGTTGAATCATCGCTAATGTTCCCTTGCGGGCATTGGCGAACTTAACTCCATAAGCTTGATTGCTTGAATTCCATACAATTTGCCCTTGCACTTCGATCCTCTCACGACCATCAGGACTTGCAATTTGCATGGTCACAATTCCACCATTTTCGAGGGCTTGGTCTGTGCTAAAGGAAACTCCTCCTAAAGATATTGACCTCATGGAGCCCACAATTTCCCGATCACCCATTTTTACGCGGATCTCTGAGTTCAAGTGGAAACGCTCATGACTGCGATGATCTTTGTGGCTGCGTCTTCGTAGGGCGAACCAGACAATCATGGGGAGCAACATCAGTCCACCGACGACACCACCAGTAGGATTGGAACCACAGCGGCCAGGACCTTGATGAATTACATTTGTGATCAACCCACATCCTCCAACACTGGTGCTGGTGCCCGAAGTCGTGTCACTAGCTGGCGTACGATACTGAGCCGCATAATTCGGTTGAAAGCTAGAAATATTGCTGCCTGCGGATCCAAGGGCCGCCCCCACCAAGTTGGAGGTATTGACTCTGCCATTAGAAGACACATAAGCGCTCAATGCGGGAATGACATCGACACTGCTGATCAGCATTTGCTTGATTTGATATCCGGTCAATGCAGAATTTTCTCTCCACGCCATTGCCGCAATACCACTCACAAAGGGAGCCGCCATACTGGTGCCACTCATATAGGCATATTTATTTCCAGGAACTGAACTCAAGACGTACTCACCAGGGCTAGCCAATTGAACAGAAGATCGACCATAATTTGAAAAGCCCGACAAGACATCATAGGTCGACGTCGAGGCCACGGAGACGTTGCTTGGAACATCATAATTGGCTGGATACATCGGTGTTGAGTCATTGTTTGAACGATAATTCCCAGAAGCTGAAACAACAAGAACGGCATTGTTGTAGGCGTATGTTAAAGCCTCATGCAGAGCTCTAGAATAAGTTGGGCCTCCCCAAGAGTTATTGATAACTTGCGCCCCTTTATTGACCGCATAATAGATGGCATTGATGGCCGAAGACGTTGTTCCTGATCCATCTATACCTAAAAATTTTAAAGGCATAATTTGAATTTTTGATTCTTGCAAAGGACGAGCAAAAATATTTTGCCCCGCGCCAACAATGATGCCAGCAACATGGGTCCCATGACTTTCATCATCAAAAAAATTTGCCGTGTTGTTATTAAAATTCCAACCATTCACATCATCAACAAAGCCATTTTGGTCATCATCCACACCCGGCAAACCGGCAGCTTCGGCAGCATTGACCCACAAGGCCCCAGCGCCACCACTGGCCGTGGGCTGAAATAAGATATGACTGGAATCAAGCCCTGTATCCACAACGGCCACAATGACCTTGCCCTTAGCAGCTATATTCGACTCAAGGCTCCAAGAGCGCTGAACATCGTTGCCTAAGTTATTTTGATAAAATCCATTGTCAGCATAAGCGTCCCTATTTGTGATGATTTCCTGATAACTGTAAGAACTTAAAGCGATACCTGCGGAAGCACTTGGATCAGCAGCTGCACTCTTGTACCAGCGGTAGTTGGGCTCCACAAATTCGACATCTGGATCATTTTTAAGATCTTCAATATTGGCCACAGAATTGGCAGCCCCTGCTTTCACAGAAACGTGGTACATACCCATTTCTGGATAGGCTTTGCGCATCGTTGACCTGGCGGCAAGCTTAGTGCGCTGCGAGCGAACATTAACACCCGTGGAATTCTTATATTTGACTATGTATTCGCCTTGAACAACTTCCGGAGCCTGCCCGACTTGCGCCTTGGCTACTGAAATTCCAAAAACCAGATGCAAGGCCAAGAGGCCCCAAGGGCATGTGGCAAAAATGGATCCTAAATTTGAGTTCAGCACCAATGCCGATGATCTCCGATTCAAGGGAACTCCTTTAGTGAGTGACCCCCCTCTCATCGGCAGAAAGTCTAGGCTAGTTGAGGGGAAAAGTAAAAAAACCTGCACCGAAGGACAGGCCGAAATAATCTCTTTTTGAGACGAGCTAACTCCTTGAAGCTAGACTCAGGAACTGATACTTATGATCCGATAAATAACTGCGTAATATTTCAGAAAAGAGACTTCTTAGAATGAAACATCTTCAGAAAATTTTCTTGCAAGGTCTGGTAACTTTTCTCCCCATTGCTCTGACCATTTATATCGTCTATGCCGGTATTTCTATCGTGGACCGCATCTTGGGCGACACACTTCGACTGCTAATGCCAGTTTATATTCCGGGTCTTGGCTTTTTATTGACCATCCTGGTGATCTTTCTCTTGGGCTTTGTGCTGAACAACCTGATTGCCGTTGGGGCCTTTAAAAAAATTGAAAAAAACCTCATGAAGGTTCCGTTTATCAAAGCCATTTACTCGCCACTGCGAGATCTGATGAACCTTTTTTCAAAAGGTGGCAGTCCTGGCAATTTAAGAACAGTGGTGTTAGCAGACCTTGGGGAAACGGGCATCCGAGCACTGGGCGTAGTCACTCGTGAAAATTTCAATGACATTCCTGCCATAGAAAAACACGCCAGCGACCGCGTAGCCGTTTATATCCCGCTAAGTTATGGCTTAGGGGGCTTCACTTTAATGATTCCAAGTTCAAAAGTAACTCCCATTGATATGCCGATAGAAAAAGCGATGAGCCTTGCCATCACTGGATGGGTTAAAACAGAACAAGATGATCACGAGAAAAAGGATAAATAGATGCAAGACAGCTCGCACTTAGAATCCACTATGAGCAAAGCCCTTTTCATCAACCAAGATCTTTCTCGCTACGGAGCTTTTGCTGAGATCGGCGCTGGACAAGAAGTGGCTCGACACTTCTTTCAGGCAGGTCAAGCTTCACAGACCATCGCTAAAACAATCTCTGCCTATGACATGGTCGTCAGTGATGATATTTATGGGAAAGAGCCAACGGGTCGCTATGTCTGCGAGTCGCGAGTGCTTAAAATGCTGTCTCATGAATACTCTCTTTTAATTGATCGCTTAACAGTCCCACGCGGATCCCATTCTCGTTTTTTTGCTTTTGCAAACACAGTCGCGACCGCTTCGGCTTCAAATTCCAAGCAATCCCACGGCTGGATGGGAGTTCGTTTTCAATCTGAACCTGGAGCCGAGCCCAATGATATCATCCTTCATGTGCGCATGTTAGATCGCTATCGTTTGCAGCAACAAGAAGCCTTAGGAATTCTTGGTGTCAATCTGCTGAACTGCGCTTTCTATCATCTCAATGATATGCAAGGCTTCATCCCTAGTCTGATTGAGTGCCTCAAAGAGGGGCAAATTGTTATTGATGTTATTAAATTTCAGGGCCCCGATGTTCAACACTTTAACAATCGACTGATGAATCTTGAATTGGTTCGTCGCGGCCTGGCTGAAGCCATTTTATTTTCTCCACAAAATGAAATTCTAAATGTTGCTGATGCCATTTATGGAAAGTCCTTACTTATTCAACGGGGGTCCTTTCGTCCCGTCACGGTCACTCACTTGGATGTATTAAAAAAAGGCTTAGTCCAAATGCGCGCTGATATTCTAAAATCAGAGCACAAAGAAATCGACGTCTTGCCCGTGATGGAATTGACCATGCACAATTTAGAAACGGATGGTCATATTGCAGAAAAGGATTTCCTCGACCGTGTGGAAATGCTCACGGCACTAGGCATCCATGTCCTGATTTCTAATTTCTTTTTATTTTATCGATTAAAGCGCTTTATTCGCCGCTACAATCCCCATTTTATGGCTATGGTGATCGGCGCAAGTCATTTAGAAAATCTTTTTATGGAAAAGCACTATCAAGATTTAGAAGGTGGATTGCTTGAAGGGCTGGGAAAGCTTCTAGAGAAAAAAACGAAACTCTATATTTACCCACACAAAACACCGCTGATTTGTCTGACAACGAAAAGTTTTTTTCCAGATCCTCATTTAAAACATATTTATTCTTATTTTATTGAAAACGAACAGATTGTGGATATTTCGGGCTGCGATGAAATTTCTGAATATTTGCACTCCAGTGATGTCATGAGCCTGCTCGAAAAGCAGGACCCTCTGTGGGAGAAACTGGTTCCCCCGCAGGTCAAAGAGCTTATTAAAAACAACAAACTCTTTGGATATAAATAGACGGCTTTACCTGGATTTGGTTTGGCCTCAGCCAAAGACTGTAATAAACAACTAATAAAAATTATATCGTATCGGTGAATCTATTCATTCCCCAATGAACCCGACGTTAAGAGTTCGATATTCTTTTAGATCTCTCGCTGAGCAATTCAAGAAAACTGCTTTTCAAATTTGCCGACAAAAAACTTTTTTCAATAAGATTTTCACTTTCAAAGAAAAGATCCAGCATTTTATCGCGCGCATTTTCCAAGATCTTTTTGTTGAGCTTTAAATTTTCTCCCAAAGCTAAGAAATCAGACCACTTTATTTTATTTTTTCGACCATTAAGCGGAAGAGCCAGCTCTTCCGAGTCCTCAGAGGATGGTATAAGTAAGCGAGTGTTTAAGAAGTCATATCCTGGACTCATACGGATGCGGCCTCCGCGAGGATCTCTCCATAAGGAGAAATTTTTGAGATGCATATCTGCATTTCCGATTAAAAAGGAAAAAAGCAAAATTTGAAAAAGCGTGAGTTTGTCGTCCTGAGGTTGTTCTGAATATTTGTCAATAATCTTACCCATGGCCTCGCTGGATCCGGTGTATTTCTGCGCAGTGCTTTTTTCTGAAAGCTGACAAAAATCCTCAACCTGTATTTTCTCACCATCTTGGCGGTCAAAGCGCTTTGTTATATAAGCCTTTTCGCCACTAGCTAGATAAATAAGACCACATTGAGCGACAGGAATTTCATGCAATTCAGCGAGTTTCATGCATAAGTGCTCATTCTCTGCCATCTCAGGATATTCATCGGAGGAAGGTTTCAGGATGAAGCGTCCGTCCAAACCCACAACAGTAAGTCGTTCTTTTTTGTTTTCAATGACCGAACCTAGTGAAAGTTTTTTTTGAACTCCAGTCAGGGTCATTCTTTGGTTAATTTGCAACAATGCTAAATTTTCAATGTCATCCATAGAGATGTCTATGAAAGGAGAATGCGAAAAGCCAAAAGTCTTTTTTGCGCATTTCTGATGATAGGTGTCTACCCCCATCGGCAAGACCTCCATACAGACCAAACATTGGGTGGAATGAAAATCATGCTGTCGTGGTTGCACAAATTTTTGTACTCCAGAAATATCTGAATAGTCCTGAGTTTCATCTGAAATATGGACGGCTCCAATACAATCTAAGCCTGTTGACAAAAGAAGCGCCATGCGATCATTTCTTTGAATTTTCCAATTTTTCTCAAGCAGGTTTAAGAGCCAACCCTCAGGAATGAGGCCATCAAAAAATGGAAATAGACTAGAAGAATGGTAGGTTTGACGGCTATTGGGAAGCGTCCAGCTCACGGATTGGCCATCGTTTTGATATTTGAACTCGAAGGAGCCATCGACTTTTTTTTCTATTTTTCCAGACGCCTTATTTTTAAAGTAAACATTTCCTATACTCATGAGTTAGTGTCCCCATTTTTTGATTTTACTTCTAAGGTGGCCCCTAAAAAATTCAAAAGTTCAGTCACTTTGTCCAATCGCACGGTTTTCTTGCCCAGCTCAAATTCCTTAATAAAGCGAGCATTAAGACCTGAGCGAAATGCCATGTCTTCTTGAGTGTATCCCAGTTCTTCACGACGATTTCGAACAAAAAGTGCAATCGGTGAAACTTCGGATTTGATTTGTTTTTTTGTCCGTCTTGAATTTGTGGCGCTTTTTTTTTCCTTTGGCATTTACATATCATATACCCCGATCGGGGTATATTCAAAGAAAAACAATAAAAATAACCCCTGATCGGGGTCTAAAAAATATTCAAACTGTATTTTAATACCCGTTCGGGGGTTAAAATATGCCTAGCGAGAGCTAATATCGCGCATCGTGCGCTTGAGGACAAAACTACTCTATTTTTTTTGTCGATGATTTAAAAAATCAATCAGGCATTGCACAGCCTGGCCATTGCCACCAGCGGATAAAACCGCTCCTTGAGCCTTATCTGCCCATGAGTAGATATCTAAATGTGCCCATTTTTTTCCTCGGACAAATCTTTGCAAAAACAAAGCCGCAGTGATGGCTCCACCAAATCCTCCGCCAGAGTTTTTAAAATCTGCAAACGGAGAAGACATCTCGCCCCAATATTTTTCATAGAGTGGCATCCGCCAATTCAAATCCCCAGCTCGTTGTCCCGCCAGTGATAGCTCCTGAGCTAAAGCATCGTCATTTGAAAACAATCCAGCAATCTCTGCCCCCAAGCCCACTTTGATCGCCCCAGTCAGCGTTGCAACATCAATAACAACTTCAGCTTCATCACTGCCCTTTTGAGTGCATGCCACATCCAAAACATCTGCTAAGACTAAGCGTCCTTCGGCATCGGTGTTGTCGATTTCGACTTTGAGTCCATTTCGCGCGGTCACCACATCACTGGGGCGAAATGATTTTCCATCCACTGAGTTTTCGGCAAGGGCTAAATAAAAATCCAAAGGCCCCGGGTATTGTGATTCTGAAGCCCACAGCGCAAGCCCCATCACCGTTGCGGCTCCTCCCATATCTTTTTTCATCAAACGCATGGCAGAAGAGGGTTTTAGATCCAATCCACCCGTATCAAAGGTGATGCCTTTTCCAACAAAGGCCACAGGTTTAAGTTTCGACTTTTTTGTTGGACGGTATTTTATGTGAACCATGCTGGGACCAAATTCAGCCCCACGCCCCACTGAAGAATGAAGCCCCATGCCCTCTTGATTTAATTTTTTGGCATCCCAAACAGCCACTTTGAATCCTGAATTCCATTTGATTTTTTTTACCGCCAAATCAGCAAAGCTCTGAGGATTCAATTCATTTGGAGGCAAGTTCACAAGGTGACGAGCTAAGTTCACGGCCCTTGCATGTCCCAAAGCTTCCTTGATCAGATCTTTAGAAACAGCTTGAGAATCTGTTTTCAAAAAAACTTGCGGCAGGTCTAATAATTGTTTTCCATCCATAAATTGACGGTAATTGTAGGCCGCCATATCAAAACCCACCAGAGCACCCAATTGATGAGCTTCACTCACTCCATAAAACTCCATCTGAATGGTTTTGAGTTGATTCACTTTAAAATGACTCACCAGGGAGCCAAACTGATCTCGAGCCCAGGAGTACTGCGCTTCATCAATGAAACCATGATGCCCAGCGCTTCCCTTTGATTGCGGCCTGAAAATCCAGACAGGCCCCTGCTGGCCAATAAAATAGGTCACTTCACGTTCATTTTTATTTAAAGCCTCTAATTGCCACGAAAGAGCATGGGTTTTAAAAAGGTCTAGGGCGCGATGAGTCTCCGAAGCCCCCAGGACGACAACGTAGCCAGTGGGCTCTCCATTGACAGCCTTTGTATGCTTATTGAATTCTTTAAAAGATTCAATCCAAGAGGGAATTTGAAACTTTGATGTTTTCTTGGAAACTCTTGGAGAACTTGCTTTTTTCATTTTTTTTGAACTGGTTCGAATTTTTGCCATGTTTTTCTCATTATTTTGTTTGAGCTTAAGATATAAACTTCTGTAAAATCATATGATGACGTGGACAAAGACCACAAATCTAAAATTGTGCTTACTCAACGCAGAGAACCTATTTCTGCAATTTGATGCTGAGCCCACCAAGGATTTGTTAAAACTTTCAGAAATTGAGTGGCAAAAGCACAGTTCTTCTATTTATGAAAATAAAAATCTGAGGAAATGTCAGGAACTCGGTCGTGGCCTACTGGAGATTAATGCCGACATTATCATGTTCTGTGAAGTGGGTGGAATTGAATCCCTCAAAAACTTCAACCACCTATTTATGAATGACTGTTACAGCCCTGTTTTGATTGAAGGAAACTCAGATCGCAATATCGATGTGGGTTACCTGATTCGAAAAAATACCCCCTTCTTTTTTGATATTTTATCGAATAAAAGTCGACTGATCAACTACCTCTATCCCCATGAAAGATTGAGTTTGCAAAGTGGCTACCCTCTGGCCAACAAAGAAATCTCAGTCAGCCATAAATTTTCGAGAGATGTTGCTGAGCTGCGTTTATTCACCTCAGACAAAGAAAAGCCCTTCTTAATGATTTTACTCACTCACTTAAAATCGCGTCTTGATCGGGATCGCATTGATCCAAATGGCTTTGAAAGACGACAAGCTGAGCTTAAAACTTTGCTCGAGATTTATAAAGAGCTCGAGCTCGCCCACCCCCTTGTCCCCATCGTGGTCGCCGGAGATTTCAATGGCAATGCCAGTCCTGCTGAAACGGATGAGGAATTTAAAGACCTCTACACCTTGACTGGATTAAAAGATGTTTTTGAACTGGCACTATTAAAGCCTGAAGACAGAGCCACTTTTTATCAAGTGAAAAACAATACACGAACTGAAGGACGGCAGATTGATTTTTGCTTTCTTTCTCCAACGCTGCAAGCTCACCTTAATCATAACTCGGTCAAGGCCTATCGCTACAAGACTGATTTCGGCGTAGAGCATGGCATCCCCAAAAATATGGAAGAAAAGCTACGTCTTCCCTCTGACCATTACCCGATTGTCTTTGAAATAGAAAACATCCCTTTTTCATAACCCCCTTGACCAGACAGGCTTTCCATGAAAACGCCAAGAGTTGTAATCTTTAAAAAAACCAAACGACTTTTCCTTCGCCCTCTACAACTTATGGATCATGAAAACTGGGCACAAGCCTACTCTTCTATGCATGCACCACAAAATGAATGGGATGAAACGAATTGGCTAGACTCTGAACTGAGCCTTAAAAAATTTAAGGAGCATTTAAAGAAGCACCAAGCTTGGCAAAATGAAGATCATTTTTATCAATTTGGAGTTTTTCGCAAAGATGATGGCCTACTGATAGGTTTTATAAATCTGATGGACATTTCTCGTGGTCTTTTTCAAAACGCTTATCTGGGATATCGAATTTACAACAACCACTGGGGGCAAGGCTACGCCAAAGAAGCCTGTCAAGCGGCAGTCGAAATCGCATTCAAAAACTTAAAACTTCATCGTATCGAAGCCGGAATTGAACCCACCAACAAACGCTCCATCCGTGTTGCCAAAGCCATTGGTCTTCGCAAAGAAGGCTTAAGCCCAAGGCGTCTTTTATTGAGGAATAAATGGATTGATCTTGTGCTCTATGCTGCGACCTCTGAAGAATTTGGCCTTAAATGGAAAAACCCTAAAAAATAGACTCTTGAGTTTTTATGATCTCCGACACTTTATAATAAAAGCCCTTTATTTTTATCTAGTCAGTCCTTGAAAATGAGTTTTCCACCCAAAGTGAAAACGAACGGTGAAAACAATCAAAAGGAAGACAATATGATAAAATGGCTGACAGTTGTATTGGGGTTTTTATTCGGTTCGCAAGCCTCCAAGGCATGGAATTTCAATGAGATCGCCATGGGCATCTATGAAGAGGCCCTGCATCGCAGCCGAAGGCCGATCGCTTTTCTGTTTTTGGGATTGGCCTCCGTCATTTTATTTTGCGGTGGTTTTTTTATGAGTCTGATCGATATCACTCGGCAATTTGATCTCACTGGTCATTTCTATCCAGGTGCGATTTTCTGGACTGGAGCGATTTTATCGGCCACCTTACTGCTTGCCCTAAGTTACATCTTCAGCAAAGTATGGACAGCCAATTTTCTCGATAAATCTCAGCCACAAACGCAAACTGAAAGCCATACCCCAAAGCTGCAAGAAGCTTTATCGCTGTTGATCCTTGATCATATCGAAGAAAGAAAATTTAAAAGAGAAAAAGAGGAAAATTTAAGACAAACTTCAGAGACGAAAAAGACTAAAAAAAATAGTCCCGAGATGGAAACTCCCTTTTAAGGACTTCTCATAAAGGTCTTCCAACCTGAAGAACTTTTCTGATAAATATAGCGTTGATGCAAACGACCCGTTAAACCAAACCAAAACTCTATTTCATGGGGCTCAACCTGCCAACCACCCCAATGCCGTGGGCGAGGGACAGCTTGTCCCTCAAACTGCTTTTCAAATTCTTCTACACGAAGGGCCAGATGATTGTATTCAGGGATAACTTCACTCTGATTCGAGGCCCAAGCTCCGATTTGGCTGAGTCTTGGACGAGTTGAAAAATAAGCATCACTTTCTGCTGCAGACACCTTCGAGGCAACACCAGTGATTCGAACTTGCTGCCAAATGGCAGGCCAATAAAAATTTAAACAGACGTTGGGATTATTTTCGATATCACGTCCTTTATGGCTTTCATAATTTCCATAAAAAACAAAACCCTGGGATGAGACTTCTTTAAGGTAAACTATACGAGCAGAGGGCATGCCCTCTTGACTTACCGTCGACAATGACATGGCATTGGCCTCAGGTATTTTTAGAGCAACCGCCTCTTTCATGAGGCGGTCAAAATGTTGATAGGGATCTAAATTCAAATCAAACACAGGCTCTCTTTTTACTGCTATTTTTTAGCTTTTTTAGTCTCAACTGGATGAGCAGAGGCCGCTTTATCAGCTTTTTTCACGATATCAACCAATTCAACTTCAAAAATTAAAACTGAATTTGGTGGAATTCCTGGGCGACCAGAAGGACCGTAAGCCAACTCAGGTGCGATGAATAGTTTTGCTTTACCGCCAACTTTCATAAGTTGCAAAGCTTCTGTCCAACCTGGGATAACGCCACCCACTGGAAATTCAGCTGGTTGACCTCTGTCGTAAGAAGAATCGAATTGCTCTCCATTCATCAAAGTTCCTTTGTAATGAACTTTAACGGTGTCTTCTTTGCTAGGACTTGCGCCCGCGCCTTCTTTAACAACGATATATTGAAGTCCACTTGCTGTGACTTTTACACCCGCTGCTGTTTTATTTTTTTCTAAAAACTCTTTGCCAGTTTTAGAGTTTTTGTCAGCTTGCTCAGTTTGTTTCTTCATTGTCATTTCTTGAAGTTTCATCATTGCAGCTTGCATGTCTTCTTTAGACATTTCATTTTTGCTCACAGAAGCATCTTTTAATGCCTGAGACAATGCATCAGCATCAAACTCAATATTTTGCTGTTTCAAATTTCCACCGATTTGTTGCCCAATCGCGTAGCTGGCTTTTTTTACATCTGAATCCAACTTTACTTTTTTAGTACAAGCGGCTGTGAATGCCATTGCTAGTGCAAGGCCTCCTATTACAAACTTATTCATGCTGTCTCCTCACTTAAATGACCGTTTAGGTGATCATTAATTTTATTGATCCTTAAGATGATCCCTAAGGTTGTTTATTTCTACAAGAAACAATCTTGCTCTGAATTTATAATTTTTCAAACAGATATTGCAGTATGTTATAGGAAGTTTATTTATGCCCTAGAATTCAACTCGAAAATAAAGATTCCCCTCGGGCAAAATATTTCCAAGAAAGTTGGAGTCCGAAAGCCCCCCGCCAAGATAAACACCGTGTCGAAGCCGCTCTTCAAAGGTTGCTGAAACCTTATCTTCAAAGCTGCAACCAAACTGAGCTCCAAATGATAAAATGGCGGAACCCTTGCCGCAGGCTGCATAGGATAGTCCCATATTGAAATTTGAGCCAGCAAGCTTATTCGTTTCAACCGAAATGGCTTTTTGCTGCCCAAACTCCATGCCCTTTTCTTCGGAACGGCCATCAATCTTTAATCGAACCACATAGGCATCAGCAATAGCTTTTACCTCTGGCACTGAATTTCCGACACTGGCCAGCACCTGCAAAAGTGAAATCGCTACATCTCCGCCAGTTGCTGTTGCATTGGCATTCACTCCAACCAAACTCTCCTGTGCTGGAGGCTTTACGCCTGAAAATAATTTTTGAATGGCTTCATCCACATTCACTATTAGGTCCGGAGCTTTCTCAAAGACTTCCAGCAAGAACTGATCTATATGATATTTTTTGTAATATTCAAGATAGGTCACCCTATCTATAAGTTTAGCTATATCGACCATATTATTTTTTTTGGGGGTAGAGCTGAGCGAATCGAAAACATGATCCAGTTCACAATGACAATAGGGTGAGGCTCCAGCCTCAGTCCTTTTCGACTCGCTCAATTTAAAGGCTCCAGAAGTGGCCGTCAACTCTGAAGCCCGAGCTTTAGAGCAAGAAATCAGGGCTGCACTAAAATGAGATGCCACCAATAAAGTCAACGACATCCACATCTGTTTTTTTAGCTTTCGCGAACCAGTAATTTTGATCATAACTTAAGGGTTTCAAGATCTATTCCAAGAATTCACACAGAGAATGAACAAGGGCTATAATATCAATTCAAAGCCATCCAAAGATCCCTGAGGCCTCAGACCGAAGAGGGTTCATTAGAAGGACTCACTGCTCGGTGTAGAGAACTTGGACAGGACTGTCGAACTTATTTCAAATCGCGCCCCTCTGCGTCCTAAAAAAATGCAACTAAAACCCATCCAAAAATCCGCATGATGAAAGAAGCACATTAGCAAAAAAAAGCCCGCAAAGTCTTGAGCAGGCGACTTGCGAGTCTTCTCAAAAAAAGGCATAATTAAATCATAAAGGAAGACTTATTTTATGAAGCCCCGTCTTGTCATTTTTTCTATTTCCTTATTTTTTGTTTTAGCTACAAAAGCTCAAGAGACTCACTCCACAAGCTCCCGAACAAATCTTTATGAACAAGAAGCTGCAAAAGATGAAAGCAAAACTTTTACTGCAAAAGTAAGAATCGTTCGCGATATTTCCGATGATCTTGAAGTTTTTTTTGAAGGTGAAGTGGCCAAGGGCGCCTACACTTTGCCTCGCCAAACCAAAGGCTATGCAGCAATACTCAAAACCCTCGAAGCGAGCAAAAAAGCAGAGGGCCAATCTGTCACGGTGACCGCCGACAAGGAAAAAAACATCATCTCTGTCGAAGCTTCAAAAAGCAAACCCGGCTTTGTTCCACCCTCAGATCCCAATAAGAAGTGGGATTTTGGCAAAATGCCAGATTAGCTCACAGTTTAAACCCCAGTTTCATTCATATTAGCTCAGGCAAAGATTTGATCTTGCGTATGGACATAGAAAGTGAGATTTTTTAAATCACTTTCGGAAAGGATCCAGAGGTCATGCGTATTCTCGTCGTTGAAGATCAAGTCAAAATGGCAAATTTCCTCAAAAAAGGTCTCAACGAAGTTGGATATGCCGTCGACATAGCCGAAAGCGGCACTTCTGCGGAAAGCTATATGGCTCAAGGTGAATACGATCTCGTCATTCTTGACGTCATGTTGCCTGATCAAAATGGCATAGACACGGCCAGACACCTTCGCCGTGATGGCTATGCGGGCCCCATTTTGATGGTAACAGCTCTCTCCACCACCAAAGATAAAGTCAATGGCCTGGATGCAGGAGCCGATGACTATCTAACAAAGCCCTATTCTTTTGATGAACTGCATGCCCGAGTTCGAGCCTTACTGCGTCGCAAAGCACCAAATGGAGCCTCCGTCACGAGCACCTTGAAATATGCTGATTTAGAACTGGATCTTATTCAACGCAAAGTCCGCAGATCAGGACAAGAAATCACTTTGACCTCCAAAGAGTTTGCCTTGCTGGAATATTTCATGCGCAACCCCGAAAGACCTTTGGGAAGGGTGTCCATTGCCGAACATGTTTGGGATATTCATTTTGATTCCGAAAGCAATGTGATCGACGTCTATATCAATCTCTTAAGAAAAAAAATAGATGCTCCATTTTCAAAAAAACTTCTCCATACAGTTGTTGGCACGGGCTATGTTCTTAAAGAAAATATATAAGCCTTTTTCAGTTTTCAGTATTCGTTTAAGGCTTTCCTTAATATTTGTCGCTATCTTTGGCGCCACCACGATTTTATTTAATATGTTCATCTTCAAAATGATGATCGATAATCTTCAGCAAGACTTTGATGATGCCCTATTTAACTATGCCGTCGATGTCTCTCAGGGAGTCGAAATTGGCCTTAAAGGCGACTTGAATTTTCCACCCCTACGTCTAGATCATGGAAAAATTCTGCCCTTTCCCCTAGGAACAGCGCTGATTCAAGTTCGCCATGCTTCTGGAGCTGTGCTTGCTCGAGTGGGAAATTTTGGCGAATTCAATCCTCCCTACAAAAAAGATTTTGAACGCATAGGCGGCGGCGACGAAGCCACCTATCACACCATTGAACACATCAGCAATATTCCATCGGCTGAGGCCGACTCCTACAGGTTGATTTCATTTCCATTAGATAATGCTTCTAAACCTCAATTGCTCTTGCAAATTGCGGTTCCCATGACACTCTTAGAAACGCAAATTTCGAATCGCCTGACGCTGATGGAAATAGGAATTCCTTTTATTCTGATCATCGCCACTTTGGGCGGTGTCTTTTTATCCGCAAGAGCCCTCGCTCCGGTAAAAAATATGATTGAAATCACACAAAACATTAAAGCCAGTGAGCTCTCAACAAGGGTCCCCGTTCCTCTTGCAAATGACGAAATTAAAAAGTTAGCTCTGACCCTCAATGAAATGTTGAGCCGAATTCAAAAGGCCTTTCAAAGTCAGGAACGCTTCATTGCTGATGCCTCCCATCAATTACTCACTCCACTGACAATCTTAAGGCAAGAATTAGAACTTTTTAGAAAAAATCCCAGCCAAGACTCCGATTCTTTTATTAAAAGCTCGATTCAAGAGGTTGATATTTTATCAAAAGTTATTCAGGAAATGCTACTCTTAGCCCGAGCTGATGCCGGACTTGGCGCCTTAAACTTACAAGAACTATCTCTTGAAGATCTTGTCTTTGAAGCTCTCTCGCGCTGTGAAAAGCTCGCTACATCAAAATCGATCAAACTGAAACTCAATATCAATAATGAGACTTCTGAAGATCGAAAAATGATTCTGGGAGACAACGATTTACTGGGAAATCTAGTATTCAATATTGTTGAAAATGCCATCAAATACTCCCCCAACAATGAAGTTGTCTCAATCCGTGTCACTCACAGAGAGAAAACCTGTGAGCTGGTCGTCGACGACAATGGTCCAGGAATACCTCAAGAGCAGCTGCCCTTTATTTTTGAGCGCTTTTCACGGGGAACCAATATGGGATCCCAAATAAAAGGCTTTGGATTAGGTCTAGCCATTGCTCAGAAAATAGCCATTCTTCATGGTGCAAAGCTAAGTGCCGAAAATCACACAGGAAATGGCGCAAGGCTGACTTTTGAGATTAAAAATATTTAATCTCCTTTTCATTTCAGATTTAACCCCCTCTGCTACCTTTGACTTATTCCAATATTGGAAAACTTAATAACCATTAGGAGGTTACTATGAAAATCGCTACTATTTTGATGTCTCTTGTTTTTGCTGGTGTTGTTGCTCAAGCTAACGAAGCTGCTCCTGCTGCTACTACTGCTGCTCCTGCTGCTCCTGCTGCAGAAGTTAAAAAAGAAGAAGTAAAAGCTGAGAAAAAAGCTACAAAAAAACACGCTAAAAAAGCTGCTAAAACTGAAGAGAAAAAAGAAGAAGCTGCTCACCACTAGTTGAGTGCTTCGAGCTTTACGCTCTAAGTGAAAAAGGGAACCGCAAGGTTCCCTTTTTTTTTGTTTTCGACAGATATTATTTTGCAACGCAATTTAATAATCGCAGGGTGCAACGATCGGCTTGTCACTGCATTCCACTTTACTTTTCTGTGAGTCCACTTTCATAGATTCAATCCAACGACCACTTCCATCACAGCGCTGACGAACACAAGAAACACCCTCTAAACTAGTCCTACACTTTTTAGCTTCATTCTCTGGATTGCCAACACAAGTCCAAACGCAATCGTTGTATTTCGCACTGGGCGAATTGCAAATCATGCTGCTTTTGGTTTTTTTCGATAAAACTAATTTTTCTTTTTTCTCGGGTTGCCTGAATTTTAGAATCTGAAGTCCTTCTTTTTTAAGAAGTTTTTGATGCTCGCGAACTTCATCTGGGCTGATCAATTCGACCGGCAAGAAACGACCCCTGGGAATTTTTTTTCCTCTTAGCAATTCATCAAATACAAATTCACCGGATTCAACAACTCCTTCAAAGGTGGCTTCTGAGCCCTCACTCACCCTTTTAGAATCCTCCCCATTCAATATCGAAAACAGAGCCTCGCCCTTAAAAGTTTTTAGATTGGCCCTGCCCGTCTCTGAATTTAAGGTGAAATAAAAATCACCAGAGGGCAGAAAAGACTCAAAGACCTCAGACTTTAGGGTTGATGGAGCCTCAGAATTTTTCTCATCAGAAAAATTCTGCCAGCGGAGCTGACCTTTTTTTAAAAAAACCTCGGGGGTTTTATGATCTGAAGGCTCCGTTGAGGAGATCATAATTTCAGTCTCGCCAAACAACGTCAACGTCTGCAGGGGGTTTAAAAAGATTTTAACACTAGAACCAGGGAGTGATTCTATGTGCGCTCGAGCTTTCAATGGCATAGATTTTTTTAAATCTATTTTTTTATTGTCTTCAGTCACCAAAAAGGCTTTTCCTTCGACCTGCCCGATGATCGGAGGTTTATCTGCAGCAAGACTTTCAATGGGCACAAGTATAAAAATAAATAATATAGCTTTGATTGTGTCGACTATAGTTTTTTGAAAAAGCTTATTTGTTTTTAACATTCTCAATCTCCCAGTGCTTGGCGAACCTCAGGAAAATTGAATAAGATGCACCAACAGCAATTATAAATCCTGGCATCCCATCTAAAAAGCCTCGCTTAAAAAAATAGCACTCTATAAATTTTGAAATGGGCTTGGTAAAAAACTTCACATAGGAAAAACTTTTTCCTGAATCCGTAAGCTTTTGGGCTCCCAAGGTTGAATAGCGATCGTTCGTGATGACTTGATCACTGAGGTCATCGAAAACCCAGTGCAAAATGGGATTTTTAAAATAGCCAATCTTCTTAACTTCGACTTTTTCATGCAACACTTCTGAATTCCACTGTGATATCATCTTATTAAAAAATCTGAGCTGGTAATCAGGATACCAACCGCCATACCCTATCCAGCGACCCAAATGGAAAGATTTCCGGGGAAAATAATAACCCATCTCAGAGCTTAAAGTGGCATAAGAATTCTGAATTTCTGCGCCCAACTCAGGACTGAACGCCTCATCAGCATCCAGTGATATAATCCAAGAATTTTTTGCTAGACTGGCTGCAAAGGCCTTTTGAGGCCCAAAGCCTCGCCATTTTTCTTGAAAAACAAGGGCACCACACTTTTTTGCTAATTCAACCGTGCAATCCGAAGAGAAACTATCAACAACAATCACTTCATCAGCGAAGGGAGCTGAACGAATGCATCGCTCTATATGAGCCTCTTCATTGAAAGTGATGATAACAAGAGATATTGGGAGTTTAATCACGCTTTTAATGTTCTCTGCTGACGAAGGTCTTGTCAAATGATTCCCAACTCGCTACAGTTTTTGAACTGAAGGATAATACAACATGAAATATAAAAAATTTGGCCTTTCATTTTTTCTTTTCGTTTGCACAAGCGTAATAATCAGCACTCCGGCAAAGGCTTACTTAAGTCTTGCCGAATCAGGAGAGTTGATTCCAAAGCATGGCTACCAACTTGGTCTAGAAACCCAGGCGCTCACCAATCTCAATAGTGGTTTAAATCTCAATTTGTTATTAGATGCTCCGGTCAATGACTCGACGACCGCCCGCTTGGAGCTCGGTGGTGGATCTATTGATTTTAATGCCTTTGCCAGTTTGAAATGGATGCCCTTTCCTGATGTCGACAACCAGCCAGCCATGGGTCTCAGATTTGGTGCAGGCTTTGCCCGCGATGAAAACCAAAACTTTGTGCAAGCCCAAGTGTCCCCACTGATCAGCAAAAAATATGAGATCGAATACGGGATGACCGTCCCCTATTTTGCGCTGCCATTTACTTTGATCAATAATAAAGACGAAACTTTTATAGCGACAAACGTCACCGTGGGTTCTGAATTCCAACATCGCGAATGGAAAACATTCACCGTCGGAGGCGAGATTGGCCTGGATTTAAATAAATCTTGGTCCTATGTCTCATTGTTTGCAAAGTTCCCTTTCGAAAGCAGTAAAGGATTTGGTAAATAATATGTTTTCATGGTTTTTTAAGAATGAGGCAGGCACTGCTGCAGATCTCTATGTGGATTTAGGAACAGCTAACACACTGATTGCCGCTCGCGGCAAGGGCGTGATTCTCAACGAACCCACACTGATAGCCTACCAGCAAATCAATCAGACCAAAAAAAGAGTCATTGCTGTTGGTTTGGATGCAAAAGAAAAACTTGCGAAAAATCCAGGCAATATTTTTGCACAAAAGCCTATTCGGGATGGCGTTATTGCTGACTTTGAAACAACTGAAGTCATGTTGAAGCATTTTTTGAATGCTCCTGGAGTAAAGTCGGCCTTTTCAAGACCAAGAGTCGTGGTTTCGCTTCCTTATGGCGTCACCGAGGTTGAAAAAAAAGCCGTGATTCAATCCTGCAAAGCCGCGGGAGCAAAGGATGTCTTTTTAATCGACGAACCTATGGCTGCCGCCATTGGCTCGGGTTTAAATGTCAAAGCGGCCGAAGGCTGCATGATTGTTGATATGGGCGGGGGCACGACTGAGGTTGCGGTCATTGCTTTAGCAGATATCGTTTATTGCCAAGCGGCTCGCATAGGTGGCCATAAATTAGACACAGCCATTGTGGACTTTTTTAAACGCACCAAAAAATTTATCATCAGTGAGCCTGTTGCTGAACAGCTCAAGGTCGCCATTGGCACAGCCGTTCCCAAGAAAGACATTCGCTATCTCACTGTTTCGGGACGCGATGCTGATACAGGGATGATCAAGGATATGGAAATCAGCTCCGAAGACGTGGGCCTAGCCATGAATGGCTGCATCCAAGAAGTCATCAATGCTATTCATCGGGCTTTAGAACACACTCCCCCTGAACTCGTCTCTGATATTATCGAAAGAGGCGTGGTGCTTGCTGGTGGTGGCGCGTTGATTAGAGATTTTGATATTCGGATCCAAAACGAAGTTCGCTTGAATGTTCGAATCGCTGAAAATCCTTTGGTCGCCATTGCCATGGGTGGAGAAAAAGTTCTCAGCGATCCTGAATTATTGGATAAAATTCAACTTGAAGTTTAATTAAACGGGGGTCAATCTAGAGCCCCCTTTGATATCTGCTTTCAGCAACTCCTGAAGTCTTTTTGAAACCACTCCGGGAAGCCCTGTGCCTATTTTGTTTTCTTCATACTGAACCACGGGCAACACATCTAAAGTTGTTCCTATCATCATCAATTCCAAAGCAGATTTAATTTCAACTTCTGAAATGTCCCGCTCAGTCAGTGAATGAATGAGTCCTTCTTTTTGCAGCGCCTTTGCCAACTCAAAGACCCGCAACATTGTCGTCCCTTTTAATATTTGATGAAGCCTAGGATGAACCAGGTTCTTGTTTTGATCCAGAACAATCAAATTTTCGGTGCTCGATTCCGTCACAAAACCATTTTGATCAAAGCCCACCGTAAAATCCAAATGGCGATCGATGCTTTCTTTTTTCATCAAAACATTTTGTAAATAGTTGCAGGATTTAATGCGGGCAAACCAGGGATCTTTGACTGGAATCTCGCTTTTGCCTATTTTTGCACCTATGGTGTACTTCTCCTCTGGCAGGGTTTTAAATGCTGAGACCACCAGATACATTTGAGAAGCGACGACCTCATAAGGATTGGTCGTAAATCCACCAGGTCCTCTTGAAATATAAAGCCGCAACAGGGCATTTTTCTGGCCCGATAAAATAATCGTTTCAAGAATAGTTTTTTTAATTTCTGCAAGACTCATGGGCAGTGGCAGAGAAATGAGCGCTGCGGATTGATTGAGGCGCTCCAGATGCTCGTCCATTAAAAAGACTTTCCCCTCAATCACTTTAATCGCTTCAAAGACACCATCCCCACGATGAACCATATGATCATCAATGGGCACCATCATCAAGGCTGGATCAGTCACCACCCCTCCCCACCAAGTGCTGTACATGGCGTGGTAAGTCTCTTGGGCAGGATATTTATTGTCCATTAATTTCTTTTGCATTTCACTTGGGCTAAGCAAGATGAGGGCCATGAAAACTCACTTTTTTTTATGGTGGAATGGGAAAACTTTCCCCTGAGATGAGTTAACCCTAACACAGCCAATTGATAAATTTATAAATTGAAAAAATAACGCGCTGAGTGGCAAAAAGGTACGGCGTACCTCAGGGGATGAAGGTATGATATTTGGTTTGGAGAGAAGGAGCTTTTAGATGATGTCGCAACGTAAAATTTTGATCACCTGTGCCCTGCCCTATGCCAATGGAAATATTCATATTGGGCATTTGGTGGAATATCTTCAAGCTGATTTTTGGGCACGTTTTCAAAATATGCGCGGCCATGAGTGCACTTATATTTGTGCGGATGACACCCATGGCACTCCCATCATGGTGAAAGCCCGGGAACTGGGAATTACACCCGAAGAATATATTGCGCAAAGCTTTCAAGAGCACACTCAAGATTTTGCCGATTTTCAGGTTCATTTTTCTCATTATGGCTCGACCAACTCTCCTGAAAATAAAGCTCTCTGTGAGTATTTCTATAAAAAAATGGTCGAGGGAAATCACACGCGCTCGCAAGCGATTCAGCAGTTGTTCTGTGAACATGATAAAATGTTTTTACCAGATCGCTTTGTAAAGGGCACTTGCCCAAAATGCGCGGCCCGCGAACAGTATGGGGACTCCTGTGATGTTTGTGGTGCGACTTACACCCCGGCAGAACTTAAAGATGTGCATTGCTCGCTCTGTGGAACCGCGCCCATTTTAAAAGACAGCGAAAGTATTTTCTTTAAGCTCAACGATTTTAAAGACTATCTTGAAAAATGGATTCCAGCACATTGTTCCTCTGAAATTTCAAAAAAAATGCTCGAATGGTTCAATGAAGATCTGCATGATTTAGATATTTCCCGAGATGAACCTTATTTTGGTTTTGCAATCCCTGGAACGAACAATAAAAAATTCTTCTATGTTTGGGTGGACGCTCCGATGGGTTATATGTCCACGACTGAACAATGGGCCAAAACTCAAGGAAAAACCTTAATAGACATATGGCAGGATCCTTCCCGCGAAATTTATCATTTCATCGGCAAAGACATTGCCAGATTCCACACCATTTTCTGGCCGTCCTTTTTGAAGGCCGCCGAACTGCGAGCGCCCAATCATGTCTTCGTCCATGGTCATCTCATGGTCAATGGCGAAAAAATGTCAAAATCGAAAGGCACTTTTATTGCCGCTCGCACCTACTTGAAACATTTAAATCCTGAATACCTGCGCTACTATTATGCGACGAAATTAAATAGCTCTGTCGATGATATCGATCTTAATCTTGAGGATTTTGTGGCCCGAGTGAATTCGGATCTGATTGGAAAAATCACGAACTTAGGCTCTCGTGGCGGCCAAATGTTGAAAAAGAAAATGGACGGCCTCATGAGCACTCCGGATCCAGAAGGGATGAATTTAATTATTCAAGCCCAACAAACTGGAAAGCTTATCGCCAGCCATTTTGAGGCGCGTGATTTTGGCAAGGCCATTCATGAAATTCGTGGCATTGCCGATGATGCCAACAGATACTTTGACGAGAAAGCTCCTTGGAAAAATCTCGAGCAAGATCCACAGGCCACGAAGCAAGTTCTAACCACCACCTTGAATATCTTTAGAATGCTGGCCATTTATCTAAAGCCCATTTTGCCCAACTACACTTTAAAAGTTTCTAAGCTTTTGAATGAGGCTGATTATCAGTGGTCTGACATTGAAACCGTTCTTATGAATTGTCCTATCAATGACTATGAACATCTTGCCACTCGCATAGAGACAGACAAAGTGAATGCCATGGTTGAGGAAAGCCGCAAGATCAACGAAGATCTTCAGCTTGCCAAAAAGGCGGCCTCCACAGCCGACAATCAAACTCAAGCTTCGAACAAAAACAAAACTGCTGCAGCAACAGGGAATGCAAAATCGGGAGCAGCGACACCAACTGCAAGTTCTGACAAACCTGCAGAGATCGATTTTTCTGATTTTGAAAAAGTCGAGCTCAGAATTGGACAAGTCATCGAAGCTGAAGAAATTAAAGAGGCTGATAAGCTTTTAAAACTCAAAGTGGATATTGGCGGCGGACAGGTTCGACAAATCATTGCGGGAATAAAAGCAGCTTACAAAGCGGAAGATCTTTTGGGCCGAAAACTTTTGGTCTGTGTTAATTTAAAACCTCGAAAAATGAAATTTGGTATTTCAGAAGGCATGGTTTTAGCTGCTGGAAATGGCGGCAGTGATCTTTTTGTATTGGCTGCGGATGAGGGTGCTCAAGTCGGCCAACGGGTCAAATAATGGATCCTCGAAATAGAAAACAAATTGAAACCATTCATCGCCTGGGCTTAAAACTTGAAAAGTCAACCACAGGCGAACTTCAGTTTTCTATGAATCAAGAAAGCCTTTTTGACTTGCGTCAACTTGAACATCTAAAGAACTTGATTTCAAATCTCAGCAGCTCTGAGGATCTTGACCTTGCAAGACTGGCTTCCATTGAAAAACACCTGACACCAGGGATGACCTTAAAACATTTTGTCAGTTTTATGATTCCCTTTGAGCGCCTCTTGCATAAAAATTTGCAAGACGATGATTTTTTGGTTTCAAGCCAAGATCACCCTGCAGCCCAGGCCAATCTTGCCAAGTTCCCACTGGTCTTGGTTCTTGATAATATCCGCTCCGCATTCAATGTGGGTTCCATCTTTCGGACGGCAGAATGTCTTGGCGCAAAAAAAATTATGCTGTGTGGATACACACCACTGCCCACGCAATGGAAAGTTGAAAAAACCGCCATGGGCACCGAAGATTATTTGGAATGGGAAGAGGGTGGAAAGACCTTCGATTGCATTCAAAATCTAAAGCAACAAGGTTATTGGATCATTGCCCTGGAAACGGCTGAAAAAGCCCAGGACCTTTACTTGGAATTTCCACATCAACCGACAGCCTTTATTTTTGGAAATGAACGCTTTGGACTCGATCCTGAGATCTTAAAAATAGCAGACGATATTCGCATCATACCGCTTCATGGTCGAAAAAATTCTTTAAATGTAGGCGTCACAGCAGCCATCGCTGGTTTTGAATGGGTTCGACAGTGGAAAATCAAAAAATAAAAATGACTGCTCTTGGACATTTTATAAGCGATCAAGTTCACGCTTACGAAGCCGGTCGGCAACCTGATGCCGCGCACTCTTTGGGTTGTATTCAATTGAACTCTGGTTTTAATTTTGAACAAGCGCTGATCGGCCTAGAGGGCTGTGCAAGGATTTGGGTTCTTTTTGTTTTTCATCACAATGAGCATTGGAAGCCGATGGTCCTGCCACCCCGAGGATTAAGTCATAAAATCGGCGTCTTTGCGACCAGGTCCCCTTACCGTCCCAATCCCATTGGCATGAGCTGTTTAAAAATAGAGCGTATAGATACAGCCAACTTGCGCATTTACGTTGAGGGCGCAGATATTTTAGATGGGTCGCCGATCTTGGACATTAAGCCTTATATCGCCTATGCCGATTCATTTCCTGCTTGCGAGCCTGATTGGCTAAAAACAGCAGAAAAATTTCAGGTGCACTTTTCTGCAAGAACAGAAGAACAATTAAACTGGTTGGAAGCGAAGGGTGTTTCGCAATTGCGGGGTTTTCTTTTACACCAATTGGAGTACGAGCCCACCAATTTTAAGAAAAAACGTTTGATAAATAAATCATCACAAAATTTTGTGCTTGCCTACCGCACGTGGAGAGCCGAATTTCAATTGATGGATAAGAATGTCAGTGTGATTCAAATTTTTTCTGGATACTCAGAGATGGATTTAGCAAACAATGAAGATCTTTATTTAGATAAAGAACTTCATTGTTTATTTAAGAAACGCTTTTTCTCTGAGACTATTTAAAATAATTTAAGGTCATTGACTTAGGGCGCCGCCTGCATCACGGGCCTAGGGAGCCACAACATCGAAGCGCTATTTATCGCGCTTTTCACACTATCGCCCCAGCATTTAATCAGCCCAGTCGTTGTTACACCGCAGGCAAAATCTTTGCCAACACTGACTTTGCCATAGGCCGTTCCCGAATCAATGATTGCGGGACTGGTTCCGCTCATTTGCCCCCAGCATTTCAAAATTCCCTCAGTCGTGATGCCGCAGGTGTCATTATCTCCTGCAGATATATCAATATAGGTAGTTCCAACATCAATATTTGCGGGAGCAGTCGTTGGAGAAAATGGTGATGTGCCATTCCCAACTTGTCCCGATATGTTAGCCCCCCAGCATTTCAAATCTCCAGCAGCCGTGATTCCACAGGCATGAAAAACAGCCACTGTGACACTGTCATATTGGACCCCTCTATCCACATCGACAGGGGTTAGTCGTTGGATTTGTGTTTTATCACCAACCTGATTTAAATTATTTTGTCCCCAGCATTTCAAAGCTCCTGCCGTCGTGATTGCACAGCTTGTTGCCCCGGACTTAGATATCGCCACCTTAGAGTACTTTAATCCGCCACTAACAATCACAGGAGACTCACGACTTGCCGTTGTCCCATCGCCCAATTGCCCATTTCCATTTTGCCCCCAGCATTTCAAAACACCAAGACTGGTGATTCCGCATGTATATCCTATGCCGGCAGAAATTTGAGTGTAGGTGCTTTCAGAATCTAGGACATGAGGAGTTTTAATTTGAACATTTGCGCCTGGGCCACACTCGTTAAGGTAGTTGCTCCCCCAGCATTTTAGAATTCCTGCCGTTGAAATTGCACAAGTGTGATCCGCTGAAATTGAAAACTGTGAATATTCACCGCCAACATCGACAGCCCTTGGGGTAGCATTTTGCATCAATCCCCGGCCCCCATTACCCCAGCATTTTAACGCCTTTGTATTCGTGATTGCACAGTTCCCGGACAAACCTACATCGATACTGCTGTAGATAGCGCTGTTGTCGACAACAAGTGTTGGTGCTTTTATTATGTCATTGGTCGTGCCTTTCCCCAATTGGCTATAGGTGTTGTCTCCCCAACAATACAATCGGCCTGAGGCTTTAATGGCACAGGTGTGATTATTTCCTGTACTCAAATTAATAAAGCTGGAACTCGAGATCACTTCTTGAGGCAAAGATCCATGGATATGACCTTGGTTTTTCTGGTCGGCGATTTGACTATTATCATTATTACCCCAACAGCGGATTTTTCCCGTTGTGGAAAGTCCACAACCATGCTGATTTCCCAGGTCAAGTTGGGTGTAAGAATAATCTGAATCTATCGTCATTGGCGACAAAACCTGTGATGGCGAAGAAACGCCTAAACTAAAAAATTCATTTTTACCCCAACAACGAATTTTATTCGCAGCCGTCACACCGCAGGTTTTATATACACGCGCACCAATAGAGATATAATTAGTGCCTGAATCGATCACCTTGGGGGCAGTGCTTGGAGAAGTCGTCCCATCGCCAATTTGACCATAAAAATTATTTCCCCAGCATTTTAAGACATTGCCAGTGGTGATCGCACAAATATGCGAATTCCCCACGCTGACTGATTTGTAGGCGACACCGCTATCAACAACAGTGGGTGAATAATTATAACCATAGATTACAAATTTTGCTCCCCAGCATTTTAGAATTCCTTGGGTTGTAAGGCCACAGCTTGTACTGTTCCCCACTGAAACTTCGGAGTAAGTCTCACTCGCATCCACAGCCACAGGGAAATTGCTATCACCACCAGAAATAAGGCCAATTCCCAGTCGTCCGTTACTATTACTTCCCCAGCACTTAAGCAACCCGGTGGCCGTAATCCCGCACGAATTATTTGCTCCAACCGAAACCTTGCTATAATTATTTGCATTATCTACGGACACAGGACTATTTTTGCTGCTGGTCGTTCCATCTCCAAGCTGCCCCACTGAATTGCTCCCCCAGCATTTCAATTTGCCGCTGGTCGTGATGGCACAAGTGCTATTGTCGCCGGCACTCACCATGGAATAAAGAAAATCATTGAGGTTTCCTCCGTCACTGTCATTGATGCGGTTCTCCTGCGCAGCAACAGCCTCAACAGCGGCATGATCCGTCCCCGTCAGCCTGATGATCAGACTTTTTGAGGCATTGGATGAAAGATTTCTTAGAGTGCTGTAAGTGACAGATGCAGAGCTCTGTCCTGCGGGAATGGTGACGGAACCTGAAATTAAATTGTGATCACTTGCGGTGGCCGTGCCCTCGACAACATAAGAAACGACGACCGGATAGGGTTTGATATCACTGACCACTAGCGTGAAGGACTGTGCTGCATTTTCTGTCATCACCGAACCTGAGTCAGAAAAATAAACATAGGCCAAATTGTCTTTAATCCAAGTGTTTTTCCAAAATGACAAATAACGGGTGTTGGTTTTACCGGTCACACAGAGGGTTAAATTACTGCCATTAGGAAATTGGGTCAGACTATCCGTCAGTGAATTTATAATATCAACGGCTGATCCATAATTGATGTAAGACGCACAATCATCGGTCGCTTCGCTAAATAATTTGTACCTGTACTGGGTCACATTGGTCGATGCCACAGCTATATTCAAGGCGGCTGAAGAATCCACAGTTTCTGGAAGATTGGCAAGCCCCAAGGGTGAAAGTGCACTCAGAACCGGGGAAGAAGGCAAGGTCATAGTCACAACTTGTGGAGTCGTTGCAAGGTCCAATTGACTGGGCTGTGTCTTTAAATAAAAGTTGCGTCGCGGTCCTGATTGCAAGTCCTCTAGCAAAGTTAAATTGATTGTGGCCGTGTCACTTCCCGATGGGAAGATCACTTTACTGTTCACTGCATTGAAATCTATCCCCTCGGTCGCGGTATTGGCCTCGGAAAAATAGGCCACCTCAAAAAGATCTAAACTGGGTGCGGACAATTTAAGATCATAAGTCACACTGCCCGCTGATGAAAACATTTGGCTTTGAGACACGACACTGGGTCCGGCTTGAAAAGGTGCTGTCGTGAACAGGGGGCCAACATTGTCTAAAGCATCTGTCGCGCGCAGCTGGACGGCATAGATTTTTCCATCAGTCAGAGCCAGTCCCACGATTTTTTGCGCCAGGGTGTTCCTATCAAAATTAAACCAATCCGTGATGGCCAACTGATCTCCATATTGAATAACTCGGCCCTCAATTTTTTTCAATTCGGATGATGCATCACTGACATTGCCAATATCAAATTCTGGAGTCTGACCTAATTGAGAATGGTTGAATTTTAATTGAGTCTGGGCAATGGTGGGACCCGTTCGGTCAATCAGGATTGGTAAAGAGATGCACTCGCTGACAAATTTCGAACTGTTACGAAACACTATGAAAATGGTATGTGCACCATCTGTTTCAGGCAAATTGATCGTTTTTACTGTGGCGTAAGGTCCCCATTTTGCATTGAGGGGCCGACAAGGCTCGTTGATAAAAAAAGCAACTTCCACTGCATCTTGGGAAGACAATAGGACATTTAAGGAGCGGCTGGATGTCACAGTCCTGTGATCCTGAATTTCCGCCAAACCTTTCGGATTGTTTTCAGGGCCAAAGACAACAGACTGTTTCTTTTCTAAACAAGAAACCTGAAATGCCAGCATGAAAATAACAAAGGCAACATCCATTGCCGCCTTAAAGCTCATTTTAATCATGTCTTAATTATCGGCAGAATTATTCTGCCACTGAAGAGCAAAGACTTGTGATCACCACAACCGCTGTCTTATTCTGAAACAAAAATTATTTTTATTTGTTTAGGCCTTTGATTGCACTTTCATAAACTCGACGGAGGTCCCCAAAACAGCTCTGCTCTTGTCTAGATTTACATCACTACTCTTGAGATTCTAAATAAAAAAACCGAACACATCAACAACCGGAAAATGCCTTTACTCTTCTCGAAAAGAAAGGGGGAAAATATGAATCTTGCGGCTATTTTAGGATTGCTTTTTTCAATTGCCATTGGAACTTACTCGATTCTGGAATCGACAAAAAATCCAAAACTATTCCTTAATGGACATGCTATTATTATCGTCCTTGGAGGTACGTTCACCGTCGGGCTGCTCTCTTTTCCCTTTGCCCGGCTTTTTGCCGCCTTCAAGATTGTCGTGCGAAAAGTTTTTGGACGAGAAAAATTAGATTATCTCGGTGTCATCAAGCAAATTGTCGAAATTTCTATAGCTTATCGCAATGATCCAAAATCTGTTATGGGCCTTCTCTCTCCCAAAACACATCCCTTTCTCACTGATGGAATCAAGCTCATTGTTGATTATGGATTCAATGCCCAGGAAATCGATGCGATTCTTGAAAACTCTGTGGCCGGAAAGAAAAAAAGAGACCGTGAAGAAGTCAAAGTTTGGCACACTCTTTCTAGATTTCCACCCGCCTTTGGACTTTTAGGTGCCACACTAGGGATGATTTCACTGCTAGAAACTTTAGGTGAACCTGGCTCTCAGGACCGCATTGGTCCTGCAATGGCAACAGCCCTGGTCGCAACTTTTTATGGTTTGATGGCAGCCAATCTTATTTTTATTCCCATCGCTGAGCGCCTTGCCGAAGTCTCTTCCAACGACATCATTTTACGAAATATAATAAAAAGAGGCATTATTCTTGTTGCCGAAAAGAAACACCCTTCTTATATCGATGAGTATTTGAATTCATTCTTACCGCCTGGAGCCAGGGCCAACTCTGGTCAAGGTCCAGAAAATGTAACGAGCAAAGGGCCTTTGAAGGCATAACAGCCAAATAAAATGAAATGGGTAGAACAAACCAAGATAGAAAAAAGAAAGGAGTGAAAAAATATGAGCGATCACAATGATTCCGATGATGAAAATTCAATGGCTCACGATGAAAGCAACTGGCTTGTTTCTTATGCCGATATGATGACACTTCTCTTCGGTTTTTTTGTATTGATGTACTCCCTTTCTCGCCTTGATCCCAGTAAATATGTGGTTATCAGTAAAGACATTGCAAAATATTTTGGCGGTCAGGTCAAGTTTGGCAGCCAGGCTGGACAAAAAGTGACAATTGATAAACTCAACGAGGTGCTCTTGTCTATGGGTCTTGTGGCTGGACAAAGTAAAGATTTTCAAATTCAGGCAGGAGATGAAAACTCTATTTTATTAAAGTTGAAGGATGCCGTTTTGTTTGCGCCAGGCAGTGATCAATTGAGCGAACTCAGTCGAGATATGCTCGAAAAAGTTGAAGTCACCTTAGCAAATTTTAAAGATCTCACCATGGTCAATATCGAAGGGCACACGGATGACAATCCAATCACCAGCGCTCGCTTCCCTTCCAATTGGGAACTTTCAAGTGCGCGCAGTGCTCGAATTGCACGCCTCTTTTTTGAAAAGGGACTGAAGCAGGCTCAACTAGTTTCTGAGGGCTATGCGGAGTCACGCCCCCTCGTTCCAAATCGTGATGACGAAGGGACTGCCATTCCGGAAAACCAATCCTTAAATCGTCGAGTCGTGATTCGATTAAAATTTGAGAATCCCCAAGCTCAGAATGCCAATGCAAAAATGGTTCTTGAAAAAATTGGTGCTGAAGTTATCCAAGGAAAACCAAAATCACCTACAGAGGATGCCACCAAGATCAGCGAGACTACGAAGGAACAGCGTCTAGCTCCCGACGCAGATCTAGATACTAGATTCCAAGAGGCGCAAGCCAGACTGGAGGAGGCAAAAAAGAAACTTCGCAGTACGGATGAAGAAAAACGCAAGAAACTAAAAATAGAGGACCTGGAGAAAAAAATAAAAGACGTCGAGAATAAAATTCAGCAAGGTGCCACCGCTCCAACTGGCGAAACGACGACCACCGCAGCTCCGAAAAAACAGGAAGGCGCAAAATGATGCTTTCCAAATTAAAATCAGCAATAAATGCATGTGGCCTGATCCTGGTGGTGTCGGGATGTGCCGGTAAGTACGTCATCAACACCTATCCCGCAGGGGCAAAGGTCTATGTCAAAGATGTCCTTACGAAAGAACGGAAATTACTTGGTGTTTCACCAATTCAAGTTTTAGAGGAATCCAAACTTGGCGAAGTGTTTTTTATTGAATTTGAAAAGGAAAGTTATCAAAACAAAGAGGTTATGATCAAGGTCAATGCCGGCGAAAGCCTCACTGTGACTTCACGACTAGACCCCTTGAGCGCTGAAAAAACTGGCGATGGCACAAATTCAGCAAAAAATGATGACAAAAATCCTCCGCAGCCGCCTCCTAAAGATGATCAAAAGAAAAAAGACTGGCAGGCTGAAATTGATGATTTAAAACTCCGCGTCGCCCTGCTTGAAAACACCTCCAGTGTCTATAAAGACGCTATCTTTTCGGCTCGCTACAAGGGAGGTCCCGCAGCCTTTGATCGCGACGACAATCAACGATTGATTGGATTTTTATTTGAGGGCCAGCAAGCCATCATGAAGGGTGATTACAAGTCTGCAAACCTAGCCCTTGATAAGGCCATACAAATTGACGAGTACTCATCCCAGGCTTGGCTTTTAAAAGGTTCTGTCGCCTATCTCAATAAAAATCTTCCAGACGCCAAAAAAGCCTGGGAGCGCACCTTAAAGATTGATCCCTATAATAAGTCCGCCTATCATTATTTGGGTGAGGTTTATAAACGTTTAGGAATGACTGAGTTGCCCGCGAAAGGTCCTGAAACACGCTATCCAACTTCCGTCAGGGAACTAGAAAAGCGAAAAGATTTATAAGATTTCTTTGTTCAATTCAATTATAGGCTTGCAATAAAGCCTCATAGAAAATTCAATAGGGAAAGCTTTATTTTTCGGGAACAAGGTGACCTCTGAGATGAGAACAATAAATTTAAACCAATCTCATTATCTATTGCTTTGCCTCTTCGCAACTTTCACACTGGGCAGCTGCAGAGCCTTCGCCTTCATCACCTCAGACACAACTCTAAGTTTGGGTGTCAGCAGCAATACGCTCACTCTCTCCAACACCTCCCAAACGATCACTTCAAGCTCCACAATTGATTTTTCATACAATGCCTACTACCAACCCTTGCGCTCAGCCTTCATCATGAATTTCACTGAATATGCAAGCAGTAACATCGGCAGTCTCAATCAAATTCGCATAGGCTTTGGTCTGCGCTGGTATCTGTTTGGAGTCAATGGCGAGCGGTATATCGTTGACAGCCAAACTGACGGACGGCTTTTTCGCCCCTCGCCGTTTTGGAGTTTAACCGGAGGCATGACAACTATTTCAGTGCCCGCGATCAATAAAGACCCCGGCCAGTATTTTAACGCTGTTGCCCTGGACTGGGATCTGCGAGCTGGTGTTGAAGTCCCACTCAATCGATATTATTATTTAGTCACGCAGTTGAGTCTATTGAGTTCTTTACCAACCTACAACTCTAGCACCAATGAGAGCATCGGCTATCAAGGTATAGGATTTCTCATCGGACTCAAGGCCACGAGTTTTTAAAACTCTCGTTGGAGCTTATTCACCGCTGTGTTTAGAAAGGTGTTCCTCATGTTAAATAAAAGAAACACAACCTGGATCTTCTCTTTCTTCTTAGTCGCTTGTGCTATTTGTTGTTTTATTTTCTACTTCAGCAAGAGTAAACAGACTTCAAAAGAAAAAGTCGTACTCTCAGATATTTTAAAGAAAGATAAAATTTCAATGAGCACCTCTCCCTGGGGATCAGCTTACAAAAAAGATGAAGTTGAACCACTCCTTAAAGCATTGAGCTCTGAACTTCCAAAAAATGCTGAAAATTTTTTCCAGTTTTCAATTCATTACTTTGATGTCAAAGAGCCCGTTAATCTAAGTCCTGCACATTTGCAACAATTGATCAGCGAGACATTTAGCTTCCTTGAAAAAACTAAAAATATAAAGGCAACGGCTCGGTCTCGGACATTACTATTTCCTTTTATAAAAAGATTAAGGGGTCTTGGACAAGACACAGTTTTAAAAGAGGGACTTTTAAAGTGGACTAAAAAATGGAGTCCCAATGAAATTCACTTCATTGACGCCCTCGACGTCTTGGTTGGAATAAGCCCATTTGATGAAAATCTTTTAAAAACATGTCTAAACGTTCTAAAATCGGCTCCGGACCATGAAACCTTTGAAATTTCACAAATACTCCAAGACCTCAAAGATCCGAAGGCCAAAACACTTTTCCTAAATACCATTGCAGCTCACTTCAATAAAGCGAGCCCGCAGCAACAGCCCCTCTACTTTAAAATTCTAATGCAAAACTCTTCGCAAGCGATTTTAGATCTTGATCCAAAGATTAAATTTGCACTACAACAGAACTCTGATCTTTGGGTGGATGCCATTTTAACATCGGCCACCTTTGCCAAAGTTCCAAAGATCTTTAAGCCCTATATCGAAAAAATCTCCCAGGATAGATCACGCCCCTATTTTCAGCAACGAGCCCAAGCTGTGCTGAAGGTCCTCGGGGCCTAGCTGACTTTAGGCTTCAACTCGACCCCGCCCAAGCTGAATAGACCCGACCATTTAAAATTACCCTTCCCAAAAAAATTCTATTAAAATGGAGAGAATTAGAGAACGTGTTAAGGGCTAAGCCCCTCGTTCATGGAAATACTTAGAGGAGCCGTTCAATGGATTTATTCGCAATACCGGCAAGTCATTTTATCAGTGCCTTCAGTTTTATCCTACCGGATGCCGGAAATCTAAATATTAAAACCTTATCTTACTTTCAATCTTGTTTTCTTATTTTTAGCCTCTATTTTACCGGTTTTTTCTTAGTTGCCATGGCACTCATTTACCTGTTTAGTTTTTTAAAAAATACCCAAAAATATTTAACAAGGTATCTAAGCACTTTATCTTATCGCAATGAAAAAATAAAACCTGTCACACTGGCCCTAGCGACGAAAATAGTCGAAAAAGAATTTGAAGTTCTGGGGTCAAATTATTTTATACTAGAGCCTGACAATTCAAGTCCTCCAAAAGGAAATACTGAAACCGAGCCAAAGCGCCCAAAAATGTTCTCTTTTTCAAAACAGCAACAGACTCGCCAAAAAATAAAAAAATTAAAGGAAGAGCTGAATGCTTCTAAAATTGAAATCGTGGCACTGGAAACAGAGCGACTCAAGTTGCAAGAAGAAGTTGAAGGAATAAATCACCTCTGGGAAGTCACTTCCGCTGAGCTTAAAGATCTGCGTGCTAAGCACCAATCTTTGCTAGAGAGAGCCCTTATCGTTTCTCCTAAAGATAAAAGTGGAAAATTTAAAAATCCTTCCATCAATCCTGAAAATAATTATGCTTCACATAAAACAATCTCTCCCGATGTTCAATTTATTGAACAAGAAATGAGACAAGATTTGGATTTCACTTCCCAGGAACAAACCCATCCATTGACCTAAGGTCCCTGAAAGCCCATTCAACTAATGTGCCGTGCAGCGGATCCATGAACCGATTGGGGAAGACTCACCGCGGGACATGTCCAAAATAAAATAATTTTCTGGATTAATTTTATCCCAATAAATCAGACGATGATCTGGTTTTTCACTCCATTCCCTACCGTAAATTTCCATCTTTTGGAATTGCCCATTTGAAGTTTTTCCAAAAAGCACCAAAGACCAGCTATTAAAAAATGAATCCTTACTGACAACAGCAATATCCTCGACCTCTGTTCCGCTGGACAAATCACCACGCAGAGCAGCTAGAGATCTCAACCAATCATGAATAAGGGGAGGACCCTTGTCTTCATTTCTGCCAGCAGTTTCTGACCATTTTATTCTTTCTATTTGAACCAGTCCATTTTTATGGACCTGAAAAACTTTATTGGTTATCGATGTGCCCAACCAATTGCTCGTCTCAATCCAAAGTGACGAGTCTGAAAGAAAATGAATTCTGCGGGGATTTCCTTCTAAAGTCTTGGCGTTCAACTCACCCGCTTTTCTAAAGGTGCCCTTCTTGAGTTCAAACAATAAAACATCTCGCTGAGATCCCCTCTCCACCAAAACTGCCCAGAAAGAACCACTGCTCGCTGCATCTAATACAACCGACTCACCCTCAGCTTTGGTGCAATCACTTGGGACCAATTCTCCATTCGACAAAGAATAAATATTTTCACTGCTGTCTCCGCCGGCGTTGACAGCCAATGACTGTGAATAGGTGGGCGCAACTAAATAAACAAGTGAATCATGAGTTCGATGAGACCAGCCCACATAAAAGACATCTTGGCCATCCATTAGAGGCATCCATCTTCTTGCTTGAATAGATTTTTTGCAGGTGCTTAGGAATGGGTAGAAAGACAAGCCACTTTCCCTATCCATTTTAAAAGGAATGGACAGTTTATCGGAATTGTTCACAGCGCGAAGAATTCCCCCACCCATTCCATAAGAAGAAAATTGCGAAAAATCATCAACTTCATCTTTTAAACTTTTCGAAGTTGAGTCCACCAATTCCAAATTAAATTTCCTTGCCTCAGTTCCAAAGTCAGAGAGACAGCGAACTCCCCCTTGGTTCTTACAAAACAAGGGGTACTCCTGATCAAAAGAAAAAGATGCAGATTGTGCCGTTACACTGAGGAAATAAGTCCTAAATAAGAATTTTTCGCTGTCCCAAATGACAATTCGACGATTTATTTTATCAGGAATCCAACCAAGAACAGACTGAGTCTTTGACAGAATGAGACCCCTCACCTTTTTCTGGCCAAGGTCTAGGCATTGTTGCAGCTCTGCCTTTTCAGACGATTTTTTTAGATCTGTTGGCTTAGGAATTTTCGAATCCTGCTTTTCGCGATTTTCCAGAATTATACCAGTAACAAGAACTAGAGCTACAATCAGTGCCAACCCCAGAGTGATCCAAAGCAATTTATTGCCATTTTTTTTTATGAACTTAGTCATTGAGCACTCCGACATTCAAGAATTTTAATTTGTCGATCAACAACCGGTACATTCTCAAAGCTGCAGTCTTTATCCACATGGATCATATACTCCAAGGAAGGGATAGCCATAGGAACCTGCGTGAGATAATTTCCGATTAAGTTTTTTTTCCTGTCATAGACATAGACCCCTCTTAAGCTGGATGAATCGACTCTAATTGCACCGGCCCCAACGACCATATAGTCATGATGCCCATTTGGATAAACATCAAATTTTTTTACAATTTTTTCATAAAATGGCTCTTGATATATTCTGAGTGTCCAACGACCTGCGGGAATCTTTTGATCCTGATCACTTTTAAACTTGCTTATGACTTTGCGATTTTTATCTAAGACTTCGACATTTAATATTGACTCAAGAAAGTGAACTCGAACTCGCCCATCCCCTCCCACTTTAAGTGTCACCACTTTTCCTGGGGGGATGAGAAATTTTGGAAACTTATAGACTGGATTCAACTCGACAATGGCCTGATAATTTCCAGGAGGCACCGTAGCCCCCCAGGACGCAGTAAAAGATCTATAATACTGTGAAGTTCCATCAGTATTCACCGTCGACAAATGAACAACAGCCGTTGGATCAGGGCTGATCACACGCAAATTTATTCGATCTTTATTGATATCACTTGAGATATCACCCAGAGCATTAAATAAATCCTCTTCGTTTTCTGCGACCTTTGTGTCACCTAAACAGCTCACTTTTTTAAAATTTTTATCCTCGGGTTTAAAGCCAATAGCAACAACGTAAATTTTTAAATCTAACTGAGGATTTTTATTTAACTCCTCGGCAACCTTACAAGGATCTCCCCCACAAGTGTCTTCACCATCGGTAAAGACAATGATGCGCTTAGGACCCTTATAGTCTTTCAAATCCATGGATGCCATCTGTACACTCTTAAAAAGAGGTGTCATGCCCAAGGGTTCAAGCTTACCCACTGATGATTCTATTTTACCAAGACTTTTTTCGCCAAAACCAACAGCTAAATGATTGTCATCGCACTTTCCTTTTTTCTGAGCTCCATAGACACGAAGACTTGACAGCGCCTCTTCCTTCCACTGGTCGGTAAAGTAGCGCGAAATCATTTTTTTTAAAAAAAACATTTTGGTTTTGTCTTCACCTAGGGCCTGACCCATCGAGCCCGAGGAATCCACGATCATTTCAATTTTGGGAACAACAAGACTGCTGGCCCCTTGATTGCGCTCCTCGATGGCACCGCCCTCTGAAACGGCTGACTCCAAAATCTGTGGCGTTGGGATATTGTAACCCAGCGAGCCCGACCCCGTGGGAGGAGGTTTAACTATTTTCTCTAAACTTTGGCGCAAGGGATCTTTAAGAGGACTCGCCTTATTCTCATTGGAAGCCTTTTGAGCCGAGGATTGAAAACTAAATAGCAATATAAGAAAAAAGGTCATCACTAAATTTTTCAAATTAAATTATCCCCAATTCGAGCTCAGTAATAAGAGGTCGAAAAAACTAAAAAGAAGCAAAATCCCTTATAAAATATACTGCCTTCAGCAGTACTTTCCTGGGCCGCAGCATATCGATATCCCAATTCAAATGCTAAAATCGTATTCGCCTTGAATGCATAATCGTAACCAGTTCCGACACCAATCTCATGCATGACTGAAAAGGCACTCAGATCGGGTTGTCCCGTTCCACTCCCCAAGCGCTGCTTATTGAGATTAAAATTAACTGGTGTAAATGTCGCATAGACAAAGGGCCCAGACAAAGTCTTCTGCAAAAGAGTTCCATCTGGAGTGAACTCATAAACAGAGGAAATACCTTTCGGATAAAAGTAACCACTGATACCAATTCCGGCAATTGGAGTGGCACCAAAACTGCCCCCGTACTCACCCAAATAATGCAGGCCTAGACGAGATCTAAAGCTGGGCAAATCCCAAAGGACCGTGGGCTGAAAAATCACCAAAGAATTGAGTTTCTCATTTTCATATTGGGTTCCAAGCTTAAAGTCGACAAGGGACATGCCTAACTTTGCGCGAAATGTTGGCGCCCGACTATAGTCCTGAGCCTGAGCCTGAGCCGCGGAGGTAAAACAGCCAACAGCTAGGAAAAAATAAACATAAAAAAAACTCCATTGCTTCATGACAAAAGTCTATCCCCTGGAAAAGTATTCATCAATAAATAAATTATCGTATTAGGACTCAAGATTCTGCGCAAAATTGCCGATTCATTGATGAGACACTTTTATTAGGAGCAATGAAGCCATGGAATGGATCAAAGCTATCATATTTTTGGCATTTCAGCTTGGGGCAATAATGACCCATGCACAGGCATCCTATTCTGAGGAGACGGGCACTTTAGAAAGTATCTATGAAACCAAAGCTCGCTCAGTTTTAAACACCCTGCTTCGCCCGCAAGAATACACACTTATCATATCAGCTGAACTAGAAAAAGATGATGCAAAACTCAAAGCCTATAGAGAAAAACTTGAACTAGAATATCTTCCGGGCCTTCCGGTGCCGGGCGATGACAGTTTGAAACCCGCGACAAACTCCTTGCATGAAATGCGCGGAAAAGTTGCGGTTCACTTGGTCTTGAGTCCAGACGTCACCGCTGATAAAGAAGCAGTCATAAAAAAAATACTCTCAAACAAACTCCATCTCGACGAAAGCAACGGTGACTCAATCAGCATCTCACGAGCGCCCTTTCCTAGCGATCCCAAACCAGAAGCTTTGCCGCCATCCATTCTGCCCGAATTCACTTGGAAGACCTGGAGTTTAATCCTGCTTCTAGCTCTATTATCGCTATCTGGACTCATCTATTATTTCTCAAAGCGAAGCCAAAAAAAGGCAGATGAAAATACAACTGATCCTAACGCACCTTTTGATTTTTCTTTACATCCAATCTCTCCTAAATTAATTAAAATTCCAAAAGAAGAACCCGCAAGCAATAGCCAAGATACCAACACCATCTCAATAGACGATATGGATCGAGAAAAAGACTTTATCTTAAGCCTCGCCTCCCAGTATCCAAAAATTTGCTCCGACATCGCCGTTTCGATGATTGACAGAAATTTAGAAAAAAACCTAATTATCGTGTTTGATTATCTAGGCTGGGAACTAGCGAAAAAACTGATGACTGAACTGCCTGCTCGCTCTTGGGCACGCCTGGGTCAAAAGCTTCGCCTCAAAAAAGAAAAAGAAAATAATCAAAGCATCTTTGAAGCGCTGACGTCATTGCATAAGGAATTTCTTGTTGGAATCCTCGAGCGAGGTGCCCTCAATGATGAAAAAAATCCATTTTCTTTCCTTTCGAAGGCCACCCCATCGGAGCGGCTTGAAATCTTAAAAAGTGAATCTGCAACAAATATTGCAGTCATCAGTTTTTTCATGTCTCCCGAAGAGTTGAATGAAAACCTACAAGACTTTTCCCCAGAAATGCAAAGCGATGTGACAACGGCTATGTCAAGGCTGCAATCCCTACCAGATGCAGTCATCAAGACATTATCACAAAATTTGCAGACAAAATTACTCCATTTTCGCAGTGAACCGACGACGGCAATCAATGGTGCAGCTATTGCCGGCAGAACACTTCGCGCAATGACCCCAGAACGCGAACATGAAATCCTCCGGCAAATGCAAGATACGAACCCAGAGGAAGCAAATAAAATTAGAAAATTATTCCTGCAGTTCTCTGATCTCACTCAGTTTCCAAAAGATGCTGTAGCACTGGCTTTGGGTGAAGTCGAAATTCAGGATCTTGTCAGAGCCCTGAAGGACCAAGGAGCGGCCTTCACAGAGCCTATTTTAAAACTGCTTCCACCGAAAAAAGCGATCATGGTTCAAAGAGATCTAGAGTCACCTGCTCTCAGGTCAAAAGGGCCTGAGCAATGGGCTGCTCGACGAATGATCGTCTTAAAAGTCGAAGCCTTTTTCAACAGCCAAGGGCTCTCAATAAAAAACATTTGGGATCAAATCGAAATTGAAAATTCAAATACAAAAAATTATAGGCGAGCTGGCTGATAAGGTTTATTAGGCGTTAACAAATACAAGGATGTTGTGAAATTAAAGTATAAGTTCATCCTATTTTTTGTTCCTCTATTTATCATCGAACTGGTGACTGTCTCTCTTTTTAATATCGAATCCTTTGAACAAGACAAAATAGCTTATGTTTTTTCATCCACAATGGAAACGACAAACACCGCTCTCGCTCTTTTGCAAAATGAAATCATGGCACAGAGACCCCTCTTAGAAATATTCACATCCTCTTTTGATTTTGTTCAAAATGCTTTCCCTCCTCAAACAAAGTCTTTCCTCCAAGCAAACGAAAGCATTGCCTATGTTGAAACCGGCGGACAAAGTGCTGGAGAATTTAAAAAATTGGATAGCCTTGGACAGCCCATACCCAATTTCATTTGGCCAGAAGAGAAAATTACCTTTTCTTCAACGACCTTGATGAAGGAACCTGTCTTAGAACCGAAAATTTTTAAGGAAAGGCCGGACCTTTGGGGACTTACTTACACCCTGCCGATGCGTGGATATCATTACCCCGCCTACAGATTTCGAGTAGTTTTTAAAAGGAATATCCTCCAAACACTTTTAGACAAGCCACGCTACTTTCAATTATTCCTGATCGACAGAAATGGCGAAATCTTATTGAAGCCTCACGGTTCTAAAAATACCAGCCATCTCCATTTTATTGAAGAACAAATTAAACTGATCCTTCAAAATCAAAAAAAGATCCCGAACGAAAACAGCATAAACTCATTCACGCGAGAAATACCGGGATTTAATAAAGAACCATTGCTAATTTCAGTGGCACTTGGCACTGACAATCCATGGGGCTTTCTTTCAGTTATAGAAAAATCAAAAACGCTTGGGGCTGTTCAAAAAATGAAACGAAACTCTCTGGGAGTTTTATTCTTGCTGGTTGGTGTGGGCCTTGTTTTGATTCTCATTTTAGTTCACGCCTTAGTCAAAAACATAGAGATTCTGAAAAAAGGCCTTGTTGATTTCTCAAATGGAAATTGGAAAACAAGGTCGACCATTAAATCCAAAGATGAAATAGGCATTCTTTCAAATATTTTTAATGATATGACTTTAAAAATTGAAACGCTGGTCAGTGAAAATATTGAAAAATCACGAATGGCAGGAGAACTCGATACAGCAAGGAATGTACAGAAATCAATGGTGCCCAGTGTTGATTTGAAGGACTTGAATTTTGATCTCCATGCACACTTCGAGCCCGCCAGCGAGTGCGGTGGCGATTGGTGGTACTATAACGCTACTGAAAGTCACATTGTGGTCTATATAGCTGACGTGACTGGACATGGCGTTGCACCGGCACTTCTGACTGCGGCAGCGCGAGCAGCAGTCTCGGCTCTTCAAACCACCGGTATAAGTGTCTTGTCTGATTTTGTACAAAACCTAAATAGAGTTATCTATGAAAGTGGCAGTGGAAACCTCATGATGACATTTTTAATGGCCTCGATAGATCGCAAGACAGGCCTTGTGGAATACGTGAATGCCAGCCATTGTCCACCCGTGATCTTTAGCAGAACAAACGAAAAAATCGAGACCGTATTTCTCGACGATGTTGGTGGGCCGAGATTAGGAGAGGGACCTCACTCTATTTATAGATCCTCTCAAGCTCGCATGTCACCTGGCGATTTCATGCTCACCTTCACGGATGGCCTGACTGAGTCCAGCAACGAAAGTGGGAGGTTCTTTGGTGATAGGAAGACATTAAAGACGATGAGTCAGTCCATTTCTGAAAAGAAGAATTCTCAAGAGATAAAAGATGACCTCTTGCAAGAGTTCCAAGCCTTCAAAAAGGGAGTTCCGCTTGATGATGATTTGACTTTTTTTATTCTCAAGTATCGACAACCGAAAGATACAGTCAAAGAACTTTCTGAATCGAAATTTAATCCACCCAACGGCTTTGGAGATTTCGAAGGAAGGTCTAAGCCCCATTGATAAAACTCATAAAAAACTATCTCGGTAGAAAATATTTTTTTGAATTTTTTCAATATGGGCTAGCACTCGCACTCAGTTCTTACGGTTTTTATTTACTAAAATACAGTCATGAAGCCAATTTCTCATCCACAGGCGAAGTTATTTCAGATGGTTTCATCGAAAACCCGAAAAATGATGTCCGATTCAAAACACCTGGGGATCTTGATTGGAATTTTGCTGAAGACAAAACAGGTGTTCGCTTCGGAGATTCGATCTTCACTGGTGAAGACAGCAGCGTCAATCTCAACATCAAATCACTCAATCTAAGCTTGGAAGCCAACACACTGATCCACATCAATCAGCTCGAAAAAACATTTATGCTGAACCTAGCTAGAGGCGCAATGCAAGCCGTCCTTCCTGAAGGTCAGAACTCTATCCTTATTCAAGTAGGCCTAGAAAAATTCAAGGTTGTAAATAGGGGAAAAACCACTGCTTCCTTTGTTCTTAGCAATCCCGAGCCTTCGAATGAACTGAAAAAGATTGGCCTTTCTGTGGATCAAGGCAGAATTCAGTTTCAGACAGAGAAAGGCGATCTCATTGACGGCGAAAGCGGTCAGAATATTCTTTTCAAGGCAATCAATGGCCACGCTACAAATATAGATAAAATAAATTTTCAAATTCAGACGCCTTCCGAGAACAAACTCATTATTGAAAATGAAATTTTATCAATCTCATTTTCCTGGACTGGTCCTCCTCAGACAAAATTTTCTCTTAAGATTGCTGGTGGATCAAACAGTCACCTTCCAGAACTCCAAGAAATTCAGCCGACAGCTAGCAAAAATTTACTTCATTTTAACCAGAAGGGAATTTCGACAAGCGGTAGTTACTTTCTGCAAATAGAAGCAGCAACCCCTTCTGGTGATCATTTTAAAACAAAAGCACTGCCTATTCATATCGTATCGCTGCGGCCGCCCATCATCTATGACTCCACTATAAAATATTTTGATCCAACTCGTTCAATGGCAGCTCTGCAATTTGAAAGAATTTCTTTTCTCGATCATTTCGACATTCAGTTTGCACACGATCAACAATTTAAAAATATTTTCAATTCGCAAAAATCCAGTCAATTCAATCCGCAGTTTGTGATGTCTAAACCTGGCCAGATTTTTCTGCGAGCTCGTTACCAACTGAAGGGAGTTGAACCTCTGTCGCTTTGGTCTGAAATTGTCGCCATTGACATTCCCCTACCGATACCTGCACCTAAAGTGCGCATTTCAAATATTGATCTCAAAAATCGTTCCGCCTCAGTTGAGTGGCCCGTCGAACCCCGTGCTCAAAACTATGAGGTCACTTGGCTAGGAAAAAATCCATTATCACGAAATCCCCCAAGGACCATAGCTGAAAATTCTCTGTCCCTTTCATTGAAAAAAAGGACTCCACAAATTATTAGTGTTACAGCTTATGCCAATCAAAAAATAAAAAGCCTTTCTTCTTCGCCAATCATTCTGCCCGGCCTCGTGCCAGAGCCCCATTGGGTTTCCTTCGAACGGACAGCTCCGCCTTTAAGTCGAGTTGAAAGTAAGCAACTGTCAAAAATTCAACTGCGCTGGGCCCTTGATGGTCCAATGAAGGAAAGTGTCCTCGAAATCAGTGGTGATAAATCATTCAAGAATAAAAAAACACAGATCATCAATGCCGCCGAGATGAGTTTTCTATCTGAATCCACCGAAACGATATACGCTCGAGTCAAAGAACAAGTTCCACCAGATGAATATTTAGCTGAATACTCTAGCGTCGCCATCTTGGCACCAAAGACAGGTGAGTCTATTTCGCCACCAAATCTAACACTGCCTAAAAACAATGAAACAATTTTATTTCCAAAAAACTTTGCGGCCAGCGTGGACTTGAGTTGGACTCCCTGTTCAGGGGCCTTTGGGTACGATATAGAAATTGGTCCTTTTTCAAGTTCGGTCAAAAGTAACTCTCGCGTTTACACAGTTATAAAATCAAAATATATTTTCTCAAAGCCAGCACCTGGCGTCTATCAGTGGCGAGTTCGTTGTTTTGATCGCTACTCTCAATCGAACTGGGGCCCCTTTGGGCGATTTAAGATTATCTATGGAATTTAGATCTCTTAAAATCTTTTTTTATTTCGAAAAATTATTGGTGCTCTGCTTTGCCCTTTGCTTCCTTTCGCCCTCGGCTTTTGGACTTGAAGTCGAGGCCGTCGACTCAGTCTCTTCTAATGTCGAAAAAGACCGCGAAAATGACTCTTTTTTAAATTCTTATGACCAGACCAAGTCCACCCCCATTCTGATGAGCCCCTTAGATCAACATTACAAAGAGATCAATTATTTTCAGGAAGACTGTCTTAAGTTAATCAGTCCACCCACTTTATTTTTTAACAAAATTGAGACTCAGCCGACACAAACAAAAAACTTTTTTTTATTGAGACTGACTGGAAAATTACCTAAGGAGAAAAACTTAGATTTTTCTAAAAACTACATTGAATTCATCGACCATCGGGGGCAAATTGAAAAGCTTGCTTTTGATCCGCAAGTTTTTCAAATACAAAGCGATAGGGATGGGGAATCTCTCCTCAGCTTTATTGCGCCGAGTTCTCGAACAATTAAGATCGGTTTTGTATTTCGTCAAAAAACGGACCAAGAGTATGATTTAAATATTGAAATTAGCAAAAATGGGGATATCAAAAGGGCCGTTTTTTTGCCTATTTTGAATTCCGAGAAAAAATTAAATTTTTGCGCTAAAAGTTTAATTAAGGTTGGCGCGAATGCCTCTTTGTCAGAATATAGCCAAAGACTTGCCTCAATTAATAGTGATGTCTATGCAGCTCCGCAAGTTCTGCAATTCAATTTCAATTGGTCTCAAGTTGTTAACAGAAGAGAACAACGAATTTTTAGTATCGAGGGCGGCCTCCAAGAAATGCCTCTGCCTGAATCGGATTTATTTTCTGCTCAAACTTTTTCCACTGTCCATTTTCAGACCCAGTACCTTTGGCAATTTCGAGAAAACCGCTACAACACCATCATAGCAAATTCGGTCATTTCTCCGTATTATCGCCTAGGAATGGCCATTGAAAATATAGATATCTATAAATTTAACGAGGCCAATTTGGTCACTCTGGATCGAAGCTCCTCTATTCAATTTGTTGGCGGTATTGGCCTGAGTTCTTATATTTCGAAATTTTGGATGATGGATTTTTCCGGCGACATGAAAGTCCAAGGCTATGGAACTGGCTTTGTTAAAAATTATTTATCGTTTGAGGGACAATGGAGCATCCATTATCAGCCTCAATGGAGATGGAAAAACTCTTTTTTGGGCATGAATACAAAATTAATTTACAGTGAACTCACGTACGAAAGAGAGAATGGATTAGACAAAAATGGTTCCGTGAATAACCTCACTGCTCAGGCTGGACTCTTCTGGGGGTTTACTTTTTAATTGCCTCTGAATCTGCACTTGCGACACCAATAAATTTCTTTTTTAAATCTCATTTTGAGAATCATTCAAAGAGAGAATTCCCTCCCCCTATCCAGCCCGAGGTCCACATTCTTACCTTTGTCTAGGATGGAATATACAAGACTTCATATCCCGGACCTTCAGCTTTCGCAAAAATGTGCCGAAATATGATACATGCCATGGAGGCCTTCTTTGTGAAATTACACAATAGAAAATCTGCAAGAGGAATTTATTTTCTTTTGCTGTCAATTATAACTCAATTTTGGATTTCTCTAACAGGATGTTCACCCGCCGGCGTGCAGGGTGGTGTTATTTCTCAAAAATTTAATGGGATCAAATCTGTTTATCCCATCAGTCCAAATTCAGTAAAGATTGATTGGGATCTTAATTCACGATTTACAAAATACAAAATATATCGAAAAGGAAATCCGGAAGCCATCAAAGAGGCCACCTTTGGTGGTGCCATAGTTGAAAGCCTTTCTCCTTTGACGACATATGAGTTTTCTGTGACTGGCTTTACAGATAAAGGAACTGAAGAGGGCTTAGGGGATTTTATTTCAGTGCGAACTTTTGGAAATTTCAACGGTATCGGTGCTTTGAATCTGGCGGCCAAGTCCACTTCGAGAATTGATTTGGTCTGGGCCTCTGAAAGTGAACTTATTAAATATGATATCTATCTCCGAGTACAAAATGAATTCTTTAATTTCAAAACACCGTCCCTTTCGATTCAGGGTGCAGCCACGGCCTCGATTGAATCTCTGACTCCAGGCACTTCCTACTGTTTTTTCATTATTGCGAGGTATTTAGATGGGACCTCGGAGCCAGCAGAAAGCACCTCTCTGACAGCGCCCTGTGCAAACACCCAGTCTGGCGTAACCGTCATTCCAAAAGTTTCCCTAAACCCCGTGGTTTTTGGGACCTACCCTTGGTTCCTCGTCAGTGGTGCTGAAACCAATATGAAGACCGAGGTTTTTGAAAAAAGCAATCCCCCTCTCATGGATATTCGCCTCGGACAAATCACGGGAAATGGTCCACTGCGCTCCGGAGTTGCCTCAGATTATGGTTCTAAAAGTTTTTATGCAAAAGTGACTCAATATCCAACTGGTACTGACCCGGTGAGGACGGCCATTATCAGTTTAGAAATTTATTCTAACACTTTTCCTGGCATCAATCAGCCCACGGCCCTCATTCGCAATCTAAACTTCCCCTCTAACTCAACAAAAAAAGCGCCCCTCTTTCCAAATCTTGCTTCCGAAGGCTTGGGCTCCCAATCTTTAGGCTACACCTTCGCAAAGGGAGATTTCAATTGTGATGGATTGCCAGACATTGCCGTTTCGGCAAAGGACTCAACACCTTTTCTAAATATACTCCATGACCAAGAACTGGGTGCGGTGATCATTTATTATACCCAAAAGAAATTCAATCTTGATACATCTCAATATGAGTTCAGCTTTAAAACAGATGTTTTGCCTTCAGTCTCGGCGGTGGCACCTAATCCTCAACTCATTTACTATCCCTCCACCAGTGGTTTTCATTTAGGAACGAAATTAGCCACGGGAAACTTCAATAACGATTGCGTTCGTGAACGCTACGACCCACCAGATAATACTTGGCCAATTCTAAGTTCTCGAAAAGATAATTGCGATCTTATCTATTCAAGTACGGCCGCATTGACAAATCCTGCAATCGCAGCGCCAGATGGAAGCTATCCCAGCGCTCTGTTTCAAAAAATTAATCGTTGCGATGATCTGGTTATTTCAATAAATAGTTCTTATCAAACTACCTATGGCTCTTCAGGGGGGTTTTTCATCCTCTATGGAGATCCAGGATCAGGCCTAGTGACAAGCTCTGGAACAAATAATTATGGTGTCAATGAGTCGACCTGTGATTTGTTTTCTGGGAGTTGTCGTCCCGGGTTTTATACACATTGGGATTCTGCCAATGTGTATAGCTTTGGCCGAGCTCTGGCGGTCGGTGATTTCAATAATGACGGCTATGATGACCTTGCAACTTCAAGCTATAAATACTTAGGAACAGCACCAACCGTCAACACCTACGGATTAGTCAGCATCCTTCGCGGCAGCTCTGGCGGATTGCAGCCCTTATTTGCTCCACCACTCGGTTCTAGTTATAATTTTCCGGAGGTTGTTGGGGACAACACCGGAGGATTTTATTCCTCTGTTCAAACGGCTGAAGCCTTAGGCTTTGGCTATTCTATTGGTGTGGCTTACAACTCGCGTTCATGCCTATCATATGGATCGGGTGCGACCGCTATTTCGGCGCGAAGCGCTCCTGTGGGCCCTCGGTTTGATTTTACGAAGTGTGATGATTTGATTATTGGTGACCCTTACCGCGCTCAAGGACGTGGCAGCATTGTGTCTTGCGTAGGCGCATTGGGAAATGCCAACAACACGTCCTTAATTACTGAGCGCAGAAAAATGATTACAAGTTGGAATTGTGCCGCACATTACCCTGCGAATTTAGAGGATGGTGCCGGGTATGGATTTTCTATCCTTGGAGTCCCTAATCAAAATGGCTACCCTGTGGCTGCTGAAAATTTAACTAACGTCAATCCAGATACCCCCGGAGCACTTTTTGTAGGAGCACCCTTCGCCAGCGTTCCAAATAAAGCCGCTGTTGATAATGATCCAACTCAAAGAGGATTATCTGCTGGCGGTGTTTTTGGTTACTATATCACTCCCTCGGCTGTCACAGCTTCACCCCCAGGAATTCAAGGAATTCTAGGGAGCAACATCGGTGAAACAAGTCATCCTGTGAACGCCATCAATCAGATCCCCTGCAATGCCGACAACAATAATGTCAACAACAGCCGTTGCGAAAATCAATTTATCTATCTCCCTTCCCCAGAGCCATACATGCACTTTGGATGGACTTTGTCGTCTCTGGACGATGTTAAAATTGGAACTGTTGACAGCGAAACAACTAATTTTGATCGCACACGAAATCTTCCTCTTTTAGCTGTTTCTGCACCTTTCAAATCAGTTCCAGGCCCCCTCGGTACAACCTTACCTAATGCAGGAAGTTTATATATCTTCCGTCCAGACCTTTCAGTTGTGACCAGCAATTCTAGCAAAAGAGCCTGCATGGCGGGAACCACAGTTGCGCTAAAAAAAGGTCTCACCGCTAGCGAAACTTGTTATAGTGGGGGAATTAATCCCTTCGGGCCCACAATTATTTATCCCGCAAATTCTGTGGCGAATCAAAATTTTGGACTTGGCGGAGCTGTAGCTGACAACTTTAACGGCTACCAAGAGACTGATGTCATCGCCGGAGCCCCGTACAACACCGAATCTTTTATGCCAGGCACAAGCCTTCCAAAGGTTGAGAACCACGGAAATGCCTATCAATTCAATTCTGGTGAGGGTGGTTTTGATCCCTCCATCACTTTACCCTCTGTTCATTCTGCAATCTCGCCCAATTTGAGTATTGAGCTCAACTACCGGTACGATATGGCTATCGTGGTTGGTGATGTTGATAATGATGGTTATGATGATGCCATTACTAAAACTCTGATTGGAGCTCCTAGCAGAGTGGATGTGGTCCTTTATTACGGCTCGGCCGAAGGCCTCATCACCCAACCCGCCGCATCTCTATCTCCTGGAAGGCATCAACCGACAATTATAAAATCAAGTACAGATCCCCTTCTTGGCATAAAAATATATCGTGCGGGTGATGTGAACGGCGATGGTTTTGATGATGTTTTATTTGTTGGGTCAGAAGCTTCATTCTTATATCATGGCTCCAGCGTGGGCTTGATCACCAATGCGGAACCTGCCTACACTCCTGTTGGAAAAAATCCCTTGAAATTTGCAACTGACAAAGGACCCTCTTCCATTCATTTTAACGTGAACAGATACGATCTGCTCAATAGCTATCAAACAACTTGGGGTAACGACACGGCTACAGATCCAAAAAACTATAGCTTTGACACGAATAGCGTAGGAACCGGTGACTTCAATGGGGATGGATTTGGAGATCTTGCTCTTGGTATAGATGACTCTCGAACAAGTTATTTGAGTAGTATTACTGAGCTTCCCGCCAATTATGATACGAGTTATTTTAATTCAGACAACAGAGGCAAAGTTGTTGTCATTTATGGCTCAAGCACTGGACTTCAAGTTCCTCCAAATGGAGTTATTCAAATAAACCAAAGTGGACTGGCAACAGTGAATCCATGCACAGGAGGCAATGTCACCTCCTCAAGTTACAAGTGTGCTGTTCAAGTTATTTCTTCCTCAGCAGACAGCAAAGGAAAACGATTTGGCTTTTCCGTTGTCGGATTACCACCGATGAATTCAACAAACAAAGAGTGGAGCCTTCTCATCAGCGATCCACACTACGCTGTAACCGGTACAAATAAAAATGGCGCGGTTTATCTTTATCGTGGCTCGCTCACGGGCTTAGACCTGACCAAAGAAAATATCACGGCAATAAGCCCGCCTGAAGGCGCCGAAACAGATAATCAGCGTTTTGGGCACAATCTCAATGTTGTTGGTGATATCAATGGAGATGGCTTTGTGGATGTTTCAATTACAGCCCCCGGTCCCTACCCTCAAACGGGGACTTATTATGGATCCGTCTTTATTCTTTACGGAAAATTAAATGCAGGAATCACCACCTTTGCGGGACTTCCTATTTCACCTTCCTCGCTGTTGAATAGGAATGCTCGCTTTGCATCGAATGATCCTGCAGATATTCGCATTCAACGCATAAGGCCGCCAGCATTGGACAATAAACCTCTAGAGCTCTTTGGTTATGGCGTCAGCAGTATCGGAGATTTTAATAATGATGGCTATGCAGATGTGGCCTTCAATGTTTCCAAAGGAACATATCAAGATACGGCGGAGGTCTTAAATGCTGGCTATGTACTTATTTATTTCGGTTCGCGTAAGGGACTGATGTCAGATGCCAATTTTAGTATTTTTTCGCCCAATCCGAGATGCTTCGGGGGTGACGGCACCAATGGAGTTTGTGAAATTTATCAAGTGGTCTTACCGGATGTCCAAGATTATGAAAACACCTACATAAATCGATGGTCAGCTGGTGATATCAATGGGGACGGCCGACCTGATTTAGTCATTGGTGGGACAGGCCGAAATCATCCCAGCGGAAAAGCTTTCTCAACAGGAGTCATCTATGTTTTGTATTAAAAAAAATATAGAAAAAATATTGTGCGGCCTCGGTTTACTTCTTTTCTTCGCACTCAATACGGGCTGCACGAATGGTATTCAAAGTGGGATGATTGCGGCTTCATTTATTGGAATAAACAAAGCCATACCCATATCCCCTACTGCCGTAAAAGTGACATGGTCAAAGTCAAATGACTACCAATACTATGATATTTATTCGGACACCAGCAAGGTTCCAATCCTCACAGATCAAATTTTCGGTGAAGCGACTATCGAAAACCTGATTCCAGGAACGACCTACAAATTCAAAGTCCTGGGAAAAGGCTCCACAACTGGGGCGGGAAACGACAGAGAAGTTGCAGCCACAACATGGAATAGATTTTCCGGGATCACTGCGACAACTAAGGATGGCGATGGAAATATTGAAATATCTTGGGACTATCAAGAAAGTGTCGTTGAATATTATATTTTTGTAAATGAAGAAACAACCCCCACTGAAGCTTCCACAGTGGGATGGACAAAGCCAACCGTCACGACCACAAAAAATAGATATTTATTTTCAGGTCTCAAAGGATCCACAAATTATTATTTTTTAGTTCATACCAAGTACCGCAATGGCGAATTTGAACGTCCTACTAAATTTCTTACAAACACTACGAAATCGAGTTTTGGAGCATTGGACTCCTGGGTTGTTGTGCCACGTATTACCATTGGAGCTCTTCCCTCTTTTACCGTCAACATGCCTAATAACCCAGTTTTTCCACTCAATAATTTTACAACTTCTATTTACAAGGACAATCAACCTGTTTCGGATCCCCTTGTGGGCAGAGGAAAAATTCCTTTTTCTTCAGGCATAAATTTTAACCTTGGACGGATCTCAGGAATCAGCACACAAATCAATTATCGTGATGCTGCCAAAGGCGTCGATGAAACTTATACGATTCCTAATCAAGAGACTTATTTAAAAGGCTTGCTTCCGCAGTTAGATCTTCCACCAAGCTTTAGCAGTGAAACTGCCCTCGGAGCGGCCTACCTAGGCAAGTCCATGAATCGTGGAGATTTTAATTGTGATGGCTTTGATGATCTTGCAGTCGGCATGCCAGACGCCACTATAGGAACAATCGGATCCACTTATAGAAAACAGGGAGCCGTCTATGTTTATTATGGTGGGCAGAAAATCGGTGACAGGTATTATCTTCGAACATCAATCACTCAACCCCAAACTCGCCCGGGAATTATCACCCCCAATCCTCAACTTATTTCTTTTTCCGACCTAACGGAAGATTCAAGTTTTGGCTATGCATTGACCTCTGGAAATATCAATGGGGATAAGTCAGGAAATTATAGTTGCGACGATCTCGCGATTGGCGCGCCAGGAATGTTGACAAAAGATGGATATCAAACAGGCAGTGTTTTTGTCTTTTTTGGAAGTAAAAATGGATTGAAAATTCCAAGCACAGTTTCTGCCATTTCTGAAAACAGTCCCACCTGCAATGGGCTTATTGATGATGCTTCATGCTCCTCAGTAATTCTGTGGCCAGACTTAACGCGCATGCCAGCTTCTTTGTTTGGAGGAGTTTTCGGCGGTAGACGCAATAATCATGCAAGCTTTGGCAAAGCCTTGGCCTTCATTGGCGACTTTGATGCCAATGGCTATGGAGATTTAGCCATTGGTGCACCCAATGCCCCCTGGGATGGAGACCTCAAAGATTTGAACCCCATTCAGGGCTTTACTTACTGGGATGTTGGGTATGTGGCCCTCTTTTTTGGGTCCTCCTATGGCTTTACTTCAGTCACTCCTACGGACAACATTGCACAGCCTTTTCCTTTTTTGAAAATATACCCACCTATCGCTCAGGTAGGTATGCATTTTGGCTCATCTATCGCGGGAAACGCGGATGTTGATGGGGCAAACAGAAGAACTATCAATAGTGTTAAGGTGGGCGGAGCTGATCTTGTCATCGGCGCGCCAGGATATAAATATGTGAACCCGATCACTAGTGCAACTTATCCCATGCAGAATGGTGATGCCAATACGACAGGAGTTGTTTCCATAGTCCCAAGCAATGGGGCATGGTGGGGCGCTGACAATATAACATTTAGCAACCCTTATGGCTTATCAACCAGCCAAGGAGCAGCCTTTTTGTATTTTGGTCGTGAAGAAGGTGTGGCCTCAGATTCTGATTTTTGGAAGTGCGGGAGACGTGGTTCTTCGGACAACACGCACTTCAGTTGTTTGACTGACAGTCTAAGATTCAGAATGCTTTTTCCGAGAGATGGTGAATCCAAGGGTTTTGGTTCTGCCGTTGCAATGCTGGGTGATCCCGCGGCCAAGGATCAATCGAATCTTTTGCTGTGCAGTGGAAACACACGTTTTTTGTGTCGTGATGCCAACGGCGACAGTTATGCTGATGTCATTATTGCAGCTTCTTCAGCAGGCGGCGCTGGGAAACCAAATACTGGTGCTCTTTGGGAGTTTTTTGGCAATTCAGACAGATTATTTGAGCGCGGAAATTTGAGTGCAACAAATCAGGATCAGTTCATTGCCATTGGCAATCCCTTTTATTTAACTTCTCCTCAGTGCACGGCCTTCACAGACTCAAAGACTGCGACAAAGGCGAGCTGTCAGCCCACAAGACTCCGTCCCAATTCAGTGCCCTCGGGCACACAATTAGGACAGAATGCAAGTTCCATAGCCACTGGGGATATCAATAGAGATGGACTGCTCGATGTAATTCTAGGTGGACCAGGTTATAATCCAGATGGTTTACAACCTGATGCCGGCGGGATTTTTGTATTTTCATCTTCTCGCAATTATGGAATCACACCTAATTTTAGTGTTTTTACAAAAAATACTTCAATCAATAGCAATAAAGGCTACGATAAATTGGGCTACTCTGTCGTTTCAGGTGATTTCGATGGCACTGGGCAAAAAACGGATTATCTTTCCTACAACACTGACACCAATATTCTTGACCTCAATGCCTTATCTTACAACGATGTTGTTGGAGGGGCCCCTTTTGATGAGATTGCTCGCAATGGCGGAGGAGCTGCACATATATTTTATAGCGGTGGCGCAATCGAAAGCCCGACCATTTTACCTTCAGCACTTTCAACAATAAAAAATCTGAACACGAGCCCGATTGAGACACTCATTGATACGGCTGCGGCGCCTCAAGATAGCGGCTATGGTTATAGCAGAATTGTAGGCGACGTGAATGGAGATGGTTTTGATGATGCCGTGGCTCAGGTGCAGAGCCTTAACAATCTAAGCCAAAGCAGCTACACTGGAATTGTTTATTATGGCTCACCTCTTGGCCTCATTACTACAGAATTTTGCCTGAATAATTTGTCTCGAATTTTTACCTCGGGGACTGACCTTAACAATGCCCTCTATTGCCAGCCCTCAATAACTCAACCGATTGGCATTGTCGGAGAAAATATAGTATTGCCCCACTTAATGCGTCGACCCAACAATGTCGCGTCAACCTGGGGCAATCAAGCCTTTCCTGCGGGCGATGTGAATGGAGATGGTTTTGACGATGTCCTGTTCGCTGATCCATATCAGCAACCCAGTTCTATACTTCTCTATTTCGGTTCCAGATCGGGCTTACAAGATATTGTCGTGCCCTCAAACAATCCAAGCAGTTCTGACCCACAGATCGTTTCAAAAAAAATCTCTCTTGTTTCCCAGATTCAAAGCAGTTATTTTGTTGGTTACGATTCGACGACCAATGACTTCCGTTATAACAATCAGATCACCTTTGGCGATTTTAATAAAGATGGGTATTCTGATGTTGTGATATCGAATCCCTTAAGCTATGGCCCGAAGCTTCTTTCACCAACTCTGACTGCCGATGGTCAAACCATCAGAATATTACAACCCACTGGCACGCCATGGCCCTCTCCCGACGGAACTTGGCTTTGCCCAGATTCACCTCTCAGAGATCCCAATTGCAATGGCGGCGCCCCTTATAATCATGGAGCCTTGTATATCTTTTATGGATCGCCAATGGGCTTGCAGACACCACTGAGGATCAATGGCACTGATGTTGACCTGCCGGGAAATACTGTCAACTTATATAAAACAGAGTTCACTGCAAACTCGTCCCAACGCACTTGCAACCCTGATACGGGAGTTTGCAAGGTGGGCTACTTAAGAAACCCCGTCATTTTTAATTCGGTAAACGGATATGGAATACTTCAGCACCAGTTTGGTTCAAACTTGACTGTGATGAACTACAACGCCACAGCCTCCGGTGTTCCCATCAGTGAAGGTGATTCCGGAGAGTACGATGATTTGCTTGTCGCTTCACCCTTTTATGAAAATCCTGCCTGCTCCGTATTGGGATTGATTTCTGGTGTAAAAGCACCCGAGAGTCGTCAAGGACGGGTCTTTCTTTTTTCCGGGTCCAAGTGGGGTTTAGTCGCAGCTGACTACGGTGACTACTGGCCCAGTGTTGTTGGTGAAATTGAAAAATGCACCAGCTCCCAGCTAGGAAATGATGAAACGGGTTTAGGATTTAGTCTCGATCCGACTGTTAAAATTAGAGCCCTGAGAATGCCCATTGCAGCCCTCGGCAACAACTCTGCAGAAAGAAACTTTGCATTCAACATGACAGCTGTCGGTGATATCAACGGCGATGGCCAAGAAGATTTAGCTATTGCAGCACCCAACGAAACCGTTCGTGTTGATGGAAATTTCATCTACAACGGAGGTGCCGTGTATATTTATTATGGCCCCCTTTGCCCTGCAGACAACGATTTTGATGTTCTTACTGCAATTCAAGATTCAGAGCCTGGTGGGCAGAATTATAGCATCAACATTCAAAGAACACTGACAGGACTTGGGGTTTCTAACTCAACAAAGGGAAGCTGTGGCGCTAAAAACTTAGCCCCTCTTAAGGTCGTTGTTAAAGATGCTAATTCCAATAACAAGAAATATGGAACGACTCTGGTTGGAGGTCGTAAAAATGGAACGAAAAATAAAACTGATATCAATGGAGAATTACTTTTCCCCCTTTCCGACCTTATCATAGGCACTCCCTACTATAACGACACAGTTGCAGGAGCAAACAGTATTGGTCGAGGCGTGATCTTTTTTGGTAGTGCCCCGAATGGAATCTATCCTGGTGGCCTTTTCTCAGATGATTACCCCAGCTATGTTGTGGAAACTATATCGGGGACAAAAGTGAAGCCCTATATTTTGCAGATGCCAAAAATACCCAACATCAGATTTTTTCTGCGAGGGGTTACTTCTGGAGATGTCAATAATGATGGTTCGATGGATTTAATGATTCCCACAAATGATTTTGATTCACCTGCGCCCAGCTCTGGATCTGGTGGAAACAGTGTCAATATGGGTGCACTATTAATGTTTTTCTAACGCATTTGGAGGCTCTATTGTGATTCGAAAATACAAAAGCTATGGAAAAAATGCTTTTCTATTTTTTATAAAAAAATCTCCCCTAGGACTTTTTTTAAGTCTGAGCCTCTTTATTTTTTTAATAACTTCAGGATGCACAAAAAAAGAAGCCTCATCCACTCTTGAAATCCGTCTACCCGAAGGTGACCAAATAAAGTACAGCACTGCCAGTTTTTCAGTTTATACTAAAAATGATTTTCAAGTCTTTTTGAGGGAAATCATCGATAACAAAAATTTACTCACGAAGGCAGAGATCACTCCCTCTGTCTTTGAACGATCGACGAACGCAGATCAATACAATTACCTTATTCCTCGCGGCAGCACCATTGATGGCTTTTTGGCGCTGCAAGTCGTGATGAACAAATATTCGAGTTTCCCACTCACCGCATTTATTTTTTCTCGTGATGAGATTATAGAGCCTTCGATTGAATCGACCTTACTTTATCATTTAGTTTCACAATATCCCAACAAAGAAATTCGCTCTTACACCAAGGGTGAATTGATCACCCTTCACAATTACATTAAAGAATTCTCTAAGGCCAGAATGGAATTATTTGGAGTCAAAGCCAACACACCGCCTAAAAATCTTTATAATTTTTTAAAAAATGGCCTGTCCATTGATATTGGCTTTTTAGATTTAGCAAAAACTGTCGGCCTTGTTTTTGAATATGATGCTGAGGGAAACAATTTAACGAAACCTTATCCTTTTGGGACGCCAAACAACTCTCCCTATTTAGATGATTCGAGAAGCACCCCCAGTGGACTTCTCTCAGGATACGAAAGTATCCGAGTGGATGTGCAAGTTGAAGCGCTGGATGGAGATGATGATATGCTGTTTATCTATTGGCGCTATGAGGATGAAATAGTCCTTAAAGATGAACACAAGTGGCAAAAAATGTATGATTTCAACTCTTCAAATGAAGTAGATAAAAAAAATAATCCGCCCTTTTATCGTCTTCAAGCGATCATCTCTGATGGGGGGCGTGAACTTGTCACAGAATGGAGCATCTATGTCACGGATAATAATCGTCCGCCAGAGCTGACTTATAATTGCCCCACAACAATCAATGAGGGCGAATCTTTTGAATGCAATTTTAAGGCTCTTGATCCTGATGGAGACCTCCTGCGTTTTAATGGTCTGTCACTGGACTACTTCAATGCACGACCAACTTTGAATGGTATTCCTTGGCCCGGACCTACTGATTTTGCAAGCGAGATGACCTTTCGCTGGAAACCCAAGAATAGAAACTTCAATGCGGCAAAAGCCAGCACCACTATAACTTTGGTTGCCGATGATGGAAAATCTGGAAAGGTCAGTGCCGTTCTTAATTTAACGATGGTGGATAAAAATTCACCACCCTATCCCTATGTCGATTTGCAAGGCTTTTCTTTGCGGCAAATTGATGACGGCGAGGGGCCACCACGAACTTTGCAAAAATTAAATGGCCAATGGATTGATCCCGTAACAAAAAAAATAGGCACGGAGACGACTGCAAAAAAATTCTACTTTGAGCTCTTATTGCTCGATGATGATAATACAAACATCAATGACGTAGCTGATTTTGATGATCTTCCGCAACCTCTTGCGGGAAGCAGTGAATTTCAGCCTCTTTCTATTGTTCCTTACGATCCCATTCCCGCAAACTCAATCATCCATATGTTTCCGCCACAAGGTTCACCCGCGATCACACAAATTCATGTCGAGCATTCAAAACTCTCACCATCAACAGTCGTTGATGGTATTGCTAACAATCCTTTTTTTCAAGCCACCTTCATTAGGGACACCAGCAGTAACTTTAAAACGATCCTCCCCAAAGGGACCATTTTAAATAAAAGCGATATAAATCAAACTGATGAATTCACCTATGTCCTGCCCACCGACGTTGTACTTCCAAGTGGTGTTGCAGGGACAAGAATTTCAGCCAAGGTCGATCATGTTTTAGACCTTCCTCCAAAAATTCGATCCTATGACATTCCAGCATTAAAACCTGAAGACAAAAAAGAATTCATAGCGATAACTATCAATGGTGCAACCAAAATTGCCAAGAGATTCGTCTATTCGTGGATTCCAACACCGCTGATCCCATCGGTCACGGCAAACTTTTTGCCGAAGGACGATCACGGCGGAAAGGGAAGCTCCTTTAGATTTGAAAAAACAGCCCAAATTTATTCCCAGTTACCAGATTGTGCGGCCGGGATTAATTTTACAACACCAACGACAGGTCAATCGACCGTACGATCTTCATCCGCAGACTGCACGGATATGGACAACTCTCAAGGATCTTCATATTTTGAACTGACCGTAAATCCGTCTGGAACTGTCGATCCCAATGCAAATTTATACAAAGTGATTCCATTCCTAAAAAGAGGCTCTGGCACAGCAGCCAACACCTCCATGATTTTTAAATCTGATCTTTTTGGGGGGGCTGGCCGCTACCGATACTTGAATGCCTTTTCCAGTAAAACTAACCCATTAAACATGACGCAGACTCATTTTGCACAATCCGCTGGTGTTTTAGTCTTTTCTCGACCTGGTTGTACTCTTGATGCATCGAGCGCTTCGATTTCAAATATCTATTCACCGGTGACAATACCCGCTGGAACTTTATTTCGAAGCACCTACAATGGCAATTCAGGATCCTCCTATCGTCCTCGGGTCACCTTCGAGACAGCTGCTCCAGCGACATTGGAAAGCCACATCTGCAGTGCCATTGTTCCCATCATCCCGAGCATGGCTTCCCGCAACCTCGTGGCCAATGGGCTGAAAATAGTTGAAGCACCTTCCGGCAAGCCCGCCCTTGTTGGAATCTCGACGACTCATTTAGCAGTCGTTGGAAACTCGACCTTGGATGCTTATTCAAATACGGCCTCTTTGGATGTCACCTTTAAGCGCCAAGTTCCAGGCGCCACAGACACAATCATCAATGTTGGCACGTCTGTTCGAACAGATGAGGCTTCGGGTTCAGAATCTTTTGTGTATTATGTCCCCGTTGAAAAAATTCTTCCTGCTGGAGATACAGGGACCTCTGTGATTATCCGTGTTGTTCGCGATTTTAAATCCGGAACAGGAACTAGCATCAGTCGCCCCATGACTTATTATGAAGCCACCGGCGATAAACTTTTGACCTCTGCCATCGATGCAAATTCAATAACTTGGGTCGGCGCCCCCATCGCTGATTTGATCTTAAGCCAACCCTATCCTGTCATGCCTCACTCTGCCTATTCCCTTCAAAAACAAAATACAGCAACAAAAATCCCCGTGAGCTCTAGATTTTTAGATGGCAACATGGCTCTTGAAAATGAGTTTTCTAACTTTGATGTGCTTGGACTTTCAGCGGGCAGTGAACCTTCAAGCGCCGCAGCTTTTCGGTCAAACCCAAGTATTAACAGCCTTAAAATGCGAAATCCTGCATTTATTCACCCTCTTTATGGAGTGATAGAAATATACAGAACAGCACCAGGTCCAGATATTACAATCCCATTGGGTATGATTATTTCCACGCCCGATCGAAAATTGTACAAAGTATTTCGCAGTGAAATTATAGGATCTAAAAATTCTGTGTACGTCTTAGTTGAGCGGTTTTATGAAAACAATTTTGCTCCCGCAATGGCCAATTTTTCTTTCTCGTGGGAAATCTACAATCTTGGCGTGAGTGTCACTAATTTTATTAATGACACTGCAACTGTGAATATCTTTCCCAATCAATACGCTGAATTTCCAATTGAAGTTGGAGACAATACAGGGCTAGCTCCAGGGGGTCCTATGGTGCCTCTCAACCCCTGGGATCGCTATTACATAAGTCCGACGACTTCTGGCACAGGCATTGAATATACGACTTCAATAAGGCCAGTGGGAAACATATCATTATGCCGTAAACCCATAAGCATTGATCCGAACTGCTCTCCTTGCACCAACGCTTCTGATCTGTCCTTGAGCAATAATGAAACACGATACTGCTACCTGCGAATTACTGCAGCACCGTCTGACGCTGCAAAAATTTTAGATTTTAAAATGTCCCTCGCCGAATTAGGACCTACGCTTCCGCTTGCGCCAACTCTTCGCTCTGGTCGAATTATCATCAATGAGAGCAATACTGCACCCTCGATTTCGACAAGCTCCTTCGATCCCGTTGCGGCTTCCTGTAAGCCTGACTACCCCAATAAAACTTATTTATTTAAAAATCCAGCAGATCCCTCCTTAGTTTCAACGGCAGCTCCTGCAACTTTCAGCACAAGTTGTGAAATCCCTCTGATCACAGAGGGACAGTCGGCATATGTAGCGCTCTATGCCGTTGATAAAGATAAAGATGCTGACAATCAAAAAATCAGCCAATTCCAGTTGTCAGAAAATATCTTTGATATCGCTACAAAAACGGAAATGACAAGACCGGCATCGATGACATTAACAGGTTTCAATGCAAACTTAACACCGCCTCCGGCTAAAGGAACAATGGCAGCAGCAGTCAATTTGACTTGGAACCCCAGTGACGATGATTCTAAAAAACTTTCGACGTCGGAAGGTTTTATTATTGGCATTCGCGCTACAGATTCTTCCAAAGTCGACAAACCTAAGGCAGATATCTCCTACTACAAAGTTACAGTCAAAAACATCAATTCCCCGCCTTCTTTCGGCCCTATCGCTCTGATGCCCGCGGGAACAAGCCCCTCCGTTTTTCAGATTTATATAAATACTTATTTTAAGGCTGTCGTCTCTGTTTACGATGCTGACTTTGGAAGTATTGCTTCACCAGCATTTAGCACCAATTTATCTCTCTGTCGCAGAATCGACAACAGCTTGGTTAAGCACCCCGTTTTTGACAAAACAACAGCAAGTGATCCCACTGTCTGCCACTTCACGGGTCCTGACTGGGAAGCTCCTTATTGGAATTTGACTTATTCCGGGAACTCCACAGTTTCGGCATGTCGCCTTGCCAACGGCAGCTTAAACCCTGACCTGATCATACCGCGGATCACTCGAACTGCGGGGCCCACCTTAGCGTCCCCTGGTCCCCGAGTTAAATATGACTTCACCATCGAATGGTGCCCGCAAGAATCCTATATTGGAAAATACAATGTCAGCTTATCAGCGGCTGACAACGGGGATGTATGGAGATCTGGAAAAATTGATTTGCCGATATCCAGTTCCGCTTTGATGAGTTTAGATGTCGTTTCAAATGTCTATTTATTGGCACCCAGGTACTCAAGTGCAAATGTGACTTCGTCCCCGCGACAGACCGCGGCTCTTGAACCTCCATTTAATTTCGTCTTCCCTTTATTTGCAAGAAATCCGCTAGGCAATAAACTTCAATACTCTCTTCTGCCAACAACAACTGCGGCAGGCATAGCGATTAATCCTGACACTGGAATTTTGAATTGGGCCACACTTAGCCCGACGATGTCTAATTTAGACACTCTGGCCACTGCAGACCCCCTCTTGATGCCTAAAGTAGGGGTTCAAGTGTTAGATGTTATCACCGGAAAAAAAGATCAGGTGACCTTCAACCTCAGGGTTCAAGACCCCAAACTTGCACCCTATGAACAAGATCCAGAAATTAAAATTATTAGTCCAGACAACACCAGCACGCTTTTTCTGAATGAAAAACAGACGCAAATTTTTGAGGCCCAAGCCTATGATGCGAATCTTTCTGAACCCAACAATGATAAACTGTGGGCCGTTTGGTATCTCGACGACAGCATCGTGCAGGAACAAGAGTTAGCTGCAGAATCAGGTTACTTCTATCCACTGACTCGCTACTACTGGAGGCCGACTGATTCTGACGGATCCAATATTGGCCAATCCAATGGGACTAAACTGTCTGTTGGAGAGCACAGCCTAAGGGTGTCTGTTACTGACGGAAATAAATGGACACAATCGGAGTGGCGCGTCCGCGTTCGCAACACCTATGTGGTCCCGGGATTATTACTTTCAATTCAAGATGAAAGAAAACTTGCTGAAGCTGTCACCAACAGAGCTAACGTCAATACGTTCAAATGGTCCAGCGAACTTCCCTTTGCAAATATCCTAACTGGACAAACTAGAACCACTGAATTCCTCATTTTTGCTGGTTCATATCTCCGTAACAATCTTTTAAAAAAATATCTCTGGAGAGTCGACATTCAAGACGATAAAGTTATACGCATCAACAATCCAACTTCGAACAATTGGAATTTTTATGAATGGCTGACGTTGACGCAATCCGGAGCTGTTCAGAGAGTGGCGGCTCGGCCAGATCCAACAAGTGCAGGAAACCCTGTGATCTATGGAGTTTCAAAAACGAAAAAGGATGGTCTAGCCTACAATGGTGTTTCTGAGGCCTTTGCGCTGAAAGGAAATATGACTCAGATCGCACAAAACTTGCCGACTTCTTATGCTTGCCCAAGCTCGACTTGTGATGACATTATGTTTCGAGCCCCAAGCTTTTCAGGCAGTTACTATGGCAATATCAATTCAGCCTCAAAAAATGATCGCACTTTCTATATTGATGACACTTTTAAAAATCTTTACTGGGATATCAACCAACAGCTGGCTTCTCGTAAACTTATTTTAAATGTGACAGGCGCAAAAAACATCAACGGCCTTGCACTCAATAAAAATACCAACCACTTATTTATAAGTTATTCGGATGGTCTCCCTGGCAATGATGTCATTAAAATTTTCGATGTTGGGCCAGCTCTCAGCACTGCATCGGCAGATATATCGACTCCGCTCTTCACTTATTCTGTCATCCACCCAACAAGCCCTTCTCAGGCAACTATGCCTTCTGAAATGGCCTTAGCTTCAAAAGCAGGGCGAGACGATCAAGTCTTTGTCTATTTGCGCGGCTCAGGTGGACTCTTGGTCATACAAGATCCTCCATCGCCCGGAACAATAACATCCAGCAACTTTCAATTTAAAGGCATGAACACGATTTCAGCTTCTCAGTCAGACATTCCAATGTCTGGTCTGAAAATTGGATATGACAGCGTCTCAGATAATATCATTGGCATCAGCCGAGAGGGACGCCAAATCTACACTGTCAACCCAGATAATTTAGCGGTCAACCTGAGCACACACGTCCCTTCATTAACTACAACTTATGTCAATGCGACGAATATTCGAATGGATGCGCTGATGATTATGCCACTCACAGGCTCAATTTATTTCGTTGATCGAGGAAACTCGATGATTTTTAAGGGCAAATAATTTTCGTGCACATCAGTGCATGAACCTAGGCCACAGAAGTTGATGAATAAATAAAATATTCTGACCTTTTTATAATTGAAATTTATAAAACGATCAGCCAAAGTGACAGTATGGGCCTATTATTCAAACGCATTCTGAATTTTTGTATTTTTGGCCTCACGCTGATATTGACTCTTTCACTTGACGCCGCTGAAAAAAGTGAACCCAGTGGAAACCCTATAGAAAATGTCAAAATTCGAATTGTTGGAGACAATGGTGGCCTTTTAACCATTTATCAAAAAGATTTACCCAATCCCCCACCGCGCTTCCTTCTGTTCCTTCGACTTAATGAAAATTCTTTCGAAATTTTAGGTCGAGGCTATATTGCTGGTTCTCAAGATAATAAATACCTCATTGAAATTGTCCGAGAGTCCATCATTAAACGCCCGATGGAAGGTGATTATGTCATCCCCATGGCTCCACCAAAAGATTTTCCAAAACTAGAAGAACTTCTTGTTGTCGGCAGCAACACCGTCAGTCAAGAACCTGATTTAAGTGAAGACAAAGGGTATGCTCAACTCGACTGGGGCAATCTCAAAAACAGCAGCTATTTAAGCACCGGCTTTGCTCAAACAAATGAATACAAGGATATTTACAATTACAATCCCGACTCTATGCACTTCCTTTGGTACTTTGATTTTTTGTGGCATTTTGGTTTGGAATGGAGTCGAATCAATGGAAAATTCCTCACGAATTCTTATGACAAGCGCCAATTCTATAGTGAAATGAATGAAAGCAAGTTCAGTTTACATTATCGATTTAGAAAATTTTATCGAGATCAAATGCGCTTGGCCATAAAAATCAACTCCTTCACTAATGATTTTTTGACTGAAAATAAAGATGATTATCTGCTCTCTTCAAGAACGGCCGGAAGCGGTGCTGGACTTCGATTAAGTTGGGAAAGAAAAGAACCTCAATGGCAAACCGAAGCCGGAAATCCATTCACCATCCAACAGATTGTATTGGAACATGACTATTATCCATCGCTTGAAATTGTCGACTTAGACTACAGCAGAGGCGAAAACTCTCACGGATCAACACTCACTCAACAGCAAGTTACTATTTCCATTTTGACTTATTTAAAATGGATGCCGCTTTTTCAGCGCTTTGTTGTTGATGTGTCCGCAGGTCGAAGCACTTCAGAAATACAATTTCATGGCCAAACAAGTGCTCCCACTGGGCTTCCAAACACCATATTGAGTGAAGGACACTACAGTGAAAACTATGACTACATTAAGGTTTCATTCGGACTTCGAATGGACGACATGATAGGACGGTTTTTTAAACCAAGATAGACAATTTCTTGCTCTTTGAATCATTTCTTTCATCATTTTAACTGACCCCAGTCAAAGGAGGGTCAGTTAAAATAACTCTAAAATTATTTCTTCAGGGCTTGATGTTTGTCTTTCATTTCTTTCATGTGATCTTTGCAGGAAGGGCTCAATTGTTCGTGATGCTCTTTCATACATTGCATTTTTTCACTGTGATCCTGTTTTTTATCGCCACAAAGTTTTTCAGAATCTGCGTGGCAAGCCTCTGCCATTTTTTTCATTGTGTCTTTCATAGCCACTCGGTGAGCTTTGCACTCTGCAGAAAGCTTATCTTCATTTTCTTTGAGGCACTTCATAACACGACCCTCGCCCTGCTCCACTTTAGCACAAAACTTTTCACGATCCTTGGCACACGGGCCATCCGGATGGTGCTCATCGGCCTGGACATTTAAAGTAAAACTGATCGCTGCAAGAAAAAGCACTAGCATTTTTTTCATTCAAAACTCCTGTTGAATAAAAGATTAGAAAGAAATGAAGGGATAGACAAACAAGTTAAGGTCCAGAAGCCCTAAGTCTGCTTTTGCCTTAACAAATTTCCTAGAAGAAATACCTGGCCCCCATGGGAATCGACAAAAAAAATCCAATCACCAAAAGAGTCCACAGGTAACTGCAAAAAATAAACAGCCCGTCTTTTTCAAGATGCCCTAGCGAGCAAAGCACAATGGCAATCCCAGGCATCGTATTGGACAATGGTATAGGCAGAGGCAGTGACAGCAAGACCGCATTTAAAAGCAAAAGGCAGACATTAATAAACTTAAAGACTGGAAGATCATAAAAAAACACCCAACGTTCACGAACCCAATGCGCCAATTTTTTCCAAAACTTCTCTGCCGATTCGGAGATATGAGTCACTGTCGCCGCTGAAAGTCTTTTGTTGGCAATTTTTTGGGGCATCCAGGGTGGTCGTCCAAAATAAAAATTTATTGCTAAAACTCCGATCACAATTCCGGATGGCGTCGAAAGGCCTGGGATACTGATGGGGATCATGTAAGGCAACGCAAAAAACATCAAGAGGATAGGATGACTCTCATCTCCAAGAATTTGCATGACCTGACCCAAGGAAAGGTCACTTTTCTTTGCCTCGGCCTGCAAGAGATCCATAGCTTCGATAAATTTACTTTTCAAACTTGCCTTCTTCGTTAGCAAACCTTAACAATAGAACCATCTTTATCAACTCTTATTCTAAAGGACATCCTGTGGATTGGAAGATTTTTACGAGCACTTTTGTGACAATTTTTTTAGCTGAAATGGGTGATAAAACTCAGTTTGCGGCCTTGGCGGCTTCTTCACAGACGAAGTCGACACTCACCGTCCTCTTGGCTGTGGTTTTAGCCTTGGGATTAGCCGGAGCCTTGGGGGTTCTTTTTGGGCGATATATTGGAACCTTTGTCAGCCCTCAGCATATGAAATATATTTCTGGGACTTTATTCATTTTAGTTGGGATTTGGGTTTTGACAGCTAAGTCTTGAGTTTTTTTTGTTTGGTGTTGATTGGTGTTTTTAGGTTGCTTTGGTGTTTTGTTGTTTGTTGTTTTAAATTGCTTTGCTGTTTTGGTGCTTGGTGATTTGGCTTTGCTATATGGTGTTAAATGTTTTGTGTCTTGGTGTTTGCGCGAAAATTTCTTTTTTTGCTGCTGCTCTCGGGCGCCTGATCTTTTGGCCATCCTGAGCGGCCTTACTCAAGCGCATCGTGCGCTTGAGTCCGAAGTTTGTTTTTAGGAACTTATTTGGGATAATAAAAAAGCCACAAACATTAGGTTTGTGGCTTTTTTTTGGTTTTATCATTTTCTTAATTATTTGGCCTCACTTTTTGGGGTGGGCCAAATTATTATTTTTTTAAATTATCCTATTGTTGCTATCAATTGTGCGATCAACAAAGAGACAACCGACATCACCTTAATCAGAATGGCTATGCCTGGGCCTGATGTGTCTTTGAATGGATCGCCGACAGTGTCGCCAACTACGGCGGCTTTGTGCGCATCTGAACCTTTTGGATGACCTGGCAATCCACCTTTTTCGATGAATTTTTTGGCGTTATCCCAAGCTCCACCCGCATTGGCCATGTACAATGACAGTGTTGCGCCGACAGCTAAACCACCCGCTAAGACACCGGCTAAAACCTGAGGTCCAAGCCAGAAGCCCACTAAGACTGGAGCAAGAACTGCAATCATACCAGGTAAAATCATTTCGAAAAGTGCTGCACGAGTTGCAATATCCACAATCACTGCGGGTTGCGGCTCTGCTTTGCCTTCGCGAAGTCCAGGAATTTCCTTAAACTGCCGAGCAATCTCAACCACGATTTTTTGAGCAGCTTTTCCCACTGCCGTCATTGTTGTTGAACCAACAAGGAATGGCAGGATTGAACCAATCAAAATTCCGATCAAAACACCTGATGAGGTCAAATCTAAAGACATTGCTGCCATGCCTGCTTTCAAACGGATGTGATTCACTTCCATATTGAATGCAGAGAAAAGTGCAAGCACAGTCAAAATTGCAGAACCAATTGCGAATCCTTTACCGATGGCTGCTGTTGTGTTTCCAACGGCATCCAATTCATCAGTGATATCACGAACGCTTTTGCCAAGACCAGCCATCTCAGAAATACCACCCGCATTGTCGGCGATAGGACCGTAGGCATCCACCGTCATAACAACAGCCGTTCCAGCCAGCATTCCCACTGCAGAAATCGCAATACCATAAAGACCCAAAGCTTGGTCCGCAACATAAGCTGCGATAACAACGATGAGCATTGGGATAGCAGTCGACTCCATACCGATAGCAAGACCACGAATCACACCCGTGCCAGCGCCTGTTAGGGCTGCTTCAGCAACGAGTCGAATGGGACGAGCGGCCGTGTAGTACTCAGTGATTAGACCAATCAAAGCTCCACCGAACGCACCCGCAGCCAAGGCCACAGTGACATTTTGGCTTAAACCAAACATCGGCATCAAAATATAGGCCGCAATCGTTAAAATGATGGGAGGAATAATCAAAGCATTGCGCAGTACATTTGCAGGCTTGCCATTTTTAAATGCACGAGCTGCAAAAATAACTACAATCGAAATCACCAAGCCCAAAGTTGAAAGCAACAAAGGCAATGTGATCCCTGCTAAACGCGCAGAAGCTGCATCACCTGAAATCACCAGGCGAGTCAGTTTTTCCATAGGAATAGTCAAAGCAATCGCCATAGCAGACACGATCGCAGCCACCATGGATTCGTAAATATCAGCACCCATACCAGCTACGTCACCGACGTTGTCACCAACGTTGTCGGCAATAACACCAGGATTGCGCGGATCATCTTCAGGAATATTTTCAACAACTTTGCCCGCAATGTCAGCTCCCACGTCAGCGGCTTTTGTATAAATACCACCTCCGATACGAGCAAAAAGAGCAATGGAAGAAGCACCCACAGCAAAAGAATGAAGAATTGTTCCCACGATCTCTGTTTGATCTTTAAAAACCAAATAGATAACGCCAAGACCAATCAATCCAAGTCCCGCAACAGAAAGCCCCATCACGGCGCCACCATCAAGAGCTACCAAGAGGGCTGCTGATTTTGATCCAGAGGCCGCTGCTTGAGAAGTGCGCACATTGGCATAGGTTGCAGCCTTCATACCAAAAAAACCAGCTAGCAAAGAAAGAAATGCGCCAAGAATGAAAGCACAAGCGGCTTCGAAGCTCAAAGCATACCAAAGTGCTGCGCCAACGACGATCGAGTAGACAAAAAGAACCTTGTACTCACGCACAAGGAAAGCCATTGAGCCCTCGCGAATATAAGTTGCGATACGATTCATGGTCTCATTGCCAGTCGGTTGTGCCTTCACGCGAAGGTACAAAAACAAGGCAATAACCAATCCAACTGCCCCAGCAATTGCGGGAGAAATTAGCAAAGATTCACTAAACATTATAGCTCTCCATAGTTGTATTTGTTGATTTCTTACCAAAATTACGAACACTTAGGGTTACTTCAAATCATTGCATCCAGTCAAGTTTGAGGTACGCCGTACCTTTTTGCCACTCAGCGCGTAAAAAATAGAATAACGCTGCCTGACTTTTTAGGCTGAAAGAGGCCTGAATATGTTTAAATTTTAAGCTTAATTTCCAGAGGAAAGTGATCAGAGCCTGTGGAGGTGTGATGGACCTCTGCCTTGAGCACCTCAAAGCCCCGCACAAAGACATGATCCAGTTTTAGAATTCGCCCATCATTTTCTAAATCCAGATGTTCCATTTGAAGATCTCGAAAAATACTCTTCATAATCAGATATCGTTTTATATTCCAAGTGTTGAAATCTCCGGCCAAAATCACGGGCCCCGAAAATTTGGAGATCCTCTCGGCAATTTCATACAGGGATTCAGTGAAGGCTCCCGTCATCACGAAATTCAAAACATGAGTGCAGACAAATAAAATTCGCTGCCCCATCACTTCATATTCTCCGAAGATTGTGAGCTTGGGGGTTAACCAAAAAAACTCGCGCGCGCGACTGCGAATAAATTCAACAGACACCGGAGAAAACTTAGAGCCTATGGCAACGCCCGTGCTCGACATATCTTTTTTATAGTGAAAGCTTTGGGCCAAGTGCCACTCATAGGCTGAAAAATCTGCTTTCCAAAGCAAGGGCATGCGGTTATCAACCAACGCCTCTTGCAGCAAAATAAAATCCTTACCACTGCCAAACTTTTTAAAATCATGCTCAAAAACATCAAGTCTTTGGCCCTTATAGACATTCCAAACAAAAATACTCAACTCGGAGAGCTCAGGATCACTGATTTCCCCCTGCCCTATTTTCATGAGCACTCTGTCTTTAGTGGGAATAAAAAAAGGCGACACTTTAATTCACCTGCATGGGCTTATACACCATGTTTCACACGACTTAAATAGCTTTCATCCACAGCCGTAACCACCAACTGCTGAGCTTCGGTTCGCTCTTGCTCTGCAAGCAAAGTTGATAAGTAGCGTTCCGTGTAACTGGCCACAATCACGACAATATTCTTGCCGCGATTTTCTTCTAAGGCGGCAAGCCTGAGCCCAGCCGCGATGGCTGCCCCAGAGGAAATTCCAACAGGAATGCCTTCGGTTTTAATAATTTGCCGAGCAATTTTAAGAGCCTCTTCCGAAGACACTTGCTCAATGCCATCAACAATGGATCTCTCCATCACGGAAGGAATAAATCCAGCGCCAATGCCTTGAATCTTATGCGGCCCTGGCTTGCCTCCTGACAAAACAGGACTTTCAAGAGGCTCGACCGCAATCATTTTCACTGATGGTTTTTTTGCTTTTAAGAATTGCCCAACACCCGTGATTGTTCCTGACGTTCCCACACCGCTGACAACCATATCGACGGTTCCCTCTGTGTCCTGCCAAATTTCAATCGCGGTCGTTTCACGGTGAACAGCCGGATTGGCTAAATTATCAAATTGTGAGGGCATCCAAGAGTTGGTGTTTTTTTCTGATAGTTCAAGCGCTTTAGCAATAGCACCTTTCATCCCCAGTGGGCCCGGAGTTAAAACGACCCTTGCTCCTAAGAGCAGCAGCAAGGTTCGGCGTTCTTGCGACATGGTCTCTGGCATTGTCAGCGTCAAACAGTAACCCTTCGCAGCAGCAATGAAAGCCAATGAAATCCCCGTGTTTCCACTGGTGGGCTCAATAATTTCCATACCGGGCTTAAGCAGCCCTTCCAGTTCGGCCTGCTCAATCATTGCACGACCGATACGATCTTTTACGGATCCCAAGGGATTAAAAAATTCTAATTTTAAAAATAATTTCCCCGGCAAATCACAACCCGTTCTTTGCATTTTAACCAAAGGGGTTTGACCAATTGTTTTTGTGATATCAGAATATATTTTCATAGGGATCCTTTTATAAATTGAATACGGTAAGTATACTCACATCTTATTATTAAATGAAAGCCTCGGAATTACTTTTATTAAAAAAAATCGAAATTGCTTTTATTAGAAAAATGGAGACTTAAAAAAAATGATCAACCTACCTTATTCAAGCAACCTCACAAGTTTTTGCTTTAGACTGAAGCCGGGCCAAGACCTTAAAAAAGAACTTCTGTATTACGCCCAAGTTCATCATCTGCGTGCGGCCAACATTGGCAGCGCCGTGGGCAGCCTAAAAACAGCTTCACTTCGCTTGGCAGATGCAAAACTCACGACGGCCTTTGATGGTCCCTTTGAAATTGTGGGACTCTCTGGAACAGTTCACCGCGATGGCATTCATCTGCATATTTCACTCGCAACCAAAGAGGGCCGTGTTATTGGCGGCCACTTGATGGATGGATGCGAAATTCAGACCACCGCTGAGATCATGATTTTAGAAAATACCGATTTAATTTTCAGTCGTGAACTGGATAATGAGACGGGTTACACCGAACTAAAAATATCGAATCGAGTTTAGGCTAACCCCTCAGAGCTTAAAAAATAAAGGTAACACTTGAGAAATTAATTTAATTTAAACTGGCCCCTTAAATTGTTGATGGCGTAGGAATTGCTCCTTTGGAATCACTATGTCATTAAAATGCCCCTATTGCCATTGTACCAACTCTTCGTCCGATTCTCGAAAGGTGATTGTTGCTGCGGGATACTTCATTAGAAAAAATGATCAATCACGTCAGCAGCGGTACCATTGTAAAAAATGTGGGAAAAATTTCTCTAATGCCACCTTTGAGCTCTGCTATTGGCAAAAAAAGCGAACTATAAATCCAGAAATATTCAAAAGCTTAG
>CANFQX010000002.1 GCA_947449255.1 Pseudobdellovibrionaceae bacterium
GAAGCAGTCACAACGTATTTGCTGTCGGGACTAAATGTGGCGCTCCTGACCGAATCCCTATGCTGAATGATAAATAGTTCTTTTTGGGTTGCTACTTCATAAATCTTGGCTGTTCCATCATGCGAAGCCGTCACAACGTATTTGCTGTCGGGACTAAAGATGGCGCTATTGACCTGACTACCATGTGCGATAGTAAACTTCTCCTCGGGATTAAATACCTTGGTTTCCTTAATCACTTTATTCTTTTCCCGTTGATCATCCCTTTTTAATTGATCAGCCTTAGCTTGTTTTTTCTTAAACGACTGACTGATTTCAAAAAATCGATCTTTATAAAGCTGTTGGTAAGATGGATCGAGCTGGATCAATCCTGCTGTTTCGCGCTGGAAAAAATCCAAGGCTTGAATAAATTCGTTTTTGCTATTGAAGCTATTCTTTTGTATTCGCAGTTGAAGCTCTATTAAATTGTCGATGCGGGATACAACTTCTGCTTGTGAAAGAGAAATTGCAGGTTTAGATAAACTAGATCCTGCCCCAGCCAAAGCTTTAGAGTGTATAGCCGCTGCAGAATCCGCCAAAAAAATATTTGAGCATACATTAGACCCAGCAAATGCAGCAGGAGAGACGAAGATCAGCCCTGAAGTAAGTGCGCTCATTGCGACACCTACCCTATTGGCACTGGATGAGATTTTCCATAAATTCTTAATTTTAAAATTCTTCATGTCAAATTTCCTCATCCAAAAAATCCTTCGCTCAATGACTAGAGCTTATCCACAGCTGGCGTTGAGATGTCGACGCAAACAATCCGGGGTACAAAGTTGGGTTTGCTTGAATCAGGGACCTTTGCTCTTTCATGAACTGCGACATATTTTTATTCAAAACATTGACCATTTCATCAGCTTCAAATTTAAGATCTTCAAGCGTCTTTTTTTCGCGACTGTCAATTCTATCCATCAATGATCCCATGTCTTTTTCTACGACTTTGTAGAAAATCATTCCTTCACTGTTATAGTCATGGGTGATTCTGTAGACCCCATTAAACCCAAGGTACAGTTCACTCAAGGCGACTAAATCTGTGGGATCAAAGCGATTTCCACTTTGACGAATTGCCCGTGGCGAGGTTCCCGATAATATTTTATTAAGGAGCACCGTGCCCTTGAACTCCTTAAGGATGGTTGAAATCGCTGAACGATTGCTTTCGCCTCGTGTATTCATGTAAAAATCAGGAAACGAAGTTGGCTCAGCATTATGCATTTTTCGCTCGGCTTCTGATCTTTTAACTGTCTCAGATAGAAAGCTTTGATGGATCTGGGATAAAAGTTTTAATTCTTGCCGTTCTAGGCTGTAAGACTTAGCAAGCTCAGTCAGGGGATAAATAAAGAGTGGACTTTTAAGTTTAACATCGACCCCAAGATTCATACGGCGATGAAACTCTGACAAGCTGTCTGGTGTCAGCTTATTCAGCGAGTAGGCCTTCGTCTGAATACGATCAAAGATTGGGAAAGCTGTAGAAAAATCACCCAACCCGGTCACGAACTCTCCCGGTGTAGAGTTCGTAGCTATAACTACTGCAATCAAATTCGAGGCAATAATTTCATCGCCATCCAAGAGTTGCCGTTCGTTAAGCAAAGACAAGAGTGAAGTTTTAACACCAGCTGGTGCTTTTTCAAATTCATCTAGCAAGGCAAAAAGAACATCTTTTGAAGATAAAGAACCTGTTCGATTATAAACATAGCCCTTGCCATCGCGAATGGCTTTTAAGTCAATACGACCGACGATATCACCTTCATTTGACATTGGATGAAATTGTTTAATCCAAATTGGACTGTCTGATTTCCCATTTTCAAGCAAGGCCTTGCTCAAAATCGAATTTGTGGCTGCCAGTTGGGCTTCATTCAGGTTTTTTACCTCAGCCTCAAGCAAGGTTCTTGTGAACAAGGTTTTTGCGGATCCCGGTGGACCAAAGAGCATTACATTCGTTCTGTTCATCATCGCTGAAAAAAGAGCCTTTACATTCGACTCAGACTCAAGAAAGCGATATTTCAGCTCATCAAAGGCGTTTCGTAATGAGACAGCAGAGGCATCTTCTATTTTCTCTTTGTCATTTCGTTTTATTGATTCAGAAAGCAGAGCGTTGGCGCGACGGGCTCTGTTTTCATAATACTGCTCCGAACGGTCATAGGCTTCCCGCGTGGTCAGAGTCATTTTTGTATTTTTTAACTGCGCCATCATTGTATTTGAGGCAGCGAGAAATTCAGCGTGCGATTCATCAATCGTTGTTAACTGTTTTCTGGAAGCCTCACGCAGTGTGGATTCATTTCCATTGAGAAGCTCATTCATTCGACCCGTGAGTTTGTAATTGAGGGGGACATCATGTTTCGCTGACTTAAGTTGCCCAAGGTGAATTTGACCGAGTGTTTTATTGAGATCCCCATATTTTTGATACATCGGATGATCTGTGTCCATCAGTAAATTTTCAGTTGAAAATCCTATTTCTTCACGCACGTCGGGATCAAGTGTTAATAGTTTACCTGACTTAATGTCAAATTTGACATGACGTTTTTGTCCCGTTCGCGCAGAGACATAAGTCAGCATTTGCAGATCCTTATTGTACTCACCTCGCGAAAGATTCAAACTTGATAATTTTTTGTTTTTTGAATTAGAAAGGGGAATTGAAAATGCGCCATTAGAATTGACCTGATAAAAGCTGACCTTCACCCCTTTATCAGCAACCATAGTGTCAGGTCCCCCTTGCAAAAGTGCAGGCGAGAGATCCACTAAATCTTTTGGTCCCATGGTCAAATTGAGGGACTCAAAGGGAACCCCCGCCATCATTTGTCGAACTAAAAATGAAGACTTCCAAAGCACCAATAACTTTGACTGAGTTCGCGTTGATCCAGAAAAAGGAGGGAAATAATCTGGGGCCGACTGGGTCCCCTGAACGTCAGCTTGAGCTTTCGCTAATTTGTCCGTGTAATACCGATCCATATGCAGCGAAAGTGTCGTCATGGCCGCCAACATCTGATCGGGAATTTTGACCTGCTTCATGAGTGGACGCAAGCCTCTGACATCAATCACCGTGAACTTGTTTTGGCCTTTTTTAGATTCAATTTTCTCAAGCATTAAAAAAAGACTGTCGGCATTTTCAGAAGCATTGATCACATGAACTTTTAAGGCAAATCGGTCAATCAAGGCTCTGCGACCTCCAATTTCATGAGGCAACGCCTGACTGATCATCTCTCCAAGTGTCGCATTTGTGGTTCCTGCTAAGGACTCAAGGGCTGTTTGCACCACTTTATTGCCGGCCAAGGCTTGCCGTTCATTTAAGATGGATAGCAATGTCATTTGCAAAGCGACTGGCGCCTTTTCAACTTCATCAAGTATAGCAAAAAGATTCTTATCACTGATGAGGGCCTTTGAATAATCGATCTCATATCGACCTTGCTCAGTGAATTTAAATGGATCTGGACCGCCCAAGATTTTGGTCTCGCTTAATGTCGCGTGAAACTGCTGCGTAAAGATCTGTTTTGATGGATCGTTATTAACTTTATCTTCCCAAATTGTTTTGAGCAACTCCATCTTAAAGGCATCAATATCAGCGCGAGCCGGAGCCCCATGGACCGCTCTTAATTGAGCTTCAAAGATATTTCGAATCCCAAGAGTCTTTGCGCCACCACCCGGCCCATCGATCAGAATATTTTCCTTAGCCATCAAGGCTGTGAGTGTGTAGTAAAAAACATTATCTAAGCCATAGACATCAGCCATCAATTCATTGACGCCGTGGCGAGAGATCTCCCATGAGGCTGACAACCTATTAAGATGGTTCAAATCATCCGCCATTAGGCCTGCAGGGCCTTTTAGTGCCTCATTTAAAGGTTGGTTGATAATTTGATCAGTAAAAATTCCGTCACAGAACGGATGGGTTGTGGCAAAGGAATGACTAGACAGGTTTAACAGTAAAAATCCAAGAGCTGCTGCAGATCTATAATTTCTAGAGAATTTCATTTTTTACCTCAAATCGTTTTCTTTAGATGATTCAAGATTTGGGCCAGGTCTTTGTGACTTAAGTTGAATGGATCCCTCAATAAAGCGTCTCTATTTGAAACAGGAGCCCGAAAGGGCCTTTCGCTGTAAAATCTTTAGGCAGTATATTTTATAATGGAGATCACTCGTCATCCACGGTTCGATATATCTGGATGATCTTAGCTGTGTTATCATCTGAAGCAGTCACAACGTATTTGCTGTCGCGACTAAATTCGGCGCTTAAGATATAACCACCATGCGAAATACTAAATAGCTCTTTCTGCGTTGACACATCATAAACTTTGGCTGATTTATCACTTGAAGCAGTCACAACGTATTGGCCGTCGGGACTAAATGAGGCGCTAATGACCCAACCACCATGCTGAATACTAAATACCTCTTTTTTGGTTGCTACATCATAAACCTTGGCTGTCCCATCTTTTGAAGCAGTCACAACGTATTTGCTGTCGGGACTAAGTGCCACGCTCCAGACCTTATCACCGTGCGGAATACTAAATAGCTCCTTTCGGGTTGCTACCTCATAAATCTTGGCTGTTTTATCACTTGAAGCAGTCGCAACGTAGTTGCCGTCGGGACTAAAAGCGGCGCTATTGACATCCTCGCCGTGCGGAATACTAAAAAGTCCCTTTCGGGTTGCTAAATCAGAAACCTTGGCTGACTTATCACTTGAAGAAGTCACAATGTATTTGCCGTCAGGACTAAATACAGCGCTATTGACATAGGCCCCATGTCGAATTTTGAATAGCTCTTTTTGAGTTGTTACATCATAGACCTTGGCTGTGCCATCTCCGGAGGCAGTCACAACGTATTTACTGTTAGGACTAAATACGGTTCCATAGACATATCCACGATGGGAAATAAAAAAAAGCTCTTTTTGAGTTGCTACCTCATAAACCTTCGCTGTTCTATCCTCTGAGGCGGTCGCAACGTATTTACCGTCGGGACTAAAGGCGGCGCTCCTGATCCAATCATCATGCTGAATGCTAAATAGCACTTTTTGAGTTTTTACATCATAAACCTTGGAAGTTTGATCGTATGAAGCGGTTACAATGTATTTGCCGTCGCGACTAAATGCAGCGCTCCTCACCCCACCACCATGCTGAATGCTAAACTTTTCTATGGGATTAAATATTTTGGCTTCCTTAATCTCTTTATTCCTTGCCCGTTGATCATCTTTTTTTAGTTGATCATTCTTAGCTTGTTTTTTCTTCAGCGACTGGCTGATTTCAAAAAATCGATCTTTATAAAGTTGTTGATAAGATGGATCGAGCAGCATCAATCCTTTTGTTTCACGCTCGAAAAAAGCCAGGGCTTGTATAAATTGATTTTCACTCTCGAAGCTTTTCTTCTGTATTTGAAGTTGTAGCTCTATTAAACTGTCGATTCTGAAAATAAACTCTGCATGGCTAAGAATTAATTTTGGATTGGCGGGACTTAATTCTCTCATGTTAAAAAATTGATCTTTCCTGAGCATGACTGAATCGTCTACAAAAATATTTGAGCAAAGATTTGAAAAACTCGAAGCCGAGGCCAAGCCAGAAGCAAGTACACTCAGTGCCAGACCTACCTTCGCGACGCTACACGAAATTTTATTTATCTTATTCATATCTTTTCCCATTTCATTTTCCTATGACATTTCAAGAATTGTTCCAGGCCCTTTCTTTTCCAGATGAATATAAAGGTAATTAAACGTCTCAATTTGAAACAGGAAGCCCGAAAAGGCTTCTCGATGTAAAATGTTTAGACAGGATTTCAACTGAAAGCCTCGTTGAATAGAAGCCACGTGGCACAAAAAATGCTTACTACTGTAGTAGGTAAATTAAAAATAACCCGAGGTGCATGTGAAGAATAAAATAATGCGAAGCCTATCTACATATATGGTCATCTCGTTTTTTATTTTAAACCCAGCCATGGCTGCGGATAGCACGAATAAATGTTCAAATATTTTTAGCTCAACAAATGATCATCAGGGTTCTGTTGATCCAAGCGGAAATGACGATCAATCCTTAGAACTTCAAAGCAAGGCGCTTTTAGAAAGCTCTTTGACAAACATTCAAAAACAAATCGAGGAGCTTCGCGCAAGGCCTGAGGTCGTTGGTAAGAAACATCCCAGACAGGGTTTTTTGAACTCAATAGATGAACTGGGCAAATTTCAAAACAAGCTTTATGACGCTTTCCCCCTCTTAAAAAGGTTTGAGCGGCTTGAAGTTGAGATCGGCCGCCGTGGCCAGCAGATCACACTCGAAAAATTCAATCTTTATCACAAAAATTTAAACCGCTACACTTTTCAAAATAACGATAAAAACAAAGTTGAATTACAGTTCTGGGCCAAAATTGAAGCCCTTGAAATCCTCTTACGTATTAGTCAGAATATTTCGCTGCAGCAAGGACAACAAGGACAACAAGGAAAACAAGGACAACAAGGACAACAAGGACAACAAGGACAACAAGGACAACAAGGACAACAAGGACAACAAGGACAACAAGGACAACAAGGACAGCAAGGACAACAAGGACAGCAAGGACAAAAGGACCAACAAGGACAAAAGGAAAATAAGTCTGCTAAAGAATCGCTCCAAAAGTTGGATGAGCAGTCTTTTGATGAATATGACATCCATAATAAAGATTTGCAGAGCTCATCTTCAAAGGAAAGACCTCAGTTCGCTTACATGTATTTGACTGCGGCTCCAAAAAGACTTTTGCGCGCAAGCTCGTTCGATACTATTGACCAACACATCAAAAAGATTTCTTCAATTCGTCAACCGCGTTTGCCTCATCTTGGAAACTTGCAGGGCACTGCATTTTCGCAATCGATGCTCATCATTAATCAACAAAAGGCACAAGTTCTTACGATTCCTTACCCCTACGGCGTGCATCCAATAGTCGGTGACTATAAGGACTTTACAGTTCGCGAGACTTTTTCAGATGAATTTGTTGTTCAATCTAAAAACCAAAATCCACTTCCGAAAAAAATAAAAATTGGAATGGAATCTGAAACTGCAACTCAGTTAACTATGGCACAAAGGATGGAATACACTAAATCGAGTGGTATTCAGCTCCAGCAATGGCCGGACCATGTCCAATCGGGTGTTGCCGCATCTAAATCAGAAAAAAACTCAATCAGCCAAATTGATGTTCTCAGCAACTGGTTCCAAAAAAATGGGCCCTACCTTTACAACTCACGAAACAAGGGAATGGAAGAGGCCTTCGATCAGGTTCAACAGAATATTCAAGCTCAGATGGGTTCTAAGCCCTTTGAACTTATCCTAGCCGGTGAAAAAATGTTTAACTGCGATGGGGCCGCCTTGATCGGCGCCCGACTTGTTCGCGATCAATTTGGCTTACCCGCCCGAATTGTTGGCGGACGAACTATTTCAGCCCAGCTTCAAAATAAGAAAGGCTTCAAAATCCTGGCTTCGAACATCAAAGATCCTCGTCATGCTTGGGTAGAAGTATTTATTCAAGGACGATGGATGCCATTTGATTTCACGCCCTCAAAAAATGCTCCACAAAATGACAGCAACGGGGATGCCAGTAAAAATCAGCCACCACAAGATAGCGATTCAGCCTCAGGTGATCAACAAGGTCAACAAGGTCAGCAGGGTCAACAAGGAGGCCCATCTGGACAAGGGGGCCAAGGCTCCGGTGGAAATTCAGGGGGCATTGTAAACAAAAGTGCTCGTGGTCATGGTTCAGAGATGAAACCCAATGGAAATCACGATCAGTCAGGTGACAATAAGGATTCGAAAGATTCGAAGGACGCCAAAGATTCTAAAGATCAAAAGGGTTCGGATTCAAAAAATGCAACAGAATCAAAGGACAATTCAACTAAAACTCAAGACCCAAATTCTACTTCAAAGAATGGCGAGCGCAAACGATCCAACAATCGACAAGACTTGAATCAAGAAAATATTCATGAGGTCAGTCGTCTGCCCAAAGACTATGATTCAATTGAGGGTGCTCTCATCAGACAGATTCTGTCCGATGCACTGACGGACTTTAAAACCAAGGGGCCTTCAAGTCTGGTGACTATCGACGTCGAAGCCAAATTAAGTAACATTGGAAAACAAAGTCGATTCAAAGAGAAAGCTAAGCTCGATCTGCGGACTGATCTTGAGCCCTTCTACCGTGACAATGACAAGTCCATATCTGAACTGCTTGCTGAAATTAAAAGCGGTATTTATCGTGATCCAACGACGAGCTTCCGCAAGCTTTCAGTCATCGTCCATTTCTTTAAGTCAGTGAACCGATACAGAGAACTGTCGGATTATGAAAAAGAATTTGTGCGATCAAGCCAGGAAATTTTGCACAAAATGTCCAGCTATCGCCACCGAAATTCTGGTCAGCATGATCTAGTTGAAAGAATGGTCAAAAATCTTCCCGGCGAATTGATGAAAGAGTACATTTTGAAAAAGTATCCAGAAGGATTAACCATAGGATCGAGGGATCAAAAGGCCCTTTTCGATGAAATCCAACATGGTGATTGGATGGCGGCTTTTGAGGCTTCCTTGATTAATAAACATTTTAATTTTCTTTTGGATGCAGAAAAAGAATCACGAGTTCGTCGAATCCAAACTATTTTAAGATCCTATAAACGAGAACGACAAAGCGAAGGGCTGGTCACTGCAACATTAAAGGATATTGCTGACTTTCAACGGTGGATTTTAGATCCGGAAGTCAGTAACGACACTGCCATGACCTTTCTTTCAAAGCTCATCAAAGATGAACAATATATGATGGGAAATAGAGAAATGATCAATAGCCCAGGGCGGACGCAACCGATCGAGCGCAAACATACAAACGTCTTTTTCGACATCAGCGGCTCAATGAGCGGCGATAAAGCTGAAGTCCAATCCGCAGCCTTGATTGCGATGGTGGATCGATTCCTTTCAGAAAAAGATCCCTATGGAAAACCTTTGCACACCGTGATGTTATTCCCCTTTGGCGACAGTGTTGGTCAGGGCATTCTGATTGAGAGTCGTGAACAGGCTTTGTCCTATATAAAAAGCAATTTCAATCGCCCGACAGCGTCCAACGAAGGCACTGCGTTTCAGCCTTGTTTTGACAAGCACTTTGAAGTCATCCGTAAACTTGCACAGGATAACAACTTAAAGCTTAAAATACGAAAAACAAATATGGTTCTGATTACGGATGGAGCAGCCGATGTCAATTTAGAAAAGGTCAAAAAGGATCTAAACAGTTTGCCTGAATATATCAGGACCTTTTTCAATTTGGTTACAATGAGCAATGAAGCTAATCCCGACCTTGAAAAAATAGTTGCAGCAACGAACTCAGAAAAATCTAAGGCAATGATCACCCAGATTTCTGATCAGCAAATGAGTCAATTTAAAAATGAGGCACGCAACCCAAAGATTGACCCTGAAGCCTTTGTCTTTGAAAAGACTGAGAACCTCTCAATGGATATCGTACAGCAGGTGCAAAAGCTCCAGATTCCCGCTTCGCCAGCTATCGATTACCATTCAGTTCTTTTAAAAAATAAAGATCGAATCAAGGGTGTTCAAAATATGGAGCCCAATACGTCTGCATTGACTGAACTGGTGAGATTGAGAGAGCAAATGAAGGACTCTAAATTGCCAAAAGAATTAATGATTAGACATCTTGCGACTGTACTAGAAAATTATCCACGTTGGTTTAATCGAAATCTCAGCCAATTAAGTTATGCCGAAGAAAAAGTACTGCATGATATTATTGATAAGTTGGTGCAATAAGATTCAGAGGGTTAACGCTAAACCCTCTGTATTTTGGCAATTCGTCAATGTTTCACAAAGGCAATCCTAACTTCAACCTAGGCTATCGTTGAGGTCGCGAAATTCAGCTCACTTATTTATTGATTGTTCACTATACTAAAACCAATGAAAATTCGCTTTATTGTTGTAGATGATGCTGCCTTTTTAAGGGAAGTCATAAAAGATATTATGACCGCCGTGGATAGCATTTGTATTGGCGAAGCTGATAATGGCGAAGATGCTATTCTTTTGGCAAGTGCAACTCTGCCAGACTTGGTTTTTTTAGATATGGTTTTGCCGAAACAGAATGGAATTGATGTGGCTAGAAACATTAAAAGCTTCTCCCCTAATTCGCAAATAATTGCCTGCTCAACCATAGACAATCCCACCTTAATACAAAATGCCCTGGATGTTGGTTGTGATAAATATATAAAAAAACCGTTCACCAGAGAACATATTTTAGCAACTGTTTCACAGCTTTTTCCGCATGAGGGAGGCCTAGCCCATGGATGAAATTAAATTTGTCGTTAAAACCTTTTTATTTTCGTGCCTGCTTATTGTGTTCATGCAAGTCAAAGTGGGTGGGGGATCTATAGAAGGCTATTCTTATCGGTGGTTGCGACACTCGCCAGTCTCGCTTTGGATTCAAAGTGCTGCTGCTGGTGGTGCTTTAGCCATTAGAAACTTAGGATCGCAAGTTAAAGAGGGCTTATCTGGCACAATGGATGACTACCAAAAGGTGTCCCCAGAGAAAGCTTCTAAATAAAAAAAGCCACCCTTTCATATCCGTGATCAGGCAGCAAAAAATAATTTAAATTTTAAATCTCATTTCGAACTTATCGAACAGCACCATTTGATTGTGACTGATTCACAACTGAATCAACGGATTTAGCTTTTCTTAAATGGACTGGTGCACTTGTGGCCGCAAAAAGAGAACTTTTTGATTGATGAGCACACTTTGGTTGAGCTTTAGCCATTGTGCCGATTGATACCATCATTACTGTCGCTATAACAAACTTAGTGATCTTCATGGGAACTCCTTTGTTTTTATAAAAATCGTTGTGACCTTATACATGAAGGTATAGCAGTGAACGTGCCAACCAACCTGTCTCAGAATGAGAAAAACACCAAATTTCAGGACCTGATTTCAACGAGTTAGGTCTAGATAAAGACCCTTAGGAGTGGCCTCCACCGAGGGAGGCCGAATTATGTCGCCAGGGTGTTAGATTATTCTACGCCGCCGTTGGCTTTAGACTTTCCTGGCTCCTTAGAGTCATTAGTTCTTGATCCACCCACACCTAAGCGAGCCGCTGAAGTGGAGTCCTGAAGTCTGCCACCTTTAAGTCGCGCAAGACATTCTTTACAACCAGTTCCATGGGCAGCCACGTCAGCTCCTTGAGATGTCATAGCCAAATTTGGATCTTCACCAGGATTAATGGATCTATCTGCTTCCTGAGCAAAAGTAAGACTGCTCAAGCACAAAGAGAAAATAACTGCTATAAATACAAAAATTTGTTTCATAATTTCACTTCCCTTAGAGATAGAGTTCTGCAGTTGCAGGCGCTATGATATCCAATAAATTATTAAATGTACTTGCAACTTGCATCGCTACAGAGGGGCCTTCTTTGCTATCCACTTTATTGATTTCGCCATTTTTCTTATACGAGACTTGGATTGTTCCAAGACCAGGACGACTTACAACTGAAGGTTTACCATAGCGCTCTTCATAATCAATCTTAACAACTTTTTTGGCCTGATCAATGATTGTCGCAATTCGACCTCTATTGTCGTAAGTCATGGATATTTTTTGGCCATCACTGTTTTGCGCAGAAGAGAGGTTGCCTTTCGCATCATAATTGAATGATGTTTTTTTCGTCGCAACTTTGACTCCTTTTGCATTTACAAAAGTAGAGCTGACCTCATTGACCTTTTTAAATTTCTGATCATAGGCATAAGCCATTCGCACATTCGCATTCGATTTAGTCTTTACCAAACCATCTGGATAGTATTCGAAAGTCACACGGTCCGTATTTTTTCTGATTGAAATCGGCTTGCCGAACACCTCATGATAACTAATATCCGTGACATTTCCTGTGATATTAGTCAAAACACGCTGAAGAAAGACTTGGCCATCGGGTCTTTGCTGATGCCAGAATTCATACCTATTGTCAGCGATGACTTCTTTACCACAAGTTCGTTTAACCGTAGACCAATAGTGATTTTTTGGATCATTCGGAGAAAACTCATAAGTGTAAGATTCAATACACTTATCCCTGTCCGTGAAAGCCAGAACCCAATCATTTTTTTTGTCATATTTCAAAGCAACAAAAGTATTATCCGGCCAGTTTGCCTTGGTTAAGTTGTGAAGCTCATCGTACTCATAGGTATAGGTCTTTAACCAAGCATTCTTCACCGAAGACAAATCATCGAGGTTTGCAAAAGTATATTCGGCCATCAAGCCATTTGGACCCGTAATCGATTTCACTTTCTTATTTTGAAAGTATTTAAAAGTGAGTCGACGTCCTACGTTGTCTTCTATTTGTGAGATCAAATCTTTATCATAAGCAAATTTTAGAACATTTGAATTTTTGTCATAGATGTGGGTCAACTTGCCTTGCAAATTGTAGCGTTGCGAACTTCCATCTGGCAAATTTCGAGTGTAATAGGTTTTATTGAATACAAAATGTTCAACCTCTCGGCCGTTGGCATAGAATGTCGCCCCCTCACGAACGGGTGGGGTTAATCCATATTTTGTGGCGTATTCAGTTCTTACATTATCGTCTTCAATCAACTGACTTTTTAAAGTAACAAAAAAAGCTTCGGTATTTCCGACTTTCTTTTCTGCTTTAATTTTTGCTATGATCGAATCCACAGTTTTTTCCACATCTTTTCGACCGACTTCGCGCTGTGAATAGGTGACTTCCAGCCCCCCACCACATTCTTTAACTTTGATATTTCCCTCAGCATTTATTTCCATGCTTGTTTCAAAGTCTGAACACCATCCGAAACCAAACATTCCATTAAAAAGAGATCGGCTGTTGTAGGTTCTAGTGATTTTCAAATCATAGCCAGTCCCCGGTACATCCATATCAACCCAGGTGTTGGAATAATTTGCATTCTTCATGTCTACAAGTGCATAGGCTTGCGCCGACAAAAATAGGGCTGCTGCCAAAAGTATCTTATTCATTATTACTTACCTCATGTAAGAAACTTAAAAATTTACACTTTTATAGTAACAAGCTTTTTGATGACGATGCCACCGATTATTTGAAGGGCTAGCATCACAAACAGTAACACTAGACCAAGGGTTGTATTAAACATGGGTTTAATAAAGTTTGGATCCACCAATAAAAAAACGCCCATCAAAATAAATGGGATCAAGGTGACTATAATTCCTTGGGTTAATCCCTGGGCAGTCAGTGCTTGAATTTTTTTCTCGACCTTCTGGCGTTCCCGGATCACATTCACTATCGTTGCAAAAGTTTCCGCTAAATTTCCGCCAGTTTCCTTAAGAATATTTATGGATGTCACAAACATTTGTACATCGGGCCTGGGGATGCGATTTCCCAGATCATTCAAAGCACTTTCAAAACTATCACCCACTTGCATTTGAAAGAGCACCTGACCAAATTCTCTGCTCATGGGATTTCCCATAATTTCAACAACACGCCTCATGGACTCTTGGGGATTAGATCCAGCTTTGATTCCATTCGCCATGATCGTCAGTCCATCAACCATTTGATTTGTAAACGCTGTGCATTTGCGATCATAAGCCATTTTTACTAAGAGCAATGGCAATTGCCAGCCTGCGATGGTCACTGATGCCCCGAAAAAAAGACCCATCAAAACTTTAGGCCAAAACAGCAAGAAAACCAGGCCTCCCAGTCCAAAACTCAACAACAGAATCATGATCGTGACACGCTTTTCATCCACATCGTCTGCCATTAGCCTTAAAAGTTTAATAACCTCAGCACGCTGTCCTAGGCTGCGCTTTTGCAGCCAGGCAATCACCCTGTCAGACCAGAAATATGTGATAAAAAAAACGCAAATTCCAAACAGAGGAATCATGATCCATTCATTAAAAAGAAAATGCATAAATCACCCTATCTTCTTTGTTGGTGCTATCATCCCGGGCATTTTTGGACTGGCAATATTTGAAGGACCTGGAGGTTTTACCGTCGCCAGATTTTGTGGATTTGCCACACCTGGATCATTAGAAAATATCTCGCGCGGAATAATAACGCCCTTGTCGCTTAATTTTTGAATAAAACTTGGAATTGTACCCGTTGCTTGAAAAACCCCCTGGATTTTTCTATTCTTGTCATAACCAGTTTCTTTAAACCTAAATATTTCTGCAAGAGTAACGATCTCTCCCTGCATGCCAGCCACTTCGGTCACGCTCAAGATCTTACGAGTCCCATCAGACAGACGTGAGATTTGCACAATCAGGTTAACGGCACCTGCAATTTGTTCTCTGATCGCTCGAATTGGTAAATCCATTCCAGACATCAAGCACAGGGTTTCTAAACGGGCGATGCATTCCCTAGCGCTGTTGGCATGAGTTGTTGTCATTGAACCATCATGGCCGGTGTTCATGGCCTGCAGCATATCTAGGGCAGCACCATCTCGACACTCTCCAACGATGATTCGGTCTGGTCGCATCCGCAATGCATTTTTAATAAGATCGCGAATCGTGACAGAGTTTGAGCCCTCCATGGAAGAGGGACGAGTTTCTAGACGTACAACATGCTCTTGTTGCAGCTGCAATTCGGCCGCATCCTCAACAGTAATGACTCGCTCATTGCTGGGAATAAATGTTGAAAGCATATTTAACAGGGAAGTTTTACCTGAACCCGTGCCACCTGAAATGACAATATTTAAACCGTTTTCAGAACATATTCGCAAAAACTCAACAATATTTTTATTGATACTGCCGTATTCAATATATTTTTCAGGAGAAATTCCACCCTTTTTAAATTTTCGAATCGTCAATGCCGGGCCATCAATAGCAAGGGGTTCAATAACCGCATTCACCCGTGATCCATCTTTCAAGCGGGCATCCACGTAAGGAACGGATTCGTTGATCTGACGTCCCAACGGAGTCACAATTCTTTCAATAATTCGCCGAAGATGATCATTTGAAGTGAAATGAACGGGACTCAGCATAACTTTTCCGCTTTTTTCAACGAAAATTTTCTTATACCCATTCACCATGATCTCAGACACTGATGGATCTGCCAGAAGATCTTCCAAGGGACCCAAACCAAGGGCTTCTTCGAGGACCTCTTTAATTATTTTAGATCGCTCCTCGCGAGCGAGGTCAGGGGCCTCTTTGTCCACGATTAAAGTGATCTCACGCTTGGTTTTTTCTCTGATTTCCTTTTCTTTATTTTCATCTTTTGTATCCATCAACAACTTCTTAAGGTCGACAGTTCTGATCAGCTCATTGTGCAATCGTATTTTTAAAATAGTCCGAGAGTCCATGCCGTTGGCAGACACTGAAGCTGGCGAAGATCCTCCACCGGCCAAGCTGCTGGCACCATCTGCAGCTCCAGATGTATTCAAAGCATTTGGCTTTGGACGAGTTAGATTTTTAAGTCTTTGCAGGACTCCGCCCGTTAATTTTCGTACCACATCATAATATGCTGCGGTCACTGGAGCTTTGGGAGAGGACAATACAAAGGGCGTCAACTTTTGCAACGACATCATCGAAGTGATTTCATCTTGAGGTATAATTCCAAGATAGGGCAATTGCAGTTGATTAGATATGGCCTGTGGTGAAAGTCCGTTGTTAGAAGCTTTATTAATTACAAGCTGAAGCATATCTTTGGGAAATGTTGCAGAGAGCAGTTCATTCACCAGGCGTTGGGTTTGCGCCACAACGAGGACTTCGGGAGTCGCAACCATGATGATGGCCGTAGATTCCTGCAGAATGGCCATTTGCGCCGGGCCCAAGTCATTACCTACATCGATAACGATATATTTAAAAGCGCGACTAAAAAAATCCGTCAACTTTCCAATCATTTCCGATGATATATTCATGCTTTCTTCTGGACCACGAACGGCTCCGACATAGGCAAGCCCCGAACTGTGCATTGAGACAAGAGTATTCATAGGTTGAGAATTTAATGACCCTTGAAAACCCGCAAGTTCCTTTAAAGTTTTAGTTGGTTTAAGTCCCATAATAACATTTTGATCGCCGATGCTTTTGGAATCTGCATCGATCAAGAGGACCTGCGTGCGAAGCTCCATCATAAGTGCACATGCAAAATTTGCTGCAAATACACTTTTGCCGACGCCACCTTTGCCGCCGACCACTGCGATCACATTACAATTTGTGTTGATAGCCAATGCAGACCTCCAGATTACCTTTCGGTATTCTAGGTTGTTTTTTGAACAAGACTTTAGTTGAGTCTTTACAAGGTACTGAAGCGTTACCTCAGAGGAGTAACCCCTCTAAGGCTTTATACAAACTACTCTCGCAATCGGAATTTCTTTTTGATCTGTTCAGATCCAGTGCTAGCCGAAGTCTTTACGACGGGCGTAACAAAAACCACAAATTGGCTCTGATCTTTGGAAAATTCCTTTGAGGCATAGAGACTTATAATAGGATTCTTTTGGCCCGACGGCCTGTTGTAGCCCGTGTTTGAGGAACTTCGAATAAGTCCACCGACAGCCGCACTTTGCCGATCTCTAACCACCACTGAGCTAGACATTTCATTTGAGCTTGTGATTGGCGCACCAGTCGAAGTGGCTCCTATCATACTGCTGACTTTAAATGACATCACCATTTGAACACTCCCTGATTTTTCACCAGTCAGAGTCGGGGTGATCGCAGAGACGATACCAACTTCTGCAAAAGCTGTTCCCTGTGTGCCATTCTGACCAATAACCGCATAGGGTTGATTGGTCACTTGTTTAATTTCGCCTTTTTTTCCATCTTCAACAATCAGACTCGTACTCTGTAAAATACGCGCATGACCATGTTGTTTTGCCCAATTCAATTTAGGCAATAAGTTTGAAACAGTGGAAGTTAACGAAGTTAAAATTCCACCTGGTGAATTGCCACCCCCAGAAACCGTCATTTGCGATTGGTCACTTAGCTCTGGCGTAAACTGAAATTTAAAAGCCTTCGAATAATCTTTATTGAGCTCCACATAGTGCACCACCATCTGGATCATTTTTGCTGGCGGTTTTGCCGCAGCTTCTTTAATTTGAATTAAATTGATAACCCCATCATTAGCGGGTTTGCGTTTCTTAATAACGCCCTTTTCTTCGGCAGCCTCAACCACGATGTCGGGCAGATAGGTCTTGGCGATGATTTCAGCTCTGATTTTTTCTTCTTCATTGGCAGCCATGCCTTGCAAAATAATTTTATCATTGACGGCCCGAACTTCGATTTCTGGATTATTGATATCTCTGGCAATGAACTCAGCGATTTTCTTTTGAGCTAATGGGCTTAGCGTAACCAAAGACGACGCCTGATCCCCGAACTGTTGCACGACATTATAGATGCGCGCTAAATCCTTGGGCAGTAAGATCTGACCATCAACGACAACTTTGTTATTAACAATTTTTATATTGATACCTTCGACATCACCTAATAAGGCCCGCATTTCTCGAACGACTTTATCAAGTTTGCTTTTCTTAATATCAATTCGGTACTCAACCACAATTCGACCGTTGCGTTTATCGTGGATTGTCAGTGTAGCAAAGCCCTCATGATTGGGCGTAAACCTGATGACGTTCAACTCTTTGGCGAAAGAGGCTGTCACAAGTCTACGAAAATCACCCTTAAATTCAACATCAGCTGGAATCGGAGGCAGTTTTTCGTCATGCTCTATACCCAGTGTCAGATTGATAAATTTTCGCGAACGAAAAACACCAAATCCACTCGTCGAGGGCTCTGATGCCGTTGGATCACTTGCTGTCAAATCATCCTCAGCAAAAACAACACCACCACAAAGACTGAAAATCAGACTTAAAGTGAGAAGTTTACAATTCATAAATCCCCCTAATTGAACATGGGCCTTCAGTTCCGAACAAAAAAATAATCATGACAACATTAACTACAATCTATGGAAACCGTTCTTACGACCTTGCGGAGGCGGAGCCACACGCTGTTGCGGTTGTGGGTTTGGCATCATATTTGGTCGCGCTGGAGAAGGAGCCGCAAACGAAGGAGTTCCCACGGATCCCATCGCAGCACTGTCCAAGGTCACCACGGGTTTACCCAAGACTGAATCCGATGTAGAGCTTGGCAAGCGCACAGGAATAGTTCTGTCACTTGGATTCCTGAGCGCGAAAAAAATATTTCCTGGCGAAGTGGACAAAATATAAATTAAATCTTGCGCCTCTTTAGGTGTCGCTTCGACCGTAATCGTTGTGTATTTCGTATCGCCCGTGAGGGCAATTTGGCTTAAGTTTTTACCGGATGAATCAAGCTCAAACATGCGCGGAATATTATTCACGATACTTAGTCCCGTGGCCAATATCACCACATCACTCATCATCGCAAACACTTCACGTTTTTGATTCACACCTTTACCGCTGTCGACCGCAGCATAGATGTCCACGCGATCTCCAGGGCGGATTAATTTAGCAACAGCGCGAACCTCATCGACAGGAATGGTGATGGCCCTTTTACTGGGAGCCACCTGAAGGGAAATCCCTGTGTCAGGTCCTGGAGTCAATAGATTGTTTTTTAAAATCATTTGCCCTTTTTTGATTGGAACAGCAGCCACATTCCCGATGATTTCATCTGGAATCGTCACCGCATCAGGTTGAATAAAATCACCTGGCATTTCTTTGGTGTCGACAACGGTGTCATAAATGGTCTGCATTTCAGCAATATCTTCTTTGGCAATGACGACCCGTTTTGTAGAGCCGTATCTTTTATCGTACTCGGCTTTTTTTTCTTGGGAATAACTGTACAGCAGAAAGGTAGCAAAAATTCCTGCTGACACGGATATAATAAAATTTCTTGTCTCGTTAGATCCCATGATGCTCCTTAAATTCCACAGTTTGAATCCAGACAAATTCCGTAAGACACCTTAATCCAAACAGGATTCGCTCCCACTTTTTGATTGCGTTGTGAATCGACGATAGTTTTGATCTGTTCATTATGAATAGTAACGCTGCCGTCTGCGACGGTTTCCGCGGCTTCTTTGCCTGAGTTGCTTTGGAAGAAATCGATGGGTCTGGTGGAGGCTGTAAAGTTCTCACCATTTAGCTTTTTTTCGGATGTAACTCCATGAAAACGCAATTTTATTTTCTCATAATGGATATCTTTCCGCTCAGATTGGTTATTCCGAAAATAGGTTAAGTTCGCCCGGTGATTGAAAGTGCTAAAGGCATAATTTCTGGCCGCAATGGAATTCATAATCCCACTGTGAATAGTTCCAAAGAAACCCAATGAAAAATTAACCAAAAGAATAATCACTATTATAATAGGAATCATTTCAAAAATAGCCATTCCATTTTGATTATTTAAAGGACAAAAATAATTAGGGGGATTTTTTGGAATCAGCATCCATTGTCCTCCAGGGGTATATATTTATCTGAAGCGGCTCGACCTAGTTCAGAGTATCTATTTGATAGACCTAAAATAGAAGTATTGCGCTCTTTGACTTGGTCTAAGCACTCTACCTGTGATGGCTCACGAAAAATAAAACTTGTCAGATAGGCACTAAATCCCTCGTCTGGATTTTCCGAGGTACTTCCTAAAAAAGGTATTTTTTTATTCAAGATAGTTGGCTTAAATAAAATTTTGACACCTGAAAATGGCGGGGCATGTGGTGCTAAATTTATCGGATACTCTGAACTAAAATCGGACCCGTCTTTTCCGCTTTTAATTACGGGGCGCTCTAAGACAAACCAACTGCTGCCTGAACCAGTTGTGATAAAATTTTTAAAGGCTGTATAACTTAGAATTTCTTTGTATTTATCCATACCCATTTGATTTTGCTTGTCGGGATCAATGTGTCCAGCGGCATGGGCTCGTGCTACTGAAAATGCAATATACTGAGCGACTTCTGACATGGAAAGAGTGAAAGTTAAAGAAAAAAAGACAATACAAAGCCCCGCGCACAAAGTGAGTGAAAAAATAAAATCAGCAGAGATCATTCCGCTTGTATTTCTAATAAATTTTTTCTTTTCCTGTACTTTCATATTCGGTATTCTTTCAGGTTTCAGTAATTCCTAGAGTCTAAACTGTTGCTTCGCTGTGTTTGCCCCGGCAGCAGTTTACAAGCTGCCTGCGGTGGTCCCCAAACTCCACACTCGATCATGCCCTGAACTCGCCCCCACGGCTTTTCAACCAGCTTCGCTAAAAAATGGCTGTCTTTCAGGGCATTGGTGCTAGCAATGAAAATGCTCAACATCACAATCATGAGAAGAACACTTTCAATTAAAAACTGACCGCGTTGATTGTTTCCGCTTATTGATCCGCTTGCCATTGATTGGGACTCCCATTCGGCTTAAATCCTGCTCCTGTTTCCAGCTGTCTTTCAACTCTGGCACCCATTTTTGGGCCAGCATTACGAAAGGCTTCCGTGGGCGCCGAAATAAAAACTTTCAGCACCAACATCGTCATGGCTGTAAGTAGCAGGACGTATTCAATGGTCATAAATTAATTTACTGTGATTCCGGCCATGCCCTGTTTGACTTTTTCGATTTGGTCATTCAAGGCATCTGTGATTGGCTTCTTAAACATCAAAACTAATCCCACAACCACAACCAGCAACAAAATATACTCTGTCGCTCCTTGACCGGATTCACTCTTAAATAGCTTCCTCGAAAATTTTTTCAAATTTTTCATAATATGCACCTCCATTTAAAGACCCTATCGGAAATTTAAAGGACGTTCTAAAGTGGAATAGAGTTTTAGTTTATTAAGAATGCTTGAAGAACTTGCTGGTTGAATCAGTCTAGCACAAGGTCCAGGTGAATTCCCAAAACGAAAATCAAACCTCAGAAAATCCGATTCATTTTGAGACAGATAGGATAGTTGATACTGAGCCTTCCTTAAAAAACGAATGACAGTTTTTTTAAGAACTGATTGACCCCATAAAAGACAGGCCCTAGTCTTATGACCTAGGAGCCTTACAATGCCCAAACAAGTTGTCTTTTTATATGCTTTTTGTGTCGTTATTCTTTTTATTGTGAATGTCGTCGTTTCCTAGACCCACAACTTTAAGAATTTAATTCTTCATCGTGTAGATGTTGGGGTAGTTTCGACCTACCTCTTCAGAGTCCATTCCATAGCCAACCACGTAACGATCATCAATAGTCTTACCAATGTAATCAGCTTTAATTGGAAGCTCACGACGAGCTGGCTTATCAAGCAGAGTCGCAATTTTTAGAGACGCTGGTGCTGAAGCAAAAAGTCGGCTTCTTAAAAAACTTAAAGTGCGTCCGGTATCAATGATTTCTTCAACAATGATGACATGCTTGCCGGCAATGTTGACGGAGATGTCTTTGACGATCTTAATGGCGCCACCTTTTTCAACGGCCTGGAGATAGACAAAGTCAACTTGCTGAAGCAAGTCCACTTTTCTCATTAAATCAGCCGTGATATGCATCGAACCCCGAAGTGGACAGATAAAGATGACCTCTTTACCATGGTAATCACTTTCAATTTGCTGAGCCAATTCTTCCACTAAAGTGGCGATTTCTTCCTGTGTAAGAAAGGTAACCATCTGTTCTTTAAGTTGCCCTGCCATTCGATACCCCTGTTCCAAAAAAGTCTTAGAGTAGTTCCAAATATTCGATACCCAGGCCCCGTAAGGATTACCTAGAGATCAATCGAAGTAATTCCAGCGGCCTGTGCCATTTTTAAATATCGAAGTGCTTCGGGATGTTGTGGATCCCGAATAAGAATATTCTCCCACTGTTCGGTGGCTTCAGCAATATTGTTTGAGTTGTAATATATCGCCCCCAGCTTTAGGCGAGCTGGTATAAGGTGTGGATAATCACGAATCAAGGTTCGAAGATCCTTGATCGCCCGATCAGTTTGACCCAGCTGCACATAAACTTCGGAAATCCTAAGCGTGATCTCAGCTTTTCTGCTGGAAAGTTTCTGAGCCTTCAACAATTGATCTAAGGCTTCATTGTAACGTTTGTATTGATAGTAAAGATCTGCAAGCTCTTCGTGCTTGGACGCCAATTTTTCATCAACAAAAGGGTCCTGTTTGCCAGTTTTCTTTTCTAATTGCATTTGTGCATCTAAGAAAATCTGTTTTCCCTCTTCGTATTTACCCAAGTCATTCAAGATAATTGAAAGTCCTACGCTGGCATCCGTGTAGGTTGGGTCAATTTCCAAAGCACGCTTAAAAGTTTTAATGGCTTTGCTGAACTGCCCCTTGTCGTAATACATGGTGGCCAGCATCTGATAGACTTCAGGATTGCGGGTGTTTTTTAACAACAATTGATTCAAAATGGGCTCGGCCATTTTATAGTTTCCGTTAATAAAGTAACCGCGACCTTCTGAAAGCATATCGTCTTGGAGTGACCTCATTCAATCGTCCCCTTTTCAGCAGCTCGAAATTCAGGAGTTCCAGGGAAATCTTTGGCTAATATTTTAAAATACTTGGTTGCCTTGGCGGCGTCATTGCTCTTTTTCGCAGAAATCACCATGCGAGAAAGTGCCTTTTTATCAAAACCCAAGCCGCTGTAGTTGCTATAAAGTGCTTCGTACCGCGACAAGGCGCTGTCAAAGATTTCGCGCTTAAAATAAAAGTCTGCAATGTATTCTTCTTTTTCTGCCAACATCCGAATAGTGGCTGTTTTTTTCACTTTAGCCTCTGCTACATACTGAGAGCTTGGATACTTTTTTATCAGATCGCTGAAGCTCAGAATTGCGTCGTTTGCCTGTGAAAGGTCTCTGTCGATCGCATCGGGCAGTTGCTGAAAGTAGCTCATTCCCAATCTGAATTGAACATAATCTGCCTGGGCATAGGAAGGATGCAGATCCTTAAATATTTGATAAGCCACCTGAGCCTCGGCATAGGATTCCTGCTTATAATAGACGTCAGCAATCGCCAGCTCAGATTTGATGGCTAAATTGCTGTATGGAAATTTATTTTTGATTTCAGTAAAACGACGAATGGCCTCTTCAAATCGCTCACCCTTTTCAAAGTCTTCAGCGATCGCATACAAACCTTCCGGAGTGTTGGAGTTTTTTTCCATGGTCGAGCAACCTGAGATTAACAAGTTGCCTGCACAAATAAGCATTATAATTTGAAACGTTTTTAGCATAGACCTAGATCATATTTTGGTCTGGGACTGACTGTCAATAACGACTATCTGATAAGGTTCTCGGATTTTACCCAACCCGTCCCTGCTCCTGGATAGGTGACCTGCGTCCATTCTTTTACGACTGACACTACAATGACTTCCATTCCGCCGTACAGGTCCAGAACAGCTGCTTGGTTATCACCTGGAGCTGTTTGCAGGGCCACTTTATCTTTTATTATCGTAGCGCGTGGAATGCTCGAGTCATATATTTTTATTCCTACCAAGGCGACTGAAAGCAGGAAAAAAAAGGAAAATAAAATCCCCATCACCGGCGCTGGCGGCATGGATTTTTCAGAAAGTGTAGCCTGGCGGCGCCGGTCCAGATAAGACAGCACAGACCATCCAGAAACCAACAAAAACAGCGCTGTCATGCCTAACAAGGTCGTTAATGCCACTGGCGTCAAAAACCGTTCTCTGAAGCTTTCATAGGTTTCAATTTCGTGGGGAATCTCTTTCACGTCTAGCTTGGAAATCGCAAATTGCAATCCCAATTTGGCGGTCTGAAGATTAGGATCGGCCTTCAAGGCATTGCGTAAAATACCGACGGCTAGAGCTTTATTTCCAAGTTGAAATTGCGTCAGACCCAAGTTTGCTAAGGCGGTGGCATTCTGTGGATCTTGTTGTAAGGCTTTTGTGAAAGCATCCCGCGCATTTTCGAATTTTTTTTGGACATAAAAATCCGTCCCTTGCTTAAATAAAACAGCAAAGTTTGGCTGGTCTTGAGTCCAGGCCAACGAGGGACAAAACTGGATGATGATAAGAACTAATTCTAAAAAAATGATTCGCTTAATCATAAGGCCTCAGTCTACAAATAAAATGAACCTGATGTCCAGAATTTAGAAGGCCATTTATTTTTCAACTTATTTCTTAACCTCTACACTAGGCACCTTGTCTTCAACTTTGTCCAAGAGTAGACTGTACAAGAATATTTTAAGATAGCTGAGGTCTAGGTCTAATTCATGCTCTGACTTCGTGAAAGGTATTATGAAAACTCTTGTTGGTCATCAAATTCAAAGCTCTGAAAAAGTACAATCAATCTTAACAGATCTAGTCAGCGAAGTCGCAAAATTGAATTCTCAACTTCATGGCATTCACCCAGCCAATCCTGATTTTCAAGAGGCTGCTAAACAAAAAATGGATGCCATCAGTGCCTCTCGAGGTCGTCCTCTGCATTATACCTATATTGGAACAGGCGCAGGCCGAGGTCCCTATGTGGAACTTGAAGACGGCAGTGTTAAATTAGATTTAATTAATGGAATCGGCATTCACCTTATGGGCCATGCTCACCCTCGCGTAATGGCCGCAGCTGTCCGAGGGTCTTTGGCTGACATTGTGACTCAAGGCAACCTTCAGCCCAACAACGAATACAGACTTTTCACCCAAAAAATCGTTGAATTGGCCGGGCGAAAAAGTCGTATGAAGCATGCCTGGCTGTCGACCTGTGGAACAATGGCAAATGAAAATGCTTTAAAGATTTCGCGCCAAAAAAACAGTCCAGCCAGATTAGTCCTTGGATTTAAAGATGCCTTTGCCGGGCGATCTACAATGATGGCTGAAGTCACAGACAATCCAGCTTACCGTCAGGGACTGCCTGAATACAATGAAGTCCTGCGCATTCCCTTTTATGACAAAAAAGATCCTCAATCTGGTGATAAAACATTAAGGGCTTTAAAAGAGTACGTCGCCAATAATGAAAAAAATATTTCTGTGTTCGGCTTTGAGCCAATGCTAGGGGAAGGCGGATACCAAGCAGCGCCCCGAGAATTCTTTATTCCCTTGCTTGATTTTTGTAAATCAAAGGGTATCGCTATTTGGGCTGACGAAGTGCAAACTTTTTCGCGAACTGGCGAGTATTTTGCCTATGAAACTTTAGATATCGGCCAGTACGTTGATATTTGTTCCATTGCAAAAACAGCGCAAGTTGGGGCCACAATTTACACTGAAGAATACAATCCAAAACCGGGTTTGATCGCTGGAACATTTTCTGGCTCAACACCCTCTCTGGCTGCCGGATTAGAAATTCTTGAAATGCTTTCAGAAGGTTATTTGGGGCCTCAAGGTCGCATTCAAGATATTCACCAACGATTTATTGGAGGCCTGAACCTGCTTAATCAATCGAGCTGCAAAGGCAATGCGTCTGACGCTGGAGGAATGGGACTGATGGTTGCATTCACCCCGTTTGATGGCAAAAAAGAAAGCACCAATTCATTTTTGAATAAGCTTTTTGCCAACGGTGTGATTGGATTTCCGTGTGGAAAAGACCCCGTCCGAGCAAGATTTTTAATTCCTGCCATAATTCAAGATCAAGATATCAATATCGCTCTGAAGTTGATCGAAAAAACTCTGCTCGAAGGGGTGTAGTTGGATTTTATTGAGGCATGCCGACAATTAATTTCGATCGAAAGCACACCTAAACTTGGCAACAGAGACATTGCCAAGTGGGCTGCTGCTTATTGCCGCCAAAAGGGCTTGCATGTCGAAGAGCAAGAAGAAATTTTCGGCGACTTAGAGCAAGTCAATATCATTGCCCGATTAAACAATGAACGTCCAAAAACAGAGTTTCTTTTTCAAAATCATTTAGACACTGTCGATCCGGGCCCTTTCCCTTTGTGGAAGGCCACTGATAGCAATCCCTTTGATGCCCATATTATCGACGGGCGAATTCATGGCCTTGGGGCTGCAGATGTAAAGCTTGATTTTCTTTGTAAGCTTTGGGCCATTGCTTCTTTTGGCAAGAGAGACGACTGGAAAAATCCACCCGTTTTAGTGGGTACCTTTGGCGAAGAATCTGGCATGCAGGGCGCATTGAAACTTATTCGCAAAAATAAAATTTCAGCAAAAATGGCCTTGGTTGGAGAGCCCAGCGATTTACAAATCATCAATGCGGCTAAGGGTTTCGCAAGCGTTGAAATCAGAATTCCTTTTTCAGACGAAGAGTTGCAATACAGAGAGCAACACAACCTTAGGGAAAGTGCCTCAACTCAATCAAAGCTATTTAGGGGAAAAGCGGCACACTCCTCGACACCTCACCTGGGTGAAAGTGCTATCATCAAGATGCTTGAGTATCTGATGATGCTTCCTGATTACGTAAATATCATGGAAATTGAAGGCGGAATCAATTTCAACACAGTCCCCAGCAACGCCTTTTTAGAAATTGATCTGGCATCCACCGTGAAAGAACCTATTTCAAAGAAAATTGCAAATATTTATCTTGTCGTCAAAGCACTGGAGCTGCAGTTTTTAGAGTACAAGGACAATGAATTTCATCCGAGCACTCCGACTCTGAATATCGGAATTATTAGAACTAGCGAAGAAGACATTCAAATTTCTGGCAGCTGCCGAATCCCACCCTTGATCACCCAAGAGGTCTATGAAGGCTGGATGGATCGCCTGCGAGAAGTTTGTCAAAAAAATGGAGCCAGCTTTCGAATAAATGATTACAAAAAATCATTTCGGACTGATCAAAACTCGACCTTAGTTCGTGGTTGTTTGGAAGAGCTTCACAAGCTCGGACTCAAAGACAAACCCATCACTCAATCGTCAACAAATGAAGCCAGTATATTCTCAAGACTTGGCATTGAATGTGTTTGCTTTGGCCCAGGAAAACGAGAAGATAATGTTCATACTCCTCAAGAGCATGTGGAGCTTGCTGATCTACAGTTGGCAATCGAGTTCTATAAAAAAATAATCGAAAGGTTCTGCTTATGAGCTTTATAATTCGACCAGTCAGTCATGAAGACTTAAATCAGCTGTTTGATTTAGCAAAGCAATTCAATCTTTTAAACCTACCTGGTGACAAAAAGATTTTAAGCGAAAAAATTGAGCGCAGCGAGCAGTCCTTCGCAAAAAAATTAGACAAATTAAAAGCAGAATATCTTTTTGTTTTAGAGGATCTGGAAGAAAAGCTCATTATTGGCAGCTCACTTGTCATTGCCAAGCATGGCAATGAGGATGTTCCTCACACGGCTTTTAAGGTCATTAAGCGCGATCATTTTTCGCAGGATTTGGGAATTGGTTTTATCCATCAAGTCCTGCGCTTTCAGCTTGATTTTGATGGTCCTACTGAAATTGGTGGGCTGCTTATCGATAGATCCTATCGCCGCCGCCCCGAAAAACTGGGCAAGCAAATAAGTCTTTCGCGTTTTTTATATATGGCCTTACATCCTGAGCGGTTTGAGCACCGTATATTGTGTGAGCTCACTCCCCCTTTGACTGACGAAGGGCGAAGTGAATTTTGGGAGGCCCTGGGACGAAGGTTCACAGGCTTGCCTTATCAAGAAGCTGATTTATTAAGCCAATCCCACAAGGAATTCATTGAAAGCCTTTTTCCGCAAGAAGACATTTATTTGTCGCTTTTAGATTCAAAGGCCCGATTGGTTTTGGGACGAGTGGGCCAAGAGACCAAGCCCGCACAACATCTTTTGGAGAGCATTGGTTTTAAATACCTCGATGAAGTGGATCCCTTCGATGGCGGACCCCACTACGGAGCAGAGCTTGCTGAGATTTTGCCCGTGAAATTAGGAAAACACCTGCAAGTTGCAGAGTTCAGTGATGCTTCTTATAGAAATCAAATGCTTGTTGCCACCACTGGCGATGAGTTTTTAGCGACCTTATGTTCAGTTGATTTGCGTGATGGTGAAGTCGCCATAGCTCCAAAAGCTAGAGCCATCTTGGGCCTGGAAAATGGAGATCAAGTTTTTGTAGCCCCCTTTAATTACAACAGAGGAAAACTATATTCATGAGCAGCATCGAAATTTTACCATTAAGTTATAAAGGTGACTTCATTCAAGGCAAATTCATCCCTGTCATCAAAGGCGATGGAGAAATCAAAGACATCAGTCCTGCTAATCTTGATGATGTCCTCATGAATGTTCCCTTTAAACATGAACATATCGATGAGGCTTGCGTTGCTGCAAAAAAAGCCTACCCAACTTGGGCGGCTCTTCCTTTTGAAACAAGAAAATCCTATCTCTTACGCCTTAAAGAACTTTTTGATTCCCATGCTGACCACATGGCACAAATTATTTCAAGGGACACAGGCAAGCCACTCTGGGAAGCTCTAACAGAAGCTAAAGCTCTCGGTGCAAAAATTGACATCACTCTAAATCATTCTATAAAATTAATTGCTGAGGAAAGAGTTTTAAATGCTCTGCCCCAAGTGGATGGTGTCATTCGTTTTAAATCCAGAGGTGTAATGGCGGTCATTGGACCCTTTAACTTCCCTGCACATCTGCCCAATGGACATATCATTCCGGCACTTATTGCTGGGAACACAGTTGTCTTTAAGGCCTCTGAACAAACACCGGCTGTCGGTCAATTTATGGCTGAACTTTTTGAAAAGGCCGAATTCCCTGCTGGAGTTTTTAATCTTGTTCAAGGTGATGGTGCTGCCGGTGGTCGACTGGTGGCCAACGAATTTGTTGATGGGATTTTATTCACGGGATCTTATGAAGTCGGTTTAAAAATAAAACAAGAAACGCTGACTCACTACTGGAAAATCCTGGCTCTTGAAATGGGTGGAAAAAATGCGACTGTTGTGTGGGAGGATGCCGATCTCGACAAAGCCATTTATGAAAGCTTAATTGGGGCTTACATGTCGGCAGGTCAACGCTGCTCTGGAACCAGCCGAATTATTGTCCATCCTAAATTGGCTGATGAATTTACTGAAAGATTCTATCAGGCGGCAAAAAAGCTTTCCATAGGACATTGGCAAGACAACACCTTCATGGGAACTTTAATCAATGCCTCGGCCGTAGAAAAATACATTCGCTTCCAAGAAATTGCCAACCGTGAGGGTGCTGAAAGCCTCATGCGTGGAAAGTCTTTGGATTTGAAGCACAAAGGCTACTACGTCACGCCATCCATTCATCTGGTAAAAAAGTTTGATGCCAATAGCGTCTATCAAAAAAGTGAAATTTTTGGACCCAATGTTGCGATTTACCAAAGTGCTGATTTTAATGAAACAATGGATATTGTTAATTCTTCGGGATATGGATTGGCGATGGCTCTGTTCTCTAAGGACAAGAACCTCTATCAGCAAGCTCTGATCCAAGCTCGAGTTGGAATCCTGAATTGGAATAGGACGACCAATGGAGCCAGTTCCAAACTGCCCTTCGGTGGCATGGGAAAATCTGGAAATGACAGACCCTCAGGACATTTTGCAATTCAATACTGCACAGTCCCTGTTGCCAGCCTGGAGGACACGACTCCGTTTGATATTACCAAAATTTTACCCGGCATGAATTTGGATAAAATATAATGAAAAAAACAATTTTAATCTTAGTCTCAGCTTTGATTGTTTTGCTAGCCGCTATCGCTGGTGGCATCGGTTACCTCGGCTATGAATTTTCTAGGACTAGGCCCAGTGAGTCTGAACAAGAAGTCGTCTACGAAGTTGTCTCGGGGAAAGCCTTTAATACTATAGCTAAAGACTTAGAAAGTAAGGGCTTGGTTAGAAATGCAAATTTCTTTTCTTGGTATGCAAAAATCACAGGCCAAAGATCCAAAATTAAAGTCGGTGAATATCTTTTTAAAACAACCATGCTGCCTGATGAAGTCTTGCAGGTGCTCATTTCAGGCAAAAGTATTACACGGACTTTCACTATCAGTGAAGGCTTAAGTATTTATGAAATTGCAGAGCGTTTTGAAAACGAAGAATTTGGTAAAGCTGCAGATTTTATGAAACTGGTTCACGACAAAGAATTAATCCAAAGTCTTTTAGGAGAAAACCTAGAAAGCCTAGAAGGTTACCTTTTTCCTGAGACCTATATGATGACCAAGTACACTGATGCCAAGGGGTTAATTACAAATATGGTCAAAAGGTTTTTGGTGGTCTACAACCAAGTCCTACCATCATCGCAAATTCAGGGCTTGGATCGCAACCAGATTGTCACCTTAGCTAGCATCGTTGAAAAAGAAACCGGAGCCCCTGAAGAGCGCCCCCTGATTGCCTCCATTTTTCACAACCGCTTAGCAAAAAAGATGAAATTGCAAACAGACCCCACAATTATCTATGGCAAAGCCGAAAAGCTCCAAAAAATAGTGGTTAATATTACCCATGCGGATCTTCTAGAGCCCACAAGGTACAACACCTATGTGATCGATGGACTTCCACCGACACCGATTTGCAACCCCGGCAAAGAAGCCTTGCTGGCCACAGTCAAACCAGCACATTCAAATTATTTTTATTTTGTAAGTAAGAATGATGGGACTCATGTTTTCTCTGAAGAATACAAAGATCACCAGAAGGCGGTTCAAGACTTTCAAGTCAATGCCAAAGCCCGTGAAGGACATTCTTGGAGAGAATTAAACGAAAAGCCAAAAAAATAGAAAAGCATGTCATACTATGAAGAAGCTCCTGTGGATAACTCATGGGAAAAACCCGATAGATAAATTAAGTGATGGACAAGTTAAGTGAATAACGAAATTTCAGAAGGACTAAATATCGAAGTTCAAAAGAGAAAAAATGAAACGAACTCAGCCTTCACTCAAAAAGAAATGATTGGAATGGCAGCCTTAACAGTCCTCCTGATGCTGTTAATCACCATTGCTGCGATCCCATCTTTGCGGGAAAAATTCAGAGCCGCCCTTATTCCTGAAGGTCGTCAGATCTTAGCTAAAGTCTCTGGCAATATTTCAGCACAGGGCCCACATATTACAGTCCTTAAGTTGAAAACAAAAAATGCAATCAGCCTTGAAGTCTATGACTCTTCCAATAAAGATGAAATGCTTCTCTTAGAGAAAATCCCCTTAGAAGAAATAAGGGACGGCTATGTTTCTATCAAGGGCAATGCCACAAATTTAGGACTGGCTGATGTCGACAACGATGGCAATGCAGAGATTGTAACTCCCACCTTTGATGACCAGATGATTCCTAGGCTTAACGTATTTAAATATATCGAAACGACCAAAAGTTTTGAGCGGGTCAATGCACCCAACGAAGGCATTGGAAACTGAACAGAAAGTGCGAGCTCTTGGAAATCGGTGAATAAGGATTTCCGCAACGAATAGTCTTAAGTGAACTGAACCTTCGGCATCGACTCTGCGTAATAGAGCGGTAAATTTGTCACTCGCAGAATTTCATCCTTTGAAATTTAAAAAAGTTACTCGCCCCACTGGAAATGAAATTTCCATCTCGTCCAGATAAAGATCTAATATTGAAGTTGGTTTTTTTCGAGGTTCACTTCAAGGAGGTCAAGTCCCTTTGACTTGGCAAATTTTCGCACCAAAGTGGACTTACCGACCTGCCTTGCACCCCGAATAATGAGAGGACGACGATCTTTGGACTTCAACCAATCTTCAAGCTGAATTTCTGCAAATCTTTTCATTTTCGTCCCCCTTAAGAGCCACATTGAGCTCTTATTTGAGATTTTACCCTTATTTTAAGCTAAAATTAATTAATTTTACCCCTATTTTAGTACTTTAGAATGACTTTTTTACCCCTGTTTTAGCCTGTTTAAGGTAAAAAAAGGGCTAAGCTTAAGAAAACTGAGAAGATTGGATGACCATGGATTCTAGTTTTTCAATTTTTTTTCTGACTCAAATTCAGAAAATCAATTTTCTATTTTAAATAACTCCAAAAGCGCTTGATCCCAGGGAAGAATTCTAATCCCGTCTTCAGTTTTTCTTGGTGTTTTTTCTGAGCATATGATCCATTTTTGTTTATGATCGATATCGCGAGAAAGACTTCTCAAGTGGGTCATATGCGAATCCATAACGTGGTCAGTTGATTTAATTTCTATCAGAATTTTTGCTTTAGCACTGGTCTTCACAATGAGATCAATTTCAGCCCCATCTTTAGTTCTTAGAAAATAAAACCTAAAGTCCCTCTCAAAATAGTCGTTCAAACGAATGCATTCACAAATAATAAATTGCTCAAAAATTTTTCCAAAATCGCTGGAGCCAAAAATAAGCTTGCTCCCAGCCTGCTGGGAAAGGTATCGATAAATACCTGTATCAAATAGGTAAAATTTTGGTTTTTGGCTTTGACGCTCCCGAACCGATTCATCAAAAGGTTCTAAAAAGTGGCCAATCATTGTGTCTGACATAATTTCAAAATAACGTTCAATGGTCTTTTCATCCAATTGGCTTTGTTTAGCTATATTGGCATAATTGACAATTTCCCCGTTGCACTGAGATGAAAGTTCCAGAAAGTTTCTAAAGCGCTGAATATTTCGAGTTAGCTGTTCAAGTTGGATTTCTTCCTTGAGATACGTCTGAGTGTATGTCCGCAAAAACCTCAATCGGTCTTCATTAGTTTGATATTCATAAATTTTAGGAAGAGTCCCCCAACTTAACATCTCCATAAGATTGAGGCGATTAGGGGCCTCTAAAAACGTATACGGATGAAGATGCAATGAAAAGGCACGGCCACCTAATAAATTTGCACCACCACGCTTTAATTTTCGAGCACTAGAGCCCGTCATTATAAACTGAATAGTCTTATGCTTTTCAATAAGTTGATGAATAACATCCAGGAGTTTTGGGTTTTTCTGTATCTCGTCAAGAACAACCCTCTTAACCCCTGGTCTTTCAGCGATCATTTCTTTGAGCAAATTAGGATTTTTATGAAAATCTTCATCTTGAGATGGATCCAAGAGATCAATATAAAGAGTCCCAGGATGATTTGATTTTTCAATATCGTATAAGGTATCCAAAAGTGTTGATTTTCCGGTCCCTCTGGCTCCGAATAGAAAATAGCTGTTTTTAGCAGGAGGCTTCAATAACCTTTTTATTCTAGAAAACGATGTCATTCCGGAAATGTACGCCATTTCCGGAGCCTACTCAAGCACAGTTTTTAGCTCCAGACCTAGCTCCGGAAATGTACGCCATTTCCGGACCAATATCCGGCTGAATAAACCAATCAATCCAAGGTCAGCTCGCTCGAAGGTTTGTGCTTTTAAATCGCGCTGCGATTTAAAAGCACGTCAGGCGACTGCCTTCAACTCAGTATATAGTACACAGAGTTGCACTGGCGAATGTTACGGAGAATTTGCGAAAAATCCATTGAAGAAAAATACAGAAAAGATAATATAGGGCCCAATGAACGCCTCGACCATGGTCGTGGCGCCTTGGATGATTCAAATCCATTTTCAGAGAAAATTCAGAAATATATTTAAAATAGATAAAATTGGAGGAGTTCAGTGGCACAACTCATAGTTTCAAAATTCGGCGGAACCTCAATGGGCGATGCAGAATGTATGATTCGCAGTGCTGAAGTCGCTCTCAGACAAGGCTCAAGTATGGTTTTGGTGTCGGCAACTTCCGGGACAACCAACGAACTGATTTCCCTCGGCAAAACTGCAGAAACAAAATCTTGGGAAGAGGCAGAGCAAATATTATCTAAAATTCAATCTCGACACGAAACTATTGCTGCTCACTTAGAGCTGAGTGCGGCCAGAATGACGGCGCTAAAAGCTCTTTTCGATGAGATGGCCTCTTTAACAAAAGGCGTGCACCTGTTAAAAGATTGTTCTGTAAAAGCTCTTGATGCCATCATGAGCCTGGGTGAACGAATGTCTTCGGTTTTATTCACAGAAGCCATGATCAAAGTTCTACAAAAAAATGGCAGCGCTAAATCAGCAAAATGGTTTGATGTTCGCGATGTTTTACGCACCGACGACGCCTTTGGAAAAGCTAAACCGATCACCTCTGAAGTTGAGAAGCTTTGCAAAGTGCATCTTGGATTTTTGCAGGATTTTAAAACTGTTGTTTGCACGCAAGGTTATATTGGCCGAACAGAAGAGGGCATGACCACCACTCTCGGTCGCGGTGGCAGTGACTACTCAGCAGCGATCGTTGCAGAGGCTGTTAATGCTGATGTACTCGAAATTTGGACAGACGTGGCAGGGATTGCGACTACAGATCCACGCATTTGCCCAAAAGCAAAACCCATTGATGAAATTTCATTTAAAGAGGCATCAGAGCTTGCCACTTTTGGTGCGAAAGTTCTGCATCCAGCGACATTACTGCCTGCTATTAGAAAAAATATACCTGTTTTTGTAGGCTCAAGTTTTGATATGGAAGCCCGAGGAACCTGGGTTCGCAAAGAAGTCGAACAGTATCCTTTAATTCGCGCGATGGCGATGCGAAAAAAGCAGGTTCTGGTGACCTTTTCAACACCCGAAATGCTGCACACTCATGGTTTTTTGTTCCAAATTTTCAAGTTGTTTAATGACTATAAAGTCAGTATCGACGCCATCACAACTTCAGAGATTTCAGTCAGTGTAACGTTGGATGATTCAACACTTTTGAATAAAAAACTACTCGCTGATCTGTCACTTTTCGCTGATGTTCAAGTGGAAGAAAGTCTGACATTGATTTCTTTGATTGGAAATAACATCAATCACACTCCGGGCCTTGCTAAGCAGATTTTTGAAACCATTTCAGACATCAACGTTCGCATGATTTGCCTGGGAGCTAGTAAACACAACTTCTGCTTCTTAGTGAATGAAGACCAAAGCACTGAAGCCATTCAGCGCTTACACAAAAAATTTGTAGAAATGTAGGCGCCAATGTCTGACACCAATCCCAACTCAACAGCTAACCCTGCAGTCCATGCCATGGACAAAAATGAGTTCTATAAATTGCTTGAGGCCCGAAAATCCATTCGGAAGTTCAAGCCAGAATCCATTCCTCGCGAGGTTATTGAACGCATACTTTCAGCAGGAATGCAGGCCCCCTCCGGTAAAAATCGTCAAAACTGGCGATTTTTTGTCGTGACTGGCAAAAAGCGGGAGGAATACCTAACGTATTCTCAGAAATCCTGGTTGGGTGTAAAAGATATTTTGGCCCAAAAGTTAAAGCCCTCCTTGTACGACTTCACTGAAAGATTTTTTTATACTCTGGGCGATGCCCCCGTGATTATATTTGCTTACTCCCATAACAGCAGTGAAGAACGCTATCACACTAGTATTGGCTCTGTTTATATGGCCGTCGAAAATATGAATCTTGCTTGCGTCGTCGAGGGACTCGGCAGCTGCACCATCGGGGCGCCCCTTGAAATCAAAGCTGAAGTCGATCACTTTCTTGGATTAGACAACCATGAAGAATTCAAAAAGGGCGAGCTTGAACTTCTCTGTGCCCTCGTCATTGGCATCCCCGATCACAACCCACCCAAAGCCCCGCGCCAGACCGACGGACGAGTCACTTGGCTTTAATTATTTTTTAGCTATCCCCTGGCGTTAGAGTTTGATATACCGCATCCACTATGAGTCCTACTGATGCAATAAAGTTAAATCCATTTATATTGGCGCCCATGGCTGGTATAACGGATCACGCTTTCCGTTCATTTATGAAAAAGCTTGAAACCAGCGTCGTTGTGACCGAGCTGGTGAGCGCCAATGGCATCGAGTATAAATCAGAAAGAACAATGAAATTAATGAGTTACGATGAGTCTCAAAGACCCATCGGGGTCCAACTCTTTGGCGAAGAGCCAGAGATTTTAGCCCGAGCTGCGCAAGTGGCAGAATCAGAGGGTTGTGATTTCATTGACCTCAACTTTGGTTGTCCTGTTCCCAAAGTTGTAAAAAAGGGTGCTGGATCAGCCATGCTCAAAGATCCCGTTCGTTTGCAGCAAGTCCTCGCTGCGGTGAAGGGGGCTGTAAAAATTCCTGTGACAATAAAAATTCGCACAGGCTGGGACGCAAATTCTAGGAATGCCGTTGAAATCACAAATATAGCCTACAATGAAGGCATTTCCTGGGTGGCTATTCACGGCAGAACAAGGGCTCAGGGATATTCAGGCACTGCGGATTGGAACTTCATCTCTGAAGTTAAATCAAAATCGAAACTTCCTATTATAGGCAATGGCGATATTATCACCCCACAACAGGCTGTTTTCAGAATGAAAGAGTCCGGTTGTGACGGAGTCATGATTGGCCGTGGATGCTTAAAAAACCCATTTATATTTATGGATGCGCTTTCTCTTTGGAAGAATGAGCCCATTAAAAGTATGAATCGGGACTATGTAAGTATTTTTAATAATTTGAAAAGCGAAATTGTGTCGCATTGTGATGAGCACATTACGGGGATTCAACTTAGAAAGTTTGCAGCTTGGTTCTCAACAGGGTACTCTGGGGCCGCACAATTCAGAAAAAATCTTTTCCAAACCAAAAGCAACGAAGAGATCATCCTCCTAGCCAATGAGTTTTTTGCCAATATTAGTAATATTGAGCAGGAAGACACCAGCCAGGAAGACTTTTTAATGGGTGGTCACGGTTAAATATTTTTGAGGAAAAAACACTTTTATACTAACAGAGCCCTGACAAGCTTTTTATGTGAAGGTGATTTAGAGTTATCGTGTACAATACTCTCGGAATCTTTTTTTGTAGGGAGCTGACAAGACAGTTTGTATTTGTAGGATCTCTCTTGTTGATTGATTTGTATTTTATGATTTGTGTTTATTAGTTATAATGTATTGTTTTTATTTAATATTAATTGTCCAGTTTTTGACAGTTTGTGAATTGAATTTAAGAAGGGTTAAATATGATTCAAGATCCAAAGAATATTCGAAATATTGCCATTATCGCCCACGTTGACCATGGTAAGACAACGTTAGTCGATCATTTAATTAAACAGGCCGGAACTTTCCGTGAGAATGAACACGTTGAAGAACGTCTTATGGATTCTATGGATCTTGAAAAAGAGCGCGGTATCACTATCGCAGCCAAGAATGCCTCTTTCATTTACAAAGATATTAAAGTTAACATCGTCGATACACCGGGACATAGTGACTTTGGTGGCGAAGTTGAGCGTATCTTAAACATGGTTGATGGTTGTATCTTGCTTTGTGATGCTTCCGAAGGTCCACTTCCACAAACTCGTTTTGTGTTGAAAAAAGCCCTCGAGCAAAACTTAAAAGTTATTGTTTGTATCAACAAGATTGATCGTGCCGATGCTCGAATTCAAGAAGTTCATAATGAACTTTTTGACCTCTTCATCGACCTTGATGCAACTGAAGAACAATGTGATTTCCACACTGTGTATGCTATTGCCCGTGAAGGTATGGCGACATTGGATCCTGCTGTGAACACTGGAACTTTAGAAGTTCTTTATGATGCAATCGTAAACTTAGTGCCTCCACCAAAAATTGTTGAGAATGCACCACTTCAAGTTATGGTTTCTAACATTTCATACAATGACTACGTTGGCCGTTTGGCGATTGGTCGTATTAGAGCTGGATCGATCAAAGTTGGCGATGATGTTCTGTGTATGCAAGCGAACTCACAAAAGAAAGTGAAAGTATCTGCTTTGTTCCAATACAAAGTGAGCTCTCAAGTTCCAGCACAAGAAGTTGGCGCAGGTGATATCGTTGTTATCGCTGGTATGGAAGATTTCACCATTGGTGATACCATCACTTCTGCAACTGAACCAACTCCACTTCCACGTATTCGCGTTGAAGAGCCTACTGTTGGAATGATCTTCTCTGTAAATAACGGACCTTTTGCGGGTCTTGACGGTAAAAATGTAACTTCTCGAAAAATTCTAGAAAGACTAGAAAGAGAACTTCTGTACAACGTGGCTATTCGGGTTGAAAAAACCGAAAACACGGATGCCTTCAAAGTTATTGGCCGAGGCGAATTGCAGTTGGGCGTTTTAATTGAACAAATGCGCCGTGAAAATTTTGAACTTCTAGTTTCAAAACCAACCGTTATCTTTAAAGAAGTTAATGGCCAAAAAATGGAACCGATGGAAATCGCCGTGATCGATATCGAAGATTCATTTGTTGGAGCAGTAACTGAAAAACTTGGTAAACGTAAAGGCGTTATGATGAATATGGTACAAAAAGGTTCTGGACGTACTCGTCTTGAATTCCGTATTCCTTCACGTGGTTTGATTGGTTACCGTTCAGAGTTTTTGACTGACACTCGCGGTACCGGTCTATTGAATACTCAATTCGATGGTTGGGATCCGTACAAAGGTGAGATTGAACATCGAATGAATGGGGCCATGATTTCTGACCGCAAAGGTCAAGCGACTGCTTACGCTATTTGGAATCTTCAAGAGCGTGGAATCATGAACGTTGTCCATGGACAAGAAGTTTACGAAGGTATGATCGTTGGCGAACATGCTAAAGACAATGACCTTGAAGTGAATATTTGCAGAGAGAAAAAATTGACTAACGTTCGTGCTTCGGGTTCTGATGAAGCTATTCGCCTAGTTCCTGTACGTCCATTGACTTTGGAAAAAGCAATGGAATGGATTAAAGAGTCTGAGCTGATTGAAGCGACTCCGAAGAATATTCGTCTTCGTTGCCGTGAATTGAGCCCAAATGCAAGAGCTAGAGCAAGCAAGGACAACTAGTAACTTCATGGAGTAAAGAGACCGAATGAGCAGCAACGTCGCTATTGAGATCAAAGATTTAAGAAAAAAGTACGAAGACAAAATTGCAGTCGACGGAATAAATCTAGAAATCTATAAAGGCGAATGCTTCGGTCTTTTGGGTCCAAATGGGGCTGGCAAAACGACAGCAATGAAAATGATGTATTGCTCAGCCCTCATCACAAGTGGTGAACTCTATATTCTTGGCTTGAACGCAAAAAAGAACGCTCGGGAAATAAAATCCCGAATAGGGGTCGTCCCTCAAGAGGACGGCCTTGATCCCGACTTCACTGTTTTAGAAAATCTCCTCGTCTACGCAACTTATAATAATATCCCAAAAGAAGAAGCCCATCTTAGATCTCAATCCCTGTTGCGATTGATGCGACTTGATGAGTATCAGGATCGCTCTGTAGAAACTCTAAGTGGTGGAATGAAGCGACGCTTAGCCATTGCCCGCGGCTTAATTAACTCCCCTGACGTTGTTTTTTTAGATGAACCTACCACCGGCTTAGATCCCCAGGCGCGAATCTGGATCTGGGACTTTTTCAAGCATCTCAAATCCGAAAAAAGCACCATTATTTTGACGACACACTATATGGAAGAAGCCGAACAGATGTGTGACCGAGTCGCCATAATGGATGAGGGTAAAATTCTAGTTATTGGTAAACCTCGAGATTTAATTGCTGAATTGATCGGCAAAGAGGTGGTCGAATTTGACACCAATCCCGTTGATTTGAATTACTACTTGGGACGTTTGCGAGCTGAGGGTTTTGCTTATCAGGTTATCAAAAATACCGTTTCGATTTTAGTTAAAGAATCACAAGATGGACGCCAAGCCATCAATCTAATTGCCAGCGATAAAATCTTTATTCGAAAACCAACCCTGAATGACGTCTTTCTAAAACTTGCAGGACACCAATTGAGGGATGAGTAATATGAGGATATCGGAGCTTTTTACTGTACCCCGCTTTAACGACGGTGCCATTAAAGTTTGGCGACGTGATTTTCTTTATTTCAAAAAAACTTGGTTAGTTTCTCTGTTTTGGATTGTCTTAGAGCCTGTTATATATCTGGGCGCTATGGGTTTTGGACTGGGCGCTTTTGTGAACAACATCAATGGAATGTCCTATATTGAATTCTTTTTCCCAGCCCTGCTTGCAACCACAGCAATGCTCGTGGCCTTTTTTGAATCCACTTATGGAAACTACACCAAGCTCACTCACCAAAGAACATACGCTACAATTATGTTAACACGCATTGGGCCTGATGAAATCGTCGCAGGTGAATTGCTATGGGCTGCCTCGAAGGGCTTTTTTAGTGTTCTTGGTGTTACGGTCGTAGCAATATTTTTTGGTTTAATTGAAAATTATAAAATATTATTAGCCTTGCCAGTGCTCTTTATAATTTCTTGCCTGTTTTCTTGTATCGGAATGATTTTCACTTCAATTGCTAGAAATTATGATTCATTTATTTATTCGACCTCAGGACTTATTGTTCCGATGAGCCTTTTGAGTGGGACCTATTTTCCTTTAGACCAGCTTCCAACAGGTCTGCGCTATATAGCCTATTTATCGCCACTCACCCATGGGGTTGCGGCTGTCAGATATATTCTGCACGAAGGAAGTTTGTCCTTAATTGCCACCCATATCGCAGTGCTGCTTTTGACCACTTGGATCTGTATGAATATTTCTTTCCTTCGTATCAGAAAAAAACTATTGAAATAAGTTCTCTATATTATCGGACTCTTCTTTGTTTGAATTTTCCTTTTCGGAATTTTCAAGATCTTCAAGTGTCAAAGTGTCATCCGCTGTAGGTAGATCTGAAAGAGACGGCTCAACGCCAAATAAATTTTGTAACTTGACCATGGCGACTTCGTACTCACCTGTGCCAATTCGATTGTATTGATACATATCTCTGACAATCCGGTTCAATCGACGTCGAGCAAAAGGCGTCAGCTCCTTCTTAAAATACGACCGCGAATACTTCACTGGATTCGGCAAAACCATCGCTAGGAAAGCACTTTCAACGACATCCAATTCTGCTGGAGACTTCTTAAAATAATAGGCCGCAGCTTTTTTAACACCAAAGATGTCTTTCCCGAATTCAACAACATTCAAATATCTTTCCAAGATTTCTTTTTTTGTGAGAGTCTTTTCAATTCTATCGGTAATTATGGCTTCAAGACCTTTGCGAAGAAAAGTGCGATCTTTATTCAAAAATAAATTCTTAGCCAATTGCTGAGTGATCGTCGAGCCACCTTTTTTATAAGATCCTTTTTCCCAACCTTCTTTTAGATTTTTTTCAATGGTTTCCCATTCGAATCCCTGGTGATTAAAAAAATTAGAATCTTCTGTCAGGACTACAGTTTTCTGAAGGTAAGGTGATATTTGCCTGAGAGGCGTGTACTCTTTAGATCCAGGGCAAAGATGAACCTGGTACATTGTGGTAACCAAGCAGCCCCTAATTTGTTGAGGTGAAGGCAGCCACAACCACAAGGAAAGTCCCGCGATCAAAAAAATTGAAAGAATTCCTGAAAAAGTTAAAACAATCCATTTCATATTAAGAAAGCAGCCCCTGATCTTTCATCCATTGCACACTGTTGTGTATAGCCTCTTTAGATGGCCTAGGTTTGAAGTCAAGTTCTTTGCGAGCCTTGCTCGAGTCAAACCAATGGTACATCGATGAGGTCCATGCATTTTCGCTGGATAGGGGGCCTTTCAATCCGACCTTATCAAGGACGTCTCCGACACCACCAATGATGTGCAGGAGAGGCGTAGGAAGGCAATGGGCTGGAGGCTTAACACCGGCCTCTGTGGCAATCATATTAAACAAATCTTTTATGAGTATATTTTCTCCGGATAAAATATACCGCTCCCCTTTTTTACCTTTTTTCCACGCATTTAGAATGCCCTGAACCACGTCTTCTACGGCGACAATATTTACGCCGCCAATCGGATAAAAATTAAACCGCCCCTGCGCCACTTTGAGCTGAATTTTGCGGCTGCCTTTTTTGGCATCACCAAATCCATAAATGGTGGTGGGATTTATAATGACCGCATCGATTTCATTTTTATCACAGGCTGTCTTTACGATAAGTTCGGCTTTATGCTTTGTTTCAAAATATCCAAGATCTAAATCATGGACATTAAATTCTGACTGTTCGTTTAAGACTTCCTCACTGGATTTCCCCGCACCGATCGCAACAACCGACGACAAATGAACAAGTCGGCGAACCTTACACTCCCGACAGACTTGCACGACATTTTCAGTGCCCTGCACGTTCACCTTTTCCATCAACGCACGTTCAGATTTTTTGTAGGCGATGACTCCGGCTAAATGAAAAACGGTGTCCATTCCCTTAAAGGCTTCAAGCAGGGAAAGTATGTCAGTGACATCACCATAGACAAACTGACAAGCGACTCCTTGCAGTTCGGTGACATCACTATTGCGTCGAACAAGTGCATGGACTTCATGCCCTTCATCAACAAGCGCTTTTGTCACCCAACTTCCCAAAAATCCATTAGCACCGGTTACTAAAACTTTCATAAATTGGTCCTTTTTTGGGAAGCATTATTTTTGTCAATTCGCACAAGACTAGACTTACATAATTTAGCAAAAATGAGTCCCACCAATAAACCCAGCAATCCTCCAACTAAGACATCAGCTGGAAAATGCACACCATTGTATACACGGCTATAGGCAATGACAAAGGCCAGAAGATAAGTAGGCAGTGTCGCCACAGGAAAAATGGCTGAGGTGAAGGCTGCAAAATTAAACATGTTGGTTGCATGGTTCGAAACAAAACTATAGCCCCCAAAAGGGGACCTCACCTGAACTTGCAGACCCTCAGTTTGTGCAGGTCTTGGCCTTTGAATGGTTTTTTTAAACATAAAATTTCCGACCCCGTCAGAAACCATGATGCTAGCTGCACAAAAAACAAAAATAATAAGGCCTTTTTTAAGTCCCCGACTCCACATAAAGGAACTTAAAAGAGCCGGAACCACCAAAAGCTTGAAAGCCATTGTCTTATGGAAATCAGTGATGAAAGGAAAGAAAAAATTTCCCCACCCCGTGCTCCAGCTCGAGTTTATTAAAATAAACAATTGCTTATCAATGTTCAAAATAAAATTTAATGCGGCTATAAACATATAGACGGCAGCATACATCATTTTTTGTCCCGCACAAAGTCTAGGACTTTTGTTAGTCTAAGTGTCATCAATAGAATGGTGTGGCATCATTTCAAATATGGATAAAGCAACTTGGTTTGGACTCATTGTGGGTTTCGGTGGAATAGCTTTTGGCAATCTTCTTGAGGGGGGCCATATCAGCTCCCTTATGCAAATGACTGCCTTCATTATTGTCATTTGTGGGACGATGGGGGCCGTCATGGTCTCTAGCTCAGAAAAGGATTTAAGAACTGGCACCCGCCTTGCCCAATCAGCTTTCAATAAAAAAGAAAGCCATTTAAAAAACAGAATTCATGAAATTGTCGAATGTTGCAGAATTTCGAAAAAAGAATCTTTACTAGCTTTAGAACCCCGACTCGGTTCAATTTCTGATCCCATGCTAAAAGGGATTTTACGAAACCTGATCGATGGTGTTCATGCTGATGTCGTGCGTGATATCTTTGAAACAAAAATTCAAACTGAAGAAGAAGACTTGCTCGCGGGCGCACGAATTTGGACTGATGCTGGTGGCTTTGCTCCAACGATAGGAATTATTGGTGCTGTTCTGGGTCTTATCCATGTGATGGGCAACCTCTCTGACACCAGCAAGCTGGGCGGTGGCATTGCCGTCGCCTTTGTAGCCACAGTGTATGGAGTGAGCACAGCCAATTTATTATTTCTGCCTTTGGGAAATAAATTAAAAAGAAATATTTTGTCAGCCAGCCGCGAAAATCAAATGATCCTTGAAGGCGGGCTGCTGATTGCTACGGAAATGAGCCCCATCGTTCTTGAGCAAAAACTGCAAGCCTTTTTAAGCTCAGAAGAGAAGTCAGCTTAAGAATGAAACCCGTAAAAAATAATAGACTAAGAAACAAAAGACAACGCAATGAAGAGCCAGAAAACCATGAGCGGTGGCTGGTTTCCTATGCCGATTTCATCACCTTGCTTTTCGCTTTTTTTGTGGTGATGTACGCGACCTCAAATTCCAATGAAGACAAACAAAAGGACTTTGAGGAGTCTATCAAATCAAAATTTCATATTGTAGCTTTAACCAGCAAAGGGTCAGGCGATTCCGGTGAATCCAAAGACATTCTTGAATCCGCACTTGCAGACTTAAGCATGCCCGTCGGTCAGTTTCCAAAAAAGGGTGGTCCGGCGGAAACGGCAGACTATGTGGAAAGGTCTCTGGATAAGTCGATGGATGCGGATAAAAAGAAAGAAGCCATTCAGAATATCACTCATGATGCCATTGGCGCCCGAGTGGCACTGGCCTCCTCCTCTTTTTTTGAATCTGGTTCTGCAAAATTAAAAAGCAATGCCCTACCCACTTTAGATAAGGTGGCGGAAATCCTAAAGTCAAATAATCGACGAATCATCATTGAGGGTCACACGGATGACACGCCAATAGCGGACTCCAAATTTCCAAGCAATTGGGAGTTGGCCGGAACCAGGGCTTCCTCAGTTGTTCGCTACCTTGTGAAGGTTCATAAAATTAATCCCAAACGTTTGGTTTCCATTTCTTATGGAGATCAAAAACCCATCGTCGAAAATGATTCGGATGAACACAAGTCGATGAATCGCAGGATTGAAATCTTGATTGTGACTGACGACAGTAAAGCGCAGCTATGAAGGTTTTTGAATACATAGACCCGCGAGGAAAATTTGAGCTTCGTGCGTACTCCTTAAGTGCGGGTGAATATGTTCTACCCGGCACTGAGCTTTTTCTATCTGCTCCAGAGCTTGAAATGCTAGAAAAAATTAAAAATTTTAAACGTAAAAAACAGTTTATTTATTCCAGATTCTTTTTAAAACAACGATTGAGCGAAATCCTTGCCTTAAATCCCAGCGAAATTAAATTTTCACTTCAGGGTGATGGGAAGCCGGTTCTAGATCTTGAGTCTGTTGCAAAGAAAAAATCCATTGATTTTAATATTTCACATACTGGTGATCTTATCCTTATCGGAATCTCCGAATATGGAAAAATCGGGGTCGACATCGAGCATTTTCGACAATCCAAGCATCTGCAAAAAATAGCTGAGCGTCTTTTCTCTGCTGCTGAAAATGATCATTTGAATTCACTGCAGGATAAATCCGAAACTGTTGTTGCCTTCACAAAAATTTGGTCGGCAAAGGAAGCCCTTGTGAAAACTTTCGCTGGCGGGGTTTTAAAGCATGCTTCTGAGATTTCGATTAACGCGCAGACTTGGGGAATAGAATCTCTGCCCGCTAATTTTGGCGAACCTGGGGATTTGGAATTGCATTTTTTTTCTGATGTTGCTGATCATGTTATTAGTTGTGGGTATTTGGGGGGGTAGGTTGGAGAACTTATTCTGAGTAAGAATGGAACATACAACGAAACAATACCATCTTGTGACCGCATTCTGAATTTTATAAAACCTACCCACCAAGTTTTGGATGCAGATTTAAAAAGTCTGACCACTCTAGGCGGCGAACTGGACAAGAAGTATAAAAAGAAGACACGTAAAATCCTGTTTTCACAAGAGGTCGGAAGCAAAATGGTCGAAAGCATTGAGTGACATCCTTACCATCAGTTGGTTAAAGTTCTTTTTGAATAATCTTTAGCTCGATGCAACTCCGCCTAAAAAACCTTCGAAAAAATTCCCATGCCCGTAACGGCCGCTAATTTATCTTAAAAGCTAGAAATTTCAGATCGAACCATTGCACTCTGTTAGGGGCCATGGCTCTGACCTATAAGGGGCCTACCAGCTTAAACTCACGATTCAACTCAAGATCACCCGGCACTGAAACTTTACCGATGTTCATATTTAGTGATTTAGCACCTCTCGCACCTTGCTCACGGCAGTCCTCCAATGTCTGAAGGCGTGACTCAGAAATCTGCTGACGGATTCCATTGAAAAGCTGATTCTTAGTTTTTACTCCGATCAATAGTGTTGACAAAGAAGAACGTAGATCTAAAATATTGAGTCATTGTTCGCGGCCCTTCGACATAAGTTGGGTCCAACTGTCAATGTCAATTCATTCCAAACCATAAAGCCCACTTTGAGAGACAGCAGCGTCTTTAGCTCTTAAAAGCGACGGTGCTGCTGATGCAAAGACCGGCGCTGCAAGCGTTAAAGTCGTCAAAAGGGATATTGATTTTGAAAAAGTTTTGGCCATAAAGGATCCTTTTTAAAATTTCTCTTAAACACATTCTTTCAATTTTTTAACTAGCTCCAGGGCTTTTTCTTTATCAACCTTTTTTACATCCATAATCGCTTGAACAAGGGCTTCCTCTGAACTTCTTTTAGTTCCCAACTCAATCAATTCATCATGCTTATTGATAATTTGTGTGTAGGAGTCTCTTTCCGCTTTAGAAAATTTAGTTAAAATAACTTCTGGGAGCTCCTCAAGTTTAGTGAGCGCTGCGGTTGTGTCAGACATTTCATTTTCACTTAACATTTTAACGCCTCCACGAGATCCGCTGACAGATACATTTGCTCCCGTCAAAGAAGAGTTAGCCAATAGTTTTGCCGAAGCGCTAGCTGCAGCATCAATAGAGCTTCCTTCAGTTGGATCATTTTGTGAAATCTGGCCAGCCATTTTTTTAGCAGCTATCACAGTTGCTAAGTTTTCAAGGCGTTGTGACGAACGTGCAGAATCCGAAGAAATGGCAATCGAAAGCGCATTGGCTTTTCCAGATGGCAAGCCAAGTTCGCTGATCAGTTTATCACGAGCAATTTTTGCCTTTTGATTGGATAAACCCTTGGCTGATGCCCCTTTTCCAAATGCAAAATCTTTAACTTGGCGAGTGTAGTCAATTAAGCTTTCGCTGACTGACTTAGCTCCTACAGCGTGTGCCGTTGACATTGAAAATGACGCAGAAATCAGGACCATACCGATAACAAATGCTTTTTTCACAAGAAACTCCTTTGGTTACAACCTTGGAAACAATTTCCAGGATTGGTTAATTAAATTAATTTTTGACGGGCGAAATAAGACTTCTCATTTTTGCCAGTGTTTTTTGTACTTCATTATTAAACTTATTCTGTTGAACATTCACATTCTTAGTGTTTTGGATTTTATCCCAGCTAACAGCGTTGGCGATTTTACCAAACATGAGCATCTCTGAAGCCACCGCTTCTAAATTTCGCAAACATAAAGTCACAACCTCTTTTTGACTGTCTGTCAATTTAAGCACCACTGTCTGCCCCTGTGCTTTATCTCCTAGGCCTAATTTGTTTGCGACGCTTGCCAGTGCTGATTGTACTTTCTCTAGCTGAGCATCAAGTTGATCATTCTCTAAATCTGAGTCGATCACTTCACGACCCTGCTTTTTAACAACCTTAATCTGTTGAAGCAGGGTTTTAATCTGTAAAAACTCTGCTTCAACCGCTTGCAGTTCCTTGTGCGCAGGTGCCTCATTGATTATAGTTCCCAGATTTAAATTGTAGCGAGCACCAGGCTCTACAATTTCTTGAAGAATCGAAAGGTAGGCCCGCTCTTCTTGAAACGAAGCTGTCATTACCGCATTTGAAATTGGCCCGCGATTAAATTTTGATTTTTCCACTCCTTGTGCATTTGGGTTTCCCCATATTTTCTGAACCATTCGAACCACGATGGCATCGTATGATTTAGAGAAACTATCAAAAGACCTTTGCATTTGAGTCTCTGTGTTTTGTGTCCACCACTTCTGAAAGCCGGATTCACTTTCAGATCCCAGTACGGACATCCGGGTATTATCAACCAGGTAGCTTAAAAAACCTCGGCGTTCTGTAGGACCTTGTGGATTACTCTGTGGATTGCCCGCTTGATTCTTTGTTGGCCAGATATAAATATTGTCTGGTGTGTATTTTGCGCGGCCCAAAGTATCACATACTTGGCTGAAACTTTCAGATTCGGTTTTAAGTTGTGGAGGCAAAAACACCGCAGGAAATCCCAAAGAGGTTTTAATGATTTGCTCCCCTTTTTCAGCATCAGGTCCGCAAATCATTTGCATCAGTAAATACTCGGTCACATGAGGAGTTTGTATATTACCAACCTGTCTGTAAAAGGGCGTTCCTTTCAGGCTTGCTGCAGTAGCAGGAGCTTGTTCAAAGGATGCTAGGAATCCACGTCCTGGCTCTATTTTTGGCTCTGGATGACCTAGGTTTTTTCGTATATCAGTCAGCGCCTTCACATAAGAATTTGAATACACGATCGATTGTTGGGTTTCATTGATAGAGTAATTGAGCCAGTCCAAGCCCTCACCCATCTTCAGGCGGTCTTCTGAATTCATCAAGGATCTGATTTTAGATAAGCGAACTTTTTCATTTTCGAAAAGATCACGATACTCTTTGGTCTTTGCAAATTGATCGATCTGATCAACAACATCATAAACAGTATCAGCTTGCCAATTTTCAACCATTTTGGGACTTTGAAAAATAAGATCTTGGCGGTCGCTCTGTAGACCCTTGGCAATCACTCCATTCAATGGATATGACATCATTAAAGGCTTCACCACTTGTTGATTGTAGTGAACATTTCTTACTTCATTGACAAAAGAGTTATAGAACGAATAGCTCGAATTGTACATGCTTGTCAGTTGAAAAAGATTTTCTGACCATGCCTGGTTGGCCTCTAAAACATCGGCCATGTTCATCATGCGCCAATCGGACATTTTAGTTTTAAAGTTTTTGAGCTCAGAGACAAGGGCTGGGTTGCTCGCATTCCAACGACCTGATTTTGATTGGTTCATTTCAGAATTAAGTCGCTCGTTCATTCCATTGAAGTCATTGCCATCAAAGAAATTCTTCCACGCTGCGGTGACCCTGCGATTAACCCATGAGTCGATGGAAACGAAAACCGCAATCTCCATCCCTTTAACCAGCATCAGGCGAAGGGCCTTCAATTCAATTCCACCAGGCAGAATCATAAGTCCAATTTCAAAACCTGTTAATCTAATCACTCCAGAGACTGTGGAGACAAGTGCTCCGGCTAGTACCGAAGAAACCAACATCGAGGCGATACCAGGCGCAAACTCCCAAATCTTTTTTTGTAAAACGAAATATTCATAGGCTTTTGAGCAGGGATCAGCATCTGCTCCAACTTTTTCTAGCTCTTCTGCAGAAACCTTACGGCCCATCATTTGTTTACCACAAGCCATCACATTTGGATCTGAAACAAACTGAGTTAAATAAGATTGAACGAAGGAGCCCACTGTCATTCCTAAATAAGGAATCATGGCATGCAGGCGGGGATTATTTGAATAGGAAGTCAAAACACTTCTGGTTACACCCTGGGAAGCCAGGAATGTATAAAAGCCGAAAACACCAACCGGAGACATCTGACTGTCGATGTGTTGTTTCATAGCCACTGGATTCTGCGAATAATCCGTGATCAACTGACCTGCTACAACGGCACCCATTGATAAAAAGAAAATCATACTTTCTGAAGGAAGAACCTTAAGAGACTGAGTAAGGGAGCCTTTTGCCCCATTCTTGGCTTTCATCATCTCATCCACGAGAGTTCTATTTAATGATTTTGGTGAATATTTTTGCAGTTCTGCATCATCTTTGAGGGGAATCTCCACGGCTAACTTATTGGTGCCCTTTTCAAAAATAGAAACCTTTTTTTCTGCTTCATTGAGTTTTACTTGAAAGCCCATCGGCTCCAAAGACTCTTTATATTGATTTGCTTTGGCAGCTTCCGAAGGGGTCAAGGTACCTGCAAAGGCTGGTCCCACTGCTAAATTTAGCAGAGCTACAGTGCCTAGGATATTCTTGAGCCAATTCATAAATTCTCCCCATCGGTTTGAATCGCAGTTAGTTCTCACAACTAGGTAAAGCAAGCTTGATGCCGATAAGAATTGGCCTGAATACAATATAGATCATTTGGCGCGAATCAAATTGAGACATTGCCATTTTTGGCTGCGGGGGTGGTTAGAAGTTTGACAGGGTGATCCCTCTTTCTAGAAAAAGTGGGACCTCTATGCGTTAGTTTCTTTTTGATACATCCACTGAAGGGCGTATTTGTGGTTTAAATATCCAGATCTCTGCATGATTTTAAGGGCGAAATAGTTCATATCTTTGTAGCCATAGGCCATCCACTTTAACGTTTTAATTGCTCTATTTATTCCTTCAGACACTCCGCTTGTTAGGCGATGTTCGAAGTAGTTCCAGAACTCGTTTCTTTCCCTGACCGACATAATCCACTTCAACAAATGAAAGGCTTTAGCTTGCCATGCCCATTCATAACACTCGCTTAACATGATCTGTGCTTCTAATTTATCCTGACAATGAAACATCTTGTGAAAGTGTTCTTTTATTAATTCCATCTTAGCAATGCGTTCATTTTTCTTCATATCTTCCTCGATATGACGTCGGTCAGTTTTGCTGCGGTTTGCGGATTTTGTCAGATAAATATACTTATACTTTCCAGCTAAAAGATCGTCTTCTTTCAATGATTGTTCGCCATATTTGTCCCACTCCTTTTTCCGCTCTTCGTTGAGTGCTTCATTGAATGCCTGTACGAGATGAAACTTATCCCAAACAAGTGATGCATTGGCGCAATACTGCCTAACTCTCTCGGCATAGCCTCTGTGCTGGTCGCAAGTGACAACTTTTATTCTTTGACAAGCTTCCTTGCCGATCATTTCAAAGAAGGAATCTAGTGCCTCTTTCCTCCGACTTTTACTTACCCAGATAACTTTATGAGTTCTTTGATCGACGATGACAGTCAGGAATAAGTCGTCTCGGCTCTCGCCTTTTTTTCGCTGAATAGGTCCTCGTGCGTAGACTTCATCGACTGAAATTTGAGTGACATCGGGTATTTGATATCCTTGAAGAAGTCTTGTTAGAATGTACTTGTCCACGGCATAACAAGACATTTTATCAATACTATCTAATTTTGAAACTTGCAGGACTGCTGAGATTTCACTCATGCGATTGATCCACCAAGCTAGCTCCAACGTCATATGTGGACTGGTTGGACAGATAAAGTCGATCCATTCACTTCTGGTTTTCTTGCAATGAGAACAGTGCCTTTTTTCTCGCCAAAAATTAATTGTTACAGACCAATTAAAGACCCTTAAGTGCCTTGCTCGCACCCAGTATCGATCTTTCATAATGCCAAGCTTATGAACACAGCAGGTGCAAAGCCTTATTCGGTCATCATGGGATTCTAAAATCACTTCCATATGCTCTGTGCTAAAATGTTCTTTGATATCTTTTACGGAAAATCCTTGAAATGAATTGAAACTGCGAGGAATGTATAACTGAACCTTTGCATCCATGCTGTGAGTCCTTGTTGATTTTTTCTAGTAACTAAATCCAACCAGACTTTTTGCGGAAAATGCAGAGGTTTTTTCATTTTTAAACTCAAAATATTATTCGAAGCAAATTGAAGCTAAGGACTTTACAGGATCAAATTGAATCATCTCGATTCGGAGCGGGACTCGTCCAAGGAGGAGCTAAACTGATGGACTCATTATGAGCCGTTCAATAAAAAAAGCCGTCCTTTATCCGGACGGCTTTTTACAGCTCAAATGAAATTTAATTAAAAAGTGGGTTGTTAGATTAAAAAATCTATCTCACGATTTTAACGTGATTCACTATGATTGGCTCAGAAGGTTTGTCTTGTGAACCCGTTTTTGAATTTTCGATTGCATGAACTACGTCCATACCCTCTACAACTTCACCAAAAACTGTGTGACGTCCATCCAACCAAGGAGTTGCAACCGTTGTTACAAAGAATTGTGAGCCATTGGTGTTTGGACCCGCATTAGCCATAGACAAAATTCCTGGTTTATCATGCTTAGGAGCACCAGCAGTGAACTCATCTTCAAAACGGTAGCCTGGACCACCAGTGCCTGTTCCAAGTGGGCATCCACCTTGAATCATGAAATTTTTAATTACGCGATGAAATGTCAAACCATCATAAAAAGGTTTTTTTACCTTTTCTCCAGTTTTAGGCTCGGTCCATTCTTTTGTTCCTTCGGCAAGGCTAACAAAATTTTCAACCGTTTTTGTTGCTGTCTCATTGAAAAACTTAACTTTGAAATTGCCTTTATTAGTCTCGAAAATTGCAAACATTGCAGGTCCCTTCTTAGCTTCGATAGCTTTTTTAATTTCTTTTGATTTTGTGACTTGAACAGATTTTTTGGAATCAGCCGTTGTTATTTTTGCTGCACCTTTTGTATTCTCTTCTGCATCGGCGCGGAAACTAAACGCTGCCAATAAAAAAGCAAAAAGGTAAATCCATAACACCTTTTTGATGTTGATATCTTTTGACACTTGGAACTCCTAATCTATCGTAATCTCATTGAAGAGAGACACTTTTAGTTAGACTGTCTTCGCGGGTCAAGTGACTTCAGAATTTCTATGTTATTAGAAAGATTCAATTCAACTTCTTTGACAAGACTTTCAGAGTCCTGCCCAAGCACCAGTCCAAGAGCCTGAAATGACTGATGATTTCTGTTCAACTCCACAGTATTTTCTGAGGCAACCAATTGGAACATCTGCTCAATCTGACGCAGTCTTACGTAGTTATGCATTAGTTGCAGAGCAGAATCACCCCATTCAGAAATAAAACTTTCAGTTTCAGTGCGCTGAAAAATTTCATTTCGAGAATTAAGCAAGAAGGTTTGCGCTGCAAACTCGATGTCAATCAAGCCACCTTCACTTAATTTTAAATTTGGAAAATTAGATTTCGAAATCAACTCAAGTCGAATTCTATCCAGTTCCTGAAGCTCTGTATTTTTCAGACCGCGCGATAAAAAACTCAGTTTCAGGTTTGGCCCTGAGTACCCAATCCAGCGGCCTTTTAAATAAGCCTGGCGCTCCCAAGCTTGAGCTTCTGAGGCCAAATAGTCTTGAAGATCATGCAATGGAATAACTAGGGGCCCGGCCATGCCAGAGGGGCTCAATCTCATGTCGACTGAAAATATATTCCCGCCTCGATGCGACTCAGTGATCCGAGATATAAATCGCTTTGCGACTTTGTAATCATTTTCAACGGGCTCACCAGTGATGACAAAAATAAAATCTAAATCAGAGCGAAAACCAAGCTCCTGTCCACCCCATTTGCCAAGAGCTAAAATTTCGATTGAGGATGGAAAATCTTTTTTAATTGCTGCTAATAATATACTCGCAATCGAGTCTGCTGTGTCCGTCAAATTTCTCATCAATTCATGCAAGTTCTTATCTTCCAAAAACTGACTTCCACTGATCAATTCAGACAAAAGCTTCTTTTCAGCCAACTCTTCAAGAAGTTGCCCCATATCTGCCGAATGATCATGCTGAGAGCGATAAATAAAACTATCCAAAAGCTCCGGACGATTGCAAAGAATCTTTGAAAGATAAGCTGAGTGACCAAAGAGCCAAGCCAGTTTTTTCATCAAGGCTTTTTCGCGCAATAACATCGAAAAAAAAGTGGCCTTGGCACGTGTACCACGAACGAAGTCCCTCAAAAACAACAATCCCCGATGCCTGTCTCCGCCTTGTTCTTTAAGAAATATCATGAACTCATTCAAAAACGCTTTTCTAGCCGATTCATCCCGGGTGCGATGATGAGACAGAACTTCTTGGCTTAAAATTTCCTGCCAAAGCTCTTCGATCTCTTGCTGATCCATGCCAATGTCAGTGAGCTCATTTTCGATGATATTATCTAGACTTTGCTCGATCGGGGACTCGCCCAAAAGAGTTCTGACGATTTGATCGCACTGTTTCATATCCGTGGTAATATTTCGCAATGAATCTGATATGAAATCGGGATAAGTTTCGTCAATTTTTATTAAGTGGGTTTGCTGATCATCTTGCGCCTGCACAAAATTTTCAAGCATCCGCAAATTCCAATAGTGCTTTTCTAAAAAAGCAGCCTCTTCTAGTGGCAGCAGGTTCTTTTGCTGCAATTGAAAAAGAGCCTCAGAGGTGCTTCTCAGCTGAAGCCCTTGATCTTTTCCTCCGTGCACAACTTGTAAGGCGTGGGCAAAGAGTTCAACATCGCGGATGCCACCAACTCCGAGCTTCAGATCAATAATATTAGCCTGACTGCGTGCCCAGTAATGATCTTGAATCTTTGCGCGTAAATTCTTAAGATCCTCAAAGAGCGTGAAATCCAAATGGCGTCGATACGAAAACTTTTTAGAAAAACCCATGACATCATTTATAATATTTTGATCACCGCATATTGGTCTTAGGCGCACAAAGGCCAACCGCTCCCAGGTCTCTCCATAATTTCCGTAATAGTCCCTTAATTGTTCAAGACTAGGAATAAGCGGTCCTTGCTTCCCACCGGGCCGAAGATCAAAATCCAATCGAAATACATAGCCCAGGTGAGTTCGATCATTAAGTAATTTTTGAAATTTTCGCAAAGAGACCAGTAAATCTTCAGATGTCTCTTCGGCGACCAATAATAAATCAACGTCAGAACTTAAATTCAATTCCATGGCGCCTAGTTTGCCAAAAGCAAAAAGTGCTATCTTTTTTTCATGATTCTTTGCAGATTCTAAATCTTCAACATCGAGATCAAGAAATTCACCAAAACACTGAATAAAAGCTTTGGCTAAAATAATGTTTGCTGCTTCACTCCAACTAAAACAAATTTCAAGTGGCGATGCTGAATTGCACTTAGCAGCAGCAGCTAAGCGATTCCAAATTTGATTTCTTTCATTACGAAGGTCTTCTGAAAACCTATTCCACATTCTTAGACCACTTAGGCTTAAAATAGTTGTAGTCATCTTTAGTGATGGGGCGTTCTTCACTGCCATCCACTGTTGAAATATAAATTTGATTTTTTCCCGTTCTGTTGCTTGTGTACATCACAAAGCGCCCGTCAGGGGAAAAACTTGGATCCTCATTGCTAGCCCATTTCCCATTGCTTTTTTTAGCTGAAGTTAGACGAATCATATCGCTTCCATCTGAATCCATCACAAAAATGTCGAAATGGTCTTCGCTTTGCCCTGCAAAGGCGATTTTCTTTCCATCTGGCGACCAAGAGGGGGATGAGTTAAACACTCCAGCCAAAGTGAGTCTCTTAATATCAGAACCATCAACATCCATAGTATAGATCATGGGCTTGCCCGCTCGATCTGATGAAAAAACCATTTTTTCCCCGTCAGAACTAATGTTTGGCTCAACATTCATTGCGCCCGCTGGTCCATTGGTAATTTTCGCAGCTAAGCTGCCGTCGTAATTAATTTTGTAAATATCGGGATTTGTTCCCTGAGAGATCGTTAAAAATATACTCTTTCCATCAGGAGAAAAGGAAGCTCCTGAATTAATCCCCTGCCTATAAGAAATCAGGGATCGTTGCCCGGTAGGCAAATCCAACAAAAGGACGTCTGCATTTCTAAATTTTGAACCCACTCGTTTAACATAGGCGGTGTAAGCTATTTTTTTTCCATCAAAAGACCATGCTGGTGAAAGAGCAATACTTCTGTGGTTTGAGACCTGAGAGATATTGGCTCCGTCCCAATCCAGGACAAAAATCTCTTTGCCCTTTGACATACCCCTATCGGAGGACACTACAACTCTAGATAAAAACATACCCTCTTTGCCAGTCAATGATTTCAAAATGTCATTAGCAAAAGTATGCGCCAAACGCCGCGCTATGCTTGCTTTACCTTTATATTTTTTCCCCAAGATCAATTTACCCAAGGTCACCTGGTAGGTGTAGGTCTCTAATGTGATCTCGTCTCCAACGATCGAAAACCCAGCCTTGATAAGAAAGTCAGCTCCGATAGCTGTCCAATTTTGAAACTTAAACCCAGAGGCTTGACCCGAGGCAGGCAACAGACTTCTATTGCCTGCAGCTTCCAAAAATGCGCTGGGCTTAATAAATTGAAAATAGGATGAAACAGTCAGGTCATTTGTAACGATATTAAATATTTCTGCACCGACGGATTGATTGTGCGAAGCCGAAGTTGGGGATCCGAAATATTGCAATGCTGGAAAGGCCATAAGACTTTTTTTTGTCCGGGCCTCACCAAGTTTAATATAAATTCCTGAATCCTCAGCAAAACCCACAGATCCTACACAAAGACTAATGACAGTCAGAATTAATCCCACAATTTTCATCAAATTTTTCTCCTGTCAAATTTTCCAGTAATTTTAACTTACTCTGGAAATCCAATCAAAATACCATCAGTTTCAACAATTGAAACAAATTTTTCTGGCGGCGAAGGAAAGGGTGCTGAACGATCTATTGTCGCCAAAACCTCTTCGTCATAGTTTGGATTGCCGCTGGATTTTACAATCTTACGTCGAATGATATTTCCGTGCTCATCAAAAAAGACCTTCACCTGCGCCTTCAAGTCACGATTCGCCAACCACTCCGGCAAGGCCCAGTGCTCTTTAATATGACGATCTAAATCTGAGGCATAAGTTTCATGCTGTAGCTTTGCTAATCCAGTGAGTGAACTACCTGGTGATAAAACATTACCCCTGATCTTGGGGTTGGCGGCATTTGCTTTTCCATTTCCCTGAAGCTGCTTAATTTTTTCCTTATCAACATCTTCTTGAATTTTTTCAAGGGCGGCCATGGACTTCAATTTTTCAAAGGCATTTTGCTGTTGGTTTTTTGATTTCTCTAATTTTATGCCATCATTGTTTTTTGAAACCTTTGGCTCAACTCTAGCAATGTTTTCCAGATGTTTAGGTTCGGAGACATTTTTTGCCGTTGATGCGCTATTTTTTGATTCAGGCTTTTTCAGCAGAGCTGTCTTAGTATCTAACTTAGAAGGCAGACCAACAACATCGACGCGAATGGCCTGTGAAAAATCTATTGCTGGCGAATCAAAAAATGCTGCTTTTAAAACAAAAAAAGAAATGAACATTGCATGCAGGGCCAGGGAAATACTGACTCCACGTGAAAATTTATCATCATTTTTTGTTTCTATTTCCAAATAATCCACTTATTCCATTCACTCGCTTTATTAAATTACACAGTTAACTTAAAATCCGCTCGCATTCCAAAAAAACTGAGTTTCTAATCATTGATCTTTTGGAACTGTAAGCAACCCAATATTAAATATTCCGGCGGCCCTGATCTCCGCCATCGCCTCAGCAACAAAGCCGTAATCGACTTTTCTATCTGCTTGAATATATATCTGTTTATTTTTTTTATGTTCAAATATCGCCTTCAATTTTGTGCGAAGCTCAGCCATCGCGATTTTATTTTTCACGATGGTCATTTTTTGATCGGGGCCGATAACAAGAACAAAAGGCTCTTCACTCAGGTCAACGCCAGAGGCCGAGGTCTTCGGCAGATCAACTTCGATCCCCTGCTGCATCAACGGGGTAGTCACCATAAACATAATTAACAAAACCAACATCACATCAACCAGTGGCGTCACGTTGATTTCGCTCAATGTGGCTCGACCTTTACTTCCGCCAGGACTCATTCCCATTATTAATTTCCTTGAAAGAAGTTTCTCTTAACTATATTCAAAAAATCAGCATTAAAGTTATTCAAGGCAATTTCTTGTTTTCGAATCTTACTAATAAAATTATTATATAAAACGACGGCCGGAATCGCAGCAGCAAGTCCCACAGCAGTTGAAATCAGGGCTTCAGAAATACCAGGTGCCACAACCGCTAAACTCGCAGAGCCTGTTAGCCCAATCTTATGAAATGAGCCCATGATTCCCCATACGGTCCCAAACAGACCAATAAAGGGGCCAGTGCTGCCTGTTGTCGCCAAAAGGGTTAGCCGAGATTCCATTTTTGCTATTTCATTTCCAGAAGCTTTGTTTAAAATGCGTTCAAGATTATCTATTCCAGTCAGAACAGATTTATCCCCAGTCACTTTAGTCATTAAAGGCGACTCAGAAATCTTTTTCATTTCAAGATAAGCAGCCTTAAAAACCCCCGCTAATGACGAGTCTTTGTAAAGATCGATGTCTTCAAACAAAATATCGAAAGAATTAGCTTTCCAAAATTTGGCTAAAAATAATTCATCGGATTCTGATATTTTTTTGAAGCTAATGTATTTTGTAATACCAATGGCCCAGCAAAAAACTGAGAGGACAATCAATATAACCAAAGTCATCTGCACCAAAGGGCTTGCTTGAGATATCGCATCCATCGAACTTGTATTAACGGCCACAGAGGGCGCAGCCTGAGCAAAATTAACAAATATTGGAAACATAATAACAATTCCTCCACGCTCGACATTAATCCCAAATAGAATTGAGATCAACCGTTGGCACAAGGCCTTCGTCTAGTTGCACCACTCAATCTTTAATCAAGCGACCAGCGAAATTCGAAAGCAAGGAGGAAAGCCTAAGGCTTTTTTGGATTGAAGAACTTTTAGACAAAGAGCCCATTTTTGCGCTTTTACCAAACGAAAATAAAAATATCTATGCCACAAATCAAAGGGAATGAATTGAGGCAGACAATTGATGGCACAAAGATTGAACATGAAATTCTATCTTAAAATTTTAAGAATTATGCTTATTTTGAGGGAAGGTTCGTTTGCATGTTTAAATTTATAGCCATAATTTCAATTTTCTTGGTCAGCGCCAACAGTTTTGCAGCGAGCCTCTATGATGTAAAGGTCAACAACGAAAGACTTTATGATACATTTATCAAAAATGGCATCCCAGCATTGGCCCTTCAGAGAGCTTTTGAATTTTTAGACATAAATTCCGGCAAAACCATCAGTGCTCAGGCCAAATTTCGCGGCAAAGATGACACCTATTTGGGCAAGAAAGAAGTCACTGTTCAACAAAATTCCCTCGCGATCATAGATTATACAAAGCCTTCCACTGAACGCAGACTTTATCTACTGGACTTAAAAACGGGCGAAGTTTCAAAACATTTCGTAGCCCACGGAAAAGGCTCTGGCGGGCTGATTCCTAAAAAATTCTCGAACACGGACGATTCAAAAATGTCCTCTGTTGGCCTTTTCCTAGGGGGCGGGACTTACTATGGAAAGCATGGCGAGTCCCTTGATCTTTATGGAATGGAGTCCACAAACTCAAAGGCCGCTGATCGTGATATTGTTTTGCATGCTGCCGCCTATGTCTCTGAGGATTTTATAAAAGATCGCGGAATGCTTGGCCGAAGTTGGGGTTGCCCTGCCGTCTCAAAAAGCGATATTGCCACTATGATATCTCACTTAAAGGAAGGCAATGTGATCTATGCCTACCAAAAAGACATGTTCAACAGTGATGGCACTGTGAATCCAGACTACAAGATTGCACAAACTGAAAAGGACTTACAAGAGTCGACAGAAAATACTGACAAATCCAAATTAGAAAATACCTCTGCCAAATTAGCTAGCGACGAAAAAGAATTAAGCCTGCCAGGGGAAGAGTAAATTATTTCTGTCCTTCAGCAATCAATTCTAACAATTGCTGTAAGTCCTCAGTGATCAAACCCTCTGCTTTGATATTGTTGGCCTCTTGCAACTGTTGTGCATTTGCTATTGGACCAAGATAAATTCGCTTATGTCGCCGTCTCATTTCTGCAATAATCTCATCATTAAAAGCTTTGCGCTTCATAATCACAAATGGAGCAACAAAAACATCCCCTTTAAACTGAGTGGCCGGAAGTACTAGCATCGAATCAAAACTCAAAAACCGCATCAAGTCAGGAACACTGGTCCCATACACCCACTCTGGCTTTAAATCTTTAATTGCTTTTATGAGGACAAGACCATCGCTTTGAATAAAGGTGCGCTTGTCTGGGTGCAATGCCTTAATGGTATCAACAATAACAGTATCAACATCAGAGACATTGTCGATGATATTTAAAATAAACCGGGTGTCAGGAAAACTTGAATAAAAATCCTTCAGGGTGGGCGCGCCACTATAAAAATCTTTGATTTGATCCCACGGATAGTCAGACAATTTTCCGCCCAGCAAAACTTTTTGGGTCGGATTCAACTTTTGCTGGTCGGTTTTACTTTTTAAAAATTCGATATCTCGAGCTGAAGGCAGTATAAAGGGAACATTTCCTACAGAAAGTCTAACATCCAGCCAAATAACAACGTCGCGCTTCAATTGAATAGCGGCAAAAGCCTTAGCTACAGTGTCTGCTTTTAAAATCAACTGAGGTGTTTGACCCTCAAAAAATGGATTATTAAATTCGGCAAATTGCTGCCCTAAACCCCAAATGCGCGTCGTTAAAATAAGAATACCCGTCACAAAAAATGTCAGTAGAGTCGCCAAAAATATTCGCATAGGGGCTGTATAGCACCCTGAGATTTTGAATTCAGCTCCTTTTTTGATAACTTTTATCAAATATGCCCAATAAATATTAAAAGAACTTAAATACGCTAAAAATAGGCGTATTTGAACTTGTTTTTCAATTGGCTTTCTATTAGAACCCCGGATAGGTGATGCCGTAACGGGGAAAAAATGAACAAAATCAATCGAAAACTTGAATATGCCTTAATTGCACTAAAGCATATGAGCCAAAAGATACCAGGAGAACTCACTTCTGCCAAAGAGGTCTCCGATTCCTTTCATACTCCATTTGACGCAACAGCCAGAGTTATGCAGCAAATGGCTCAACAAAAGGGCGGCCTGCTTCGCTCAGAACATGGGGCCACTGGCGGGTATCAAATCACCAGAGATCTTGCCAAAGTTTCAATTCATGATCTGTTAGAGGTCATTGAAGGCCCTACGGCTTTGGTGAAATGCCTTCACAAGCCCCTCTCAAAAGAAATCTCTTGTGATCTCCAGGAGACTTGCAACATCGTCTCCCCCCTCACTCAATTGAATCATAGGCTTATGGAGTTTTATAAAAGTGTCAGCTTGAAAGAGCTTTTGATCGAAAAAGCTCCCACCTTAAATCCGACCAAGAAACAAACCGAGGCTGAGCTGCATGGATAATTCAAAAAACAATGCGAATTCAAATTTAAACCCTGCCCCAAACACCGAGAGCTATGAATATAAATATGGTTTTTCAACAGCCATAGAGTCCGATGAAGCTCCTTTGGGATTAAACGAAGATATTATTCGTCTGATCTCGGCAAAGAAAAATGAGCCCACCTGGATGCTAGATTACCGACTCAAAGCCTATCACCACTGGCTGACATTGACTGAGCCAAAATGGGCCCATGTTTCTTACCCAGCCATTGATTTTCAAGCAATTCGTTATTATTCAGCTCCCAAGAAAAAAAGCGAAAACGACAAACCGAAATCTATCGAAGATCTTGATCCTGAATTGATCAAAACCTTTGAAAAATTAGGTATTCCCCTGACAGAGCAAAAGCGTATTTCTGGAATCGCAGTTGATGTGGTCTTTGACTCTGTTTCAGTAGGCACCACACAAAATGATGTCTTAGATAAAGCGGGAGTCATATTTTGCTCCATCTCTGAAGCGGTCAAAAGCCACCCTGAACTGGTTAAAAAATATTTGGGCTCCGTAGTTCCTTATACTGACAACTACTATGCAGCTTTGAATGCGGCCGTATTTACGGATGGCTCTTTCTGTTACATTCCTAAAGGTGTACGATGTCCCATCGACCTTTCGACTTATTTCCGAATCAATGCCAAAGATACGGGACAATTTGAAAGAACCCTTTTGGTTTGCGAAGAGGGTGGCTATGTCAATTACCTCGAAGGCTGCACAGCCCCGCAACGCGATGAAAATCAACTTCATGCAGCTGTTGTTGAATTGATTGCCTTAGATAATGCTGAAATCAAATATTCAACTGTTCAAAACTGGTACACTGGCGACAAAGAAGGGCGCGGCGGAATTTATAACTTCGTCACAAAGCGCGGCAAGGCTGCCGGGAAGAATTCAAAAATATCTTGGACTCAAGTAGAGTCTGGATCTGCGATAACTTGGAAGTATCCTTCCTGCATCCTTCAAGGCGATGGCAGCGAAGGAGCTTTTTATTCTGTGGCCTTAACTCACGATCTCATGCAAGCCGATACGGGCAGTAAAATGATTCATATCGGAAAGAATACAAAAAGCACAATCATCTCCAAGGGCATTTCCACCGATAGATCTTCGAACACCTATCGAGGCCAAGTCAAAATTATGCCTTCTGCTGAAAATGCACGGAATTATTCACAGTGTGATTCAATGCTTGTTGGAGATAAATGCAGTGCCAGCACTTTCCCCTATATTGAAGTTAAAAATAAAACAGCAACACTCGAACATGAAGCCACCACATCTCGGATCAGCGAAGATCAAATCTTTTATTTGCAATCACGAGGCCTTGATATGGAAAAATCAATATCAATGCTCGTCAATGGGTTCTGTAAAGAAGTTTTCAAAGAACTTCCTTTAGAGTTCGCCGTTGAAGCCGTTAAATTAATTGAAATGAAACTAGAAAACAGTGTGGGTTAGTTCTGTGACTTTAGAAAATGAAAGCAAAAATATGAATAATTTATTAGAGATAAAAAACCTCCATGCAAAAGTACAAGAAAAAGAAATTTTGAAAGGCCTTGATTTAGTCATTAAGCCCGGGGAAATTCATGCGATCATGGGCCCCAATGGCGCTGGCAAATCCACACTTTCAAAAATCCTCGCCGGCCACCCTGCCTATGAAGTGACTGAGGGTGAAGTTAAATATGAGATCAATTTCCAAATGCAAAATCTGTTGGATTTGAGTCCTGACCTCAGGGCTAAAGAAGGCATTTTTCTTGGCTTTCAATATCCTATTGAAGTTCCTGGTGTTTCCAATCTGACCTTTCTTCACACAGCTTTTAATTCTATTTTAGAACACCAAGGATCTGAGCCGATGCCTGAGGGCGAATTCCGGGAATTCCTAGTGCAAAAATTAAAACTGGTCGGAATGAAGCCGGAATACTTGGAGCGTCCAGTGAACACTGGATTTTCAGGTGGAGAAAAAAAGAAAAATGAGATCTTACAAATGGCAGTCCTTGCACCAAGATTGGCTTTGCTCGATGAAACTGATTCTGGCTTAGACATCGATGCCTTGCGAGTTGTTGCTGATGGTGTCAATAAACTTCGTCGCAAAGACAATGCGATCGTTTTGATCACCCATTATCAGCGCCTATTGGATTATATCAAACCAGACTTTGTGCATGTTTTACTTAATGGCAAAATTGTGGAAACCGGCGACAGTTCCTTAGCTCATAAACTTGAAGAGCAAGGTTACGATTGGCTGATTAAATAATTTTACTGGTCCAATTCTCTGGAAAAGATTTCGTTATGAAGGGTTATTTACGATGAACTTACTGACAACCTACGACAGCTTCAATCGAGCTCATCCTGCTAGTGATATTTTGGCTGAGGGAAAGCTGGCTCAATTCCGTCAGGCAGCCTTTAATTATGCTACCACTCATGGCTTACCGACACGCCAAAATGAAGATTGGCACTACACCAGCGTCAAAGTCCTCAATGAAATTCAATTCATGCCGAGCGTATTCAATCTCATGGAGCCTTGCTCTGAAACAGCACTTCAGATCAAGGACAATTTAAATTCTGCTTTTACAAATCTGGTCTTTTTCAATGGCACCTTAAATAAGTCCCTTTCATCTGATTTGCCTTTGGGCATTTCTATTCACGAAAATTTAAATGCTTCTGAAATCACATCGACTTTCCATGATACTTTCGAAGCCCTCAATGCCGCCTACATGATCAAACCCTTCATTATTAAGGTCGCCAAAGAAACCATTGTGGATAAACCTGTGAATATCATGTTTTTCACTTCCGTTGAAGGTGGTCCGGCGTTGATGGTTCATCCCCATGTTCGGTTTGTTGTCGGCGAACGCTCTTCAGTAAAAATTCTGGAAAGTCATTATGGCAAAAACGGCGTTTCTTATTTTGTAAATTCATTTTTTGATTTGCAACTCAACGATAATTCCAAGGCAACTTATTCGCGAATTCAATCTGACAGTGAAAATGCTATTAATATCGGCCGAACACAAATTTCATTGCAAAAAATGGCACACCTGGAAAGCCTATCTTTTGCCACTGGGGCTGGTCTTTCGCGTCACAGCCTTGAAGTCACCTTAAAGGGACAAGGGGCCTACGCCGACGTCCTTGGTGTCTACGTCGCAAGAGACTCTCAACATATTGATAACACCACGGTGATTGACCATCAGGTTGGCGATTGCAACACGAATCAATTGTATAAGGGCCTCATCGATGGCCAAGCCAAGGCTGTTTTTTGTGGCAAGGTCATCATTCGCAAAGACGCTCAAAAAGCCAATTCAAGCCAACTCAATAACAATCTGCTCTTAAGTTCCAAAGCAGAGGCAGACAGCAAACCTAGTTTAGAAATTTATGCTGATGATGTTAAAGCCTCCCATGGCTCAACAGTCGGCCAAATGAATTCTGAAGAGCTTTTTTACCTTCTCTCCAGAGCCATTCCAAAACCCAAAGCCATCACCATGTTAAGCTACGGATTCCTGTCCGAGGTCATCTATAAAATCTCTAATCCTGAAATACAAAGTTGGCTTTCAAAACATTTGGAAGCGGCCTTTGCAAAAATTCAGCTGGAGTCTGCGAAATGATTTCAACAGACCTCCATTTATTATTTTCAAATATTAGAAAAGAATTTCCGGCTTTGACTCAGAAAGCTTATGGCAAAGATTTGGTTTATCTGGATAGTGCCGCAACCACACTCAAGCCTCAGTCGGTGATTGACCGAATGACACAGTTCTATTCCTATGAAACTGGCAACGTTCATCGGGGGGCTCATTTCATCGCCGATAAAGCGACTCAAGCTTTTGAAAATGCCAGAATGCGAACAGCACAGTTTTTAGGCGCAGAATCCGCTGATGAAATTATTTTTGTAAGAGGCACCACTGAGGGTATAAACCTAGTGGCTCAAACCTATGGAAAAATGAACTTAAAAGCCGGTGATGAAATCTTATTAACCGAGATGGAACACCATGCAAACATCGTCCCTTGGCAAATGATCGCCGAACAGACAGGCGCAAAAATTCTTGCTGTTGGCCTTCTTGAAAATGGCGAGTTGGATTTAAATGATTTTAAATTAAAACTTTCTTCAAAAACTAAAATATTTGCCTTTACTGCTTGTTCAAATGTCCTGGGTACCAACAACGATATGAAGTTTTTAACTGCATTGGCTCACCAGGCGGGGGCTAAGGTCCTGATTGATGGGGCACAGATCGTTTCTCAAGCGCCAATCAATGTTAAAGATTTAGATTGTGATTTTTTTGTTTTTTCAGCCCATAAACTTTTTGGACCTTTTGGTCTTGGTGTTGTGTATGGCAAGAAATCCATTTTAGAATCCTTGCCTCCTTACCAAGGTGGCGGCAGCATGATCTCCAAGGTGACCTTTGAAAAGACCACCTACAACGACATCCCCTATCGTTTTGAAGCTGGAACTCCCCATGTTGCCGGGGCCGTGGGTCTGCATTCTGCTATCGATTTTGTTGAGCGCCTCGGTTTTAAAAATATTCATGCCTTCGAGTCCGAATTATTGTCCAAGGCCACTTCAAGCTTACTGCAAATCCCAGGTCTAAAAATATTTGGAACATCAGCCACTAAAGGGCCTATGGTTTCATTTAATATCCAGGGGGCTCACCACTCTGACCTCAGCCAAATTATCGACCAAGAGGGCGTCGCTGTGCGCGCAGGACACCACTGCACCCAACCCCTGATGGCCAAACTTGGAGTCCAAGGGACAGTGCGCGCTTCGTTTTCAGTTTATAACAATACAGATGATATTGAACATTTAGTCAAAGCCGTTGAAAAGGCGCGGGAGATGTTATTATGAGTACTCAAGATGTTTTAATTCGTATCCAAGCTACACCAAATCCTAACGCCTGGAAGTTCGTTTTAGACCGTCCCGTCTTGGCAGAGGGAAAAGCAACCTATGCTGACGCTCAAGAGGCCGAACAAAGCATCTTGGCCTCAAGTCTCTTCCAAGTTGAAGGTGTCCGCCAAATACATTTTTTTCAAAACGTGATTACAATCACTCACAGTTTTGATGCTGACCCAGAAGAAATTCAAAAAAATGTTTCTTCTGTGATTCAGACTCGAATGGCCGCCCACAATCCGAATCAAACTCAAACTGATGAGAAAAAAATGCGTCGGGCAAATTTAACTCCCGATTTGCAAAAAATTGAAGAGATTCTGGACCGCACCGTCCGTCCGGGTCTGCAAGGCGATGGTGGGGATGTCGAAGTTGTGAAGTTTGAAGACAACAAATTGTATGTCTTTTATCAAGGAGCCTGCGGCACTTGTCCAAGCGCCACCTCCGGCACTTTAATGGCCATTGAGGGGATATTGCGGGATGAGTTTCATCCTGAGATTGAAGTTATTCCTATGTAGGGGGGGGCTTGTTGCCTGACTAAATGTTTTTGCCGATTGAGACTGATTTTCAGGTGTATCTATGCAAGTCTCATCATCTGAATGCAGTATCAAAATTGAATTTTATTTTTTATTCAGCTCGGCGGCGAGTGTTAACTCGCCACACAGACCGTAATTAGTTTTGAACCGAGCCTTTGAAAATACAAGTTTGTAGAAAATTTTTTTCAGTAACATCTTTTGGCTGTATTGAATCTGTCCTAAAAGGTCAAATTTCTTATTTTTAATTTTTTTCAAAACGGTATGTGAAACCTTTGAATCTGCATAATCTCTTCAGAGCAAGTCAGTGAAGTTTGAGCTTATGATCAGCCTTTATTATTTTTTAAACGCAGGTGAACTTTACCGTGGAGGAAGAAGTCTCCAGTTCCATAATCAATTTAACTTAGGATCCTTCATAAAAAATTTGGCCAACGCGTTGGATATGTTCAACTAGGTGAGTATTTTCAATCTGATGAAGCAGAGAAAGATCTATTTTATAGGGCAGATAAAGATCGTCAATTTCATTCTCAATTTGCAATAATTCTACCAAATTCATTGAGGGGGCAATCAAACTTATATCGATGTCAGACCCGAGCTTGAAATTACCTTTTGCTCTTGATCCATAGATAAGAGCTTTCTGGATCAAGGGGTGTTTACTGAACACAAGCTGAATAGATTCTCGAACATCATGATTTAAACCAAATAAATCAGACATTTTGCTTTTCTTTAATTTCATTCATTTTTTTTTCAAAAATCAAAAATTCAGGGTAATATTCATTGAAGATCTGAGCGAGGATGATCTTGGAAACATTTTTATTGTAGGTATGTGAAGTTTTGTTTCTGCTTTTGACCATTTCCATCCAGGCTTGCCCATTAATAATAAGACCCTTCTGAAAGGCTTCGCGTGCAGCGTCCTTGGAGCCTGTGATCGAAGAGTTGCCCTGGTCTTGAAAATAGTCCTTCAAAACATTCCATGCAAGCTCATGAGTGTATTCAAAGGCCTGAATCACTCCTTGATTTTCGAGCTCCGATAATGTCCGCGTCTGCGCTAATTGAAAAGCTTCTTTTAGTTGGGAAAGAGCCTGGCTGTAATTTTCTAGTCGCTGTTGCCATCGAATATCTGAAACATTCATTTACCAGCCTCCATCAATGTGATGAAAGTATAGCGATAAAATTGCCGGAGGGGTCAAGGAAAAATTGGTAATCGCCTGGAGTTCCATTTACCTTTACGTATATAAAAATAATGGGCAAAAAAAAGGCCCGAAGGCCACTCTGAAAAATAAACCTGTTTTAGCTAAGGTGGGTGACCATGATAACGACTTCAGGCTTCTCAGTACGAGCTGAGCTTGCACACCATCGTCAGGGAAAGTCCCCAATAATATGCTTGTAAGGTTTAATTTCGATGAGCTTTACGCCGCCGAACCTCTGACATCCATAATATCACGAAGTTTGAAATCGTCAATATCCGCTATCATTCAGGACTCGATGTAATTCTAAAAAGTCCGATAAAATACACATGACACCGCAAAAACTTGATTTTATTTTTCCTTTTATCGTTTTTTTATATGGACTGATAGTTGTGTTTGTGCTGGAAACGCCCTTTTTAGTTAAAATTGGGCAAGAAAAAATGGGGACAGCCTTTCAAAATCTGGCTAGACACAAAAGCCTGGCCTGGATCTGTTTCTTTGTGGGTGGTCTTTGGGCGGCACAAAATATCTGGCACTCATCGCTCTAAGTATTGACTCCTATGTCCCCGAATTATAGCTTCCTGGTTCATGTCTGAAAATTCAAAACCATCAAATCAGCCCCTAGTAAAATCAGAACTCAGTTCTCAATTAACTTTGGGTGTGAAAAATCCGTTTCAAAATGAGCCTACGGCAGCTGTTCTTTCTGTTGAACAACTCAACATTCAGATCAAGCAGCTTTTAGAGGGTCAGCTTGGGCAAGTCTGGGTTAAAGGCGAGCTCTCAAATTTTAAGGCGCACACTTCGGGACACTTTTATTTCAGCCTCAAGGATTCTAAATCCCAGGTCACGGCAGTCATGTTCAGGGGACACAACACACGCCTCAAATTTAAGCCGACCGATGGAATGGAAGTGATCGTGCGTGGACGCATCACCGTCTATGAACCTCGAGGCAACTATCAATTGATGGTTGAAATGATGGAACCGGTTGGAGCCGGTGCCCTACAAAAAGCCTTCGAACAACTCAAGGCTAAATTAAAAGCTGAGGGATTATTTGATTCTGCTCGCAAGCGACCAATTCCTGCCTTTCCTCGGCAAATTGCAGTTGTCACCTCACCCACTGGTGCCGCCATTCGAGATATTTTAAATGTTCTTTCACGCAGAGCAAAGTCAATTCAAGTTACAGTGGTCCCTACAATTGTTCAGGGTGAATCCGCAGCACCACAAATTTGTGAGGCCTTAAAAAAAGCCATCGCTCTGCCCAATGTTGACGTGATCATCATCGGAAGAGGTGGTGGTTCGATTGAAGACATGTGGTGCTTTAATAACGAAGCCTTGGCCCGTTTAATTGCCGAAAGCCCCATTCCCATTATTTCAGCTGTTGGTCACGAAATTGACTTTACAATCGCAGATTTTGTGGCTGACCTCAGAGCGCCAACGCCCTCTGCAGCTGCTGAATTGGTCGCTAAAAGTGCTGTTGAAATTTCGGCAAAAATTGTTGCTGCTGAACGGATGCTCAATCTGTCTTGGGAAAAGAAAGTAAAATATTTACGTGAAAAAATGCTTGGACTTTCCAAGCGTCTGGTTGATCCCAAGCGTCGATTGCAAGATCTTGAACTCAGAAATGATGATCTTTTAACTAGATTAGAGTTAGCCATACAACGAGCGCTCAGTGTGCGAACTCATCGTGTTGAATTGCTCGAGGAAAAAATCGGGAATCCCCAAAATCTTATCGACAAGAAAAAGAAGGCCTTGGAATACCTGACGGAGCGATCAAAAAAGGGACTTATTTTTTCATTAGAAAAAAAGAAATCTAAGTTGGGACGCTCTATGGCCGTCTTAGATAGCCTAAGTCCACTCAAGGTTGTTGAGCGCGGTTATTCCATCGTCACCCAAAATACAGTTGTAATTAAATCTGCAACACAGATAAAAGCAGGACAGAAAATAGACATTCGACTGGCGCAGGGCTCACTCACAGCCGTCGTTGAAAGTATCAAAGAGGAATAAAATGGATTTCGAAAAAAAATTAAGTCGACTTGAAGAGATTGTACAAAAAATGGAAAAAGGCGATTTGGCACTTGAAGAGTCACTAAAGCTTTTTGAAGAAGGTGTTCAGCTTTCTCGGGAATGTCACTCTCGCCTAAGCGAGGCAGAAACAAAGGTTAAACTCTTAATGAGTGTCAGTTCCGATGGAACACCTGTGACCAAAGATTTCACTACTGAGGAAAATTAGTTTGGAAAAAACAGCCACGCTTGAAAGTGAAATCGCACTCCGCACTCAAAAAGTAAATGAATTTGTAGAGCAATATTTTTTAACCATGGAATTGCCCAATATTGATTCGATTTTAGAGTTACGCAATTCCATGAGCTATTCTGCAAATAATGGCGGAAAACGGTTTCGACCTGTTTTAGCACTTCTGATTGCAGAGTTGTTTCAAGTTCCTCATGAAAAAGTTCTGCCCTTTGCTGCGGCTGTTGAAATGATTCACACCTACTCACTCATACATGATGACTTACCTTGTATGGATAATGATGACATTCGACGAGGCAAACCAACAAATCATAAAGTCTACGGAGAAGATTTCGCACTTCTTGCCGGCGACGCCCTGCTGACTGAGTCCTTTTTAGTTCTTGCAAACGCCTATGGCGATAATGCGAAAGTGTTTCCTGAGCTTATTAAATTGCTCTCTGATGCTGCTGGAATTCGTGGAATGGTTGGCGGTCAAGCTATCGATCTTCGGGCCGGGCGAAAACAAATGACGCTGGCTGAGCTCACTGAACTTCATCGGCTTAAAACCGGAGCTCTAATCCGTGTTTCCGTCGAGGGAGCCGCCTTAATCTCAGGTGCTGATAGGGATCAAACGCAGAATTTAAGAAAATTTGGCGAAGGCTTGGGTTTAGCTTTTCAGGTGGCTGATGACATTCTCGACCATGGTGAAAAAGATCAGGATTTAAGAAGCTTTACTGGACTTTTGGGATTCAATGAGACGAAGGTATATCTAGATAATCTCAGCAAAATGATTTCAGATTTACTACATACTGTGACAGATCAATTTCCATTGCTGGAATATTTAGTCTGGTTTAACCAGAACAGAAGTGTTTGATATTGGTATTGATCCCTATAGCGATACGAACGCCAACCAGGAAGGTTTTGATGATTTTTTTATTTTTAGAAAAAAAGGTCTTAAAAAATTTCAGCCCTAAGTTTATACTTTCGGGATTAATTTTTTCCAATCTCATAGGCTGTCAAAGCTTTGAACTCAAAACCAGAGATGATCTAAAAAATGTAAAACAGACTCCCTCAGAGGAGCGGCAATCCTTTCAGAGCTCTACTGCGAAGGATAAAGAACGGGAAAAGGAAAAAACTCAAACAGCAAATGAATTGACTGCCCCCAATCCAGCGCTTCCAACTCCCCAATTTCCTCAAGCTCCTAATATTCCGGCCATGCCTAAAATTGCCATCATACTTGGTGCAGGCGGAGCAAAAACTTTCGCACATATTGGATTTCTTCAAGAGTTGAGCAAATATAAAATACCGCTTCACTCTGTTGGTGGCATCGAATTCGCAGCCCCCATAGCCGCGCTCTATGCGCATCGTGAAATGGCTAACGACGTTGAGTGGCAAATGTTTAAACTCAAAGATGAAGATGTTGTTAAAAAAAATCTCTTAGGCTCATTATCCAAGAATCTGGATGTCACTGTCTTAAAAGATTTTGTCTCAACTGCTTTCAAAAAATCTAAAGTTGAAGAATTTAAAATCCCCTTTATTTGTCCAAGCTATAATTTGAAAAAAAACCAGGTTTTTTTAATGAACCGAGGTGGTCTCGATCAGGTGTTGTCCTTCTGTTTGGCTTACCCTCCCTTTTATCAGCCTTATCTCGGGAACATCAGTGCCGTTCGTGAGGTCACTTCGATGGCCAACTATCTTCGCCAAAAGGGTGCGAATTACATTTTATTCGTGAACGTTTTGCAAGGACCCGGGCTTGCTAAACCTTATACTTCAGACGCCTTCACCGCAGACAATATCCTTTGGAGTGAAATTGCAGGTTATTACAATAAACCAATCCAAGGAATAGATGCTGTGATTTCACTCGATAGCAGTGAATACGGTATAATGGATTTTAATAAACGCAGAGAGATTATGAATAAGGGTGCTGAGTCAGCAGCCAATCAGTTAAAAATATTGACTCGTAAATTAGGCCTATAGGAGCAACAAAATGAGAAAACCAGCCTACGACATGAATATTTTCAGAGAGAGACGATCAAAATTAGGTCAGGACATTCAAGGCGCCGCCTTGATAGTTGCGTCTCATCCAGAAATGATCCGCAACCACGACGTTCATTTTCCTTATCGTCAGGATTCAAACTTATTTTACCTCACTGGATGGGAAGAACCTGAATCTATATTTGTTTTCCGGCCAGGATTAATTCCAGAGACCGTGATGTTTGTGCGCTCTCGGGATCCAGAAAAAGAAACTTGGAATGGTTTCCGCTATGGACCGGAAGGCTGTGAACAAGAATTCAAAATTGATAGATGCTATCCCATTGAGGAGTTCGCAACCCAAGCTCCCAGACTCCTTAAAGAAGTAAATAGACTCTATTACCGGCTCTACAAAGACAAACATTCTGATGAAAAGATTCAAAGTGCATTGGAAAACGTCAAGTCACTTCAAGGGCGCACAGGATTTGGTTTGCTGCCGATACATGATGCTGACACTTTAATAGGTGAACATCGCCTGATCAAATCTGAATATGAGTTGTCTCAAATGCGCGAAGCCTGCGAAATCTCTGCTCAAGGGCATTTAGCTGCAATGCGATTCACCAGGCCGGGAGTAAACGAACGACAAATCCAAGGTGTTCTGGCGCATCAGTTCTTTATGCGTGGCTCTGCCCGCGAGGGATATGGATTCATTGTTGCTTCTGGAAATTCAGCAACCACTTTGCATTATAATTTTAATGATCAGAAATGCCGTGACGGAGACCTCTTGTTGATAGATGCAGGGGCCGAATTTAATTACTACACTGGTGATATCACCAGAACTTACCCCGTGAATGGCAAGTTTACGGATGAACAAGCGAAGGTCTATGAGGCCGTATTAAAAGTTCAAAAAGACATCATTGCCTACCTAAAACCCGGCATCGTATTTAAAGAACTTCATGACATGGGAACATCCATGCTAACTGAAGCCATGTTAGAACTTGGACTGCTTTCTGGACGCAAGGACGACTTAATTCAAGCACTTGCTCAGAAAAAATATTACCCGCATGGAATCGGACATTGGCTAGGTCTGGATGTTCACGATGCTGGATTGTATTTTAGAAATGGCGAACCTCGCGCCATTGAAGCCAATATGTGCTTCACAATTGAGCCTGGCTTGTACATCCCAGCTCACGACAACTCAGCACCAGCGAAATATCGCGGTATTGGAATCCGGATCGAAGACAATATTCGGATAACAAATCACGGATCAGAAAATATGACGACTTCAGCACCGAAAGAGATCGGTGATATTGAAGCCGTTGTCGGGAAAAATTAGCAATTCTAGTCTACTCATTGGGGGCCTTCTCAAAACACGGAGGTCTCCAATATTACGCCCTGATCGAACTGAGCTTGAATGTTGTTTTCTTCTCATTTTGAGACAAAATATTCCGTTCAGAAAAGCCTGAGATATTCCGAAATAAGACTATGTCTAAAAAGCCGGATGATAAAAACAAGAAGGTCGATCGGCCCCTTGGAAAAAATAACAATCAAAGTGACTCAAATAAACTGATTGCATTGCTGCTTTTAGTGTCCGCTGGGCTGCTGTTTCTTTTAGATAAAGGATCTGAAAATACCACTTCAGAAAGCGCAAGGAATGGAACGAGAAAAAATCAAATCCCCGCCGCAGTCAGAGGTGCTAAATTTGAAAAGTCTGTGAACCATCACTTGCTGGTGACTGGTGACACTATCGACAATCAACGAAAAAAAATATGGATAGAAAATATAAATTCGGCAAAAGACCTAAGTTCAACATCTTCCCAATCGAACTATAAAGTACCCACCGAGGGAGCTGAACTTAATGTTGATGATCGCTCAACTGAACTTGCTGATCTCCTAGGTCGCGGTGCTAGAAAAGAAAGTCCTATTTTAGACCCCAACGATATTATTCAAAATGAATTATTTAATCAGCAGCAGTGGGATGAGTATTCAAAAGCCTATCGAGAAGAATATGCAAAGCAGTTTATTGAGAATGCCCGTCGTGGCGGCTATAAAATAATTTTGAACGATGACTTTAAAGTTATTTCAGCTACGCCAATAAGAAAACCAAGCCCTAATGCAAATGAAAATATTCTTAATTTCAAGGGCGGTGGAGTTCAGTGAATAAGATTATCTAAAGTGAAACCTGTAAATCTAATTTATTGAGTCTCTTCCACTTACTAAAAAAACCATGATCAGCCATGCTAAAGTATTTTTCATCTGAAAAGATAATGTGGTCTTGCAATGGAATCTGCATGAGCACGCCCGACTTTTGGATTTTTCTGGTTAAAGTGATGTCTCTTTCCGAAGGATGAATCTCTTGACTGGGATGATTATGAGCTAAAATAAAAGAGCTCGCATTTTTATTAATTAAAAATCTAAATATATCTCTGGGATGAATCTGGCATTGATCTGCAGTACCTCTAAAGATCATGGCCGTACCTAAGACCTGGAGCTGGGGGTTAAGGGCAATGGCCCAGACTTCCTCCGCAAAAGGATTAAAATTATTTTGAAGTATATTAAAGGCCTGCATACTGGAAGTGATTTCCTTGTTCATAGTCCCCACTCTTGCAACCTAGATTGCATACCTTGCTCACCTAAAATTCATCTAGTGTTCGAATATTGGACACCTTGCTTGAAATTGGAGAGTATGACTTGCGAACATTTTACAATAAGAATAGACTTTTCGATATTACGTATCAGAGATACCATTTTTTCTTATTCAGAAAGGTCACACCCATGAACGCAAAACTTTCATTATGCACCCTTATCGCTGCAACTATTGCAATTTCAGCCTGCGGCCCTCAGGCTTTTGTTAAAGGAAATTATGATAATGTTGAAAGGGAAAATCTTTTAAATGATCAGTGGTCAGAAACTGATATGCAAAAAGCTGTTCATGATTTGGTCGCAAGTGCATTGAGTTCACCAGCACTTTCATCGGCTAAAAAAATGCCAGTTGTCATGGTGACTAATTTACAAAACAAAACTAGCGAACACATCGATACGCAAAGCATTATGGACATGATTCGCGTTGAGCTCATGAAATCAGGAAAAGTGGGTTTCATCGACAAAGAAGCTCGTGAAGACATTAGCAGCGAATATGAATATCAAGGAGCTGGTAACGTTACTGCTGAAACAAAAAAGGGTCCTGGAGGACAAATCGGAGCTGATTATATTATCAATGGCCGCCTTGATTCCATCGTTCAGGAGGTGGGCAAGGACAAGTCTGTTTACTATAAATTAACTCTTAATTTAACAAATTTGAAATCCAGCATGATCAGCTGGTCTGACCAGAAACAAATTCGTAAAACTTACAAAAAGAAAACAATCGGTCTCTAATGCACCTGTTTTCAAGCCAAAGACTTGCAGCCCTTGTGAGTCTTCTTTTATTCATAAGTTTCAATCTCATTGGGTGTGCAACTTACCAAGGTAAAGTTGCACAGGCGCGGAGTGCCTTGATAGAGCGCAATTACCAAAAGGCTCTGAATAATTTAAGACCGTTAGCTCTGGAAAATAATGGCGATCAATTGGTCTATCTTTTAGATTTTGCAACGACTCTTCAAATTTCTGGTAACTATCAGGAGAGCATCAAATATTTTTTGATGGCAGATCGCCTTTCAGAGCAATTAGATTATCAGTCTATTAGCCGCCAAACAGGCTCAATGCTGTTAAGCGAAGAAATGAATCAGTACAAAGGCGATACCTTTGAAAAAATATTCATCAATGCCTACCTCGCCATGAATTACTTAGAGATCGGCAAATTCGATGATGCCCTGATTGAAGCAAGGCGAATCAATGAAAAATACTTAAAGTACAGGCATGATGAAAAGAAGGCCTTTGAGCTGAATTCATTCAGTAAATACCTTTCCGCAATGATCTGGGAAGCAACCAGAAACTATGACGACGCCTACATAGGCTACAATGAAGCCTTTGAAATAGACCCTAATATCAGACCTATTAAGAGGGACCTGATTAGGACTGCAAAACTGGCACGCCGAATGGACACATACAAAAGTTTGAAGGCAAAGTTCTCCGAGGTTAAGGAAGAGCCCTCTTGGTATGATAAGACAAAAGGGGAACTCATCATAATCTATCAACAAGGATGGGGCCCGCGCAAATATGAGCCGCACTACACTGACCTTCATATTCCAGAGCTGGCAGCGGTCCATTCAAAAACAAAAATTGCGAGCCTCTCTATAGAAGGAATTGAAAGCAGCAAATTAAATTCAACGCTTATTTATGATGTAAAATTAGCGGCCATTCAGACCCTCAAAGAAGATATGGCACCATTAATCGCTAAGAGGATTGCAGCAAGGGTGGCAAAAGTTGCCGCTTCAAGAGAAATTGGAAAAAACAATAAGCTGCTGGGCGATCTATCCATAATTGCAATGACACTTTCAGATCGGGCTGACCTTCGCCAATGGTCAATGCTTCCAGAAAGCATTCAAATAATACGGACAGAGCTTCCTGAGGGTGCATATAAATTTAGCTTGAATGGACTTGATGAATCATTGCTTCCGACAGGAGAAAATCTGTCGAATCAAGAGGTCCACATTAAAAATGGTGAGAAAAAGTTTATAATCTGGCGTTCCCTAAAATAAAAAAGGCCCCGTTTTACGGAGCCTTTGAACATCTAGCTGCTTGTTTAAAATTTAATTATTCAAACCAAGAGCAGAACCTGGAAGATTTGGAGTCTCTTCATCCTGATGTAAACCAGGAAGAACAGTTGCTTTTTCAGCTGCAACTTTAGCAGTTGTATCTGTATTGTAGCGAGTAGCAGCTGTCGCTACACGGTTTTCCAAATTTTGTTTGCTGTTATCACCAGAGATATGCTCAACAACAGTATTAACTTGCTGCTTAGTCATATAGTCCTGAGGGAAAGCACCTAATTTAGCTAAATATCCAGAAATGCTTCCATTGCCATTTTGAATGATTTCACGAAGAGTGAAAAGTGGTGCATACTGAGATGCTCTTTTCTCAGCTTCAAAAATAATCTGAGTCAAAGTAGCAGCAGTGATATCGTTTTTAGATTTATTATCGATAACCATGACTTCTTCGTTAATACGAATCATCTTTGCAATATCATCTAACGTTACATAACAGCTTTGCTGAGTATCGTAGAGCTTGCGGTTTTGATAGCGCTTGATGATTTTAACTTTAGAATTTGGCTTTGACGCCATTGTTTCGTTTTGGTTGATCAAAAGTGCCTCCCAATTTGAGAATTTAACAAAATACCAAGACATAAAGTGCTAAAGTAAACAGCATTATTCCTAGCGATGGGCGCAAACTATCGCCGACGCCACCCCTTGTCAAGCTGTCGTCCAATCAAAAGAAAAGACTCTATGCATTAGTCTAGGTCAGCGAAAAACTACACCCAAGATGGGTTTTATATAAAAAAATAGATTTTAGGACTTTGGTCTAAAGTAATCTGGGGAGTCAGCCGAACAGTATGTAATAAAATATTAAAGATTGGAAACGGTCTAATGAAAAGTGAATTAAACCAAGAGCTTAAGTCATTCGGCGTCTTAACTGTGTTAGGTTTGATTGGATTTTCAGCTATGGTTATTGCTGCTCCATGGAAACATTTTGAAACAAGCTCTGAAAATCACCTTATGAGGCAAAGAGCTGAAATCATTGGCTATCAAGTTGCCCAAATAAGACACGATAAGGCGGAAAAGGTAAAAACTGGTACAGATTTGCAAAACTCCAGGCGCCTTCCGTCCTCAATAACTTTGAAGAGCGAAGAGCTAGGGCGCGTTGGAAAGATGGGAACGGATCCTTGGGATCAACCTTACCATTACAGGATTTTATCCCCCGAGAATGCCAAGACTATAGAGGTCCTGGTCTGGTCAACAGGTCCTAATCAAAGGTCAGACAGCTCTGATTTAGATGATGAGTCCATGTTGCCCAGCAAGAAGCCCAAGTACGGAGGGGACGACGATGGAGTTCTCCTCAAGGTGAATGAAAATTAGACACCATTGAATGAGCTTGGCTCGAAAGCCGCATTTGCTGGAAAGACCAAGGTCTAGATGATGGAGTTAATACCACTCATCCTTTAAGAATCTTTTAGTTCTTCCGATCAGTCTAGTGACTAAGGAGACTTCATGCTTCCACTCATTAGAACATTGATTTGGGCGCCAATTATCTTGCTAACCGCTTGTGCGACAGTGGCCTCAAATGAGCACGATAGTGCTCCCTATTACGAAGCTTCCTTTGATGACAAAAACCGAGCACCTGCCTCATTGGTTCCCGCACCACTTGAAAATAAGAATGGCGAAGACAACCTAGGACCACTTTATATGAGAACGCAGGCCGACTATTATTTTGCAGTCGGAGAGGCCTACAGCCTTGAGGGCAATGCCACAAAAGCCATTGAGGCTTTCAATTCAACTCTTATCTATGATCAAAAATCTCCACTTGTTAATATTAGACTTGCTGGTGAGTACCTCAAGCAAGGCATGATATCCGAGTCGCTCAACCAAGCTGAACAGGCTGTACTTAAAGATCCGAAAAACACGGATGCACTATTGCTTTTAGGTGGATTGTACTCCTCGATGAAGTTGTATCCTAAGGCGATGCTACAATATGAAAACGTGCTTAAAATTAATCCTTCAGACATGGAAGCGCCACTCTATATGGGGGCACTGTATTCAGAGCAAAAACAGCATGAAAAAGCCATAAAATTTTTTAATTCATTAATCAAGAATCCCGAGTATTCTACGCCATACTTAACCCATTATTACATCGGACGAGTAAGGATGGAGCAGCCTGGTAAAAAATTTGAAAAGGCCGCCGAGGAATCCTTTAAAAAAGCACTCAGCCTAAAACCCGATTTTGTCGAGGCCGTGCTTTCATTGTCAGCACTTTATTCCAAACAAAAGCAGGATACAAAGGCTATAGCCTTATACCGAGCTTATCAAAAACAGAATGTTCCAAGCCCTAAAATAGCTGAAATATTGGCCCAGTTTTTTATTGAAAACGAAAGCTATGATTTGGCTCTGGAACAACTTGAGATATTAGATCGCAGCAGTGAAGACTCACTCAATATCAAAATGAAAATTGCTCTAATTCTTATTGAACAGAAAAAGGTCATCAAAGCAATTGCCAAGCTTGAGGAGATTTTAAGCATCGCTCCTGAATCTGACAAAGCCAGATTTTACCTTGCTGCAGTTTATGAGGAATCAAATCAAAAGGAGCTTGCCGTCCGTGAATTCAAAAAAATACCGACTAGCAGTACCTTCTTTGGCGATTCGATCGCGCATGCAACTTTTCTTTTAAAGGGAATGGGCAAAATTGAAGAGGCTGTTGAAGTGGTATCAAAAGGACTGACCGCAAGAACCGATCAGCCACAAATCTATTCAATATACGCCTCGCTCCTTGATGAAAAAGCAGACTACAAGGGAGCTGCCAACTTACTAGAACAGGGCTTAGGTAAGTTTCCAAATAATACTCAGTTAAGATTTTATTATGGTGCTATTAATGACCGACTTGGAAACAAGGATATAGTTATTAGTCAAATGAAGAAAGTGCTAGAGCTTAATCCAGATCATGTCCAAGGCCTCAACTATCTCGCCTTCACTTTTGCGGAACTCAATACCAATTTACCTGATGCGGAAAAATTAGCAAGAAGAGCCATGAAATTAGAACCAGAAGATGGCTACATATTGGATACACTTGGTTGGATTCTCTTTAAACAAAGTAAAATGAATGAATCCATCAAACTTCTTGAAGCCGCCTATAAATATCAAGGTGCAGTCAGTGTAATCGCTGAACACCTTGGAGATGCTTACTATAAACACTCAATGGTCAATAAAGCCAAAAAAATGTACAACCGTGCAGTGATTCTGGAGACCGACAAGCGTAAGATTGCCGAAATCAGAAGCAAAATTTCAGCCATTGAAAATCAAGAAATAAATTCTACCCGGCTTCCGGCAGCAATACGACCACAGATAACAGAATCCTCAAGATAATTTTTATCAAAAGGCCTTTCGAATCTTAAAGGCCTCGCGTTTCGTCAACTCAATAAATTGAAAATGACAAACCGAAAAAATAAACGGCACCGAAATAACCCAACCATACCCTAATAAAAAATCAGCAACAAGAATAGATATCCCCATGAAAAAACTTGTAATCAAATAGAGCTTAAATTGCTTAAATATGGAAAGAACTGAGACATCTAAAGATTTAGCAAGTCCTTGATGACTTTCAAGGTTGATCGAAACTCCGTGACTAAATATTAAAAATACAAAGCTGCATAAAAACAGCAGCCAAAATGCAATCATAGTTTGCTCAAGTTGATCTTGTTGACTGTGCAATAGCCCCAAAGCGGATCCAAATAATACACCAGTCGGTGTAACTGCTAAGCCTCCAATTAAAAAACCGCGAATACTCTTTTTAAGGAAAGAAAGGTTACAAGCCAGGGATAGATATGAAGCCAAACTAGGTGATGGCAGTGAAGCAGTTATAATTCTACCAAAGACATTTCCTAAAATGAGGACCAGGAAGGAAGCTGGCAGAACTCCATAGGACCCGCATAAATTGAGCAAAAGGATAGCCAAACTCACTATAATTCCAAAAATCAAACTGACTTTCCATTGATGAATTATTGCGATCAGGGCTTGAATAATTAGATTCATTTAAACTATGCTAATCAAATGAAATCTAGGTTCAATCTCTTTCTTACATTTTATGCAACTATAACTGTTTTATTTCAAATTGGTTGTGTCACCAATAAGATCGCAGACAATGAAAAGGATTCTAAGGGTTATAAGTCGGGTCAATGGGAAACTCAGGCACTTATAAAAAACCACAAGAGCAAAAAAAGTCAAACGCTAGACATCGACATCTTTGCAATTCAAAATGAGAAAGCTCGCTTCGAAATCTCTGCACTTCTAGGTTTTCAGGTCGCAAGCTTGGTCATTTCAGGCCAAAATTTTTCATATATTGTATATCCCGAAAAAGCCTATTTTTTTGGAGATAGCTCAAGTCAAAGTCTTGAAAAATCTATTGGCCTACCACTCAATATTATGAATTTAGCCAATATCGCTTTTGAGCAACCTATTCGAGGACCTGGCTGGAAATGCAGTGAGGACTCTCGTGGGGTCTTAGCTAAATGTGAAAACCCTAGTCGAGGGCTTTCAGTTGCATGGTTTGATCGAAGCCAGGGTCAAAAGAATGTTCTAATATCAGCGCCTCAATTTGAAATGCGATGGCGCTTTAATTCCCCCAAGACCCAAGTCCAGTTTAAAGCTGGGATCTTTACGCTAAAGCAACCTGAAGGGTTCAAAGCAATACACCTCAATTAATTTTCTCGTTAACTGTTCAAAACTGAGGCATAATTTGACTATGAATCTATGTCATCCATCACCATACGGGAGATATTGTGGCTTCAAGTTTTAACCTTCAGACCTTGGTAACTAATTGGCAAAATTCAAGCTCAAATGCAAAAATTCATTGGAGTGGTACATTTGATGAATATTTAGACCTTGTGAAATCAAATCCGAAGGTTACGCGAAATGCCTACCAACGAATGTTTGATATGATCGTCGAAGAAGGCTCTGAAATTTACACTGATTTCAAAAAAGAAGTCGTTAGATACAGGTTCTTTGACGACAAGTTCAATAATGGTAAAGACGCTGTTTTTGGATTGGACGTGCAACTGATGAAGTTGGTCAACGTATTGAAATCCGCTGCTCTTGGCTATGGGACTGAAAAGAGGGTGATACTACTTCATGGACCAGTGGGAAGTGCAAAATCAACAATTTGCAGAATGCTAAAAAAAGGACTGGAACGATATTCTTATTCGGATGCTGGCGCACTTTATACTTTTGAGTGGATCGATGAAAAATTAGAACTTGATGGTATTTTAGGAAAGGGGATAAAAGCTTTCCCCACTCCAATGAACGAAGAACCTCTTCTTTTAATTCCAGAAGATTTGCGTCCCTCAGTTTATGAGCAGCTAAATAAAGGTCAAGACGGCTCTTTCAGAGTCAATGTTGATGGTGAATTGAGTCCACCTTCTAGATTTATTTTTAAATCCTTAATGGAAAAATACGATGGCGACCTGATGAAAGTGTTAAAACATGTTCGAGTAAAACGCTTTTTCCTTTCGGAAGCAGATCGTATCGGAATTGGTACTTTCCAACCAAAAGATGAGAAAAATCAAGACTCGACCGAGCTGACTGGGGATATCAATTACCGCAAAATTGCCGAATATGGATCTGATTCTGACCCACGAGCATTTAATTTTGATGGCGAATTTAATATTGCTAATCGCGGATTGATTGAGTTCGTGGAAGTTCTTAAGCTTGATGTCGCCTTCTTATATGACTTACTAGGCGCCTCCCAAGAGCATCGTGTGAAACCTAAAAAATTCGCACAGACTCATATAGATGAAGTGATCATTGGACATACAAATGAGCCCGAGTACCGGAGACTTCAAGACAATGAGTTTATGGAAGCCCTTCGGGATCGGACAGTAAAAATAGATATTCCCTACATCACTCGTTGGAATGATGAAGTGAATATTTACAAAAGAGACTTTAATTCTCAAAAAGTTCGTGGCATTTCAATTGCTCCTCATACAGTTGAAATGGCTGCAATGTGGGCTATTTTAACAAGACTAGAAAAGCCAAAAAAAGCAAATCTGACTCGCTTGCAGAAGCTAAAACTGTACAATGGCAAAACCTTACCTAACTACACTGAAGACAACGTCAGGGAGCTTAGAAAAGAAACAAATCGTGAAGGCTTGGAAGGAATTTCTGCCCGGTACATTCAAGATAAGCTATCAAATGCACTTGTGGCTGCTCAGCAATCAAACAAGGGTTCTTTAAATCCATTCATGGTTTTTAAGGAACTGGAGTCAGGCTTAAAAAGTCATTCCTTGATTTCGAATGAAGATCTGAAAAACGAATACAAAGAACTTCTTGGAATTGTCCTGCAAGAATACGAAGAAATTATTAAAGCAGAAGTCCAAAGAGCCATCAGTGCTGATGAAAGCGCCATGGCCAGACTTTGCGCGAACTATATTGATAATGTAAAGGCCTACACTCAGAAAGAGCGTGTACGCAATCAGTTTACTGGTAACGATGAGGAACCCGACGAGCGCCTAATGCGTTCAATTGAAGATAAAATAGAAATCCCTGAATCCAGAAAAGATGATTTCCGCCGTGAGATTATGAATTACATTGGTGCCTTAGCTTTAGAAAATAAGAAGTTTAACTACAAAATGAACGAGCGCCTTCATAAGGCGATTGAGTTAAAGCTTTTTGAAGATCAAAAGGACAGTATTAAGCTCACTACACTGGTGAGCAATGTAGCTGACAAAGACACTCAAGAAAAAATTGACATTGTTAAGACACGTCTTATTAAAGACTTCGGGTATGATGAAATATCAGCAACGGATGTTTTACATTATGTTGCAAGCATATTTGCCCGAGGCGATGTAAAGAACAAATAATATGTCAATACGGGAAGACAACAACAGGTTTAAAGAGATCGTCAAAGGAAAGGTCAAAGAAGACCTTAGGAAATACGTTTCCAAAGGCGAACTCATTGGAAAACGTGAAGACGAATTTGTTAAGATCCCACTTCCTAGAATTGATATTCCAAATTTTAGATATGGACCAAAGCAGTCTGGTGGTGTTGGCCAAGGCGAAGGTCAGCAAGGTGAAGACGTAGGAGATCCCGGCGAAGGTGGTCAAGGCAATGCTGGCGAGGCTCCAGGAGAGCACTTATTAGAAGTTGAATTGTCCATGGATGAACTTGCTGATATTCTTGGAGAAAAGCTTGAGCTTCCTCGTATTGAGCCCAAGGGATCGAAAAACATTGAAGCTATAAAAACAAAATTTACGGGACTCGCCCCAGTGGGGCCAGAGGGACTCAGACATTTTAAGTCATCCTATAAGCGAGCACTAAAACGATATGTTTCCTCTGGAACCTATAATTCTGAAGATCCGCTAGTCATTCCAATACGAAGAGACATGCAGTACAAGTCCTTCAAAAAAGTCACCAAACCACAAACTCAAGCTGTTGTTATCTACATGATGGACGTCTCGGGCAGCATGGGCGATGAGCAGAAGGAAATTGTTCGACTTGAAAGTTTTTGGATAAATACTTGGCTTAAAAAGCACTATAAGGGCCTAGAGACTAGATTTATAATTCACGATGCTGCTGCAAAAGAAGTCGATGAAGATACTTTTTTTAGGACGAGTGAGTCAGGTGGGACATTGATTAGCTCTGCCTACAAACTATGCCAGGAAATTATCCTAAAGGATTATCCCGTCAATGAGTGGAACATTTATCCATTTCATTTTAGTGATGGCGATAATTGGAGCAGCGACGACACCCGTGTGTGTGTTAAAATGTTACAAGAATTTTTTCTGCCAAACTGCAATGCCTTTAATTATGGTCAGGTAGAGAGTAAATATGGCAGCGGTCAATTTTTAAAGGATTTGCAGAAAGAATTTGGATCCGATGAAAGACTGAATCTAAGCCAAATCGAATCCCGAGATAAAATTCTAGATTCTATAAAAGATTTTTTAGGAAAAGGCCGCTGAACCCAAATTAAAAAAACCTTTAGGAGGGGAATCCGACATGGCAAATTTAACTCCTGAGCTTGAAGCAGAACGAGTTCGTATATGCCAGATCGCTAAGGATGCGGGCCTAGATTGCTTTGAGACAATATTTGAATTAATCACTTACGACCAAATAAACCAATTCGCTGCCTACGGGGGTTTTCCAGTACGTTATCCACATTGGAAATTTGGGATGGAATATGAACATCTCTCGAAGAGCTATGAGTACGGTCTTTCAAAAATATATGAAATGGTTATCAATACGGACCCCTGCTATGCCTACCTGATGGAAGGCAATGCTATGATGGACCAAAAACTTGTTATGGCGCATGTTTATGGTCACTGCGATTTTTTTAAAAATAACGTTTGGTTTTCAAAAACCAATCGAAAAATGATGGATCAAATGGCGAATCATGCAACGCGAGTGCGAAGATATATGGATCGCTACGGGATCGACGTTGTCGAAAATTTTTTAGATGTCTGTCTAAGCATAGAAAATTTAATTGATCGCCACAGCCCTTACATTGAAACCTCATCCGTGCGCCAAGCCCCCCAGGTTCAAGAAAATAATTATCTATTGCGCGTTGATCGCGACTATATGCGCGACTACATTAATCCTCCTGCCTATGTGGACGAACAAAAGAGACGCTCTGAGCATGAAGCCTATATGAAGGCTCATAGATTTCCCTCAGAGCCCGAAAAAGATATTCTGAAATTCTTAATGCACAATGCACCACTGGCTGACTGGCAAGTGGATATACTTACTTTAATACGTGAAGAGGCCTATTATTTCGCGCCCCAAGGTATGACTAAGACAATGAATGAAGGCTGGGCTTCATATTGGCACTCAAAACTGATGACAACAAAAATTCTAAATGACTCAGAAATCATTGATTTTGCAGACCATCATGCAGGAACCATGGCCATGGCGCCCAATGGCTACAATCCTTATAAAGTTGGAATTGAGTTGTTCCGTAATATTGAAGAGCGTTGGAATAAGGGCCAATTTGGCAGAGAATGGGAAGAGTGTGATGATGTTAGAGCTAGAAAAAACTGGGATCTAAAACTAAATCTTGGAAGAGAAAAGATTTTTGAGGTTCGCAAGGTTTGCAATGATGTCACTTTTATTGATCAATTCTTGACGGAAGACTTTTGCCTAAAAAATAAATTATTTGTTTATAAATTTAATAAAAAAACTCAGAAATTTGAAATTGATACTTCAAACTTTAAAGCAGTAAAAGCGCAAATCCTGTTTCATATGACTAATTTTGGACAGCCCATTATTAAAATTGAAGACGCGAACTTTGAAAATCGCGGAGAACTTTTACTAAGTCATTTGCATGAAGGCATTGATATGCAGCCAGATTTCATGAGCGAAACTCTAAAAAATGTTTACAAACTATGGAAGCGGCCTGTAAATATTATCACCGTTATGGATGATAGTCCGCAGCTTTTCAAATTTGACGGAAGAGATTATACAACTCAGAAGTTAAATGAGGAGCCAAGCACAAAGACTTCATAGTGAAAACTGCCTGTGTGGCTACAGACCTTCGTTTTCGGAAAGCATTTTATGAAAAATACCCGATTAGTCTACAGCACAGATCCAAAAGATGTCGTGGTCTGTTCTAGTTGCAAGAAATTAAAGAGTGAGTGCAATTGCATTATTCAGGAAACGGTTGAAGGTTTAAAATTCATCGTTATTTTTCGCCTCGAAAAAAATGGACGTGGTGGAAAAATAGTTACCGTACTTGATGGCTTACCTAAAAACGAAAATTATCTAAAGGAGTTATCCAAAGAGCTAAAGGCAAAGTGCGGCGTTGGGGGATCTTTCCTGATCGGCGAGAAGCATGGCATTATCGAGATCCAAGGAGACAAACGGGACCAACTCAAAAAAATTCTTGATCTAAAAGGAATGAAATACAAAGGCATGTAGCCAAAACCCCTCTCAAAAAACTAAATTCCCTTTTTTCGAGCGATCTTGATTAGTTTTTGGATCGCCCATAGTATGTCCTTACTATAGGAAAAAATTCTGCCTACTTGATTTAATGGAATCCAGTCTACTCCTCGATGGTAGTCGGCATCGATAATCTTTTTTGGTTCATTCCAAGCTTGATCTAGGACGCCAACAAAAAAAGATGTTTCACAATGATTTACAATTCCATCCCAGTAAAATTCATACTTGCGAATGAATGCGGGTTCAGAAAGTATTTTTATTTTGTATCCTGTTTCTTCAAAAGTTTCTCTTATTCCTGCCTCCTGGGGCGATTCACCTTTTTCAATCTTTCCCCCGGGTAAAAAGAAATAAGACTCACCTGATTTAGGATCAACACCATGAAAACCCAGTATTTTATTTTTATGAATGACGACGACTGAAGCTCGCCTACGATAAATTTTCTCTGCCTCTAAATTTTTCAATGCCAAGCGCCGACGAGCAAAGAAATCAGTCAGAAGTAATGAACATTCTTGTTTTAATACTCCTGATGACAATTCAACTTGGTGATTAAGGCGGGAGTCCTGAAGAACCGAGTAAAGACTTTCGACTGCGCCCGCTTTTGAATCCTTTGCACCATAAACGACCCGATCAACGCGGGCCTGCTGAATAGCTCCGGCGCACATCAAACAGGGCTCAAGAGTGACATATAAGGTGCATCCAACCAGTCGCCAAGATTTAAGCTTCTTGGCAGCCCGATGCAAGGCCAGCACCTCTGCGTGACCCAGGGGAGTCATCAATTTTTCCCTGTTATTAGATGCCCAAGAAATCAATTGACCCTTGGAGTCAACAACTACGGCTCCCACGGGAACATCGCCATGTGATGCCGCCTTTTTGGCTAATTCCAGCGCAATCCCCATCCACTTTTCATCCCGTGAATTTTGTTCAATCATTCTATTTCCTCAAAAAATTTTAAACCTATAAACATGAGATTCGATTAAAGCCTAAAATACTGACATACAATACATCTATTTAATTAACAATTCCAACATGATAGGAAATTCCTAATGAATTATCTGGTCTCTATTTAAAGGTCCGGCCTTGATTTCTTAAAATTACTCATTCTTGGCCTGATCTATCTAAAACACCTGTATAGGACCTAAAAACTAAAGTCTCTGCGCATTAAATCTGGAAGACTTGCCCATTTGCTGCCTGTTTGTTATACACTCGAAGATTCCACACTGAAGGGCAGGTGATTGTCGTGGCATTAGTTAAGATCAAAGACGGTGAGTCTTTCGAATCTGCGTTCAGAAAATTCAAAAAATCTTGTGAAAAAGCAGGTATTCTTTCTGACGTTAAAAAACGTGAACACTTTGAAAAACCTTCTGTAAGACTTAAAAAGAAGTCAATAGCAGCTCGTAAACGCGCTGTTAAAAAATCCAGAAAAGGTTGGGGCGAATAGTTCCAATGAGTTCACTCTTTTAATTTTTCGAATCAGATAATTATTTTGAATAACATTTAGAATAATTAGTAAAAACGAATAAATAATTAGTAGATAAAACAGAGGCGACCACAAGTCGCCTCTGTTTTATTCAAAATAAATCTACGAATGATAAACATGGAGCTCCTCATGGAAATCAGAGAAAAAGTCGCAGCTGATGTAAAAGCCGCAATGATCGCAAAAGAATCAGTTAAATTGGGAGCACTTCGTATGCTCCAAGCAGCCGTGAAAAATCGTGAAATAGAGATGCGCCCTGATCCAATTACTGGCGATGAAGTTCTTGGCGTTTTAAAAAAATTAGTTAAGCAGCGCAAGGAATCCATTGATCAATTTCAACAAGCTGGTCGCCAAGATCTAGTTGATCAAGAGACTGCAGAACTTAAGGTGCTTGAAGTCTATTTACCAGCGCAAATGAGTCGTGAGCAAATTGAGACTCTGGTTTCTGAAGTCATCACAGCCCTCAATGCAAAAACCGTTAAAGACATGGGCCCTGTAATGAAAGAAGTCATCGCCAAATCCGGCGGTGCTGCTGACAATAAAATTGTGAGCGAAGTTATTAAATCTAAACTCAGCTTATAAAGCTGGTGGACTTTAAATGAAATTTACTGATGAATTTATTGAGAGGGTTCAAGAGGCAAATAATATTGTCGACCTTATCTCTCAATACACTCAGTTAAAACAGAGTGGAAGCGGCCTAATGGGTCGCTGTCCATTTCCCTCCCATGTAGAGAAAACGCCCTCTTTTTCAGTTTCCGAAACGAAGCAGCTTTATCACTGCTTTGGTTGTCATAAAAGTGGTAACATATTTACGTTTATTCGAGAGTATCAAGGAATGAGCTTCCGAGATTCTCTGGAGTTTCTTGCAAATCGCGCAAGTATTCCTATTCCAACACAAGATAAAGATAATTCTGAACAAGAATTATTTAGTGAAAAAAAGAGAACTCTGATTAAAATAAATAAAATCGCAACCGAATTTTATATTAATCAATTAAAAGAAACTTCTCAAAATCATCCTGTCAGAAAATACATTGCAAGCCGAGGACTCACTCAAGATACGATTGAGGCCTTTAGTATTGGTTATGCTCTGCCAGATTGGGACGGACTTGAACGCCATTTAGTATCAAAACAAGTTCCTTTAAATTTAGCCGAGGAAGCTCGTTTAATCAAATCACGACAAAGCTCCCCTGGACAGTTCGATTTATTCCGCGATCGCCTCATGTTTCCAATTTTTTCTAGCATGGGAGAGCCCATTGCTTTTGGCGGTCGCTATATTGAAAAAAAGGAAAATGAGCCCAAATATTTAAATTCCCCTGAAAGCCCCGTCTTTATCAAAGGAAAGGTGCTTTACGGCCTCACTCAGACTGCCAGATATATTCGCAGCGAAGATAGAGCCATTATTGTTGAAGGATATATGGATTTGGTGTCCCTCTATCAGTCAGGAATTCGTAATTCTGTAGCTACTATGGGGACGGCACTCACCGCGGAACACGGTAAACTCCTCAAAAGGATGACAAAGAATGTTGTTGCCCTCTTCGATGGAGATACAGCAGGAATTGAAGCTGCAGAGAGAAGTTTACCTATTTTACTCGCAGCTGATCTCTATCCAAAGGGACTGACTCTACCAAACGCCATGGATCCAGACGACTATATAAAGAAATATGGAGCAGAGGCCTTACAAATAGAACTCGATAGAGCGCCAGATCTTTTTGTAATAATTATAGGCCGTTGGATGGAAGGTTATCGTGGAGATGCTTCTGAAAAAGTAAAGTTAGCCGATAAACTAAAACCTATATTTGAGATCATTCCTGATCTACGTTTGCGTGATTTATATCTGGCAGAGGCAGCTCAAAGAATGTCAGTGACACTGCCATGGCTGCGTCAGGCTGTCGGCTTACAAAGCAGTGGAGTTGTCTATTCACAGAATAAGCCCAGCATCTCTAGGACGGCGCGGCCAAGTAATGCCACAGACGCCCAAATACCGCAAATAATACCTGACCCGAATTTACCGACAGAGAATGGTAAGATCAGCCTTCAAGGCAGCTCTAAGGCCGAGTTGCTGTTGCTTGGGATTACACTCAAAAGTCGTGCCAACTTTGAAAGTTTTTTAACTGAAAAGACATTTGAATACATCATGCATTCTGGGGTAAAAAAGATCCTAGAGAAGGCTATTGATGTCTATAGACAAGACCTTAATAAGTTTGATAAATTGACCAGTCTCCTTGTCTCTTATGTGGATCATCCTGAATTATTATTTGTAGCTGAGCCAACCTCACAAGGCGAAACAGGATTTGAAATAGAGACTGAGCAGAAACTTTTGCGTGATTGCTTTAAGCGCGTGCGTGATAACTCCTTACGCGACCAAGCAAAGCAGTTGGCTCGAGAATTAAAGCTCGAACCAAGTTCAGAAAAAATGGAACAGATAATGAAAGCTCATAGAGATCGACTCTCTTTGAATAAAGGGTAAAGGCGAGGTATTGATGATGCAAAACCTACCAAACAAACAAGAGAAAGAACCTTTAAAAGTTCTTTCGTTGCAAGAACAAGAAGCTTTAATAAAAGAAGAAATTCAAAAGTTTCTTAAGCTTGCAAAAGAGAAGGGTGCGTTGACGATCGAAGAGATCAACGACCACCTTCCACCTGAAATTATTGCACCTGCTGCATTGGATGCATTCATGCATGGCCTCGAAGGCAGCGGTGTCGTTATTTCGGACTTGTCTGAAACTTCGAAAGATGATGAAGCTGAAGGAACATTCCTTGAAAGCCCAGATTCTGACGATGAAGAAGTAGATGATGAAGAAAAAGCTGAAAGTGAAGACGTAAAGGGCAACGACCCCGTACGGCTTTATTTGCGTAAAATGGGTAGCGTTTCACTTCTTACTCGTGAAGGAGAAGTTGAAATTGCTCGTCGTATTGAAAAGGGTGAACGAGAAATCGTTAGGGCTATGCTCTTATCACCTCTTGGGACGTTTGAAATCATTCAACTGGGAAGACGTCTTGACGAAGGACGTATTAAAGTTAAATCGATTTTCCGCGGCCTTGAGGATGAAGACACTCAGTACGATGAAAAAGAATATATCGATAAAATTCATGAACTCATCGGCAAGGTGACTGAGTATCAAAAAACTTCAGCGAAAAGGTTTGAGATTCTTCGAAAAGAAGAAACTAACACACCAGCTCGCCAAGCGGCCATGAAGGAACTCGTTGTACTCAACGATAAACTAATGGCTAACTTTGAGTCCGTGAATTTCAACCGAAAAACGATCAATCGAATCGTCATTAAGTTTAAAAACTTGGTGGGTCGAATTGGGACTCTTCGTCGTCGTATCAAAGACGGTGTTGAGCGTACGTTCTCTAAAGACGTAGCTTCAATGGTTGAGCGTATGAAACTTGTTGAGAGTAATGAAAAAGAACTCACAAGAATGACACGTGATACAGGATTGAACTATCAAAAGTACAAATCTTATGTTGTTCAAGCTCAAGAAGCCGAAGTGCGTATTACTCGTTTGGATGCAGAAACGGAAATGAATCACAACTGGGTAAAAGAAACTTACACAGCCATCTGGAAAGGTGAGCGGGAAGCCGATGCAGCAAAATCTGAATTGGTTGAAGCTAACTTACGTCTTGTTGTTTCTATTGCTAAGAAATACACAAACCGAGGCTTGCAGTTCTTGGATCTAATTCAAGAGGGCAATATCGGTCTAATGAAGGCAGTTGATAAGTTCGAATACCGCCGTGGTTATAAGTTTTCAACTTATGCGACTTGGTGGATTCGGCAGGCTATTACTCGTGCTATTGCCGATCAGGCTCGTACGATTCGTATTCCTGTTCATATGATCGAAACAATCAACAAATTGGTTCGTACATCACGGTATCTTATTCAGGAACTTGGCCGAGAGCCAACCCCTGAAGAAATTGCTGAAAAAATGGACATGCCCGTTGATAAAGTTAGAAAAGTTTTGAAAATCGCTAAGGAGCCTATTTCTTTAGAAACCCCAGTGGGTGAAGAAGAAGATTCACATTTAGGCGATTTTATCGAAGACAAAAAAGTTATCAACCCAGCGGAAGCCATTGTTAACCTGAATTTGGCAGAGCAAACTCGCCGGGTTCTTTCTACTTTGACTCCAAGGGAGGAAAAGGTTCTTCGGATGCGTTTCGGCATCGGTGAAGAGGCCGATCATACTCTCGAAGAGGTAGGTCAGGATTTCAATGTGACAAGGGAACGTATCCGTCAGATTGAAGCCAAGGCCCTTCGCAAGCTTCGCCATCCATCTCGCAGCAATAAGCTTAAGTCTTTTGTTGAAGGATAAGGGCAAGTTAAGGTACAGAATTTAATTCTAAAAAGGGGAAGGCAACTTCCCCTTTTTTTTAGGCATCTAGCGTCGCACAGTCTCTTTGAAAGTCTCGAATCTTTTTGCTAGAGTGTTATCACCAATCTATGTGGGGAGTTAGCTTAGTTGGTTAAAGCAGCCGGCTCATAACCGGCGGATCGGGGGTTCGAATCCCTCACTCCCTACCATTCAATGAATTTTCTCTATTTGGCTATTGGCAGTTGAATCACGAAGCAAGTATTTGGATTTTTGAGATCTATTTTGAACTCACCATAATGAGCTTTTATAATTCCGAGAGATATACTCAATCCCAAACCCGTTCCAACACCAACTGGTTTGGTAGTAAAAAAGGGTTGCATTATTTTTTCGACGATCTCAGGTGAAATCCCCTGGCCCGAATCAATAACAGAAATCAAGACCTGATCCATTTGCTTCTCAACTTCGACCCGGATCCATGGATATTGGGTTTTGAAAACAGCATCATGAGCATTGTTGAGGAGATTTAATAGCACCTGACTGATCTGTGTGGGATTGCAGACTATAATCGCATCTTCAGGAATCTTAGAGGTGACAGTAATGCCATGCTGGTGAAGCCTTTCTCCACACAGAACAAGAGTTTCTTCTATAATTTGAGTCACCGAGTTCTGTGTAAACTGAACTTTAGAAGTGTCCCTGGAGAACATTCGCAGTCCTTTTACAATCTTTGAAATACGCTCGGTGGTCGATTCAATTTTCGATAGAAAATCCCTGGCTATTTCTGTGGTGAAGTTTCCAGAATCAATAAGTCTACGCAATTGGGATGACTTGCCTTGTATGATTGACAAAGGATTGTTAATTTCGTGTGCTATACCACCCGCCATCTCTCCTAAAGAAGACATTTTAGCTGAGTGCTGCAGGCTTAACTCCGCCTCTTTTTGCGCCGTTATATCAAATAGAATAAATAGGTACTCACTGATCAAGCCCTGATCACCAAATACTGGCGAAATATTTGCATTCACCCAATAAGATGTCCCATTTTTCTTGAAAAAATTATGGTCACCATTCCAGATAATACCCCGACTCAAAGTGGTATAAATTTCCAGAAAGAATTCATCTGTTCGAGTATCAGAGGTTAGAATTTTTATTTCATTTCCAAGAAGATCTGAAGATGAATATTGTGATACGTGGGTGATTTTGTCATTCACGTAAGTAATAATACCCTTCACATTTGTTTTCAGGACTATGGCAGAACTGTTTAAAGCATTGTATAATTGATCAATTTGGGATCGTTGATCAAAGGTGATCCGCTCAAGCTCTTTTACATCATTAATGTCCTTTAATATCACCAGAACAGTCGGATGAATTGAACCTCGAGCCATAATCTGAGCAGTCGTAAGTTCGCCCCAAACAATCGTACCATCTTTTCTAACATATCTTTTCTGCTGTTTGGAAAACTTTGGAAGATCATCCAGATCTCCATTCGCCAAACCAAAATTTTTCTGCAAATCATCGGGATATAGTATACTTTCAATTGATTTATTTCTCATTTCTTCAGCTGAGTATCCAATGAAAGACAAAAGCTCCTTGTTCATGGTCAAGAAATGAAGTTTAGAATCAAGGGTTGCAATTCCCGTTGGGGCAAGCTCGATTAACGATTTCACATACTCTTCGCTTTGTGCCAACTTTCGTGTCTGAACTTCAACCTCGTTTTGCAACCGTCTTGAGAACTGTCCCTTCTCGTTAAGAAATAGAGTTGATATAAGCAAAATTATTGTCAGCAAAGTCGCCAGTGAGACTGAGGTTAATTGATTATTCTCAAGGAAAAAATCTAAAGTAGGGTAAAATTTGACCTTAATGGGTAAACTGTAAATATAGAGGTCTTTAGAAAATAGGTATTTTGAATTGAATTCCGCAGGACGCCGATCAGAACTAGAATATATCAGGTTATTATCTAACGTTATTTTTAAACTTAAATCAGACAAATATCCAGAAAATGCTTCTTCAAAAAAATATTCAAAAACTACCGGAGCAAAAGCCCAGCCTAAAAAAATAGATTTTTTATTAGTTGATTTAGAATACCACGTTGGTGAGTAAATTAGAAATCCCGGTCTTTCTACATTATCTTGAACCAATTGAATTGGCCGAGTGGCGACAACTGATTTAATTTCTTTCGCCTTTTCTGCAGCTTCCCTTCGGTTTCTTTCGCTCCCTATATCTAATCCCAATGCAGCTCTATTATTTTCAATCGGCTCTATCAAATCAATCACATATCGATTCGTAAACTGACTAGCGTATTGATTATCTAAAATTCGGATTTCTCTTTGAGTCCTTGAAGCTGCTAAACTTGAAACTTGAGAGTGCTCGCTATTGTGGTGATCAAAGTAATCAATAAATCCCAAGCCGTTTATAGCAACAGGGTATTTGTCATTTTTCAAAGTCTGGCTAAACTGCCTCCACTCTAGGGGTGTGGTCATTGGATTTACAGAAAAGTGAGCCGAAGCAGAAAGCAGGTAACTGCCAACAGAGGTCTCAACTTGCTGAAGGTGATCAATTGCAGTATCCACTATATTTTGATATTCTGCACGACTGTGCTGCTTTTCAACTTGCGACATTAATCCGACAACTAAGACAGCAGCTAACCAAACAAATGAATTTAAAAAACTGATATTATGAATGCTCTTAGACTCATTATGCTTGAGTTGATCTGACAACAAAGAGGCCCATCCAATCGAACTCAGTAGGCATTGTAGATAGATGATGTTTAAAACAAGACTTCCATGCTCAAATGGCCCTTCAAACCGATAGCTCATGGAGATCAGAAATAGACTCGTAATAAGTACAGTCAAATACGTTCCTATTCGTCCAATTTTTCTTCCATTCAAAAAAATTAATGGGCAAATTAACCATAGAACTGCATGATCATGAAAAATTAAATTGGCAGTTAATACTAGCCCAATGCTAAAAAATAGGACTAACAAAGTATTCTGATATGCCTGCAAGGCTTTTAGAAATTTGCGCGCCTGAAAAAGCTTAAGAACCTCAAAAAAAATGGGTAGAAAAATGAAGCACCCTAGACCGCTCCCACTCCAATATTCTAACCAATTATTCAGGAGCCCATCAGATTTATCCAAATTAGTATAATAGGTTAATAGGGTAAAAATAGATGCACTGAAAATTGGGGCAATTAGAGAAGACAAGAAATAGGCTGCAGACTTAGAATAGGACATTAAGAAGCGATTTTGCTTTCTTATATAAATAAATAGTTTGGCTCCTAAATAAGCTTCAACCAAAGATCCACTAGCGGATATAAATGCACAGAGACCTTGAAAATGGAGACCCTTATCGGCAAGCAATGAACCTATGAAAATTGCTGGTAAGATGCCAATCCCGAATCGGATCATAAGTCCGATACCTAAGCCTGTGACAGGCCAAAAGACGGCTAAATGCCCATCAAAGGTTGCAAGATTTCTCGATAGGCTAGCTAGTGCCAAATAAATTAGACATACAAACAGAGACAAAAATAATTTTAGACTGTAACTTTCAAAATATTTATGCGATTGCTTGACCTTCAATTTATCAGCTCCGAATTCTTAATATTAAAAAGCATATGATTTTGAACATTGCATATTTGCAAATTATTCATATACCTTTACGTTTTTATTTTTGCTTAAATTCTCTGAGCTCTCTTCGGAATAAAATAAGCTGACTAAGCTCGGCCCTGATAGTTCGTCTAATATCATCTTTCCCATGTTCTGCCAATACGGCATCAATATCGCTAAATTGATAAAGAATCAGATTGATGCTGCGATTTAAAAACTTAGTCATTTGACGCTGTTTGAGTGCGTTTTTAACATGGTTAAGCAGTGTTTTCTCATTGAAAGGCTTTTCAATTGCAGCAAAAACCCCAAATTCAAGTGCATCCATTAAATTTTCCTTATCTAAAAATCCGCTGATAAAGATTACTGGAACATCTGGATCAAGTTTTCTTATTGCCTGCAAAACTTCCTGCCCCGAGCAGCCAGGCATCTTCATGTCCGTCAAAACTAAATCAGGTTGATTCTGTTTGAATGCTTTATAAAGTTCGTTCGGATCGGTGAAAGTCAGACATTCCATACCAACCTGCTCCAATTCAAATTGAATGATATCCAGAATGTCTTGTTCATCGTCTATGGCATAGATCATAGGCTTTAGATCACTCAGATCCGTCAAGTTTACACTAGGACTCTTGATACCCTCAGCCTTCACATTTTGTTCTATTTTTTTCTGAGGTTCGGAGGCACCAGCCGATTCTGCTGTTGGAGTTGTTTTTTTTATGCGTGCTTCATTTGAAGTAGTTGCTAAAATGCCTCGCGCCCCTTCAATGGTTTTTAGCAAAATAGCCAGTGCCTCACTTGGCACTGCGGTCTTTCCCCTGAGTCCAGCAAATATACTATCAAGGATGTTCATTTGCTTTTGAAGGGGGTCGATTCCCATCATATTTGCCCCACCCTTTACGCTATAAAATACTTTGAAAATAGCTTCATAATATTTCTGTATAGACTCACCTTTATCAATAGCTATGAGCGCTTTCTCAACCGATACCAAGAGCTCAGTGGCTTCTGAACAGAATTCTTCCATGTCTTGACCAATAAAACTCATTTTCGTTCTCCTGATTTACTCTATCTTAAAGTCCTTAAGGGACTCGGTTAATATTTTTCAGTGAAATTTCTAGACCTAAAAATTGCTCTTTTCAGTTTTAAGATGGGCCTTGATTTCATACAAAATGCGAGTGTTTTTTTCGAACCAATCCTCACCATATTCCAAATGTACGCCGCTTCTGCGAAGGGTCACCTTTATCTGGACCTCACTGCTATACTGTTCGAGCCATTCATACTTGTTCTCATCAAAGGTTCCTACGACAACACCTTCTCTGATTAAATTCTGACCGTTCTTGACGAGGTTCAGCGGTTCTTCGGCCATCGTGATATAGTAGCAGTTGAGTTTACCAGAGATTCTTTTTAACTCCTGTGGGCTCTCTTTAAATTGAAAACTCACATCAAAGCAATTAGTTCCACTCCCCCGATAATTCCACAAACCCCAACCACCCCAATTTCCATTGATATCAGAAAATGCCTTTGAAGAATTAAATAAGAAGAAGAATAAAAGCATGGAGTGTTTAACTGATTTCATAAGAAAAGATATCGGATTTTTTTAGAATTTCAAAATGATGAAGGGAGAAAAGAATGGGGCTAAATGAAAGAACTGAACCTAAGTGTTGTCTCAATTTATGACGAATTATCGAAAGAAATAAAAATCATGTTTAGTATTCAAGATATAGAATTAAAACTTATCTTATATTGATATTTCGTTTTAAATTTTAATAGGGAAATTTGCGGTATTCGGCGCGCCATTGAATAATTTTTGCAGCAACAATAACAAGAAAAATTCCACAGATTTGACTAACATCAATCAGTGAACTTGGTTTGATTTCGATCAGATATTTTTCGAAGATGCCAAAGATGCCAATGAAAGAAATAAAATAAGGACGCCATTCATAAAACCAGTCGTATTTTTCTTTTGTATATTTCACCAAAACCTCCGATTCAATAAAATGGAAGGCTGCAAAAGATAGACCGTCTAAAAACGACCCTATATTGACCAAATGCCAAATGAAATCATTTTTCTGTTAGCTAGCTGACAACTGAAAAAATCTTCAACAAATTTTATTTTTGATATTGCCCTGAACCTAAAATTGAAACGATTCAATTTGATATTTATCAAAAATATAATAGCTTAGACTGTATCAAAAAATACCGGCCTTCCCCTTTTTATCCCTAAAAAATCTCAATTTGCAGTTTTGCTGCGCTTATAAAATAAGCTCCGCGATTACATTGTATAAGTATTGTGCGATTTAATTTTGATTTAAACTATATGCCTGATTGCAATCTTGAAATCGGACTAATAAGAAGCCGCTGGTCTTTTTAGTAATACAAAAAATGGCTCAGGAGGAGGGACTCGAACCCCCGACCCAGCGGTTAACAGCCGCTTGCTCTACCGACTGAGCTACTCCTGAACATTCGGTGAACAAATAAGTTAGTGTCTTGTATCATTCTTGTCAAATAGAAATCTGTATCGAAAACATTTAACTGCTAGAGGGGCCGCTCCAAAACTTCCTCTAGCATTTTTGAACTGAAAACCAGACCTTTAATTCTAAACAGCTTTTTATCATCAGATTGTTCAAGATAATTGATCTGATTTCGATAAATAGAGTATGATTTAGCTCGATTTTTAAAATGAGCAGCGTCTAGGTGATCCTTTTTAACACTGCCAATCAAAATTTTGCAGAATGAACTGACTTCTGCCTCCAATTCAATTTTTTTTATTGTGGCTCCATCGTTGGATATGATCTCTGCAGTATTAACATTTTCTGGGCACCAATTGAAGGGACGAAGGTCAGCGCCTATTAAAATTTCCATACTAGCCATAATTGGACTTTTTTGAAATCCTGGGGCATTCAATTTCCAAATCCCGAATAAAACTAAGACGAATAAGACACTCAATATAAAAACCTTCGATATTTCTTTATTAGCCATGCCTCATTAGCCCAAGTTAATAGACCTTAAACAAGAAAATTGAGACTGCGGGTCGAGGAGTATTGTGTTTTGCGTTATTTTTGAAGATTTTCAAAAGAAGGAGAGAAATGGTGCACTCGAGAGGATTCGAACCTCTGACCACATGATTCGTAGTCATGTACTCTATCCAGCTGAGCTACGAGTGCACTGTGAAAGAGACGTATGTTTAAGCTGCGTATCCAAAAAAATCAAGCATTCTTCCCGGAAATTGCAAAAAGGACATGACCATTCCCTTGCTTTGCAGGAACCTTTATGGCACCTTCAAATCCTAGTCGCTTTATATCGACCGCGGGAAGGTGGGTGAGTGGCTGAAACCAAGCGTTTGCTAAACGCTCGTACACCCAAAAGGTGTACCGCGGGTTCAAATCCCGCCCTTTCCGCCAATTTTTTTCTTGCCGAGCTGCAGATCATATATTTCTGTTCTTTTATTTCTTTTTTTTATAGTGTTTATCGATCTCTTAGCACTATAGGATGTGATTCAATGCCCTTGATTATAGATTATATTTTCCACCTTGATCAGCATCTTGTTGGTTGGATTGCCTACTTTGGGCCCTGGACCTATTTCATTATGTTTTTCGTCATATTTTGTGAAACGGGTTTGGTAATTACTCCTTTTTTACCCGGGGATTCGTTACTTTTTGCCTTGGGTGCTCTCACAAGCATAGAGAATGGTTTAAACCTATGGATCATCCTAGCTACGCTTACGCTTGCAGGAATTTTAGGAGACACTGTAAACTACCATATTGGAAAATTTCTTGGCTCGAAAGCCTTTGAAAAAGAAAGTGGTATATTTAAGGGGAAATATTTAGAAGAAACTCAGGCTTTCTATGCACAATGGGGTTCATTTACTATTGTCGCAGCTAGGTTTGCGCCCATCGTTAGGACTTTTGCACCATTTGTTGCGGGCGTTGGCACCATGAATTATAAAAGGTTTCTTTTCTTTAATATTATAGGGGCAGTGGCCTGGGTTTGCACATTTACTCTTGCAGGACATTTTTTTGGAAATTTTCCGATCGTGAAACGCAACTTTCATATCGTTATAATTGGGGTTATCCTGGTTTCTTTAATGCCCATAATTGTACCATGGGCAAAAAGCAGATTTAACTTAAAGAGTAAATAGATGGGCAACTTCACAAATAGACTACTCTGCCAAAAGATTATTAGTGACCATATTTTAGTCACTCTGTTCTTCTTTTCATTGAATTGAAAAATCATCGCATTATGCCAGAAAATGGGTATTTTGGGGGACTATTAAACGAGGATCCAAAGTATGGGTATTTCAAAAATTAGACCATCTATAAAATATTTTCTGTGGATTTGGCTCATGATCTACAGTAGCTTTTTGCTCCTGCTAAATTCATGTTCAGAAATATCATTAAATTTTTCAGAGTTAGAGCGGACTTCTGGTTTTCAAATTTCTGATCCGCGAAATCAGTTAAAGCAGGATATGGAAAATAAAGCTACATTCGATAATCCCACAGAGAACAAAGAAGGGCGCGAGGAAAAAACTACCTCCAAGCCGGCTAATGCCTCAGAAATTGATATTATGAATACTCCTATGAAAGTTGAAGAAAATGGCAACTTAACCTCAAGCATATATTTTTTTCCTGTCCTTGATGAAGACAAAGTCCATTGCAATAGTGGTCTAAAAAAACAATTGCGAAACTCAAGTGGCAGATCATTAATCCATGTCTGCGAAAAAACTTGGAATGCTTGCAACCTCCAAGGCACCTGCGCTGTTATTCAAAAAGAATTAATACATATGTATAATGTTTCGGATCGAATTTTTGGGGAAAATCGATTTGATGAAGTTCCAAAAGATGGCTGCAAATTTGGATATGGCGTAATGGATTACTGCTTGGATCCTTTCTACTCTGTGGCTGCTGATTTGCAATATTACAGGCCAGGAGATGTAATATTTGTCCCGGCGACAGTAGGACTTCTTCTGCCAGATAATTCCATGCACAATGGCTATTTCATAATTAGAGACCAGGGCAGTAATATCAATGGCAAAGGTCGGTTCGATTTTTATTCTGGTTTTCTAAGTTGGAATGATCCAAAAAATCCCTTTAAAAAAATTGGCTTGGATGACAAAAACACTAAATTGACCTATCTGAAAATCTCTGGCGAAAGGGCAGCATTAATTCGCAAAGAGCGCCTCTTTCCCAAAGTTCCTTAATAGCTAACAAAAATTAATGCAAAGAAAGTATAGTCTAATGAAAAAAAAAACTGGCCGTGATGCAAAAGAATTGAAAAACTTCTCTTTAGGAGAAATTCAAACACATTATCCACAGACGTATGCGCCAGAAGTATTAGAGGCATTTGAAAATAAAAACCCTGAAAAAATAGCATGGACTACTTTTATCTGCACAGAGTTCACTTCGCTTTGTCCAAAGACCAGTCAGCCCGATTTTGCAAAGATATTCATTAACTATATTGCTGATAAAAAAATGGTGGAGTCAAAATCTGCAAAATTATATTTATTTAGCTTTAGAAATCATGGGGATTTCCACGAAGACTGTGTTCAAAAAATTTGTGATGATCTTGTAAAACTACTAAATCCTAAATATTTGGAGGTTATAGGTGAGTTTACTCCACGAGGTGGTATAGCTATTTATCCATATTCCAGTTATTCAAATCCCGATAAATTTTTTAAAAAACTTTGGGAAAAAAGACTCTCTGATTTTGCCCCGGGAAAATATTCTATGGATTTAGGTAAATTGTATTGATGATCAATAAATCCAAAATCTCCTCAATTTTTATATCATATTCGATATAAAGATGGCTCTTGTATAATTTCTATTTAAAAACAAGAGCTGGATACATTTCTATATCCTCAAGATCAAACTTTTAAGCTCGATAATACCATATCTAAGTCCAGAGCTGAGCCTTATGGAATCAATCACATTTAAAAAAATTGCGCTCCTTTGTTTAGCAGATTAATCTCTAGCTATAAAATAAAAAAGGGGCTCCTTGTGGTTGGATATCAAATCGAAAAAAAGCGAAGCTATATCAGTTGTTTTTGCCTAAGCCCCGATGACATTGCATCTCTAGCAAAATGTGGTGAAGAGCTGGGGTTTGCTGTAATAAATTCTAATAATTTAGAGGAATTAAACGAAGCCCTTGATCTAATTCAGCACTGCCTCGGTATCTTTGTTCAAGAGTCAGGCGACGGAATGATTAACAATCAACTTATAGAAATATCTGTCAAGAATACTTTTCCGATTAGATTTTTTACGAAATCAGAAACAATACCTGAGTCAATGAGGGCCCCTAAAAATTTAAGGCCACACCAGTATATTACTGCCTTTCTAGATGAAATTGTCCCTGATAAATTTCGTGAACTGTGCTTATTTGCAGTGGACAAGGTTACTTCAAACTTGATTCCAGATTATACTACAAAATGGAAGCTTACAGATCAGTCTGCACCGAAGGCGAGTGCAGATTTTCTAATTTTTTGCGAGGCTGCATTTGACAACTTTATTTGTGCCGTGACCGTGAGATCTGAACTTCGGCATGTCGAATCAAAAAGTGAAACACTCCACAGCATGGATGAACAAGATATCATTGAGTATTTTAATGAGGTCAGCAATCAAGTTCTTGGAGTTATTAATATTAATTTAAGGAAAATTAATATCAATTCAAGAATAGGACTTCCTGTAGTAGTGCGGGGAGATAACATCACGGACTTCAAACGAAGAAGCTCCTATTTTTTGCCATCTCTAAATATCAGCGATGATGACGGTAGTTTGAATATATCTTTTCAGTTTTTGTTTCCATTTCTGAAAAACACCCCCTTTTTGCGGGATCTGGACTTCCAGGTTGGATCTGCTACACCAGGGGAAGCACTCTTAATCCTTTAGACTCCTTGGATTGTCCACTGAACCTTAAAATCAAATATTTCTAGTAGTAGCTATGGAGTTATTAAATGAAGACAGTTATGATTATTGACGACTCTAAACCAATACGAATTCAAATAAAAGCCTTTATGGACAAAGTTGGTTTTGAATCGTTTGTCGCAATAAATGGCTCAGATGCACTTTCGCAACTTGAAACCCTACCGAATCTTTCGCTCTTCATCGTAGATGTTAACATGCCAATAATTGATGGCTTTGAATTCTGTCGGATATTACGCAAAAATTCAAATTATGCTAGCACTCCAGTTATAATGGTCACCACAGAAAACCCATCAGAAATGATTGATATTGCAAGACCACTTGGAGTTAGAGCTTGGATACTGAAGCCCTTTGAGACTCCAAATCTAAAAAAGGCTCTCGAGATGTTGGGATTATTAAATCAGAACTAAACTTTTGATAGTTCTATCCAAAAATCGCCGTAGAGACACTTAAAAGGCATAATCATTGTTACTTCCTTACCAGACGGCGCCAAATCAGAAAGCATCCCTATTAGAATTGAAGGAAAGTTTTTTTGCAAATGGTAGCCTTTAGCCACCATTTCGGGTTGAATTTTAGCAAAATAATTTTGCACATAGAGCTCAATAATATCGATGATATTTTGAGCAATTCCACCCATCTCCTTTTTATATTTCTCCGTTTGAAGCTTTGTTAAAAAGGCATCTGGAAAGTAAAACTTAACAGCACCTATCAAATCAACTTCAACTAGGCTTATAATCCCTAAAATCCCTATCCCTGTTGCTAAGGGGCCACTTTTTACAAAGGGTTTCCCTCGAAATGGTTCAATTTCGAAAATACTACTAAATGTGGGAGCTACTCCGCCCAAGAGGATATTGAGGGAATCCACCTCAAGAATAGTACGTACCTTAGCTTTTGTGCTCAACTGATCCTGAATATTTTTAAAATTTTCAGAAATTGAAAAAATACCCTCGACGCCACCCTGGTAAATTGTCTTGGCTACTTCTTTTGACATATTAATGGAATATAGAGCGATTCCATTTTTCTTCAATTGCAATTTAAATTTTGCAATTACCGGAAATCCAATGTTATGAAATTTTTCACATCTCTTGAAGTCAAAAACAACACTGCGAGTATTCTCTTGGACCCAATATTGGGAGACCTCATTAAAATCTTTTATTTCTTCCTTATATATAATTTCAGGGAATTCAACTATAACGTAGTCATTATATTTTGATAATGTAAATTGCGTCATCAAAGACCTCGTCCTATAAATGTCGGATTTTCCTCTAAAAAAATCAAACCTTCATGCATTTTTTTAACCATTTTCTAGACCCAGAGTCATTACAGTCCATTTTATTAACTTATAAAAATGGTAATGGAATAAATTTAGAGTCTGTCTTTAGCGCACTCAATTATGTTTAATCTTGATTTTATAGCCCCTCGTTTTAGAAGCCTTTTAATATATAAGAAATTGAGCTGTGGAATGACAATTTATGAACTATCACAGACTGAAGATACTATTGGAATACTACACTTATGCAGCAAGTCTTCTCTTTAATATAATTTTGTATTTTTTATGATTAAAATCTATGCGGCTTTTGTGCATCACCAGGGCGAACCCTGAGTGGCGGAGAGAGAGGGATTCGAACCCTCGAGCCCCGCGAAGGGCTGCCAGTTTTCAAGACTGGTGTATTCAACCGCTCTACCATCTCTCCGTCGACCGTTTTATGGTTTTTCAGTTAGAACTTCAAGCAGTTGTTTTTATTAACGCACTGTAGATTAAATTTTACCCTCTAATTTCGAATTTCAGTTCGCCCGCCCATGTAGGGCCTGAGCGCTCCTGGAATAGCAATTGAACCGTCTTCACGCTGATAGTTTTCAAATATAGCGATAAGCGTTCTTCCTACAGCCAAGCCTGAACCGTTTAATGTGTGAACAAACTGTGGCTTGGTATTTCCCATTTTAAAGCGAATGTTTGCACGTCGCGCTTGAAAATCTTCAAAATTAGAGCACGAGCTAATTTCGCGAAATGAATTCTGCCCAGGCAGCCAAACCTCTAAATCATAGGTCTTAACTGAACCAAATCCTAGGTCGCCAGTAGATAGAAGCATGCGCCGAAATGGCAACTCTAGATCTATCAAGACTTGCTCTGCATGCGATGTTAAACCTTCATGCATCTCATGGGATTGATCTGGAAGGCAAAACGTCATCAATTCAACTTTATCAAATTGGTGCTGACGAATTAACCCCTTCGTATCCCTACCAGAACTTCCTGCCTCAGATCTAAAGCATGGAGAATAAGCACAAAAACTTTGAGGTAGATCTTTTTCGTCCAAAATTTCATTATTATAATAGTTTGTTACTGGAACTTCGGCAGTTGGAATAAGGTATAAATCAGTATTTTCCAATCGAAATACATCTTCTTTGAACTTAGGAAACTGCCCGGTACCCAGCAGACTATTACTATTTACTATAAAGGGTGGAATCATTTCTGTATATCCGTGCTTACTTGAGTGTAATTCCATCATGAATTGTATTAGAGCCCGCTCCATTTGAGCCGCTGCTCCTTTAAGAAAAGCAAATCTCGTTCCGGTGGTTTTGGCCGCACGTTCAAAATCAATAATTTTTAAGGTCTCGCCTAACTCCCAATGTTCTTTTGCTTTGAATGAAAAAACTGGAATTGTGCCAACCGTTTTCATAACTTTATTGTCGTCGGCCGTGGTACCAATTGGAACAGAAGCATGTGGTTTATTCGGAAGTGTAAGAGCTATGTTTGTCACAGCATAATCAGCTTCGGCTGCTTTTGCTTCCAATTCTTTAACTTGGACTTTCAGTAAATCAACTTCAGCCAAGAGGATCGAAGCATCAGCTCCCTCACGCTTTAATTTTCCTATTTCGCTACTTAATTTATTTTGCTGAGCTTTTACCGTTTCAGAATTATTTATAAGCTCTTTGCGTTTTCGATTCAGGTCCATGATTTGCTCAAGCACCTCTGTTGAAGCGCCACGATTTAGTAAACCACTTTTATATTCATCAAAGTAAGAAGCGCCGGATTCGACTTTTTTTTCCAATAGTTTGATATCAATCATAATTGAACTTTCCTTAATTTAAGGTGCGACCAGTATATACATTCTCATAAGCATAGCGAGCAAAACAACAATGAGATCAAAAATTAAAATTTGACTGATACTCCATGGTGAAAGAATTTTAATAATAATAGCGAGCACCACGACTGCTGCGAAGACTAATGCTAATGTTTCATATCCCATTAATTCTTGGCCTATAAGAGCCATAGTTAACCCAACAAAAAGACCCGTCACCAATCTAAGACTAAAATGAAAAGCAGATAAGCTCGTTGATTTAACACCAACCTGTACGTTACTCACAAAGCCTCGCATATTGTCGCCGATTCCCATTTTCGCCTCCTAGATTACCTTTAATTTTACATGCTCGTTAACTAATACCCTAAGCGATTTAGTCTGTTTGCTATATCATCACGATCTGGAGCATTTGGGGAGAGGCCAATATATTTATTGTATGCTGTTGCTGCGGAGCGAGCATCTCCTTTTAGTTCATAGATAGCACCCTGCTCCCTATAGATGTCAGCATAGCCACTCTCCCGCGCTGCTGCTAGACTAAGCATATCTTCAGCAACATCCAAAGACCCTGACTGCCTATAGCACTGTGCGGCCTTTACATATATTTCCGCAACCTGCGCCCTTAACTTCAGCGCCAGAGAATATTCACTTGCACACTCTTGATATTGACGACGTGACGCATGCACTTCAGCAGCAAGGACATACGAATCTGCAATGTTAGGGTTCATTTTTTTTTCTGCACTTGCAGCCTCCATTGCTGCATTAAAGTCTCCGGCTGCAAAGGAAGCCCTTCCAATATAATAATTTGTCCGTGGGTAGAATGGGCTTAATCTCTGAACTCTCTTAAACTGCTGAATGGATTCCTCATATCGGCTAGTCTCTAAATACAACCTTCCAGCTTGAAACAAGGCCTCGCCATCGGTGGGATCCAGAACCGCTGCCTGCAAAAATGCTTTGAGTGCTTTATCGTTAAGTCCCAAAGCTTTTTTTGATTCGCCCAAACCTAACCAGGCCCGCTTATTTTTTGAATCCATTTCAGTCACTTTTTCATAAATTCCATCAGACTGCGTCCAGCGATCCTCTGTTTTATAGATCTCAGCTAGCGCAAGTTGATAATCCAATGTGTATGAATATCTTTTGATTAACTCGCTTAAATAGGAAATACCTGAATCCACCCCATTTGCTATTGCAATAGTTTTTGCGTAATTTATCTGAGCTTCTGGATTTGTCGTATCTAACTCTACGGCCTTGGTTGCATACCTTATTGAATCTTTTGCAGCATTTTCTTTACGCTCAATCTCTTTCTTGTTTAAAGGAGCTATCGATTGAGATAACAAGGAGTTGGCCTTAGAAAGCAAAATATATGTTTCAATATCTCCATCATATATTTTTGCTGCACGAGAGCCATAATTCAATGCACCCAACATATTATTTTTTCTGAACTCAAGCCAAGCAAGTCCTCGCAGGACTTCATAGTTATTGGGGGATATCCGGGTTGCATTTGCTAACGCGATTGTTGCTCCCCCAAAATCAAATCTTTGAGATAAATAGTCCGCTAGCAAAACGTAGGCAGAAATAAAATTTGGCTCTGCCTTAATAGCCTTATTTAGCCACTCAATAGCTTCATAACTTTGATTTAATTGCCAAAGGCATTTGGCAGCCTTCATCGCAGCAATGCCATTTTTTGAATCTAACTCAAAGGCAGCCTTAAATTCAGCTTGAGCGGCTAAAAAATCACCCTGCCTTACATACTGATCACCCATAAATAGTAATTCGTTATTTTGATCTTTATTATTAGTCACTTTATCAGAGCCACCAAGCCGCACCACTAACTGACGTAATTCACTATTACTTGAGTTCAGCACATAAGCTTTTTGGGCTATTGGAAGTGCTTTGCCTTTTTCATTTCGATAAGCATAAATTTCCGCCAGGGCAAACAGTCCCTGGCTTTCTATGAGCTGAGGAACTTTACCCTTTGAATTATTTGCGGATGATAAAAGTGTAAATGCTGCGTCAGTATTTTTGAATCCGCGATATTCAACAACTCCCAATAAGAATTTTCCTTCTCGGTGGTTTGGATTTCGCTTCAGTACCTGCTGAAGAGTGCTCGCTGCCGCAGTAAAGTTCTGTTTTTCATAAAATAATTCAGCAATCTTAACTTGAGGATGTAGCCACTTATCCCAAAGTTGGGTGGATTTTTCGTAATATGGTACTGAATTAACAAAGTCTTTTTCACCTTCAAGCAGCTCAGCTTTATAGTCGTATAAAACTGGCAACATAGTAAAAGATTCAGAAGTCTCCAAAATTGACTCAACTGCACTGCGTGCTTCTCTATAGCGCCCGGCCGTTACAAGCTTTACCACCTCACAAACCTGACCTAAAGGGCTAATAATATTGAGAGCTTTAGTTGATTGAGTTAATACAGAAATGGTTTTAATGTCTTGAGTATCTTGCTTAGCGTAAGGCCAAAGCTCTCTGTAAACCATACACAACAAGGCCCTGACTTCGATATTACTGGGAGCACCCTCTACTAGGTTAACTAATTTATTTTCAGCCAGCAAATAGGAATCAAAAGTATCCTGCTCTATATTAAACAAAGATTCATTCAAGCTCCTCTTTACCTGCTCCTCTGATAGGGCGGAAGTACTGGGGCCAGGAGGGATTAGATGAATCTTCTCAGAATCAGAAGATCCGCTTTCCCAGATCACTGCTATTACGATTACAAGTGATAGTAGCAAAATTAATAGTGGCACCTTCAATGCAATCCAAGTTCCACGATTGGCAAGATTTGGTAAACTCGAAAGATCGATAATAAAATTCTTTGAATTTTGTTTTGAATTAGAGATCGACTTAGAGATAGGAATAGCTGGAGGAAAATCTTTATTTTTGTATTCAATTGTTTGAGATGGCACGTCAGATTTAGTTTTTTTAAGATTGTTATTTTTAGAATAATCTTTAATTGTGGGTCGAGCTTGCTTAAGATTTTCAAAGTTAGGAAGTTCTGCTCTCTGTTTAGAGCCTAGCGGCTGTGGTTCAATAATCACTGTTTCTACTTCGATTGATTTTTGCTTTTTTGGCTTAGTTTTAACAACACCCTCAAGAACTTCTAAAAGTTTGTCGTAAAAATCAGGTTCCTTAGAGATTTGCGTCCATCTGCCATCTGGCAGTTTAGAAATTGACTCTTGACCTGAGAAGGCCCCATCGCCAATCATTTTGAGAATGACCTCAGTTGTATATGGCCCTTTAACTTGACCTGACTGATTTCGAACAATCCAAGTGATCTGATTTTTCCCCATAGGCATTTGATTATACTTAGAAATTCACCAAAGAACCAAATATCGAAACATGCTGACATAAGGTCTGTGCTTTAGTCCAATTATCTAATCAATTTAGAGTGTCTCTAGAAATAGCACTTTCATATTTCAAAAGGTCAAAAAAACGAAAAAGTGGTTCCAGAATAGAACCTAAGTCCCATTATGGGATTAATCTAAGGTTCCGAAATGGAATTTTTTAAAAAATTGCGAGCCCCAAATGCATTGAAACGAATTTGGTCGAAAAAACTATGGCACGGTGTTTGCTTATAGATAAATTATCGGTTTATTTAACTTTATCTAAGGACAGTTGAGTGTTCAAAAACGCGTTGATAGCATTTTACATCTTGTTAGTTCTGGCTATATCAGCTGTTGCTCGCGCGGGTGTTTTTCCTAACAATGCGACTCAAGGTGATGAGCTTTCTGATTCATCAACTCAGAAGTTAGATTTTAAAACTCATGTGGGTTCAGTTTTGGTTTTGGAAGATGGGTCGATAGTATTGTCGGTCAATCAGCAAAATCATTTTATTCTACGATCACAAAGTGATCTCACATCTTATGTTGGTTCTAAGGTTATGATTAGTGGTATCGAGCTAGATCAACAAAGTTCTCTTCCTTATGAAAGTGATTCCAAGGGCCCCCTCCCTAGAGTTAACTCACAGGTTGATAACTTAGTTACTTTCTTCGTGCTTGGTATCTCTGAGGTTAGATAATAACCTTTGTTCATTCAGTCTCAGCCCCAATCCCCTCCGTGGGCTGAGACTTTTCTTTTCGTTCTAAAAAGGCCAGTGGACCCCCTCCATACTGGCCTTTTTCTTTTTAAAATCCCTCAAAAGCCATTACGATCTTCTGATTTTTGCGCCTAAACTGGAAAGTTTATCTTCCAGTTTTTCATAGCCACGATCTAAGTGATAAATGCGATTTACTACAGTTTCTCCGCTTGCGACTAGTCCTGCTAGGACCAAAGATGCACTAGCTCGCAAATCGGTTGCCATGACGGGGGCGCCAGTTAGTTGCCCAGGGACTCCGCGAACAACAGCCACTCTGGTCTTGGGAGTTATATCAGCACCTAGTCGACATAGCTCCGTAACATGCATAAAGCGGTTTTCAAATACTGTTTCTGAAATGACACTTGTACCGTGCGCAACGGCCATAAGAGCCATGAATTGCGCCTGCAAATCCGTTGGAAATAATGGGTGAGGAGCAGTTGTAATATCGACGGCCTCCCACTTCTCAGTTGGAAATACAGTCATTGTGTCTGAAGTTGTTTCAATTTTAAATCCAGACTCCCGAAGCTTAATAATTAAAGCTTCGAGATGAGAAGGTATACAGTTCGTTACCGTTACCTGCCCCTTTGTAATCGCACCGGCAATAAGCAAAGTTCCCGCCTCAATTCGATCAGCCATTATAGTGTGCTCTGCAGGAAATAACTTACGAACACCTTCGATGCGAATAACACTCGTGCCATGTCCTGAAATTTTTGCGCCCATTTTGATAAGGTACTCTGCAAGGTCTACAATTTCAGGTTCTTTCGCTGCATTTTCAAGGACTGTAATACCCTCTGCGAGAGTTGCAGCCATCATTACATTCTCAGTTCCACCTACGGTAACAGTTTCAAATAGGAATGTTCCACCTTGAAGTTTTTTTGTAGCAGCATGAACATAGCCCTCTCTTTGAGTTATCTCCGCACCTAAAGCTTTAAATCCTTCTAGATGTAAATCAATAGGACGACTTCCTATGGCGCAGCCACCTGGCTGAGAAACCACAGCCTCTCCATATTTCGCTAACATTGGCCCCATACAGAGGAAACTTGCTCGCATTTTTCTGACTAAATCATAAGAAGCTTCATAGGACTGAAGTGCACTTACGTTGACCTTAAATAGATCGCCGTCCCAACTTGTTTCGCAGCCCAAACTTTGTAAAAGCTCAGCTGTGGATTCTATATCTTTAAGCTTTGGTACATTCCTAAAGATATGTTGCCCTTCTGCTAACAAAGTCGAAAAAAGAATTGGCAATGCTGCGTTCTTCGCACCACTAGCTTTTACTGTTCCACGAAGTGGGCCACCGCCCGTAACAACCATTTTATCCATGCTTAACCCCACAAATAATTCTATCGCGTCCTGAAAGATCCATAATAACACGGACTTCATTAAATACTTCTAGATTCTTATAATACTCAAGCATAACAGGTCCTTGAGTCATGCCCATTTCCATCAACATAATTGCATTAGTAGACAAAAATCCTGAATAGGACTTTGACCATGATTTTAAAAAATGAAAACCTTGATCGTCAGCGAATAAAGCTGATGCAGGTTCAAATTTTTTAACATTCACCTCGATCAACGGATCACCAACTGCGATATATGGTGGATTTGAGATTAGAATATCTATTTTTTCCTGCTTAGTGAAAGCTTGAAATTCAGACATGATCAAATCGTCATCTGCAGCACTCGCCAATAAAAAATGTGCTCTTTCCGACAGGCCCAATTCAACAGCATTTCGCTTTGCAACTTCAATGGCCCCTGATGAAATGTCGACGGACATCAAACGAGCATTAGGGAAAATTTTTAAAAGACTTAATCCGATGCAACCTGATCCGCAGCCTAGATCAAGCAATCCAAAATGATCCTCTTTGGCTTGAGCCCAATTCGAAACTTCCTCGACCAAATGCTCGGACTCAGGTCGTGGAATTAATGTCGCTGCATTCACCGCAAATCGATGACCAAAAAATTCACGATATCCCAATATATAAGCAACCGGTTCGCCAAGAGAACGCCTTCGAACCAATTCCCTTAGGACTGAAAGTTCTGCCTCTTGTAAGGGTTGATCAAACTTTAAGTAAAGTTGAATTCTCTCCATCTTCAAGGCATGAGCAAAAATAAGCTCTGCATCCAGACGAGGAGTCTCAAGTTTTTTGTCTTTGAAAAATATAATTGTTTTGTCGAGTACTTCTTTGAGTTTCATTGATCCTAAGTAGAGGTCTGCTTTTTTAGTGCCTCTGCCTGGAAGTTAGCAATGAGTGGGTCAATCAGCAACTCAAAACTTCCGCTCATCACTTGATCTAATTGATGAATGGTCAAGCCAATACGATGATCTGTTATTCGAGTTTGAGGAAAATTATAAGTCCGGATTCTTTCAGATCGATCGCCTGTACCAATTTGCTCAAGTCGGACATCTGAGGCTTCTTTCCTTACTTTCTCGTCTTCAATTTGCTGAAGTTTTGCGTACAAAATTTGAAAAGCTCGCTCTCTATTAGAAGACTGCGATTTTCCCTCTTGGCATTTTACATCAATTCCAGTCGGCAAATGCACAACACGAACTGCTGACTCAGTTCTATTAACTGATTGCCCGCCTGAACCCTGTGATCGCATAGTTTCAATGCGAACATCAGTCATTGGAATTTTAATTTCATTGATTTCAACTTCAGGAATAACTGCCACAGTAACCGTTGAAGTGTGGATTCTGCCAGCAGCTTCTGTTTTTGGAACACGCTGAACGCGGTGAACACCAGACTCATACTTCAATTTACTGTAAACTGAATCACCCATTATGCTAGCAATGATCTCTTTTGCTCCACCGGCATTTCCTTCGGAATAAGAAAGCATTTCAACTTTCCATCCAAGTTTTGAAGCAAAATGGGCATAGCCTCTGAAAAGTTCATCAGCAAATAAAGAAGCCTCATCACCACCAGCTCCCGCTCTAATTTCTAGAATAATATTTCTATCATCATTGGGATCTTTGGGAATTAGAAGAATTTTTAACTGTTGTTCAATGTCAGGTAGTGCAGCCTCTAGCTCTTTAACTTCTTCCCGAATCAGCTCTCGCATTTCAGGATCTTGCTCGGCCGTAAGCAGCTCTTTGCTAGATTTTAGATTTTCAGTTTTTTTCCGAAAGTCCCTATAGACAAGAACCACTTTTTCAAGATTTCCGAGCTCTTTCATAAGCGCACGATATTGCGTCTGATTAGAAGCAATATCAGGCCTTTGAAGAGCCATATTAACTTCTTCATAGCGAGATTCAACTGCAGCTAATTTTGAGAACATGGCACTAGCTCCTGGAACGAATGTGAAATCTTGTTCAAGTTCGGAAATAAAAATGCGACTCGAAAGTTGAGCCGCATTTCATACAAGAAGCTCCTCCGTTTGGAGGTCCGCCAGTTACTTTTTGCCGTAACGTTTTTTGAAACGATCGATACGACCTTCAGTATCCATTACACGCTGTTTACCAGTGTAAAATGGATGAGATGCTGAAGAGATCTCAACTTTAACAAGTGGGTATTCTTTTCCGTCTTCCCATTTTATAGTCTCATTAGAATATAAAGTTGAAGTTCCCAAGAATGAAAAATCACAAGAGATATCTTTAAATACCACTGTGTTTACTTTTGGATGCAAGTTTTGTTTCATGACCGGTTCCTTTTATAATTCAAATCTATTTGGTCTTAAGTTTTAAGGGTTTAACACATCAGATTCATGTATGTCGAGCAGAAATCGCTGCTTTTTTTGGCAGCGCTCTCAGTTACACATAAAAAGGATCCCTAAAAACCATCGCTCAAAGAAATTTCTGGGCTTTTTAGCAGAAAAGTAGCAAATCGCTACCTTCTGCAGGTTTATAAATGACTTAGTTCGGGCCTGACATTGCCTTTAGGAAATCTATATTTGATTTAGTGTTGCCCACTTTATCCAATAAGAATTCCATAGCATCTACAACATTCATCGGAGCTAGAACTTTTCGTAACACCCAAAGCCTGTTGAGGTCAGCCTTATCAACAAGGAGATCCTCTTTACGAGTACCTGACTTGTTTATATCCATACAAGGGAAGATACGCTTTTCCATAAGCTTGCGATCAAGATGGATCTCAGCATTACCCGTGCCTTTAAACTCCTCAAAAATAACCTCATCCATTCTAGATCCAGTATCAATCAATGCTGTTGCGATGATTGTTAATGAACCGCCCTCTTCAATATTACGTGCCGCTCCAAAAAATCGTTTTGGCTTATGAAGTGCATTAGAATCTACACCGCCTGACAATATTTTTCCTGAAGGCGGAACAACTGTATTGTACGCACGCGCTAGCCTTGTGATTGAATCTAGGAGAATAACTACGTCGTGCTTATGCTCAACTAGTCGTTTAGCCTTTTCAATCACCATTTCAGCAACTTGAACGTGACGAGTTGGTGGCTCATCAAAAGTTGAGGAAACGACCTCACCTGCAACTGTTCGCTGCATGTCCGTCACTTCTTCAGGACGCTCATCGATAAGAAGAACAATCAACTTCACTTCTGGATGATTCGTCGTGATCGCATTTGCAAGCTGTTGCATCAAAACAGTTTTACCTGTTCTTGGAGGCGCCACAATCAATGCACGCTGACCCTTGCCAAGTGGAGCCATTAAATCAACAACTCTAGTCGTGTAATCACCTGGATTGTGCTCTAGTTTAAGTCGTTTATTTGGGTAAAGTGGCGTTAGATTATCAAATAATATTTTATCTTTACCTTTTTCGGTCGTCTCAAAATTCAATGAGTCAACTTTAAGTAAAGCAAAATAGCGCTCTCCCTCTTTCGGGGGACGCACAGTACCCGTCACCGTATCGCCAGTCCTAAGTCCAAATCTGCGAATTTGTGAAGGACTCACATAAATATCATCTGGCCCTGGAAGATAATTAAAATCTGGCGACCGAAGGAAGCCATATCCGTCAGGGAGAATTTCAAGAACTCCAGACCCGTAGATGTCTTGTCCTAATTTAGCAGCTCGCTTCAGAATTTCAAAAATCATATCCTGGCGGCGAAGGCCTGCTGCATTCTCAATTTTTAGTTTTGTTGCAAGCTCTGTCAGTTGAGTTATGTTTTTTGACTTTAAATCCTTAGACGATAGCCAAGTTTTCTCTTCATCCGTCAATTGAATGTCTGCTAGGTCAACATCCTGACTTTGAGCAGGGGCATTAGAATGTTCATCTCCGGACGGCTGAACGTCTTCATTGCTTCTCCCATATCGGAAATCACGACGTGGACCGCCGCCACCTGAATGACGATCACCACGTTCGGTACGATCTCCGCCACCGCCGCTACGATCATTGCGGTCGCGATCATGACGATGACCGCCGCCGCCACTGCCGCCTCGATCACTTCCACCACCACGATCTCTATTATTGGGACGGAAATCTCGTCTCTGTTGTTGGTGTTGTGGACGGTCTTGTCGCGGTTCTTGCTGTTGTGTTTGCTGCTGAGGAGCCACAGGGCCTTCTGGTTTCTGTTCAGATTTTTGATCTGATTTTGAATCCGAAGTCGATGGTACTGTTGATTTTGCTTTTGGCATAGCGGGCTGAGAATTTGCCATTTCCACTGAAGCTTTAAAAACCGATGGTTTTTCTTCAGCCGAAGCATGAGTCCGAACTGGCTCGGGAGTTGGAGCCGCAACCGAGGCTTCTGCTGCTACTGCTGCTGGTTGTTGAGTTGTTGTTTCTTCTGCCACTTTTGTTCGAGTGCGCTTTTTTACTACCTCAACGCCTTGTTGATCTTTGGGTTCAGACAAACTGAGTCTCCTTGTGGGATTGAATAAAGAATAACTGGAAAGATGGGATGTTTGATCGGAATAAATCTAAACCATGTGCCTAGCTCAACTTTCATGGAATATGGGATCCTTTGTCAACCGAAAACGTCGGCCCCAAGCCCGTAAAGACTGACTTTTTTTATATAATCTCAGCTTGAGAGCCCTACAAAAAACATAAGGTTAACTCATTAACAGTAATATTTAGTTTCAATAAAGCACAAATATTCCAATACGTTATCAAATTTCATCACGAAAATCTGTTTTAATTTTCTATAAATATTTTGTGTTTTAGAGAAAAATCTATAAATTTTTTATAATAAACTCCGAAAGGTAAAAGGTTAGCATTCAACCGTCAGTGAAAGGACTTACTAGTGGAGAATACAACTTTAAAACCCGCGCCAAGAACTCCTTTGCTTCTTGAAGTTTCTTATAAGCGCAGCTATGCGCGTGAGACTTCGTTAGGGATTATCAAAAATATTAGCATCTCTGGGGCCTTTCTCGAGATTGATGCCTCTAAAATGAGGGCTGACGAAAAGCTAAATATTATTTTTTCTGTAGCTGGCAGGGAAAGAAAAGTCGCCGGGCATATTGTCTGGACAAATAGCCATGGCTGCGGCGTTAAATTTTCTCATCATAACAATCGTGATATTCAAATTGTAGATGACCTAATCTATTATGTTGAAAACGAAAGATCCGAATCAAGATCGGTCATGGACTCAATATTTAAAAAAGTTGGATAATTTGATAGTATTTGTCATGTGCTAAAAAAAAGGGCAAATAGCCCTTTTTTTTATTTAAAATGAATCTTAAGTAAACTAGTTATCGATTTTCATCCACTAAGTTACGTGAGTTCCATCCATTCCCTGAAGCATTTCGGCTTCGCGCTCTTTGTTTTTCTTTCTTCTTACAATAAGAATTGCTAAACCAGCAGTAGCTGCACCAATAACTCCAAGAATTATGTTTGTGTTGTCATCACCAACTGCACCTGTTGAATCTTCAGATGTTCCATCATTTGTTTTTGCAACATTTTTATGTGGCGCTGACTGCGGAGGAGGTGGTGGTGGCGGGGGTGACATTTTCGCTGGATCAGCTGCCTCTGGCATGGGAGGTGGCGGAGGAATTTCACCACCACTGACAACAGGCTGTCCTTGAGGCGCAGTTGATGCCTGGCTCGCAGAAGGATTCGAATCTGGAATTGGTGGCATCTGATCCCCAGGTTGCGCCATTTGATTAGCAGTCTCTTGATTGGTTGAAGATGCAGGTCCCTTTCCAAGAGATATCTTGCTAGATTCTGGCGGCAAAGCATTTTTTGCTAATTTCGCTTCGTTTACCTTCCAGTAACGAAGCTCCGTTCCCTCTGGAAGTGAATCTTTTGATTCAACACTATTAGTAGCCCAAACCTCTTTCCAGGCATTGGAGTATCCCAAAAGTTTCTTAGAAACCTTAACGATATTATCACCAGATTTAGAGACATAGAGCTCAGGATTAACTCCAGTGTCTTCATAGAAAGTAATCATTTTTGCTGAATCATCCGGTCGCTGTGGTGAATTGTAATAAACTTTATCCCCAGATCTTACAGAGCGATTTTTTAATGCTTTATTACCTTTTTTTAACTCTGCTGTTTTATCAGCACCATAAATCATCTGACTGATTTTTGACAAAGTATCACCTGGTCGAGCGATATAAACAGTGTTGAACCAAATCTTACCAACCTGCCAAGGAGCTTGCGCAATTTTTGAAAGTGCGACTGGCGCCTTTGGAGTCGAGTTAGCGACAGGGCCTGATTCGGAGGCTGAAGTTCCTGGAGATGGCATATCTGGAGCTGCCGACTCCAAGCCAGGAGTTGGATTCATAGACTCAGTTTGAGCTGGCAGTGCTGTAGTATCAGAGGTTGAACCTTGTGCAAAGGGGTCTGCAGGTAAATCATTCGAACTTGGTATGTTTGATTGTGCCTCATTACCGGAAGCAACATCAGTAGGCGCTGGACCGGTCGCCAGTGATGATTGATCTCCCGCTGGCTTCGATTCACCTAAGGCATCGTCGATTTTTGAGTCAACTTGAGCTGCTACCTCACCACTTGATTCAGCACCTTTAGCCTGAGGAGCATCTTCACCCTCTAGCTTTTCCAAATCAGCAGAATCAGAATTTTGTGTAACCTCTGTATTAGATTTTTTTTCACCACTAAATAAACTGCAACCAGTAAGCTGTAAAGCCAGACCATAACATGCGATTAAAATAACAATTCTTTTTAGCATTTTTCATCCTTGATTGATGCACATAGTATACAGATCATGTAAGTCGCTACTAACAAGTTAAAACATAAACCAGAGGTCGTGCAAATATTTATGTTTTTACTGGACTTTAAACAAGTGAACGGTCAGTGAAATTTAAACTTTGAACCTATTTTTATTTTATTTATGTCAAACCAGCCTTTTTTCATTTCTAGGGCATACATCGCTGGTTTTGCACTAGCATAAGAGGGGAGTAACATCTCGTTAACCTCTTTACCAGACTTCATTTCTTGCACATCAACAAGAACTTTATTCTTATCGAAAAAACCAATTGATAGGTCTAGAAAAGTATTTTTCATCCAAAAAAAACGCGTCTCTTCATTTTTAAAAACGAAGAGCATACCTTCATCCGCATTCAAGGAGGTTCGAAACATCAGTCCTCTTTGAAGTTGATCCTGTGTTTCTGCAACTTCCACTTTGACCTCCTTGCCACCAAGAAGGATCTTTTTTTTTGAGAAATCCGTTGCCGATAGACAGGCGCTACTAAATATCTGTAAGAGAACTAGCGCGAAGCATTTCAATAGCAACACCATATCTTACTCCTTTTGTTGAAACCACCAAGCTTGATATATCAAGAGCATGGAGAATTTTGAGAAGAATTGTTGTACCTCCGAAAATAATATCAGCTCGCCCTGCAAGTTGATACTTTGTTTGCTTTTCCTCGACTGAAGTTTTAGCAAATTCATCGGCCCAAAATTGAAGGCGATCCTTGGTGAGCACGAAACCATCCACTTTGTTTTCATCAAAACCACCAACCTCGATAGCTGCAATTGAAGTTGGCGTCCCTGCTACTGCTATAATTTGATCGATGTTAAATTTTTTAATTTCAGGAATTACGACGCCTATTTGACTGTTTACATAGGTGCTTAAATTCGTCTGTTCGACTAATTCAATTGGCTGTCGAGTAACAAATTTTTCGGTCACACGAACTGCGCCGATATTTAAACTTTGACTAAAAAGTATTTCATCATTGCGACCAACTATGAGTTCAGTGGAGCCACCACCAATATCAATAACTAGTATTGTCTTGCTACCTTTTTCGAGCCCACAGGTCGCACCTTGATAACTTATTCTGGCTTCGCTTTCTCCAGGAATAACTTCAATTGGAATTTCCAGTTCTTTACCAATATCAAAAAGCTCCTGACCATTGCGAGCATCTCTAGCAGCTGACGTAGCCATCGCCAAGATTTTTTTAACCTGATGCGCTTCAATTAGCTTTTTGAATTTCTCCAAACATTTTCTAGCTCTTAGCAGTGCATCTGGATGAAGTTCACCAGACTTATCAACTCCTTGACCTAGTCTAACTACCTCCGAAAAATCACCGTGTATCTTTGTAAGTTTACCAGCGTGGCCTTCTGCTATGAGGCAAAGAAATGTGTTGGTTCCTAAATCAAGTGCCGCAATTTTCAAGGGGAACTCCTAGCGCAATTTTTCTTGCAAAATTTTATTTACAATTTCCGGGTTAGCTTGGCCCTTAGACGCCTTTAAGACAGCACCAACGAAGAAACCCATAAGATTCTTTTTTTTGCCTGATCTATGGTCTTCAACGTTTTGCTGATTTGCAGATAAAATTTCATCAACAATCTTCTCAATAGCACCATGGTCTGTAATTTGAACAAGCCCTTTTTCTTTAATCACAAATTCTGGATCTTTTCCTGTGAGCCACATCTCTTGAAATACAACTTTAGCAATTTTTCCAGAAATAGATCCACTATCAATTAGCAATATCAATCTACCTAGTTGTTTGGGACTGATAGGGGACTCTGATATTAATTTTTTTTCAAGGTTCAGTTCGCGCATGAGTTCTGTCATTACCCAGTTCGATGACGCCTTATAATTTTTAGAAATGGCTGAGGTTTCTTCATAGTAGTCAGCCATCGATTTCTCTGATGTTAAAACAAGAGCGTCTGACTCTGGCAAGTTGTGAACTGCCTGGAACCTTTTAGCTCGTGCAATTGGAAGCTCTGGCAATTGTTTACGATAGAGTTCAATCATTTCGTCAGAAACGATGAGTGGTAGTAAATCCGGATCAGGAAAATATCGATACTCCTGGGCATCTTCTTTTGTTCTCATAGAAAATGTTTTATTTTTATCAGGATCCCAGAGTCGTGTTTCTTGAATTATTCTGTCGCCTCTTTCAATCACTTCTATTTGGCGTTCAATTTCGTATTCAATGGCTTTTTCAACAAACCTAAAGGAATTAACATTTTTAATTTCAACTTTGGTTCCAAGTTTTTCGGCTCCTATTTTTCGAACAGAGACGTTACAATCACAGCGCATGGAACCCTCTTCCAAGTTGCCATCACATACATCTAGATAGCGAACGATCTGACGAATGGTCCTACCATACTCTGCTGCTTCCACAGCTGACCGCAAATCTGGACCTGTAACGATCTCTAACAAAGGAATCCCTGCTCTATTTAGATTTATTAATGTGCACTCCCCGGAATGATTGGATTTTCCAGCATCCTCCTCAAGATGGGCTCTCGAGATACTCACAGTTTTATCCACATTTTCTACCTTGAAAGTGACAGAGCCTCCTTCGCAAATGGGCTGGTCGTATTGGGAGATCTGATATCCCTTCGGAAGATCAGGATAAAAATAATTTTTTCGAGCAAATACTGATTTTCGACGAATATTGCACCCTAGTGCTAACCCTGTTTTAATTGCAAATTCAATTGCCTTTTTGTTTACAACGGGCAACGTTCCTGGCATTCCTGCACTCACTGGCGAGACATTTTCATTGTCCCCGGCATTGAACTCGGTTGAATCAGAGCAAAATATTTTACTTTCTGTATCTAACTGAACATGAATTTCTATACCAATAACTGGTTCATATCCTCTAAATGACATAGGGCTTTAATCCTTTCACTGGTGAGACACTCTCAAGTGCAGCCGCAACATTCAACATCCGCTGCTCATCATAATGCTTTGCTGTGATCTGCATACCTATGGGCAGGCCCTGCTTTGATATACCAAAGGGTATGCTCATTCCTGGCAAGCCAGCAAGGTTTGTCGAAGTGGTAAAAATATCATTTAAATACATCTCTAAAGGATCGTTGATCCTTTCACCAATTTTAAAAGCTGGAGAAGTTGTCACGGGGCTCAGAATGACATCGCATTTCTGAAATCCCTCTAAATATTGATTTGTAAGCAATCTTCGAACTTGGCATGCTTTTAAATAGTAAGCATCATAATAGCCACTTGATAAACAGTAGGTTCCCAACATGATTCGACGCTTTACCTCACTTCCAAATCCTTCTCCGCGAGTCTTTCCATAAAATTCATCAAGACTAATGGAAGATAGATTCTTGAAATCAGAGCGATATCCATATCTGACTCCGTCATATCTTGCCAGGTTCGAAGAAGCCTCACACCCGGAAACCAGATAATATACAGGAACAGAAAAATCGGTCATGGATATTGAAAGTTCAATAATCTGTGCACCCATTTTTTTGAGAGCTTCAATGGATTCATCAAAAGTTCGTTGTACATCGGCATCAAGACCGCCTCTCATATACTCTTTGATAAGCCCAACCTTGATGCCATTCATGTTTGTTGAAATATTTTTTGACCATTGCGGAACAGGTCTCTGTGAAGTCGTTGAATCCATTTCATCATGCCCACAAATTACTTCTAGTGTTAGTGCAGCATCTTCTACTGAGCTAACCATGGGCCCTGCTTGGTCCAAAGAGGATGCGAATGCAACAACTCCATACCTACTAACCCTTCCATAAGTTGGCTTTACACCGACTATTCCGCAAAAACTGGAAGGCTGACGAATGGATCCGCCCGTATCAGTGCCAATACTGCCAGCAACTAAACGAGCTGCTTGCGCTGCTGCCGAACCTCCTGAGGACCCCCCGGGGACAAAATCTAAGTTCCAGGGATTCTTAACACTACCGTGAAATGAAGTCTCATTTGATGAGCCCATTGCAAACTCATCTTGATTAAGTTTCCCAAGAATAATTGAATCTGAAGCCTTCAATCTTGAAACAACTGTTGAATCGTAGGGAGGAACAAAATTACTTAACATTTTCGAACCTGCAGTAGTTTGTATTCCCTTAGTGCACAGCATTTCTTTTATTCCAAAAGGTACGCCCGCAAGAACTCCAACGGCTTCACCATGAGCAATTCGTACATCGAGATCCTCAGCCTGCTTGATTGCCTTTTGATTTAATGCAGTGAAAGAATTCAGCTTTGAATCTAAACTTTCAATTCTATTTAAAAAATAAGTTGTAATTTCCTTCGCACTTATTTTTTTATCTTTAACAGCCCTGGCAATTTCGGCGATTGATGCAAATTTCAATTCCATGTAATTTCCTTAGACAACTGGTGGGACTTTAAAAAGATGACCTGTTCTTGCTGGCGCATTGGCCAATATCTCATCAGAAGTAAAATTTTGTTGAGCAATATCTTCACGCCAAAATGATTCAATTTCAGTTGGAGTAATCATAGGCTCAATACCCGTCGTTTCGATCTTAGATATCTGTTCAAAATTATGTAAAACCTTTTCAAGCTGAACACTGAACTCTGATGCTTCTGAATCAGTTATGTTCAGTCGAGCTAACTTAGCAATAATCTCGATGGTCTTCTTGTCAATCACAAGACGCTCCAATTCTATTTGTTAGGTGGACGACTCAAAGATAATAAAAAATTTAGGGCCAGTCACCAAGTCACTTTTAAACTAGATGGTAACAGCGAGTTGACTAATGGCGCTAAGTGCTTCTCGCGTGACACGCATGCCACTTACTATGTTAAAGTATTCCACCTATGTCGAACTTACGCCATGAAGAATTAAAAAAAATTATATTTAAACACGACTACAATTATTACGTTCTCGATAAACCGACAATTACGGATTACGAGTATGATAAGCTCTACGAAGAGCTATTAAAAATTGAAAGTTCAGAAAAAGATCTTGATATCTCTGACTCGCCCTCTCAAAGGGTTGGAGGAAAAGCGCTTGATAGCTTTCAAAAGATTGAACATCGAGCTCCGATGCTTTCTCTTAGCAATAGCTACTCTTCAGAGGATATTTTCGATTTTGATGAGAAAGTAAAAAAATTTCTCAATATTTCAGCTGAAATTGAATATCTCTGTGAACTTAAATTTGATGGTCTTTCCATGGAATTGATTTACGAAAAGGGCCGGCTACTCCGTGCTTTGACCCGTGGTGATGGAACTGTTGGCGAAGATGTCACATTAAATGTTAGGACCATAAAAAGCATACCCTTGAAGTTAAAATCTAATAATCCACCGGAACTTCTAGAAATCAGAGGTGAAGTTCTTATCTTTAAAGAAGACTTCTCTAGACTTAATGAAATTCAACAAGAAAATGGCATTCAAACTTTCGCAAATCCAAGAAATGCTGCGGCCGGTTCGATTCGCCAGTTGGATTCTAAAATAACCTCAAGTAGGCCTTTGAAATTCTTTGGATACGCACTTGGAGCAGTGGAGGGGATTTCCTTTCGCACCCAAGATGAAATTCAACATTTTTTATGCGAACAGAGGATACCAACTGTACTAGAAACTGACCCAGATCTAGTAAAAATCTGCAAGGGCCCACAATCTGTAATAGAGTATTATCATACCATCGAACATAGACGCTCTAGTCTCCCATTTGATATTGATGGTATAGTTGTTAAGGTTAATTCAGTTCGTCTGCAAAATGATTTAGGGCTTGTAGCCAGAAGTCCAAGATGGGCCACAGCAGCAAAGTTTAAGCCCGAGCAGGCACTGACGCAAATTAAGGAGATTATTGTCCAAGTGGGGCGAACTGGCGCATTAACTCCAGTGGCTATCATGACACCAGTAAATGTCGGGGGAGTTACAGTTACAAATGCGACTCTTCATAATCAAGATGAAATTGACCGCAAAGATTTACGGGTTGGAGATACTGTCATCATCCAGCGAGCAGGAGATGTCATCCCAGAAATCGTTTCCGTAGTATTAGAAAAGCGACCTCATGATAGTAAACCATTTAAAATGCCCAGCAAATGTCCAGCCTGTAATTCAGCAACTGAAAAATTAGAAAATGAGGTCATCACACGCTGCTTAAACCCTTTATGTATAGCTGTAGTCAAGGAGTCACTAAAACACTTTGTTTCTCGGCGGGCGATGAATATAGACAAAGTTGGTGATAAGCTCATTGAGCATCTCGTCGACCATGGACTGCTCAAGGTATTTTCTGATTTTTATAAGATAACAGACATTCAATTGCAGTCGTTAGAGCGACAAGGTAAAAAATCAGCCAGCAATATTATTTCGAGTATTGAAAAAAGCAAAAATCCGACGTTGAATCGCTTTATCTATTCCCTTGGAATTCGATTTGTTGGTGAGCAAACAGCAAAACTGCTAGCTGACCATTTTGTAAATATTCAAAATCTATTAAATGCCAAAGAAGAAGATCTTTTGCAAATACCAGAAATTGGACCAAAAGTCGCTAAATCGATTATTTCGTGGATTTCGAATAAAGAATGCATCAAAGAAATACACGAACTCGAAAGAATGGGTATAAAAATAAGCAATCCAGTTCGCTCAGTAACTGGGCCATTATCAGGCCAAAGCTTCTTAATAACCGGCACATTACCCATTCATCGAGATGAGGCCAAGACTCTGATTGAAAGCAATGGTGGTAAAATCTTGAGCTCTGTATCTTCCAAATTGAACTATCTAGTTGTTGGAAGTGATCCTGGCTCCAAATTTGAAAAGGCAGAAAAACTTGGCGTAAAGGTAATCTCATGGGACGAATTAAACGGACTCATTGAATAAGTTAAGACCCATGGTGCTAAGCCATGGGTTTTAAAAAAGCTGAAATGAAATATAAAAATTAGATGTGATCAATCATAATATCTCGAGCCATAACGGTTTTTCGCCCGTCGGCTTTAGCGCTATCGACGCCTTTCAAACAAAGTTGCTCGATTGCCTTGCTAAGTATATCGATAGTTTCTGCAGAAGTGTTCATCCCACCTTTTTCTTTGATCAACTTTTTTACCTTACTTGTTACAATTAGAACATCTGTCATGATTTAAAATCTCCATCCATGTTTATTTTTTACTCTAAAAGGTTTGCATAGCGTCCAGAAATTGACAAAGAAAATTGGTTTTTGCGGTGCGATAAACCTAACGCACGGCTGGTTTAGTAAGCTCTGATTTTCCATCGAAAAACTTCTTAAGTTCAGCTTTTCTAGGGCCAGCTTTAGTTGGAGCGATCCATATGAAAGTTTTCTGATCAAGAGGTTTAGTACATTCTAAATCAAGAAAAGCAGGGGACCAGCATCCACTATTTAAGTGTTCAACCGCACCTATTATTTCATGGCGACTGTGGTGGGTGTGTCCATAGATAATTCGCTTAACTTTTGTGATTGCACTTGTCATAGCTAAAACCCGATCATCAGGCTCTTTGTAGCCCGAGACATGTGAATTTATAGACCGACTGTAAAACAAGAAAAAAGGTAATAATGCAAACAATGGAATAAATGCCCAAAATATTGAAATGTCCAGTACTGCTCTGATAAACACAAAAAGCTGGAATATTAAAAAAAATCCCAAAAAAATTATGAAGGCTCTATCCAACCAAAGCTCTCTTGCTAATAGCATGGGGTTGCTTGCGGCTGGAGCGACAAAAAGCTCCTTCATTTCTCTGACCATACGAGGCTCAGCATTAGATTTTTCGGAAATGTAAGATATCCTGTCTTCAATTCGAAGTGGATTCCGAATAGGTGCCGATAGCCGATCAATAAACGAATGCACCAAAGTAGCCATAGCGCCCCAAAACCAAGTAAAAATTAATCCTGGCTGGGCTTTCCACATGTATCTAAAAAAGAATTTTACATACTCTGCAAGTGACATAATATAATTAGTATCAACATGTGGATTGAAGAAACCCATCCCGTTCATAATATATCGGCAAGCTAAGTTCCCAAATGGCAGCTTCAAGGCAATATAATTGTAGCCCTTTACATAGGGATTAATAGGATCTTCACAAAGGCAATAGGGGTCATACTGATTTCCGTGCTCAATCAATGTGTCTTGGTTGCTGATATAGAACCATTCGATGAACCTCACTTGAATTCGATTTTCCAGAGGAATACTGAAGTGCTTTAGGATCTCTTCCTGAACAACTTTAAAATGCATCTCTAAATCATGATTTCCCATGATAAATACAACGCGGTGTCCTCTATTAATAAATCCGCTGAGTGCCTGCATAAATTCAGCATGATCCTCTAAAATTTTAGATATTTTAAATTGAGACCGCTCTGGCCGAGCATAAAGTCCCCGGTGCCGCTCCAGCCAACTTATGTGAAAAATAGGTTCATCTGGCAATGCCATGACACTATCAAAATCAAAAACATCCCCGTTTAAAATCAACTCGACCTTTGCTCCATTAGCGCATTCTTCAATATGTTTCAAAAAATTTGTAAAAATATCGTCGAAAAAAAACTGTCTTGTCTTAAACTTCTTCCACAAGGGAAAGCGCAGATTGACGGGCTCTGCTTCCGACAAATGCAAGTCACTTATTACAGCGGTAAATGTTGCTGATCTGAAATCGGAATTTAGATTGTTCAAAAAAGAAGTGGGCAAATCTTCCTCCCAAGAATATGATCAACCAAATGAAAAAATATATCAAGAACCTCAAGACCCCAATTGCTATTATCGGTATGGGAAAAAGCGGCGAAGCGGCAAAACGCCTTCTTCTTTTGTCTGGATTTTCTGAAGAGGAAATAGTCACCTTTGATTCTAAAGTAGCGTCGGTGGATTTCAAAGATCCCAGACAGCTCTTTTCTGTAGCCAAGCCTAGGACTTTAGTCGTCTCTCCTGGCTTCCCACTGTCCACGCCATGGATCAAAGAGGCCATTAGCAGTGGTGTGCATATTACAAGTGAGATTTCGCTGACATGTGCATTCCTTTCCACTGAAAAAATTATTGGAGTTACGGGGTCAGTCGGGAAAAGCACCACGATTTCACTGCTACAAGCTGGACTGAACGCTTTTTCTGCTTCAAATTTTGTCGGGGGAAATCTTGGGACTCCATTTGCTGAATATGCCTCTGATTTAATTGAGGGCAAAAGGACAGTGGCAGAATGGATTGCGCTGGAGCTTTCAAGCTACCAACTAGAAAACTGTGAGGGTCTAGTTTTAGCCTGTTCAGCAATTACTTTTCTCACTTCAAACCATTTAGAACGCTACGAGAGTCTTCGGCACTATTATGATACAAAATGGAAAATTTTATCTATTACGAAAGGTAAGATGCTACTTAATAGTAACGGTGGCGACCTGATCGAATATGCAACTCAGAAAGGTACCAGGGAAAGGATTTTGATCACCTCCAAAGATGACATGGGACTTTCATCGTTTCAATTAGATAAAGCTCTACTTATTGGTAAGCACAACCAGGATAATTTAGCGCTAGCAGCTTCTATGGCGCTAGAATCTGGATGGCCAAATTCAGCAATTGATGGAATGAAGAGCTTTACTGGACTACCACATAGGCTAGAAAATCTTGGAGAAAAAGCGGGAATCCGATTTATCAATGACAGCAAAGCGACAGCTCTAGACAGTGTCTTGATTGCTGCCACCGAGGTTATTAATACAATAAAAGGAAACTCAAATCTTTTTTTACTTTTGGGTGGAAAAAATAAAAATCTTCCCTGGGAACAATTAAAGGTGCTTCGTTCAATTATGGGTTTTAAATTTATATTTTTTGGTGAGTGCAGAGAAGAGGCGCAAGATAAATCACAATTAGTAGGTCCAAGCTTCCCTAATTTAGGCGAAGCTATAGATTTTACATTAAAAAATGCCAAATTTGGGGATACCGTATTATTGAGTCCAGGGGGCACAAGTCTTGACGAATTTAAATCCTTTGAGGAGCGCGGAAACTTTTTTAAAAATAAAATAGCAGATTTTTTCAATAGCTAATGAAAGGTGAGAACAGACAGTGAGTTTGGATCTACGGGCAATACTCTAGAATATATTTTCTGAGTTTTAGATCCAATCATGACAATTTCATGGGTGTCCTCTGGTACATTATATAAAATGAATCCGCCGCCACCCAATCCTTTGCGATTTTGAAGGACTCTGCCTTGTACGTCAAAATAGACAATATTTCTTTGATTGAAATCATCTTTACCTGCAATAAAGACTTCAAAATCTTCCTCAGCCATGAACCCAACAACAATTCCTCCATTAGGAGTGTCATCAATTTTTAATGAAACCTTTATTGAACGCAACCAGTTGTACTGTATCAACGGTATATGAATGAACTCATCGCTGTCATTATACAAATACCTAGCAGATATATAGTCATCTCCGATTGATCGAACTTGCATCATACCAATCCTGCTTACTTGAGGTAGATTAATACTTTTAGAACCACCCTCAATAAGAAAATCATCTTGAATACTTTGCATAGATATCTCAGCTGAATGGGCTTCCCCAGAAAAAGCATCGAAAATTTTAATAGGAACCGGTTCAAATTTAATAGTGGAATCAATGTCGCCCAGAGCGACCGATCCCTCTTCAACCATAACGTTTGCATATCCAAAGATTGTATCAGAACGGCTACCAACTAAAGATTGAAAACCAGTCTTAACATTAACAAACGCATAAAATCCATTTTCGCTTGTCACTTTTAAATTTGGATCTGGAAGCAAGAACTGATTGAAATAGACTGGCTCAAGATCAGGATCCGATTCTAATGAAACTTGAACACCAGATATTGGTTTTCCGTCCAACGCCACTTTACCCCAAACCACATTAGGGTCCTCAGAATATGTCATGGCTCGCTGTTCACTGATAATTTCTTTGAGAGCCTTAATCATTAATTCTGGATATATAAAAGTTTTGAATTCCTGTCCCGAAACAATAATTTGCGCTGTCTGCAAATACTTTGGGGCGGCGACACGTAAAACAGTAGATGATCCTTTAGTTACATTCTCCATATTAATAATGCCATCACTTTTAATTTTGACATCATTAATACCCTTGACAAAAGTAGCTCGAGTCTCAGCAGGAACAACTTCAGAGGGCTTTGTATTATAAAAGTTATTAGCGACCCCTGAGAAATCTGGCTGCGGCCGAACCCGAAGTCTTGGCCCTCGAAGAGAATTTCCAACTTGCGTAGCTGCCTGATTTAACCGGAAACTACCCTCTCCAAGCGTCCTTCCCTCTTTATCAACTAAACGAGCGATGATGGTACCAGAAGGCTCACCCACAACAATATTGTAGGTACCCTGACTAAGATCAACCCTTCCAAGTTCGCGCTGAACACCCTCGGAACTTCTTCTCACCTCAATATGATGTTCATTTGTAATCGCTAAGCCGCCAGTGATTTCAATCGGTCCAGAAATGGATTGACCAAAAGACTCTTTACCATTTTGATTTTCTAATCGTGTTGTGTTTTCAATTTTAGGCCGATCTGATGATTCAGTGCTGTGTTTCCAATCTTGGTCTAATACATTATTACGTATCTGTGCCTCACGAACTCGCACTTTTTCTCTTTCAGGAAGAGATTCTATCCATTGAAGATCTTCCAATTCTTGATCTTTTAAATTTAGAATTCTGTTGGAGTCAGCAACTTGAATTGACTCAGGTGATTTTTGGATAACCATTTCATCCAAAACAAGCTTGTTTTCAAATTGTCTAGAAAATTGAAGCGAGGGGCGCAAGCTTGAAGTCAACAAAATGGGCTTTTTCTGATTTACAAATTTCCATTCCTCATTTATTTTTTTCACCTCAAAAAGCTCCTCAAAGATTACGTAGGCTGGAGAGCTTTTTTGTGCCTTTATTATGAGAGGATCATAGATAGCAACAAACCTTGGACCGCCAATATAACTTGACCAGCCAAAAGAAGCCACTGCGGCAATTAAAAAAATAAATCGCACTAGTTGCTTATCTTGCAACATCCACCCCATTTGAAAAATGAGTTCTAATCCACTCTATGATGGTAGTTAGAATGATCTAAAGTCGTCAATGATGTTGCGACCGTCACGACTTTGGTGAAGATATTTCTTTATCAATTCAGCAATGGGAGATGCTTTATCGTCATCTCGGTCAATAAGCTCGAAGTTTCCGTCCACAACTCTCTCTTCGCGCAAGACCTCGACCTGAACATCGTAGGGCCTTCGATCCCCAAGTATGGTGACATGAGTAGTAAAACGCTCACGCACCATATTCATCTTTGAAATTTCCTTACCTTTTTTGTCGTAATACTTTGAAAATATTTCTCTTCCATTTTCACTGACCGATCGTGGCTCACCAATGGCGGCCACGACGCTTTTTCTTGTTTCGCTAACGTTTAAGGGCGTCTCTCGCAAAACTATACCACCAGAGCTGCAACCTATGAGCCAAAATGAAAAACACAGAATAAAACAGCAAGAAAAAATCTTCATTATTTCTTCATGCCCTTATTCCAGTCGTCCATAAACTGCTTAATACCTTTGTCAGTGAGTGGATGTGAAGTCATTTGCTGCATAACTTTATACGGAATAGTGGCAATGTCGGCTCCCATTTCGGCCGCAAATTGAAGGTGCATTGGCCCACGAACACTGGCAACTAATACTTCAGTTTCAAAGTCATATTGGTCATATATCTGAATAATTTGACTGACAACTTCCATACCATCAGAACCAATATCATCTAATCGACCAACAAATGGTGAAACCATAGTGGCCCCAGCTTTTGCAGCTAACAGCGCCTGCAAAGGAGAAAACACTAAGGTAACATTTGTTTTAATTCCTTCAGCACTGAATTTCTTGACCGCAATCATTCCGTCTTCACACATAGGTATTTTGACAACAACATTGTCTGATATCTTTGCAAGCTCTTTGCCTTCACGAAACATTTCTTCGTGTTGTAAACTAATAACCTCAGCTGATACTGACCCAGGGATCTCTTTACAGATATCACGGATCAAATCATGAAATGGGCGATTTTCACGCGCAATTAGAGAAGGGTTCGTGGTGACTCCGTCTACCCATCCACGAAGATTGGCTTGTCTAATTTCCTCAAGATTTGCAGTGTCTATGAAAAACTTCATGAAGGCTCCCTGTCTGATGTCAAAAATTTAAATAACTGCCTAGTTTCTTGTACTTTGCCACATATTAAAAATCAACCAAGCTTTTTCCCTGCATATGAAACTCTACAAATGGTGCTGATGCTGCTGATTTTGAAATTTCGCGAAGAGTTTTTTGTAAAATTGGATGCTCGTATGCGCCCCATATCTCAGATGCACACCTTATAATCAGTGAGTCGGTATGTAACAGCGGATATGGCAACGTAAGATGGGGTGACATTTGCACCAATTCATCAAAAACAAGTAAGGTTAAAGCTGGATGACATTTATGGCTGATTTCATTTCTATCGCCTGAACTAAGGGATAGAAGCAGCTGTAAAGTCTGCTCAACACTCATAAGGGTTTCAAAATGCAAGACAACTTCAAATCTTGCGCTTAGATCAATATGCGCTTTATTTAAGTATCGTTTATATACCGACGAGATTGAAATAATTTTACCTAATTCGGAGATTGCACTTAAAATATCGATGGCACTATCTTCGCCACCAACAACATCAAGCGCTAGGTGAATCAGGGCATTATGAGTAGATTTCACTTTTTATTTCCAAACAATACATCACGAATTTCGTAGAGTCCTGGTTTTCTCTTAACAATCCAAACAGCCGACGTCACAGCGCCTTTTGCAAACACCGTCCTATTTATTGCATTATGCTCAAAAGTAATAATCTCTTCATCACTCATTGCATAGGCTTTATGAATTCCATAAACACCACCCCCCCTTATTGAAATTGGGTCGGGAATCTTTTTTCCAATAATCTTGGTGAGGTTCTCTTGAAGGGTGATAGCCGTCCCTGACGGACTATCCTTTTTCTTGTTATGGTGAATCTCTTCAATTTGAAAATCAAAATGAGAAACTGCAGAAAAAGATCTAATCGCCTCATTTAATACTGCGACGCCCATACTCATATTGGACGACCATAAAATGGGTATGTTATTTGAAGCTTTTACCAATTGTTGCTTCTGTTTTTCATTAAAACCAGTGGTACCGCTAACCAGAGGAGTCTCGTTTCTAATCGCCACTTTCACTATTTCGCTAAATGCTTCTGGTGTTGAAAAATCAATCCACACATCTACCGATGTTGACTTTATTTTATCAAGCTTTTCATCTCTAGAGATTGGGTAGTACAGTTCGCAATTAGAACTCTGATGAATGACTTGCGCTATTTCTTTTCCCATTCTGCCGCTGGCACCAACAAGCCCAACTTTAATTTTCCTCACGAGAGAACTCCTGTCCTTCTCATTTCAGCCTCGAGCTTCTTGGTATTTTCTTTTGAAAGCTCCATCAATGGTAATCGCATTTCCGCCGAATCAATTAGACCCATGAGTTGTGCTGCTTTCTTTACAGGAATCGGATTGGCTTCGACAAATAACAGATTGATAAGGTCGGCAAATTTTGCAATCTCTGTCCTGGCTTTTTCAATTTCACCAGCTAAAACCAAGGATCTCCACTCAACCATTTGCTTGGGAATGATGTGAGTTGCGACAGAAATAACACCATGCCCCCCAGCTCCTAAAAAATCTACATAAGTGCCATCATCACCTGAAAGCAGAGTGAAGTCTTCACCACACTTTGACTTAATCTCGGAAGCAAATTCAATATTGCCACTTGCCTCCTTAATTCCAATGATTCCAGAAACGCCTGAAAGTTGCGTTATTGTCTCTAACGTTAGAGCAGTGATTGTTCTTCCTGGTACATTATAAAGAATAGTGGGGATTTCAACACTATATGCAACAGCTTTAAAATGCTCATAGAGGCCGCTTTGTGGGGGTTTATTGTAGTAGGGCACAACAACTAAAATTGCATCAGCACCCAGCTCTTCTGCTTTCTTTGAATCCACTATAGTTTTAGCGGTATCATTTGATCCCGTCCCCAAAATAAGTGGAACTTTTATACCGACAATTTCTCTGGTGAATTTGAATATTTCAATCCGCTCGGCTTCGGTTAGCGTTGGACTTTCGGCTGTTGTGCCATTTATAACAAATCCATCTATTCCATTTTCCACTTGATGACGGACAAGGCGATCCAAAGATTGAAAATCTATTTTACCATCTTTAAAAGGGGTTAATAATGCAGTAAAAGTACCTCTTAAATTTCTCATTTTATTACCTCTAAATTATACTGAAAATCACCAATAAATAATGCTTCACCAGACATGTATGGCATAAAATCGGAACCGGTAAATTGAATATCAAGGACTCCGCCGGGCATTGTTACCCTAACCTCATCTTTCGCTACAATGGAATTCTGTCGATATACCATTGCCGCTGCAACTGCTCCAGTTCCGCAAGCTAATGTATAATCTTCCACACCTCGCTCAAAAGATATAGCATCAATTCCGCACTGGTTGATTGAATAGAAGGTTACATTCGAACCGCTAGGACCAATTTTAGGATGCCCTCTGCACTCTCGCGCCATTTCTCTTAGACCTTTAGCCTCTGCTATGTCTTGAACTCTTTTAACAAGGTGTGGAACTCCAGTGTTAGTGGAGTAAAAACTTTCTATTTTTCCAGATTTCAGACTCAAAGTGATATTTTCGTCTAATATTTTAGACTTTGGCATTTTAACTCTTATTTGATTATTCTGAAGAACTTCAGCACTTATCAGCCCTGCTCCAGTTTTAAATTTAATTGCCTTCAATTTTTGCTTATATTGTTCCGCACAAAAACGAGCTGCACATCGAGCTGCGTTGCCACACATTTCCGCAAATGATCCATCTGAATTGTAAAAATCCCAATTAAAATCAAACCCCAGGCTTCCATTTTCTATAATAAGCAATCCGTCAGTGGATATTCCCAGAGCTCTGTCACATATTTTTTTGGCAAAATCTGGTCTGGATATTTTATATAATTTTTCAGCTTCTATCCAGTCATTGGGATAGTCTGAATCAGTCGTTCCATCTATTATTGCGAAGGTATTTCCCGCACCAGACATTTTTGTTATTTTGACAGGAAATTTTTCAATCACTTTTTTTCCTGACTCTCGGTAATTGGTCCTTCACCTAAAAATGGAGGCAAAAGTGGGGGAAGTGGCTTTCCCTTAACTCCACAGCCAATCAAATAGAGCGGCAATAAAATACTGAAGAAAATAGATTTAGCTAAGAACTTAATTATTCTGTTCGAATTTTCCATTAATCCCCTTGAGATCCGCTTCAACTGCCTGAATATGACGGCAAAGCATTGGGTCTATCATATACTGCCTTGCCTGATTGGCTGAAATATTTTTGCAGCTAACCAAGTATTTTTGTCCATCAATTATGTTAGGCCTCTTTGCGCTGTGGCTTAATTTCCAAGACCAATAAAAGATAGGCGGATACTTTATATCAATTTTTCTCAAATTTGTCAGCGAATCTTGAGCTTTTATTATATTTTTCTGCTTAAAATTTTTTTCTAACTCCAGAACCACCCAGAATTTAGCCAAGGGTGATTTCTTGTAGTCAAATTTTCCAGTAAGTTCGTCATATTCCGGCCATTGCGACTGACAAACGTATGCCTGAGCTTGAATAAGCCTAAGCTCTTCATCGAAAGGGAATAATTTTGAGTATTTTATCACTAACTCTGCAGCTCCGGCACAATCATTTTTTAAGAGCATTGTTCTGGATAAATCTTCAATGATTGAGTTGTTATCGGGCTCGATACGAAGCGCCTCACTCAGCTTATTGATTGACTGATTCAAATCCGTTTTTTTAAATGAGAGTCCTGACTCATAGGCCTGTTGAGCTTTGTCGCTAAAAAATAAATGAGATATTTCCACTATAGCTTTGCGAATTTCAGCGACAGCTGCAGGTCTGTTTTCTTTCTGAAGGGCTGAAATCAAGATGTTAATAGCTTGTTGGCGATCCATCTGAAGGCTAAGATTATATGCCTTTTCAATTATATCCTTATAAGTCTCGGATTTAGGATGCTTCAAGTCAGAATTTGAATTCGGGGAAACAAATAGGATTAAAAAAAACAGAGTCGCGTAAATCGCGACTCTGTTGGATAGTTTCAAATTCATTTTTTAATTTTTAATGAATGATCTCAAAACTGTTGTCATTTTTCCAATTGGTGTCGGAGTGACTTGCTTCAAAGTTCCACCGACTGGCACAACTTGTGGATTCATCCAAATATTGATTTCATTGTTTTTTGTTGAAGATCTGTTACGTGCAGTTACATGCATGCTATCAAAAGTTCCAGCGGGAACTGTAATTTGTTCTTCTGTTGTTTCGATGACTTCAATGTCTTGCTTAGGAGCAGCTTGCTCTTTGCCAGCAACAACAATTTTTTTAGTTGCTCCAGTTGTAGGATCAAGCAGGATCTGAAGTTGTTGCTTAATCTCATGACCTAAATCGATATCTTCATTCATCCAAATGCCTTCTTCACCAATAGATGCAACTGACATAGTCATCGTACCTTTGATGATAATAGCCATTGTTAAATCATAAGTAGACTTGTCTCCAACTTTCCAATCTAGACCAGAAAAATTTGTTTGTTGAATTACTGCGGTTTGAGCTGCAACCACTGCATCTAGTGCACTAGGGGCCGCCTGAACGTTTGCTGCAAATAAAAGACCAATAACTGAAATCATAGCTTTGACCATAAATCCTCCTTGTACGGTTTATGACTCGGCATCAGATCATAAGTAATTTGAATGTCAATAGGCCAATCATTTTGATTCTGTTACAAGGCTTCTAAGCCTCTCTGTAGCTTGAAATTAGAACTTGACGCGGCTTGCTTCCACTTGCTGGGCCGACCACTCCCTCTTTCTCAAAGACCTCGATCATGCGCGCTGCTCGAGGATAGCCTAGTCGAAACTTTCTTTGAATTAATGATGCTGAAATTTCTTTTTGTGCAGATGCCCAGGATAAAATCTCATCATATCGTTCATCAAATTCCTCCTCAGACCCGTCTCCATCAGCACCACTAGAGTCACTGCCATCACTGCCTGTGAAGCCTTCAAGGGCTTTCATTGCTAAAGGATCATAATCTGGTTCAGCTTGATTGGACCAATGCTTCACTATATTCGAGATTTCAGAGTCCTTCATGTAGGGTCCATGATGTCTTGTAGGTTTTCCAATTCCGGGAGCCTGGAATAGCATATCTCCATTGGGCAGTAGACGCTCTGCACCCGAGTCATCGATTATAATCCGTGAGTCCATCTTTGATGCAACCTTTAGAGCCACTCTTCCCGGAATATTAGTTTTAATTAATCCAGTCACAACATCTTTTCTGGGTGACTGAGTTGCAAGAATAAGATGGATTCCACAAGCACGAGCTTTTTGAGTCAATCTCTGTATAGGCTCTTCAATATTTTGCTTTTCAACAATCATCAAATCAGCCAATTCATCTACAACAATCACTATATAGGGAAGTGGCTGAAAATAATATTGATCCAGCCTGGCTTTTCCCTCCTCAAGTTCTTGATTTATTTTTTCGTGCTCATCAATCTCTTGCTTAGACATCGCTGAAGTTTTTTCATTAAACATTTCAATTTTTCCGACAGCAAATTTTGAAAGTGATTTATATCTTTTTTCCATTTCTCTTACGGCCCATTTTAGCGCTGTAGCTGCCTTTTTCGGCTCGGTAATATGAGGCAGAGCTAAGTGTGGAACGCTTGCGAAGGGTGCTAAATCCACCATTTTGGGATCAATCAAAACAAGCCTCAAGGTTTTTGGTGAATGTCTAAAGAGCATTCCAGAAATGATTGAGCTCACGAATACTGATTTTCCAGACCCTGTGGTTCCAGCGATGAGTAAATGAGGCATTTTTCGCAAATCAACAATTTTTGGCTCACCATCAACAGCTCTGCCGACAGCCATTGGAAGGGCAAGATCATCACTCCAAAATGAATCTTGCGCGATGAGATCCTTATAATAAACTGTTTCACGCTTTAGATTAGCAGTCTCGATGCCAACAACATCAGTACCGGGAATATGTCCAACAACACGAACGGACTCCGAAGATAGAGCTAGAGACAAATCGTCTTCCAGCTCTGATATTTTTGAAATCTTAACATCAGCATTTGGCTTAAATTCGTACAAAGTAACTAGCGGACCAGGTTTGGCATCTTGAATAGTTCCCTCAATCGAAAAGTTTTTTAACTTTTCGATGAGTGAGTCGGCTTTCCTTTGAATTTCTGACTTATCTATCTTTATTCTCGACGCCGGTGGATCCTCTAATAAAGAAAGTTTTGGCATAACCCAGTTTTCAACTCTCCGAGGCGGTCTAGCCTTCATAATCACTCTGCGTTTTGAAGCAGTTTTAACGCCCTCATCAGATTCGTCGCTAGATTCGCAGACAAAATCATCATCCAATCCCTCTGATTCCTGTATTTCAATTCCTTCATTCAGGGAATTGTTTATCAGGCTTTCAGATTTTTTTGCTAGATCTTTGGAAAGTTCACCTGCCTTTTTGGCATCGCAATGCTTGTCCGAAAAACTAAAGGGAGTGATTTTTTGAATTTTTGGCATTTTTAGCTTATTCGAAATCTTGGAGGGAAGCTTTAACGCTTGATCAGACACAAACATGCTTTTGAAAAATTTCCCAAATTTTTCGGCATATTTTTTTTGGCTTAATCTGTTTAGGAAGTCGACTGGTACCTCTAAAAGCTCCTGAAGATTTTTTTCGGAGTAAAATACGATGAGTACAGCCATAATAGACCAGAGTATTATTTGCACCCCTGTAAAAGCAAAAGCCTTTGTCATTGCTTGGGCTACGCCCAAGCCGAGCAATCCACCCAGGTAAATTTGACCCTGCATTATTTTTGTTGTTGGCAAATAGAGAGACAAGAGCGCTGCCACGTCAACCAGCAACAGTAGGGCGCCTATGAATCTCGTGTCCTTAATTGAAAGGGATTCACCCTTAAAGCTGACATAAGCCATTCTAACCATGCTAGCAACCAGCACCCAGGCCGACAGACCTAATGACTGGTAAAATATATCTGCTAAGAAGCTCCCCACAATGCCGCAATAATTTTTCGCCTTTAAACCCATCCCAACCGAGTTGAATGAAGGATCCTGCGCATTGTAACTAATAAGCGCGAAAGCGAGAAAGAGACCTAGGCCCAAGAAAGCGATTGCTATAACGTCCTGACTAAACTTTTTAAGGAATTGATTCATTTAAAAAATTTACGAAATTTCCAGCGGTTAGTCATTCCAATGAATCACTTACTTGACTTAAGGCGAGCCCTGCAGGACCTTCAGCCAAAATACATAAATACATTTGAAATGCAGACTATATGCTTAAGATAAACGAGATTTTTTACAGTATTCAAGGCGAGACAAGCTACGTGGGATATCCTACAGTGTTTGTGCGCACAACAGCATGCAATTTGCGTTGCACCTACTGCGACACAAAGTATTCATATTATGAGGGTGAATTTCAATCTCTGGATTTAATATTAAAGACAATTGAATCACACAAAACTCAGTTTGTTTGCATTACCGGCGGGGAGCCTCTATTACAAAAAAATGTAATCCCGTTTATGGCAACGCTTTGCGACCAAAACTACAAGGTATCCCTTGAAACCAGCGGTTCAAAAAGTATTGAAAATGTTGACCCTCGCGTAAAGACCATTCTTGACGTGAAAACACCCGATAGTGGGGCTGCAAATTCATTCCTAATGAGCAATATTAATTTTGCAACTTCGAGCACAGAGTTCAAGTTTGTCATTTGTTCGGAGGCAGACTTGGAGTGGAGTGAAAACTTCTGTCGTCAACACAATTTGTTCGAAAAATTTATGGTTTTATACAGTCCATCATATGGCCAAGTATCTGAACTTTGGTTGGCAGAAAAAATATTGCAAAAAAAATCATCTGCACGGTTGCAATTGCAGCTGCATAAGTATATTTGGTCAGCAGAAACACGCGGAGTATAGATATCGATTTATAGCTTTGATGAAAACTGGCAGATAAGCCAGATAATTCAACTATAACGAAACAGTCCCGCAAAACATATAAGCCGACATTTTTGGGAGTTCCATGACACCGAACCTGAACAGTTCTGATAATCTTTTTGTCGCTAACCTTCAATCGGTGAGCCTTGAAAAACTCGTTAAGAGTAAGCTAGAAGTATTGTTTGCTCAGCAAAAAGAAGCTCAAGTGGATCTCAATGGTCTTTATAATATTGTTATTGAACAAGTTGAAAAGCCATTACTTGAACTTGCCTTGCGCGCCTACAACGGCAATCAAGTTAAAACTGCACAAATGTTGGGTATCAATCGCAATACACTTAAAAAGAAAATTGATAATTACAAAATTAGAGTAAAAAAATTGAACTAAGTCAGTTTAATACATTTATTTATCAAAATCACTATACAGCAGCGAGCCTTCAAGTAACGACGGCATGTTTAGTCTCGCAATTTTCTTCAATCTTGTGAGACGAGAGGGGCTCTAGTGAGCGCGCGAATACCGCCACAGAATATCGATGCTGAACAGTCTATTCTCGGCGGCCTAATGCTTGATCGAGAAGCCTTGGATCAAATTGGAGACCTACTTTTCTCCGAAGATTTTTATCGACCAAGCCATCAAAAAATTTATTCTGCAATCAAAGAGCTGCATAGCAAAAATCAGCCGATTGATATCATCACAGTCACTAATGTCCTGCAATCCGAAGGCTCAATGGACGTTGTTGGTGGTCCAGAGTATCTTATTAGCCTTCTGGATAAAACTATCTCTTCAGCAAATATAGTTTCTCATGCAAAGATCGTCCGGGAAAAAGCTTTACTACGGAAAATGATACTCACCAATAGCAAAATCATCGAGAGAGCCTATGATCAGGATTTCACTGATGTTGAAACCTTCATGGATCAGGCTGAGAGTGAAATCTTCAAGCTAGGTGAAAATAAAACTCAGACCGGCCTAATAGGTTCGATGGAGATCGTAAAGGCCTCGATCTTAAAAATTGAAGAACTTTATCGTCGAAAATCTGATGTAACCGGCCTTGGAACAGGTTTTACCGAGCTAGATAAAATGACTGCTGGTCTTCATCCCGGCGAGATGACAATCATCGCGGCCCGTCCATCCATGGGAAAGACTGCATTCTCACTCAATGTTGCACAACATATTGCTCTCAGAGAAAAGAAAACTATTGCCTACTTCTCTCTTGAAATGGGCAAGGAGTCTATGATGATGAGGATGTTGTCTGCTGAATCAAAGGTAAGCATGGGTGATATTAGAAATGGTAAGATTCAAGACTCTGCATGGCCAAAGTTAATAAATGCGGCCAGTTCATTGAGTGAAGCTTCAATTTTCATTGATGATACTTCTGGAATGTCACCTTTTGAAATTCGATCGCGAGCCCGTCGCCTAAAGGCTGAACACGGATTAGATTGTATAATTATCGATTACTTGCAGCTGATGAGTATGAAGCAGAAGTTTTCGTCAAGAGAGCAAGAGGTCGCTGAGATATCGAAGAGCCTCAAGTCTATTGCTAAGGAATTGCAAATACCTGTCGTCGCGCTGGCACAGCTTAATCGTGGCGTGGAAGGGCGTTCGGATCGCAGACCTATGTTGTCTGACCTTAGGGAGTCTGGCTCAATAGAGCAAGATGCTGACGTTATTATGATGCTTTATCGCGATGACTATTATGACAAAGAAGATCCGGATAAACAGGGGCACGCAGAAGTCATTGTTGGAAAACAGCGGAATGGGGCTACTGGTACTGTGAAGCTCAGATTTGATGCAAAATACAATAGGTTTAAAAATCCAGATGCTGACAGTGGCCCGATAAATCATATGCCGCCGCCGCAAGCACCACCAATGATAAACGGTCGACCAAAGAACTTTGCGCCAGGTTCTCCGAAATAGTCCTCATAGGACCGACTGGATGCAAGACCTTGGCCTAATTTAGGTAAAACAAATTGAAATCAAGTTAACCTCTTGATTGAGTGATTGTGTCTGATTTAAAAAAGGGTGATGGATCAACCTTTTTTAAATCCCATGGAGGCAGGTCGCTTATGAAAAAAGGGTTGTTAGATTCAGTTATCGCAGAAACAGGCTTGCCCGAAAAAGACCTCCGTGTTGAGCTCTATAAACTCATTCTAAATAATCAATTTAGCCCGGACAATCTGACTTTGGAAGAATTGCGAGAGGTCATGTCTGAATATCTAAATATAGTTTTTCTTGAAATTGCGGGCAAAAAATAAGGTTCTTGGAAATCCAAGAACCTTATAAATTATTCTACTAATTTTTTTAAGCAAACCTAATTAGGCGCGATCAACTGAAATTTGGATTTTAGCTTCCAAACCTTCACCGTAATGAATAACAGCTTTATGCTGACCCAATATTTTAATTGGTTCTGCTAAATGAATATCACGACGGTCTACTGCAAAGCCCATTTTTTGAAGCTCTTTAGAGATATCAGTAGTTGTTACGGTTCCAAAAAGTTTATCTGTTTCACCAGCTTGCAATTTGAAAGCAACAGTAACGTTGTTAACTTTAGCAAGAAGTGCTTGTCGCTCAGCTAAAGCTTTTTTGATTTTAGTATCAGCTACGCGCTTCAAATGTTCATACTCTTTAACGCGTTTTTCAGTTGCTTCTGAAGCCAGACGACGTGGAAACAAAAAGTTCCTTGCAAAGCCTTCAGATACATTTACTAATTCGCCAACACGACCTACATCTTTAACATCTTTTTGAAGAATAACTTTCATGTGATCTCCATTTCTACTCTGAACTCAGTCAGAGTTTTTCAAGATTACCGATTAGTTCCGAGAGTCTTCATTCTTTGAATACGAACTCTGAAATCTACCCAGTAATCAATCAAACCAACAATACTTACTACAAGAAATAATTGGCCGATTAATATTATGTGTGCCAAAAAACGAGTGAAAGCACCTGCCTTCATCGAATCAAGAAACACTTCCAACACCGCTAATCCCTGGAAAAAATAGAGAACGACTGCAACGTTCACAATATTTACAGAAAGAATAGCAATGGCCTTACCGCCAAAACTCACCATTGTTAGAAGGAAGGCTGTCATCGCTACCCAAATAAAATATTCAGGAAGGCGATATTCTAACAACTTGAGCTGAGAGGCAATTTTATCATGGGGCAATTTGAGCCATGAAAAAACTCTTCTCTCAAATATAAGCCCCAAACCTATTGCTAAAATTAACATACAAGCAATAGCAGAGGGGGATTGCTGAATCAAAATGTCTGCATCCAGTTTTAAAGTGGGATTCAACTGTTGAATCGGACTTAAAAAATCTACAATCAGCTTTCTGATTTCAGCGTACGTATTAATCCCATTGGCTCTAAATGCTTCATTTATAGTGAAACCTGTAAAACAAGCTCCAAAGAAAACACTTAAAACACCGGATTTCCACCACCCAAGTCCCTTAACTTCGAATTCACTATAAGCGCCTAAAGTCATCCAAACGGCACCTAAAAAAATTGCTAAGGGTTGAGCGTTGAGGAGCCACGCAGCCCCTATAACAAATGAACCCGTACACCAAAAAACCAAGGGTCCATAAGTTTGTCGAAGAACACGAAGAAGTGGAGCACCCAAAATCACAGTAAATATCGACAATAAAATCGATAATGAAGATATTGTGATATATTTCTGTATGCTCGCTGACTTCTTCATGATTTTGCGCCCTTAATAACTATTCGCCTCTGTCAGCGCGATCAGCTTTTGCCGCTGCAAAGGCAGCTTTACGAGCTTGCATTTTTGCTTCACGTTCTTTTTCACGAGCAGCCGACTCAGAAAGACCTTTTTTGAAGTTTTCTAAGAATTTACCCAAAGAAACACGTTCATCTAGACGAGTATGCATAAAACGCAATACTTTATCATTGATGCGCATAGTTCTTTCGATCTCTGTAACAACTTGAGTGTCTGCCTCAAATGTAGAGTGGAAGTAGAAAGCTTTTTTAAGCTTTCCAATTGGTGTTGCCAAATTTCGTTTACCCCAAGTTTCAAGTGAGTTCACTGAACCTTTAAAGTTTTCGATTGTGGCTTTGTTCTTTCTGAAAAGATCCTTTTGATCCTCAACAGTTGCATCTGGATGCATAAGAACAACAACTTCATATGATTGCTTTTTCATGTATTATCCTTTCGGTTTATAGCCCCCACAATACGGGTGGGAACAAGGATGACTTTTAAAATGTCTAAAGGATGTAACACGGCTAAAGCCTAAGCACAAGTATTAGGCAATTGAATCCGAAGGAATCCAGTCTTATTATTTAATAATGATTACTTTTATTGAATTTGTTGAGGGGCCTGATGCTGGGGTCAGACTTCGCGTGGCGCCTAACTTGACGTTGGGACGATCGAAAGCTGACATCATTATACGGGATCCCAAAATTTCGGGAACCCATGCACAAGTCAAATCCGACGCCAGAGGACAACTGCTACTCATTGATCTAGATTCTGCAAATGGACTCTATATTAATGGACTCCGTGTGAAGAAAATCGCCTTTTTACAAGGAGTTATATTTAGCATTGGAAGAACTCAGTTTAGGGTTGTCCAGGTTGAAGGGGCGGATTCAAGTCAAGCAGCGGTAAGGGTTGAGGGATGGTGTGGCGCTCTGCGAGACTCCCTAATTAACGCGAAGCTTAATGATCAAACAGTATCAGAGAAAATTTCAAGCTTCAATCCGACCATTAAACTAATTTTTATTGAAGGAATACAAGCTGAGAGTGAACTTGTTTTGGGGTATGGACCTAGAAAAATAGGATCTGACTCATTGGATATCGAAATATTAGACAAAGATGCGCCCAGGGAGACCTTTGAACTTCACCCACAAGAAGGCGCTGCTGAATTTATAAATAAGGCCCCAGGACATGTTTATATAAACAAAAATTCAATTTCTAAGAAAATTCTTCAAGAGGGCGACTTGATCTCTTTTGGCTCGACCTTGATTAAAATCTCATATCTTTGAGTCTCGGGTGAATATATAAAATACATTATGGAGACAATACCAAAAGTAACCGGCAAATTTGAGAGTTTTGATGGCACGCCAATTTACTATGAAGTAAGGGGGAAAGGTACGCCCCTTGTGTTGATATACGGCATAGCTTGTCCAATCAATCACTGGCACTATCAAATAGAATATTTCTCCAAGTTTTACCAAGTCGTAACTTTTGATCTCCGTGGTCACCAGAAAAGCACGCCCGTTGCTGATATGAAGAATCTTACAATGGATGCCTTAACCAAGGATATAATTGGCCTGCTCGGTCATTTAAAAATCAAAAAAGCTCACTTTGCAGGCCACAGTTTTGGGGCTCCTTTGTTGATTCACTTATCGGCAGCAAAACCTCAACTCATTCATTCCATGATTTTTATTAATGGCTTCGCAAAAAATCCAATAAAAGGCATGTTTGGACTCGATGTCATTGAGCCATTTTTTTATTTTATAAAATCAAAATACGAAACACAGCCTGATATGTGGAATACTCTGTGGAAAATGGCTATTGATAACCCAATGACGATGTACCTGACAGCTTTAGCTGGTGGATTTAATCTTAAGGTTACTCATTTTAAGGATATTGAGGTCTACGCACGCGGAGTTGCCAGAATGAACCTTGAAGTCTTTCTGCGACTTTTCGAAGCCCTTATGAAATATGACGGCGAAAATGTCTTAGAAAAAATCAAGGCTCCCGTTTTTATAATTGCTGGTGAGCAAGACTTAGTGACTCCAGTCAGATTTCAAACCCACCTCAAAGATAAGATAAAACATTCTGAGTTTCTAATTGTTCCTTATGGATCTCACTGCACTCAGCTGGATTTTCCTGATTACATAAACTTAAAAATTGAAAAATTTCTGGAGAGTATCTAAAAAATATTTAGGCCAAACTGTTACATTTTTTGGCTACGTATATTTACTACCATTCCAAACCCAATTAAGAATATTGCACCAGTAGCAATATGAAATAAGTGATCTGAGGTACCAAGTTCAATAAATTCAGGGAAAAGTCTCCACCAAAAATTATCTTCCTTAAAACTTCCCGTTTTCGAAATTTCAGCAAATAGGGCGTGGCTATTTATTCCCTTTATAAATCCGAAAGATCCAAGCAGAAGATAACCTAAACCGACGATACTTGAATAAATTTTGGCTGCTTTTTTTCCGATAAATCCAAATGTTAAAGCTAATATACCTGATAAAAGGTGTATTAGCTTCATTATGTAATTGAGCTGGGCATTGGCTAGATCAGAAGTTGCTAATTCTACCAATCCAAAAGTAATCAGCAGGAACCCAAGAACGATACTCACTTCCTGTGCATAGTTTTTTCTGAAAACTATTTGTTCTTCTTTTTGCTCGTAAGACGGCTTGATCTCAGTAGAGTTTAAAGTTTTACCTTGGATTTTCTTCTGCGTTTCACGAATTATTTCTGGATACACGAAATGCCTCCATATTTCTCGCTTAATATGTGCAGGCTACCATTCATTTAATTCTAAGGCATTGCTATTGGGGAAAATACAAAAAAGGCTAATTTATAAAGATTGTAGTACGGTTAAGAATACCCATTTTAAATTCATTGAGGCCTCTTTCAGGGACCTCAACGTGAATAAATTTAAAACTGATGGATTGGCTCATCTATTTCCAAAAGGCTTTTACAGCGTCCCAACCATTGCGATTAACACTTGAATCAGAAGTAAAAACCATTTTCACGTATTCTCCATCTATTTCAGGGCTATATGAGTTATCATTTCTCCCGCTGAGTTCACCCTGACTTTGCCCGCTAGCATTAAAAAATTCAACTTTGTCAAAATTAGTTTCGGTATCAAATTTTGAAAAATAAATTGAGATTTTCTGAGCTCCAGGAACTTTAACCTCATAGACTTCATTAGATCCTGATTTATAGGGATGAGGTGAAGATACCGAAATATCGACGGATTTCCAATTTTGAGGATCATTTTCATCTGGCTCTGGTATTGCATTTCTGAGTGCACTATGAGCATTCACTAATCCGGCGATTATCTTTCCTCTGGTCCCCGGTATAGGGCGGGAAGTTGATATAATTCTCTCTTTTAATTGAGTGTTGGTAAGTTGCGGTTCATGCGCGAAAAGCAAAGCTGCTACTCCTGAAACGTGGGGTGCAGCCATTGAGGTTCCTGACATAGATTCATAACCATCTCCATCCACTGACGAATATATATTTACTCCAGGGGCTGCCACATGGACTGTCTTCTTGCCGAAGTTTGAAAAACTAGCCAAAGCTCCTCGATTATTTATGGCCCCTACTGAAATTACATTTGGCACATCATAACTTGCTGGATAGGAAGGTGTCGTATCGTTGTTGTTTGACTCATTTCCTGAAGCAGCAATAAAAATCGCACCAGCTTCGTTGGATCGCTGAATCGCCTGTTTTAATGTTTCTGAGTATCCGCCGCCACCCCAAGAATTTGACAGTACACGCGCGCCCATCTGTGTAGCATAATCTATTGCTTTCAAAGCACCCTCGAGCGAGCCGGACCCATCAGCACTAAGAAATTTTACCCCCATCAGGCGAACATTCCAATTTACGCCCGCTATTCCCTTCCCATCATCACCACTTCCGCCAATTGTACCAGAGCAGTGAGATCCGTGACCGTGGTCATCCATATTTTCGCCACTGGGAGCGTTTGGAATTGCGAAGCTTGCACCATAGATATCATCTACGATCCCATTATTATCGTCATCAATTCCGGATTTTCCATTGAGTTCAGTTTGATTGATCCAAATATTATTTTTTAAATCTGGATGATCATAATTAATACCTGTGTCTATGACCGCAACAATGACATCTCTAGATCCGGTCTCGATGTCCCAAGCTTGAACTGCACCAATATCAATACCAGGTATACCGGGCTTTTTAGCTGAATCTAATTGTCCAAAATTTTGAAGGCCCCAAAGTTTATCTAAATCAGGATCGTTTGGCTTTTTGCTGATTCGATATATGAAGTTTGGTTCCACAATCTCTACATCTTCATTTTTGGTTAATTCACTAATAACGCTTTCGGGCTTCTCAAAGATTGGCCTCTTAATGACTGCGATGTTTCTGCTGGGAATTACTGACTTAATATAACTTCTAAGTTTTTTGCCCAAATTTACTTCTGATGTGAACTGAAAACTTTCCTTGAGCTTTACAATATATTCACCCGGGACTGCCTCCTGTTGCATTCCAAAAACTTCAAAACTCATTAATATTAATAAAAGCGCCAGAAGCCTGGAGGCTCTATCCATAAGTCCTCTCATACCAACATCTCCTTTGATTGGTGATTCGCCACTATGTTTTTTAAAAACTGTGTCTAACTCACATTGACCATTCTAAAATAGTACCAATCAGAGGAATAAGTTCTAAATCCTATTTGAGTTTCACTCTGGAACAGAGATAGATCTAGTAGAAGGTATTGCGAAAACGCGACGTTCGTCGAAGGAATCCAGATAGAAGATTTAAGCTGGGTGTTTACACTAAAATTATTTTATATGAACAATCAAATTCGCTTATGAAAGATGTCTTATATTTGCCACTACAAAAATATTAAGTAATTAAGATAAAAAATGTGAATATTGAGTTTTTGATTTTAAAGAGTCATATGGGTAAAGGCTGTCTGACAATATTTACTTTACTCATCATAGAAAAAATAGTTTTAAAAAAAGTCCCATCGAGCAGTATTAAAATCGATGGGACTTTTTGAAAAATTAAATTTATCCAGCGCCGCCATCTTTATGTTTAGGCCGCTTAGTTGCTGTAGCAGCAAAATATTCACGATTCATACGTGATATATTTGTTAATTGGATTTCCTTCGGACAAGCAGCCTCGCAGGCGCCCGTCGTCGTGCAAGATCCAAATCCCTGCGCGTCCATAGCAGCAACCATATTTAGGGCTCGCTCTTTTCTTTCAACTTGCCCTTGAGGCAACAGGGCCATGTGTGAAATCTTTGCTGAAGTAAAAAGTGCGGCTGAGGCATTTTTACAAGCCGCCACACAAGCTCCACAGCCAATGCATGTTGCAGATGACATTGCCTCATCAGCATCAGTTTTTGGGATTAAAACAGCGTTTGCATCAACTGCATTGCCATTGTTTACTGAAATAAATCCGCCAGCTGAAATAATCCTATCAAATGCAGATCGATCAACCATCAAATCTTTAATTACAGGAAAAGATTTTGCCCTAAATGGTTCAATCGTTAAGGTTGCACCATCACTGAAATTTCTCATATGCAACTGACAGACAGTCGTTGATTTTAACGGGCCATGTGCCTCACCATCGATTACAAATCCACAGCTGCCACAAATACCCTCACGGCAATCGTGATCAAAAGCTATAGGCTCATCACCCTTAGAGATCAGTTCTTCATTGACTGAATCGACCATTTCCAAAAAAGAAGCATCTTCAGAAACATTCTTAGCTTGGTATTCTACAAGGGAGCCGTGATCTTTAGGACCCTTTTGTCTCCAAACTTTCAAAGTTAGATTTATATGTTTTCCAGACATTATATGCCTCCTATTTGTAGCTTCGAGTTGCTAGATGTACGTTATCGAAAGTCAGCTCTTCTTTGTGTCGAACCTCTGGTTTGTTGTCTCCAGTGTGTTCCCAAGCAGCAACATGACAGAAATTTGTGTCATCACGCTGAGCCTCGCCATCAACTTGGTACTCCTCACGGAAATGTCCACCACAAGATTCTTTGCGCTCAAGAGCATCACGGCACATCAACTCGCCAAGCTCAATAAAGTCAGCAACGCGCCCAGCTTTTTCAAGCTCAGCATTGATATAATTTACGTCTCCGGGAATTCGCAAATTATTCCAAAACTCTTCTTTAATTTTTGGGATCTCTTGAAGTGCTTTTTTTAGCCCGACTTCACTTCTTGCCATTCCACAATATTCCCACATAACGTGGCCAAGCTCTTTGTGGAAACTATCGGCAGTTCGATTGCCCTTAATATTCATTAGTTTCGAGATATCTTTCATAACATTATCTACTGCAGCTTTAAATCCATCATGTGTTGAAGATATTTTATCAAGCTTAGCACCACCCAGGTAGTTGCCTAAAGTATAAGGAAGAACAAAATAGCCATCTGCCAAACCTTGCATCAAAGCAGATGCGCCTAAGCGGTTGGCACCATGGTCTGAAAAGTTAGCTTCTCCGGCAACAAATAGACCCGGAACAGTAGATTCCAAGTTATAATCCACCCACAAACCACCCATTGTATAATGTGGAGCGGGATAAATCATCATGGGTTGCTGGTATGGATTCTGACCGGTAATTTTATCATACATCTCAAAAAGGTTTCCATACCTTTCAGAAATCTTATCCTGTCCCAAGCGTTTGATTGAGTCTGCAAAATCAAGATAGACAGCCTTGCCCGTTTCACTAACTCCTCGCCCCTCATCACAACAGTATTTCGCCTGCCTAGAAGCTACATCTCGAGGAGCTAAGTTTCCAAATGATGGATAGATTCGCTCTAAGAAATAATCTCGTTCGCTTTCAGGTACATCATTTGGATGGCGCTTATCTCCGACTAATTTTGGCACCCAAATTCGACCGTCATTTCGAAGTGACTCTGACATCAAAGTCAGTTTTGACTGATTTTCCCCATGCACCGGGATACAGGTTGGATGAATTTGTGTGTAGCACGGATTTGCAAAATAAGCGCCGCGCTTATGAGCTTTCCACGCTGCTGTTACTGCACAGTTCATTGCGTTTGTAGAAAGAAAAAATACGTTCGAATAGCCACCGCTTGCAAGTACGACAGCATCTGCTTCATGAGACTCAATCTCACCAGTCAAAAGGTTTCTAACTATGATGCCTCTTGCTTTTCCATCGATGACCACTAGATCCAGCATTTCTCGTCGATACCGAAGTTCTATATTTCCTGCATCAACTTGTCTCATCATCTCTGAATAAGCACCTAGTAGTAATTGCTGTCCGGTCTGTCCACGAGCATAAAATGTGCGAGATACCTGGGCGCCGCCAAAAGATCTATTAGACAGTGTTCCACCATATTCACGCGCAAACGGCACACCTTGCGCTACCATTTGATCGATAATTTTTGCTGACACCTCTGCCAGTCGAAAAACGTTGGCTTCGCGCGCACGGAAGTCTCCGCCTTTAATTGTGTCATAAAAAAGGCGATAGGTTGAGTCACCATCATTTTGGTAATTTTTTGCAGCATTAATTCCACCCTGAGCCGCAACTGAGTGAGCGCGACGTGGAGATTCATGAACACAAAAAACTTTAACCTTATAGCCCAATTCACCCAATGAGGCTGCCGCAGAGGCTCCAGCAAGACCAGCGCCGACGACTATAACTGAATGTTTTCTTTTATTTGCAGGATTTACTAGTTTGTTATTGAACTTTGCATTGGTCCACTTGGTCTCAATTGGGCCACTAGGAATTTTATTATCAAGTTTATTAGCCATCTTTAAATCTCCTTAGTGTGCAGAAAGAAAAATATATAGGGGTTGAGAAATAAAACCGAGAGCGACTATGATTGCATACACGCAGCTCAGTTTTTTCCATAAATTGCGATATGTACCTTCCATCAACCCCAGGGATTGAAATGTCGAACCAACCCCATGTGACAAATGAAATCCAAGTAAGACTAGGCATACTACATACCAAGCAACATATCCTGGTTCGCTAAATACTTCCGAAATCAGTTTTGCAAGATCACGCATAACTATGCCATGAACGTTGGTTTCGTAGTACGTGCCGTATTTAAAGGTAATAATGTGGAGGATTATAAAGGCCAAAACCATTGAGCCTTGAACTGCCATCGTTCTTGACGCAAGAGTCGCTTTCTTTTTACCTTGAGAGACCACAACATAAGCAGATCCCTTAGCTTGCCGATTGGCTCTGGTTAGCAGTACCGCAGTCCCTACATGAATTAACAGAGCCAAAATAAGCACTGTTTCAGCAATATAGATAATGTTTCCACTTGTGAGTGCATGCCCATAAGAATTATAGGCATCATTACTAAAGAAAATTAAAAGATTACCAGCCATATGAGCAAGGACGAAACCTGCCCAAATTAGACCAGTAATTCCCATCAAGAACTTTTTCCCGACGGTTGACCCGAGAAATATAGACATAGCCTAAAACCCCTTGTTTAAAGTTGCTATTGGAAATAGCTGTTCATATTTATGAATTAAAATTCAATACCTAATATTCTTAACCTCTAAGACACACAGATGTCCATGACGCCGAGCCTGTTTTGCAATACGTTAAAAAATGATTTTAGTTTTTCATTATCGGGACTTACGATAGAACAAGAGCTTCTCAAAGCGGGGTAAATCATGAAGATTTTTGTATGTATTAAGCAGGTGCCTGACACCGAAACAAAGATAAAAATCACACCCGACCTCAAGGGTATCGATTCAGCTGGCATTAAATGGGTGATAAATCCGTATGATGAATATGCGATCGAAGAAGCGCTTAAGCTGCGTGAGTCCCAACCAGGATCGCAAGTTTGGGTATTAACAGTGGGACCAAAATCTCGCGCTAACGATTCACTTCGCACAGCCCTAGCAATGGGTGCTGATGAGGCCATTGTAATCAATGCCGATGGTTTAGATAGTTTTGCAACTGCCAAAGCACTTGCTGAAGTTATTCGGACCGAGGGTGGGGCGCAGGTTATATTTTCGGGCAAACTTGCCATTGACGATAATGCGGCATCCGTTCCTCAAATGATGGCTGAATTTCTAAATATTCCTCACACAACTGTTGTCTCAAAGTTCCACTTAGCTGCTGAAAATATAGTAGTAGAGCGAGATACTGAGGGTGGGTCTAAGGAAGTTGTACAAATGATGGCGCCCGCAGTGGTTGCTGCAAACAAAGGACTTAATTTACCTCGCTATGCAAGTCTTCCTGGGATCATGAAGGCTAAAAAGAAAACTATTAAAGAGATCGAATACTCAACACTGAACTTGCCAGCTGCTGACCAGAAAGTTTCATACACTGGAATGACTCTTCCAGCAGAGAAACCTGCAGTGAAAATGATTACTGGCGATTCTGTGGCACAAGTATCCGAATTAGTAAAAATGCTTCGTGATGAAGCAAAAGTTCTCTAAGGAGTAATGGCAATGGGAAAAATATTGGTTTTTGCTGAACATACAAATGGGAAACTTAAACGCAGCTCAATTGAACTTTTGCATGCGGGTTTTAACTCAGGGAATGAAGTTGCCGCCGTTGTGTTTGGAACACATGGTGATGATATTGTTTCAGCCTTGAATCAAAATGGAGCTTCTGAAGTTCATATTCTTAAAGATGGTGCCTTAGACAGTTATAATCCTGAACTCTATGCAACTAATCTAATTTCAATTATTGGTAAAATTCAGCCCGCAATTATTCTTGCATCGGCCTCTTCGGTTGGAAAAGATTTATTTCCAAAAATCGCGGCACGATTAAATACAGGCATAGCAAGTGACTGTGTCAGTTTGAATATCTCTGGCGACAATGTTACCGCAACTAAGCCGATGTACTCTGGTAAAGCTATTGCAACGGTTAATTTTGAAAATAGTCCAATTAAAATTGTATTGATGCGCGCAAATCAACTTCCAATTGAATCTATTGATGGTGCCAAGAGTTCAAAAGTTGTGGAGCACTCTTTAGTGGCCAGCGATCTGAGAACTATGATCAAGGAAATTGTTAAAGGCACAAGCGAAAAGCTTGATCTGACTGAAGCAAATATCATCGTCTCTGGAGGACGTGGCCTAAAGGAAGCATCTGGTTTTCAAATGTTGAATGACTTAGCTGATGTCCTCGGTGCAACTGTGGGTGCCTCTCGAGCTGTTGTAGACTCTGGCTGGGTGGGTCATGGTATGCAGGTTGGTCAAACTGGCAAAACTGTTGCACCTTCCCTTTATATTGCTGTTGGTATTTCTGGAGCAATACAACATTTGGCTGGCATGAGCGGATCTAAAGTTATCGTCGCTATTAACAGTGATGCAAATGCACCTATATTTCAAAAGGCGACCTATGGAATTGTTGGCGATGCATTCGAAATTATTCCTAAGTTAACTGAGGAATTTAAAAAGGCACTTCACAATTGATCGGCATTAGAAGGTATCTTCTTTCAGTTTTAGTTTTCGTATTTTATAGGATTCTATCGCTTACATGGAGGGTTCAATTTATTGAGCCTGAATCATTAAAAAAATCGATGTCAATGAATGAGCCAGTCATCCTGGCTCATTGGCATGGTGACGAGCTTGCCCTAATAAATACAGTGAAGCGATATAAAATTGCCACCATCGCCTCCCAGTCAAAAGATGGTGAAATAATGGCCAATGTCCTTAGGTGGCTAGGCGCAAGGACAAGTCGAGGATCTTCTACTCGTGGTGGTGTTCAAGCGCTTAAGGGTTTAATCCGATTACTCAAGGATGGCGGAAACTGCAGCTTCGCTGTGGATGGGCCCAAGGGCCCCCTTCATAAGGTAAAGCCTGGAGTCTTTGAGTTATCACGGATAATCCATAGTCCAATTTATGCTTGTGGAGTTTATTGTGATCGGGCGATCCACTTTCCTAAATCTTGGAATAAGACATATCTGCCAAAGCCATTCGCAAAAATTGTGATTTTTTGGACCAATCCTTTAAGTGCAGTCACCAAGGAAGTTGATCCCAGAGACCCAGACCTTGCCATAGAGCTAGAGAATCTATTGCATCATGCTAGACGGCAGGCTCTTAAATTCGTTGCCCAAAATAATGCTTAGTGCTAGCGTTTAGTACATATTGAATTCAACTTTTTAAAGGGACTTTTAAAGTATGAAACTTGCCATCTGCCTCTTGATGCTTATCTCGATTCAATCCTTTGCACAAAAAACCACAGAAGTGGTTGCTCAAGTAGGATCAAAAATAATAACACTTGAAGATTTGAATAAAAAGTTCAACGAAATTAAGTCGCAAACGATCAATCCGCCTACGAAGAGATTGCTTCTAGAAGATATGATTCGATATGAGGTTGGGGTTCAAGAGGCAAGAAAAAGAAATCTTGAAAAAGATCCAATAGTACAAGATCAGTACAACCAGGTATTATACAGGGCTTTGCTTGAAAAAGATCTGGGCTCCAAGATACAAAAGATTCAAATTTCTGATAAAGAAATGGAAAATTGGTATAAAATAAATCCTGAACTCAGAACCAGTCATATCCTCATTGAGCACAAACAAGGTGCTACTCAGGCACAAATTGAAGAAGCTAAAAAAAGGGCCATTGAAATCTTTGAAGAGGTCAAAAAAAGCAAACGACCATTCGAAGAGATGGTTAAACTTTATTCTGATGACGCCCTCTCCAAACAATTGGGTGGTGATATCGGATGGCAATCCCGAATCACACTTGTTCCAAATTATTATGATGCTGTTCACTCGATGAAAGTAGGGGAAGTTAAGGGGCTTGTTGAAACTCAATTTGGCTTCCATATAATCAAGCTGACTGGCCGGAGAACATTTGAAAATGCTAATAAACGACAAATTCGAGCAGCAGTCTTTGATGATAAACGAAAACAGCTGTTTAATGAATATTTCGAAAAAACAAAAAAGTCCTATAGTATAAAAGAGAACTTAAGCGCCATAAAATAATAAGGAACAAATCAAAATGAATCTAACTAAGAGCCCTGTTGTATCAGGGCTTTTCATTTTAGTGATGCTACTGACCGGTTGTCCTTCAACATTTCAAAGGTTGTCGAAAAAGCCAGTTGAAAAGGTGAATGACCACGTCCTTACAGTTAAAGAGTTTTCAAATCAGCTAGCAAGAAAACTAAGAAATTTCGACGCGCTAGCCGCGAAAGATCCCAACAATTTACAACGAATCAAAGAAGAAATACTGCAAAATTTCCTGATTACTAGCCTCACCCTTGATTGGGCAAAGACAAATGAAATTGTAATTTCCGAAAATGACCTCGACAAGGAAGTTAACAAATTAAGAATGAATTACCCTGATGACCTATCATTCAGGCGGTCGCTTGCAAAAGAGAACCTGTCTTTCGCCGATTGGAGAGAGGACTTAAGAAATGTCCTTATACAGCGCGAGGTGTTCAGAAAATTAAACGAGAAAATCAAGGCACCGACTGAGGAAGAAATAAGGCGCTATTATGAGGCGGAAAAAGAACATTATAAGCGTAAAGAGCGAATTTATATTCAGCAGATCGTTGTAGATAATGAAGCTAAGGCTGATGCCATTATGGTTGATTTAAAGACTAAGGATTTTGCTGAGACAGCAAAAAAATACTCAATCACTCCGGAAGCAAAAAATGGTGGAAACGTTGGTTGGATTGAAAAGGGAACTGTTGATTACTTCGATCCATTGTTTTCAAATTCAAGTGGAATAAAAACAATTAAAAGTCCTTTTGGAATACATTTAGTACGCATCCAAAAGAAAGCCCCAGCCTCAACCGCTGATTTGCCAGAAGTTAGGCAGCAGATAATATATGCCCTTCGTGCTCAACGCGAGCAGGCAGAGTATATCGCTTGGCTTGATGCACAGATAAGAAGTAGTAGAGTATTAAGGGACTACGAATTAATGAACACAATTTCCGTTGATACAAGGGGATTAAATGACTAGCCTTTTATTTGCATTAATGCTTGCTACGCCTGCAAATGCTGAATTAATAGAAAAAACTTTGGCGATTGTAAATTCGGAAGTTATTTTAGATTCGGATTTAAAATTACTTGAAAAGCGCATTGAGAAGCCGGGACTGGTTGACGAGTCTTTGCTTTTTGACAAACCTGTAGAAACTCTTAAGCACAACAAACAGTCTCAAATAGATTATTTGATAAACGAAAAAATTATCGAATCAGAAATTAAGCGGCTAAACCTTTCGATCTCAAATGAAAGAGTTGAGTCTGAGTTCAAAGATATGGCAAAAAAAAACAATGTCTCGGAAGTTGAGCTTGAAAATATCCTCAAAGGGCAAGGCATACAATCTAATGAGTATAAGTTGTTTCTGAAAGAAAAAATTGAAAAGCAATCTTTGATGGATACTGAGATTATATCAAAATTAAGAATATCGGATGATGATGCATTCAACGAGTACTTGAAAAACAATCCGAATAGCCATCCTTCAATAAATGAATTTACTGCCGCTCATATCTTATTAAACCCCAAAAAAAGAGGGGACGAAGAGGCCGCTCTTAAAAGAGCAGAAGAAGTCCTTGTAAAACTGAAGGCTGGTGAAGCTTTTGAAGTCCTAGCAGAGCAGTACAGTGAAGATCCTAATTTTTCTTCGGGAGGAGCTTTAGGAACTTTCAAATCTGGCGAATTCTTGCCTGAAATTGAGCAAAGCATTTCAGATTTGAAAGTTGGACAGACCACCGGAATCGTGAAAACTAAACTGGGCTACCATATTGTAAAGTTAATAGGAAAAAAATTAACTCCTGATCCTAAGTTTGAAAAAGAAAAAGAGCGCCTAAAATCTAAAGTCCTAGAATACAGCTTTAAGAGACAACTAAAAATTTGGCTTCAGAATAAAAAAGACGAGGCCTTTGTAAGAATTAATGAGTAAAATCAAGATTATACTTACAACTGGTGATCTAGATGGGATTGGCCTTGAAGTTGCTACTAAGGCACTCAATAATATCGGGCCCAAAAAAAGTGTCCAATTTATTATCTGGAGACACCAAGGCACCACCTCTAGATACTTAAAACTCCTAGACCAAAAGTTCTCTAGGGTGACCGTAAGTACCCTAGAGCAGGCTTTGGCAAACGAGACTTCCAGCCTGGTAGATATTAGTTCTTCACTGCCTCCTGCCTTTTGGGTAGAGCAATCGGCTGTGGCCTGTTTTAAAAAGAAGGTGTCTGCGCTTGTCACTGGACCATTATCTAAGACCTCTATTCAAAACTCCGGCCTACATGATCTTGGGCATACAGATATACTTAAAAGAATCGCTAATGTTAAGAGTGTGAATATGGGATTTTTAGGATCTAAATTTAATGTCCTACTGGCCACCGGTCACCTTCCAATTTCTGATCTCAAGTCAACTTTACAGTTACAGACAATTACAAAGGCCATTGAGCATGCTCAAAAAATGAAGCTCTGCCTTTCTGCAGCAAAAAGAAGGCTGCCAATTGGAGTCCTGGGTTTAAATCCTCACGCGGGGGAGTCTGGATTAATTGGCCATGAGGAGTTGAACCTGTTTCCAAAAATCAAAAAGTTTGCCAAAGAAAAAGGAATATTGATAGAGGGGCCGCTTGTTCCCGATGCCGCATTTCTTGAAAGTAACTGGAATAAGTTTTCACTCTATGTTGCACTTTACCACGACCAAGGTCTCATTCCATTTAAATTGGTTCATGGGCAAAACAGTGGTGTTCATATATCAGTTGGTATTCCTTTTATAAGAACCAGTGTAGATCACGGCACGGCAAAGGATATTTTTGGAAAGAATAAAGCCAATCCTAATTCAATGATCGAAGCCATAAACTTGGCAATTAAATTAGCTCGACAGAGTTGATTGTTAATATTAATTTTAATGTTTTCAGATAGATGAGGGTAAATATGTTTGAGCCAGTTATATTTAGGGAATACGATATCCGAGGTGTTTACAATAAGCAGTTTGATGATCATTTCGCTTATTTGCTAGGTTGTGCCTACGTAGTCTATATGAAGATAAATAAGGGAATTACAAATCCCACAGTGACCATAGGTCATGATGCCAGAGTTAGTTGTGCGGCGATTGTAGCTAGTTTAACTAAAGGTTTAAATGAGTCGGGTGCAAAAGTAATTCACTTGGGACTTGTAACAACACCCGTTTGCTATTTTTCAACATTTGAACTGCCTGGAGTAGACGGCGCAGTGCAAGTCACCGGCTCACACAATCCTCCAGAGTTTAATGGGTTCAAAATATCAGTTGGAAAAAGTACTATCTTTGGCGAAGAAATTCAGAAACTTCTGCAAATTATAGAAAAAAATGAGTTTATTTCTGGCAATGGCACTTCGGAAACTTTTGACATTAAGCCGATGTATTTTGAGCGTTATAAACAAGAATTTAAGAATATGAAGCCAGTTAAGTTTGTCTTGGATTGTGGAAACGGCGCAGGAGGATCTGTAGTTAGGGGACTCTTTAATGCAGTTGGCCTGTATCCAACTATTCTATTTGAACAACCTGATGGGACCTTCCCAAATCATCACCCGGATCCAACAGTCGAGGAAAACCTGAAGGATCTGGCTGCCCAGGTGCTTAAGGAAGGTGCGGTTTGTGGTATAGGCTTCGATGGTGATGCAGATAGAATTGGCGTCGTCGACCACACTGGTAAAATGATCTATGGCGATGAATTGATGGTGGTTATCTCTAGGGCTATTCTTGCACAAAGTAAGGGGTCTAAGATTATCGGAGATGTTAAGTGTTCGGATCGTTTGTATCATGATATTTCGAATCATGGAGGGGTGCCTATTATGTGGAAAACTGGGCACTCATTAGTTAAAGAAAAGATTAAGATTGAAAAAGCTCCTTTTGGTGGAGAAATGTCAGGCCACGTTTTCTTTGCTGACCGAAATTATGGCTATGATGATGCCCCCTATGCAGCTCTTCGCCTAATCGAAATTATTGGAAATTCTGGTAAAAATATTCAGCAACTTCTTGAAGGTTTGCCGCCTGCTCACAATACGCCAGAAATTAGAATCGACACAACCGAGGAGAAAAAGATCCTTATTGTAGAGGAAATGATTCGTGCATTTCCTAACAACCCAAAGGCTGACTATAAAGTAGATCTAACGGACGGAATTCGCCTTAGTTTTGAAGATGGATGGGCTTTGTGTAGATCATCAAACACTCAACCAGTGCTAGTTGTTCGTTATGAAGCAACAACTGCTGAGGGGCTTAAACGCATACGAGACAGGGTAGAGTCTGTTGTAAATAAATATTTATAGGTCATTAGAATAATGATCGAAGGTACTCAGTCAGAATACAAAGAACTAGTCAAAATATAAAAAAGCCGGGATTCCCCGGCTTTTTTATATTCTAACGCTCTAAAATTAAAGTTTTAAAACTACGAAAGTTTCAAAGCAATAATCAATGCGTAGATTACCAATGACTCGATCAAAGCAAGACCCAAGATCATTGGAATCAAGATTTTACCAGAAGCAGCTGGATTGCGAGCGATACCTTCAAGTGCAGTTGCTGCAGTTTTACCTTGAGCCATAGCTCCACCGAAAACTGAAATTGCAATTGCTAAAGCAGCTGCGATAGCAATAAGACCTTTATCAGAGCCAGCAGCAGCAACCGCAGGTGCAGCAGCAGTTGCTGCCTCTTGTGCGAACGCAGAAACAGAAGCTAACATCGCAACCATTGTGATAATCATTTTTTTCATAAAATTCTCCTTAGTGAGAGTGGTTAGGTTTTACCTTTTAGTGATCGTGTGCAATCGCAAATGCTACGTAGACCATTGAAAGTAAAGTAAAAACAAAAGCTTGAACAAAACAAACAAAAAGACCCATCACATAAAATGGAATCGGAACACCAATTGGAACTAAATCCAAAAATACCGACAACACAGTGTGATCACCCATCATTACGTTAGCTAACCTAAGGCCTAAAGAAAAAGGTCTAACCAAATGAGATACAATTTCAATAACAAACATAAGAGGGGCTAAAAAGATAACCGGACCCATAAAGTGCTTAAGATAAGCTACTATTCCATTTTCTTTAACACCCATAAAGTTATAGAAGGCGAACATTAAAATACCAAAACCAAAGGTCGTATTTATATTTTCTGTCGCAGGAGTCATCCCAGGGATCATGCCAACTAAATTATTGAAAACTATAAAGAAAAATACTGAAGTAAAAAATGGAACGTAATGCTTTCCGTGTTCACCAATAACCATATCAGCAAGTCCAGACATCATTTCAGTTAGCATTTCCATAATTCCACGCAATGAAAAACGATCGGCAGGTAATACTGCTGTCTCTCCAGTGCCTAATGATGATCTCGCTGCTAAGCCAATACCCACAGTTGCAAGTGTCACTATACCAAGTGTTGCTACATGATCAAATTCATGGCCTACGCCGGGTATAAGTTGTGTCCAATTAAATGACATTTTTATTTCCTTCTTTTAGTGATTCACTTACAGCAAAGCTAATTGCTGGGATAATAAAAGTTGTTACACCCGCCGCAAACCATAATGGAGCAAACCAAGGTTGATCCACGATAGAAAAGATAATAATCCCAAAAATCGCGTACTTAAATACAATGATCACTACTGCTAGTGCAACCAATTTCTTCTTAAAGATTAAACTCCAGCCAATTGAATAAAACAAAAAACTGGAAAATAAAAGCGCAGAGCCACTAAAATAGGAATATGCTTGCCTTGCTGCGGCATATTTTAACAAAATAGCCGTTCCCAAAATGCACAAAATGGCCTGAATTATTAATACTAATTTCACTTTGATTTATCTTTTGCTTCGTTAAGTTCTTCTTTTTCTTGAATTCGCTTTAACAGCCACATCACTCGAATAAGCCAACCTATCAGCGAAGTTACACTAAGTCCTACGAAAAAAAGACCTTTTGTATGAAATTTGGCATCCAAAAATTCACCAAGATAGAAGCAGCCTACTATTAAACCAACAAGCTCAAACCCAATGGATGCAAAAACAATATAGCTTTTCATTATTTTTTGAATCCCTTTGCCCCCGGGGCATTTTTTAATCTTTCAGAAAGGCGCTTTAGGCGCAGTTCAATATATTCAGGAGGACTGTACTTCCCGCGAAACGATTCCAAAACTCTAATGGCATCCTTAAAATTATTATTTTCCTCATAGCATACGGCAAGCGTAAGACCCACATTTTCTTGGGTAGCATATTCTGGGCTCTCGGCCATAAGAGTCTTAAATACATCAATGGCTTTGGGATACTCTTTGCGGGCTATTAAGATATTTCCTTTTAGCAGCAAAGCTCCAGCGCGAAGTGTTCCGATGGCCTTTAATTTCAGTAAGGTATCAATTTCAGACTCAGCTTGAAAAAAATTATTTAGATAAAATTGAGCACGAGCAACGCTCAGTTTGTATTGAGCAGCCTCAAGATCACTATGCGGCATTTGTTGAAGCTTACTGTATTCAATTATTGAGGCTTGATAATCCTGCAGATCATTAAAATAAATTGATGCAATTTGTTTCTGTGATTCGAGCCTCTCTTTTTGATCACCAGAATGTAAAACGAGAAATCTCAGATAATTGACTGCTTTTGGGTAGTTCTTGAGCTCATAGAAAGAGAGTTTAAAAGCCTCTCTTGCAGCCTCTAACCCATAAGATGTATTTGGTGAGTTGCGCTTAACAATTCTATCCAAGTAACCCAGGGCTACTTTATAGTCGCCCCGTTTTGAATTTTTTTGCGCCTCTTTAAAATCGTGTTCTTCCGGCGCTGAACACGACATTAAAAAAGATAAGGCAAAAAATAGAAAACTCCACCTGATACTTGGCATATTAATGTTGGGTATCTTGAGGTGCAGCTCCAGAAACTACTTCTTCAGGAGCTTCATCTTTAACAACGGCAACTCCTGTAACTGTCTCATTTTTCTCATCAATATTAATAAGCCTGACGCCCTGAGTGTTGCGTCCCAAAATTGAAATATCAGACATTTTCATTCTAATGACCTGACCTTTATCTGTTGATAATATCAATTCGTGGCTTTCAGATACTTTTTTTGTACCAATAACTTTTCCAACTTTATCTGTGGTTTTTTGAGTGATTACTCCAACACCCCCACGCGATTGAATTCTATACTCGACGATCTCTGAGCGTTTACCATAGCCCTTAGACGTAACCATGAGGATTGTGTCAGTTGGATTCTTTTCAAGAACCTCCATAGCGACCACTGCGTCCTCTTTCGAAAGGGCAATAGCCTTAACACCTCTAGCTGTGCGGCCCATTTCACGAACATCATTTTCATTGAAACGAATCGACATACCTTCTTTCGTAACTAAGAAGATGTCACTTTGCCCATCTGATATTTTTACATCTATCACGCAGTCATTTAAATCGGTCGTAAGAGCAATGATTCCCGACGGTCTAACGCTTGAGAATGAATTCAAAGCGGTTTTTTTGATAATTCCCTTTTCCGTTAACATCACTACGTATTTATTCTCGCTAAATTCATTTACTGGTAAGATAGCTCTAACGCTTTCACCGCTAGTTAGTTGAACAACGTTGGCAAGTGACTTACCTTTTGAAATCCGACTGCCTAATGGAAGCTTGTGTACTTTACATTGGTAAGCTTTGCCCTTATCCGTGAAAACTAGAAGTGATGTTTTTGTAGTTGTTGAAAAAAGATTTGTTACATAATCTTCCTCAACGGTTTCCATCCCTTTTAAGCCTTTGCCACCGCGTTTTTGAGTTCTGTATTCAGCTGTTGGCATTCGTTTAATTAGGCCGGTATTTGTAACTGTTACAACCATATCTTCGTCAGCAATAAGATCTTCATCTTCAAGTTCTTCTAGGCTGCCAGTGATTTGGGACCGTCTTGGATCAGCATATCTTTTTTTGATATCCTCAAGCTCGGTCATAATGATTTTGTAAATTTCTCGAACATCAGAAAGTATAAACTTAAGCGACTCGATGGCTTTCATTAATTCAGCCAGCTCATTAATGATTTTATCGCGCTCTAATCCTGTTAGACGTTGTAATCTCATTTCTAAAATAGCAATGGCTTGTTTCTCAGAGAAGGCGAATATTTCAATTAGAGCTTCGCGAGCAATTGTGGCCTCTTTAGATGCTCTAATTGTTTTAATAACCTCGTCAATATGATCGAGAGCTTTTTTAAGACCCTCTAAAATATGTGCTCGCTCTTGTGCTTTCTTTAGTTCAAAAATACAACGCTTTGTTACTACGTCACGACGATGATCAACAAATGCCTCGAGCATACCCTTAAGTGTGAATGTAACTGGTTGGTTTTTAGCGTCTAGTGCTAGCATAATAATACCAACACTCACTTGCATTTGTGTATATTTATAAAGCCGATTTAATATTACACCAGAGTTTTCACCGCGCTTAAGTTGGATTACAATTCTCATTCCTTCGCGTGACGATTCATCACGAATATCAGAGATACCCTCGATCTGTTTGTCGCGCACTAGATCGGCAATATTTTCTATCAATCTAGCCTTATTTACTTGGTAAGGTATTTCCGTAATAATGATTTCTTCTCTGTCTTTAACCTGATAAATTTCAGAGACTGCCTTTAAAGAAATAATTCCCCGGCCCTTTTTGTATGCCTGCAATATTCCTTCTCTGCCTGCAATAATACCGTAAGAAGGAAAATCAGGACCTTTAATGTGTTGCATGAGATCTTCAAGCTCACAGTCGGGATTTTGAATTAAATGGATACAGCCATCAATAATTTCGCCCAAGTTGTGCGGAGGTATGTTTGTAGCCATGCCCACAGCAATACCTGAAGACCCATTCACCAAGAGATTAGGAAATTTTGATGGTAAAACTGTTGGAATTTCAAGAGAGTCATCATAATTTGGGGTAAAAGAGACCGTCTCTTTTTCTAAGTCATTAAGAAGCTCTTCAGCTAGATTAGTAAGGCGAATTTCTGTGTACCGCATAGCTGCTGGACTATCGCCGTCAATAGATCCAAAGTTTCCCTGACCGTCTTCCAGAGGGTAGCGCAGGGAAAAGTCTTGAGCCATACGAACCATGGTATCATAGACTGAAGCATCCCCATGTGGATGATATTTACCGATCACATCGCCGACCACACGTGCAGACTTCAAATAAGGTCTATTGTGCCGGTTGTTCATTTCATTTTGCGCAAATAAAACCCGTCGATGCACTGGTTTTAAACCATCACGAACATCAGGAAGTGCACGACCAACAATGACTGACATTGAATATTGAAGGTATGCACCCCGCATTTCCTTACTAATATCAACGAGTGTTACGCCTTTTTCTTGTGTATTTTCCATAGGTCACCATTTTCAAAAAAATCTAAAAATAAAAAAATTTATACGTCTAAGCTTCTAGCAAGAAGAGCATTGTCGTGAATAAATTGTCTTCGAGGTTCTACCAACTCTCCCATGAGTATCGAGAAGGTTTCATCTGCCGCCACCGCATCATCGATGGTCACTCTTAAGAGAGTTCTGTTTTCTTTATTCAGTGTCGTATTCCATAGTTGTTCAGGATTCATCTCTCCTAATCCTTTATACCGCTGAATATAAATACCTTTTTTTGCAGACTCCATCACATGCGTATAGAAAGTGCTATGGTTCTCAAACATCAACTCATTCTCACCTTCTAAAATGGTCAACGGCAGTGCAGCTGTCCCTTGGATCTCTGACCAAATTCTTCTTAGCTCGATAATTTCTGATGATTTTAGATTTTCTAAGCTAAATTTTGTTGTCATTCGATCTGCGTAACGAACAGTGTATATCTCCGCAAAAGTTTTTCCTGTGACTTCGTCGGTACGAACTTGGCCTTTATATTCTGTGATTCCCAGTTTAGGATTAGAATGGATCCAAGTGTTTAATTCACTTAGAACAGATTCAATTTTTTTTTCATCCGCAAAAGTTTTTTCAAAATCAGTTACTGTTCTCATTAAGAAGTAAAGTACGTCTCGGTCATACTTTTTCGAGGACACTCGTAATAAATTATTGAATTTTTGTATATTCAAAATCAATTTACGAAGTTCTGTCTCAGGCAGATTTTCTTTATTTTTTATTTTAAAATTACCTAAACCAGAACTTAATAAAAACTCTGTAAGAGCGGCATCATCCTTAAGGTAAGTTTCTTCTTTTCCTTTTTTTGCACGATAAAGAGGTGGTTGTGCGATGTATATGTAACCACGCTCAAGGACAAATGGCATTTGACGATAAAAGAAAGTTAACAACAAAGTCATGATGTGCGAGCCATCCACGTCCGCATCGGTCATGATAATAATTTTGTGATATCGTATTTTATCTACATTCACATTATCTTTGCCAATACCAGTGCCTAATGCAGAAATGATGACTTTAATTTCTTCACTAGAGATGATTTTATCAAATCTTGCTTTTTCGACGTTTAAAATTTTACCCTTCAAAGGTAAAATAGCTTGTGTACGACGATCGCGTCCTTGTTTTGCTGAACCACCAGCAGAGTCTCCCTCTACCAGGTATAATTCACAAAGTGCTGGATCTCTCTCTTGGCAATCCGCCATTTTTCCTGGTAACGAACCGCCTTCAAGGGCAGTTTTTCTTCGCGTTAAATCTCTGGCCTTGCGAGCAGCCTCTCTGGCCCTTGCTGATTCAACACACTTCATGATAATGTTTTTTGCAATGGATGGATTTCGATCCATCCAGTCCGCAAGTTTTTCATTTACAAGAGATTCAACGATTCCCTTAACTTCAGCGTTTCCAAGTTTGGTTTTTGTCTGCCCTTCAAATTGAGGCTCTCTTACTTTTACAGAAATTACCGCAGCTAAGCCTTCGCGAATATCTTCACCTTCGAGATTTGTTTTTAAATCTTTTAAAAGATTTTTTTCAGCAGCATAGGCATTTGTAGTTCTAGTAAGTGCTCCTCTAAATCCAATAAGATGAGTGCCTCCTTCATGTGTATTGATATTGTTGCAATAGGTAAAAACTGACTCTGCATAAGAGTCATTCCATTGCATCGCAATTTCAATTTCGACGCTTTCTTTTTCACCCTTAATGTAAACCACTTCGCTATGAAGTGGTTTCTTAGACTGATTCATGTATTGAACGAATTCACTGACGCCATTTGCATATTGAAAGTCTTGCTTTTTTCCTGATCTTTCATCACTTAGAGAAATATGCAGGCCTGCATTTAAAAACGCTAACTCTCTAAAGCGATTCGCTAGCGTTGTAAAATCGTAAATGACTGTTTCGTCTTTGAAAATATCTCGATCTGGCTTGAAGGTTACTTTAGTTCCAGTTTTATTTGATGGCTCACCTCTGGACACTGGTGCTAAAATTTTTCCACGCTCATATTCTTGGTTCCAAATAAATCCTTCTCTATAAACTTCAACAGAGCACCTTGATGAAAGAGCGTTGACGACCGAAGCTCCGACACCATGAAGGCCACCAGATACTTTATATCCTCCGCCATCAAATTTTCCGCCCGCATGCAAAACTGTCATTACGATTTCTAATGCTGATTTTCCGTTTTTATGTGCACCAACCGGGATTCCACGCCCATCATCTTCAACTGTAATTGATTCATCGGCGTTAATTACAACAGAGATATTTTTACAATATCCTGCAAGTGATTCATCTACTGAGTTATCCACAACTTCATACACAAGATGATGGTAGCCGCGGAAGCCTGTATCTCCGATATACATACCGGGACGTTTTCTAACTGCCTCTAGCCCTTCGAGAACTTGAATTGAATCGGCTGAATAAGCTTTTTGTTCTTCCACTTTAACCCCTCACTACAAAGATTCAATCAAGGATGATCCCATCCTTGATTCGCACTACGGATAATTGTTCTAGGCTGAAAATATTTGGCAAAGAAAAATCTGTGGTCGTAATAAAAATTTGCGTATTGATTTCATGCAGAAATGAAATCAACGCATCTTTTTTGCTATTATCGAGTTCAGATAAAACATCGTCTAACATAAGCACTGGATAGGTTCCGTAAGCCTTCCTATGATACACAATCTGGGCTATTTTGAAAGACAATATGATAGCCCTCTGCTGCCCCTGGCTACAGAAAAATCTTGAGTCATTTTGATCATATAGGAAGACTATGTCATGTTTATGCGGTCCAACTAAACTGGTTCCAGCTGTAAGCTCTGCATCATGAAGCTCACTCATTCGCTTTTCGAGATAGAATTTAATCTCAGATTTAGTAGCTGAAAGCAAATTTCTATCGGAAACAAGGTATTCCACCGAGATATCCACATTCGGATTAGTTGAAATGTATTGCATAGCGCTATTAAATTCGCCCAACAAACCAATTAAGGCATATGTGCGTGCAAAAGTTAATTCAGCAGCCAATCGCACAAACTCAGCCTTTAGAGATTCTAAAAGGTTTAGGGTGGTTGGTAGGTCGAAAACCCCTAGAACGTTGTTTTTAAGTACTTTATTGCGAGTTTTTAATATCTTTCGATAGTCGGCTAATAAATTACTGTTCCTTTTATCAAAAGTGATCAACATTTCATCGATCAATGATCTTCTGTGTTCAGCACCTTCTTTGATTGAAGATAGGCTTTCTGGACAAAATATCACACAAGAGAACATTTTCTTTGCATCTGCCGATGTAATTTTCTTACCATTTAGGGTTTGAAGTTTTTTTGTCTTAGCTAATCCAAGTTGTATTTTATATACGAGATCTTCCTGAGTAAGCAAAGATTGAATGATACTTTGTTCGTATGATTTTTGAATAATTGTCGAGTTGCTTGAATATCTAAAAGACTCACCCTGTGTAACTAGGTAAAGTGCTTCTAGAAGATTTGTTTTACCCTGACCATTTTCACCAATAAAGACATTTACGCGTGGACTGAAACTCATATTGACGTCTTGGTAATTCCTAAAATTAACAAGACGTATGTTTTTAAAAATCATTAAATTCTCATTGGCATTAAAACACAAATATACGAAGAATCTTCATGGGGCCTTATAAGACCTGGTGAAATATGATCATTCAATTCAAAATCAATTTTTTCGTTGTTTATACTAGTTAGGATATCAGTGATATATTTCGCATTAAATCCAATTTTCAAATCAACGCCTGAATATTCTACTTCGATTTCCTCTTTAGCATCACCCAATTCAGGATTATTCGAAGAAATTTCCATTCGTCCAGCAGTTAAGTTTAATTGAACAGCCTTTGATTTTTGATTTGCTAGTAATGAAACCCGCTTTAGAGATGTTAAAAATAATTCCTTATTTAAAACAACTTTGTATGAAAGCTTCTGTGGAATAAACTGTTGATAATTCGGGTACTTGCCTTCAATCAATCTAATCATAAGAATTGTCGATGAGTGTTTTAGGACGAATTGAGAACCCTCTATGGCTATTTCAACCTGACCATCAAGGCCTTCTAGTAATTTCTTTATTTCATATAAACCTTTGCGAGGTAAAATTACACCTTGTGAGGTTGTTACTTTTGCATCGATTAAAGGTTTATTTACTAAACTCATCCGGTGACCATCGGTAGCTATCATTTTAAATCCTGATTGAGGGTTTAACTCAAAAAAGACTCCGTTCAGGTGATATCTAGTTTCGTCATTTGAAACGGAATAGATCGTTTTATCGATCATCTCTTTCAAAACTTGGGCATTTATTTGGATAAAGGATTGGAAATTAACAGTTGGGAATATTGGATATTCTTCAGACGATATACCAACGATTTTTGAAGTGTATTTCCCTTGTTTTATTTCTAGCCAATTATTTTCTTTTTTAATAAGTGTTATAGTGCCCTCAGAGAGCTCTTTTGCTATTTCGAATAAGCTCTTTGCCGATACTGCAACTTTTCCTGATTGGTGTATCTGCGCCTTAATTTGATCAGTTAGGCTAACTTCTAAATCTGTAGCAAACACTTTCAAGTGATTTTGATCAGCATCTAATAAAACATTAACAAGGATCGGCATCGTATTTCGTTTTTCAACGATATTTTGCGTTTTTCCTATCAGGCTTAATAAATCTCTCTTATCAATTTCAATTTTCATTAAAAGTCCCTTTTTCTGGTTCCTTATTATCTATTACTTATTATATTAATAACTAGTAGTAGTAGTAGGGGTGTGGAAAACCTAACAAATCACCTAAATATCTGTAAATACTAAAAAACATGGGTGGATAAGGTCTCTGTATAACTTTACCCCAAAATCGTCATTTTTGTGGGAAACTGAAACTCACATTTATTACCACAAGTTTATCCACATACTTAAACACAGTCCACATTTACACACCTGTGATATTGTGGATTCTTTGCTCTAAGTCCTCAATATCTTTAGCTATATCCTGGTCTGAGGCCTGTAGAGTTCTTACCCTGTTAAGAGCATTCATAACTGTAGTGTGATCTTTTCCGCCAAAAGCCTTGCCGATATCAACCAATGATTTTTCCAAAAACTTTTTTATCAAGTACATCGCGATTTGACGTGGAACAACAATTGGTTTTGCTCTAGTGGAAGATTTAAGATCTAAAATTCGCACTTTAAAATGGTCAGCAACCAATTTCATGATTTCCTCCACCGATATGGTAGATTGAGTTTCATGATGTGATAAAATCTTTCTAACCAGCTCACCATCTATTGGTAAACCTTGTAACTCGGAGAACATTTTAACTTTTTTTAAGTTGCCCTCAAGTTCCCGGATAGATCGTTTAGAGATCCTTGCGATATAATTTACAACGTCCTCAGACATACGAATGTTATATTTCTCAGCTTTATATCTAAGAATGGCAATTCTTGTTTCAAGGTCTGGCATTGTAATATCAACAATCAGGCCACGCTCTAGTCTTGTTCGACTTCTGTCTTCCAGGCCATGTATATCTTTTGGCATGCGGTCACTAGCTAGAATGACTTGCTTTCGGTTATCAATAAAGCTGTTAACTGTATGAAAAAACTCTTCTTGCACAGCTTCGCCGCGAGCGATGAATTGCACATCGTCAACGAGCAAGATGTCCGAGTTTTCTCGGTATTTTTGGCGAAATTTATCCATTTCGTGCCGTCTTATTGAAGATATACATTCATTCATAAAACGTTCAGCTGAAATATAGGTAATCCTAAGTTGCTGAAACTGCTGCCTTATATAGTTTCCTGTGGCATGTAGCAAGTGGGTTTTACCCATTCCAACCGGCCCATATATATAAAGTGGGTTATAATCATCAGCTCCTGGATTTCTAGCAACATTGAAACATGCAGCGTGCGCAAACTCTGAATTTTTTCCAACAACAAAGGTTGAAAATGTTAACTCAGCATTTAAAGCTCCATCCGAAGACATCCTAGGTTGATTCACCAATATTGGTTGAGATCTTGAAAGTTGTGCGTGGAGGACATCATTACCGCCCCCAGTATCGTCAGAGCTATTTGAATTTAGACTATCAATATTATTGTTTATTTTATGGCCTGTAATTGTAAACTCAACCTCAAATGGAAGTCCGTAAGTATCTGAAATTTCATAATAAATTTTATCCTGGAGGTTCTCTATAACAAAATATTGATGGAGAGCGTTAGGGACCCCTAATATAATCCGGGGACGCTCCTGGGTGCCACTTGTGGTGATGTACTCAATAGGGTCCAACCAAGTATCTAACAACTTATTATTGTCGTTCCTGCTTTTCATTTTAGATTTTATCAGGTTCCAGAAAGAAGAGTTTAACTCCACATCACATCCAATCGGTGTAGGACCTATTAACAAGGGGAGCTGAAGTTTTCAACAGTTGACCTTGATGCCGCAATGTGCTTTATTGGGCCCCCACGTATTTAGTTATTATTAACTTTGTGGAATGTATAGGAATATATCCAATATATATTTTTATATTATAATTAATGACATATTTGTCGTAAAATTTAGACTTTTCAGGAGATTAGTTATGAAACGTACATATCAGCCATCAAACAAACGTCGTAAAACTACTCACGGTTTCCGTGCAAGAATGGCCACCAAATCTGGTCAAGATGTTATCAATCGTCGCCGCGCTAAAGGTAGAAAACGATTAACCGTTTCTATTAGTGGAAAATAGTTCTCCGCTCATTATTAAGCGGAGTTCAGACTTTTACTCACTCAAACAATCTGGAAAAAGATATTGGCCCACTAAATGGTTGCTGTTGAACTATGGCAAAAATGATCTGGGTCAAATTCGTTTAGGGGTAACTGCGAGCCGAAAAGTTGGCTCGGCGGTTGTTCGTAATAAACTAAAGCGTTGGAGTCGTGAGTATTTCAGAAAATCGCTGAAAGCTGGTAATTCGAATGCGGCAGACATCAATCTTATATTTAAGCCTATCGATAAAGAATTTTATAAGGTCCTTAAATATCAGGAATTTGTTGAAGCCATGGATGCTGGTATGCTTGTTGTTAGAAAATACCTTTAGTTACCTTCTATGGTTTTCTGTAGGATTTTATCGAACGATTGGCACTAATCATTTAGGTGGATGCTGTCGGTTTGAACCAAGTTGCTCAGCTTATGCGCTCGAGACTATTAAAGTTTATAAATCACGCAAGGCTCTTTGGTTAATCTCAAAAAGAATTTGTAAATGTAGGCCGGGTGGTCCTTTTGGTTTTGACCCGGTACCAATCCCGGGAGGGAAGTAGTATGCAAAATCAGCCTAATAAAAATGTCTTTGATTCAAAAACAATAATAGTGATGGTCTCCGTAGCATTGGTTTATTTTGGTTGGCAGTCTTATTTGGGAAAGAAATACCCGGATTACAACAAGCCCAAGTCGACAAACGTCAGCACAGATACATCAAAGAGTTTAGATAAAAATACCTCAGCAAATCAAACAGTAGTCGAATCTGTACATTCACAAGTTGCACCTAGTGATTTGTCGACAGTGGAAAAGACGATTTCTTTTGCCAGCGAAAAAGTTTCCTTTGATATCACCAGTCAAGGTATGGGTTTAAAAAATTTCACGGTTAATCAATATCAAGATAAAGAAAAAAATAAAATTAAGCTTGGGCTTTCAGATAGCCAATCCTTATTTTCAATGCACCTAAATAGCATTCCTGGCCCTTTGAATTTCGATGTTGTTCAGGAGAGTCCAGGGAATTTTGTAGGGATTGCTAAGGTCGGTGGGATGACCATTAAAAGAGAATTAAAATTTAATTCTGAGACCTCATCATTTAAAAGCACTATAACGATCAATAATCCCACTGAAGATGTTAAGAAGGGAGTTTCGATTTTGATTCCTGAAAAAATTCAGGCAAGTCAGTCGAAATCATTTTTATTCCCATCCTATTCACACCAGGATTTCTTTATTGGTCACTCCAGCAAAACAGAGAGTATGAATTTCAGCTCTGCTAAAGAAGATTTTGAAAAGATCTTTGAAAATACGAAGCTTATTTCAGTTGGATCACAATATTTCACGGCCTTGGTTTTCGACCAGTCTGCAATTTCTCCAGAGGTGAAGGTCAGCGCTGAAGTTGCGTCAAAAACTGCACTTGCTGAATTAACATATAAACCTGTTCAATTAGCTAATGAGATGAGTTTTGCCGAAGTATTTTATGCAGGCCCAAAAGCTATAGACGTTTTAAAGTCTGTAGACCCAGAACTTGCGGGTGTGATTGATTTAGGATTTTTTGAGATGATTGGTCAGCCCTTACTTTATATCATGAAAGCTTTTCATGGTTGGGTTGGAAACTGGGGTTTTGCAATTATTATGTTAACGCTTATGGTGCGCTTTTGTGTTTTGCCTTTCAATCTTATGTCTGCCAAATCCATGAAAGCAATGCAGAAGGCGCAACCTGCTATCCAAGCTCTTCGAGATAAACACAAAGACGATCCAATGAGATTGAATCAGGAAATGATGTCTACAATGAAGCAGCATGGAGCTAACCCTATGGGTGGTTGTTTGCCTATGTTGATTCAGATTCCAGTATTCTTTGCTTTATATCGGGTGATTGGAAGTAGTGTGGAACTTTATAATTCTCCCTTCGTTGGGTGGATTCATGATCTGAGCGCTCACGATCCTTTCTATGTATTGCCTATTTTAATGTCCGTCTTCATGTTTATTCAGCAAAAGATTACTCCATCAACAATGGACCCAGCTCAGGCTAAAATTATGTTGTTTTTGCCTTTAGTTTTTTCAGTTTTCATGTTGCAACTTCCTGCAGGGCTTACTCTTTATATGGTTGTGAGTACTTTGTTTGGGATTATACAGCAGTATTTTATTATGAGAGATGCCAAAGTTAGTCGGGCATAGTTTTAAATATATATTTTATTTTTTCAGGAGGATTTATGGGGTTTTTTAGTAAGCTATTCGGCGGAAAAAGCAAGAGTCCAGAGAGTCAAATTGAGGCATTAGTTAAGAAGACCTTGGATGGTATTATTGAGAAATCTAAGTTTGATCTCACCTTCTATATAACAAGCGAAAAAGAGGCTGAAGGCGGCGCTGTTTTATCTATACAGTTTGAGGGCGCGGACGAAGAGATGTTGAAGGATAAAAAGGGTCAAATGTTGGACGCTTTTCAACTTATCATTAAACGCGTTGTTCAGCACAATTATCCAGAAGATAAAACGAACATCATGGTCGACTGCGGTGGTTACCGCGATGAGACTGCAAACGCCCTTATTGAGCGTGCAGAAAATCTGAAGCAGATTTGTATTGAACAAGGTAAGTCGGTTTATTATCGAGCTTTGCCACCAAAAGAAAGAAAAGTCGTTCATCAGTATTTAGCTAAAGACCCTCGAATTAAGAGCCGTTCTTTGGGTGATGGTTTGTATAAAAAAATTAAAATTTATCCTGCTAAGGCTACTGGTTTAGCTTCAGGCAACTCTGAAGATGCACAGCAGGAGTAGCGAAAGGTTTTCGTTTTATGCTTAGAGGAGATCGTGACAAAGATACCATCTGTGCGATCTCCACTCCTCCTGGAGTGGGGGGGATTTCTGTAATACGGATCAGTGGATCCAGTGCTTTTAACTTTACTTCTAAAGTCTGTCGTTTTCTTCCGACATCTCCCGAATCCCATCGGGTTTATTTTGGCAATTTAGTTCATGCTTCTTCGAGAGAGCCTATTGATGAGGTTCTTGTTACCTATTTTCAAAATGGGAGATCCTTCACAGGCGAAGAGGTTGTCGAAATTTCATGTCATGGTAGCCCAATAATATGCCAAACTATCTTGAGCGAATTTGCGATTCTAGGTGTTAGACCTGCGGATAGGGGTGAATTCACGTATAGATCCTTTATCAATGGGAAAATCGATTTAATTCAGGCGGAAAGTGTTTTGAGTTTGATAGAGTCCCAAAGTCAGCAATCTGCTAAATTAGCAATTCGACAACTTAAAGGCGTATTATCAAATAGGCTAGAGGCTATAGAAGATAAAATGACTTGGATTCTTGCGCACGCTGAAGCAAATATTGATTTTTCTTCCGAGGGCATACAGGTAGTGGATGATCACATAGTTAAAGAGAAGTTATCAGTGATTATTTCGGAGCTCACTTCGCTAGTTGATACTTTTCGTCTAGGCAGAGTTTTAAAAGATGGCCTTAGCGTTGTTTTGACAGGCCTTCCTAATGTGGGTAAATCCAGCTTATTGAATTTATTTTTAGAGGATGACCGAGCAATCGTTACAGATATTCCAGGGACTACTAGAGATGTAATTAAGGGCGATACTAGCTATAAGGGTCTGAAGTTTACATTCGTTGATACAGCTGGACTTAGGGATGATACAACTGACCTGGTTGAACGCATAGGTATTCAACGAAGCTACGAGGCTCAGTCTGATTCTGATGCTGTTTTTTTTATTTTTGATGCTTCTAGTGGGCTTAGCCAAGAAGAGCTTGTTATTCTTGACTCCTTAGAACCGTCCCGCACCTATATTTTGGGAAATAAAACTGATAAAATTGCCTACAATATTGATTTATCTGCTGTTAAACAATTGATGAGTGCCAGTAAATTTTACCAGAAAATTCAGGATACTGATGAGTTCTTCAAAAGAAGGATGTTCTTTGTAAGTGCACTTGATAAAAACATTCGAGATGAAGTGTTCAAAGAGCTGGTCCATGAGTTTTCTGATTTGCAGGTTTCAAATATTGTATTGATCTCCAATGCTCGTCATTTTGAGAACTTAAGTAGAGCGCTTGAAAATGCCCGCAGGTCTAGCGAGTTGGTGAGTGGTGGTTTGGGTTTTGAGTTTTTAGCTCTAGAACTCAAGGAAGCTTTGATTGCCGTCCAGGAAACTTTAGGAAAGCGGTTCGATGATCAGATTATGGATCGTGTTTTCAAAGAATTTTGTATCGGAAAGTAATTATGAACAATATTAATTTTGATGTGATTGTTGTTGGTGCTGGTCATGCTGGTATCGAGGCTTGTCTTGCTACGTCTCGTTTAGGTTTAAAGACCTTGTTGGTGACTAGTAATATTCAGCGCATTGGTTATATGAGCTGCAATCCATCTATTGGTGGACTAGCCAAAGGTCATATGGTTCGCGAGCTTGACGTTCTTGGTGGACAGATGGGTATTGCTGCTGATGAAACTACAATTCAATACAAGCGCCTAAATTCCTCTAAAGGTCCGGCTGTTCGTGGGACTCGGGTACAAAATGATAAACATCTCTACTCTTCGTTTCAGAAAGAGGCGCTTTTAAATCAGGAAAATTTGACCGTATTAGAGGGTGAAGTTAAACGACTAGTTCTCGATAAAGATATTTGTAGGGGAGTTGTGTTACAGGACGGCTCGGAAATTCATGCCAAGGCCAGTATTATTACCACTGGAACCTTTATGAATGGAGTTATGCATATCGGTTTGAAGCAAGAATCTGGTGGACGAGTCGGTGATAAAGCTTCTATCGGTCTTTCTGATCAGTTGGCTGAATTTGGGTTTGAAGTTAAGCGTCTGAAAACTGGAACCCCTGCTAGATTACTTAAAGATAGTATAGATTGGTCTAAAACTATCCCTCAGGCAGGTGACGAAAAGGTCTATCCATTTAGCTATAGATCATCTGATAAACTGAAACTTCCTCAAATTCTTTGTTATCTAACAAGGACCACCGAAAGCACCCACGATATTATTCGTGGTAATTTGGATAAATCCCCAATGTATTGCGGGTTGATCGAGGGAGTCGGTCCTCGGTATTGTCCATCTATCGAAGATAAAGTGACTCGATTTAGTGACCGGGATAGCCATCAGACTTTCCTGGAGCCTGAAGGTCTGACTACTGATCTTATTTATCTTCAAGGTATTTCAACAAGTTTACCTGAGGATGTCCAAGATCAGTTTCTTAAGACAATACCTGGGTTAGAGAATGTTAAAGTTGCTCGCTATGGTTATGCTGTTGAGTACGATTACGTTGAGCCTTCGCAAATTTGGCATCGCCTAGAAACTCGAACGATCAATAGTTTATTCTTAGCCGGCCAGATTAACGGTACTTCTGGATATGAGGAGGCCGCTGTTCAGGGTTTCGTAGCTGGTGTTAATGCGGCCCATAGAATATTGGGTCGAGAGGAATTTATTCTTGGACGTGATGAGGCCTATATTGGAGTCTTGATCGATGATCTTGTTACCAAGGGAACTCGAGAGCCCTATAGAATGTTTACTTCTCGGGCTGAACACCGTCTTGTTTTAAGAGAAGATAATACTATCGATAGGTTAGGTGTTTTAGCTAGTAAGTTGGGTATTGTTTCTTCTGCCTCATTAGGTATTTTGTCAGCACTTCATGAGAAGCGGATGCTTCTCCATGCCCGACTTAAAGAAACAAAGGTCTATCCCACCAAAGACGTGCAGGAGTTGTTGCTAAAAATTCCGACGACAGCTTTAACAAAGTCATTGAGTTTCGAGGAGTTGCTGCGACGTCCTGAAGTTTCTAGTTTCGACCTTGAGGCGCTAAACTTTAGTGTCGATAAGGATGCGAATGTTTTTGAGCCTGTGGAAATTGAAGTTAAGTACTCTGGCTACATTCGTCGTCAACAAGAATTGATTGAGCAGTCGAAGAGGCTTGAAGAGTTGTTGCTGCCACCTGGACTTTTGTATAGTGAGATTAGAGGTCTTTCTAATGAGGAACGAGACAAGCTGCAGCGCATCAAGCCGCGCACATTAGGTCAGGCTCAGCGCATTAGTGGGGTTAATCCCTCAGCCATACAGGCTATAATGATTCATCTCAAAGGCCAAAAAAAGTTGAAAGATGTAGTGGTTGAACCAGCGCCTTAGATTTTGGGCGATTCTTATTCAAGATTTTTATGGCTGCTGTTGGTTTTTTTCATTAATGTTCCACGTGGAACATTAATGAAATATCTTAATCGATAGGGCTTTTTCTAATGTTCCGCTGACTCAGCTTTCTTTTCAGAATGCTCCGAATTGCCTGACCCATGATTTCCGCCAGGTCCTGGCGGATTCAATTCCTTGATTCGATCCTTAGCACTCCAGGTCCGTTTTGCTGACCTAAGTTTTTGCTCAATTTTGTATGATTTGAGTTCGTTGGGATTGGGCCAAGGTTCTTTTTTTTTGTATGCTTTTGAGTATGCGATTATATCACTATTTTTTCGACTCTCTACCTTTAGAAGTAGATATGCCTTTTCTTGTTCAAGTTTGTTGATCTGGTTCCTTGAGTCAGTGATTTTTTTTTGGACTGTTTTAATCTCGCCCGATTGTGGCGTTACCATCTCAATGTCATGCTGATGTCCCTCCAGCAGCTTGATCTCTCCTTCAAGCGCCTTCTTCGTTGAATCAAATTGTGATTGAAGGTCTGAGTAAATGGGGTCCTTGAGCTCTGGATTAGGGTCAGGCTTATCACAGGAAGTTAATAAAAAAAGCGTAATTACTAAAGACAAAATTTTCATATAATTATTGTTCCACGTGGAACATCGGCATTTTCCAAAATAAACATAAGGTGGGGTGCGAAAAACAGGTCTTAGTACTTGCAAGATATTCGAAAACGAGGGACTTTTTAAACATCAAGGAGGAACAATGGCAAAAACAATTTGCATAGCAAATCAAAAGGGTGGAGTGGGGAAAACAACAACCTCAGTCAATCTATCATCCGCATTAGCAACTTTAGGTAAAAAAGTGCTTTTAATCGATATGGATCCACAAGGTAATGCTTCGAGTGGTTTAGGTTTAAAGCGACATGAAAGTCAGGACTCAAATTCATACCATGTGTTGATTGGCGAGAAAACTTTAACTGAAGTAACTCAAAAAACTTCCAACGCTAATCTAAAAATTTCAACAGCAAATCCAGATCTGGTTGGTGCTGAAATTGAACTTGTTGATATGCCACAAAGAGAATACAGATTAAAACAGGCTATTGCCACTGTTTCAGATCAATATGATTTTATCTTGATTGATTGCCCCCCATCTTTGGGGCTCCTAACGCTAAATGCTTTAAATGCAGCCGATAGTTTTTTAGTTCCATTGCAATGCGAATATTACGCCCTAGAGGGTCTAAGTCAGCTCCTAAATACAGCTGGTATTATCAAGAAAAGTTTAAATCCAAAGCTTCATATTGAAGGCATTGTATTAACGATGTTTGATGTTCGGAATAATTTAAGTCACCAGGTCGTGACAGAAATTCGCAATCATTTTGGAGAAAAAGTATTTGCGGCTGTAATACCAAGAAACGTAAGACTCAGCGAAGCGCCAAGTCACGGCCAATCCATTTTAGACTATGACATCAAATCTATTGGCGCTGTGCGTTATCTTGAGCTAGCTAAAGAAGTGATAGCTAACTTGGAGCAAAAGCAAGCCTCAGAGGCTCCTGAGTCTGAACAAAATATTAATCAAGGTGATTTAAATGTCTAATAATACTACGGAAGTTCAAAACAAAAAAAAAGGGCTTGGTCGTGGGTTGGGATCTTTACTGGGTGGGCCTGGTCCAAGTGAGAAATCAGTGACAAAACCAGTGGCAGCAACTCCTGCTTCAGCAGTCACTCCACAACCATTGAAACAACCTGTAAATATCGCCGCTAATTTACAAGCACCTGTTTTAAATGGAGCGCAGACACAGCCCACACTGGCTGTACCTGTTGTTGCTTCAGCTAAACAAGAGCCCAATATTTTGGCAACTAAGGCGCCAGCTATAAGTCCTGTTACAGCGACAGAACAAGTTTCTCCTGTAGACCCAGAAAGTAAGATCTGGAAAGTCGGAGTTGATAAGTTGTCTCCAGGACAGTTCCAGCCAAGGAGAACTTTCGAAAAAGAGGCGCTTCAGGAGTTGGCGCAATCAATAAGAGAAAATGGAATTCTGCAGCCAATTATAGCCCGAAGGATTCCAAGCGGAAAACTTGAAATTATTGCGGGCGAACGCCGCTGGAGGGCATCCCAAATTGCAGGAATGCATGAAGTTCCAGTAATCCTTAGAAGTTTCAATGACAAAGAAGCGTTAGAGTTGTCAATTGTTGAAAATATTCAGCGCGAAGATTTGAATGCAATTGAAGAAGCTGAGGGCTATTCGCGATTAATTGCAGAATTTAAGCTATCTCAACAGCAAGTTGCTGAAAAAGTTGGACGCGATCGTGCGACCGTTGCCAACGCAGTTCGGCTGCTTTCTCTGCCTCTAACCGTCAAGGAAATGATATCAAAAAATGAGATTTCTGTCGGCCACGCCAAGGTCTTGCTGTCTTTACCTGATCCCAAAAAACAGGAAGAGCTCGCTAAAAAAATAGTGAGAGAAAAAATTGCTGTAAGAAAATTGGAAAAAATAATTCAAGGCATCATTAAGGGTGATTCTGAAGAAGAGATTAATCCAACGAAAACCAATGCAATGAAGCAAAGACTCGTCGATGGCTTAAGTAATGACTTACAAAAGCTCATGGGCACAAAGGTTAATATTGATTACTCCGCCTCTAAGGGTAAAATTAGTATCCACTTCTATTCTGATGAAGAATTGAACAATTTAACAGATAGGCTTAAAGCGGGATGGCAAACTTAAACCAAGAAACCATGACTGATGAAGTTCTCGCGGGGAACGTAACAGCCATACTAGACCAGGGGACGCACTTTGAGGGTAAGCTCAGTTTTGAGGGTACTGTCCAAATTCGTGGTGATTTTAAGGGTGAGATCTTCACAAAGGATACAATTATTATTAATCAAGGTGCTACGATTGAGGCACAAATTGAAGCTGACACCATAATTATAAGCGGTCGAGTCGAAGGAAATCTTTTTGCTCGACGAAGAGTAATTATGCACCCACCCGCAGTTTTTAAAGGAACCGTAACTTCTCCGAGCTTGAGGATAGACGAGGGTGTTGTCTTTGAGGGCGCTTCCTATATGCCTAAATCTTAAGCAAGCTGTTGAGGGGTTAAAACCTCTCAACCTTACTACCTTGTCAAATTGACCTTGACCTTTTCTAGAATGAAATGCTAATTCCGAAGGTCAAAAAAACATTAGGGATTTCATACAAATGGACATTTTCGGACAATTGGGGATTAACCCCACAACAGGCATCCAGTTCGTTTTTTTCGCAATAGCTTTGTTATTTTTATCAAAGGTTGTTTTTGCGCCTTATGCAAATGCGCTTGAAGAACGAGAAAAGAAAACCAAAGGCGGCGAAGAGCTTGCACTTGAGTACCAGGCAAAGGCAATCCAGCTTCAATCCGAATATGAATCAAAAATCAGACACTTAAATAATGACATGAAAAATATCGTGGATTTATCAAAATCTGATGCAAGCAGGCATTACGATTCAGCAATTGAAAAATCTAGATTAGAAGCGGAAAAATTAGTTAATGAAAATCGACAAAAAATACTCAAAGAAATAGAGTCTGTGTCGATGGAGTTAAGGGCGCAAACTCAGACGATAGCTCTTTCAATAACCTCTAAATTACTAGGTAAATAAAGTGGTCAAAATGAAGCTCATATTAAATCTTTTGGTATTTATATTGCCGACTCTTGTTTTTGCTTCCAGTCCCGAACATGGATCAGGTCACCACCCCATTGAGGTTCCAACGTCCGTGATTTACCAGGCGATCAATGTTGGAATACTTATTTTTGCTTTGATCTATTTTACTAAGGCAGAAATTGGTAGTTTTTTTGCAGGCCGAAAAACAGCTTATCTTCAAGCCGCCCAAAAAGCTGCTTTTGCAAGAGAGCAAGCTGAAAAGGAATTCGAAGAGCTTAAGAATAAAATTGCTCAATTGGATAAAACTAGAGAAGAGCAGTTAAATAAAGCTAAGGCTCATGCTGAGGATTTAAAGCGTCAAATTGTTAATGAGGCTGATCTAGTGTCTAAAAGAATTCGAAGCGAAGCAGAGATCACTGCTAAACTTGAAATTCAACGCGCTCAAAATGAATTAAGGCATCAACTTCTAAGTGATTCCATGACTGCCGCACAAAATGTGTTGAGTAAAGATATTGGAGCTGGCGATCAACAAAAACTTCAAAATGAATTTATTAAAAATATTGAGGTTACTATATGAGAACCAATGAAATATCTAAAAGATATGCCAAGGCTCTTTTGGCTTTGGTGAAACAGACAGGTCTTCATACAAATACTTATTCTGAGCTGCATTCGATCCTAGGAGTCTTCCAAAAGGATCCTTCAGTAAAAGAATACTTCGAAAATCCAATAGTGAGTTTGTCTCAAAAGGTCGCTGCTCTTAAGGCAGCTCTGAGCGACAAGGGAATTTCCGAGGAAGTTAAAAACACTTTATTACTTATGACTGAGAAAAATCGAATTCAGCATTTGCCCGATATGATCGAGGCGTTTCTTGGTTATTTGGATATTGAAGAGGGAATTACCAGGGGAGTTGTGAAATCAGCGCAGCCCCTTTCTGCGGATTCTAAAAAAGAATTAGAAGCAAAGGTAAGTAGCGTACTTAAAAAGAAAATCGTTTTAACTTATCAGCAAGATCCCAAACTACTTGGCGGCGCAGTCGCTCAAGTTGGTGGATGGACTTTCGATGATAGTATCGAAACACACTTAAAAAAAATGAATGAAGAATTAAACAGGAGAGCCAACTAAAAATGGAAACACAAATTCGTGCTGACGAAATCAGTCGTGTTCTCAAAGAACAAATCAATCAATACAACAAACATATTGAAGTAAGCGAAACAGGCAGCGTACTTTCTGTAGGTGATGGGGTTGCCCGCATTTACGGTCTTGAGAACGTAATGGCTGGAGAGCTAGTTGAATTCCCTGGTGAAGTTTTCGGGATGGTTTTAAATCTTGAAGAAGGTCACGTCGGTGCGGTTCTATTTGGTGAAGATCGTCATATCACCGAAGGTGATATTGTTAAAAGAACTAAAAAAATCGTTCAAGTACCAGTTGGTGAGGCTCTGCTTGGGCGTGTAACTGATGCTCTTGGAAATCCGATTGATGGTCGCGGACCCATTGATACACCACACTCACGCGTAGTGGAGCTCAAAGCTCCGGGAATCGTTTATCGCCATCCAGTTGAAGAACCACTTCAAACGGGAATTAAAGCTATTGATGCTCTTGTTCCGATTGGTCGTGGTCAACGTGAGCTTATCATTGGGGATCGTCAAACAGGTAAAACTACAATTGCCGTTGATACGATCATCAATCAAAAAGGACAAAATGTTCAGTGCTTCTATGTGGCTATTGGACAGAAGCAGTCTACAGTTGCTCTCGTTGTTGAAAAACTGCGCGCAGCAGGTGCCCTTGAATACACTACCATTATTGCAGCGAATGCATCAGATCCAGCACCGCTTCAGTATCTTGCGGCCTACACAGGTACCGCAATGGCTGAGTACTTCCGTGATTCTGGCAGACACGCATTGATCATTTATGATGATTTAACTAAGCAAGCACAGGCATACCGTCAGTTATCATTGCTATTACGTCGTCCTCCAGGACGGGAAGCTTATCCTGGCGATGTGTTCTATCTACACAGCCGTTTGTTGGAGCGTGCATCTAAGTTATCGGCTGAAAAGGGTGGCGGTTCACTCACTGCACTTCCAATCATTGAAACCCAAGCGGGTGACATTTCAGCTTATATTCCTACAAATGTGATCTCTATCACTGATGGACAGATTTTCCTTGAGTCAGATTTATTCTACAAAGGTATTCGTCCAGCAATTTCTGTTGGTAAATCAGTTTCTCGTGTGGGCGGTGCTGCTCAGATTAAAGCAATGAAACAAGTGGCTGGATCTATGAAGCTTGAGCTAGCTCAATTCCGCGCAATGGAAGCATTTGCAGCTTTTGCATCTGATTTAGATAAAGCTACACAACAGCAGCTTGCTCGTGGTCGTCGTCTTGTTGAAGTTTTAAAACAAGGTCAATACTCTCCAGTTAAAGTTGAAGAGCAAATCGTGATGATTTTTGCTGCTTCAAATGGTTATGTTGATGCATACCCAGAGACTGATGTTAAAAAATATGAGCAAGAGATGGTGGATTTCTTAAAAAATAAACATTCAGTTATTTTGAAAACTATTTCTGAGAAGAAAGCTATATCTGATGACACTAAAAAATCATTAGTTGCTGCTCTAGAAGAGTTTAAAGCTATCTTCCAACCTTCTAACAAGTAATTGGTGCTTAAATGGCAAGCTTGAAGGATATCCGGGCTCGAATTGAGTCCACTAAAAACACTCAGCAGATAACGAAAGCCATGAAGCTCGTTTCTGCCGCAAAATTGCGAAAGGCGCAGAATAACATCGTTAATATGCGTCCTTACGCTTTGACTTTGCGCAAAGTGATTGCGGATATCGCTGTGACAAATAAGGTTACACATCCACTCATGGAAAAGAAGGACCAAGTAAAAAGTATTTTACTTGTCGTTATTACTTCTGACCGTGGTTTGTGTGGCGCCTTTAACAGCAATATCAACAAATTTTCTGAAGCCTATTATAAAGAAAATAAAGATAAATTCGAGAAAATTGATTTTATGTTTATTGGTCGCAGAGGCCATGATTACTTCATGCGAAGAGATATTAAGCCTATTGATTACATCACTAAGCTTGATAAAGATATTTCGTATGAGTTGGCATCTAAGGTTGCTAACAGAGTGATGAATGATTATTTAGACGGACATTATGATGAAGTTCGAGTTGTTCATAATGAGTTTAAATCGGCGATCTCTCAAGTTGTGGTTTGTGAAACTATATTGCCAATTGATCTTGAATTGACGTCCTTTAATAAGGAATCGGAAATTGAAACTGGCTTTTCTGTGGATATGATATTTGAGCCTTCTCCTGAAAGTATCGTTAAAGAACTTCTTGAGAAGCATTTTGATCTGCAGATTTACAGATGTATGTCAGAATCGGTTGCTGGAGAACATGGAGCTCGCATGAGCGCCATGGAAGCTGCTTCCAATAATGCCAGAGACATGATCAACAAGCTCACTTTGACATACAACAAATTGAGACAAGAAAAAATTACTACAGAATTGACTGAAATCGTATCTGGCGCGGAAGCGCTAAAATAGGGAGCTGAATAATGGCATTCGGTAAAGTTAGACAAGTTATGGGTCCGGTTGTGGATGTAGAGTTCGAAGGTGGAAATCTTCCAGCTATCTATTCCGCTCTTCGTGTTACTAATAAATTTATTTCTGAGACAGAATTTAATCTCGTTCTAGAAGTTGCTCAACATTTGGGTGATGGTATCGTTAGAACTATATCTATGGACCAAACTGAAGGTCTTGTCAGAGGCGAAAAAGTTAAAGCTTTGGGCACTATGATTACTACTCCAGTTGGTCGTGAGGCTTTGGGTCGTATCATCAACGTTATTGGTGAGCCGATTGATGAACAAGGCCCGGTTAACGCTAAAGAACATTGGGGAATTCATAGAACTGCTCCAAAGTTTGAAGAGCAAGCAACTTCAGCTGCTATGTTAATGACTGGTATTAAGGTTGTGGATCTTTTGGCGCCTTATGCAAAGGGCGGAAAAATTGGATTATTCGGCGGAGCCGGTGTTGGTAAGACTGTTCTAATTCAAGAGCTTATTCGTAACATTGCTACTGAACATGGTGGTTTTTCTGTTTTTGCTGGCGTTGGCGAAAGAACTCGTGAAGGCAATGATTTGTGGCAAGAGATGAAGCAGTCTGGCGTTTTAGCAAAAACAGCACTTGTTTTCGGTCAAATGAATGAACCCCCAGGTGCGCGTGCTCGTGTTGCTTTGACTGGTCTTACTGTTGCTGAGTATTTCCGTGATGTTGAAAACCAAGACGTTTTGTTCTTCGTTGATAATATTTTCCGCTTTACTCAAGCTGGTGCTGAAGTTTCAGCTTTGTTAGGTCGTATTCCTTCTGCTGTGGGTTACCAACCAACTTTGGCAACTGAAATGGGCGCGTTGCAAGAGCGTATTACTTCTACTAAAAAAGGTTCAATTACATCTGTACAAGCTGTGTACGTTCCAGCGGATGATTATACTGATCCAGCTCCTGCGACTACATTTACACATTTGGATGCGACAACAAATTTGGATCGTGATATCGCTGCTATGGCGATTTTCCCAGCGGTTCATCCTTTGACTTCAACTTCACGACTGTTGGATCCAACAGTTATCGGAGAAGAGCACTATAAATGTGCCCGTGATGTTCAATCTCTATTGCAGCGCTACCGTGAACTTCAAGATATCATTGCGATTTTAGGTATGGATGAGTTGTCTGAGTCAGATAAACTTGTTGTTACGCGTTCTCGTAAGATTCAACGTTTCTTGTCTCAGCCATTTTTCGTTGCTGAGCAATTTACTGGCTTGCAAGGGAAGTATGTGGACATTAAAGACACCATCAAAGGTTTCCGTGAGATTCTTGATGGCAAGCATGATCTTCTTCCTGAACAAGCTTTTTATCTTGTTGGAACGATCGAAGATGTTATTGAGAAAGCTAAAAAGCTGCAGGCTTAGTCTTAGTATCGTAAGACAGCTTGCGCTGCCTTGCTGCTAAAACATAACTTAAGGCTTGAAAGGTTTGGATATGTTTAAACTTACAATTGTAACACCTGAGAGAAGACTTTTGATCAATCAAGAGGTTGAGGAAGTCACTGTGCCGGGTTTTAAGGGAGAATTGAATATTCTTTCTGGGCACGCCCCACTAATCACTACTTTAGGTACTGGTGTAATGAAGTGGAAACTTAAAGACAGTGAGTTATTCAACAAAGCCGTCATTAGCTGGGGTTATTGCCAAGTAAGTCCAGAAGGTGTGAATATTCTTGCTGGTTTGGTAGAACTTCCTGAAGAGATTGAGTTGGCGGCAACTCAAGAGTATTTATCAAGTTCTGAGAAGAAAGTTTTAAACACTGATGTTTCTGAGGTTGAGTGGATTGAACTTCAAAAAGAATGGGCAAGAGCGCGTTCTAAAATTGATCTTATGGAAACTCATTTAAAGAGATAAAAAGTATTAATTATGGTTTTTTTAGAAGCCCCATAGTGGAAATACTATGGGGCTTTTTTTTTAGTTGATAATTTCGGTCAAATTTTCAGCAATTTTTTGACCTGAGTTTTTATGGTTGAAATATAGCTGTATTACTTTTTTAAATTGATCTGAATTTTTAACTAGATTTGGTGTATTTAAGTTTACAACGATAAGTTTTCTTTTTGTTTCCAGGGGTAGGGATTCTAACAGCTTGGCTGATACTTTCCCGTTCACAGTGATAATACTCGAAGAGCAATGTTTCATGTCACTCCAGCTTCGTAAGTTGGATTCAGTTGTATTTGATCTCAATCTATAAAAAGAAAAATCATAAGCTATTGGGTGCTTAAATGATGCTAGAAACTCCGGTGAGCTAGAAATCACACATACCCTATCTTGCGCCGTTGGCTTTCGTGTGATTTTTTGAGTTATAGAATCAAAGGTGGCATTTAAATTATTTTTAAAATTGATGGATAGAATTTCATCCTCAAGAGCTGAGTATTTTAAAGAAGTTAAATGCTGAGTTGGTTTTGGTAAAGGGTGCTGGCGTTCTTGTCGAAAGGCATTAGTGAAGGCTTTTGCATTCAGTATTCTTGTTAGTTTTGAATTTAGTTCAGCATTTGTTATCTCACCTTTCGTAATAGCTAGTTTCACAGCATTTATAGTTTTGATTTGGTCGGCCTGGGACCAAGTCATCATAACAATATCAGTGCCTGCTTGAAGGGATTTCACAGCAGAAAACTCAGGTCTTAGCAGCTGCCTTGATCCTCTCATTTGAAGATCATCTGTTATGACCAATCCCTGATATTTAAATTCACCGCGAAGTAAATCCGTAGTTATTTTTCTGGAAAAGCTAGCAGGCTCACCACTTGCATCTAAAGATGGAAAAATTGAATGAGAAAGCATTAAAGCAATATTTTTACCAAGTCCCGTGTATCCCTGAAATGGGATGAGGTCGCGATCTCTGAGGCTATTAATGGATGAATTATTTTTAACTATAGTAGAATGTGGATCGGATTTCATACTCCCGGTGCCGGGAAAGTGCTTCGCTGTAGGAATAACATGTGCACGCAATAAACCAGTTGAATAGGAAACACCGATATCCCTTACAGTTGCAGGGTCAGAGCCAAATGAGCGAGCTCCTATGAAGCTTGGGATAAGAGGGTCGGAGACATCTAAAACGGGTGCTAGGTTCATGTTGAACCCAACCTCTCTTAGAAACACTCCAGTCTGATAGCCCATTTCCTCCGCCAATAGTGGTGATTTTGTCTTGCCCAAGGCCAGAGCGTTAGGTTGAGCTGGGTAAATGGGGAGTCTAGATACGGACCCGCCTTCTTGATCAATAGCAATCAAAGGCGGTAGTTTTGAGTATTTGTAAGAGGCTTGATAAAGCATTGAGGTTAAGGTTTCAACTTGCTCAATGGATTTAATGTTTCTCTTAAAAACAATAAATGATCCTGGTTTGTACATTGACAAGAAAGATAAAAATTCTGAGTCCATGCTCCGATTTGGAAATCCAAGAATAAACAGTTGGCCGGCCTTTTCCTCAAGAGTCATGCTAGATATCTTGGCTTCAATAATTGAGTCTAATGAATTCAGCTGAGCTGGAACAAGGACGGGAATTATGCAAATTAAAATACTAATACTCAATTTTATGTGAAATTCCCTGATATAGTTAAACATAGATTAATAATATCATTCGCTATTTGTGATAATAGATGAGATTTGAGAAATGACGTGAATTTACACCAAAGTCTTATAGCTATTTTGTTTTTGGCCACACAACTGCTTCAAAATTCAGCCTATTCAGCTGAAATGGGGTCGCCTTTGGTCGAAGTGCAGATCGCTGAGGACGTCTTAGCGCCCTATCTTGAGCGGCGTGATTCCTATGGCATTATGGCAGGAATAGACTATGAATCTCTAGTTTTTAAGAATTTTTATTCATCTGAGGATGGCGCTAGCTACGGGACCATATTTGGTACTGATCCGGTTCCCTTAGTTCGACTTGCTTTGGATTATAAACAAAATCTAGGCATCGGCTCATTGTCGGTTGGTGTTCACTATGGTGTTGGTAGTGTTTCATCAGTATTAGATCGGGCATTGGAAATTAAAAAATATGGAGGCGGCATCAAATTCATTGCGGATGCTTTGATGAAGGAGCCTTATATTGCACCCTACATTGGAGTTGAAGCCTGGAAAATTCAAACTGTTGAGACGGCAACAAATACGATGGTTACCAAAACAACGGGAATCGGTATGAGTTATTCAGCTGGTGTTTTATTGCAGCTGAATTGGATAGACCTTCGCACTGCGAATTTAACTGCGCTTAACTATGGGCTTGAAAATACATTTATAAATTTATATGCAACTCAATACTCGAAGACGCAAAATGCAGTGGATTTTGATACCACGACCGACCTTCTATGGGGTGCAGGAATTAAGCTAGAGTTTTAGATCCAAGGTCTTATGTACTAAATTAGAAATACAAAACTTATTTACTATCATTTATAGAAGCTTTAAAAGATGTTCCAATTCCTCAAAGACAGCAGACCAACTCAAATTGCTCAATTTGATATTTAATCTGTTGTCTGGAGTGATAGAATATTTCTTCGACTCACGGACTGCCAACTGAATGACAGTTTCAGGTTTAATTTTGGTCTTCTCAGTAAAAATAAGCGAGATGGATTTAAGGCCAGCGCTGATGTCTCGAACACCAAGTTCTTTACACTGTCTGCGAATAAGCATGAGGCCCATTAAATTAATTGTCTGATCCGGTATTGGTCCAAATTGATCTCTAAGCTCTTCTTCAATTCTATCAAGGTCCTCTTGTGAAGTGATATCTGCCAGTGCTTTGTAATAGCCCAATCGTATGCGAATATCCTTAATATAGGATTCAGGAATTAAAGATGGAATTTTAAGATTAATTTCTGGATCCAACTCTATATCTTCAATCTCCTCGCCTCTTGCTTCTGCAAGAGCCTCATTCAAGAGATCCATATAGAGCTCATAACCAACAGTATTGATGTGGCCGGATTGCTCTTCGCCTAATATGTTTCCAGAGCCGCGAAGCTCTAGGTCATACTGTGCAATTTTAATTCCGCTGCCAAGGGCTGTGTTTTCTTGAATAATCTTTAGACGCTCCTGCTGTTCTTTATCCAATTTTCGATTTCTTGGCATAATGAGGTAGCAGTAAGCTCTTGTCTTACTTCGTCCAACCCGACCTCGGAGTTGATATAATTGCGACAATCCAAACATATGGGCTGAATCAATAAACATGGTGTTAGCTCTTGGAACATCCATACCGGACTCAACAATTGCCGTGCACAAGAGGACATCAATTTCATGATGGAAAAATGCCAGCATGGCTTTTTCTAATTCGTGTTCTTCCATCTGTCCATGAGCCACTTTAATGCGTGCTTCAGGGACAATTTGGCGAATTTCATCAGCCAATCCGTATATGGACTCAATACGGTTATGAATAAAGTAGACCTGTCCGCCTCGTGAAATTTCAGCGGTGATTGCTTTTCGAATTGTTTCAGCATCAAATTTTGTTACAAAAGTACGCGTAGGCAGTCGATCGACGGGAGCTGTGTTGATCAAACTAAGGTCTCTGATTCCTAGGAGCGCCATATTTAAGGTTCTGGGGATTGGCGTTGCTGAGAGGGTCAGGGTGTCGACGCCAGTTTTTATTTTTTTAATTTTTTCTTTATGAGTAACGCCAAATTTTTGTTCTTCATCAATGATCAACAATCCAAGATCTTTGAACACCAAATTAGAGCTGAGCAATTTATGAGTTCCCACAACAAGATCGACCTTGCCTTCTTTAATATCTTGGATAGTCTTTTTCGTTTCAGCGGGGGTCACAAAGCGGTTTAGGACACGAATGTCTACTGGCCACCCATCAAATCGCTTCTTAAAAGTTTCGAAATGTTGAAAAGTTAAAACGGTAGTGGGTGCCAATACTGCGACTTGCTTCCTTGCTTGTATTGCAAAAAATGCGGCACGCATGGCAACTTCAGTTTTTCCAAATCCCACATCACCGCAGATCAGACGATCCATTGGTTTAGTTGAGCGCAGGTCTTTTTGTATGTCATTAATGGCCCGCATTTGATCATCAGTTTCCTCATAGGGAAAACTGTTTTCAAAAAGAAAAATTTCTTGATCCTTAAAAACAAATGGCGGTCTGTGCATCTCTGACCGCTTGGCATAAAGGGCCAATAATTCTGCCGCAATATCACGAACATGTGATTTCACTTTAGCTTTTGTTTTATCCCAAGAAGTTCCACCTAGTTTGTCTAGGATGCTAGTGCCTACGGAACCGGAAAATTTTTGCAACTGACTTACGCGGTAGACGGGAAGGTAGAGCTTGTCTTTTTCCTTATATCCGACCTGGATGTATTCTGAATCGATACCTCCGATATTCATAATCTTCAGACCTTCGTATTGGCCGATGCCATGCTTTACGTGCACAACGAGGTCGCCGGGTTTAAGGTCCCCAAAGGCCAGTCGTTTAGCTTGCTTTTGGAAGTCCTCAGAGCCCGTATGTTCACGGGTTCGCTGCTTTTTGCCATAAAAATCTTCATCTCTGAGGAAGACAATTCTTTCTTCTTCAAGACGTAAACTTTCAATTAGATTTCTTGGAATGATATGGACTTTTTGGCTGTCCTGAGTTTGCTCTTCAAGCCATGAATTCCATTTATACTCATCAGAAGCACAATGAATAGCCTTGAGATCGAGTTTTTTAAAAATTAAAGAAAGCCGGTCAATGTGGGATTGGTTTTTAGTACCAACGAATATTCTATAACCATCATCGCGCCATTTATGAAGTTTATTAGCAGCGCTTTGCAACCATAAATCAGAACCAATGGGATTGGCTAAGCTGAGATTTGTAAAATCTTGAATACTTTGGGTGCGATACTCGACAATTGAACCAGATGTGCTTTCGCTATTTAAATACTCTAGAGATGAGAAATAGATTTGCCCGGATTTTTCGGGATAAGTGAGAGTCTCAAAAACGCTATAGAGTTCATCTATCAGCGGTTTTATGGGCTGGCTTAGGCTGGTGTCATAGTCATTTTTAAGGTCTGCCCAAAACTCATCAGCCCATCTTGAGATTTCGACGGGATCAAGAAAAAAAACATTGAGTGCGCCATTGAAATGTTCAAGTGGCGTGGAAAGGCCTCCATAAAAATAAGGAATTAAAAACTCAATTCCAGGAAAATAATTTTTCAAAACAAGTGAACGCAGGAGCTCTTCAGTTTCCGACCTATCAACAGTTCGACCTTCAAGGTTTTTTCGCACTCGCTCTAGCAATTTTTCATGAATCTCGTCACGGAAAAAGACTTCTTTGGCGGGACATAAAGTGAAGGACTGGATTTCTTCTGAACTGCGCTGGTCCGATATGTTGAAATATCTTATAGATTCAATTTGATCGCCAAACAGGTCAATACGAACGGGATGGGGTTGAGTAGGAGGAAAGATATCGACAATTCCTCCTCTGAAGGCGTACTGCCCCTTGTCTTCAACCATCGGTGCAGGATTATAACCTAAGGAGTTTAAGAATTGAGCAATATCTTCCGGGAGCTCATCGCCTTGGTTTATAATTCTTGAATATTTTTTTAAAATTCCCGGAGGAAGGGTCTTTTGAATTAACGCATCACATGATGCAATAAAAATTTGTCCAGGCTTTGCTGATTGAGCCTTTACTAAAAAGTTCAATCTATCAGCTGAGCTTTGATTGTTTGGGTAGAGTCCCGAATAAGCTGAAACATCAAAGGCAGGCAGTATCGTTATTTGCTGAAACGGGTCAAAAAACAGAATGAGTTGCTGTAATTTAAGTGCCTCAGCATGACTGCAAACTACAGCTAGATGCGGCAAGTGGTTGATTTTTTTAGATGAAGTTTGAGACAAGAAATACGCCAAGGCAAGCGGCGAGGACGCCCCTGTGATTTGAATTTTACCCTGATTTTTTTCAAAGGCCTTGTCAAAGACTCGTTCGAGAATTGATTCAAGCCTGGTGTGAGTCATTTCTGTTTTCATTCTAGGGACTTATATTGCCATGCTTATTGTTTTGTTACTATTCTAATTTCTTGGATTTCAACCTCGACACATATATAACAAATTGAAATCCAAAATAATAACGACAGCTTTGGAGGGTTTGTGCCACTTGGTGGAGTCATTTTTATCGTCATTTTTATAGCAATATTCGGAGCATTTCTTGTCTGGTTATCGATCAAGACAGGCGGGAAAGTTCATTATCATCCAGTCAAATATGAGCCCTACGAGTGCGGACTGCCCGCTATGGAGAAAAAGGACACAAAGGTTTCAGTTAAGTTTTACCTGACTGCAATTCTTTTTATCCTCTTTGATATTGAGATCATATTTATGTACCCGTGGGCGACTACGTTTCGGGACTTCATAAGTTCTGGACAGGGTGGATTGGTTTTTGGATCAATGATGTTTTTCTTGATCGTGTTTATTTTCGGACTTTTCTGGGAAGTAAAATCAAAAGCATTGGAATGGGACTAATCAATGAACATGGGTAAAGACGCCTTCGAGATTATTGTTAACGGGTTGAAGCTCGTTATTATCTTTTTAATGATTGTGCAGCTCGTGCCAATTCTTGTATGGGTTGAGCGTCGTGGATCTGCATTTATTCAAAATCGACTTGGGCCCAATCGAGTCGGACCACTTGGTCTGATGCAATTGTTGGCTGATGCGGTTAAGTTTTTAACTAAAGAATCTTTTGTTCCCGACACTGCAAAGCCTGTCTTGTATTATGCAGCTCCAATATTTGCATTGATTCCTGGTGCTGTGGCATTCGCTGCAATTCCTCTTTCAACTGCATTTACAGTGGGAACCTTTGAGTTGTTCGGCAGCTCATGGGGGCCGTATACATTCCTGGTCCAAGGTTATGACATCGGGATTGGGATTGTATTTATCCTGGGAGTTTCTTCTTTAGCTGCCTATACATTACTAATGGCAGGCTGGGGGTCAGGGAATAAATATTCACTGATGGGCGCTCTGCGGGCTAGTGCACAGACTATATCCTACGAACTAGCACTGGGGCTTTCGATTGTTGGCGTTATCATTATGTATAACACTTTCAATTTGACTGACATGACGATGGCTCAGCAGGGACCATTGCACTTTAGCTTTATGGGTTATACCGTCGCCGCAAGTTGGCTGCCAAACTGGGGAATTTTTTATCAACCATTGGGTGCATTGCTCTTTTTTACAGCGACTTTTGCTGAGTCAAACAGATTGCCTTTCGATTTAGCTGAAGGCGAAGCTGAGTTGGTTGCTGGTTTCCATACTGAATATGGTGGTTTTAAGTTTAATATGTTTTTTATCGGAGAGTACGGTCACATGATGGTGGCGGCATCTTTGATGTCCATTTTCTTTTTTGGTGGCTTCGGAATACCATTTGTGACTGTGGATCAGGTCCACCAATGGGCAGTTACAGTGACATCTACTCCAAATTGGGCTAGCGCCTTGGTTGCACTAATCCATTTCTTAGTTTTCAATGTTAAGTTTTTTGCCTTCTTATGGATATTCATTTGGGTTCGCTGGACATTGCCGCGCTTCCGTTACGATCAATTGATGGACTTAGGTTGGAAAACAATGCTTCCTTGGGCTTTGGTAAATACTATTCTTACGGCTACGGTCGTTTACATAGCATCTTTGTAAGGAGACTAGAGTGACAGCAGATTCTTTTTTATTTTGGTTTTTAGCAATTGTTACCGTGACTTCGGGTTTAAGCGTAATCCTGATGAATAACCCGATTTACTCAGCCTTATCATTAGCGATGACAATGGTTGGAATTTCAGCCCTTTTTATAACTTTGAATGCATTCTTTATTGCAGGCGTGCAGCTGATTGTTTACGCCGGCGCAGTCATGGTTCTTTTTACGATGGTCTTGATGCTTTTTGATCTGAAGCACGAAATGCAAGCTTTTGTAAAAGGGAAGTTCACTGGATTTATCAAGGTTGCTTCGGTTGGACTTTTAGCGGGATTGCTTGTTGGAGCTATTTTAATGTCAGTTGGCCTATTCACTGAAAAGACGACTGACAACCCAGTGACCTTTGGAACGGGGATGGAGGCTACGAAAGCCCTTGGTCGTATTTTGTATACAAAGTATTTATTGGGATTTGAAGCACTGGGAGTTTTACTTCTTGTAATCGCTATTGGTGCGGTTGCTCTTTCGCGTAGTAAAGGTGGAACACATGAACATTAGTATTATAACTGATATTACCTTAGCCCATTATTTGATTTTGGCAGCAGTTCTGTTTGTCATTGGGATGGCGGGAGTTTTACTCCGACGAAATGTCATTGTTTTACTGATGTCCATCGAGCTTATGTTGAATTCAGTAAATTTGACATTCATTGCATTCAGTAAATATTTGGGTCTTTTGGATGGACATATCATGGTGTTTTTTGTGATGACTATTGCTGCTGCAGAAGCGGCTGTAGGACTTGCACTGGCAGTATCAATCTTTAAACGATTCAAAGAAGTCAATATTCGCTTCTTTGAACATTTGAAAGGGTAAACAGCAATGAATCATTCTGTTTTAATGGCCCTCGTTGTTCTGAGTCCTTTTGTTGGTTTTCTAATTAACGGGCTAAGATATAAAAAGCATTCTGGCAATGTTGCTGGAGGCATAGCAACTCTTGCGATTGCCATCTCATTTGTCTCATCAATTTTGTTGGTTATCGACCTTATCGGTATGCCTTCTGAAACAAGACGAATTGCAATTAGTTTTTTTGAATGGATCGCGGTTGATAAACTAAGAGTCAATGCTGGATTTGTAGTCGATCAAATCAGCGCCATTATGATTTTAATTATTACCGGAGTCGGAACATTAATTCATATTTTCTCTATTGGTTACATGCACCACGATAAGGGTGTAGCAAAATATTTTGCTTACCTGAACCTGTTCATCTTTAATATGCTGCTATTAGTTTTAGGCGACAGCTTATTGGTTATGTTTGTAGGCTGGGAAGGTGTGGGCTTGTGTTCGTATCTTTTAATTGGTTTCTGGTTTACAGATTCTGAAAAAGCAGCTGCTGGAATGAAGGCTTTCATTACCAATCGCGTAGGTGATGCGGCTTTCCTACTTGGCATGTTCATTCTATTTATGAGCTTTGGGACACTTAATTTTCATGAGTTAAATGCTTTAGCACCAACTGTGGCTGAAGCGTCATGGATGGGTTCAGTGACTCTTGGCACTTTGATGTTATTCATTGGTGCAACAGGTAAATCGGCACAGATTCCACTTTATGTCTGGCTTCCTGATGCCATGGCTGGCCCGACTCCAGTTTCAGCACTTATACATGCTGCGACCATGGTGACTGCCGGTGTCTATATGATTGTGCGATTGAATCCATTATTTTTAGCAGCACCAAATACTTTGATGGTTATTGCTATCATAGGAGCAGCGACTGCTGTTTTGGCTGCGACTATTGGCATGACCCAATGGGATATCAAGAAAGTACTGGCCTATTCTACAGTTTCTCAGTTGGGCTATATGTTTCTTGCATGTGGTGTTGGGGCTTTTGGAGCCGCGATGTTTCACTTGATGACCCATGCATTTTTTAAAGCCCTGATGTTTTTAGGTTCAGGCTCAGTGATTCATGCAATGCATGAAGAGCAGGACATAAGAAAGATGGGTGCATTGAGGAAATTTTTGCCGATCACTCACATCACATTTTTATTGGGTTGGCTAGCAATCATAGGTATTCCTCCTTTTGCTGGATTTTTTTCCAAAGATGAAATTTTAGCCTATGCATTCCATTCGCCACTCGGATCAACATGGTTGTGGGCCGCAGGCGCCCTAGGTGCAACTTTGACAGCATTCTATATGACTAGATTAATGGCATTGACCTTTTGGGGAAAAAGCCGTGTGCCGGCCAAAACTCATCCCCATGAATCACCAGTATCTATGACTCTGCCATTGATCGTGCTAGCTGTTCTTTCTGTCATTGGCGGCTGGATCGGTATTCCACACGTCATCGGAGAGCATCTTGGTGACGTCCCAAATATTTGGGAACATTGGTTGCACCCTTTGATTCGAGAAGTACCAAACATGACCCATATGGATCCTTCGACTGAGTGGGCTTTGATGGGGACTTCGGTTGGGCTTGCATCTATATCCGCATTTATCGCTTATAATTTCTATGTGACATCACTTGATTTACCAAAGAAATTTGCTGAATCCATAAAGCCAATTTATAATGTCATTTATAATAAATATTTTGTTGATGAAGCGTATTTTGCTGGGGTGATTAACCCTTTGGTTAACGTAAGCAAAAACCTTTGGTTTTATTTTGACGTTAATTTTATAGATAAGTGCACTTATGTTATTGCGGATCTAATTAAGGGCATGGGCAATCTTTCACGCTCTCTTCAAACTGGGAATTTGCAACAATATGCTATGTACATTGGTATTGGAATTGTTGTTGTTCTTTCATTTGTGATCACGAGGTAAGTTTATGATATTAAGTACTCTGGTTTTTCTACCTCTCTTGTTTGCTTTTATCGTTTTGATCTGGCCGAACCTAAAGACTGTTAGACATCTCGCCCTTGGCTTGTCTATAGCGGAGTTTATAGTCAGTCTTGGAATGCTTGAGAATTTTAATCCCCAATCTGCCAGCTTGCAGTTTGTCGAAAAGTTCAATTGGATTGAACGGTTTGGAATCCAGTATTTTTTTGGTGTTGATGGAATTTCGTTATGGCTAGTTCTTTTAACAACCTTTTTGACCCCGGTTATCATTTTGGCAAGCTGGAGCTCTATCAGCGAGAAGTTAAAAGGTTTTCATATATGTTTGTTTATTTTGCAAACAGCGATGCTGGGTACTTTTTTAGCCATGGATGCAGTCTTTTTCTATGCATTCTGGGAGCTCTCTTTAGTTCCAATGTACTTTATGATTGGAATCTGGGGTGGTGCGCGAAGAATTTATGCCACAGTTAAATTTTTCATATTCACTATGGCCGGATCGGTCTTAATGTTGGTTGCTATCGTTTACATGATGTATCTGACTCAAGAGGCGACTGGTCACATGAGCGCTAGTCTTCTTGAATTCTACAAGTTGAAAATTCCATTTGTGGGTGGGACCTTCTTTAGCGTGCAAACTCTTTTATTCTTTGCCTTTGCTCTAGCCTTTGCAATTAAGGTTCCTGCTTTTCCGGTTCACACCTGGTTGCCCGACGCCCACGTTGAAGCACCAACACCTGGTTCTGTGATCCTTGCTGGGGTTATGTTGAAAATGGGCACGTATGGATTTATGCGCTGGGTGATCCCATTATTTCCGGAGGCCTCAGAATATTGGGCTTGGTTGTTCATGCTGATTGGAACTGTCGGTATCATTTATGGTGCCCTAGTTGCAATGGTCCAGCCTGATGTTAAAAAATTAGTAGCCTATTCTTCAGTTTCACACATGGGGTATATCTTAGTAGGGCTGTTTGCATTCAATGCCTATGGTTTTAGCGGTGGATTATTTCAGATGTTGAGTCATGGAATTTCTACGGGAGCTTTGTTTATTCTGATCGGTATGATCTACGAAAGGACTCATTCAAGAGAAATTTCAAAGTATGGCGGACTCGCTGGTGTTTTACCAATATTTACCATTTTCTTTTTTATCATCACTTTGTCTTCCATAGCGGTTCCAATGACAAACGGCTTTGTTGGTGAGTTTTTGATTCTCATTGGGACTTTCAAGGCACAGCCCGCTTTTGCATATTTTGCAGTTTCAGGTGTTGTTCTGGGAGCAGTTTACATGCTGTGGATGTTTAAGCGAGTGTTTTTTGGAGCCCAAGGTGAACTCGTTCGGGATGAGAAACATCCGTTGAAGGATCTTAATGCAAGAGAAATTGCAGTGTTAGTTCCCATGGTAGCCATGGTATTTATTATGGGATTGGCTCCCAATTATTTTCTTAATTATTCAAAGGCAAGTATTGATAATTTAGTAAATAGTAAAAATGGCTACAGTCTAACATTGACCGAAAATGCTCAGTCTATTTTAGATTTTGTTCCGGGAAACGCTCCGAGTGGTGCATCCGACGGTTCAGCGAATGTTTCAAAGATCACACCCGAACAAGGGGATAACTAGATGAATTTTTCAATTGGATTACGAGATCTATTGTTAGTATCGCCAATGATTGCGATGTTTATTTTAAGCTTAATACCATTGACGGTAAAAGTTCTTAGAGGAAATCAAGAACAGAACTCCTATGTTACTCTAACTCAAGGTTTATTGGGAATTGTAGCAGCGGTAGTGCTTGTTGCAGTGTTTGGTGGCGCAGGTAAAACGGCATTTAATAACAGCTTAATTTTTGATGGTATCACTCAGTTAATAAGCATTATCGCTTTGGTTTCAACAGGCGTTGCGATGATCATGATGTATGAGAATCCAGCTACGACAGGGAAACAATTTTCTGAATTGATATTTTTGACAATGTCATCAGCGGTAGGAATGTTAATATTGGTGGCAGCTGTTGATTTATTGATGGTTTTCATTGGTCTGGAGATGATGTCACTGGCACTTTACCTTATGATTGCAATGAGCCATGAGGAAAAATTATCCAAAGAAGCTGCCCTAAAATACTTCATACTTGGATCTTTTGCCTCGGCAATATTCCTCTATGGTGTGGCATTTATATTTGGATCGACTGGCGGGACTAATATTTTAGGATTTATGGAAAAAGCTCCAGAGCTAATTCAAACCAGCCGTATTTTTCTGTTTGGGATTTCTTTCGTTATTCTTGGATTTTGTTTTAAAGTTTCTATTACTCCCTTTCACGCTTGGACACCTGATGTCTATCAGGGTGCACCCACACCGCATACAGCATTTATGGCAACTGCCGTAAAAGCTGTTTCATTTGCAGCTTTTTTGCGAGTGATTGCGACGAAGTCTTTAATTGGTTCCGAGCATCTCTTTGATATTTTGCAATGGCTTGCAGTGATCACAATGATTGTTGGAAATACCGCCGCAATTTTGCAGAATAATCTAAAACGGACGATCGCATATTCATCAGTAGCTCACTCGGGTTACCTTTTGGTGGGTGTTATAACAGCTGGAATCAGCGATTCAGGAGTCTTTGGGGCATCAAGTGTAATCTTTTACCTTATCGGCTATTCGCTTATGACCTTGGGTGCATTTGCAATTGCAAGTATGCTTGAGCGCTCTGAAGATCATATAGTAAATATCGATGACCTAGCTGGACTTGCAAAGCAACGTCCTATGTTGGCCTTGTGTCTTACAGTGTTCTTGCTTTCACTGGCAGGAATACCTCCTACGGTAGGCTTCTTTGGTAAGTTCTATTTATTTAATGCTGCCATTGGAGAGGGACTTTTGTGGCTTGCAATATGGGGCGTACTGAATTCTGTCGTTGCAGTTTACTATTATTTACGTCCAATTGTTGTGATGTACATGAAGGATGGCGATGCTCAAATATCTAATCGGTCTTTGAATGCAACGACTGCGGTTGTTGTAGTGATGGCAGCAGCAATCATACTGATGGGTGTCTTTTCAGGCCCATTCTTTAGCATCGTCGAGAGAAGCCTTTTATAGTCTAAATTTTTTTGATTATTTTTAAAAGGCTGCTGGAGGATCTCCACAGCCTTTTAAATTTCATGAAGCCTTAGTGCATTGAGTCCTGATTTAAATCCAACTTTTACAATTCGTCCCAAGATTTCTGGGTTTAAACTAAAGTGATCAACAAAAAACATTTCGTAATTTTGTGGCCGTGGGGCTATGTAAATATAATCGACTTCAGGTCGGTGATTTACTTTTTCCCTAATTATTTGCAGTAGTTTTTCTTTATGCGCCTCTGGCAACTTGGCTTGCCGGAAATAGTTGGCCACTGAATCGTATATACCTGAGATGTCATTTTGATTTTGTATATGTTTAGCAATTTTTTGCTGAATGACCTGATAGAGAGCTTGATTCAATATCAAAGGAATTCCGTATTTATCTAGAGAACCCATCTCGGGAGTATAATGGTAAGGCTGTATTGAATACGAGGAGATGACCAAGTCAGCTCCATTATCGGTGGCCACGTGAGTTGACAACGTGTCGCGGATCTCCCCATCGTAATAGAAAATTTCCTTACCATCAGGTCTTGTAATTCCATAAGGTGAAAAAACTGGGGGTAGGGAAGTTGAAGCTGCCACAGATTCGCTGATTGTTGAATAGTTAATATATTTAGTGCTGCCAGTTTTGTAAGAGTTTGGAAAATTCCCAAAAATAGCTTTTCTAGAATGATTGAGCTGTGTTCCAACAATGTACAGCTCAACACCAAGTCTTGCGAAGTCATTGTCTAAGAAGACTTCCCTACGCAAATAGCTTTCAATTCCTTTTGTTGAAAAGAGACCATTCAATTTAAGTCCATTTTTAATCAGAGATTCAATTCCACCGGTGACAATATTTTTTTCCAAAAGTGAGCGGGGTATAAACCGCAATAGACCACTCGAATTTAAGTTAAAAATATCCCTATAAGTAATGGATTTGAGATACCGCAAGTCAGTTTTGTCAAAGGTAGGGGTTTTGCCAGAGCCAATTTGAAATGCATTGATGAGGGATTCAATTGGGTATCCAGCACCCAAAATCGAAGCTACAAAGGCCCCGGCACTTGAGCCCACATAAAGACGAATCGTCATGGGGTCGTCATCATTAAAATTTTGTCTGACCATTTCTTTGGTGCCGCCAGCGAACTTAAAGCCCTTTTCTTGAAGGGCAAGGCAGACACCTATATGAAATGCCGCAGCTTTAATGCCGCCACCACTTAGAACTAGTGCAACTTTTTTTTTGTCTTTTATACGCATATCAGTGTGAACAGTATGGATAATGAATCCTGAATGAGCAAAGAGAAATTATTTTTGTTAGAGCGATTGATGAATATTCATTTTTAGTGACTATCCAAATTGACTACTCAATTTGGATAGTCAATTTGGATAGTCACTAGCTAGATGAATACTCAGAACAGGCCTAGGTGTTTAAATAATTAGCATCATGTGGATAACCTTTAAATTTAATGTGGATAAGTTTGGTATATCTTGTAGATAAGTATCTTTTGCAATGTGGATAATTATGGGAATTTCTTAAATTCCCCGATTAAAGTCTGGTTTTTTAGTGATTTTGGATATTCATGAATACTCATTTTGACTGAGACTGCTGCTATGGTAGGTTCTTATTACCGACTGAGTAGGTGACCACCGAAATCGAAAAGTTTGTAAAAAGGGGATTTGATGAATTCAGAGGCTTGCGGTTCATGGTTACCGCTAACGGACTACTCGACTAAGTATCGAATTAGTATGAGTACACTCCGCCGTAGAATCAAAGCCGAAGACATTAAATTTCGATTTGATGAAGGAAAATACTTCATCATGGACGAACCAGTGAGTACCCATCAAAGAGTTAATCGCCCCTCCCTGGACAGTGAAGAGGCTTTGGTGGGTACTCATTATGGAGTATCAAGTGAGAATCAAGAAAATACCTCTGAGAGTAAATCTGAAGAAATATTAAGCAGAGCTCGTTATGCTCAAGGAATGGGCAATATGAATGAATTGGATTTTAACAATCCCGGCAGATCAAAAAATATAAATGGAAATTTAAAAGAGCTCAGCAAAGATGAGTCTATCTTAGTTGCTGCAAATAAGCTTTTAAATGAATTAAAAATGGCCTATTCAAAAATTCTCCAAGAAAAAGAAGAGCACGTATTGCAGCTTCGAGGTGAAGTTGCAGATCTAAAAACTTTGGTTCGATTATTAGAATCAGATAATCAACGACTCAAAAGCTCAGGCGAAAGCTAAAAGCTTTGTCCATGAATTTATTAATATCATTTTTCATTGCACTTCAAGTTGTTCAAGCTGGAGAACTTCAAACCAATTCAACCTTTTCTTCGAACGCCCCACATTGGATTACGAAGGGCAGAGTTGATAAAACCACTGAACATATTCAAAGTTTTTTAGAATGGGATATTCATCGCATCACGGTGGAGTGGTATAAAGATCAAATGTCGTTCGAGAGCGCTCACCACTTAGGGCCTCATGTTCTAGCCGTGTCCAAGAAAAATGAAAATAAAGTGCTGATTGGGCCTAAGGTGACAGCTAATAATTTTGACCGTATTTTTGGTCATGAGCTTGTTCATGTCATTATTTTTCAAAAATACAAGGAATCCGTTCCGCAGTGGCTTGAAGAAGGTCTTGCAAATTTTATTTCTAAAAGTGGACCGGTCAACTATCAGTGGCTAGGTAAGCAACCTTTTCCAAAAGACATTCGTGACCTAGTCCATCCTTTTAGTGGCGATCTAGATTTGCTTCGCTATCAATATGAAGGCTCTCAGGCGCTTGCAGAAATGATTGCATCTAAGTGTGATTTAAAGAATTTGCTTCGCTTGTCTGTCGGTCGAAAGATGGAAAGCTATTTGGATACTTATTGTCGAATAAATGATTTGAATTCTGCTTATCGTAAATGGATTAAAATCAAAACGCCGCAGCCACAAAAATAAAAAGAAACTGATTTTCACCAGTTCCTTTTTTTATTTTAATTATAATTGGGCTCTATGCTGCCAATCCCTTTGTTTTCTTGGGATCTTTTTTTATGCCTGCTTTTTTCGACGCAGTCACTGCGCTTCGGTCGAAAGCTACAGCGAAGACTTCATCAAGATTTTCAGCAAGGATAAAATTGATTTTATCTTTGAAAACCTTTGGAATGTCAGCCAGGTCCTTTTTGCAGGCCATCGGAATAATTATGTTCGTAATTCCGAGGTTCAAAGCAGCCAGACATTTTTCCCGAACTCCACCAACCGGAAGGACTTTACCCTGGAGGGTGACCTCGCCTGTCATGGCGATATCATGACGTACTGGAGTGTCCGTCATTAAGCTCACCAATGCGGTAGTCAGTGTTATTCCTGCTGAGGGACCATCTTTTGGTATTGCGCCAGCCGGTAAATGAATGTGGATATCGTATTTATCAAAAAAGTCCTCTGGAATGTTTAGTTCTTCCATGTGAGCTCTTGCATAAGACATCGCTGCATGAGCAGATTCCTTCATCACGTCGCCAAGCTGACCAGTCAGGGCTAGTTGACCCTTCCCTTTCATTTTTAGTGCTTCGATGGTTAGAACTTCGCCACCAGCGGAAGTCCAAGCTAATCCTTGTACTACTCCAATTTGGCTATCGGCAAACTTGTCATCACGGATAAATCTTGGTGCTCCCAGCAAATCAACAACACTTGTTTCATTGATTTCCATAAAGTTTTTCTCGCCCATCACAACCATTTTTGCAACCTTACGACAGACTGAACCAACTTCCCGCTCAAGATTTCGAAGCCCAGCTTCGCGAGTGTATCCAGAGATTAAAGTTTTAAGACCGTCATCAGTAAAGGTGATATTTTCCGGCGTTATTCCATTGGCTTCAATCTGCCTGCGGACTAGATGTTTCTTGGCGATAAAAAGCTTATCATTTTCTGTATAGCCAGGAATATTTAGTATTTCCATTCGATCTCGCAATGCTGGAGGTATATTCTCAAGCACATTCGCAGTGGCTATAAAAAGTACGTTCGATAAATCGAAATCGACATTCAAATAATTATCTCTGAAAGTTGAATTCTGTTCAGGGTCTAAAACCTCAAGCATTGCAGCTGAAGGATCACCTCTAAAATCTGAACCTAACTTATCCACTTCATCTAAGACGATAACTGGATTGTTAGTTTTTACTTGGCGTAAAGCTTGGATTATTTTTCCTGGCATCGCTCCGACATAAGTTCTGCGATGGCCGCGAATTTCAGCTTCGTCCTTCAGACCACCCAATGCGATTCGGTGATATTCTCTGCCCATAGCGCGGGCTATGGATTTTCCAAGTGATGTTTTTCCTACGCCTGGAGGCCCGCCAAAACAGAGAATAGGTCCCTTTAAGTTTGGTTTTAATTTGCGAACCGCTAAGAACTCCATAATACGTTCTTTTGCTTTTTCTAGTTCATAGTGATCTTCATCAAGAATTTCTTTTGCTTTTGCCAAGTCAAAATGATCGTCAGTGTGTTTTTTCCAAGGAAGGTCGGCCATCCAGTCTAAGTAGGTCCTGACCATTGTAGCTTCTGAAGCGTCGGGATGCATGCGTTCAAGCCGACCAAGCTGTTTCAAAGCCTCAGCTTCTACTTGAGTTGGCATTCCTACGTTGACAAGCTTTTCACGAAGTTCTTCCATTTCCTCAGATTTTGAATCTTGTTCGCCAAGTTCGTTTTTAATAGCCTTCATCTGCTCGCGCAGAAAATATTCGCGCTGAGATTTTGACATGTCATCTCGACCGTTGGTACCTCGAGATTTAATTTGGGCCTGCATTGTTTCAACTTCAGTAGCCAGGATATCAATAACCATTTTAAGCCTGTCACTAGTGTCGAAAGTTTCCAGAACACCTTGGGACTGCTCAACCTTGACTCCGAGATTAGAGGCTATAAGGTCTGCCACTCGACCAGGATCAGTGACATCATCTAAAACTAAGAGGATATCAGGAGACAATGGGCGACCAAGAGAAATAATGCGCTCAATGTGTTCTTTTGCAGTTCGTATGAGGGCTTCATTTTCAAGTAAGGTTTTTGTCGTTGCAAGCTCTTCAATTTTTTCAACTGCAACTTCAAAGGAAGGCGACGTCTTGACGTAGTTTTTAACTCGTCCCTTTGCTACCCCTTGGATCAGGATTTTAACCCTGCCATCAGAGAGCTTGCGCATTCTCATGATCATCGCAACAGTACCTACTGTGTAGATGGAGTCCGGAGTTGGGCTCTCCTCAGCAATGTCTTTTTGTGATGCTAAAAAGATAAGCCTATTCTTCGATAGAGCCTCTTCGATTGAGCGGATAGATGAATCACGTCCCACAAAAAGTGGAATGATCATATATGGAAAGACCACGATGTCTCTCACTGGTAGCATTGGCAAGGTCTGTGGAATTTCTAGTATTTTATCTTCAAAACTCATACCGCTCCTCCGCGTTTTGCGGGTTTATTTCAGTCGCTGTTGACCCTTTCGGATTCAGCGGCGCGGAGCTTGAGAGAAAAAATAAAAATTAGACTGACATCCATGTCAGTGTGATTAAAAACCACCTGCAACCAGATTTTTACTGGTAGATTGGAGATTTGCTTTCCTGATCTTCCATGCAATCAATACAAAGGCCTGTAAAAGGTCTAGCCTGTAGTCTGCGTGCAGCAATCATTTCGCCGCAGGCTTCACACTGGCCATAAGTCCCGTCCGAGATCTTTCCAAGAGCTTTCTCAATTGAAAAAAGAGCGTTTCGGTCTCTCTCCAGAAGATGAATCGAAATGTTATTGCTTGCATCGAGAGAAGCAATTTCTGCCTCATCGCCTTGTGCTAGTGAGCTGGATTGCTCTGCCTTGAACTCATGTGACTTATTTAATATAGAAGCCTTCTGAGACAGAAGTGATTCTCTTAAAGTATTTATCAAAAGGTCAACTGATTGACCATTCTGGTTTTGTTCGGAACTTTGTCCGGTTGTTTTCATCTAACCCCCCGATATGATGACTACGGCCGAATATTGCTGTCTTTATTACGACTGAACTCAGTTATGTCACCTAAAAAGCAGTGCGTGACGAATAAGTAAGCAGATGTTTATCAAGATATTTCAAAATTTTAGAGATAAAAAATAAAAAATATTTTATTATTAAAATTTAAAAACGCGCGAATTTTCTTTGCACTGCCTCGCGCAATTCTGCACCTTCAATACTTAAACGAGTGGAGGGAATCGCACGCAATCTCTCAATCTCAATGGGCTCAAGGGTCTCTTCACAAATGCCATATTCACCGGATTCCAACCTTGCCAGTGCGGATTCAACTTCGAATAAATGCAATCTCATTCGATCCTGAGAGATAAGAAAAGCATGCTCTTCAATATGTGCAATCGATTGATCAGCTTCATCACCCGATTTTTCTGATTGAGAAAAAAAGATTTTTGAATTTCGAATCCTGTTTAAAAGATCTTGTTTTTGAATCAGCAATTTTCTTTTGCACTCACTTAAAGTCTCTTCATTTAAAACATTCTTCATGATGTCCCCCATGGCAATCAGTGCCTATAGGACACTTAGAGTCATCAGTCGGGTTAAAAAAAATTTGATTATGACAACATCATCCTCATGGGACTACTTGCCATAAATCTTGTAAAAAGGTTCAACACCCATTTTGGGCACTTTGTAAAAAACTTAAACACCCTGATTCATTCTCAATTGCATATATCGATGTTTAAGCCTTGGCACTGAAATCGCATTAGGTTTAAAAATGCTGGACCTATTATGCTATGAGTGCTTTGGGCTTCAAGCATGCAAATTACCGAAGCCAAACAAAATTTGACCGATTTAGGAATTTGATAGAGTGAAAAAATTAAAAATTATTTACCAATCTTATTTTAATTTCATAAGTTGTGCGCTGCTATTCAGTGCCTGTACAATATTCTTTACCCCTCATTCCTTTGCAGCAAAAGTTAAGTCAGCTGTGTGTGATCCTGTGGCTGTCGGCGCATTCACTTTATTAAATGAGTCAAATTTATCTGCGGATCATCGTTTTATATTGAGCTATGATAAGGAGGCGATGCTTAAAGGAGATGGCATAAATGTTCGCATAACCAACATTGTAACAGGCGTGCGCATCCATTTTGTCGCCAAGGCCCAGCTGGTATTTCAAGGCGCTAGTGATGATTTAAATCAGATCATATTGCAAAGCGCTGTGGGCGATCATTCTGAGTTTTATATTTTTAAAAAAGACGGCTCTCAACTGCGAAATTTCAAGCTGTTATGGTCTAATGGCGAAGAGGAGTTCCTGAACGGTGTGAGCTTTGATTCTAAAACCAACAGATGGCTGATTGCAACGAATCTAAGAATCGTCGCCTACTCAAACACTCAGCAAAACTTAACCACAATCTTTGAAATACCAAACCAGCAGGGATCTGCTATTCAATGGTTCAATCAGTTTAATAAATCAGAGCCTTTTATTTTTGCAAACAATGGAAAAAATCTGCTGCTTTTTGTTTCAAAAATATCCGACACGGGCGCTAGTAGTAGCACTTTATTGAATTTTGATTCAACGACTTTTGAGATGTTAAGGACAATTTCAATCTCAGGTCAAAGCGCACCACTGCTGGTGGACTCAAGTCATCTCGTTTTCCCATTGAGTGAGGATAATTCATATGAGGTCGTAGATATTGGATCTGGTCTAAAAAGATATTTGCGGAATGAACCAGTTGGGTCCGATGCGACAATAAGTGGTCCAAAAGTTTCTGACCTTTTGATTGGGGCTGAAGGCACTTTTGGGACTGTTTCAAATCGCGGAAAAATCCGGTACTTCAATGGAAGCCTTGGTCTTGTTTCAGAGATTGCTTTACCAAGATATAGTCAATGGGCGAAAATAGCTGTTGCAAGTGACCGCAGGAATTTACTTCTGCTTGATAGTGATCGGCTGACCACTTTTATTTATAATCTTGAGAGGAAGGAGTTTATTAGACTTCCACAGGTTTTAAATTTTCTATTAAATCGCAGTAGCCTTTCAGTTTTTGAGAACCAAATTTTTGCGCCATTATTTAATGAGCGCACCAATAAAATATCATTGTTGAACTATCCAATTGAGAGTCAGTGTGAAAGTACTCTTCCAATTTCTAAGCAGCTCAGTGAGGTTTCAACCTTACTAAAAAGTCAAAATATGACTTTGCTTTCTGTATTAAATAATTCACTTTCAAGAAGCAAATTTCGTAAATCTTTTGAGTCAGCAAATAATAATAGCAATTCCGATATGAGTGAATTTAAGAGATCTTTAAAGTCTTTTATTGATTCTTATTTACCAATTGAGTCCGCTTCAGACGCTGAAAATTCTTTTTTCAGAATTGATAATTTTTTCTCTACTTTCAAATCATTCTACCCAGCCTTTTCAGAGAATGAGAAAGAATTTTTTATTGATTCGGCGGCTGTCAATTTGGCTGAAAAATTTCATAAAAAGGCAGAGTATTCAGAAATTTCGATTACGAAGATTGCAAATGTCTTTGTAGCTAATTTGAAACCAATTTTTGGTCTTTCGGCGGATCCTAAAACTGACTTTATGCTAATTAAAGATTTAGTTAGTGATCCTTCGGGCAAAACCGTACGTCCAGTGGTCATTGGAAGCCAGCCAATAATCGATGAAAATAATAGAATTTCAAAGGCCAAGGCGGGAGGTATTCAATATCATCAAGGATTTTATGTTAAAAGTGATTTCCCTCCACTGCAACTAACTGAAAATCACCCCCAGAATTTTAGCGTCGATTGGGAATTTAACCAACAGAGATGGCAAGCCTCTGGGCAGTCTGAAATTCTGTCTCTAAGGCATTTAATAAATAAAGAAAAATCCCCGCGATATGATCAGTATTGGGCGGATAATAGCTTGGTGGGAATGGTTCTGATTAGTCCAAACCTGGGCGATCCAAAATGGCTTGTCAGGCAGTACCTGAGCTATTTTAAGGATCAAGGTTTTTCATTTGGCGACTCTAAAATGGTTTGGTCAAATAATTGGAGTTCTATAAAAGGGTTCATTCAAGGAAGTTATTTTTTTCCCAAGGATGTAACTTCGATGAATAATACTAAAGAATGGTTTGGTAAAATGATTTCTGAAGGCTCTTTAGATTATCTAATTAAAGAAGCACATTCCGGCGGAAATAACGAAGTCGTCTTTATTGGAAAAGTGAATTCCGTCCTAAAGGGTTTTAGAAAATTGAAAAATGGAAAAGAAGAAGTTATTTACATTGTGTTTCCAGATGCAGATTCTTTTTCTAGTTCAGTTCAAACTCCTATTACCAATCAAGAGTTCGGAACTTGGATAAGAATGCGCGAGTCGAGCTCCGCAAAGAATCAATTGATGTATATTAATGCAAGCTGCTGGAGTTCTGCAAAGGCCAGAGATGAAATTATTTCTGTGCGAAGTCCACTTTTGGTGGAAATTGCCACGGTGTATTCGTCATTAACATTTCAGAATTCATCGCGAAATCACCTCCAAGTTTTGCTGTCGTCAATCCGCAGGGGGTTACCGTATTTAGAGATTCAAAAGAATCTTGAAGAGGTTAAGACTTTTGACGGCACCAAGAATCCCTATATTTTGCCTTCCCAGAATCAATATGACGAGAAGATATGGCAAGGACTCAGCTCTGCCTTGGACTATTCTGTTAAAGTTCTGGAGTATAAGTAGGTTTATTATTTAACAGCAGTAAGGCATAGATACTAAGGTTATATTAGCGCCTTTAATAATCCTGGGTGAGTATGTTTTTCTAATAAATGAAGTTCACAGAAAGTTGACGTTGCCAATTTTTTTTTGAAGATTTTGGGCTAAAAAATTTGCTCGGGTTTCGTTTTCAAATTCTTCGGACTTAGGTAGCACTAAATCGGGCTCTAAAAGGCAGACTTCTGAGGTAAAAGTTAACTCAAGCCCCTCAACTGATATTTTTGCGATACCAAAATCAACCCTTAAGTCGCGTATAGTTCGAAAGACGACCTCGTCATTGCCATCTGCAAGGAAGGGCAAGCTGGTGTGTATAAAGATAGAGATTTTTTCTAAGAAACCTCTTAAATAGCCAGCCTGCACATTTGAAAGCTCATTGATGAAGTTGCGTGCCAACTTGGGCTCAATTTCAGCGAGAGGAAGTTTTTGAATTTTAAACATTAATTAAAAGTCTAGCATCTTCAAGATTGAAATGTATTTTAAGTGTCATCAGGCCCAGCGTTCCCCAGAACATAATTATACTCATGTCGGTGCCGCAAAAGCGTTCGTCCTTTTCTTGTAAATCCTGTTCTAAAATAAGAACATTTGTATTGAGGTACCTTTGCAAGCAGGCATTCGCGCTTGAATGTATGAGGTTATTTACTAAAATATTAGCGTTCATGAAAATTCCCATTTTATTAATTGAATTGACCAAGTTAATTTTGGTTTTCTTAATTCACGCCTTAACAGAATACCTGCAATATAAAACACCGTTTTTTATTCCACCAGCTCTCCGCTTGTAGGTCAATCGATGATATTTCTGGTTTGAGTATGGTAATAAACAAGATATATTATGAGACCCAGACTATATGATTCAAATAGTTTCATATTTATCAATCTGGAGTATAATCTAGAAATAGAAATGCACCTTTTTAATAAAATTCTAGAATTGACGGGCCTTTGCTTTTTTAGTTAGATTTATTGTGTTGATTTCATTGAAGCGAACAGGGATTCATCAATAGATCTGAATGGGTTTAAGACGGACAAGGAGTCTTCAATGTCACATTTCACTATTAATAATTTGGATGGGTATGTCATTATTGAATTCCCCAAGTTGATTTATAAAGAAGAAATCAATGAATTCGATCAGACTATGATGGCTATACCCAGTCTAGGAATTCACACTGTGGTCTTTGATTTACGAAACTGTGAAATGCTTTACAGTATGGTTTTTCCGATCGTGGCAATGATCAAAATGAATTTAAAAAAACATGATATTAACCTTTATTCAATAAATGTATCAAAAGATGTAAGTAAAATCATTCATACCGGTGGAGTTGAAGGGTTTTTCTCAATTTTAGATAATTTTAGACAGGTGCAGGAAAAAGTGGGCTTTAAGACAGAATCACGACCAGTATTGGAAGCCGAAAATTTGAACTTTATGTTCAGTGGAATCAGCACAACTTTTAAAAATATGTACGATGTTGATACTACTCGCTCGAAGGCTCAAGTTAAGACTGGATCTTTTGTCCAAGGTGTTGGGGTCCTGTGTGTGATAAATTTGGTTGAAACAGACATTTTAGGTGCAATAAAAATTTATTTCCCAGAGTCTGTACTTTTCGGTATTCAAAGGAAAAAATTTCAGATTGATGCCGGTGGAATGTCACAAAAATTGATTTCTGACATTGAGCTATTTGGTCAGACTTATTTTGATCTTATTCAACCTTTTTTGGCTGAGCAGAATTTCAAGTTAGTTAAAACCTTTCCCACAGTCTTAGTGGGTTTATTGTCTCAACTGAAGCAGTCCCATGAAGTCTCAATGGTTATGCCATTTAAAACTCAATATGGTGAGTTTTGGGTTGAGGTTTCGAAGGCCTAGTTTTGAGCCTCTAAAAGACAGGCAACAATATAATGGCGGTTTATGGCTATGACTTCGATAGACCTTTGGTTGGTTTTGAATTTTGCAACAAATAGGGGCTAATTCAAAATCCAACAGCTTCCGAAGTATATCATTATGATTGAAAAATTGAGGTCGTTGAAAAAATCGAAGAATGCACTTAGGTTTATCGGCGCTTCTATCATTGTAGCGGCGCTAATTAGAGGAGCCTTAGTCTTTGCGGCTAGTCAGGATTTTAAGCTCACATATTTTCTTCCTAAGTCCGATATACATTGGGTTCAAGACCTAGATACAGTCGCTCCGGAAGCGGGTTTTGATCGCTATTTTCTTTCCGAAGACCCTTCGATTGATATCCTGTTGTCATTTTCAGGCGATGATCAATTTCAAGATTTATTGGACGAAGGACTGGAAGGGTTTATTTCCCATATATCTCGCGGAAAGAATATTGCCCAAAGCTTGGTAAGCGATGAACCGGTCAAGTTAAGCCACGCGATCCTTAAGGACGAATCACCGCGGAAAAAGATTTCATATGAAACTGAATACACACTGGCAGAAAATATTTATTCAACATTTGAAGTGATCTATCTTTATCCCAACTCTGGACTGCATGCGACCCTTCGGTGGAGACAAAATTCATCCAGCGAATTTCTAAAGAAGGCACGGCAGTCTTTTTCCGCACTTCAGGTTGCGAAAAAAACTGAGAATTTGAATGACTAATATTTTGCAGGTTTTTTTACAGGGTCTAATTCTGATGACGATGTCAGGTGTTTTTTTAAAGGCACTTGCAAGAAATGAAGATTGTCCTAAAAATTTTTCTGAAAACTATCTAAGCTCTAACCAAAAACTCAATGACTTAGGGTTTAAATATAATTTTAATAAAATTGCGCAAGATATGATTTCTGAAATAGAGGTTAGCCCAGGATCGTCGGATGCTAAATGTCTGTCAGATCTTTATGAGAATGAAATGGCTAAGACAGGGCAAGCCGTGGGCGAGGCCTATTTAAAATCATCTTGTCAGGCTTCATGCAAGGCGAATATTGAAATTCAAAAAAAACAACTCGATCAGCTCGACCTCGAGTACCGTAAAGATCTCAAAGCAGTCAGCTCAAGCAAATCTCCAGCTCCTGAAAAATGTGACTCTGGCAGCGGCCCTCTAGAGGCTTTAAAGGAGGCTAAGAACTCTCTTTGCTGTGGAAATAAGTCGGAGAATGGAACTGGCTCAGTTCGGGGAATCTATCCTGACATCACTTATCAAGGTTGTCTGGCGAAAACGAATCCAACAAACAAAGATGCTGCTAGCATTGCAAGCGGAGGGCAATGTCTTGCAAATGTGCTCAAAGAGGGAATCACTGCGGTCTGGAATAATTTGACTAGTATACTCACAATTCCCGCGGAGCTTTGGGCGGCCAAAGCACAGATATGGCAGTTGATTACGAATAGTGATGCTAGAGCAGAGTTCGCAAAAAAAATGATGAGCCTGATTGGAAAATTTGTGACTGATCGAGTGGAATCAGTAAACTCTTGTCTTAACCCCTACGAAAAAACACAATTTATTTGTAAATTGTCAGGTCAGATCCTTGGAGAGCTGGTGACGCCAGGATCAATTTTGAAACTATTCAAAATGTTAAAGAACGTAAATAAAGCAGGAGGCCTCATTGAAGGTGCCTTATCGGAAAGTGTTAAAGGAAAGGCAATTTTAGTTAATATTGAAAAAGCAAAGGCGAAATCTGCTGAGTCAGTGAAGAGAATTGGCGATAGTGATAAGGCTGCAAAAAAAGCATCATCTGGTGATGGGGCAGAAGTCCAAAGTCAGCTTAAAAAAATGTCAGCGAAAGAAAATGCATTTGATAGGGAATTTAAAAATATTATAACCAAACATACGGATCCTAAATCAAAGGCCAAGCCGGAGACCTCAAAAACAGGTTCCGTTTCTGGAGAATCTCCTTCAAGAGTCAGCAATTTCAAATCCGAAAGGTCGCAGAAATCCTTCGCTAAAATCATGAGCAATCAAAAAAACCAGGGTAAAACTTTACCCCAAGTTGTTCGTGAGAACGCCTCCTTATCAGATGCCCAAAGAATCGGCGCTATAAAATCTGACTTTCCAAATCTTTCGGACAAACAGGTCAAAAGCATTGTAAAAGTTGTTCACCGAGTAGGCTCTGAGCGGGCAGGAGCTAGCATATATAAATACACAGATCGCGAAATAGCGGCAAAAATGAAACAGCTCAAAGAGCTTGGTGTAGGCTCAGAGGACCGCAGAGCCCTTCTAAGCCTCGGATATGCGGGCGAGGTGGGTGATGAGGGCAGCGCCCTGTTTAAATCACTTCTGGAGAAGGATTATAAGCCCGACTCAATGAACCAGCCTACCTCAACGGCCGGAACAGGGTCTCAGGCTAAGTCTACTTCAGTAAATAAAACGCTTTCTGAGAAATTAGCGGATGCGAAAAGTGAATTTGAAGGCAGCTCCCGTGATCCAAAAAAAAGAGCGGCACTTCGCAAAGAAATCAGCCTGATGGAAAAAGATCTTAACAACAATGAAATTTCTGAATTCCAAAAAAAGGACACTGAAAAATTTGGAGATCTAATAGGAAGACTTGATAGAGAAAAACCAACAAAAATTGGAGACTCCACTTTTGTACAAAAAACCATTTCAGTGCCCCAAACCGAAATTGCGATTACCGATAAAGATTTGCTTCATATAAATAAAAAAGAAATGCAAAGAGCCACTGCTGGAGGCAGCGATTTTTCAAATTTATTGAAGAAGGAAAGCTCCAGCCTATCAATAGCTGAAAATGCTAAGGTGGAGGCAAATAAAATCGCAAAACTTTCCATTGATGCCGCCAAAAAAATGCCAGAGATTCACCAAAAAGAACTTCAACTGCAGCAAATGAAAAATCAACTGGGGCCTCGCTCTGCTTTTGATCCAAAGGTGATGAAGCTGCAGTCAGAGATCGACATTCTGAAATACGCAGCCTCACCCTTAAGTGAATACGAGCTATCAAGATTTTCCGCCTTGGACGAAATTCCAAAAAATGTAATGGAACTTTCAACTCAAGAAAAAAATCTAATCAGTGACCTTAAAAAGATTGAAAGCCAAAAAAAATGGGTCTCTGGCTCTGATTTGGAGCGGTTTAAATATATCAAAAAAATTGAAGCTCGACCCTTGGAGAATCGAAAGGCCGCTATTTCAAAGTTAGCCAGGGACGCTGAAGAGTTGAATGTTGGTAAAACTAGCTACAGTCATTCTCATTATACCGTCCAGGAAGGCGTTAGAAAATTTTCTAATGAAATGGGTGCTAACTTTAGAAAGTATGATGCCCCACTGGAGCGACTTTTTAGATCCTCTCCTCGAGATATTTCGCACGCATCATCCGAGCTCACGCAGGACTATAAAGTGGCTGAGTCTTTCTATCGGGACTATGCTAAAAAATCTGACAATGGCCCCGGCGTCAAATTCATGCTTGAGCGAGTTAAAATCTATTTTGAATCTTTTGAAAATGGTCGCTGGATTAGCAGTCATCAATAGGTGCATCAAGCACCCATTGATGAGTCTACTAGAGGATAGCCTATTGATATTATTGAATTTTAATTCTTAAAGGAACAATTTCGCCTTTTTCAAGCGTGAGTGGAGTGAGAGGGCGATCAATTTCCCGATCGGATGTTACAGAGAGTGAGCCCAAAGCCCCAGGAAACTTTTCAAGCTCCGCAAGTTTTTTGGTAAGATCTTCGCGAGAGCTAGCACCATCTGAGATCAAATGACGAAGTATTAGCCCAGAATCATAAGCCTGTATTTCTATCAGAGAAGGTGTTTCGTTGTATAAATTTTTATATTCATCCATAAAGGTTGGGTTGCCTTTAGTGATCGGGGAAATGCTGTCTACAAAAACAAGATTGTTTATGAAATTCCCAGCTCTTTTAGATAAGCCTGGAGTATTCCAAAGGTTGGTTCCCAATAATTTTACATCGCGCACATCATTAAATGCTAACATCGCGGCTATTTGCCCTAAGGCTTTTGAGCTGTCTGGGATAAAAATTCCGTCAAAGTCCGTGATTGGTGGGAGAATTGTTTCAAGATTATCATTTCTTGCAGATTTCTTTTTATCTGATTTCTGAAGCTCCTTGAGTCTAACATTGAACTCGTCTATGCGGGCTTCGCCATAGTAGGTTCCAATAAGTCGCTGTATAACAAGCCTGAAGTCTGTTTCTTTGGTCGAATAGGTTTGCACCGCCGTAATCTGCCCGCCTCTAGCAAGCACTTCATCCCAAAAGATATTTGTGAACTCTATTCCGTAAGGATCATTCGGATAGAGAATTGCAAATTTCTTCATTCCCAAATCATTAATCGCTGAACGGACCAGATAACGAATCTGCATTTCACTGGTCAGTGAATTTCTAAAAACCGTCGAGCCAATCTCGGTGATACCAGACCTTTGTGATAAGGCAATTGAGGGAACTCCAAGTTCATCGGATTTTGCAGCCACAGCGGGGGCCGTTTTGCTTAAAAGACTTCCGACAATAGCAATGGCGCCGTCTTCTTTCACAAGCCTCTCAACGCCTCGTCGTGCTGAATCAGGATTGCCTTCACTATCCATCACCGCCAATTTAAATTTTGAACCAGGGAGATGAAGGCCCAGACCCATCTCAAGTCCTCGCAGTGCTCGTTGTCCTACGGGTGCATTTTTTCCACTCAAGGGCAGGACGGTCCCAATTGTTCTTTTATCAACCCGATGTACGGCCTCGAGTTGAGATATGGCATAGCTCGCCTTATTTGCCAGTTCGGAGTCAGGAAGCAGATCAATCACATTTGAATAATATTTTTTGGCTTTTTTAATGTCTTTTGCCGCCAAGGATTGTTCTGCCAACCGGTACATAGCATGGGCACGTAAAAAACCATATTCAGAGCCCTCTGAAACTTCCACAAGAGCGCTCTCGTTCAATTTATTATCAACAATATCAATAGCATACTGCAGATAGGATTCCTTTTCAGTTTTATCTGTGGCTTCTGTAAATTGAACAACAAGCTTTTTTAGAGTGTCCGTCAAACTGATATTCTGAGCTGATGGATTAGAAGTTCCTTTTTCTGCTTCAAGCGGATTGATTTTCGCCGGCAATTCTTGGGAGATTGGAGTTCCTATGCCAGCAATCCGCTTTGGACGCTTCCCAGATGTTGGTCCTGTTGTAGCCCTTGAAGTTGAAGGTCGACTGACAGGCTTTTTAGGTTCAGCGGTTGTACAAGACGCAGCAAAACATGCCGTGGAAAGCAGAAAAAGTTTCTTAAAATCCATTATTTTCTAGTCCTCATAAGTTGTGAGACTTTTTCTTGAAATGACTTCACCATGGGAGTTTGTTCTGCATTTTTCGCGAGCTCTTCCATAAGTTCTTTTTGTTTTCCAGAAAGTGAATGAGGGGTGTCTACTAGAATTCGGACCAACATATCCCCGGATCCAAATCCGCCAATTTTGGGAAATCCTTTTCCTTTGAGTCGGAAAAGTTGCCCAGAGTGTGTCCCCGGCGGAATTCGAATCATTGCTTTTCCAGTGATTGTTGGAACTTCAGAGTTAGTCCCCAGTATGGCATCAAAATAAGTGACAGGAAGATCGAGAGTGATGTCGTTTTCATTTCTTTTGAAAAGGCTATGCTCTTGAACACTGATAATCACATATAAATCTCCGGCAGGACCTGCTGCAGCCGAGTCACCTTCACCGGCTAATTTCAAGCGCTGCCCCTCTTTAACTCCAGCAGGGACATTCACAGATAATTTTGCAGGTTCGCTTTTAGCGCCTCGTTGTCTGACGAAACTGATCACTTTTTCGCAGCCTAATGCTGACTCCTCGAAGGCAACATTCAGGGTGTAGCGAAGATCAGTCCCCTTGGTTGGTCTGCGCCCTCTTTGACCGCCAGCACCGGCGTTGCCACCAGCCCCACGGCCGCCAAAGATGTCACTAAAAACATCTCCAAAAATATCTTGGAAGGGATCGCCATTGGCACCCTGGCCTTGGCCAAAACCGCCACCACCGCCGGAAGATCTAAATCCCCCAAAACCTTCCGCTCCACCAAAGGGTCCACCACCGGCACCTTGGGCTCCGGCGTGTCCAAATTGATCGTACATTTCGCGTTTTTTTGGATCACTGAGAACTTCGTAGGCCTCGCTCATTTCTTTAAATTTATCCTCTGCCTTTTTATCCCCAGGATTCTTATCGGGATGAAACTGCATCGCTAATTTACGATAAGCCTTCTTGATCTCTTCAGGAGTGGCTGATCTTGAAACATTTAAAATCGAGTAGAAGTCTTTTTTTGCCAAACAGAACCTCTTATTCTGGTTTTTTTGCTACGATCACTTGCCCTGGTCGAATAATTTTATCATGCAATTTATAAGCTTTCTTGAAAACTTTTGACACAAATCCAGGTGCGAATTTGTCAGTTGGTTCGCTGCTTAAGGCTTCATGAATAGCTGGATCAAAGGGAACTCCTTCAGAAGGAATTTCGATCACTGAGTGGCGATTCAAAAGTGATTTAAGTTCAGTTGCAGTCATTTCAACACCCTGCTTAAAGGTAGAAACATTTTCTGGTGTTACTTGAACCTGCAATGCACGCTCAAAGTTATCAGCAACCTCAAGAAGATCTCTAATAAATCTTTCGCCGCCATACTTGATTAAATCAGAGCGCTCTTTAATTGCATTTCTTTTGTAATTTTCGAATTCAGCACGCAAATAAAGAAAATCATTTTTATATTTTTCCGCCTGATCGTGAATTTTTTGAACATCAGATGAAAGGCTTGTTGCTTCGTCTGCGCCATTATTCATAGATGCGTTAGATTGAGAGTTTTGATTTGAAACGTTTGAATTATTTTCTTCAGACATGATGGGTCCTTTCGCAATAATTAAGATTGTGTATTCATTGGACAAAGTCAATTCGGTCTAAACGTCACCCTTCAAAAAAGTGAGCTCTTGAAATACTTTATTGCTAAGCACCAGGCCTTGGTTGGTCAATTGCCAGTGAGTGCCATCAAATTTAACCCAATTGCTGCTGATGAGCTTGTTCATAATGCTGCCCACCGCATAAGAGACTCCCGCGGGGAATTTTTCTTGAAGCTGCTTTTCGTTGAGGCCCTGCATAAGACGCATTGAAGTATGACAAAAGTCTGTGAGGGTTTGGTGCATTTCGAGGATTTCGAATTGCTCAGCCGGCAACTGCAAAGTTGGATCAGCAAACTGCTGACCTTTTTGACTTAAGATCTGATTTTTATATTCGCCGATGGAATTGACATTCCAGTAACGAGTGCCCCATTTGTTTTTGTCTGAATTTGCTGAAGTCCTAGGCAGATGGGAATGGGCACTTAAACCTAGGCTCCAATAGGGTTGATCCGTCCAATAAAGCAAATTGTGCCGAGACTCAAAACCTGGCAGAGCAAAATTAGAGATCTCATACTGCTGAAAGCCATGCTGTCCTAACTCTTCAGCAATGAAGTCAAACATGTCGACTTGCTCTTCTTCTACCGCTCGACCCTTTGACAATGGATGACCATCTGGGACGGTTAAACAATAGGGGCTGATGTGTTTAGAACCAAGCTCTACGGCAATGCGCACGTCATTCTTAAGTCCTTCAAGAGCTTGAGTGGGCAGTGCAAATAAAATATCGAAGCTAAAATTCAGATTATATTTTCGCAATAAATCAAGAGTCTCGAAAGTCTGTTTTGCAGAGTGCTCGCGATGCACCATTTTTAAGAGTCGATCATCAAAACTTTGTGCGCCTACACTGAAGCGATTGATGCCATGATCAAGATAGATTTTAAGTTTTTCTTCGCTGACAGTGGCCGGATTTATTTCAATTGTCACTTCAGTCTCTGGTCCAGTTGTGAAGCCAACCCTAGCCAGCTCTTTGATAATCGCTACAATAAGATGTGCTGGGATCAGGCTTGGAGTGCCTCCACCAAAATAAAGGGTGTCAAGCTGTTGAGGAGGATAATAGTTTTGCTTTTGGCGAATCTCCTCAAACAAAAGCTCTATGTACTGGTCCGGGGGCATGATTTTGCTTTGCTCATAGGTAGCGAAGTCACAGTAAGTGCAGCGTTGAATACAATAGGGTATATGAATATAAATGCCAAAAGCCATAGGAGTTATCTAGAGTATGTCCAAGAAATTTCAACTAAAAAACGGTATGAATGTTCTTTTCCTTGAAAGTCACAAATCCCCCGTGGTCTCAGTTCAAATGTGGGTCAAAACAGGATCCGCAGATGAAAAACGAGGCGAAGAAGGCTTGTCGCACTTCATTGAACATCTAGTTTTCAAAGGCACTAAAAAATACGCAGTTGGTGAAATTGCAGCGACCGTAGAAGGTTCAGGCGGCGAGTTGAATGCTTACACGTCTTTTGATCAAACGGTATTTTATGTCACGATTTCAAAGCAGTTTTCGGACGTGGCAATGAATGTTATTGCTGAAATGATGGGCTATCCACTTTTTGATAAAACTGAAATCGACAATGAGCGTGAAGTTGTCCTTGAAGAAATTAAGCGCGGGCAAGACAGCCCAGGCCGCCGCTCAAGCCAGCTCCTCTTCACAAATAATTTTAAAAAGCACGAGTACGGCAGGCCCGTTATTGGTTTTGAGAAAATAGTGAAGAAAGTTTCTGCTAAAAAAATTCGTGAGTACTATCAAAGCCGATATGTTCCTTCGAATATGTTTTTGGTCATTGCAGGAGATTTCGATTCAAAAGAAATGAAACCCAAAGTGACTAACCTCTTTGGTAAATTCGAAGCCTTTAAGCTTCGCAAAGTCAAAAGAACGAAAGAGCCTAAGCAAGTTGGAATTCGCATTAAAGTTGAGGAGGCAAAATTTGAATCCACCTCCGGATATATATCTTGGAGAATCCCCTCTGTTAAAAATAAAGATATTGCAGCCCTCGAAGTTTTGTCAGCAATTTTAGGCCAAGGGGACTCGTCGCGCTTGATGCAAACTTTGCGCATTAAGGAGCCATTAACAAACGCGGTGGGATCTTTCAGCTATTCAATGCAAGATGATGGCCTCTTTGCTGTTTCATTTAACTTAGAAAAAGAAAATCTTGAAAAAGCCATTCATGCAATCATTCCAGAATTATCTCGCTTGATTGAAGAGCTGCCAACAGCTGCTGAAATGCAAAAAGCTGTGACAAACTTCGCCAGCCATGAAGTGTATTCTATGGAAACGGTCGACAATATTGCGCGCAAGGCGGGCGGGGATGAATTTTATTTTGGAGATCATCAGTATTACAAAAAATATATGAAAGATGTCTATGCCTTGAAGCCAGAAGACATTCAAAAGGCTGCCAAAAAATATTTAAAGCCTGACAATTTTAGTTTGTCACTGCTAACGAATATGCCAAAGAAAAATGCTGATAAAATCGTCAAGGCCTTTTCATTAGAACTTAAAAAAGCCCTCAAGGAATCCCATCGTAAAGGCTTAGGCAAGACAAAACGGCCAGTTTTTAAAGCGAAAAAATTCAACATCAATACCTCCGCAATAAAACACACGCCCAAGACAGAGAAGATCATCTTGGATTCAGGGGCGACTCTTCTTATTCGCAATCAAAAAGACACACCCTATGTCGCTATGAAGGCGGCCTTTATTGGCGGGGTCAGAGTAGAGGATGACACGCAAAATGGTCTAACAGAAGTCTATTCAAGAAATTGGTTGTCTGGATCTAAAAATTTTAGTGAGGATGACATCAATCTGCAAGTCGATGAGCTGGCAGCAGGGATTTCAGCTTTTGGGGGAAGAAATTCTGTTGGTCTTTCAATGGATTACCTTTCACCTTTTGAAGACAAAATGTTTGAGATTTTCAAAGATTCCATGCTGAACCCTATATTCCCGACTGATATTTTAGAGCGGGAAAAAATTGTTCAGAAAAATCAGATAAAATCTAGAAACGACAACCCATCTCAGCTCTGTGTCATGGGCTTTATGAAAGAAATTTTTAAAGGACATCCCTATTCAAGAGACATGCTCGGATCGGAAGAGAGCATAGATCAAATTTCTTCCGAGATGTTGAAGGCTTACTATAATAAAATCGCCTTTCCAAAAAATCTCATTTTAAGCGTCGTGGGCGATGTCAACACTGATAAATGGATTAAACGCCTAGAAGAAACCACGAGTCTGCTGCCAAATAATAAAAAGGCGCGAATTGAAAATAAGTTTGCGGCCCCTAAAGTGAAAGAGTCGAAGCACATATACCATGAACTTAAAAAAGAGCAGAGCCATATCATTGTTGGCTATCAGGGGCTGACATTAACCAGCCCAGATCGTTATGCACTTGAAGTTATTCAGTCCATTTTAAGTGGTCAGGGTGGACGGTTGTTTCTTGAACTTCGCGATAAGAACTCACTAGCCTATTCGGTTTCTCCAATGCATATGGAAGGAATTGAATGTGGATATTTCGGTGGATATATCGGGTGTTCGCCTGAAAAGTCGGCCAAGGCCATTGCCATGCTCAAAGAAGAGTTCAATAAATTAGTGACCACAAAAGTGGCCGACGCCGAACTCGCCAGAGCTCAAAGGTACCTTATTGGTCGCCACGATATTGAGCTTCAGCGCAAAGGGGCCATTTGCAATGTCATTCTGTTCGACGAAATGTACGGAATGGATTATCGCGAAAGCCTTGATGTAGCGGATAAATATTTTTCAATCACTGCTGATCATGTCCAAAAGGTGGCTGAGAAAATATTCACACAACCCAGCATTGTGAGCTTGGTCGGACCCACAGATATTTAAACAAGCAAAAGAGCCTAGATGTTCATTTATCTAGGCTCTATTCTTAAGCTGCACTATTGAGTAGATATATTGTCTGAAACATTGATTCTGCCCATTTTTGATTTTGTAACCCGACCTTCTTGGGTGAGAAGACTTTTAAGAACTATTCGAGCCGAATCATTCAACATCAGTCTAAATCCAGGTGGGATTGGGGCGTTGCCATCCACGGCCTTTTTAAGATCCGGATTGAACATAATGAATTGATCTTTACTAAGGCCGCTGACTCTTAAAAGCTCTTTAGCTGAAATACCCCTGGATAATTTCACAACATGAATTTGAATTTGTTTTTCTGGATTTAAATCTTTAAAAATATGCTCCTTATAGCGTTCTGTATAGAGTGCTGCCAAAAATTCAGAATAAAAATTTGAAGACGCAAAGTCGAACTGTCTTGAGTGATAATTTTGGATAATTTCAGCTAAGTCCCGCGAGTGGGTCTCTTTCATGGCCTTTCTTATTCCAGTGGGTCCATGGTTCCATGCTGTGATGGCAAGAGGCCAAGACTTGTGCAAGATCATGTGGTTTTCCTTGAAAAGCTTGGCAGCGGCTTCAGCGGCTTTAAAAGGAGAATGCCTTTCATCAATGTGATTATTAACAATCATGAATTTTCTTCCGGTGTAGTCCATAAATTGCCACATCCCCGACGCACCAACTTTGCTGACAGCATTTTTGTTGAAACTGCTTTCGACAAAGGGGATGCGAGTTAACTCTACGGGGACATTGTTGCGTTTAAATATTTCTTCCATGGCGGGAAGATATTTCGGACTGACTTCAAGGCCATCTTTAAAGAAATTTTTCTGCCCAGTTTGAACGCGGACATTATTCGATGCTAATTTGATTTTTTCCTTTTTTGATCCTGGCAAACCCTCGAGGGCTTCCATTACTATTTTCTCGTATTCATTCAATTTACTATATGAACCGCCAAGTCCTTTTCTTGATAAGGTCAACAGGGCAAGTTTAATATTCGTGGACTCATTCTTTACGAGCTTATCGGCTTTTTCATTGCGCATCCACCTGTGGCTTGGCGTTTTGGCATTTATAATGGGACTGACATCAATGATTTTATAAATGATCCAAGGATATGTCGCATGATGAATAATGCGATGATTGCTGTCGTACTGGCTGTAGACATCAAACCAAAATGAGACACGGTTTTTGAGACCCTTTGAGATTTTAAAATCCTTGGGAATTTTATTGTCGAAATCATTAAGTATTTCACTGCGTTTTTCAACGAGACTATTGTTGTCGTCGGAATCCTGGAGGCTGGCCTTTGTGTCATTTATAATTGGTGAGTTAAGACTTGAATCCTCGGTTAAGGCTTGCTTATTCGGATTTCTACTAGCGTAACAAACAGAATTGACCAGACATGGGACCGCCAAAAGGGTGAATGTTAGGGCGGCAATTTTTATAGATGGCTGGTGTTTTTCTGTTTTGGACCATGTTTTTGTTTTTTCCATATCCTGAGCAAGAGCAATGGAGGTGCCAGGTACTAAGGTCCTTAAGGCGGCTATACAGGGTTGGAGGTGTATAATAACTATCTGGTACTGACAAAAAGGGGCTTCCCCGGGCCACATTGCAGACGGTCTAAGTTATACCTAGCTTTGTATTGTGTGACCGTTTTTTCGTCATTTTATTTCTCTGATTTGAGGTTGTTTTCATGTATCCCGAAATCAAATATCTCATTTTGAGAAGCCTCTCATTTTGCAGGCATCCACCGGCCAAAGGTAGGGCCCACTTGTCTCAAAATAAAAGAAATAACAAAAGAATTCTAAACCTCTGACCAAAATGAGCCGAATATTTGATAGAATAAAAGCACCAGAGGTTTTGAACTGAATCCATGGGGGACCCAGTGACAAAGAAAGAAAATTCATCTTCAAATTCACTTGAACTTTTCTCTTGCCCCAAAACTTATTTTGGAGAGCTGGTGCAAAAGGGATTCTCGCATCGAAAAATACAATCAGCACCCTTTATTGAATCTTATTTAGTCAATATGTTGAGCCATTACCTGGATTCTAGAAATCTTTTCGAGTCTCAGTACGCTAACGAAGCCGGCCAAAAAAATCCGCAAACCTTAGCAGAAATGTATTTGATTGCCCAGAATTCAGAAAACGGAGTCAAAAAAGAACTCTTAAGAAAACTTGGAGATAGAACACTCTACATCAGTGGATTTTTTGGAGACTCATTGCAACGAAAAATCGTCGATATAGATTATTACGCAGAAATTGGCGGAGCAGCCTATGCCTCTCTAGCGCACTGTACAAGAGAAGACACCCTCTCAAAAGTTTACACTACTTTCTCGAAACGGTTTTTGGATTTTGTTGAAGTGCTGGCCTATATCAGCAACCATTCTTTGGTGAAGAGTGATCAAAGCATCTTAAGGCTCTATGAACGATACATGAGCACCGGCTCATCTTCAGCCCGCGAAAAGCTCGAAGAAATGGGAGTTTTATCCCTGCCCCATGACCAGGTAAAGCTTGGCAAACAAGGTTGATTCCTCTAGTCTGTGTCCATGTTTGGATTAAGTTTTTTCGAAATATTATTTTTAGCAATTTTAGCATTGATTGTCATTGGTCCTAAAGAGCTTCCCGTCGTGGCTCGAACTCTAGGGCGATTCATTAATGACCTCAAGAGGACAACAAATGGTTTAACTGACGAGTTAAAACAGCATGCGCGAATCGATCGAATTGATTTAAACGAGGCACCGCAAAAGCCAAACAATCCCCAGCCGCAACACACTGAAAAAGAATCTGGCTTTTCAACTTCGACACACGCAGAGCCTCATTCTCCTCATGAGGATCACAGCCCTATCGAAACTCATAATCCTATTGAAGTTCAAAATACAAATGAGTTTCACCATAATGCTGATGAAGCCACTGCGGCTAATTCTAAAGAAGCAAAACCCACTAAAAACGAAAATGAAAATATATGACTGCAGATGAAGTGGAAGCCAAGGGTCAGTCCCTTTTTGAACATTTAGGCGAACTTCGCCAAAGATTAATTTATAGCGCTTATATTTTAATTATTGGAACAGCAATTTGCTACGCTTTCAGTGAAGATATTTTTAATTTTATCAGAAATCCCATACGGCCTTATCTGCCAGACGGTGGACTTATTTACACCGGGCCTTTGGATAAATTTATGGCACATATTAAGCTTGCTGTTATCGGCGGTTTCATCATCTCTTGCCCTTTGTGGTTGTATCAGGTTTGGAAATTTGTAGCTCCAGGATTGTATACAAAAGAAAAAAAATACATGTTTGGCTTCATCGCCTCTGGGACCATTTTATTTTTGATGGGTGCCGCTTTTTCATATTTTGTCGTTTTGCCAATGGCATTTCATTTTTTAATGAATTTTGGTGGAAATATTGACAAGCCGATGATTTCAATTGAGCAGTATTTGGGTTTCTTTACTCAAATGTGTTTGATGTTTGGTATTTCTTTTGAATTGCCTTTGATTATCTCAATTCTTGGAATGATGGGGATTGTGAGCCAAAAATTCCTTAAGGAAAAACGTCGCTATGCTGTAATGACCTTGGCCGTTTTATCCGCAATAATAACACCACCTGATTTGATGAGCATGATTATGATGTTAATCCCCATGTTGGCACTCTATGAATTGGGCGTTTTTATGGTCGGCATTTTTGAACGAAAAAGGGAATCCGACGGAGCTCCATTCGACCAAAGGGTCAATGAGAGAGAGTAATCAATGCTGGTTATAAATTTGGAATTCAACACAGCACCCAGTGCTGAATTCTAAATAGAAATGATGGCCTAACCAATACTAGGGCTCTTCAAACTTAATCAAAAGTGCGCCAGACTCCACAGAGTCACCTTGTTTCACCATGATCTCTTTGATTTTTACATCGCGAGCGGCACGCATTTCGTTTTCCATTTTCATGGCTTCCATAATCAAAAGCGGCTTATTGGCCTTAACCACATCGCCCACTTTGACAAAGATTTCAATAATTTTGCCGGGCATGCCAGATTTCAATTCCGCATCTCCGCCGAAACCACCGCCCTTTTTCAATGATTCATGCAACAGCATTTCGTCATTGAAAATTTTAATCGAACGGAATGAATTTCTTGTGAAGACCGTGTATTCCGTGGATGAACCAACCACATCAATCAAATAGGACTTTCCATGAAATAAAAAGCTGATATATTCTTCAGCTTTTTTATAGTCATTTTTTGAAACCTCATGATGAACCCAGTCTTCACCATCAGCTTGCAAAGAAACTCTCCAAGAATGGCGATTTTCTGATACATCGACCTTATATTTTTTTCCTCTGAGCTCTGCTTCAAAATACATGCTTACGTCCTTAACTGAAGTTTACGTCCCAATCGTCTCCAATTTGAAGTGACGTTGAGGTGACGGATGTCTTTGGATTTTCTATCGTTAAAGGCCTCGATGGCTGCAGCGATCAAAAATACGGGATCTTCAATCTGCTTGAACATCTCGGGCTCGATGACTTCAAAATTCTTTTCAATGAATTGAGTCGTGTAAGATCCATCCCTAAATGTCGGGTGATCAAGTATCGTCCTGTGAAGGACGATATTAGTCTTAATCCCTGTCAAAACAAATTCACTTAGAGCCCGTTGCATACGATTGATCGCTTCTTCTCGGGTTTCACCCCAAGTAATCAGTTTCGCAATCATGGGATCATAATAAATAGGAACATTGTAACCAGGGTAGGCATAAGAATCCACGCGCATGAAGGGCCCTTGTGGATGTCGGCAAGCGCGGATAACACCTGGGCTTGGTTTATAAGTCACAGGGTCCTCAGCGCAGATGCGCGTTTCAATAGCATGACCTTTTTGTCTTACATCATCTTGTGTGAAACTGAGTGGCTTACCAGCAGCCACCATGATTTGCTCGCGCACAAGATCAAATCCGGTGACAATTTCAGTCACGGGATGTTCAACCTGCAACCTGGTGTTCATCTCCATAAAGAAAAATTCTTTGGTGGTGTTGTCGAAAATAAATTCGATGGTGCCAGCGCCGACATAGTTGATTTGTTTTGCAGCTCGAACTGAAGCCTCACCCATGCGAAACCGAACGTCATCATTCAATGATGGTGAAGGACATTCCTCAATAATTTTTTGATTTCTTCTTTGAACAGAACATTCACGTTCGAAAAGATGAACGTGATGATTATGCTTGTCACCAAAGACTTGAATTTCAATGTGTTTTGGATCGCTGACAAATTTTTCGATATAAACAGTGGGATCTGCAAAATAGTTTTGTCCTTCAGAGCGGCATGCCCTGAAAGCGCTTTCAAACTCATCCATCTTGCGCACGACACGCATTCCTTTACCACCGCCCCCAGCAGAGGCCTTGATGATGACTGGCAGACCAATTTTGGTGGCAACTTTGAGTGCCTCTTCAACTGATTCTACACCGCCATCACTGCCTGGGACTGTTGGAACTCCAGCAGCTTTCATTAATTTTTTGGCGGAAATTTTATCACCCATAGCCTCGATATTTGCTACGGTTGGACCAATGAAGGTTATTCCAGCAGCTTCACAGGCTCTGGCAAAGTTGGTGTTTTCAGACAAAAAGCCATATCCAGGATGAATGGCATCAACGCCGGCGCCCTTAGCGACCTCGATGATTTTTTGAAAATTTAAATAACTTTCTTTAGATGGAGAGGGCCCAATATGGTAGGCCTCATCAGCCAAAAAGACATGCAAGCTATCACGATCTGCATCCGAAAAAACGGCCACTGAACCTATTCCAAGTTCACGACAGGCGCGAGTGATTCGTATAGCAATTTCGCCGCGGTTAGCGATGAGAATTTTTTTAAAAACAGCCATCGTTACTCCTAAAGGGGGATATTTCCATGCTTTTTAGCTGGAGTGATATCGCGTTTATTTTTAAGCATTTCCAGCGAATCAATAATACGTTTACGAGTCAAAGCAGGTTCAATGACTTCATCCGTGTATCCAAGTTCAGCTGAAACATAAGGGTTGCTAAATTTTGCTTCATATTCTGCAGTTAGGCGTGCTTTCTCAGCAACAGGATCTTTAGCTCTGTTAATTTCTTCCCGACTGATAATGCTTACTGCACCATCGGCACCCATGACGGCAATTTCTGCTGAAGGGTAGGCCAAATTAACATCAGATCTTAAAAGTTTTGATCCCATCACAATATAGGCGCCACCATAAGCCTTGCGCGTAATAATTGTAATTTTCGGAACTGTGGCCTCGGCATAGGCATAAAGTAATTTAGCACCATGAGTGATAATTCCATTCCATTCCTGATCTTTACCAGGCAAAAAGCCTGGGACATCCACAAATGAAACCACCGGAATATTGAAGGCATCACAAAAACGAATAAACCTTGCTGCTTTTCGAGAAGCTTCAATATTCAAACAGCCCGCCATGTTGTTGGGTTGATTGCCAACGATTCCAACAGGGCGACCATTAAAACGTGCAAAACCAACCACAATATTTTTTGCAAAATGTTTATGAATTTCTAAAAAATATCCTTCATCAACGCATTCAGTGATCACTGAAATCATGTCATAAGGTTTTTTAGGATTTTCTGGAATTATGTTTGTAATGGCTTCAGTCAATCGGTCCGGACGATCTGAATTTGGCAAAATAGGGGCATCATCCAAATTGTTTGAAGGCAGAAAGTTCATCAATTCACGAATCAATAGCAAACAATGCTTATCATCTTCAGCAGCGAAATGAGCCACCCCTGATTTTGCAGAATGAGTTGTTGCTCCACCAAGTTCTTCTTTAGTGACTTCTTCATGAGTCACCGTTTTGATAACCTCAGGACCAGTCACAAACATATAGCTGGTATTTTTAACCATGAAAACAAAGTCTGTGATGGATGGAGAGTAAACTGCTCCACCAGCGCAGGGGCCCATGATGGCTGTGATTTGAGGAATAAGGCCAGAGGCCATCGTGTTGCGAGTAAAGATATCAGCATAGCCGCCAAGGGATTCAATACCTTCTTGAATTCGTGCTCCGCCGGAATCATTCAGAGCAATAAAAGGCGCGCCATTTTTAATGGCAAGGTCCATAACTTTACAGATTTTATTAGCTTGTGTCCGTGACATGGATCCACCAATAACGGTGAAATCTTGTGAAGAGACATAGACCAACTTCCCATTGATACGCCCGTATCCAGTTACTACGCCATCACCAGGAACAACATTTTTTTCCATTCCAAAATTTGTACAGCGATGGGATACAAATCGATCCATCTCAACAAAGCTGCCAGGATCTAACAATACATCCAATCGTTCGCGAGCAGTCAGCCGACCACCTTGCTTATGTTTAGCAATCCGAGCCGCACCACCGCCAGCCATTGCCGCTTCATTGCGCTTCTCTAGCTCCGCAAGTTTGACTTGAAATCCATTTGAAACTTCTGTGTTCATTGAGCCCTCTTCATCAAAAAAATACGTAAAATATTACTTAGGGATAATTACGACCGTACAAGCCACTGTGCTCGAATTTTTTTTCACAAGACCCTATTTCTATCATGAGCTTCGCTGGCAACGCTTTAAAAAACGACAAAAAACGCTAAAAAAAGCAAAAAAAAACAGACGCGGAGCATACTATAAGGCTCCGCGTCTGAAGATCATATGCTGTTTTTAAATTAAATTTTTCCGCATTGGTTTTATAATGAACTAAGGGACTATTTGTTGAAGGTAGATGAGAGCTTTCTGAACGTTGATCCGGCCATGAGTGCTGACCTTAAATTCATGCCCAGGGAAAATATCCACAGAGTGCAGAATGGCTTGTCTGATTTGTGTTGCCGTCGCCTTGGGCTTAGCGCTCCACAGAAGAGCTGCAGCTCCACTCACAAAGGGTGCGGCCATACTCGTGCCATCCATGTAGGCTGTTCCGTTGTTTGGGGTCGTACTTAGAATGCTTTCACCGGGGGCTGCTACCTGCACCAATTTGAAGCCACTGTTGGACCAAGAAGTCATAAAATCGCTAACACTAGAAGCCGCAACCGTTATCTGATTTGAAAGATTAAATGCAGCGGGATACTCCGGAGTGTAATCGATATCTTGGCCATCATTGCCTGCAGCAACAATGACTAGAATTCCTTTTTTCTCAAGCTCTTCAAATTGGTTTTTCAAAGAGCTCACACAAGGTGCACCACCCCAACTGGCATTAATAATTTTTGCGCCACGGACGGCGGCATATTGCAAGGCCATTATGGCATCTCCCAAGGAGCCGCCACCATCATTAGAAATAAATTGAGCGGGAATAATTTCCGCTTGAGGGGCCATCCCAAAAACGGGACCCTTGCTTGAGTCGGCAGCAATGATTCCCGCAACGTGCGTGCCATGGGCGCTGGGGTTTACTGAAGCACTTGGAGAAGAAACAAAACTTGCCCCATAATAATCATCGATATAGCCATTGCCATCATCGTCGATTCCATTGCCTGGAATCTCGCCTTGGTTGATGGCAATCCTTGGAGCAATTTGCGGATGATTTATATCAACAAAGGAATCGACAATAGCCACTTTAATCCCTTGGCCAAAGAATCCCTGATTCCAAGCTGAGTCGGCATGGGACATCTTTTGTCCCCAATCATCAGCAGCTCCTGACGAAAGGATTTTAGCTGGTTGGTTGAACTGCATCACTCTGTCGTATTCAACAGTTTTAATTTTTTCTAAATTGGGTTGAATAAAGTTTTCTTTAAATTCAGCAGCAGTCCTTGCCGATTCAACCGTAAATCTGCCATCTTCCCATTGAACTATGAATTTGTTTTCTATCGCCTGGCCCGAACAAGCGCTTGCTGCGATATTACCACTGTCTGAAAATACATTCGCAGTTGTTTTTTTTCCACAAGAGGACAGCAAAAAGAGGCCAAAAAAAGCCGAAAGACATTTTCGAACATCCATGTTCAAACTCCTCGTACCGATTCAGGGATAATTCTTTTAACCCATATTGGAAGGACACTGAATCATTTCGGTACGGTTACTCTTCGGCAAAAAAAGTCTAAATTAAAGTCCAGTTCCAACATTGTGAGGCCAATGCGTGATTATGAGGGTGCTGCAAATGCATTTGGAAGAGTACTAAAGGTTGGGTATTGAAAAATTGGGTATGGAAAGATAACGGGGCTTAGCTCAGTTTAATTGGGAGCAGCAGTAAAAAAAAGAAAACACTGGGGGTGGAGTTCTTTACATTTTTTTAGATAAGGCACTGAATCAGTTTACTAGCGAAAAGGAAACTAACTAGTAAACTGAAAATGGATGAATTTAAATATTCAAAACGAATTCTTTAAGGAAAGACGAAAATTCGGATTCAACTTGTTTTGCCGTCTCCGTCACTTCGTTATGGGATAGTTTTTGTGATGTCATTCCCGCCGCAAGATTGGTAATGCAACTCAGGGCAGCCACGCGAAGTCCCAGATGATTAGCAGCAATGGACTCAGGAACTGTACTCATTCCTACTGCTGTCCCACCAATCAATTTTAGGTAACGAACTTCAGCAGGGGTTTCATAAGTTGGACCACTTACGCCGCAATAAATACCTTTGTGATGGCGAGTTCCCTGTTTTTTAAAGACGTCTTCCATGATTTGAACTAGGCGCTTATCGTAGGCCTCAGTCATGTCAGGAAAGCGCGGTCCAAGTTCCTTAATATTGGGTCCCATCAGCGGATTGGTCCCCATCAGATTGATGTGGTCTTCAATGATCATAAAATCGCCAGCAATCATGCCCTCGCCACAGCCGCCAGCGGAATTTGTTAAGATGAGTGTTTCTACTCCGAGCAAAGCCAAAGTGCGAGTAGGGTGAACAACGCTTTCCATGCTATGGCCTTCATAAAAGTGATTTCTTCCCTGGAGGATGACGATCGATTGAGAATCCACTTTCCCGAAAATTAAGTTTCCTGAATGGCCTTCAACAGTCGGCGCAGAGAAATGGGGAATATCTTTATAAGGGAGCGTGATTTCTAATTCAATATCCTTAACGAAAGATCCCAGGCCGGATCCAAGCACAATGCCAATTTTAGGTTTAGATGCACTTTTCGAGCGAATGTAATTTACTGATTCTTGAATATTATGAAGTACCAAAATCTGCTCCTCTAATTTAAAACTCTCAGTATCAGACTCGGCTTTGAAATTTTATGCAAGGAAATATTCACAGCTGATCTTAACTTGGAAACGACTGATTTCAGCAGCTCTAAATCCTCACCATAGATTGTAAAAAGTGGATCTCCAATTTTTATTTCATCACCAATTTTCACATGGAATTCAATGCCTGCAGTGGGTTCAATGATATCTGTAGTTTTCGAACGACCCGCTCGAATTAGAATTCCAGCAACTCCAATACTCTCGGTGTGGAAGCTCTCAATAAAGCCAGTTTGATCAGAAGAAATCATAAGTTTTTGTTTTGGCCTAGGCAGCATCGCAAGATGTCCCCCTTGAATTTGGCAGAGCTCTTCAAACTTCTTAAGGGCTTTTCCTGAAGTCAGCATTTCTTTGGCAACTCCATAGGATTCATCTTCGTTTTTGCCGACCCCAGCCAAGAGGAGCATATGCGCTGCCAATCTTAAGCTCAGTTCGCGAGTGTCCTCGTACAGATCATAACCGTTGGACCCAATGAATTTTTCATTTTTCATTATGGCCACGGATTCTTCAATTTCTAGGGAGTTGCCAGCAAAGCGACCCAACGGCTGATCCATGTTGGTGATCAAGGAAGTTACTTTTTTTCCATAGCCTTTTGCAATGGCCATTAAATTCGTAGCCAATTCCTCAGCCAGTGCCGGAGTCTTCATGAAGGCTCCAGAGCCATACTTAACATCTAAGACCAGGCCATCAATACCCTCAGCTAATTTTTTTGACATGATTGATGCGCAGATTAGGGGTAAACTTTCAACAGTGGCCGTGACGTCCCTCAGCGCATAGATCTTTTTATCAGCAGGGCAAATTTCTTGAGTCTGTCCAATGAAACAAATGTTGTGATGACGGACAAGATTAACAAATTCTTCAAGCGTCTTCTGAATGCTAAAGCCTGGAATAGACTCCAACTTGTCTAAGGTTCCACCAGTATGGCCCAAGCCACGGCCAGAGATCATAGGGACGGGAATTCCTGCGGCAGCGACAATGGGCCCCAAAATTAAACTTGTTTTGTCACCTACTCCTCCGGTGGAGTGTTTATCTACCTTAAACTTTGCCAGTGAAGAAAAATCCACAGTTTTTCCCGAATGAAGCATGGCTTTTGTTAGCGATAAAGTTTCTTCTTCAGTCATTCCTCTAAAGAAAATCGCCATCAGGAGTGCGGCCATTTGGTAATCAGGGACGGTGTCATTAGAATAACCCATGATAAAGGAATTGATCTGTTCGAAAGAGAGCTCGCCACCATTGCGCTTTATTTTTATTATCTCAGCGGGAAGCAGATTCATTAATAACCACCCGTAGTATTTAATCCTTTTACTAGTTCAACACCAGAGCTCGTTCCAAGTCGTGTTGCTCCTGCTTCGATGAGTGCTAAAGCAGAATGAATATCCTTCACTCCTCCAGAAGCTTTTATTTGCATTCGGTCACCCACAACAGACTTCATTAATGTGACATCTTCAACTGTTGCCCCGCCACCGGCAAATCCAGTTGACGTTTTGACAAAATGCGCGCCTGCCTCAAGTGCGGCTGTACATGCAAGTGTCTTGTCTTCAGAATTTAGTAGCGAGGTCTCAATAATGACTTTAACTGTGCATCCCTGTGCGGCTTCAACAACGCTTTTGATGTCATTCTTTACGTAATCTAGTCGACGATCCTTCAATGCTCCGATGTGGATCACCATGTCGATTTCTTGTGCGCCTTGTGTAACGGCAGTCTTTGTCTCGAAAGATTTTGATGTTGTATCCATGGCTCCTAAAGGAAAGCCAACAACGCAACAAACTTTAACATTGGAATTCTTTAATAATTCAGAGCAGGCTTTGACGTAGGAAGTATTTACACAAACACTAAAAAAGCTATTTTCAATAGCCTCAACACAAAGTTTTTCGATTTGAAAAAGTTGTGCATCAGCTTTAAGCAGAGTGTGGTCAATGTAACGATTCAATTTTTTACTAGTCACAGCACTATTCATCTTACGCTCCTGAATTTAGTTTTTTTAAAAAAACTTCTTCAGAAATCTTGCGCTGAATGAATTGGCAGGTCAACATGCAGTTCCGCTTTAAGTCGACTCACTTAACCCAATTTAGTGCCGCCTCCACCAATCCCTGAACCTGCTAAGTTAGCAGAAACGGGTTCATTGACAGAGAGGCCAAGGAATGATCGTGCATCGTTCGGTGAGACCTTCCCTTTTTTAATAAGATCATCAATATATTTTTCAAATAAAATCATTCCATGTGAAGATCCAGTTTGCATTGCCGATGCAATTTGATGAACTTTTCCTTCGCGAATAAGGTTTGAAATGGCTTTGGTATTGCGAAGGATCTCATAGGCGGCGACTCGTCCTTGGCCGTCAGCACGGGGAAAAAGTGTTTGAGCTATAACTCCTCGCAGACTTTCCGCAAGCATCGTTCGTATTTGCTGTTGTTGACCCGCTGGAAACACGTCAATAATACGGTCAATTGTTTTTGCAGCATTGTTGGTGTGTAAGGTGCCAAAGACAAGGTGACCAGTTTCAGCCGCTGTGAGTGCTAAGGAAATAGTTTCCAAGTCACGCAATTCACCCACCAATAAAATATCTGGATCTTCCCGAAGGGCCGCTTTCAGGGCATTGGCAAAAGATTTGGTATGACTGCCAACCTCTCTTTGGTTAACTAAGGACTTGATGTTAGTATGAACAAACTCGATAGGATCTTCGACGGTGATGATGTGTGCCTCTCTTGTCATGTTTATTTCATTCACCAAGGCAGCAAGGGTAGTCGACTTTCCTGAGCCGGTTGGACCTGTGACCAAAACTAATCCACGATCGCAATCAATAAGATCTGTTAATGTTTTCGGTAAATTCAATTCCTGCACGGTTTTAATTTTTTCGGGAATCATCCGAAACACTCCACCAAGACCTTTACGCTGCATAAAGACATTGCAGCGGAAACGTCCTAGTCCGGCCAGGGTGTAGGCAAAGTCCAGCTCCCAATGCTCCACAAACATTTTTTTCTGCTTTTCAGACAGGATTTCAAAAATGAGGCCCTGTACGTCTTGATTGGTGAGTTCCCTATAGTTAAGAGGGACCATATTCCCATGTAAGCGCAGGAATGGGGAGGCTCCACTTGTTATGTGTAAGTCGGAGGCACCTTGTTCCACCATAATTTTAAACAGATCATCAATTGTGGCCATCATTTACTCCGCAAATATGCTAATTCAGTGATCTTCTCGGCAAGTTGTGTTTCAATATTGAATTGTATCTATGATTCGTTTTGATTCTGGACGATAGACGAGCTATTGGATCGGATGATTTTGCAAATCAAACCCCTGTCTAACACACTTCAACAACTAGGAGAAAATGTGTCAGCTGAAATTCTAATTAATGTAAGACCTCAGGAAACCAGGGTCGCGTACGTCGACTCCGGCGTTTTGTCTGATCTGAAAATAGAGAGAAAAACATCACCGACTTTAGTCGGATCGATTCATCGTGGCACCGTTATTCGAGTGCTGCCAGGGATGCAGGCCGCTTTTGTCGATATTGGAATGGAAAAAGCAGCATTTTTATACGTTGGCGATATTCGTGAGGATGTTGATGATAATTTTCTATCGACGGTTGATCGAGATGAGCCACTTGAATTGGAAGGCGACGAGGAAAAGCCTCATCATCACCATGTAAAGGTTCAAATTCAAGACATCCTTAAAGAAGGCCAATATATATTGGTGCAAGTTGCAAAGGACCCCCTGGGGACAAAAGGGGCACGGCTTACGACCCATTTATCTTTGCCTGGCCGATTTGTCGTGTTTTTACCAACAGTGAGGCATCTTGGGATTTCTCGCAGGATTGAAGATGAAACAGAACGAGAGCGCCTCAGAAAGCTTGTTCAAAAAATTAATCCATCAGGCGGCGTTATTGTTAGGACTGCCGCAGAGGGAACCTCCGAAGAGATGCTAAAGGCAGATATCGAATATCTCGATCGCATGAGCAAAGAGGTTTTTAAAAGCTATGAGAAAAAGAAAACACCAGGGGCACTTCATACTGAACTAGATGTGGAGTTGCGCGCGCTTCGCGATCTTATGAGTGAAGATGTTAAGAGTGTCTGGGTTGATGACATCGAAGTTCATAAAAAAGTTGTTAAATTTGTGTCGCAATTTATGCCAAAGTACAAACAGAATATTGTATTGTATGAAGAAAAAAAGCCGCTGTTTGATCTGTATGAAATAGATATTGAAATATCCAGATCGATGGAGCGAAAGATTTGGCTTAAGTCGGGTGGATATATAGTCATCGATGAAGCTGAAGCGCTGGTTGTGATTGATGTCAACACCGGTAAGTTCGTGGGAAAAAAAGATCTCGAAGACACCATTCTGAAAACAAACCTAGAAGCTGTTAGAGAAGCTGCCCACCAGCTGCGAATTCGCAACTGTGGCGGAATAATCATCATTGATTTTATCGATATGGAAAAAGAATCCCATCGCGAGAAAGTTATGGAAACTCTTGCCGAAGAATTGGGCAAGGATCGGGCCCGAACGAACGTTGTTTCGATGTCACAACTAGGCCTGGTTGAAATGACCCGCAAGCGCATTCGGCCTTCTCTAATTAAAACCTTGTGTGAACCCTGTTCATATTGCGATGGCAAAGGCTACATTAAGCGCAAATCAACAGTCGCAAATGAGATTTTTAGAGAACTAGAGCGAGACGCCGACATGCTGACAAATAAAAAAACAAATGTGGTCATTCATTGTCATAGCGAAGTTGTCGATTGGGTCTACGAAGTTGAAGGTGAGAGTCTAGAAGCTATCGAAAAGAAGATAGAACGCTCTGTAGCCTTCAAAATTGAACCTAACTATCATATAGAGCAATACGAAATATTTTTCGTTTAGTGATTCAGCAAGTAAGTGAATTCAAAAAATAAATCAGGTCCCGAGTGCGCCGTTAAAGCCAGTCTCGGGCGATTATTTTATAGGCCGCGTTAATATACTCAGTTCCTAGGGTCACAAGCTGTGCAATATTCTTTTCACCTTTCTGATCCATCACTTTCCAGATTCAGATCTGGTTGTGGCTCAGAGGCACTTTCCAATAACCGGCCGTGGCCGGAATGAATGACTGGCGCAGTTTCTTTTTAGCGCCATACAGTCGTGTAAGTAGCTGTAAAAATAGCCAAAACAATCATTTGCCGGCTTTAAAATAGCAGCCGAAAAGTGATTAAATTTTTTAAAAAAACTGCATGAATAGAAACTCTAAGTGTTTAATTTTTTAAGCAAAAATGATCTAAAAATGAATCTCAACAAAGTGTTCTTTTTTATTGCAAAGGGAATTCCTTGCGACTATTCTCTCTCCTTTCCCATAAAAGCTGAAAAAATTAGCATCTAATAGGTTGACAAAACCTACTGCAAGGTGGCAATTACGTTTGGCTTAATTCGGGTAGCTGGAGGTCAAATTATGTACGCGATTATTCGTACAGGCGGTAAGCAATATAAAGTTCAAGCTGGTGATGTAGTTCAAGTTGATAAACTTGATCAGAAACTCGGCGCAGAGTTTGAAATCAACGATATTTTGATGGTTGGTGGTGAGTCCACTCATGTTGGTCAACCTCTTGTAAAAGGCGCAAAAGTAACTGTAGTGGTTACTAAGCAAGCTAAAGACAAAAAGAAGATCGTTTTCAAAAAGAAACGTCGTCAAGGTTACAGAAAATTTGCAACTCACAGACAAGAGTTCACTGAACTTTTCGTGAAAGCAATTACTTCTCCTGATGGCAAAGTTGAGAAAACAGAAATTACACCAAATGTAGTTGATGTTGATGGAAAACGCGCAGAAGCTAAAGATGCACGTATAGCAGCACGCGTAGAGCGCGCAGCTAACAAGTCTAAGTCAAAGGGCGAAGAAGTTGTCACTAAGGTTGTTAAAAAAGTAGCGAAAAAGAAAGTTGCCAAAAAAGCAGTTAAAAAAACTGTTAAAAAAGTAACTAAAAAAGTCGCTGTGAAAAAAGCAGTTAAAAAGACTTCTAAGAAAGCATAATTTTAATCTTTTTTAAGAGAGGTATGTCATGGCAAGTAAAAAGGCCGGTGGTAGTACAAAAAATGGTCGTGATTCACAGAGTAAACGACTAGGTGTAAAACGTTTTGGCGGCGAAAGAGTTCTTCCTGGAACTATCATCGTTCGTCAACGTGGAACTAAATTCCATCTTGGTAACAATGTAAAAATAGGTCGTGATCACACGATTTATTCAATTATTGAAGGTCTTGTTAAATTTGAGCGTTTCTCTAAAGAGCGTTTCAAAATTAGTGTTTATCCAAAAGCTGTGTAATTTATTCCCAATTTTAGGGAGGAAAATTAACTTTTTTGGTAAGCACCAAGATATTTTTTCAAATTCATAAAAAGGAGCCATCCAAGGCTCCTTTTTTGTTGTATACGGTGCTTCAAATGAAATTTATAGACGAAGTTAAAATCAAAATTGCTTCTGGTCGCGGCGGTCCTGGCTGCATCAGTTTTAGAAGAGAATCTATGCAGCCACGTGGCGGGCCAGACGGCGGCGACGGCGGCAAAGGCGGGGATGTCATCATCAAGACATCCAGGCATATTAATTCCCTAGTAGATCTTAGACAAAATAAACGTTATGCCGCCGCGAGTGGGCAGATGGGTTTTGGAAGGCAGAAGGCTGGTCACGATGGTGCCGATTTTGTTTTGATCGTCCCCAAGGGCACGATTATCCGAAGCCCTGAAGGCGAGATCATTGTCGATATGACTGGTATTGATCAGCATTTGATTCTTAAGGGTGGCCGTGGTGGCAAAGGCAATGAATTCTTTAAAAACAGTGTGAACCAAGCACCAGATTTTGCTCAACCCGGAGAAGACGGCGAAGAGCTTGAGGTCAAACTCGAACTCAAGCTTATTGCTGACGTAGGCATCATCGGATTTCCAAACGCTGGTAAATCAACTTTGATTTCACGAATTTCAGCAGCACGTCCGAAAATTGCTGACTATCCATTTACAACACTGACTCCAAACCTTGGCGTCGTCAAAGCAGGGGATTATAGTTCTTTTGTTGTTGCTGATATTCCTGGCTTGGTAAAAGGTGCGCATGAGGGTGTAGGTCTTGGCATACAGTTTCTAAAGCACGTTGAGCGGACCAGAGTTTTTATACATTTGGTAGATGTCTCTGGCATGTCGGGGCGAGATCCAATTCAAGATTACTTGGATATCAATCACGAGTTAAAAATGTATGACGAGAGCAATGTTGATAAAGAGGGTTTTTTCCCTCTTTCAAGTCGACCTCAGTTTGTTGTTCTTAATAAAATTGATACTCTTGATTTTGATCAATTGAATAAACTTTCAATCGCATTTAAAAAAATAATTGGACATGATGTTATGTCCATTTCTGCAGTTACTGGGAAAAATATCAACGAACTTGTCGTTGAATTAGCCCGTCAAACTATGAAACAGGAAGAAGAATAATGAAAATTGGAATATTTGGTGGAAGTTTTAATCCACCACACATGGGACACATCAATGCCATTCAGACAGTGGCAAAAAAAATGGGCTTATCCAAAGTTCATGTTATTCCAGCAGCACAAAATCCACTCAAGACTCCTATCGAGGGGCCTACTGCTGAACAACGGTTTGAACTTACAAAACTGGCTTTTGAACAATATGGCGAATCCTATTTTGTAGACGATCAAGAACTAAAACGTGGCGGCAACAGCTACACCATCGATACAATATTGGAACTACGAAAAACTTATGAAGCCTCAGATCTATATTTGATTGTGGGAGCTGATAAATTTGAAGAGTTGAGTCAATGGAAAGACTACCAGAAAATTTTGACTGAAACAAATTTAGTGGTAACGACTCGTCCAGGCTACGAAGTTCCGGAATCACTGGAAGAAATGCCAGGCTTTTTAAAACCTCTCGTCGAGGACTTTGATTTTAATTTTATTGAGCTATCAACTGGTCGAAACATCCAGTTCATCACATTGCGTGATATTGAGATTTCTTCAAGTGAAGTAAGAAAATACCTTCGTTCTGGTCGTCCAGTGGAGAAATACCTTCCTTTATCAGTTGAAACTTACATTAAGGAAAATGAACTCTACCGCAATCTTGGTGAGCGAATAGGCGATTATAAGGTATTTACAGAGTTTTGTGCTCGGATCCTTTTTGCAAATAAAGGCATCAATGTAAAAGGATATGATCTGACTGCAATGTCAGCACCTAGTGAGTACACTTTGATTGCATCAGGAACTTCAACTCGGCATGCAGCTGCAATGGCTGAAAATATTGTTGTGGCTGTGAAGGAAGAATTTAATGTTCATCCTCAAAGTGTTGAAGGCATGGATGAAGGTCGATGGGTGCTTGTAGATTATGGATCTTTGATCATTCATGTATTCTATGATTTTGTTCGTCAAGAATACAGTCTTGAGAACTTGTGGAGACAAGGTAAAGATCTTGGCTTGAAGGATCCATTCGTAGGCAAGCCAGAAGTACAATAAAATGAAATTCATCTTGTATAACTTAGCGACTGCAAAAGAGGATTGGGCTATTGCAGTCAGTGAGCTATACAAGAAAAAGATTTCTTATTTTACGCCTTTAGAAATTCAAACTCTCAAGGCGAAAAAATCAGCAAGAGAAGATTTAGATTATAAAAGAAATGAAGAGTCTGAACTGCTTTTAAAGAATCTAACTCAAGATGATTTTGTCATTTTATTTGATGAGCGCGGCACCTCTCTTGATTCGATTCAATTTGCAAAAAAGATTGAGCTGGTTTTATCAAGTTCAAAGAAGCGGGCAGTATTTATTATCGGTGGCGCCTTTGGCGTAAATGATGAGGTCCGGAATAGGGCAAATCTTAAAGTTGCCCTATCCCCGATGGTCATGAATCATCTTATGGCGCAAGCCATGTCTTTAGAACAAATCTACCGAGCGTTTACAATTATTAAGAAAATTCCCTACCACAATATTTAGTTCAAAATTTTATTAATATTTTGGAAAAAATGATTCAGCCAAGGGGGGCTGTCACCTAGTTCCAAGATTGGATTTCTGTCCAGATCAACTAATCTATCCCATTCTTCATACAAAAAATTTCTCTGTTCAAATTCAGCTTGGTTTCGTCCAATTTGTTTTGGCCGAACACAGTCCGAATCGGTATCGAATGTTTTATATGAACATATTGCATACCGAATGTGCGCTTCTTCGCCACCGATGGCCTGATGCCAATCCTTCAATTGCATTGGATGATTAGGATCAAGAGCAGGATCTAGAACATAAATCAGATCATCAACTCTGTAGGTGACTGCCACATGGTACCACCATTCTACATAACCTTTTTCAGAATTGGGTGTCTCAGCTTTTAGATCACCGAAAGCAAAAATTTTTTTTGGAGAGGTGTAGCCGTGATCAACAAGCTTCCTTGCTGCAAGCTCCGCCCTGGCATAGCAGCCATCATCTGGGTAGAGCCATGTTAATCTTCGAGGAAAATCGGGCTCCTCAGTTTTAAGAAATCGACTGTCCCGGACATAGGCGAACTCTTGTTCAAGACCTTTTAAAGACGACACACGAGGGATTGTTTGAAGATCAATCGCTTCCAAAATCACCTGGAGGTCTTCTGGAGTCTTTAACCCCTCCATCATGAATCTTTTTGGTCCTGTCTTACGTACCCGATTATATGCCTGCTGGTAGTTTTCGCCTTCAAGTCGAATTGCTGATGTTCCCATGGCGAGAATTGGAGAAGATAAAGACAGGATGAATCCTAATAATGATATTGAGATAAAAATAATTATTGAACGAAGCTGAAATTTTGATTTTTTTTGCATATTTGCCTCGCTGACTTATTAAGAAAAAATCACCAATGAAATCTAATTTGGGATTGAGATTTATGTCAAAGAATCAATTAATTGTAGTGGCGTCTTTTTTGCTAATGCACTAATTTGTGCGAAATTTAATTGAATATATTAAAATACACATAACTCCTTGTCTGCATTGCGGATCATTCGACAACACTGAATTGAAGCTGTGTTCATTTTGTAGGGAGACTCTCAAAAGCCTCGAAAATAAGGCAATGCCCTCACATGAGGCCTATCCCTATCCCATTGTTTCATTTTATAAATGGCAGCCTGGGGAAAGTGACATTCTTTCGAATCTCTTGGTATCCCTGAAGGGCCGCCGAGGTGGAACTGCTTGGACTTATTTGGCTGAAAGATTTGTAACTCAAAGAATGGGCCGGGAAATCTCAGAGTTCCCAATTCAAATTATTCCTGCTCCCCCATCAGGTAGCTGCGAAATTGATCATGCCTACCTCTGGGCCAGAGGTCTTGCCGCAGCCTTAGGCGCTGAAGTCGTACCGTGCCTAGTTAAGTCCAAGAGCACGCGTCAGAGGGGGTCCGCTAGGAGGCAAAGGCAGCGGATAAAAATGGACCTCAATGAAAAATATTCATCGCTGATCAACAGTCCTTCGAGCCAGAAGCTATGGATTTTTGCTGATGATGTCCTCACTACGGGATCTACAGCAAATGCAGCCTATGAGGCCCTTGGTTGCCCCGAAAACTTTGAGGTCTGGGTGCTCGGCCACAGAAGCCTCTCTTGCGAGGCTTCAAAGTCTCTGCTATAAAGCCCCCATGATAAGAATTTTAGCTGCTTTTACATTTTTAACGGGTCTAGCCCATTTCGGATTTTCTGCTCAACCGCGCAATGAAACTCTTCAAAGAATTTCTCAAAAATATCGGTCAGCAAAATTGATTGAAATGAAGGTTGAAAAAACAGTGAAACTTGAACTTCAGGGGCGAGAGACAAAATACTCTGGAAAAATTTTTCTAGCCAATAAAAAATTTCGCTGGGAAAACAAGAGTCCGCAGGAAACGCTCCTCATTTTTGATGGCTCGATGATTTGGTCTGTTCAAATTCCACCTAAGGAATTGGGGGGATCCGTACAGATTGCACGCGGGAAAATAGACAAAAAAACAAAATCCCAAATATTAGTTTCAACACTTTTGGGTGGTGATTTTGAAAAGAATTTTAAGGTCCTCAAGGAAGTTAAATCTAATGGCATTTCTAAATTGGATGTATCGCCTTTAGGCAATGGACTTGATGTAAAAGTGTTTACTCTCTCCATTGATTTAGCAAAAAACACTTTAGTTGAAGTTTCTTATTTTGATGATTTAGGAAATAAAACCACAATGGCTTTTTCTGAAATAAAATTTTTAGATAAATCTGACAATTCGAAATTTAAATATCAACCTCCAAATGGTGCACAGGTAACTGAATTATGAAAAACGAAGCAGTTGAAAGTAAAAAGGTTCATTTTATTAGCTTGGGATGTCCAAAGAATTTAGTCGACAGTGAAATCATGGCTGGGACTTTAATGAAAGACGGATATCAGGTCGTTGGGGAAGCCGATCAGGCCGACACCGTCATCGTAAATACATGTGGATTTATTGAGGACTCAAAGAAAGAGTCTATTCAGCGAATTTTGGACATGAGCGACTTGAAGTCTGAAGGAATCATTAAAAAAGTGGTCGTCGCAGGCTGCCTTACTCAACGCTATAAGGATGATTTGGTCGAAGGATTGCCCGAGGCTGATTTATTTGTTGGTTCGGGAGAATTCCAAAATATTGCAAAGATACTAAAAAAATCAGAAGAAGGTGAAAAACAAAAAACCTTTTTTAATCTTCCCACATATCTTCAGGAAGAAGCCACTCCACGAGTAAACTCACAGCCTACTCACCGAGCTTATTTGAAAATCTCTGAAGGCTGTATGAAACGTTGTGCATTTTGTGCCATTCCACTTATTCGTGGAAACTTGCAATCACGTTCTATTGATGCCATCGTTGCAGAGGCAAAGCATTTAGTCGCCGGTGGAGTAAAAGAATTAATTATTATTAGTCATGATTTTACTGATTATGGTTGGGATCTTCGTCGCAAGGATCCAACTCGAATTGATAGCCCAATAGAGCTTTTAAAAGCACTGGATAAGGTTGAGGGATTAAGGTGGATCCGTTTAATGTATCTCTACCCAGACGGCATCACTCAGGAGATGGTTCAGGTCATTAAGAACAGTGATAAAATAGTAAAATATTTCGATATGCCCTTACAACACATCAACGATGATGTTTTGAAAAGTATGAATCGAAAGATGACTCGGGATGAAATAGAGACTGCCTTAATGAATATTCGGGAGCATTTGCCTGAGGCTGTTATTAGAACGCAATTCATAGTCGGTTTCCCAGGCGAGACACAAGAGCAATTCGAGGAACTTTTGCAATTTGTTTCTGACCAGCAATTTGATCGCGTTGGCTGTTTTAAATATTCTCCAGAGGAAAACACGGCTGGCGGTCGTATGGAAAATCAAGTTGACGATGAGACCAAACAGTATCGCCATGATGCCATTATGGAGATTCAACAGAATATTTCCAGAGAAAAGCATCGTGATTTTGTCGGAAAAGTTATAGAAGTCGTTGTTGAGGGTTTCAGCGAAGAAACCGATTTACTTTTGCAGGGTCGGTTTTGGGGACAGGCCCCAGAAATTGATGGCGTTGTTTTGATAAATGATGGACATGCCGAAGTTGGAGACATGGTGAAGGTGCATGTCACCGACAGTCTTGATTATGATCTTTTGGGTGCAGTTGTAACTGAAAACTAGAAGTTACAGCTTTCAGATCCATTTTCAAATTTTTCGATCCAATTCGCTACCTTGTTAGTTCTTAAAATTGCAGTGGCTCTTCTAAAGGCCACTGCATTTTTTTTGTCAAATCGACAAGCTTTCTTATAGGCTTCATAAGCGATTTCATATTTTTTCAATTCAAAAGTTGTTGATGCAAGGCCTAACCAACTTCTTGCAGAGGTTGGATCTGATTCAGTGGCCGCTTTATAGTATTTCATTGCATCAACAGAGTTTTTGCTATCTTCCAGTATTTTTCCATAAGTGAATTGAGCGAATTCTGATTTTGGAAAACTTAGTGCGGCCTTCTTAATGACAGCTAGACCTTCCTCATTTTTTCCAGAGATTTTGAGGCTGGCACCTAGGTTTACAAAACCATCGGCTGTCGCAGGATCGCTCATTGTTGCTTGTCGGCAAGTCTCGATAGCGGCTTCAATCGTCCCCTCATCCTTTGCATTGATGTCACAAATTTTTTGCAAGTACCTTGGGTGTGGTCCAATGCTCACAATCATATCCTGGAAAAGAATCCGAAGCTCTGTCAGGTTGGGTGGGTTTCGTTTTTCAAAGAAATCCGCAAGTCCAAGATAGGCGGGTTCATATTTTGGGTTCACTTCGATGGCCTTCTTATAGTTTTCAAGAACCGCTTCCTTTTTGTTCTTCATTAAACTGTACTCGCCTCCAAGCAGTGATAAGGCTTCGAAATCATTTTCATTTTTTCCCACAAGTATTTCCAAGGCCTTGATCGACTCTGCATATTCTTTGCGCTGGTCGTGTGCTTTCGCAAGCATCAATGTCGCCTTTCGATCCAATTGATCAATCTGGGTCCATAGAATGGTAGTCACCTTTTCAAATTCAGAATTGTCGAAATATGCACTAGCAAGCTCGATAGCCTTAGAAGAATTTTTTGGGTTTTTTTGGACCTGTTCCTTAAGAATCTCAATTTTCTGATTGAGATTTCTTATATCCATTAGGGGTTTTGCTACTTTTTTCCCATTTGTGTCTAATTTTCCAGTGGGTTCTGGGGCGGTGATATCCGTTTTTTGGGTGCCATGTGGTTGGACCTTAGTCGAGGTCTCGATTCCAAATATGTTTTTAATTGAGACAAAAGACAAGAAGAGCACTAGAAAATTGCGAATGAAATTCAGTCTGTTATTCATATAGTGTATTATGACTTAAATGCTTACTCGAGTGAACAAGCCAACCTATCAATCTAGATTTACATCCGGAAATTTACCTGAAATTTGCAAACGAACTGGCATAAATAACAAGGGCCAGGCCATGATTGAGTATGTACTGATGCTCATTATTACAATCTCATTGATCGTTGCCCTTGCCTCTCAGATTTTTAAACCCTTAGAAAAATTTATGCAGGCCTTTATGGGCGAGTACGTCAAGTGTTTGCTGGAGACGGGCGCCCTGCCAAGCTTTGGAGGCGAAGGTCTCACAAGCGCTGAAGACATGGGTTGCACCATGGCCAAATTCAATGACGTCGCTGGGTCAGGGGGCTCAAAGAATGGGAAGGGTGGAGGTGGATCTTCTGCATCTGGCGGAAGTGACAGCCAAAGTGGCTCAGACAAGTCTTCATCCTCTTCAGGTGGCGATTCTGAAGGTTCAAGCTCTCGCAGCAGTAGCAGCTATGCGGGTTCAGCCTCGCGAGGGGGTAGATCTATAATGAGGCCCTCAAACAGAGGAAGCACAGGTGTGGAAAGTGCTGCTTCCAATGGAAAAGTTGTGGAGATTGCCTTTGACGGTCAAGGCGGAGGTGGTTTTTTTAAAACTACCTCTAATGGCAGATTCACAGATGCAAGGCCGAAAAAGACTATGGCCGTAGGAATTTCTGGTCTTACTGAGGCTGATAAAAAGAAAATTGAAAAAAAGCGCGAAAAAAGTATCTCTAGAACAATAGCGACGGGTGAATTTGGAGCTCCTATTAAAAAATTGGGCGTTAAAAAACCGGAAATTAAGTCACAGACTTTAGATGATAGCGAACCGATGACCATTGGTAACTTCATTAGATATCTTTTTATCGCTGCTTTAATTATAGCCTTGGTTGTATTTATCGGAGGCCAGGCCCTATCGATATCCAGTGGCGGAGATAATTGAGCGCGATGCGTTTAGAAAAATTCCACACAAAATAAAAATATTCCCCTTAAATTTTTAATATCTTGAAAGGCGAGTGGCTTTCAACGATACAGGTCCCTCGCTTTAAAATAAATCTGGGGGCCTATTGGATTCAGTGATTGAAATTAATCGCAAGAAAAGTTTTTGCTTGGAAGAGGTCCGGTCCTTATTACCAGTGTTTTATTATGTCACATCAGAGCCTTCTCGTCAGGTAAAGGCCCTTTCCAATCGAGTTCAAGCTTATTCTGATAAGAGTCACCCAGCTGTCGGAGAGATCGAAGCACAAATCAGTTCAATTGTTGATGGTTGGCAAACAAAGATAGCCAAACTCGGCGGAAAACCAAAAGGACTCTGGCTAGTTGATTTTGATAATGGCGAAGGTTATTTTTGCTGGAAATATCCAGAAACAGAAATAAAATACTGGCATGGCTACCAAGATGGGTTTTCTGGTCGTATAATGATTGAATGAGAATAGCATTAGCACAAATCAATCCAATATTAGCAGATTTTAAGTTTAATAAAGAAAAAATTCTTCAATTTATTAATCAAGCGCAACAGCGTAAGTGTGAATTAGTTATTTTCCCAGAGTGCACACTTTTTGGATATCACCCCTTTGATTTGCTTGAACGATCAGAGCTTGTAAAAAAACAAGAAGCAGAATTTAAAGATTTAGTAAAAAATATACCTAAAGGCATCGGCGTTGTTATTGGTCTTATAACACGCAATCCTGAAAAAAAGGGTCGACCTTATTTTAATTCAGCCGCTTTCTTAGTTAAAGGACAAAAACCCCAATTTTTTAATAAGCAACTTTTGCCAACGGGTGATGTCTTTGATGAGGCTCGTTTTATTGAGCCAGGCAGTCTTTCAAAAAATTATTTTCAGTGGAAAAACAAAAAGTTTTTTCTCACTATTTGTGAGGACATCTGGGCGTGGCCGGATTCTAAAGGTCAGTCTGCTTACAAATTAAATCCCATATTAAAAGTACCAAAAAAGAAAATTGATATGGTGATAAATTTAAGTGCTTCCCCATATTATGTTGGGAAAATGAAGAAGCGTGAATATGTTGCAGCAAAGACTGCGGCTTATTTTAATGCCCCTCTAATGTACGCCAATTTAGTTGGAGCCCAGGACGAAATTATTTTTGATGGGGCAAGTTTTGTTATGGATAAAAAAGGCAAAAAAATTCTATCTTGTTTGCCCTTTGAAGAAGAAATCAACGTCATTGAATTAGATACACTAGAGGTTTGGCATAAACCCGCAAAACTTTCAATTGTTGATGAACTCAGAAGAGCATTGGTTTTAGGAATTCGCGACTTTTGTGAAAAAACGGGACTGAAGAAGCTTCATTTGGGTCTGAGTGGTGGAATTGATTCAGCCCTCGTGGCGGCACTGGCTGTTGATGCTTTAGGTCCATCGAATGTTGTTGGTATTGCATTGCCGGGGCCATTTAGTTCTCCAGAGAGTTTAAACCTTGCTAAGGAATTGGCGCAAAATTTGGGAATTACAATTAAAACCATCGAAATTGAAGGTATGTATCAAGCGGTATTAACGTCTTTGAATAAAGGGATTTCCTTGGAAGGATTCAGCGTAGTCCATGAGAATATTCAGGCCCGCTTGCGTGGTCTTACCTTGATGGCCTTTTCAAATTTACAAAATAGCATGCTGTTAACAACTGGAAATAAGAGCGAATACGCAACTGGCTATTCCACGCTGTATGGTGATATGTGTGGAGGTCTCGCTCCCATTGGTGATTTAACAAAAGCCCAGGTCTATGAGTTGTCTAATTTTTATAATAAACAAGGGGAAGTGATTCCCAAACAGATTATAGAAAGAGCACCAACGGCTGAACTTCGTCCAAATCAGAAAGATCAAGATTCACTTCCACCCTATAAGGATCTAGATAAATCAGTGGCATCCATTGTAGAAAAGGCAGCGCCTGCAAAGACGTCCACTGATAAATGGCTTTTGCCAATTTTAATGAGAACAGAATTTAAACGATGGCAGGCACCACCTATTTTGAAAGTTTCAGGGCATTCTTTTGGGCGAGGACGTCGATATCCTATTGCCCACAAATAATTTAAAAGCCGCTGAATAAGTCCATTTGTTTTGGTTGTCTGACTATCTGTGGGAATCGCAATTCTGCTTTCCCTGTTAGGGCAATCAAGTTCAAAACTTGTGGGGGTTGACCACCAATGGATATTCGTTTGATCATTTGATAGAACATATGACCAAGATAAGTGGCGTCAGCCTCAGCGCGATGAAACTCAGTGGTCGGGATTTTTAGAAATTGAACTAAAGTTCCCAATTTATAATTTGGTAAGCCGGGAAATACTTTACGAGCGATTGGAAGTGAATCTATCACTAATCCTCGAGGAGCTTTAGACTCATGCTTCTTTATGTCTGATGTTAAGAATTGAGCATCAAAGGGCGCATTATGAGCCACCATCAATTCATCGCCACAAAATTCTGCGAAAGAGTCCAGAAGCACATCTATTGTTGGAGCTCCCTTAACCATATAATCATAGATTTTATTAACATTTGATGCCCCCGGTGGAATGGGGCGCAGCGGGTCTACGAAAGTTGAATACACCGCCTCTGGTTCCCCGTTAATGAAGCGAACAGCTCCAATTTCAATAATTTGGTCAACACCAGGTACAGTACCAGTCGTTTCGAAGTCAAAAGCTATGAATCTCATGGAATCATTGATACAAAATGGAGAGGTTGGTTACAACAAAAGACTGACTTAATTAAGGAGTTCTTCAAGATGAGACCTAAATCTTCGATATCCATAACTTTTTTGCCCAAGAATGAAATTGTTGTTGTGAGTCAAGAAGGCGTGAACATTTTAGATATAGCTTTGAAGGCTGGTATTGAGGTTTCAAATTCTTGCGGTGGTAACGGCACCTGTGGAACTTGCCTTGTTCGTGTCCATCAGGGAGGTCAAAATCTGCCACCCAGGAACGAAATTGAAATGGAAATGGCACTAGAGCGAGGTTTTAGTCCAAATGAACGGCTATGCTGTCAACTGGAACCTGTTGATGGTTTAGTCCTGGAGTTGCCCTTTGAGATGTTGAAATAATCAATTTAAATCAATGAGCCAGATATTGATCGCCTACAAAGAAGGCATTCGTGTAGATCCACGTGAACCATTTTTTCGCATCAGGAAGTGGAAGCATGGGGCTGACTCGAACTTGGACTCTATAGGCTCCGGGCTGAGTCACGGCATAGTTCGCTTCAGTTGAGTTTGTTTTTGCGACAACCTCACCATTTCTTAGAATAATAATTTCAAAAAAATCTCTAGGCTTTGAGGGCAACTTCACTTTGAGAGTTAAATTTTTACTTAATTTAACTTGAGCTCCCATTAAATGTGATTTGTTTTCGTCATCAAGGGTTGCAACAAAACCCTTAGGATCCCCAAGCAGATCTAATGACAAATAGAAGTTTCCATTTTTTAAGGCATTAAATATTTTAACTCTATCACTATTGAAACTTCCCGTGAGTTCAGACTTTAATAAGACATGATTGGTCATGACTTCAAAAGTCCTTTTATAACTTGGAAATCGAATCAGGTAATTCGCAAGTGGTATTGCTCTCGCAGAAGCCTCGGTACCAGCAAAGGCAATAATTTTTCTTTGAGCACTTAGTTTATCTAAAAGCGCGATTTCCTCAGTGGGTTCTGTGTAAAGTCTTAGTAGTGCTAATTTTGGATTGAATAAATAAATCAATGAACTCCAAATAACAGAAAGCTTAGAATCAATCCATGCTCGGTTTGAGAGGCTCTTTTGATTCCAAAGTTCAAAGCCGTCAAGTCCGGAAGGAATTTCACCACTCCAATTGAAGCCAGTTTTAAAGGGATGTGAAAGGATTGTAAGGGTATCCTTTTTGGCGCCAGTTTTTTGAGACAGCAAGTCAGAGAGTCGAACCTGTGCTTCGCCCAAACTACTTCCTATCGTTTCTTGATTCAGCGAATAGTAAATTAATCTAGAATCTAAATAGCTGTATTTTCCAGATGAAAGCACAAGGAGGTTTCCACGATAGGACTCTGAAGTGGTTTGTTTATTGAATATATTAACATCAGTGAACATCAAAAAATCAAGATTTGCCAATTTAGCTGAGGCGATTACAAAATTAGCTGAGGCTGAACCAAAGCTGAGTTCAGTATGAACATTAATAACACCTTTATAGTCGTAGTAATGACTTGAATGCGCTGTCGAAATCTGTCGCGGTATTGTACTCACCTCATATTGGTTAATATAAAATCCATAAAGAAAGTAAGCCACAATAATAAAGGAAAATTTTAATAATGTTTTCATAGATGAGTAAAACTCAAAAGTTCGTAATTGGGAGCTATTTTCTTAATGGTTTGTTGCTCCCAATTTTCATTAATAAGCCACTGAGGCAGATTCGTCGACTTATGCTTCAAGAGAAAAAATTTTTTAGCCGTTGGAATGGACTCATTGAGTGTGTCGAAGAAATCATACCTACTAATTCCTCTAAGTTTAAATGTAGGTTTTTTGCTAAAGTACCAAATTGAAGATGCCATTTGGTAGGTGCCCGCATAAAGGGGTGAGTATTCAAAAGCTAAGTGACTTAAATCTTGCAACTCATAGGGCTCAGAAAGCTTAGGATCAATTGTTCGAATCATTGGAATGAAAAGTGTCGCAGTGACGATGACCATGATGCTCGTCCAAAATTTAATATAATAACCAATCCATTTATCTATTTTCTCATGGCATACAGCCAATATAAGAATTCCAGGCAGTGCTATGATTGGCCAGTTTCCTTCAACAAGTGCACGAAACGAAGTGAAAAAGAAAAATATTAAAGGGAACCAGGCAAAGTAAAAAATGAAGCGCAATTTGAATGGCACTTTAGCATAAATAGCAGCCCAAAAGATCAAAGGAAAAATGATCAAAATTTGACCTAAAACATACGAGAGGGTCCAGACCACATCATAAGACTCTCGCTCTAGCCCGTGATTCAATTGGAAGAGGAATGATGTAAAATGATTATTATAATTCCATAAAAGTACAGGAAGGCTAAATAATAATCCTGCTATTAATGTCAGTGAAACCAGTCGCCATTTAACCACACTCCATTTTTTTTCGAAAAATAGAAAGAAAAGCAGGCATGGAATAAAAAGTACAATGTGGTATTTCGCACAAAAGCCCAATCCCAATGAAGCGCCCAATAATAAATAGCTAGTCGCTTTTTGTTTTTCTAAAATTTGGAAGAGATAATAGAGAGAAAGCATCCAAAAGAATATTACAGGAAGGTCGGGCGTGACGATTAATGATCCAAATCCCAGCATAGGAGAAAAAAGGACTAAATACACCCACAGTCGAACTTTTTCCCTTGGTAAAATATCTTTCAAAAGTAAAAAACCTAGTCCTAAAGTGCAGTGACCGAGCAAAACAGCAGGCCATCTTACAGCATTGAAAACAGGTTCAAGGAAATGACCCAAATAAAATAACCAGGCAACCATTGGAGGGTGATCAAAATAGCTAAGCTGAATCTTATGCGACCATACCCAATAGTAAGCCTCGTCAGCGCTGAGGGGAATCAAGGCTGAGATGATTAGCTTCAAAAAAAGACTGATAATCCAAAGATTTCTAAGGCTCTTCAAAGACGGGCTCGTTTCTTAATAAACCAAATTCACTGGCTTGCCAAGGTCACCCGGAATTCCAACATCTTTGCCGTTCTTGATAATATTGACGGCGCCGCCATTAGATAAATGGATCTTCAATCCGTTGCGACTCTTAAATGTATGAACTTGGTCAGGTGAGAGATTAATTTTTTGTGGTTTACCTGTTGGAGTCGAGTATTCAATCTCAACGGAGTCCAGGGCTTCAACAATCAATTCAACTGCTTTGGCTTTATCCTCAAGTGTCGCTGTCGTTGAAGCGACACTTGTTGGCACAGCCGGCGCTACACTTGCTGGAGGAGCAATAGGCTCAGTCTTTTTCGCGACTATGGGCAATGCAGGCGCTGTCGCATTCACTGAAGGTATCGCATTAGTTGATGTTTGCGTTTGTTTTAATTGCAGTGTTTCACTAGCGATGGTTTGCTTGTTTGTCAATGTGGGCGAATGCTGAACCTTAGATATCGTTTCGTGTGATGCCGGATCTACTTGTTTGTTTAGATCGACAGGGGGATCAGCTTTGGCGATTTCTGGATTAGGCCCAAATGTTGTGGGGGAATCTTCTGTTACGGCAATTTTAGGAATTTCTGCCTCTTTACTGTATTTATCAACCATCTTTTTTGTAAATAGAATTAAACCAACTAAGAAAATACTAAAAATGACAAGAGCAAGAGTCTTGGTGTCTTTCTTAGGCGCTAGGGGGTTGTATGTGTTAATTGATTTTTGATTATTCTTTGCTGAATTAGTTTTAGAATCGCCTATGTCTTTAGAATTCAATTTATCTGAGCCTGGATTTTTTAGCTCACCAACCGCACCCTTATCAATTACATCTTCACCTATTGTCGACCTTAAATAAGGTCGAGGTTTAGTTGAACCATATTCCTTATAAAAAAACTCTAAGACCTGATCGATGTCCAAACGAAGATAAGTTGCATAACTTTTAATAAAACCTCGGACGAAAGTTTTTGCAGGCAGATTTTTTTCATCGCCTTCTTCAATTGCTTTAAGTACCTTGCTACTAAGCTTTAGAGCCAAACCCACTTCACTAATTGAAAGTCCTTTATCTTCGCGAGCCTTCTTCAGAATTTCGCCAGTTTGTTTCATTGATTTCCCTTTCGTATCAATTCAAGCATGCCTTTAGCTTTTTCTCGATGTTTACCATCAGGGTAGTATTTTAATATTTCCTCAAATCGGGCGATGGACTGATTTTTCTCACCTAGCCGAAAATAGGCCAAGGCGCTAAAAAAATGCGGTTCATCGTAGAGCTGCTTTTGACAGAATCCAATAGCTCTATCTAAAACCTCCGCCGCTCTTGAATAGTCCAATTGCTCGAAAACCGACATTCCGTAATAGCTTGTAGCAACACAGTCGTCAGGTTTTGTTTTTAGGACAGTTCTAAAAGCAACCTCTGCCTTTGAATATTCTTTTTTATTAAACTTCAAAAGTCCCAGATTGATATAGGCCCTATCAATGGCGCCGTAGGTAAGATCAGTAATTACAAGTTTGAGCTCATTTTCAGCTTCGGAGTATTTACCTTCTTCGATTAGTACTCTAGCTAAATTGTTATGTGCATCGGTATAATCAGGCTGCAGTTTAATGGCGTTTTTAAATTGCCTCTCAGCAAGATCATTCCGCTCTCGCATAAAATAAACTTGTCCGAGATTATTTAAGATCAGTGGATTTTGAGAGTCCAATTCATGAGCTTTTAGAAGCGCAGAGAGGGCATTGGCATAATTCCCTTCTTCAAGCAGCGAGCTTCCCATTCGCAGATAGAGATCTGCCTTTTCTCTGTCCTGCTTCCAACTGGCGCAACTAGTAAGAGCAATTGCCGTTTGAAAAAGGATGAAAAAAGAAATAATTTTTTTACTCATCCTAAAAAGGTAACATTAGAGAAATATTAGTCAACCTTGAGCTCAGCAATAGTTTCTACATGATCTGTCTGAGGAAACATCTCAAAGGTCTGAAGTCTAGAAAGTTTGTAATTGTGACCCATTTTTTGATTCCAGTCAAAAAACCACTTGAGATCCCTTGCTAGGGAAACCGGGTGGCAACTTATGTAGATAATTTTCTTTGGTTTAGCTGACGCCAGGGTACGCATGATATACTCACTTGTTCCAGCTCTTGGGGGATCTAAGACGACAAGGTCATTTTCGGTGAGGTGAGCCCGTTTTAAGTAACTTTCCACATCTGAAGTAAAATAACTCAGACGTTTTTCCTTGTTTTGCGCTCGACCACGTTCAACTAGTTTGGCATTCATTTCAACGGCCATGACTGATGAAGCTTTGAACTGGTTCAATAGGGGTATAGTAAAGTTTCCCGAACCTGCATAAAGGTCAAAGACCTGCGCATAATGATTTTGGCCAGACTCGATGTTAGACCAATCCAAAACTGTTTGGATTAAATCTTCATTTTGAAATCGATTGACCTGAGAAAATCCAACCCCGTCATCTACATCAGTAATTAAACTGAAATGAACTTCTTCCTGATCTGAAATATAGGCTTCTAGGCGAAGAACTTCGCCTGATTTCTGATGAGAGGCCCATTTTTTAATTTCGGGAAATTTTTTGGTTAGGACTTCTTCGGTTATTAAACAATCATCTATTTCTACTATATCATGAGAGTTTCGAGCAAAAAAGCCAAGCTGGCCATTTTTAAATTTCGGCTGAATTCGATTGCGGTAGCGGAAAACCCTAGGGCTTTCCTTGATAGGAAGATGTGTGAATTCTAGACTTGGATTGAACTTTTTAATTGTCTCAAAAACCAGAGATTCCTTTTGAAGCCGCTGCTCTTGTTCACTGAGATGCTGCCAGTTGCATCCTCCGCATATGTATGCAACTTTACATGGCGGATCTCTTCGCGATGGACCAGGCTTTAATATTTTAATTATGCGGGCCTCAGCAAAATTTTTCTTTTTGGCTGTAAACTCAACGAGGAGTTCGTCCTCTGGCGCCGCCTGGGGAACGAAAATAACAAGGCCATCGTGACGCGCAATGCCTGCGCCTCCGATGGCCATTTTCTCGATCTTAATTTGGATCTGAGAAGTTGCTGTCATAGACTATGTGTTGCAGATTTCGTGTTTTTCGAAGAACAAAGCAAGTTCGCGGTTTGCAGACTCAACGCTATCAGAACCATGAACTGCATTTTCGCCAACGTTGTCGCCAAATTTTGAACGGATAGTTCCAGCAGTTGCTTTTTTAGGATCTGTTGCACCCATGATTTCACGGTTTTTCAAAACTGCGTTTTCACCTTGAAGGCATAACAACATCACTGGTCCAGAAGTCATGAAAGAAACAAGCTCACCAAAGAATGGACGAGCTTTATGCTCAGCATAGAATTCACCAGCTTTATCGCTTGTTAGTACAGTAATTTTTGCGGCAGCGATTTTTAAACCGTTTGCTTCAAACATGCTGATGATATCGCCAAGAGCATTTTTTTTCATTGCATTGGGCTTGATGATTGAGAAAGTTTGTTCGATAGCCATGAGGCGCTCCTTCAATTAGGGTTACTTAGATCGCAAAGGTCCACCAAGTTTTATATTTCGGCTTTTTTTGCATGTTAAAAGAATTTAGAAGTTCTAACGAATTGGTACCAACATGTCCAGAATTGAGTTCTTGATACGAAAATATTGCTTTGTCACAATTAAATCCACCTAAAGCTCATTCCTACAAGAGTTCTATATGAATCGATGGGAGATCCAGTTATTCAATTTTGCCTTCTGAAGCAACTCACTTTCCGTTAGATATAGAACATCTTTTTCTGCGGCAGCACTCACCGCAACGCTCAAATGAGTGGCAGATTGGAGCAACTGATAATCTCCCATGGTGTTCCCGCTGGCAAAAAAGGGCTGCTTGCCACCCGTTTTTGCTAACAGGGCGTCCACTTTGCCTTGACGGTAAGTGATGATTCCCTTCTGTAGATCAGTAATACTTTCATTTTCCAGTGTGGTTTCAACCCCGATGACATTTTCATTCGAAAGTCCGACTAGATGAGCGCCTGGTTCAACGGCCCATTTAACAGAGGCAGTGATTATATAGATCTTAACTCCTCTGCTGAGAAAAAGTTCAATGAGCTTTTGCTGTTCATCAAAGATTGGAATTGGAGAGGCCTTTTGTATAGCTTCAGAAGCCCAAGCTTGGACCTCTTTAATGTTTTTGCCTTTGCATATTTGAGCTAGCCAAAGGTAGGCTTTTTGTGGGTTATCGGCTTTTGTCGATTGATAGAATTTCCAAGGTTCTGGGGGTAATTCCACAAGCTTGTTGTCTATTTGATAATGGAAAAAAGTTTCACCAAGATCAGTGTCCCAAAGCGTGCCATCGGCATCGAAGGCTGCAACGGGCTCAGGGTCAAGTTCCTGGATTTTGTCTAGGGCTGTGTTCACATGGGACCATATTGCTTGGGAATAATCTTTGTATTTCATGCGCAATTAGTATGAAATAAACCGATCCATTTGCCTAGTGAATAACGCTTAAATTTAGAGGAAGCTAAAGAGAATGAACCTCCATTTCAAAGTCATCCTTCCCGAAGATCTTCAAGAAATTTTAAATCTAGAAAACAAAAAAATGAACGAATTGTTTCCAGACGAAATGGAAAGAATGATTGCTGGCTGGAACTCAAAATTTCGAATTGAAGCATTGAATCATTATATTCCTCTGGGTTGGAGTTTTTTAGCTCGAGAATTGGAGAAGAATTCACTTATGGGGTATTTCATTGCGCAACCACTGCTTTTTGTAGATGGCCATACTCAATCCTTATGGGTTGAGCATATTCAGTACATATCCCTGCAGGCTCGCGACGAACTTTGTGAGCTAGCTTATAAGTTGGGCCGAGAAAAGCACCTACAGAGAGTTTATTTTCCTCAAGACAATGGGATTTCAAATTCAGTAACAAGTTTTAAACCAGAGTCTTGGCAGCCAGGAGCTCTTGCTGTAAAAACAACGAAAGGTTGATTTTATGAAAAATTTTTCCTTCCACGAGCGAGCTCAAAATATTAAAAAAATGAAGTTTGAGTCCTTTGATCTTGTTGTTATTGGCGGCGGAATCAATGGTGCCGGAGTAGCCCGGGATGCGGCCCTTCGAGGTATGAGCGTTGCGCTCATCGAAGCTAATGACTTTGCTTCAGGCACTTCATCAAAATCTAGCAAATTGATTCACGGGGGCATACGCTACCTCGAAAACATGGAATTTAAACTGGTTTTTGAGGCACTGAGCGAGCGAACTAAGCTTTTTAAAATGGCCCCACACCTGATTCATCCCCTGCGTTTTATGATCCCCTTATATAAAGACGGCCGGGTTGGGATGTTTAAGATGGGGCTTGGAATGTGGCTTTATGATGCGCTATCCCTATTTCAAGCGCCAGAAATGCATGAGAGGTGCAATAGCGCAGAAACTCTTTTGAAAATGCCAGCATTGAGATCCGATAATTTATTGGGCTCTTTCATTTATTCAGACGCTTACATGGATGATGACAGGCTAGTCTTGGAAACGTTGCGATCAGCAAATGAAAATAGCGCCATCTGTGCCAATTATATTAAGTCAACTGGAGCTCGCTTTTCGGTGGATGGCAATATCACGGATGTTGTTTGTGAAGATCAGATTTCGCATGAAAAATTCTCTATAAAGGCAAAACATGTTATCAGTTCCGTTGGACCCTGGACTGACCAACTGGGTGCAGCATTGCTTAAAGATTGGAAAAAGATTTTGCGCCCAACTAAGGGAGTCCATTTGACTCTTCCGAAGAATCGACTGCCGCTTTCAAGCGCCGTTGTCATGGGTGCAGAAAAAGGAAACCGGATTGTCTTTGGAATACCACGACATGAAATGATCATCGTTGGAACCACGGATACTGATTTTAGTGGTTCACCAGAAGATGTAATTTCGACACCGGAAGATGTTCAATATTTACTGGATATCACTGCACAGTATTTCCCAGGAGCCAAGATAACAGCTCACGATGTCATTGCCAGTTATGCAGGTGTTAGGCCGCTCGTCTATGATGGTTCTCAATCAGAAGGAAAAACCAGCCGAGAGCATACTATTATTAGTGATCCTCGTGGAGTCACTTTTGTAGCTGGGGGAAAATACACCACTTATAGACTGATGTGCCAGCAGACTGTTGAAAAAGCACTAGAATCATTCAGCTTAGAGGAGCGTGCAAGGTTTTCAAGGTCTGAGACCACACAGCCACTGAATGAATTTACGAGCATTGAGAACTTTCAACAAGCTCAGATGCTGACTCAAAAATGGTCACTGGAGCTGGGTCGATCGGAAGCCGACCTCAAGGAATTAGCAGAAAGATTTGGTCGAGAAGCGGAACTCATATGTCAAAAATATCCCGCAAAGTATAGCTATTGGCAACTTGAAGCAGCCCAGGCTATCGATTCAACGATGTGTTTGCATTTGCGTGATTTTTTTGCTCGTCGAGTTCATCTGTTTTTGGCAGATCGCAACCATGGTCTTAAATTTTCGGATGAGATTGGTCGAGTTTTTCAAGAAAAATTGGGCTGGACTGATTCGCAATTAAAAGAAGAAATGAAGATGCTCACAGAGTATATGGCAGACGAATTAGAGTGGAAAAAGCACTTCAAATAGCGCGCACTGCGAAAATATCTAATAGGTGAAGCTAAATATCTGCATTGACACTGGATTTCATTGTACCTAGACTTAAGACATTATTTGGCTTTTAGCATCTTTTTAAAATCACTGAAGTGAGTTTCAGCATGAGTTTTTTTGACAAATTACAAGACTATTTCTCGAATGATATCGCTATTGACCTCGGTACTGCGAATACACTGGTATACGTCAAAGGCCGCGGTATTATTCTCGATGAACCATCTGTTGTGGCAGTTCAAAAGAACTATCGCGGAATGCAGAATCGTGTCCTTGCTGTTGGTAAAGAGGCCAAGGACATGTTGGGTAGAACACCAGGAAGTATTGTGGCAATTCGTCCGATCAAAGATGGCGTTATTGCTGACTTTGAAGTGACCCAGTCCATGTTAAAATATTTTATTGGAAAATCTCTTGGCGAAAAAAGATCATTTATTCGGCCAAGAATTATTATCTGTGTACCTTATGGGATCACTCAGGTTGAAAAAAGAGCGGTTAAAGAAGCAGCTCAATCTGCTGGTGCCCGTGAAGTTTACCTGATAGAGGAACCAATGGCGGCTGCAATTGGAGCGGGCCTGCCCATCACTGAGCCATCTGGAAATATGGTTGTTGATATGGGTGGTGGCACGACTGGAGTTGCCGTTATTTCATTGGGTGGAATTGTTTATTGTAAGTCTATTAAAGTGGCTGGTGATAAATTTGACGAAGCCATCGTAAATTATGTTCGACGCCAATTTAATTTACTTATTGGTGAAAGAACTGCAGAAAATATTAAAATTCAAATTGGAAATGCATATCCATTTGAAGAAGAAAAAACTATGGAAATTAAGGGTCGAGACCTTGTTGCTGGAGCTCCCAAGACAATTGAGATCACCAGTTCCCAGGTGAATGATGCCTTGATGGATCCTCTTTCTGAAGTAGTTGATGCTGTAAGAACAGCCCTAGAAAAGACGCCACCTGAATTAGCTTCCGACATCGTCGACAATGGTATCGTTTTAACGGGTGGGGGCGCATTGCTTGCAAACCTAGACGTTTTGCTTAGAGAGAGAACTGGTTTGCCAGTTTCTATCGCAGAAGATCCATTAAGTTGTGTTGTTATGGGATCGGGCAAAGTTCTAGACCAACTAGATCTTCTCAGACAGCTAACTGTCGATTAGAATATCAAGATATGACCGAAGCTGAAATACAATTGATCGCACTCTTTTTTTATTTTGCATTGCTTGATGATAAAAAAGCGATTGAAGCTTCGACCCAAGCACTAGCCCTTTGTCGGGCTAGGCTTAAAAAGAATCCAAACTTAAAACACTCTATAATTATTGTTTCATCTACAAAGGCGATCTGGGATAAGATCAAGCTGCGCGTGCCAAGAGGAAGGCCTAACACCTCAATGGAGTCGGGTTGGTTAATTCCTGAAGGGCTTGATATGGGTCCATGGCGTGAATTTCAAAAGAACTCCACGGAGGAAGAACTACTGTCCGTAATTTGGTCAAAAATAATGAAAATTGAAGATCAAAATATATCTGAGGGTTTGGGGTTAACGCCGGGAACTATCAGATATAGATTGGGAAGGTCATTGCGTAAACTAGGTTCGATGACACAAGGAATTCGTAGAATTGCGAGAAAAACCCAATATGAATCAGCCGGAGAATAAAATATTCTTTTCAAAAAAAGGTCAGAGGGAGATCTCGGACTTTGTTGGTCACGAACTTCTCTATGATTATTTAAATGGAGCTCTGGACCAAGAGCGACGCAATGGTGTGGCCATGCACTTAAAGTACTCTCGCGATGCCCAAATTGATCTAAATAACATTGTATCTGGTGAAGCTTATTCAAAAAAGCTGTCAGAAACCTCAGTATCCCATATATTAATTGAACAGCTTAATGCCACCTCGGCATCGACTTATCTTTCAACATTGATAGTTAAAACCAATTTTGAAAAATGGCCTTCTGGACTGAAGTGGGGGCTTGAGGTTTTGGTCGTCGTCGCTGGAATAGTGCTTATGTTAACAATAGCGCCGTGGGAAAAAGCATTAAACATGCGCGCTTTCAATGGTCCATCTCAAATCATTATGGCTGAAGTTGAGAAAAAAGAATCTTTAAATAAGCCCATCGCAGAAAATCCCCAATTTATAGATGAGTACGATAAGGTCGGAAAAGGTCCTAGGGATAAGAATATGGGTCATAAAACTGAGGAAGTTAAAAATACCATCTCAGCTGAGGCTCCAACGGCACCTGTAGTGCAAACTGCTGTGATAGAGAAAAAAGCGGAGCCTCTGCCTTTGATGGACACAGACAAAAAAAACGAAGAGTCTAAGGCGTCGGAGACCACAGCAGCAAATTCAGCAGGATTCCTCTATAGGGCTGAAATTTCGATTACAAATATTGCCGTAGTGGGCCCAAAAATTACAGAGAAAATTTTGGAACTAGGTGGTCGAAAAGCTGGTGGTGTTGAACTTGGCTGGCAGAAGTCTGCCAGCTCGTTTTATTACCATTTCACTATACCAGAAGCCAAATTTCAGGAGCTTTCAAATTATCTTGGGACATATGGTAAGGCACGTATTGGAAAAGAGAAACACTCACGAACTATGCCTGACGGTATTATCAGGCTGATCCTGACCGTGGACGAAGCCAAAAATTGAAAATTCTTAGAAGAAAACCAAAAAGGTCATTCCGCACAATTTTAATAATTTGGTTCATTTTATTTTCTGTAGCTCCTTTGGCATTCCTTACGGTCTATTCAATGGTCAAGTATGAAAAAGCAATCGATCATGAGCTTTCTCAGCGATTGGCTGGAAATATACAAGAAGTTGAGGCAATTTTAAATGACTCAAAAAAAGATCTTCAGCTAAGACGTGATCAATATGTTCGAAATCCAAATTTAACTTATCATTTGGCCATTAGAGATGGCGGAACCTTAAATGCAATAGCCACAAATTTACTGAAAATGGATTCGGTTTCTAGTCTGACTTTTTTTGATCGCGATGGGCGAATGGTCTCATCGTCTTTTAGAGATAATAAAAACTCCATCCGAAATTTTATGCCCTCTCAAGATGCTGTTTTCTTATCGGCAAAGTACATGTCTGAACTTAAAAATAAAAAAGACATAAGCTTGGCCGAGTTTGCGGATTCGAAAAAAATAAATCTTATTCAAATCTCAAAGGTAGAAGGCTCTGGCGGGCGAACTGTTGGGTATATAGAGCAGATTTTAAATGTAAACGGTGAGTTTGTTGCCCGAATAAAAAATAGGCTTAAACTTGAGGTCATATTTTTTCGAGATAATGGTGAGGTAGGTTTAGCAAGTCATCCCGACTTTTATCTTTACAAAAAAGAATTTTTTAAAAATTACCTCACACCTGGGGCTGACTCCTTTTTTGATTTAAATATTCGAGGCTATCCTTTTGGCTTTCTAGTTTCTCCGGTTCATTGGGGAATTTCTAAGTTTTATGTTGCGCTTGGGGCTTCAAAAAACGAGGCCACTGCAGTCCTTAGAAACGTGAACTACACCTTTATCACTATAGTTGGTACTGTCGTAGTTCTCTTGGTATTTACAATCTTGGTAACCTCAAGCTGGGTGCTGAAGCCACTTTATGAGCTGGTAGATGCACTGCAAGCCTTTGAATCTCAAGAGCAAGCCGTAACTATACCGGTTAAAAATAATACCGAGATAGGCTTGCTGACTGAAAGCTTTAATGAAATGAGTAAAAAGATCTGGACAGCTAGATCTGATTTAAAGAAGAAAATATTCGAATTAGAGACAGCCAATAAAGAGCTTAAAGAGACTCAAACCAAGCTTGTCCACTCTGCCAAAATGGTTAGTCTCGGCCAGTTGGTCGCTGGTGTTGCTCATGAGCTGAATAATCCAATCGGTTTTATTTATTCAAACATGGTTCACCTTAAAGAATATGCAGAAAGATTGATTCAGCTAGTTAATATTGCTGAAAGTAAACCCTCGCAACTGGCTTCTTCAAAGGTTGATTTTGAGTTTGATTATATCGTGAAAGATCTGCCTAAGCTCATTGCTTCATGCCAAGATGGAGCTCGGCGTACAAAAGATATTGTTCTTGGCTTGCGAAATTTTTCAAGACTTGAAGAGACAAAACTGCAAGAAGTCGATATTCAAATGAGCCTGGATACCACATTGAATTTACTGCAGGGTGAGTTGAAAAACCGCATTGAAGTGCATCGCCAATACGAACCCACGCCTCTTATTTATTGTTATGCCAGTCAGATTAATCAAGTATTGATGAATATATTGTCAAATGCTGTCCAGGCTATCGATGGTCAGGGGGATATCTGGCTTTCCACCATGGCTCTGAAAGAAAAAAAAGGATCGCAGGAATCAAGCGAAGCTTCAAGCACGCCTAAAGATAATTCGAAAATTGGTTGGGTTCAAATTTCCATACAAGATAGTGGGAAGGGCATGCCACCAGAGACCCTTGAGAAAATATTCGATCCTTTTTTTACAACCAAAGGAGTGGGTCAGGGAACCGGACTGGGTCTGAGCATTTCATATGGAATTATTCAAAATCATGGAGGCGAGATTCAGGTTCGATCACAACTTAATGTAGGAACCGAATTTGTTGTCATAATTCCTATTTATCCACCCGTTTAGTATTTATTTTTTAAATAATTTTTGTCCATAATTTCTGCGTAGGTTGGGAAATGACAGCCTAAAGCAAGTCCCTACTCCGAAATCACTTTCGATCGAAATTTTACCATCGTGAAGCTTCATAATGCTTGCCACTATAGATAATCCAAGTCCTAGAGACCCTGAGTTTGGATCTCGAGATGGGTCAACTCTATAGAGTCTGTCGAATAAAAAAGGTAAATGAATTGATTCTATGCCGGGGCCGTTGTCTGCAACCTCTATCACAGCTTCATTTGAGTCGCCAGCCAGCCTTATGGTAATTCTTGAGCCCACTTTGCAATATTGTATCGAATTTTGAATAAGGTTTCCCAGTGCACGATCAAACAGACTTTTCTCCACGAATTGAGAAAGTTCAGCATGAGACTCAAAGACTATGATCATTGATTTATCAGAGGCTAATGGCTCATAAAACTCGATGATGGACTGTATTTCAGAATTCAAAGACAGATTTTCAAATTGCAAAGTCCTATTTGGATTTTCTGCTCTTGCCAAGAATAAAAGAGTATCAATTAATCTTGAAAGGCCACGTGCATCTTTATGGAGTGACTCTAAAAGATCCTGATATTCATCAATAGATCGCGGTCGTTCAAGCATAACCTCGATTTTTATTAAAAGGGCATTTAGGGGAGTGCGCATCTCATGTGCAATGTCGCCTGAAAAACGCTTCATCTGGTCAAATGATTTTTCAAGCTTATTCAACATGATATTAAATGATTGAGCTACCGGGACAAGCTCCGTTGGAAAGTGAGTCGAGTCAATTTGTCTGTTCAAAGATTTCAATGTAATATTTTTCATTTTTCTACTCATTTTTAGAAGAGGAAAAATCTCAAAGGAAATCATTTTAAACGTAGAATAAATTGATAGAAAAATTGATAAAACAAAAACCCCCAGCATTTTAAAACCATAGGATAATAAAAGACTGTTTTCTTTGCTGCGATCAAGTTTTAGAGTCACATTTATATAAGGGGCGATTGTTGATCGAAGTTGTACCTTATGCTTTTCCTCCAAAAATTTCTTGTTCGAATCTTCGAGAAACAAGGGGGATTTTGCAAAAATAGTTCCGTCTGGCAATTGGATCTGCACCCAAAGTGGCTCGTGATTTGGGCTGATCCATTCGGTCTCTATTCGATGTTTTAGTGTGTTCAGTCCGCTTGTTTCGTCAGGGCTATCCAATAAGATATCATTTATTAGCATGACCCGTTCATTCAGAATTATTTTGGCTTCATTGTTGAAATATTTATGTAGGAAAAAATAGAGATAGCTAAAAATAATGAGGAGCAGAATGGCAATAATCAAAGAAAATAAAAGCGCAATCCTGACTCTCATTGAACCAAAATATTTGATGCGATAATTAGATAAAATTTTCTTAGTCATCACCGTCAATTAGATACCCCAGTCCTCGAACAGTCTGAATTAGTTTTTTTGGAAAGGGATCGTCAACCTTTGCTCTTAATCTTCGAATATGAACATCAACAACATTGGTGTCACTGTCAAAATTCATATCCCAGACTTGCTCGACTATGATGGTTCTTGAAATAACATCACCTCGTCGCCTCATTAGTAACGCCAAAAGTGCAAATTCCTTGGATGTTAAATCTAATTTTTTCCCGGCTCGAAAGGCTTTGTGCTGTGAAATATCCAGAATAAGGTCTTCAATTTGAAGCTTATTTTCTGCTTTTTCAATAGTAGTCATTTTTTGCCGGCGCAAAAGTGAATGGACTTGTGCTAAGAGTTCGCTGAAAGCAAAGGGCTTGACCAAGTAGCAATCAGCACCGGCTTCAAGACCTTTAACTCGGTCCTCTACTTCATCTCGAGCCGAGAGAAATAGAATAGGCATTTGAATTCTAGCGGTTCGTAATTTTTTGACTAAAGTCCAACCATCCAAATTTGGCAACAAACCGTCGACAATAATTAAATCATAGGATCTTGTCGTGGCAATAGCTAAGCCTTCGTCACCTTTACTAGCAAGGTCGACGACGAATCCGCTTTCAGTGAGCCCCTTTTTAAGATATTGGGCTACAGAATCCTGATCTTCTACGATGAGCAGTTTCAAAAAAACCTCACTTAAATGACGAAAACGTAATTTTATAGTCATTTTAAATCAATCTTCGTCGGATACATTCCTTGAAAATCAATAAAATGACATTGAGACTCGGGAAAAAGAATTGCAAGCCGCTATGAATTAGGTATTTGTACTCACAATAATGTTTCCTGAGCTCTATATTAAGGACGTTTAAAGCATGAAAAAGATAAAATCAAACATGTTTCAGAATATTAAGACAGATCTACCGGCTTCTATGGTTGTCTTTTTAATTGCATTGCCTTTATCTTTGGGAATCTCCCTGGCTTCTGGGGCTCCAATGAAGGCTGGGATTATTGCAGCTGCAATTGGTGGAATAATTGTCGGTTTGTTGTCTGGTGCTCCCTTACAAGTCAGTGGGCCAGCGGCAGGTCTTTCTGTGATGGTCCTTGGTTTTATTCAAAAGTTTGGGTTTGAAGCAACTTGCGTGATAACCATCATTGCCGGTCTAACTCAGGTCCTTTTTGGATTTCTTGGTGCTGCACAATTAGCTTTTATTATATCCCCGGCAGTTATTCATGCAATGCTTGCTGGAATCGGCATTTTAATAGCATTGGGGCAAGTCCATGTTTTGCTTGGTTTCGGTCCAAAAAGCTCTGCTTTATTAAATATTGCATCTTATCCTGACTCCATAAGTCATGTGAATATTTCTGCTGCGGCACTTGGATTATTTAGTTTAGCCGTGCTGCTATGTTGGAATAAGTGGGGACAAAGGAAAATTAAGTTCATACCAGGTTCTCTTGTGGCTGTTGTGACTGGAACTCTTTTAAGTTCTTTTTTGAATGCTGATGTTCCTCATGTGCAACTTGGTTCACAATTGTTTGACGGTATCGGCTCTTTGAAACTTGGAGATGCTTCAATTTTACAATTGGTTCTGGGCGGAATGGGTTTGGCCTTGGTTGCTAGTGCCGAATCCTTATTGTGCGCAGTAGCCACCGACAAACTGCACAGCGGAGAGCGAGTAAATCTTGGGAAAGAGCTTATTGCACAAGGTGTTGGAAATACTATATCAGGGATCTTGGGTGGACTTCCTATTACTGGAGTCATTGTCAGAAGCTCTGCAAATATTTCAGCTGGTGCAAAGTCAAAAATGTCTGCAGTCTTGCATGGTGTATGGATATTAGTTTTTGCAGTCTTTTTTGCACCAATGCTGAATCAAATTCCCCTTGCGGTTCTTGCTGCTCTATTAATTTACACTGGTGTTAAATTAGTTAAAATTGCAGAAGTAAAAAAGCTCATGGTTTTCCAAGAGAGCTTTGTTTATTTTGTAACCCTTGCTGGTGTGGTTTTTGTTAACTTGCTCTGGGGCATTGGAATTGGTTTTGCTTTGGCGACAGTGATGATGATTACTAAAATGGCCAAGTTTCAGTTTCAATCAGAAACTATTGGAAATATGGTTCGTGTAAATATCAGTGGCAATCTCACTTTCTTTGCAGTGCCAAGGCTTTTAAATAAATTGAATGGATTGCCACGAAGATCAGAAGTACATATGTCGCTCAACGTAGATCATTTAGATCATGCGGTGATTGAGGCTATGCATGATTGGAAACAGAGCTATGAAAGCGACGGCGGAAAAGTTGTTAAAGCATCGCTGTTTGATCTTTGGATGGATCTGAAATCAGCAGATTTTATTCATCAAAAGCCTAGACCTAAGTACTTCGAGGCACAGAGTCCTGTCATTTCAGATATTACCCTTTAGTATATGAGACCTATGGATGACAACTTAGATCAAAATTCAATTGAAGGCTGCCAACTTAAGTCAAACAAGGAAGCCTTCTTAATTAACGAGTTTTTAAAAGAGCTGCGACCACAACTGCCCATTCAGAACCCAATGCCATTTTTTGTTCACAACAATCCAATTCAATATTGGGAAAAATATAAATTTAAACAGGGTGTCGAGTCAGCTTGCCTGCTCTATGAGCGAGCAGGCATACAAATAGATCGCAACTTTGCTCGGGAGTTCGAGGATTTGGTCATTCCAATTCTGGCGTCCTATCTTGATCAGGGAATGAGACGTTGGACCTCCCATGACCATTTAGGTACCACAGGATTATGGGGCTGGTTCAAGAGTTTTGTTGTTTACAGTTCAAGCTTCAAAAGTGAAGTATTTGCGGACATAAAAAGAGATTTTAATCTTTGGAGTGAACAAAGCTCTGAAGAGTATATTCGTACCGCTCTAGTTAAGAAATTCAAAACACTTGATAACACTTCAGAGTGGCATTTTTATTTGAAATCTCTTTTATTCCACCTCAAAGGCTGGAGTGGAATGGTTCATCTATTTGAGTCGAACCCTAGTTTATACCCACTTAAAGAGAAAAAAATATCATTGGTTGATTGGTTAGCTATTCTTGTCTTAGTTGAGAGTAAATTAAGCGCAGTAGATCAACTACCAATTGAAGTGGATCCAAAATTACGCCATCAACGCGGGCGAGAGATTCAGTTGGAAATTGCGGACATTAAAAACAACGAAGATCAATTCTATCGAACGATCATAACTGATTTTCGTGATCAAATTAAAATAAATAGAAATTTAAAAAACCAAACTCCAGTAGCACAAATATTTTTCTGCATCGACGATCGAGAAGAAACCTTACGTAAAATGATCGAAAAAATAAATCCACAAATTGAAACCTTTGGAACTGTTGGTTTTTTTGGAATTGATATTGCTATTCGATCTTTGGATCAATTGATTTTTCAGCCCTTCTGCCCTCCAGTTATCCAGCCTCGTAAAAAAGCGACGGAACTAACCATTCATCAAGTTTCAAGGCTGGAAAATAAGGTCAAGTCTGCCGTGACTGCCTTCAACCACACTCGATTTACTGTTCTTGAACCATTAATCGCCTTACTTGCTCCATTTTTTTATCTGGCGACGTTATTGATCAGAACGCTGAACTTGGGGTTCTATGGATGGCTTAGAAACAAGTTTTTGAATCAACCGAATAGAATAGATGACTTAAAGTATGAATTTGAGGATGGGTTTTCTTATTCACTTGCTGAAAAAGTAAAAATTGTTAAGGACATTCTTAAGTCGGCGGGGCTTAAAGAGAATTTCTCGCAAGTCATAATTATGATGGGCCATGGGGCATCAACCACAAACAATCCTTTTCAAAAATCATACGGTTGTGGTGCTTGCAGCGGCCAATCGGGTTTTGCTAATGCAAAGATCTTCTGTTCTTTTGCTAATGATGTCTATGTTAGGAAATCATTGGCCGAATTAGAGTATCACATTCCAGAGAGTACTATGTTCATTGCTGGACATCATGATACTTGCTCAGATGAGTTCATGCTGGTTGAAGACAAAAATATGTCAGTGTCCCAAAAGACCATCCTAAATAATATTAGGATAGATTTAAAGAGATCATTGCAAAAAAATACGGAAGATCGATTTAATCGATTTGGAATAGATCTAAGTGAATCACCGGTGGATCGATCCTTGGATTGGTCTCAGCCTCGGCCAGAATATGGGCATTCAAGAGTGGCGATGGCAGTCTTTGGACCACGATGGCTGACAGGCAATATGAATTTATCGGGGCGCTCTTTTTTGGTTTCTTACGATCCAAGGAATGATCTCAATGGGGCCGAGCTTGAGTTTGTTATCATGAATGCACTGCCTGTTTGTGCTAATATTAACCTGGACTATTTTACATCGCGAGCTTTTCCTGAGGCCTTTGGCTCTGGAAGTAAGCTGCCAATGAATATTGTTTCTGGGATTGGATTGATGACGGGCTCAAAAGGGGACCTTCGGATTGGTTTAGCTCGTCAGATGGTAGATCGACATGAAGCCTTGAGACTAATCAGTTTTGTTTTCTGCAAGAAAGAGCACTTGGTCAGTATTATTGGAAAATCTGCCCGCTTGACCAATTTAGTTAAAAACGAATGGATTCACCTAGTTCGTATTGATCCTGATGACTTTTCAATGGAACCATTTACAGAGCATATTTCAGTGATATTAAACGATAAGTTAACAGAGGAATTTAGTGTTGGAATTTCTTAATACGATTCAGGATTTGTTTCATCATTATGAATACGGTTTTTCCTTCAGCCCATTTTCTGTGACTTTTGGTATTCTTATTCTTTTTACCTTGTCCGTCGTCGGAAAATTCTCGAAAAACTATCTAAAAGGAGAGGTTGGCGCTCCTCGTTTTTGGGTGCTTTTTACCTTCTTTGCATTTGGAATATTGATTTCATGTTTTGCGAAGAATCTGACCACTTTTTATGTGGGCTGGGAAATGGTTGGATTGGCGTCCTATTTCTTGATTGGCTTTTACCAGACGAATGCTCGCAGCACTGAAAACTCGATGATTGCTTTAGCAAATTACAAGATCTGCGATCTTTTTTTCGTTATGGCCATTCTCCTTGAAGAATCTAAATTGCACACTGCTAGCGGATTTTGCTTAATTATTGCGACCCTTGCTAAAAGCGCACAGTTGCCATTTTCTTCTTGGTTGTATCGGGCTTTAGAAGGCCCAACTCCCTCCAGTACGCTATTTTATGGTGGGCTGTCGTTGCACCTTGGGGCCTTTGCTCTGTTGCAGTTTTCCCCAATGTGGGATCATTCCGTGGCTCTGCGAGTGCTCGTTTTTTTAATCGGTTTTAGTAGTGCGATTTTTGGATTTTTAGTGGGTTCAACGCGAAGTGATTTAAAAACAGCGTTTGCCTTCGCTTCAATTTCACAAGTAGGGCTTATTTATTGTGAAATGGCCTTGGGCTTTTATAATTTGGCAATGTGGCATATTGTTGGTCACAATCTATTGAGAACTTGGAATTATCTTCGTGGGATGAGCTTTTTTGATGAGTTTTTTAAAAAAGAATATCATCAGCAAAAAAGCATTATTTGGGATAATATTTTTGGTTTACTTCCAGATTCATTTTTTATTCATTCATTGAATAGTTTTTATGTGGATAGAATTTCAGTTCTATTGCGAAAATGGGGACTGCTGATTTTTACTTTAGTAGCATACTTTAGCTTGTTGATATCGCATGAAGGTGACTTGTTTTCTATTCTGTCATTGGGTGCAGGGCTTTTGTTAACGGTTTTACTTTTTGTCAAAGAGCGTATTAAACCAAATCCTTTTTTGGCAGGTTTAGTATTATCGCAGACATTATTTCTGGTTTCTATCCACACCTTTTTTGAGGATAGAATTGAGCACTTATATTTAGTCATTTCAATTATGAGTCTGATATTGCTAATGGTTTCATTATGGCCCGCAGTTGTTATTTGGAAAAAAAGGCAATCCTCTGGTTTCGATCGACACCAACTTTTGGGTCTTTCAGTTAAGTTGAGAGGGCGACATTTGGTTTTCTTGGTCTCAGCCATTGCTTTAACTGGATCACCAGGAACTTTTGAGTTTTTTATACAAGAGGGCATACTTGACGAACTATGGTCCAAGTCGCATTTGTTTTTGGTAGTTTCAATGGTTTGCTTGACGCTAAATACGGTCCATACTTTCAAAATTGGACAACTGGCATTTTTAGGTGACTCCAAAAACTAGATTTTTCAGAGTTGTTCCGTCAAATTTCCCCTTAAATTAATGTATTCTTCCATCGCATTTACGATGTGGTAAAGGGAGCTTGCCTTAGCAGAGTTCCCGCTGAATTTATCTTGCTCTGAAAGCTGATCGAACCAAAGGCCCTTTATCGGCGTTTCAAAAAATCTAAAAAGTGTTACCATGGCCTCATCAGCAGCCTGCACATAGGACGACCGCTCAGAGCTAGGCACTTCATTTCCTAAGCGAACAGCAGCCTTTATTCGCTCGCACTGAGGCCAAAATCTGGATGATTGCAATTTCGGGGCGTGATTGCTCCACATTTCATCAAAGGCAATTTTTCGAATTGGCGAGGTTCCATATTTTTCAGCTGTTTGAAAAAGTTGATGTCGAATGGACTTTAAGTTTTGGCCTGTAAGGTCTTCATAGAGGGACATTAACCAAGCCCACTCATACTGGTGGCCCGGTTCATAAATAAATTGTCCATTTTCAACAATAGGATTCCATTCGGAATCAAAGTATTCACCAAGAACATGAGTCTTTGGATCTATAAGCTTTGAGACTGCCAAGTTCATCAGCTCGGAGCCAAGTTCTTTCCACGCCATGTCCTCATCGATTTGCATCCAGGCAATAGCTGATTCAAGAAGGTGCATGTGAGGATTGGACTTATAGGAGATTTGACCTTGTTCATCAACCTCTGTAAAACCACCATGGCCAGTTTTGCGATGGGTATTTAAATAAGTCAGTAATTCTAGTGCCCTCAGCTTATATTTATCTTTTTTGGTCACAGAATAGGCTTGGGCCAATCCAAATAAAGCAAAGGCCTGAGTGTATAAATCTTCATTGATGCTCTTTGGAGAGCCATCGGGATTGATAGAATAGATAAATCCGCCGTTGGAGGCTGAAAAAAAATCCATTAAATAGTTTGCAGCACGCTCAGCGGTTTCAACTGCTAAATCTTTTTTTAAGCAGCCTAACTTAGCTCCTGTCAGCACAGAATAAATTTGTCGAGATTGGACCATGGCTCGACGTGGGACTTCCATCGGTTCCTTATTGAAAGTTAGACTTTCAATAAAACCACCATGACTTTGATCAATTCCTTGGGTGATCCACAAAGGATAAACATCATCTTTGAGCCAGGTTTTAGACATCTCAATCAATTGCATAAAAGTGGTAGTCATAGGGTCCCTTTAAGTAAGGTTTAAGTGCGATCTATAATTAAATAGGGGATGATCAGATAAAATGTGATATCGCGAATGAGATAATAGGCAATCACACCAGCAAAAAGTTTCCAACCATATTTCTCTTGAAGGCCTTTAAAGCCCGACGTTTTAAGGGTGGATTTAACATGGCTAAATCTCACTGAATTTAGTTTAAATTTACTTAAGTTTATATATTTAAACATTCGCAATTCCCGCAAAAGTATAGAGTCAATACTTCGTATATCACTAAAAAATAACCTTAGTCATCTATTCGTGAATCGAGGAATAAAAAAAGCGGATCTTAATTTTCACTAAGATCCGCTTTTTAATTGAAATTAATATCAGACTATTATTTCAACATTGATTTCAATGTTGTTCCCATATCCGCAGGGCTTCGAGCTATCTTGCATCCAGCAGCTTCAAGGGCAGCAAATTTTGCTTCTGCTGTACCTTTTCCACCACTAATAATAGCACCAGCATGTCCCATTCGTTTTCCAGCAGGAGCTGCAGCCCCCGCAATGAAAGCGGTCACTGGTTTTTTAAAGTGCTTTTTAATGTAGTCAGCTGCTTCCTCTTCGGCCGATCCACCAATTTCACCAATCATAATAACAGCGTCAGTATCTGGATCTTCATTGAACATTTTCAAAACATCAATAAAGTTTGTGCCATTGACTGGATCACCACCAATGCCTACACAAGTCGATTGTCCGAGACCCAAGGCGGTCAATTGGCCAACAGCTTCATAGGTTAAAGTTCCAGATCGTGATAGGACACCGATGCGACCAGGCTTATGAATGTGAGCTGGCATGATTCCAATTTTGCAGGCTCCTGGAGTAATTACGCCAGGACAATTTGGACCGATAAGTCGGGTCTTTTTGCCTTGCATAAATTTTTTCACCTTAACCATGTCTAAAACAGGAATGCCTTCTGTGATGCAGATAACAAGATCAAGATCTGCATCAACAGCTTCCATAATTGAATCTGCCGCAAATGGTGGCGGTACGAAAATAACAGAAGCGTTGCAGCCTGTAGCCGCTTTCGCTTCTTTAACTGTATTAAATACTGGAAGTCCAATATGAGTGGTGCCGCCTTTTCCAGGAGTTACACCGCCAACCATTTTTGTTCCATAAGCCAAAGCTTGCTCAGAGTGGAAAGTTCCTTGAGCGCCAGTGAATCCTTGGCAGATGACTTTTGTATCTTTATTTATAAGAATTGCCATATTCAATTATCCTTTAACTGCTGCAACAATTTTCTTAGCTGCATCTGTAAGATCATCAGCAGGAGTGATATTCAATCCGCTTTCTCTCAACATTTTTTTACCAAGCTCAACATTTGTACCCTCAAGGCGAACAACAAGTGGCACTTTAAGTCCTAATTCTTTAGATGCCGAAATCACGCCATCAGCGATGATGTCGCATTTCATAATGCCACCGAAGATGTTAACCAGGATTCCTTTAACATTAGGATCCTTTAGAATGATCTTAAATGCGGCAGTCACTTTTTCTTTATTTGCGCCGCCGCCAACATCTAAGAAATTTGCAGGTGAAGAACCATGCAGTTTAATGATATCCAGAGTGGCCATCGCAAGTCCGGCACCATTCACTAGGCATCCAATATTTCCATCGAGTTTGATGAAAGCAAGGTCATATTTTGAAGCTTCGATTTCAGAGGGTTCTTCTTCATTTAAATCGCGCATTTCAACTATGTCTGGATGTCTAAAGAGTGAATTTGAATCGAAATTCATTTTGGCATCAAGACAAAGAACATCGTTATCTTTTGTCACCACAAGCGGATTTATTTCAGCAATTGAGCAATCTGTCGCAATAAATGCATTATAAAGTCCAGTGAAAAACTTAACAGCTTTGTTTACAATTTCTGGCGCCATTCCGATTTGGAAGGCCAACTCACGCGCTTGGAAAGGCATTAATCCCACGGTAGGATCAATATCAACTTTTTTGATTGCGTCTGGATTATGTTCTGCAACTTCCTCGATATCCATGCCGCCTTCAGAAGAAGCCATCATTGCGGCTCTGCCTGTGGCACGATCGATAAGGCAAGCAACATAATACTCTTTGGCAATGTTGCATCCTTGTTCGATGAAAACTTTTTGTACAACTTTACCTTCAGGACCCGTTTGGTGGGTAACTAAAGTCATCCCAATCATTTTTCGTGTGAATTCAGCCACTTCTTCGATGGATTTAGCAACTTTAACGCCTCCACCTTTTCCTCGACCACCGGCATGTATTTGAGCTTTGACAACCCAAACAGTTCCACCAATTTCTTTTGCAGCGGCTACGGCTTCGTCAGGAGTGTGCGCAAGTTTCCCTTTGAGGGTTGCTACGCCAAACTTTCTTAGGACCTCTTTGGCCTGATACTCATGAATATTCATTACTTATTTACTCCGATTATTGAACGGTTTTTAGGGCTGATACTAATGTACGAACAGCATCAACAGATTTCTTGAATTCCTCTTGTTCAGCAGGATTCATTTCAAACTTATGTACTTTCTCTATTCCATTGCCGCCGATAGTTGCGATAACACCTACCATAAGGCCTTCATTCACACCAAATTCACCAGTCAACTCTACAGCAACTGGAAGCACGCGTTTTTGATCTTTCAAAATAGCTTCAGCCATTTCAACTGCACCACGTGCAGGAGCATAGTAAGCAGAACCTGTTTTAAGGTGGCCACCAATTTCGGCACCAGCTTGCTTGGTTCTTTGGACGATAGCTGCAATTTTGTCAGCGGTCATAAGTTCAGTTAATGGAATCCCGGAAACTGAAGTGTGACGAACTAAAGGCATCATAGCATCTCCGTGATTGCCGATAACCATGCCTGTAACATCTTTCACAGAAACGCCAAGTTCTTCAGCTATAAAGGTACGGTATCTAGCTGAATCCAAACAGCCACCCATTCCCATAACACGTTCACGCGGAAAGCCTAGGATCTGCTTAGCATATACGGCCATAACGTCCATCGGATTACATACAACGATGACAAATGAATGAGGTGCATACTTTTTAACACCCTCACAGACATCCTTGACGATTTTTGTATTGATTCCAACAAGCTCATCGCGGCTCATTCCAGGTTTTCGTGGCATTCCAGCTGTGATAATAACGACGTCAGAATCTGCGATATCTTCATATTTATTGGTGCCTTTAACGTTTGTATCAAACATTTCAATAGCAGCAGCTTGAGCTAAGTCGAGGGATTTGCCGATAGCTGCACCTTCATTGACATCCAGAATAACAACATCTCCGAGTTCTTTTTGAGCTGCCCAATGAGCAGTCGTAGAACCAACGAAACCAGCACCGATTACGGCGATTTTTTTTCTTTTGTGAGGCATTTGAAATCTCCTTTAGGCATCATAATGTACGAAAAAATTAGAACTTGCGTCGATGGTTCATTCAATATCAAATCGTACCTAGAGACAAGCGATTCTGCTTGGCGCAGTACTTTGCCCAAGGCCCACAAAGACTAAAGCCTACAAGGTCTAGATAAGCCAAGTGAAGATCTTTGCCGCCCTTGAAATCAGTGGAAATTCTGAGAAGGATTTTATGAGTATAATGAGTTTGCAAAATGTGAAAGTGTGCTTTGAATCCCAAGTCATACTTAAGTCAATAAACTTAGAAATAAAGCGCGGTGAAGCCTTCGTCATTATTGGGCCAAGCGGACAGGGGAAAACAACCCTGTTAAAAACCTTGTCTGGCCTTGTAACTCCTCAAAATGGCAAAGTATTTATTGAACAGAAAGAATGGCTAACGCTAAGCTTCAAAGAGCAACTCCCCGTACTTAGAAAGATGGGAATATTGTTTCAAAAAAATGCTCTGTTCGATTCGTTCACTTGCATTGAAAACATAGCTTTTCCATTGCAAGAATTGGGGACCTTGACCGAAAGGGAAATTGAAAAAAAGGCTGAGTATTTTTTGGATGCTGTAGGAATGGCTCATGCGCGTGATTTATTTCCTGATGAAATCAGTGGTGGGATGCAAAAGCGACTTGGAATTGCCAGAGCGTTGGCGTTGGACCCAGAAATTATTTTTTATGACGATCCTACGGCTGGACTCGATCCAATAACGGCCAAAAAAATTATAGATTTAATCATTTTTTTAAAGAACCAGCAAGATTCCACCATAGTTGCAGTTACTAATGATATGAACCGAGCTTATCAACTTGCAGATCGAATTGGCATGGTCATAGATGGTGGTCTTTTGATGACTGGAACTCCTGAAGAAACCAGAAATCATCCAGATTTGAGAGTTCAACAGTTTATTCACGGCAATCTTACTGGGCCTTTGAACGCGATGACTTGACCCCTTATCGTTTGCGACTTTAAAATTAGAATAGTGATTGAATTTAAAGGCCTCATAAAAAAATTTGGAAATCGAACGGTCCTCAATGGGCTGGATTTAATAATCCGTGAAGGTGAAATTGTTTTTATTTTAGGAACCTCTGGCACAGGTAAATCTGTTTTATTGAAAAACATTGTTGGACTGATGAGGCCCGATGAAGGTGAGATTTGGATTGATGGTGAGGAAGTCAGTCGTTTTTCTGAGGATCAATATTTTTCCATCAGAAAAAAGTGTGGAATGGTTTTTCAGCAGCCCGCTTTGTTTGATTCACTGACTGTCTTTGAAAATATAGCCTTTGGACTGCGAAGGCATTTTAGGCTTTCCGAACGAGAAGTTACAGACAGAGTCCAACTTGCCTTAAAATTGGTGAATATTCAGGGGGTCGAACAAAAGCGCCCGACTCAAATGTCTTATGGAATGCAAAAGAGAGTCAGTCTAGCGCGCACAATTGCACTGCAACCAAAAATTTTGCTTTTTGATGAACCAACAACAGGTTTAGATCCAATCACTACCACCGTAATAAATCACCTGATCCAAGATTTATCCAAGCAACTCAAATCAACTTCAATTGTTGTAAGTCATGATATGAACTGTGCTCTTTCAATTGCAGATCGAATTGTTGTCCTAGATAAAGGTCAGATTGAAGCAATCGGAACACCAGATGAGCTTAAAAAATCACAGCACCCCCTGGTCAGAGATTTTCTAGCGGAGGTATTGAGTTTATGAAATTCCTCGCTGAAATTTTTGGAGAGCTGGGCGGCACACTTCTTTTTTTGAAAACAATAATGACAACCTTGGTTAATAAGAAAATTAGAAGGAGCGATGTCTTTACACAAATTTGGTCAGTTATTATAGCAAGCTTTCCAACGACGGCAATGGCAGGATTTTTTGTAGGCGCTATTATGACCGTACAATTTGCTTTATTGATGAATGAATTTGGAGCCTTGGGATATTTAGGTGGGCTTTCGACCAGCGCGACGGTCAGGGAGATAGGACCATTACTCATTGCATTTATGCTGAGTGGAAAAGTTGGTGCCTTCACCTCAGCTGAATTGGGAACAATGCGAGTGACGGAACAGATCGATGCCATACGTTGTCTAGGCTCAGATCCATTACAAGAAATTATTGTCCCCAGATTTATTGGTATTGTGATAGCTAGTTTTTTTCTATTGGGATTTGGGCTTATCATGTCTATTTTTGGTGGAATGATTTTAGGTGATATTTTTGCTGGCGTAAACTTTCAGGAGTATTTAAGGCATATACCGACGGTGGTGAATCCAGTTTCAATATTATTTGGAACTGTTAAATGTGGCTCGTTCGCTGTGGTTACAGCGACAGTATCAACCTATAAAGGATTTACAACGACGGGTGGCGCCAAGGGTGTAGGTAAAGCCGTAGTTTCTACCTCAGTCATGACTATGATTTTGATTGTGCTGATGGATTGGTTCACTAGTTTCATCGGTGATATTGTTTTGCAAATCGCACGAGGCTACCGCTCATGATTTCATTATTTACTGAGACTTTCTTGGGTGTATTCAGACCTCCATTTAGGAAAAAAGAGTTTTTTCAACAGCTTCATTTTGTAGCTAACACCAGCCTCGCCATTATTGTATTTTGCGTTAGTTTTGCAGCCATCGTGACTATTTTGGAGTCATCTTTTCATATGAAGCTAGTTATTCAGAATGATTCAATGGTTCCTGGCTTTGCAGCGGTGTTGATACTGCGTGAATTGGCTGCCATTGTGACTGCCCTTTTGTTAGCGTCCAGAATAGGAGCAGGATATGCCGCAGAAATTGGAAGTATGCAGATCACAGAGCAAATTGACGCCTTAAAAATGCTTGGAATAGACCCAATCAACTATTTGGTCGTACCAAGATTTTTGGCGAGTATTGCTGGAACTATGATGTTAACTGTGATTGCCAATGTCTTCTGCCTTTTGTCAGCCATTTTAGTGAGTCAGCTTTATCTTGGCTTTACTTTCGGTATGTTCATTTCGTCGATGCACCGCTTTGTTCATTTTCAGGACATTATTTTTTCTATGATAAAGGGTGCTTGCTTTGGGGCCGTCATTCCAATTGTTGCTAGCTATTTTGGCTTCAATTGTAAGCAAGGGGCAGAAGGTGTGGGACATGCCACTACAAATACTGTGGTCTTGGCATCCATTGGTATCATTGTCGTTGATTTTATTTTGTCTTATACTTTCAGTCATATTTATTAGTTATTTTATTACCTATCCAGAAATTGGAACGGGTAAGAAGTTTGGAGTCTCGATGAAGGCAGAAACCAAGGTTGGAATATTAGGTGTTTTCTGTATTGTTTTGCTGACTGTGTTCGCCTATTTAATGGGAGTCATTTCGCCGTTTTCTAACACCAAAGAATTATTTGTTGCCTATAATTATGCAGGTGGAATAGAGGAAGGGTCTCCAGTTCGGGTCATGGGTATTAAGGTTGGCAAAGTTAAAGAAATTACTTTTGATCCCTCCTTTAAAATGCCAAACGGGGAAGAAGCGAAGCTGAGATTGAAAATAAGCATTGATAAAAAAGCTTGGTCAAGCATTCGAAAAGATTCAAAGTTTTTTATAAACCTTGCTGGTGTCATAGGTGAAAAATTTTTAGAAATTTCTGCGGGGTCCGTCGACACTGGTGAGTTTTCGAATGGAGACTACGTTCGTGGCGAGGATCCTCCAAGGATTGATCAATTAATCTCTCAAGGATACGGCCTTGCAGGCAAATTGCTTGAAGTAGTAGAGAAAAACAAGGGCTCAGTCACCAGCGTAATAACTCAATTAGATCACTTGGCTACAAATGTTAACAAGACCTTAGTGCTATTGGATAAAGCGACAAAAAATCGTGAAGTTGCAAAGTTATTGGATAACGCCATAAAAATCAGCGACGACCTTGCTTACTTGACGAATGGTATGAGATCAAAGAAGGCAGAAGAAACCTACGAACTAATGCACAAGTTATTATTTAGACTAGAGCCAATGGATGGACCCGCAATAAAGAAGTTTTTTCAGCAAGAGGGAATCAAAGCCCACTTGTTCTAGAGCTATTACTGAGTTATATAATTTTTCCGCAGTTAATTGAGTTCACTAACAGAGGAGATGTATGGCACAAAGGTTTTTAGCACTTTTACTAATGATCTGGTTTCTTCTGATCCATGTACCAGCATTTTCGGCTGAATCCATGAATTCAGGGTCCAATTCAGTGGCCAATGAAAGTTCAATGACTTATTCATCAACATTAAAAATGCGTGAGAGTTTAAGAATGGGCGCAGGAGCATCCGTTGGTGGTCAGCTTGGACTATGGGGCTTAAATGCAGAGTTAAATTTTGAAGATGAAAATAGCGCCATTGCAGGTGTTGGGGCTGGACCAGGATATCGCTCTGTACAGTTGGCATGGAAGCATTCGTTTGATGGGGATTATTTAGCTCCTTATTATTCTGTTGGATATTCACATTGGTACAACTCGGACATCTCAAATGACCAGTGGAAGGAATCAAGCATATTAAGACGAGTTTTGACCGCCGATGAAAAGCGCAAAGGCCAGTATGGTACTGATTTTGTGAATGTTTCGATGGGGCTTCAGTATAATCAGCTCTCTGGAGATTTTTATGGATTTTCCTGTTATGCAGAAATCATGGGTATGTATGAAATCAAGCGCTCTCAGCTGATACCATCAGGCGCCATAGGGTCGACTTATTATTTTTGATTTTAATAGGAAAAGATTGTTTCAAAGCCTTTAATTAAGAGCTGTTTCGAAATGCTATCTAAGAGTAGAAAATAAATTTCAGTTTAAATCATCAAAGGTCACTTTTTAGTATTGAAGAGTGGCCTTTTTCATTACGTCCTAAAAAAATAAAAAACTAGGCTTTTAAAAGCAAAAACCCCAGAGTTTCCCCTGGGGTTTTATGTACGATTAAGTACAGCGCGAACTATTTCGCAGCTTTTTTAGTGGCTTTTTTAGCAACTTTTTTAGTCGCTTTTTTAGCTACTTTTTTAGTAGTAGTTTTCTTAACTGCTTTTTTAGTAGCTTTTTTAGCTGCTTTCTTTGCCATGTGCTCCTCCTAGGATGCAAACGTTGTTGTTGTTGTTCACTTAATTAAAATCTATCTGTTTCTATTTTTGCTAATTCGACCATCAACGTCAAGAAAAAAATTCTTGCATATTTTTTGCGTTCACCAGAATTCACGGAGGCAACTTATGTACATCCTTGTTTCAGTTTCGATGATCGGACTTTTGCTCGCTCATCGTACCTTTTCGGTGAGTGCAAAGGAATTTGCAATCTCAAAATGCAATCAAAGTTTATTATTTTCACTTCTAGTGCTTCTGATTTCAATTCTAGTCATGAGTTTTCACTCAACACCATTAATGCTCTGGCTTTTCATCGGCATAATTTCAATTACCTTAAAGTGTTTCCCTTACTTTTTACGATTTTTTTTATTAAAGCGACTTGTTGGTTTATTAATTCCATTGCTCGATAGCGTAATCTTGGGATTGCAAACGGGGAAATCATTTCGTTTGGCACTTTTTTCGGCGATCGAAAATCAACAGGGTTGGCAAAGGAATCAGCTCCGCGAAATATACAATTCTATCATCTCATCAGAGAGCATTCCTTCGATAAGATGCCTGATGATAAAGGATTTGCAGGCAGAGTTAGTAGAAATTGATCGTTCACAAAATAGAATCATAGATCAGATTAGAACCCTAAGAAGGCACTTAAAAATACAAGAAAATTTCCGACGTAGGTCCGGACAGGTCACACAACAAATAAAAATGCAGGCAATAATTGTCACCGGGCTCTTTACTGCCTTGTTGATCTTTGTTGTTAGGCAATTTGGCTTTATTGAGTATAAAAATCTAATTTTCCTGTCAGTCACTATTTTTTTAATTGGCCTGATTTGGATTTTTAGTGTTGGAAGGAGAATGAAATGGAAGGTTTAGCGCCGCCTTTAGCCTTATTGTTGGCCGTAAAGCGAACTTTAGAAAAGGGGCATCCCACAAAACAGGGGATTCATCTTTATTTAAAACGACACCAGGGAGAGTTTGTTGCAGTTGTTACTCAGTGGCTAGCATTGATCCAGCAAGGAAAGGAGACTCAGAGCCTGATTTCTGGCATTTCCTCTCAACATAGGCAGGTCCTTTTGCAGCTTTTGGAAAGAGGGCTTCGTGGAGAGGCAATATACAATGTGGTGTTAACCCTTGAGGAGGAGATTTTAGAAGCCTGTCACGAGGAGCTAACTAATAAATTGGCCCGGTTGCCTTTTATTTTGCTGATTCCCTTGTTGCTCTTTCAATTCCCGGCATTTTTATTGATTCTTTTTGGACCGCTATTGCAAAATTTTTTTCACTCTTTGGCTGGGTGATGATAGAGTGTCCTTGTTGGAGGGTACGCCGTGGCCAAATCTCTTAGTAATTCTGAAGCCTCAAGTGAAACTGATCAGGATCTGTTAAGGTTTAGACTTGAAAAACTGGTGAATGAGTTGTTAAAAAATCAACCTAACCGTCAGATGGTGAAAAAGCTTACTTCTGAGCTTGGAATGGCATACTCATTGGACCCAATGACTCAAATGAATACAGTCTTGCAGTCCATGAATTCAGTTTTACTTCGCTCCAGCGGAAGTGAAGACTTAGAAAGATAGTTTTTAATGTCACACATTCTTGAATCCATTCTAGATACCATTGGAAATACTCCGATGGTGAAGCTAAATAAAGTTACCAAAAACTCAAAACATAATTTTTATGCCAAAATTGAGTATTTTAATCCTGGTGGCAGCATCAAAGATCGCGTTGCCATTGCTCTCATTGAACAAGCTGAAAGACGTGGCGAGTTAAAGCCAGGGGGAACAATCGTAGAGGCAACATCCGGGAACACCGGTGTAGGCTTGGCCTTGGCTGCAGCAGTGAAGGGCTATCGATGTATCATTGTTATGCCGCAGAAAATGAGTGAGGAGAAACGAGCACTGCTAAGAGCCTATGGGGCTCAAGTCGTTATCACTCCCATGGTGGATGCAGAAGATCCAATGAGTCATTATAGTGTTGCAAAAACCATCGTCGCAGAAATTCCGGGCGCCTTTTTAGCAAATCAGTTCTTTAATCCAGACAATGTGAACCAACATTATCTAACGACTGGTCCTGAGATTTGGAAACAAATGGATGGAAAAATCGACATGATGGTGGCTGGAGCTGGCACGGGGGGGACTCTCTCCGGTTGTGCAAAATATTTTAAAGAAAAAAATCCAAATGTTAAAGTTGTTTGTGCAGACCCCGTAGGCAGCATTCTCTATGATTTGTACTATCATAAAAAAATTGTAGATCCACCAGGTTCTTACAAAGTTGAGGGCATTGGTGAAGACATGCTGCCTGGAAATGTTCATCTAGACATGTATGATGGATTTGTTCGTGTGAACGATCAGGAAGCTTTTGACATGACTCGCAGATTGGTCGCTGAAGAAGGGCTGCTCGTTGGACCTTCAAGCGCTACAGCCCTCGTGGGAGCTTTGAAATTTTCCGAAAGTTTTGAATCACCCATGAATATAGTGGTCGTCTTTGCTGATAGCGGTCGGCAGTATTTGAGTAAAGCATTCAATGATCAATGGCTGGTGGAAAATGGACTGGTCAAAGAAGAGCAAATTTCAAACGCCTTCAATACCGTCATGTCAGCAGAAGCAGCTTTAAAACTTTATTTGAAAAAATAGGAACAAAATGAAAAACCCAACAGATAATTTAGGATTTTCTACCAGAGCCATTCATGCGGGTCAGTCTCCAGATCCAACAACGGGGGCAATTATGACTCCTGTTTATTTAACCTCGACCTATGTTCAAGATTCTCCAGGAGTGCATAAGGGTTGGGAATACACCAGAACACACAATCCCACTCGTCGTGCTTTTGAAAATTGCGTAGCCAGTCTTGAAAGCGGAAAATTTGGCTTTGCCTTTGCTTCGGGTTGTGCCGCGACAGCGACAGTTTTGCATTTACTAAAAGGTGGCGATCATATTATCGGTATGGATGATATGTATGGTGGTACATTTAGATTATTTGATAAAGTTTTAAAGCATGATGGAATGGATTTTTCATTTGTCGATTTGACTAAATTCGAAAATTTTGAAAAGGCAATCAAGCCTACAACAAAAATGGTCTGGCTTGAAACTCCAACCAATCCCACTTTAAAGCTTGTTGATATCAAAAGAATATCAGCATTGGCTAAAAAGCATGGAATTCTTGTGGCTGTTGATAATACCTTTATGAGCCCTTATTTTCAGCGCCCCTTAGAACTTGGTGCTGACATAGTGGTTCATTCTGCAACAAAATACATTGGTGGGCACAGTGATGTTGTCGGCGGTGTGGCCGTGACTGATCGAGCTGATATAGCAGAAAAAATGGCTTTTTTAAGCAACTCTATGGGTTCGACACAAGCTCCTTTTGACTCTTTTTTATGTCTGAGAAGCTTGAAAACTTTGCCCCTAAGAATGAAAGCACATCAAATCAATGCAATGGCTATTGCAAAGTTTTTAGAAAATCATCCAAAGGTAGAAAAAGTCATTTACCCGGGGCTTGAAAGTCATCCGCAGCATGCTCTAGCTAAAGAGCAAATGCATGGCTTTGGTGGAATGATCACCTTTCATATAAAGGGCGGGTTGGAATCAGCCCGAAAATTCCTTGAGAATGTGAATGTGTTTGCTTTGGCAGAAAGTCTTGGAGGGGTTGAAAGCCTGGTTGAACACCCTGCAATCATGACGCACGCCTCTGTACCAGCTGAAAATCGAAAGGCATTGGGAATTGATGATTCGTTGATTCGGCTTTCTGTAGGGGTTGAGGACCTTCAGGATCTAATAAATGATTTAAATGCTGCTTTTGGTAAAGCCTAGTTGTTGACATATGTGAGACCAAAAGATAAACATTTGGTCTCTTTGAACGATTCACGTGGCTTGGTAGCTCAGTTGGTAGAGCAGAGGATTGAAAATCCTTGTGTCGGCGGTTCAATTCCGTCTCAAGCCACCATTTTTTTCTATTTTTTAAGTTAAAATCTACAAAATCCTGCTAATAAAACTTATTTGTCGTCCCGCTTTTTCTTTATCTCTGCGGTGAGAATGAAATTCAAGGCTTGAATAGGTATCGATATTTAGATCAAAAACTCTTTCAAGATTGACCCCAACTATTTTAAGCTGATTTTTTGTGATTTGATTGAGATCAACAAGGTATTTACCTTCAGAAATTTGCTGAGACAGACTTTTAAATTTCTTTTCATCGTCGTTGATATTGGTCCTGAGCATTTCTGCTAAATTAGAACCAAGACTTGCAAAAATTTGATCTTGAACATCTAGATCGACTTGAAAACTTTCCTGTTGAATATGTGGACCTATCCAAACATCGAGCTCATGAGCGTGAGCACCAAGTTGATGAAGTTGATTTACAGTCTTCATTAAAATTTTATTAGCAACACCTCGCCACCCGGCATGAACAGCAGCGACCAACCCTGTCTTTTGATGGCTCAATAAAATAGGCACGCAGTCTGCAGTAGCGATACAAAGCGCTGTGTTTTTCTGAAAGCTAAAATGGGAGTCCGCCTCGATCTGATAATCTAACTTTGGATTCTTAGATTCGACGAGTATTTCACTGTGAGTTTGTTTGACCCTAATGAGATCAAATTCTGGATAATGTGTTCGTAGATTTGAAATCTGGGACTCTTGTCCGCCAAAAAAATAGAGAAAATAATTTGTGCGAATTTCATAACCAAAATTCGTCTTTTTTAGAGTCATCTAAGGTTCCATTGAGTCAGTAATTTTTGTATTTCTTCAGGCCAATCTTGCTTGAAAAGCATCCTGGTCTGAGTCCTAGGGTGGTTAAAGCCAAGCTCAGCGGCATGAAGCAGGAATCTGGTAAGGCCTCTAAGATCTTCTTGTACACTACGTTGTTCAATTGTTCTTATTTTTCGGTCAGCTCCATATTGCTCGTCACCAGCAATTGGTAAATTATTTTCAGAGAGGTGCACACGAATTTGGTGAGTCCTGCCTGTTTCTAATTTCAGTTTTAAATAACTGAGTCCACTTTTTCTGGCCAAAACTTCAAAATGAGTTACCGCCCACTTTCCAATTTCAGGCGGATTTTCTTGATCCATCAATGGCAGTCGATCTGTTCCAAGCACTGAGGCGTAGCGTTTTCGGTCTTGGGGATGGCGGGCTAGAAAGCTTTGAATTGTCCCACTCAAGGTTCTGCAAGTTCCAATGCTGACTGCGTAGTATATTCTGTGTGTGCTGCGCTCTTTGAATTGTGTGGTCAACGATTCATGAGCTTTATCATTTTTTGCTACGACTATAATTCCACTGGTTTCTTTATCTAGTCGATGAACAATGCCAGGTCTTTCCTCGCCAAACTTCATCGATAAATCGCTTGTGTGTGATAGCAAGGCATTCACGAGAGTGTCATGAAAGTGACCAGCTGCTGGGTGAACGACTAGGCCTGAGGGCTTATTGATAACGATAATATCTTCGTCTTCGTGCAAAATATCTAATTTAAAGTCATAAGGTTGAAGATTGGATGGACGTGGTGCAGGCAATTCAACAGAAATAAGGTCATTTTCTAAGACTTTTACTGAAGCTTTCGCAATCTTCCCATTTACAGAGACCATTAAATTATCAATAAGGTGACTTGCCCTGGAGCGAGTTTCTATCTCTGGGATGAGGGCAAGGGCTTTATCAAGTCTGAGGCCTATCATTTCAAGGCTAGCGGCAATTTCTATTTTTGAATTTTGTTTTTTATTTTCCAAGAGCGTTTTTGTATATTTTCATATAGGAATCAGCAACCTTTTTATCATCTATTCCTAAAGCTCTAGATATTTGAATAATATATCCACGAACAAAGACTATTGCGGGCAGCGAAGAGGGGTCATTTCTTTCGATTGCTGTAATATACCAAGAATTTATTTTTGTTATTTCGCTCATGCGCTCAACAGAAATACATTTGTATTCGCGAACTTTTTTTAGAAAAGTTCCAGTCCACTGCTCTTGTGCTAAAATTTCACGCTCAAAGTCTGAATTGAGCTCATAGCCGAGGCTCTTTTTAACAATTTTTTTATTTTTATTGGTGTTATTGCAAGTCTCAACAATGGAATCGTAGGTGAGTTCATTCAATGAAGAGCGACCACTTAGCAGTCTTTGATCATAAATCGCTCTGTAAGCTGAGTTGCTTAGGATCTGATAAGCTTCTTCAACCATGATTAAAAGTTCATCAGCTTCCTGCCTTGAAAAAACACTATATATCGCTGGGTTATCCCCAGAATAGGCAAGGCAAGCACGTTCATAGGCTTTTATAACCTCATTTTCAGGTGCACCAGTTGGTAATTCCAAAATTTCGTAATAGTTGTTTCGACCTGTCGATTGCATCGCTAATATATTACGGTGTGAAGTTCCCTTGGAGCAATAAGATGTTTGCATATCATTGAAAAATAACTGGATTTTTTAAACTTGATTGTGAATTTAGATTGGGTTTTCGATGTTAAAGTATTTGCTACGGCGCATTGTCTTTCCAGAAAGCTTCTGCTGTAAGTAAATGAGGGCATTCGTGATTTGAATTTTTAAATCTCCTTTTAGTTTTTTATTAAAAAGTTAGAATTTGACTTAAGCATGCAATAAAAAAACTAAGTTAGGGGAGTTATTAGGATTCCTCTTTTTGTTTCCTCTGCCTCTGAGGCTCGAATATAAAGAGGCCTGAAGGTCTTCCAGTCGGAGTTTGGAGCTGGTTGAAGCTCTGCTGACGAGGCCAATAGCAATTGCCTCTCTGCCAAGATTCCCAGGGTCCTGGCTTGGGGAAAATCGGGATAATGTTCAAATCGCTGAAGATTATTTTTAACTTCCTCAGAAAAGTATGGGTGATAGGCGCTCCAGCCATCTCCAACAACAATAACTTCAGTTGAAATATACTTTCCTATGTCACGCACGGGTATTGCCTCAGGCCCTTTGATATAGAGTGGTGTATTGCCAGACACATCAAAGAGTCCAATATAGACCATATTCTTGTAGGCATTGATGATGGAGAGCACGGGTTTATTAGAGCCTCTAACTTGTTCTGCAAGAAGAGTTAAAGAGTCCAGTGCGATGAGAGGCTTATTAAAACTGTAAGAAAAAGACTTCCCCGCATTTGCTGCAACTCGGATTCCAGTGAAAGACCCGGGTCCCTGACCTACTGCAAAGGCATCGATATCTTCAAGCTTTAGGTTTGATTCTCTGAGACATTCTGAAATAAATGGACTGATGTTTTCACTGTGAGATTTCTGTCGTAAAGAGCTGACTTCAGCTACTACAACTCCATTCACGACGACCGCAACACCACCCAGCTGAGTGCTGGTTTCCATAGATAAAATATTCATTTTATAAACCTTAAGAATCCTGCAGAAATAAATTCTGCAGTCTGCTAGTTAAGTACTCTTTAGAAAATTTTATTTTCCAAAGAGGCGAGCAAAGTCATTGAAAAGTGCAAAAACCATAAGGCTCATCAACAGAGCCATACCAACTTGCTGTGCGATCTCCATTTTCTTCAAACTTAAAGGAGCTCCCTTAATAATTTCAACGATATAGAATACCAAGTGACCACCGTCGAGAACTGGAATCGGCAGCAGATTTAGTACGAATAAGTTGACTGAAATGACAGCCATCATTTGGAGAAATTGACTCAAGCCCATTTTAAAAGTTTCACTGGCAGCTTGTCCAATTGATAAAACGCCACCAATATTTTTAGGCGATATTTTGGCCTCAAACAGTCTGACAAAACTCATGACAGTCATTATTGAAACATCCCATGTTCGCTCTGCTCCGCGTGCAAGAGCCAATAATGGGTTTCCTATTTTTACCAAGACAAAATTCTGAGCGGCTAAATTTACTAGTGGTGCAATTCCAATAGTATATCTTTTTTCCTCTGAACCACCAGGTGTCATCTGTGTCGTCATTTTCGGCGTTATTTTCAGATCTACGATTTTTTTGTCGCGTAAAACTGAAATACTAACTGGGTTTTTTCCATCAAAGGATTTGATGTTATTTATTACATCTTCCCATTTAGTCAGTTTGATGTTGTTAATGCTTACAAGTCTGTCCATCTGTTTCAGGCCAGCAGCTTCTGCAGGTGAACTTTCCATAACTTTGGATAGATATAGTTCGGAAGACTCGAGCCCTAAGTTTTCTAATGAATAAGACTTCAATGAATCATCTGGAGACATTGTGATCGTCAGCGGCTTTTCAACTTTGTCACCTTCACGGATTCCAAGAATTTCAAGTGAAAGGACTTCTTTGGGGTCAATTTTTGCAAGGGTTGTATTGAGGTCTCTCCAATAAGTAACCCTATGACCGTTGATTGAAGTTATGGTGTCGCCGGTTCTTAAGCCCATAGCGTACAATCGAGATTTCTCGTCTAAGCCGATAGTCGTTCCAGCTGCCATTGTGGTTAGTCCAGGAACATTGGCGACGTGACTGTACATGCTCAGGATATTTGGGTTGACTTCGGCCTTGGCGACAACAGAAATTTTGGACTGATCCGTTGAACCCTCATGTTGTAGAACAAAGTTTAAATTTACGTCATTGCCATTTTTTTGATTTAAAACCTTTTGAAATTCTTCCCAAGTTTGTATCTTAAGATCATTTACAGAAATAAGCTTATCACCAGAGCGAAAACCTGCAGAGTAGGCAGATGAATCAGCAGCGATATCACCTAAAACTGGAGTCCTTGCGTCTTCCCCAATCATAGCGACTGTGAAAAAAACCAGGATTGCGAAAAGAAAATTCATTATTGGCCCAGCTAATACTATGGCCACTCGCTGCCAAACATTTTTATGGGTGAATGCAAATTTTTTATCCTCATCGGAGATGCTCGTGCCTGGTTGTTCCCCAAACATTTTTACATAGCCACCCAGCGGGATGATAGAAAGGGCATAGGTCGTTTCGCCCCTTGTGAATTTAAAGATTTTTTTTCCAAAGCCCAAGCTGAATACTTCGACTCTTACGCCACACCAAATTGCGACCAGAAAATGTCCAAGTTCATGAACAAAAATTAATATCCCCAAAAGTACAACGAAGGGGACGATTGCAGAAAAGCCTTGGTGTAATAAATTTAAAATAATATCCATGGCTATATTCTAGCGGTGGCAATGGCCTTGGTGCCAGTAAAATACTTAATTATGCAGCAGCGCTCGACTTTTTGCTTACGACAAAAGATGAGACAAAATCACGACCCCAAAAAAAACAACTGGCCCGGCAAACAAAATGCCATCAATTCTATCTAAAATACCGCCATGACCAGGCATAATTTTACCTGAATCCTTAACTCCAGAGACGCGTTTGAGCAAGGACTCGAAAAAGTCTCCAAATTGACCAAAAAAACCAGTCACAGCAGAAAGTCCCAGAATGAAACTTGGGCTAAAATCATGAACAAGATAAGTCCAGCATATAAAGCCGGCTAGAACTGAACCAACTAGCCCACCTATGGCACCCTGCCATGTCTTTTTTGGAGAAACTGTTGGCATAACCTTATGTTTTCCAAAGAGCACACCAAAAACATAGGCTAATGTGTCGCTTGAAAAAACCACACTCAGTAAAAAAATAAACCATGACAATCCAAGAGGCCCATCAAGTAACCTAACAATAAAGGCGGGAATAAGGCCCATATAAACTATTCCCAACGAAGCCTTTGCCTGAAAAATTGAGATATGCTCTAAGCTAGAGTGCTTGTTTAAAACGACAAGGCCCAGAATCCACATGAAAAGAATAGCCAAGGTAAAAACAATAATTCCTACGTCTAAGTAAAAACTAGAAATGCCAAAGGTTATGAGCGAACAAAGCACGAAAGAGACCCTTAGTAAAACAGAGGATTCACCTTTAAAAAGCATGGCCATTAATTCAATATTTCCAAGGACAACCGCAGCTGCGACAATGAGTTTTAGACCTGTTATGTTTAGATAAACATAGAGCAAATAAATGATCGCGATTGCGACCAATGCTGAGGCTGTTCTAATTAGAAAGTTTTTCCAAGTTGACATCAGTTGAGACCTTTCCGTAGCGGCGCTGTCTTGATGAAAAAGATTTAAGAGCTTCTTCTAGGTGTGATTCCGTGAAATTAGGCCATAAGACCTCTGTGAAATAAAACTCCGCATAGGCAGCCTGCCATAACAAAAAGTTGGATAGTCTTTGTTCGCCACTTGTTCGTATAATAAAATCTGGATCTGGAGTTGGATAAGTACTTAAATTTTTACTAACAAGGTTTTCATTGATATCATCACAAGAGATCTGACCCGCAGCGACTTGTTCAGCAATTTTTTTAACTGCTGCAGTAATTTCCTGTCGAGAGCCATAGCCAAGGGCAAAAACTAAATTTAAGCCCGTACATCGCGATGTAGATTCAGCAGCATTTTTAATAGCCTCGCAAACATCAGAAGGCACTTGTGACAGATCACCAATCACTGAAAATTTAATATTTTCTTTTATGAGATTGTCGGTTTCACGTCCTAAATAACGACGAAGCAATCTCATTAAAAATGAGACTTCATTTAAAGGCCGCAACCAATTTTCGGAAGAGAATGCATAAAGAGTGAGGTTTTGAACACCTCTTCTGGAACAGCTGGTAATAATCTTTTTGGCTACTCGTGTGCCTTTTATATGTCCAAATGTTCGAGGCCTTCGCTTGAGCTGAGCCCATCGACCGTTACCATCCATAATAATTGCAATGTGTTTCGGTAGCGTCATGGGCTCCTAGAACCTAAATTGTCAAAATTGACTTTTCTTTTTCGTCAACGATCTGATCGACTTTTTTGATAAAATCGTCAGTGGCTTTTTGAATTTCAGTTTCAGCTTTCTTGCCCTCATCTTCGCTGATGGCTTTGTCTTTTTGAAGTTTTTTGACTTCGTCATTCGCATCACGACGTGCCATTCGAACAGCAACACGAGCTTCTTCTGCAATCTTTTTAACTTGTTTAGCAAGATCTTTTCGTCGTTCTTCTGTAAGATCAGGAACCTTGAGGCGAATAACTTTTCCGTCATTCATAGGAGCCATTCCAAGTTCAGATTTAATAATGGACTGCTCAATTTCTTTTAGAATTGATGCTTCCCAGGGAGCTATAAGGAATGATTTAGCATCTGGAGTTGAAATAGAGGCAACTTGAGAAAGTGGGGAAGGATTCCCGTAATAATTAACTCGAATATTATCGAGCATTGAAACTTGCGCTCGACCAGTTCTAATTTTTTTAAGTTCTTCACCCAAAGCCAAAACTGATTTATCCATTTTAGTCTGGGCATTCTTTTTTACATCAGCGATTGTCATAGTTGAATCTCCTTTGAGGACTTATTTTCAATAGAATAAGTCTGCCGCTTGTTCATAGTCCAATGAATTAATGAACCAGAGTTCCGATGTGCTCACCCATCACAGCTCTTAAAATATTTCCAGGCTCAGTTAAATTGAAGGTGATAATGGGAAGTTTGTTGTCCATACACATACTGATGGCTGTTGAATCCATAACTTGAAGTCCACGATTCAAAACTTCAATGTAGCTAATTTTATCAAATTTCACAGCATCAGAATGCTTGACGGGATCTTTATCATATATGCCATCAACCTTAGTTGCCTTCATGATGACTTCGGCATTGATTTCCATTGCTCTTAAAGAGGCAGCAGTGTCCGTTGTGAAAAATGGATTGCCTGTGCCGGCGCCAAAAATTACAAGGCGATTTTTTTCTAAATGCCTTATGGCTCTTCTGCGAATATAGGGTTCAGCAATTTCAGCCATTTCAATGGCTGTTTGTACGCGAACGGGAATATTTTCTTTTTCAAGAGCATCTTGAAGAGCCAGTGCATTGATACATGTAGCAAGCATGCCCATGTAATCTGCACTTGCCCGATCCATGCCCTCTGCGGAGGCGGCGACACCGCGATAGATATTGCCACCACCAATTACAAGCCCAATTTGAACGCCCGCATTGTGTGCTGCTGCAACGTCCTGCGCGATTTGTTTAATAGTCGCAGTATTAATGCCGTGACCTTGCTTTCCAGCAAGGGATTCGCCACTGAGTTTAAGCAATACACGTTTGTAGGCAGGCGTCTTCAAATTAGTGTCCCTTCATTTGTGCAGCAACTTCAGCTGCAAAATCATTGGATTTCTTTTCGATACCAGCACCCAATTCGAACCGAACAAAGCGCTTAACAGTGACGTCAGCTCCTATAGTTTTTCCTACGGATTTAGCTAGGTCACTCACTTTCATGTCTGGATTTTTAACGAAAGGTTGATCAAGTAGACAGTTTTCAGCCAAGAATTTACGGATTTGACCATCAACAATTTTTTCAATCATTTCTGGTTTTTTACCTGATTCAAGGTTTTTAGCAGTCAAAATCTCTTTTTCTTTAGAAACAACTTCAGTTGGAATTTGTTCAGAAGAAATGGCCATTGGATTCATGGCAGCGATGTGAAGAGCCACATCTTGAGCAAAAGCTTTTAATTCAGGGTTGCTAACTACTTCTGGCTTTGAAGCAGCAACTTCAATCATAACGCCAATTTTGCCTTCACCGTGAATGTACGTGTGTACCAAAGTTGTAGCTGTCGCAGTGTATTTTTCAAATCGTCGAATAACAATGTTTTCGCCGATTGTTGCGATAGCTTCTTTCAACATATCGCCCACTTTTGTCGTTGGGTTTTTGTGGAAAGCATGCTCAAGAATATCACCAATAATATTAACAGCGTTTAAAACATGATGTGCAATATCTTGAACCAAAGTTTTGAAACCTTCGTTGCGAGCAACGAAGTCTGTCTCAGAATTGATTTCTATGATAACGCCTGTGTTGCCTACAACTTGGGCAAATACAGTGCCTTCAGCCGCAATTCTATCAGCTTTTTTAGCAGCAGAAGAAAGACCTTTTACTCGCAACCATTCAACGGCTGCTTGAAAATCACCAGCAGTTGCTTCGAGTGCTTTTTTGCAATCTAACATTCCTGCGCTTGTTTTTTCTCTGAGTTCTTTTACAAGAGATGCAGTAATAGACATAGGAAGACTCCTTAAATAATAATTTGAATTAGATAGGATATTTAAAATTTATCAGGGTCATTTATAAAAAGGGCGGCTAGGCCGCCCTTTTTTCACTCGTCTGTGAAAAACTATTCAGCAGATTCGTCTTTATTTTCAAGTTCAGCTTGGATCTCAACTTCTTCAGCAAGTCCGGCAGCAACAAGCTTAGGACCTTTGCTTGCTCGAACAACAACTGGACCTGCAGCTTTTTTAGGAGCTTCTTTAGCTCCAGCTTTAGGTGCGCCACGTTTTTTCGGAGCAGCTTCTTCTTTGCCTTCTGGTTTAACTTCTTTAGCAAGGTCAGACTGTTTGTCAGTCTGAGTGCGAAGTTTTTGTTCCCAAATTTTCGCGCCCTCAAGGTAAGCGTCAGCAGCAAGGTTCACAAAAAGTTTAATTGAGCGAATTGCATCGTCATTCCCTGGAATTGGGAAGTCGATAGATTCTGGATCTGAGTTGGAATCAGCAATACCGATAACAGCCATACCCAAACGCTTTGCTTCTGCAACAGCGATGTGCTCTTTTGGAAGATCAACAACGAACATAGCCGTAGGCATTTCTTTCATGTTGCGGATACCATTAAGGAATTCAGATAAACGGATGTATTCTTTTTCGATTTTAGCGCGCTCTTTTTTAGTAAGATAATTGAACTCGCCTTTTTCTTTCATTTGATCAACTTTGCGAAGACGATCGATAGATGATTTGATCGTTGCAAAGTTAGTCATCATGCCACCCAACCAACGCTTGGTTACGTAGTATTGACCACATTTAGCAGCAGCTTCTTGAACTGGTTCAATAGCTTGCTTTTTTGTGCCCACGAAAATCATACGGCCGCCATTGGCTGCGATTTCTTTAACGAAATCAGCTGCTTTATTAGCGCGTACAACAGTCTTCTGAAGGTCAATAATATGAATACCTCCACGAGCTGTGTAAACGTAAGGCTTCATTTTTGGGTTCCAACGCTGTGTTTGATGTCCGAAATGGACCCCTGCGTCTAGCAATTCTTTCATGGTAACTTGTGCCATGGTAGTACTTCCTTTCTGGTTAATCCTCCTCTCAGCAGAGCCAGCTTCTTTTTTTCGCCGGAAGACCCCCTATTTCAGTACTTTGGGGGACCAGGTAGATGCTTGAGAGTGTGTTTTTGTTGGCCTACTGGAATATCACAGGCCGATGCGTGGCGCAAGCTGTCTTTGAACTTGTGTTTCATATTAGCGGTGAGGCTGGCTTGAAATAAAGATCACCTCCAGGTTCTTCTGAAGGTTAGTTAAAATTAATACAGTATAGTTTGTTTATTAAATTTTGTTATGCTACAGATCATTTCATTGACCGAGATTTTTATTAATTTTCTAAATGATTCATTTGATTCATTTGATTCATTTGATTCATTTGATTCATTTGATTCATTTGATTCATTTCTTGAAATTCAATTTATATTTGTTTCTTAAATAAAACCTCATTATTTTAAGATTGTAGAGTGTAATTTATGGAATTTGATTCAGCCAATTTTGGCAGTGAAATTAAGATCCTCAGCATTTTTTATGATGAACATTCCGGTATTTGTAAGTTGATGGACAGATCTTTTGTGGCCTTCCTGGGTTTCCAGTGGGTGGCCGCTGTTGCAATTTCAGTATTAATTAATCCTCAAACTTGGCTTGGATTTGGAATTTACTCAAATGAAACTCTTTATTTGAGTTTGTTTTTTGGGGGAGTTCTTTTTTTACTGCCATTTTATTTTGTGTATAAAATTCCAGGGACTTTTTTAAGCAGGCTTTTGGTGACAGTATGTCAGATGCTTTTTTCCGTGATGTTTATGATCCTTTTTGGTGGTCGGACTGAAGCACATTTTCATATTTTTATTTCCTTGGCTTTAATTGCCTTTTATAAGGATTGGAAGTTGTTACTGTTAGCAGGCGGTATAGCCATTGCTGCTACCTTTCTTATCGATGGCTATTTTCCTTTGATTATATACGGGGTGGCAGCAGGAGCTTTATCAAGTTGGAAGAGTTACGAATTCTGGTTTTTGGTGGAAATTTTCGTTTTATATCTGGGTATTTTTCAGTCCAGAAGAGGAATGTTGAATCTTGCTAGATCAAGATTTGCCTTGGTTGAGGCAAAAGAAGAAGCGATTAGACTGTCTAAATTAAAGTCAGATTTTCTTAGCAACATCAGCCATGAGCTGCGCACCCCTTTGAGTAGTATTATTGGATTTACTGACATTCTAAAAGAGACTAGCTTAGCCAGCGACCAAAAAAAGTACGTGGATATTGTCCATCGCTGTTCCGTTTCTTTATCCCAACTAATTAATGAATTGTTGGACCTTTCAAGAATTGAAAATGGCTTAATCGTCCTTGATATAGAGCCTTTTGACCTTCGATCTTGCCTTGATGAAGTCTTAGATATGCTGGCTATTCAATCCAGTGATAAAAAAATCAAATTCGAGGCAAAATTTTCTGACGAGGTTCCTTCGTTGGTTTTAGGAGACACCCATCGCATCCGACAAGTGTTGGTTAATTTAATAGGCAATGCGGTTAAGTTTACAGAGAATGGGTCTATTTCAATTTCATGTGCTGTTGAGTGCTCGGCATTAGGCATCTATCGCTGGAGAATCAAGGACTCAGGTGTCGGAATAGCAGCAGAGGATGTTCCGAAATTATTTAATACCTTTTATCAGGGATCAAATTGTCGAAAGCACGGCGGCAACGGCCTAGGCTTAGCCATAACAAAAAATTTAATTCGTCTCATGGGTGGGGAAATTTCAATAGAAAGCCAATTAGGTGAAGGCAGTGAAGTTTCTTTTACAATGAAGTTGGCTGCGCCGTCACTTCAGTCATAAACTGAACTTTGAATTTTAATGAAGTCCTAATTGTTTTAAAATAGGACCTCATTGATTTATCTTAGAGTGATGGTTCCAGAGTTGTCTGATCTAAGTATTCTGCATGTTCTGTTGACTGTTCTAATTTGAAACCCAAAGCTGATAAAATCATTTCTGATTGCAGCAGGCTTCCCACCAGATTTTTTGAGTCATTCATTGTGGGTGATGCAATCCACAAGTTTTGAAGGCTTGGTAGGCTTAGATTTCCGCTCACTTTGAGGTCGCCATTTCCTGATATTATAGGCGAAATAAAAATTCTTTCTATTTTAATATGATCAAGAGCCTCTGGGTAGGCTCGCTTTATTTGCCGTTTCATTTTTTTCAATGAAAGGCCAATGGCTTCGCTGTCCTCAGTGGATTCAGATTCAATAAAGGTTAGCCATTGTGAACTTTGCTGAAGAACTCCATCAACTTCTTGAGCTGGCAAAAAACGACCTATGCATGGGCCAATATCATCTTGAGTTGTCCCATTTAAGACGTGTATAGCCGTAGAGTCCGTCAAATTCTTACTGTGACAGATATCTAGTGAAATTGAGGTCCAATAAATATTTTTTGATAATTTAGATCGTGCGCGAACCGAGAGGGCCTCTTCAGGAAGCAGTAAGGCTAGATCTTTCACATTGCCAGTGAAAATGAAATTATGTGCGTAGATAGTTTTAGAGCCGTTGATTGTAATGTGAGTGACAACGTTCCCTTCTTGGTGAAATTTTGTCACATAGGACCTCGGCATAAAGTTGCCGGTGAATTTTTCGAATAAAATTTCTGTCCAATCGTGGGGCTGTATATCCAATTCTATTTTTTTATTGGCAGTAAAGTAATTCAATTCCTCATAAAAAGCTGGGGGGTTGTCCCCAAAACCAAGAAATGTTTTAAAATTTCCAGATTCATAAGTGATGGGGGCCTCTTCTGAAATTTTGGATTGCACCGTTCGTTCTATAAGGTTTTCAAGAAATCGAATACCTTTTTCAGCCAAGATCGAATCGGGAATGCATCTGAGGCCATTGTTAATTACACCAGTTGGAAAGTTTATTTTTCTATTAACGCCGCCAGGAACGTCAGCACTATCAATAAGTGCGATGTTATTTGTTTCGCGGCTGAGTGCGGTTGCTATACAGAGGCCGGTTAAGCCACTTCCAATAATTGCGTAGTCGAATATATGTTGAGCCATTCTTTTACAATCCTCAAAAGAGCAGGTCTTTGCAAGGTTCTTCTGAATGAATGTCTCTGAAAATTTAGCTAACGCATTTAATCAATAGGCGCAAAGTTGCACGCACCGCAGGCTTGAACCAGGAGTGTTTATCTAAAAACAGGGCTAATTTAGGTGAATAGGCATAATATAATAAAATGAAGCGGCGACCCACAAGTGAAGATTTCAAGGCTCCATCCCTGAACTTGCGCAATTCTTGAACTTCGATTGAAGCTGGTCCAAATGCAGAAGTTGCAATGAAGCACTTTGATTTTTCTTTCCCAGATAATTTTAAAAACTGTTTTACGATGTTCGGATTTTTTGCGGATCTTGAAAAGGATTCGGCCCTTCGTGCGATATCATTAAATATTGGAGTAAAAGGGGCAAAACTTGCTAACTGTTTAGAAACAGCCTGCATTCTTTCTTGGTATTTTGGCTGAGTATCGTAAATGCGCAATAGATCCCAGTAGACTGAAGTCACTACGGTTAGCTCCGTTGTACGGGCTCGTTCCTTGAATATTTCTGGACGCAATAGATCACCTTTTTTAACATCAAAGACCACTTCAAGGATCTTCAAATATTTTTCGTAGGCTAGTGCAGCCTCAGCAAAATGCTTCCCGGTCATGGCATTGCGCGCAGCTTTAATGAGTTGAACTCGACTTTTCCAAAGTGCAACCCTGTGCTCTTCTTTGGCTTTCTCTTGTGCCATGAGGACGCCACCACTATAAGCAGCGGGGTTTGTCGTTTCGCCAAGCGGAGCTGGAGGTTCAGAGTTTTGAGTCGACAGCTCGGAAATACAGGACAAGCAGGCCTGGCTCGACAGATCTGTCTCACCCATCTCTTTAAGTTTAGCAAGTAAACCTGGGTCGACGTTTTGCAGTCCATCAACCTGCGATTTGCAGCGCGGGCACTCAATCATGAAGAACATTTCCTAACTTTTTATACGATGGTATTTCTGACTAAAAATGTAAAAATATTTTTAGCTGCTCACTAGATTCTAGGAAAGCTTTGGACTTAAAGCAAATTCATTGGATCAATGTCGACCAAGATTTTTATACCAGACGGAACCCAACCTTGGTCGCCAATCAATTGTCTGGTAAATGGATTCGCCACGTGGCCTTGCGCTGATTTGACTAGAAGATGAAATCGAAATTGTCCTCTTAGTTTAGATAAAGGTGCTTCGGCAGGACCTAAAATTTCGATGGATGCATAATTTGTATTTTGGGATTTTAAAACTTGAGCCCGTCTAGCTAAAAGTCGAGCAGCGTCCTCAACTTTACCTAGGTGAGGCCCCTGAATTCTAAAGCTAATCAGCCTTCCGACAGGAGGATAGTTGAGAGAGCTTCTGATGTTGAGCTCATTTTCAGCAAAGCCTTCAAAGTCGTTATTCTGAGCGTAGAGAATACTTTCATGTTCGGCATTAAATGTCTGAATTATAACGTAGCCAGGATTTTCACCCTCTTTGATGTGGCGGCCGCTGCGGCCACTCATTTGAGTCATGAGCTGAAAGCTGCGCTCTGTGGCTCTAAAATCTGGAAGGTTAAATCCGACATCGGCTAAGACTAAGCCAACTAATTTTAGCTTTGGGAAGTCTAAGCCTTTTGCGATCATTTGAGTACCAACAAGAATATCAATTTCACCAATTTCCATTTTTTCAATAAGGTCTTCCAGGTCCGCACGACTTTGAATTTCGTCACGGTCCGCGCGAGAAATATTTTTCCCTGGAAATAGCCGTCTAAGATCATTTTCTAGGAGCTCTGTGCCCAGACCTATCGCATCCATTTCGCCCTCAGCGCAATCAGGGCATTTTAATTTAAAGTTTTCATGGTAGTCGCAATAGTGACAGACAAGATGGGAGCCCGCATGCAGAGTGAGTGAAATATCGCAATTTGGACACTCTTTTGTATGGCCACACGCAGGACACACAACCATCTGTGCAACGCCTCTTCGATTTAGAAAAAGGGCCGCCTGGTCGCCTTTGTCTAGAACCTCAATTATTTTTTCAAATAGGGCAGGACTGAGCCAAAAAGGTAAATGAGAATACTTTTGGATTATTAATTTTTGCAGATCATCGTCTGATTTATTTTTTCTAAGATCGATCACTTCAATTGTCGGAAGGGCTCGGTTGGCAACGCGGTTTTTAAGAGTGTGAAGGTGATACTTTCCATCTTTAGCATTCTTCCAGGTCTCTAAGCTGGGTGTCGCAGATCCCAAAACAACGGGGCAGTTCATTTGTTTGCCCATCATGACGGCAGCGTCTCGGCCATTGTATTTTAATTTTTCATCTTGTTTATAGCTGGGCTCATGCTCTTCATCGACGATAATCAATCCTAAATTTTCTATAGGACAAAAGAGTGCAGAGCGCGCGCCAATCAAGATGGATTTGCGACCATCAACAATGTCCCACCATTGATTTGTTCTTTCACGGTCAGTGAGCTGCGAATGAAGTGCTGCAATTTTATCACCAAATCTTCGCGCAAACCTTTGAATCAATTGTGGGGTCAGTGATATTTCTGGAACTAAAACCAAGCCACGTTGGCCCTTTTTTAAAACCTCATCAAGCAGACGCAGATAAACCTCTGTTTTGCCTGATCCGGTGACCCCAAAAAGCAAATGAGTAGAAAAGCCAGAAAATTTAGAGATGCTTTCAAAGCATATTCTTTGTTCTATTGTCAGATCCATCGCTGAGTCTGCCATCAACTGCGGTATAACGGGGGCTCTTTTGCTGGTTCTGATTTTATTTGCTTTACGCAAAGGAGGAAATGCAGATTGAAAAACCTGCCCAATAGGGTGCAAATAATAGAAAGAAAGCCATTCGATCCATTTTAGATAGGGCTCATGCAGGGGTTTATATTCCTGATCGATGGAATCAATACTTTTGATTTTAAATTCAGGGACTTTTGAACTTGGACCTAAGACAACCCCTTTAACTTTTCTCTTACCCAGGGGGACATTGACGAGCTGGCCTTTTTCTAGGGGTTCAGAAAATGAATAGGTCAGGGCCTCGGCTAGGGGGGCGTCAACGGCCACTTGCCAGAGCAAAGGCTCATCACTCATCTAAACCTCGAGTAAAATTCAAGGATGGCTTCCTTAGCAGGAATAGAATCGAGGCCTTCAACTTTTAAAGCTGTATCTAAAGAACTAGGCTGAAAAATATTTGCTGCCATTTTAGGTCGAGACGACAAACTAGTCAGTAAAATATTGACCGTGTTGTTGCCCCATCTCACAGTTTGATTGCGGGGGTAGTTCAAACCTTTTGCAAATTGCTTGTAATTATCAGCAGTCATTTCAGCTCGACTTTTTAATCTTAATTTTCGAATAATAAACTGATCCTGTTCAATCCAAATTCCCGGATTACCTTCAGTCTGATTTTCTGGAGTAGCATTCCCGAGAGCATAATTAGGCACTCCACCAGTTCGAGAGAGGCGCACCCAGGATTCAGGTTCGTAAATAAAATCTTTGCTGGTTCTGGCTGCTGATTTCTTATTGTATGCGCCTGGTGGTATTATTTGATGATGAGTCAATGCATTAGCCAGGCCTTCAGGGCTTCTAAAGTTGAAATATTTTTCAAGAAAGTCTTCAGAGATTTTTTCGTTTTTCGTGGCGCCGCCGATGAGTCTCCAGCGCAGGCCTCCACTATAGATGAACTGCAATTTGAATGTATTTTGCAATTCTTTGCTGCCGGTGACCGTTAGTTTCATGGTGTGATCATTTTCAACCAACCAGATTTCTTTTAATTGGACAATGTCGTCTCCATTTGAAAATTGAACTTCTTGTTCAATGACATAGTTTGAAGCGCCAGCATTTTCAGATGTTTTTTGTAAAATGGTTCTAGTGGGCATGATGTAGGCAAAAACAAGGATTGGGCAAACCATGACGATGGTGGCTGTTGCTAGGAACTTTTTTATCATCAGGACTCCAATGCTCAGTAGATAAGCGGGCAGGAAAAGTAACGAATCTCTAGAATCAAATACTATATTCGTGTAACAAGTCCCAACAAATAATTTTTAAGGTCGTCGCGTAGTTCAGGATTTTTCAGTCCTAATTCAATATTAGCTTGAAGATAACCCAATTTATCACCTGCATCATAACGATCTGCGGTAAAAGTCATAGCATTGAGTCCCTGAGTTTGGCAAAGCAGCTTCATGCTGTCAGTCAGTTGAATTTCCCCATTTAAAGTGGGTTTCGCCTTTTGCAGAATATCCATGATTGTATTATCGAAAACATAGCGGCCAGGGAGGGCCCAACGACTTAAAGTTTCCGAAGGTTTAGGCTTTTCTATCAGACTGGTCACTTTAAAAAAACCCGGAGAAGTTTGCTCGACTTCAGCAATTCCATATTTTGACACGTCTTTGTCTTCAACCTTCATCACTGAAATCGTCGAGACCGAGGTCTCTTCAAAGGATTTGACCAATTGAGCTGTCACATTGCTTTCGCCATTAGCTTCCATAGTGATTTCATCACCTAACAGAACTGCAAACGGCTCCTTGCCGATGATAGGTAAACCACAAAGGATAGCGTGGCCTAAGCCCATCGCCTGCTTTTGACGAATGCTGATGATGTTGGCTTGATCACGAATTTTAGAAACTCTATCCAAAAGCTTTGCTTTGCCGTCTTTAGCAAGTTTGTCTTCTAGTTCATAAGAGGTATCAAAAAAATCTTCTATGGCATGTTTTCCTCGACCAGCAATCAGGACGATGTCTTCGATGCCGGCTTTCACGGCTTCCTCGACAACATAAAGAATGATCGGTGCATCCACAATAGTGAGCATTTCTTTAGGTACAGTTTTTGTGGCTGGCAAGAAGCGAGTTCCTAAACCTGCGGCAGGGATTATGGCTTTTTTTACTTTTGGCATAGGTATATTGATCTCAAACGTTTCATTTTAAGACAAGGAATAATCAATAGAGTCCAAATTTGAGATTTTATTAGATTTTAGTAATTGTTATTTATTAGCCCATGGTAAATTGGATATCTGGGGAGAATTCCATGAAATTTCGTTTTGCAAAAACGATAAAAAATCATTTTGGCTGGATTATGGCCTCTGGAATGTTACTTACATCCTTTCAGAATTGTGGCAAAGCAGGCTTTGATTCAACTCTAGATGATTCTTTAAACTTGGGCAGCGTTGATGCCGCCTTGTCCGCAAAGTATGGTTCTCAGACTGGGGCCTTAGTGGCAGCCATTCCCTTTGCCTTTGATGCTGGTTTTGATCAAATTGCATACAATTCTTGTGCTGATGCAAGTCAGGCTAATGACAAGCAGACTTTTTTTACCATAAAAGCAGGCGCCTATAGGAATATGGGGATCAGGCTGAACTCAGCTTTTTATAATTATGTCGATGATCCACAGAACTTTAAACCCATATACGATGAAACTAAAGTTGTTCAAACAATCAGTCCAGGACAGTACCAAGGGTTTTTGGCAGATTCGCCGGCTAATCGCGGGGCTGTGGCAAATGTTGCTTTTAGAGATAGTAGAGACTTGTTAAAAATATCGATGATTGGGGATAGGAATGCCACCACAGTGACTTTAGACAGCGGTGATGAAGTTTCATTGGCGGGAACTTTAACTGATCCAGAGATGATGGATGGGTACACTGACCCCTATACGAATCCTAATTTTGTGAATTATTTTCCGTTTTCAACGGCATCAAAAATAATTGAGGCCGTATTAACAACAGACAAATCAGAAGGAACAGACGCTAAGGGAAATAAAGTAACTGCAGAGGGTGTTGCAATAGGCCTGCGCAGTGCCCTCATGGGTAACAATTCTAACAATTATCCTTACTTAACTCTTACCTATCTGTCTGATGTTTCAGATCCTTATTTAATTCGTAGTCCAGCCAACAAAAATCCTTTAACAAAAGCGTATGGAAGAGGCTACAAGTTTATTTTTGTACAACCTGCAGGCGCAAATGCCGTCGTTCCAAGTAATGTTCTTGATGCAACAAGTGGAATTACTGAAATAGATTTAAGTTCCGGTGGCCCCATCATTGACAGGACTTGGGATTGCTCTATGCGATATAGAGTTGTTCGCGCCCAAGACTCTGCTTCACAGTGCCCGAAAATGACTTTGGATGATGCAAAACTTTATTTTAGTGAGTTGGAAATTGTCCGACGTCAACTTCCCGCCGACAAGTGGGATGTTAATCCAAAATATCGTTGTGCTGTTCCTAAGGGGATTACTTCTTGCTATAGTGAAGTGGGTATAGCGAATTCGGCCGGAGTTTTAGTTCCACCAGGTGTTGAGTATAATCTAGGCTTAGAATGTTTTAATCCAGAGTTGGTTGCCGGGAACTACACGGGCGGTGGAATCCCAATGAAACAATGCCTCAAGCACATTTCGATCTGCCTAGGCTCCTTTAAAGTAACAAATTAATTTAGCGCAACTCGGGCAGCCAGTTGTTGCTCCATTCTATAAGGATAAGATTTAATATATTTGATCGGATTGATCATTTGCCCTTTATATTTAATTGCAAAGTGCAAGTGAGCGCGTGTGCAATATCCAGTGCAGCCTACTTCGGCGATCTGGTCGCCAGCATAAACTCTATAACCACGGCGAATTTTTTTATTTATTTTGGAAAGATGATTGTAGGCTGTTTCCATTCCGTTTGAATGAGCCAACACTATATAATTTCCAGCAGCATTGCTGAATCCATGTCGTATAACTACACCCTGCCGAGGAGCAAAAACTGGATCCCCAGACGGCAGTTCAAAATCAATGCCCAGGTGGGGCTGACGGCGGCCTGTGATAGGATGCATTCGGTGAGGTTGAAAGTTGCTGGCAATTTTTAGGTAATTGACGGGGGCATAAAAGGGCCTTTTTTCAGTTAGAGAGCTTTTATTAAAAAAGACACTGCCATTTGTCGTGTGTACAAAATTTTTCTTTATAATTCGACCGTCTATCTCGATTGAAGTTTGCAGAATTTCGCCATATTTTATGAAAGCTCCCTGGTCATATTTTTTCTGGACAGTAAACCAATAGGAAGCTCCAGACTTTATGTTTCGAGCCGAGCGAATATCAAAGGCATAGGCATCATTGAAACGACTGGCAACAAAATTACTGTCAATTTTAGCAAGAATACTTCCCAAGACGGAGCCATGCACTCGACCTTCAATTCGGACTAAAGTAATCTTAAAATTGGGTTTATAAGGTGCGGTGGTGATTTTTCCATTGTGCTTAAGAATTCTAAACGCTGCTGCAGTTTGTGAATCATAGACTCGCAATTCGGTGAGATTTCTGTCCTGGTGAAGCATATACTTGATGTCTAAAGTCAAAAATAGTTTTTGCAAGTGGGTGCTGGTTGATAAAATTTGATCACGTTCGTGCTCGCTGAATCCGTGTTGACGCAAAATAGAGATCAGGGTGTCGCCTGATTTTACGGGCATTGCAGTAAAGTAGTTGGCGGCAGCTTGCCCAGGTTGGTAGCATATCCATGTGACTAAAAATACGATTACAACTTGTATAAGGTGAATCATAATGCCCCATCCTTTCTGTAGATTTGAAAAGAAAGCCTTCTTAGGCCTTTTTGTTATCCTGTTCTTAGCTTATTTTATCCCGAACCAGGCAGCGGCCCAAGCGTATTACTCTTCCGTCTCGACCGCGGCAGGTGGAACTGGACGTGGGGCGGTCGAGCCTGGGGATGCTTTATTATTAAATCCCTCGACCTTGCCTCACCTGCAGGGAAGATTTTTAAATTTCTCTGCTGCCGAGGATGTGTTTTTTGTCAGTTTGAGTGACAACACGAAAGAAAGTGCGTTGCCTGCTGGGGCTTCATTTATTCAGAAGAAATCAAAAATATCGGTAGGAAATTCACTGGAGGATTTTAAGCATCAAGATATTGCCATAACCTTGGCTGATTTTATTGTGGATAAATGGACTGTCGGAATAACAGGGCATTATATTGAGCAAAGTTTAGGGTTGGCCTCCTACATTCATACAAATGCTGATTTGGGATTTTTATATATTCACAACCCTAATTTAGGTTTGGCTTTGGTTTTTTATAATGTTTTTGGAGAAAAAGGCACTTTGCCTGTAGAAATTCGCGAGAAGTTCTCTGTCGCTACGGGGATGAATTTCATCTATCATGAGACGATCCGGTTCAAAGTCGAGGCCACATCGGAGTCCATTTTGGCTGTAGGTTTAGAAACTTACCTGAACAAATTTTTTATTACGCGGTTCGGCTATTCAGAGGACTTTGATGATAAGCGGCAAATTTTATGTGCAGGACTGGGTTTTAATGGTCCTCGCTTCCAATTGAACTATGCTTATTTGGGAAACACACAAAAGTCGTCGGACTATAGGCAATCCGTTGACATGGTGATTCCATTTTGATAACTAACTCATTCCGTCAATATTTCCGGGGGTTAAAATGGCTTCAAAATCAGCACGTACTGAGTACATTCGCGAAAAAAAGAGATCTACAAGTGGCAAAAAACGTAAAGCCGCTATTAGAACTAAAGGCACTACCAAGTCTGCCAAAGATCTTTTCAAAGATTAGTTCTCAGTTGCAAATAATTAAAAAATAAAAAACCTTTGGTTTATCGACCAAGGGTTTTTTTGTTTGCGAATACTGGTTATATTTAGCGAGATTTTGGTATCGGTTACTATCTTTGGCTATCTTTTACTTACGCTAGTTCTCAGGCGTCCGCCAATTTCTTGAACTCCACCTTTAATGTCCCACTGGAAGGGCAATTCAACCCAACCTTCTTGCCCCGGGTAGAATCGCCATTTTTTTAAAGCGGCTAGAGTTTTTGAATCTAAATTTCTGAAGCCTGTTGATTTTTTTAAGCTGAACTTATTTAAAGTTCCTTCTTTGCTGACATAAGCGTAAAAATCAATAGTCCCTTGGTCACCTCTTTGGCGCTCTTTAGGATCATATTGCGGACGAGGATTTCCAGGCATCTGACGAAGTTGATCCAAGCTGCGAACATTGCCAGAAGGGCTTCCAGGGTCGCCGGCGTTGGGTCCTTTGCCTGTTGAGGCCAGGTCGCTTCCAAGCCCATTGCTATTGTTGAAGCCAACTCCACTGCCATTACTGAAGCCAACGCCATTGCTAGCATTTTTATTTTTCGAATTCCTTGCATTGCGAAGGGCTGCGTTTTTAGCAGTGGCTTCTTGTGCGGCTATTGCTTGCGCAGCGGCTTTTTGCTCAGCGGCTAGTTGGGAAGTTGCTTTTTGTTCGGCGGCCTTTTGTTCAGCTGCAAGTTCAGCAGCAGCAACTGCTGCCGCCGCCGTGGCCTCATCTCGTTCTTTGGCTTCGGCCCGAGCTAGGGCCTCTTTGTTGCTTTTACGAAGCGATTGTTGGTGAGCTTCAAATCTGGCAGAATCTTTTTTATTTTCTTCTTGAAGTGCACGCAGTTTGTCTTCTTGTTTTGAGGATAAATCTGAAGCCAAATCATCCATTTTTGCTTTTTCTGCTGTCAGTGCCTTGTCGTGTGTTTGATCTATTCGACTAAAGTCGTCATCAAGGTCATTTTTTAAATCATCACTGAGATCAGTTTTCACAGTTTTAGTTGATAACTCACCCTGATCCAGTTGGGGGGCTTCGATATCATCTATAGTCATGGGGGCAGCTTTTAAAGTGGTTTTTGCGGAGGCACGTGGGGCAGAAGGCGGCGCTTTCGGTGGGTTGGCTCTTTCAACGGCCCTTTCTGCTGGCGATGAAATGGCCTGTTCCAATGCAGCTATAGCTGCAGATTGGTCGTCAGCAAAAGAAGCAGCCTTCGGAATAGATTTGGCAACTATTTTTGGAGCTGCTGGGGCTAAACTTCTGGGACTAACTTGAGACCTAGGTTTTGGTGGTGCTGCTATCGCTGTCGCTACGGGGATTGCTTCCGCAATATCTTCGGAATCGGTTTGTGATCCCATTTTTGGGGTGCTTCCCATAGGTGAGGGCATAACATCATCGCCCTTGGCTTGGACTTGCAATAATGGTTTTGTTTTTTCAAGTTCAATGGTGATGGTTTCACTTTTAGGTTGTTCAATCAGGGGGACTGTCATCATCGTCATAGCCAGAAGTGCTAGGGCATGTAGACCCAAGGACAGCGAAAAAAACTTTGGTGCACTATTTTCTTCTGAGCTGCCATTGGCCAACTGCAAAGCCTCATAGGAATTTAAACGGCCAGCTAATTTATCAGCTCCGAGGCTTGCACGCGTACCGAGTCCCAGATCAGTTTGACCAATCTGTTCGTTATTGCCCTTTTTTTCTATCCCATTGGTTAGATTAAATTCCATAAATAGACCTCTGCAACCAAAGGTCGTATCAATTTCTAGGCCAAGCCTAAGCCGTACAGCTTGCATTTGAGCCGCACGTATTTGAAATTATTTTAGGAGTGTCATAATCCTATTCAGGCAGAACACCCGCTGGCATTTCGCCTTTGGCAATGGCTGCCGCAAGTTGTTGATGATTTGGACATCCCACGATTTCAAGGACTTTTTCTAAAGGCAGGGGATTGGGCTCTGTCAGTTTGCTTTCCTTGAATTTCACTATCTTTCGGTGATTTCTGTGAAAGAGGCCATCTTCGATTGTTCCTTCTTTGTAGGCCTTGATGAGTGCTTCAATCGCCATCGGAGGAGTTTCTGGTTCATTGCAATAGAGCAACAGCTCGGCGCCCGCTTGGAGTGCACGAACAGGTATTTGCTCTGCTCCAAAGTGGCTGGCCATGGCCTTCATTCCAAGGTCATCAGTGATGACAAAGCCAGTGTATTTTAATTCTTTGCGGAGCAATTCTTGGATAAAGGTTTTTGAAAGCGTAACGGGCCACTCGGGGTCAATCAGAGGAAATTTAATATGAGATGTCATCACCATATCAACCCGGGATCTAAGTGCACTTCTGAATGGTTTCAATTCGCGCTTGTTAAGCTCATCAAGGGTTGAATTTTCAATGGGCAGGTCAAGGTGACTGTCGATCAAAGTGTTGCCGTGTCCGGGAAAGTGTTTAGCACAGGTGAGGACTCCGGCTTTCATGTAACCTCTGACCAAAGCTGAGGCGTGCCGAGCTACTTTCTCTGGATCTTCGCTGATGGCGCGGTCACCGATCACGGTGTTGGCAGGATTTGTAAGGACATCTACGCAGGGGGCGAAATCAAGATTGATTCCGACCGCTTTGAGTTCAGTACCCATGCTGTAGGCAAAAGCGTAAGTCGCTGCCGGTGCATCGAGGTCTCCAAGGCGTCGAAGGGCAGGCCATGAAGTGAAGGGGGGTTTCAATCTGTGAACTCGCCCGCCTTCCATGTCTATGCCGATAAATAAGGGGGCTTTATCTGCCTGTTGATGGCGTAGGGATTGGATCTCTTCACAAAGGTCACGAACTTGTTTGGGGTCGGAAACATTGCGACCAAAAAGACAGACTCCGCCAATATTATTTTCAACAATAAATCTTTTTTCGTCTGGTGTTAGAGCAAGCCCAGAAATTCCGATAAAAAATTGCTGGCCGATGAGAGCTTTGATTGTACTGAGGGAATGGGTGCTCATATTTGTAGGCTCCTATTTTATTTGCCAGGTTTTTTATTTTTTAAGGATTGCGCGACGAGATTTTTTTCACCAAGAGGAACAGCTCCAAAAAGTGTTTTTAAAATCATGTTGCTTGTAGTTTGCCCTGCCAGGGCCTCGTTTTGATTGGACACCAGTTCTGTTTTAATTCCTTGGCCCAAGGCACTGGTGCCCAGCACCTCACCTTGTCCATTGATGTAGCTTAAGAATTTGAGGTCCTTGAAAGTATTTAAAACTTTAAAGGCTTTGAATCCATTAAACTCTTCTTCTTTGCCGACAAGGGCTTGGCCTTTATAAATTCCACCATCTTCTTCGGCAATGGCTTGGTATTCATATTTTGTTTCGGCTTGTAACCCCTCTTGACTCTTAAGCATTAAGTAAACCAAGAAGGTCGACAAAAAGGTGCCTTTGGGAATTTTTTTTTCTATTTTTTGAACTTTTCCAGCGTTTGTAATAACCGCACTCATGCTGGAGCCCTTAAATTTGGCATCAACGGTTTTGGCCTCTTTGTTGGCCAGGGTGGTGTATTCGTAGCTGATGGGGGCTAATTCAGAATCTGCAATGGCATGCAGGCTCTCGCTGACCTCTGAGGGACCTTTTCCTGTTTTTAAAAAGTAGGTGGAAATAAATTGTTTTTTCTTTTGATCAAACTCATATCGAGAAACGATGTAGCCGATATGTTGATCCCCGGATAAGATTTTTGAATAGCCCTCAAAGAGGACATCGGCGTTTGCTGGTGAGGAAAAAATTGAAAAAAGAATGACATTCAATAATAGAGCAAACAGAAACGCACGGACCATGGTCGAGTATCCTTGTTGAAAGTGAGATAAAAAAATTTTCGCATTGGCACCTAGATCAAGTCAAAGTTTTATAGGTCGAGTTCTTGCCTCTGACTTATTGATGCGACACAATCTAAGAATCATGTTGAAGCACAGATTAGAGATAAAAAAATTAATCTCAAACAACAAAGGCCAAGTGGCCCTGTTTGTGGCCCTGATTTTTCAGGTGCTGTTCGTGTTTTTTGCCATGGTCATCAACGTTGGACTGCTTGTTCATCATAAAATCAACTTACAAAACTCGGTGGATTTAGCGGCCTATTACGGGGCTACGAAACAAGCCGAAAATTTAAATGCAATCGCGCATATGAATTATCAGATTCGACAAAGTTGGAAGTTACTGGCTTGGCGCTATCGGATGTTGGGGAGTGCGGGGGATTACGATTCTCATCCATACAAGAAATCTACCCCTCATCACTTGGAAGTCAGTCAGGCTCAGGAATATGTGGATCCAAACCCGAACACTCCACTTCATAAATTGCAGGAGGCCCCTGGATTTTGTATTACCTATGTCCCGATGAAGCCTATGCCACCGGGTGAAAACACTTGTAAGGATGTGGGAAGTTTAAGCGGTATCAGTTTATTCTCTACACCAAGAATAGTTGGTTTTTTGGGGATTTCGACAACAGTGGCCGCCGCTTCGACCCTAGCAAGAAGTAGGGCCATTCAGCGATGTCAGGATTTTGGTTCCATGAACTATTACATGCTCGGAACTTTTGTGGTGGCATTTAATATGGATCAAAGTGATCGAATGTCGATTATCAACGAACTCTCAAGTTCAATGAGCAAAAATATGGATGATTTTATTGATCTTGACGGTGATTCGGTCAAAAAAGGTATCAAACAAACTCTTGAAAATAATTTAACTGCACCGAACAAAGATAGTTTAAAGGAAGCGGCCTTCAAGGTTTATAATTCCCTAGGGAATCCTAAGTGTGGCACTACGAATGATAAAAATCGACCCGTAAAATGGCTTAGTCCCATCAAAATTGCACCAGCCTTTAATTATATCGATACCGAATGCATAGATAATGGAGCTGCTGGCGGGAACATTGGTCCAAGGCCCAAAGAGTTGACAAACGACCCAGCTCAACTGCCTATGCATAAAAACCTAACCGTATATTCAGGGGCTATTGACCAAATCAAAGATTACATCGGAATTAGAGATCCATTTTCTAGTATTTATAATTATTCAGTTGGTGTTGAAAAAAATCCGTGGTGCGTGGCTTATGTAGGGGTGGCTGCGGAAACAACACCCAATATTCCATTTTCACCGTTTGGTACAGTCACTCTAAAAGCACGCGCCTTTGCAAAGCCCTTTGGCGGTCGAATTGGTCCTTGGCATAAAGAGTCATGGAGCCGCAGAGAACTGGATGATCAATTTTCTGATGGTGGTAAAACTGTCGATGCGCTTATACCACCCCGCTTTACAGATCCAGGGTCGTTGGCACAAGTGAATACCTTTCAAAATCAGGTCATTCGAGCTGCAAATTACAGTCGCTATGTGGGTGATCCCTATGGTTTAAAGTCAGCAAAAATGATTGGATATTATGGCAGAGCCATTTATGAAATGGATGAGGCATGGAATAATGGGACTTTGTCGCAAACATCTGGAGCCGCCGAGTCTGTCTACCAAGGAAGTACTGCGCCCAATTTCGATGATTGGAAAAATCTGCCGTTTGATTATAGGGAATATAATGGAACGGGTGATATCTTGGCCTGGGACTATGGTCTCGATCGTCCATCTAGAATGAGAGTCTTAGAAATGTCAGCGGTCGCCCCCAATGCCTTCGATGTGGCCTATTACTCAATCGAACCCGATTTTTTTCATAATTACTATACGCGAATGAGAGACGGCTTTATTTCAAAAGTTGCAGGTGGACTGAAAAAAAATTTCCGACCTGATATCGGATACCACAAGGGTTTTAGGTTAGGTGGTATTAGCTACGATGAATATTCGGTCAAGGATCAAGTCAAAGAAATCACAACTCCGGATGCTGAAAGCATCATGCCTATCAAGGAGCATTTACCATTTACCATTGATCAATGGAACCATGTCCTGACTGGATGGATGGGCAAATCTTTGAGCGATTATACGATGGATCTCCAAACATTCGGTGTTTGCACAGCAGAGCCAGAGCCCGGCGTCCCCAATCCAGGAAACTGTGTCGTAGGTGGGTCCACAGGCTATTCAGTAAAATTGATTTCATCAGATTACTTAAATTCACCAGAACTAAATCTCGGCGGAGCAAACGCCGCCAAGGGACCACTTTTAAATCCGCCACCTGATGATTTTTAGGGGCTTTGAAATAGAAGTTTAGATTAGCATTTAGATTTAGATTTAGATTGAGATCCAGTTTTAGTTCAAATTCAAATTCAAATTCAAATTCAAATTCAAGTTCAAATTCAAGTCCAAGTCCAAGTCCAAGTCCAAGTTCAAGTCCAAGTTCAAGTCCAAGTTCAAGTTCAAGTCCAAGTTCAAGTTCTAAATCCAGATCCAGATACAGATTAAGTGTCGGTTTTAGTTTTAGTTTGATGTTTTTACTGTTAACCCCCCCATTTGACCCAGTCTAGATCTAACAGTGCGCTGGAGAGCGCTCCCGTTTGTGATAAATCCGACATTCCAGTGTTAATTTTTAAAATTTAGGACATTCTTTAAAATTCTAACTTATCTGGACATTCATACTTATGCTTATTCTTCAAATATCAAAAAATGAGGTAATTGATGGATGAAATGCCGATGAGCAGTCCATGATATATCTACATGAAATTTACCGAAAGTAATAATGCGGTGGATATTCCCATGGTGGCTGGAATTTTAAATTTTAAATCTGATATCTGAAATGTCACATAAATCATCGGAGCCCTCTTGCGCCTTTTAAGCCTCTGCGGATTTTTAAAAAAATAAGGAAGACTTCCGTTGTATCAAAAATGCTGAATTGAAATATTCTGATTCTCTACCGATTTTTTAAAAAACGTATTGCCGATGCGGTAATGATTTATTTTGTTCTTTAGGAGAGTCTTGTACCTGTGAAGGGTTTTTTCAAAAGTAGCCGTAAATAAATCAATAAAAAAATTGAAATATTTCGTAAGCGATCCAACAAGCCTATTAGCCAACAAGTAATAGCGCCACTAATCTGACTTCCAATGAGGAGGTCAAAAGATGAAGTCCACAATATTAAAAGATCAAAAGACAGCGGTTTGGCGCCAGCATATTGAGCGAGCAAATCAATATCC
>CANFQX010000003.1 GCA_947449255.1 Pseudobdellovibrionaceae bacterium
ATCGCAACAGATTCTTTTAGTCAATATGCCTTAATTGGGGGACGCTCGGGAGGTCAAACTCTGAATGGTGGAACAGCAGCCAGTAATAATTTAACTTTGGATTCGACATCAAATGCAACAAAGGGCTTTATTAATCTGGCGCCTTCAGGGGGCAACGTAGGCATAGGGACGACAGCGCCAACTTCCAAATTGCATGTCTTAGGAGAAACTTTACTTGATGCATCTGGCGATCTTAATACCCTAACATTAAAAGCAGCGGGCGGCTATGCGATTTGGGGCACCAGTACCGTAACATATGGATCGACTGCCGTGACTGGCACCGGTACATCGTATACATCTTCTCTTAAACCCGGTGACATAATTCAATTTCAAAGCCCTTGTTGGCAATCAACTCGGGTATTATCTATAACAAATGATACTACGATGACTATTCAAAATCCTATTAGTTGTGTAAGCGGGACTTACGGAGTGGCAAGATCAGCCTCAGTATTTAGGATTTTAGACTCCTATTCTACGTTTCAAACAACAATAGACGGTCTCGGCCTTTATACAAATGGGTCGATAGTTGCCGCAAATGGCTCAAGTATAGGAAGCAGTTACACTTCTGCGAGTCCTCCAGTAGATGGTTTAATTGTTCAAGGCAACGTCGGAATTGGCACCACAGCTCCAACTGTGGCACTTCAAGTTGCGGGTCAAATAGCTGGCAGTTACGCATTGTTAACAAATGGAACTATAGCGATGGCATTAGGAACAAATTCAGTCGTTAAAGTCACGCCAACTGCGGCAGCAACTTTTACAACAACAGTTCCGGCGGCCGGTGCGAGAGCAAATATTATTATTGTCACATCGGGGACAACATCATTTACAATAGCATTTGGAACTGGATTCCTAACGACAGGAAATCTTTCAACAGGCATAGTTTCTGGTAAAACCTTCGTTATCGAATTTGTTTCCGATGGGACCAAACTTTATGAAACGAGCAGGACGACAGCAATGTAAGATGCTACCGATGATCTACCCCTCACTGCCTTCCAAAAGCCACAGGATCGGTAATAATTCTCACCTCAGCCATGCAGGCTGTTTCCTCCATATTGGTTGAAACTTTGCAGTTGATGGGCAGCACGGTGATCCGTGGATTTGCAGTGACTGAAACTTGCAGGCTTCCAAAAAACTCACCGCAATAAACGCCCTCGCAACCGACTTTGCCAGTGACCTTGGTGTTCCAACCCGCATCAATCATGGTGCTGGCATTGTTTTTTAGTGCGGGAGAGCAGTTGACTGATTTATCATTGTTGCTCTGTTGACAGAGTGAACCGGCTCCAGATTCCAGAACAAGCAAATCAGAATTCCACACTTTGTATTGACCACCAACATAAATGGCTTTCTCGTTGCCCTCATTGTTTTTTTGTTGAAGGCGGAAATCAAGGAACACACATTTATCTACAGCGAAGCAATGCTTTAATCGGCTGGCGATCTCGATTCTTTTGTTTGAGCTAGTTAAATTTCCTGCAGAGATGTCCGTATTGAAATCGATAAAGCCCATATTGTCGCCCAAGGTTCCTCGGTAACGAACTTGTGCGCTGGCCCCTAGGCCTTCAGTGCCCCCATTCGTGCCCACGCCAGCCACAACGTATTGGTTTTTTAAACCTTGAATGGCGCCAGGTAAGATTTTATCCAAGACAGAAGAATTGTGTTGATGATGATTCAATTTTTCCATGTGTGAATCCGTCACGGTGTCATAACGGAGATACATCATCATGTCGTTGGCCATATGATACATATTGTGACAATGAAACATCCAAGCGCCGCGGTATTCAGGATCGGCATAAAATTCCAGAGTCACTTTTTGTCCAGGAAAAATAGTCGCCGTGTGCAAGAGGGCTTTTTTAGCAATCTGATCATCCGTTTCGCCCTCTTTGATTAAGCGAAACCAATTGCCATGCAAATGCCATGGGTGATTCATCATGCCCATCATCATGGCATTTTCAATAGTGACGCGAATTCGATAGTCTTCTTTGATCGTCATGTAAAGCATGTGCATGGAATCAGTTTGAAGTTTAGTGCCAGAAACTCCATCAATTTTCCAGTGGTAATCTTCCATGCTGCCGCTCAAGGCCAGGCTGTAGCGGGCAATGGGTTTTTCCCTGTGATAGATCTCAAAGGGTTTTAAATCTTGATTTACATTCGAACTGTCATTGTTTGTGCGTGGTTTCAGATTGGCTTTGTATAAAGCATCGGGGGCTTCCAATTGACTGTAATTCACTTGATTGATTTGATCTTTGACTTCGGGATAAGGTCCACAGATTTGCACGGGGACATTTCTGCCTGCAACCACTTGATCTGATTCCACTTGGTTCAGAGGATTGTGCCCAATCAAAGTCCTGGCAGCGCGTCCGTTCGTGATATCGTCAATGGATTTAGCTCTCAATTCAAACAAGGTGCCGTCTTCGGGAACTTCAACCAAGACATCATAGGTTTCGCCCATGCCCATATACAATTGATCGACGTAAGTGGGTTTTATAGGCAAACCATCTTTGGCCACAATCAACATATCTAATTTTTGGTTCGGAGCTAGGCGATCACTGTTGGCATAATCCAAGAAAAAATAAGACGAAGCAGAGCTATTGATAATGCGCAGACGAACCCTTTCGCCAGGTTGAATATTGCTGAATTCATTTAATCTTTGAAAGGTTTGTCCAGGATACTCCGTATGCAGAGTCTCAATTTTAGCAGTTTTTGAACCGCAATTTAAACAAGTTTCATCATTCATTAAGAAGGAGTCATACCAAACATCGGCTCGGTCCATCCAAAACATTTTCATCATCTTGAAATTCTCAAGGTATTCCTTGGCGCATTCAAGATTGTTGAGCCAGCCTTTATGAATGCGGCTGTCAGTTTCATAGGCATTGCGGTCTTCATCGCGCAGATAATTTAAAATTTTTAAAGTTTTCCGCTCTTTATAATCGGTCAACATAATGACACGGTCTTGATGGTATTTAACGGAGACCCCGCCAAATTCTTGTCGCAGTTTTCCTTCTGAATTTGGATTAGGGAAAATGATCAAAGCACCTCGTGTGTCTTGCTCATTCAGATCATGGGGGTGATACCAATAGGTGCCACTTTGTTGTAAAGTAAAGCGGTATATTTTTTGTCCACCAGGAGGAATGGCCGCTTGAGTGATATCAGCAATGCCATCTTGATCATTAGGTAAAATAATTCCATGCCAATGAATGGCGGTGAGGATGTCTTTAGAGGCATTGCCATAATGAATCTCAGTTTCATTGATGACAGTGATTTGTGCGGTCTCGCCCTCAACAAAAAATAAAGGTGGAGCATTGGTGGGCCGATTTTTTAATTTAACTCCAGCTTCAACTTGCGAAGGGGCCGAACAGCTTTTCATGCGATCTGTTTTTTCATCAGGCTGGTCATCCATCACGGCTTTTAAAAAAAGCCGGCCTGTTTTTGGCTCCGTCATTTGTCTAAGTCTTAAAGTGTAGCTGCGAACTCCCAATTGGCTCGAAGTGCCGCCTTGAGATGAGCCTGAATAGGTCGCTCCAGAATACACGCCAGTGCAATAGCCAAGCTGACTGTACTGTTCAAGTCCTGGTGCTTTTTGAGAAAAGGGTTTTCGAAGGCTTGCATCCACGCGACGACGGTTTGGCGAGACTTTGGGATCATGGGGAAACTTATCACAGCCACACATCGATTGTGTGATTTGACAAGTGTCTGCGTTGACAGGCATTGTTCCCGCAGGAAGACAAGAACCTGGAATTCCCGGAGGTTTCAATCCCGGCATTCTTGGCGGAGCAACGGCTAGTGATGGAGATGAAGTCACAGGATTGACTTTATTGTTAGATATATGGGGCAGGGGAGGCGGGCGGTGAGCCGCTGTGTGCAGAGCTTCAGCTGTCGAAAGAAAAGTCAATGGTGTCAATCCTACAAGAAAAGGAAGACAGAGATTTAAAAAAATCTGACGAAGTTCCAATTTTTTCAAAGATTGCGGATTCACAATTAAGCCTTTCTTTAAGATGAATTGAAGAATTTTAAAAATTCAATTCGCCTCTGATATGCCTCTAAGGATGAGGCTGCAATATTTTGACCAATTATAAATTTAAATTTGATTTTAGACTCGGGACTGTTAGAAATCTGACAGTGTGACAATTTTTGGACAGCAGATCTTAGCTTATTGTAACTAGTCCGTGGATTGACAAAAAATCCGAGCTGTATTAGCTTTCAGCATCTTTTAAATCTATCTATCCTTGGGAGCATAAGTGAACAAATTAGCAATTATAAAAAATTGGATGAGGGAAAAATGCGCTAGAAAGTGCAGCAGTCCTGTGAACCTTTTGACATGGATGACATTTTTTGTCGCAGCTTTTTCTTTGATGTCATTGCCGGTTTTAGCCCAACCTATAGATTCAAATTTGCAGTTCTTTAACGGAGCACTTCAAGTTCAAGTGACCGGACCCAAAAGTCTCATTTCGGGAAAAAATGCCAACAATATCTTTACAGTGCAAGTCGCTGATGCCGAAGGAACTGCCTATCCAGCAATCACAAAAGATTGGATTCAAGGCACTGTTGAAATGACAAGCATGGATATGGGTGTGACTCCAGTCACCCGTGTCGAGGACGTGTTGGATGCAAATAAACAACTGCATGGCAAAATCAGTTTAAATCCAAGCTTCATGATGACGGGCCCTTGGCGCCTCAATATCACCATCACTGTGTCGGGTGATGATGGTCAGCCCATGACTGACACTCAATCTGTTTCTTTTGATGTTAATAATTAAATTTAATCATTGATCCCTAGAGACGTCTTCTGCGCTTCTCTTTTGCAGCTGACGTCTGGATTGCTTTTATTTTCAGTGCCATCGAAATCTTGTCGATTATAAATTTCTTTGAATAAACAACTCAGACTAAAATTCAATATACCCTTGCAATGGGGCATCTCAGTAAGTCTAAAGTCCTATGTAGAATCAAATCCATCCCAATAGATATGTTAATATTTTTGACACCCCTGACTCAATATGAATCGCTAACTGATTATTTTAAAGAATTCATTCGGCTTATCCGATCTATGGGTTCAGAATTTATTAAATCTTAATTGAAGGGATATAAATATGAAAATAAATTTTTTAGTAGCTATGATCGCAATATCTATGGTTTTAAGCTCAACAATGACAACAGTAGCAAAAGCGCAAGCGGCGACTGAGCCAGCAGCTGTGGCTGAGGCTCCAGATAAAGCTGACGTCAAAGATAAAAAGAAGGCAGATCTTAAAGACAAGAAAAAAGATCACAAAGAGGATAAAAAGCAAGATCATAAAGAGCACAAAGAAGACCAAAAAGAAGACGAAAAAGAAAAGCACGAAGAGCAAAAAGCAGACCATAAAGCAGATCAGCAAGATCAAAAGGGTGATAAAAAAGGTAAGAAATAAATAAATATTATTTTTCCGGAAGGAAAGTATATTTTTCTTCCGGAATTTTATCTGAAAGCAGAATTTCAATTTAAATTGAATTCAAAAAAATTGGCTCTGAATTCTCATTTAAAAGGAATAGTCCTTGGATTTCCTTAAAATAAAACTTCTTTTTTTGATATTTTTGGCAACATGGACCGGACAGGCTTGGTCTTCTGAGGTGTCTTACACATATTCTCAATCAAATTTATCTGAATCGAATAAGTATAAACTTAGCTACAATTTTGACCGTCAAAATAAAATCGGCCTGTCTTATCGCAGCAGTCAAGACTCCACGGGTGCCGTGGATAATTTTTCGTCCACTTTTAAATTTAATTATCGCTATCGCACTGAAAGCTACACGACTTATTCGTTAGATGTTAAAAAGACCGATGAATCTTATTTTTATGAAGGTGTTGGTGCAGTTTTAAAATTGGGTTTACAAGTTACTCCTTCTGGAAGAATAAATTTTAATTTTGAAGGAAATCAAAAGAATTATACTTTGCTAGCCGGTGAAGTTCTTTTTCAAACGGGATATTTAATTGGCTATGATCACGACCTCTCTGAATCCTGGAGTGTTGGTGTTGATTACAGCGGGAATTATTATTCAGGTGGAGGAGGTCAGTCCAGCAATGCCCTCCGACAACAAACAATCACCACAACGGATATTTCGACTTACATCAATTATTTGATCGCCAATTCAATTTCATTCTTTGTTGATTACAATTCGGATAAATATTCAGTCGGTATGAATTATTCTGTGGACACATCTGTTTTTGGAAATCGAAAATTCAATAGCACCGAAATATATGGTGAATACAGTTTCACTCCGGATTGGATGTTGAGTCTTTCTTACACCCAAGGAAAATCTGATGGAAGTTTGACCTCGACAGACACTGTTGGTATTGGATTGTCGAATCATTTCTAAGTCATTTCAATTTATTAGAATTTATGAAAAAAACTTAGTCAACTTCAGCAGTGCCGATTCAAACTCGCTCGCACTCACAGAGAGCACAAATCTAAAATAGCCCGGTATTCCGATCCAGTCTGGCGAATTGATCACAATTCCAGTCTGTTCGCGCAAAAGTTGAGCAGCATTTTTATCAGTCACAGAAACACCATTTTTTATTTGGCCAATCAATCCTGTGGGTCTGGCAATTAAAAACAAGCCACCCTGTGGTGGCAGAGCTTCCCAGCCCGAACGATTAAGGACCTCAGTCAGACGACGGGCGCGAGACTGCAGTTGGCTTCTTTGATTCAGTAGGTCTGCAGTGGATTTGCTTTGGTTCTGATAGAGTTTTTTTAAAACAAATCTTAACGTCTTGTGGGGCTCAGACAGGGTGCAAGCATCTAAGGCCGCAAGAATTTTTGAATCCCGAGTTACACCATATCCAATCCTAAGGCCTCCAGCTGCAAATTCTTTAGAGACGCCGCCTAAGATCAGCCACCGGCTGTCACCCAAGATTTCTGATTCAATCATTTCTTCGGCCGGATCAAATCCAAGGCCAGAGAAAATAGAATCCAAAACTAAGATGGCGTTGTTTTTTAAAGCGATGTCAGCGATTTCTCGAATCTCGTCGCCGGTATAGATGGCTCCGGTGGGATTCACAATCGGCGCACTTAAAATAATCCAAGTGCTGGTTTTAGAATCAGCCAAGGTTTTTTTCAGGCTTTCAAGATCAATTTTGAAAGCGCGTTTTGGATCTGTATTTAATTTTTGCACAGGAGCATCATGAAATTCAGCACAAGCCACAAAATAACCGTAAGAGCCACTTGGAAACAGCATGGTTTCCTGTGTCTGTGCACAGTGCTGCGCTAACTCTGAGAAAATCGGTGCAACGCCACCTGACAGTACACAAGTCAGATCACTGGTTTTTGACAGGGCCCATCTTTCAGCCACCGAGCGAATTATTTCAGAACCAGGGTCACAATCTTCAATGGGAATGGATTGATGGGCAAAAGCTTCAAATAAAAATTGTTTCAAGGCCGTAGGCGCAGCAAGGCAGTTTTCCCCATAATCCAGGCGGAGCAGGCCCTGGGGTTCAGTGGCTTCCTGCGCTTGGCGTTCGCCAATGATGGCTGGATTTGAAAAGGCCTTCACAGTGCTGGCTGCTAGGGGAATAAATTTAGAATTTTCATTGGTCCGTGGTTTTCTAGAATTTCGGGATTGCTTTCGGGCGGTATCAAAAACTTGAAAGCTCAGCAAATCATTGAGAATACAATTGTAATAGAACTGGGATAAAAATGGTGTTCGGCTGTAAGTCAGTTCTGCAGCATTGATCAAAGATTCAAGAAATTCATCGTTTCCGGAAATCACAAAAGCCACTTGCAGATCAGAATAGATTTTATTTTTGACTAAGCCACACATCAAGGAAATATGAACAGGCAGCTCATGATTTTCTAAATAACGAAATACACCATTGTGTGGAGGAGAGCTTGAAAGTTCAAAAAAATCTGAAATATCAATGATGACTCTGGTTTTGCTTTGGGCACTGACTTCAATAATTCTTAAAAGTGAATCAGAGGTTCGGGCCTCGGCCTCTGGCATGGCATAAAAGACAAGATCAGGTTTAAGTTTGGCGATCATTTCACAAAGCAGATCGGATCCTTGGGGGATCTCAATGATCTCTTCACAATCTGTTAAATAATTTGAGGCCAATTGCAGATCAATAAGAATTCGTTTCGGCTTATAAATCGCAATAATATTTCGACAAGTGATCAGTCGAGAGGGTGTGATGACAAAATTCTCTTCAGCCAAATCAATGCGAAAATAGTTTTTAAAAAACAAGCTCAAGTTTTTTCTAAAGACCTCAAAACCACTTGTTTTTTGATAGGGAAAAAAATCAGATCTCTGGAGTTCCATGGAAAGAGCACTTAAAAAAGAAGCCTTCTCTTCAACGAGAGAGTCCTCTGGATAAGAAAGGTCTATAGCGCTGCGGGCGTCTTCAAAACCTTTTTGTTCCAAAGTTTTTATGATTTGAGGAAGATGGGCAGGGTCTCGCAGGCGAGCTTCATAGACTAGCAACCCATGGGAAATGCGTCCCCCGGCCATGGCATAGCTAAGCGCAGTGTGAGCTGAAATGGGCGTGTCGCCACCTTCTTCGATATAGAATTCAAAGCGGTGGGTGCTTTTTTTCTCAATTTCAACCAGTGCACGAATGTCCGTGTCTTTGGCTTGCTCCACTTGTGTTTGCCAAACCTGGCGAACGGCAAAGCCCCTGCGCAAAAATAATTTTTCAAGAACCTTTTTGCCAGGTCGGCCGCCAAGATTTAGAATAATTTTTCCAGAGCTTTTTAAGACATAGACGGAGTCCTCAACCGCTTTCGCGATAAGGCCCAATCCGAACTGATCTTCAATTTGCCCTTGCTGTGGGGCATAGTTGCTCAGGGAGTGCAAAAACTCATCACTCGAGTCTTCACTGAAATCACCCTGCAACATCTGAGTTGTAAACTCTGGGTCAGGATTTAAAACTTGGGGGATGCAACCAATGACTCGGTCAATGGCAAAGTCTTTATGACGAAAGTATTCAAAGAGATCAGAGACATGAAATTCAACAACCTCATCAAGATTTTGTCCTCCGGATTGCCAGAGGGATTCAGCGTTTTTATCATAGGCATTCAGATAAAGATTGATTCGAGCGCACATCACCGCCTTGGGATTGATGTCCAGGCCATAGATTTTTTTAGGCTTTGTCTGCATAGCAAGAGCCAAGGAAATCCAACCAATGCCACATCCTAATTCGATGACCTTGCGATCTTCAAATTCTGAAGTCTTATATCTGGACAAGCCTTCATAGAAGGTAAAGGACCACTCTTCAGGACAAAATGTACTGGGCAAACGCAGCAACAGCAGTCGCATATTTTTAAGTTTGAGTTCAGAAAATGAAAAGTGGTACAGATTCATCATCTCATCTGAAGTTTTTTGAGTCAGCAAAGTTTCAACAAGATTGTGCAACAGACGAAGGGCTTCGTCACGGCTTGCAGGGCTTTCTAGTTTTGCAAGCAGAGCTTTAAAGGATTCAGAGGCTTCATGACTTGAAAGCTGGCATTGTTTTAGAAATTCATTCACAAAGACTCCGTGACTAATTTGGCATGTTTAAATGGTCATGATTTATTTATTAAGAGATTCGTGGCGACTGAGCCAATCAGAATAAATCCTATAATTTTCAGGACCTAAAATTCTGTTCATGCTTTCCTCGTACTCGGTATAGGCTTTTTCGCCTATTTCTTTGCCCTGAGGATCATTGGAATTGGCATTCAATAGATTATGTCCAAGTTGAACCTTTTCATTCAGATCACTTTTCGCAGATCTAACTTGGCCCACCACATTCAGCGAAAGCCCCAGTTGTTCGACCAGAAAGGACTCTGTTTCAGCATCGACAGCTTCGCTGCCCTCCAGAGGCAAGATGTCCAGTGGAGGAGGTGCTTGCTGCTGAAGTTCATGGGACTGTTGGGGGCTTGGCGCCGAAGCGGGAGCACGAGTGGGGTGCACGGCGAGAGGCTCAATCTGTGCTGTGAGGGACTCTGTTTTAGGATTCGATTTGGGTTTGGCTTTAGATCTCATGGACTTTAAGATCAAGTGGCTTTCAAAGGCTACAAACAGCAGTACGATAAAGATAATGGAACTGTTTTTCATAAAATTATTCCTAAAAAAAGTAATCTCACTCAATCTTTGGACATCTTTGAATCAGGATCGCTTATAAGACTCAGTTTTTTTCAAATTTTTGTGTCTCATTATTCAGCTTGGAATATGTCAAAAGGAAACACAAGGTTTATGCAAAATTTAAATATTCAAAAAGTTTTTATGTCAAACGGGGGTATATCTTATATTGGCCAATGGATTCGTGTACTTAGGTGTAAAGTTTTATAGCATCAAATCACATCATTTTTATTTGTGGGTATTTGAGTTTTTATTTTTTTGAAAAGGTTAGTCTGATTTCACGAACAAAATAATGAAAAGCAAACTTTAACAAAGTGAACTCTAACAAAAAGGCGGTTGTATGAAATCAGTACTTTCTAAAAATGTTTTGATGTTGTCAGTAGCGGCTTCGGTGTTATTTTCAGCAAAAGCGTTTGCGATATTTAAACTTGCGAATGGCAGCACGGGGATTTTGAATTGTGAGGCTCCAGGTGTCATTTGCAATCCTAATGACCCACTTCTCGATACTGGTGTAGCTCCCAAAGTGGCAGGGGCGTCCGCGACAATCAGTCAGAGTTCACAAATTAAACCTGTGATCAAGCTTGCAGTAAACATTCCAGGAATGAATCCGAACACGACTTACAGAATTAAGCTTCAGAATTGCACGATACCTGCTGTCACTTCTGACAGCCTTGGTGTCTTAAAGCTGGCCAGCACGCAGATTTCCTGCGGTAATGCAGTTGATGCTCAAAGCAGTTACCTTCAAGTTTACCTAGGAGCCTCTACTAAAGTTCTTCGCCGCTCTAAGGGTGCAAGCGGCTTTCCTTGGTAATTCCTCAAATTTAGATGTTCAATGTTGAAGTGTTGCTTTGTTCAGAAAGTCTAAGATAAAAAGTGCTATTCTAAACAAAATAGACTAGCACTTTTTTATTTGGCGGTTTGCAAAGAAAGGTGAATGACTTCTTTGTCTTTTGCTGATCAACTCGCAGATCTTATGACGACAAATGAAGAAGTTTTACCTCCCATTGAAATTCCCTTAGACAACCTCAGCGAAGCCGCCATCGAAGGAATTATTGAATCCTTCATTTTACGAGAAGGTACGGATTATGGTGCGGTCGAAATATCCCTGGAATCGAAAAAAACACAAATTCGCAAACAAATTGCCAGAAAAGAAATAAAAGTCTTCTTTGATCCCAATAGTGAGTCCGTGACGCTGATGACAGCTCAGCAAGCTCGAAAATTATAAAGGACTCTGTACCTTTAAATTTTTAGATCCAACTGTTTTAGAATTCTTAGAAACTATCGACACAAAATTATTTGTCAATTTCAGCTGTGTAATATTCTGAAATTTTCATTTTGAATATGCAATCCTTGGCACTAAAAAAATATGGTAACAATTGAATAGGTCCCAAAATGGGAATTAATATTTTTAAATATTTAAAATCTATTCCTGAGGACAGCATGGATCAGTTAAACCAAAAGCCCAACCCAAAGCCCATTCAAAATAACCATTCAAGCCTTATTGAATACACTTGTCCGATGCATGCCCAAATTCGAATGCAGGGGCCCGGGGATTGTCCGATTTGTGGGATGGCTTTAGAGTCAGTCAGTCTGTCCTCTCAGGATTCATTGTCAGCGGATCAGGACACTGAGTTTCACGACATGTCCAAACGATTTTGGATGAGTGCCGCGTTCACTTTTCCTCTGCTTATGATAACAATGGGCGGCCAAAATTATTTCGATCACGAAAAATTTCAGAGCTTTTTTAACTGGGCAGAGCTGGTGCTGGCGACTCCGGTTGTTTTTTGGGGTGGATGGTCCTTTTTTTTAAGCTTTTCGAAATCGATACAGCAGAAAAAAATGAACATGTTCACTTTGATAGGTCTAGGTGTAGGGGTTGCCTATACTTATAGTCTTGCTGCGCTGATTTTTTCAAGGGGAAGAACGGACCTGTTCCAAGACCCAATGACAGGCGATGTGAGTTTATATTTTGAAGCGGCGTCAGTCATCGTGACTCTGGTTTTGCTGGGTCAGATGTTGGAATTGAAAGCTCGAAGTCGAACCAAGAGTGCGATTACATCTATGCTTGGTCTGGCGCCGAAAACGGCGCGAAGGATAAAATCAGATGGAACAGAAGAAGACGTCCCTTTAGAAACCATTGCCATCAATGACCATCTGCGAGTTCGCCCGGGTGAAAAGATTCCCGTTGATGGTGTTGTGCTGTCAGGTCAAACATCAGTGGACGAGTCCATGGTGACTGGCGAAGCCATGCCTGTTGAAAAATCAGCGTGCTCTCAAGTTGTCGGTGGCACAATCAATGGAGTGGGTTCAATCATCCTTTGCGCAGAAAAAATTGGCAAAGACACCTTGCTTTCACAAATCATTGAAATGGTCACGGAAGCGCAAAGGAGTCGAGCTCCTATTCAAAATTTAGTCGATCAGGTTGCAGCTTATTTTGTTCCCGCGGTGATCTTTATTTCAGTTTTAACGGGTGTGGTGTGGATTGTTTTTGGACCGGAGCCAAAGCTGACCACAGCACTGGTGAACTCCGTGGCCGTTTTGATTATGGCCTGTCCCTGCGCCCTGGGATTGGCCACTCCAATGTCTATCATGGTGGCCACGGGACTTGGTGCAAGTGTGGGGGTGTTGTTTAAAGATGCAGAAGCCATAGAGCTCATGAGGAAAATGGACACCCTTGTCCTCGATAAGACCGGAACACTCACCGTCGGTCAGCCCCGATTGGTGAGCTTTCAAATCTTTGGCAATAAATCTGAGAACAATCTCTTAGAGATTTCTGCGCTGGAATCGGACTCAGCAAAGTTGCTAGCGCTCGTTGCTGGTCTAGAGCAGGCCAGTGAACATCCTTTAGCAGCAGCTATTTTAGCCGCTGCTAAAGATAATAAAATCGTTTTGCCAACTGTGGAGAATTTTAAATCTCTGACAGGGAAGGGGATTGTGGGTCTTGTGCGCAACCAATCTGTTGCGGTCGGCAATGAGGCACTGATGCAATTTCTTAATATAGAGTTGGCGGACAATTCGTACCTTCAACAAGTTTATAGGCTTAGAGAAGAGGGCCAAAGTATTCTGTTTTTTTCGGTGGATGAAGTGTTGAGCGGATTTCTAGGTTTTATCGATCCCCTAAAAAATTCAACAATTGCCGCCGTGGAAAAAATTCGCCAATTAAAAATTCAGGTTGTTATGGTGACTGGTGATCATTTAAAAACCGCTCAAACCGTGGCCAGCAAGGCTGGAATTGAGCAAGTTTTTGCGGAGGTGTTGCCACAGGATAAAGTCGATATCATCAAGAGATTACAAAAACAGGGACACATCGTCGCCATGGCTGGTGATGGAATCAATGATGCCCCAGCGCTTGCTCAAGCCCATGTTGGAATTGCCATGGGTACTGGCACCGATGTGGCGATGAAGAGTGCTGGAATCACTCTCATTCATGGGGACCTCACGGGAATTTTAAAGGCAAAAGATTTAAGTGAAAAAACTTTTAAAAACATCAGACAAAATTTATTTTTTGCATTTTTCTATAATGTTCTTGGTATTCCTATCGCTGCGGGGGTTTTGTATCCCCATTTTGGAATTTTATTAAGCCCCATGATCGCGGCGGCAGCCATGAGTTTAAGTTCGTTGTCAGTTATAGGAAATTCACTCAGACTCAAGGTTGAAAATTAACTGAAAGACGCCTAAATTTAATGACTCAAAGTCGATTCTTTTGCTCCAGCGGATTTGATAAATTTATCAAACAGATCTGTTGCCGATTTGATCATTGTGGGAGGGTGGAATCCGAAACTCAGCAGTGGCGTTTTTTCACCAGTGAAGAGACATCTCCCTTTTTCAAAAACAAGTCGATTGTTGCGATGAGTCTCTTGAATAAGATAAATAGGTTTTTTTAGAACCTTTAAGGGTCCTGCCAGATACTTTTCTTTAACCAGAAAATACTCCACATCATTCATGTCAACTTCACCATAGATTTGGGCCTCGTAATAATTATGATCCCAAGAAAAGTTGGGCAGACTGTTTCTTTCAAAAGTGCCTCGAAACGTGAGTCCCGTTTGCGCATCATGGTCATAGGCTCGGCCGCGCCGATAGTTAATCAGACTGTCGCCAGAGGTCCACGTGGAGCGCTCTTTGACCGTGTTTTTTAGGACTGCACCAATATTGCCGTATTGAAGAGTAGGATCAAATTTTTTTTCATGAAGGTTGGCTGTTCCCAAGATATTTAAAAAAGCATATTTCGGTCGAAGTTGCGCTGTGGATTCAGATGTCCCTAGTTTAAGACCGGTGAAAGAGTCTTCGATGCGCACTCTCATATCAGGATTGAAGGAACCCTTTGATTTTCCTGATTGATGCTGATTTAAAAAACCTTTTCGCAGGATGGAATCAAAGTTGTTATTCCAAAAAAACATAATAATTTCCGTCTCAGATTTGAGGTCTATGGGAACATAGCCGTTTTCGAGGGTAAAAATAGGGCCCGCTTCTTGTTCGTGCTGTGCAATCCTTTTATTGATCGCAGTGGCGATGTCGTTCACGCTATAATTGTCGTAGATCTGCTGAGAGAGTTCCTCATTGTCAGCCAATTCCATGACACTTCGGACCAGTTCTGGATTGAGTGTTTGCGCATGAGTTTCTAAATTTTGAGAGGTAAGAAAAACCTTTGAGCAGGTGAGTGTATCGGCATGCACTGCTGGTGCAAAATTTGCCACAGCAAAAAACAAGGGAATCAAGAACTTCAAGTATTTAAAAAAAAAGTGAGTTTGTTTATTTACAGCCATTATGGGTAGTGGCTGCTAGAAATGTGCCACTTTATCTGTAAGTGATTAAGTGGTCTGTTTAATGAATTTAAAGGGTCTTTGCTATTATTTTACGCGATATTTTCTATGATTTTAAAGTGCCTCTTCTAGATTTTAAAAGGCCAACGGATTAAATACCCATTGATTTTAGGTTGGGTTATTAATTTAGAGCACAGGGCCCCAAGTCTCCTCGAAAACCCGGGAGGCCAAGCTGTCGAAGTTTTTATCACCTGTCTATTGTTTCTTGATAATTCAGATGAATAAATAACATATTTTGTAACATCACAGGGCTTGAACCCCAGACTCTAAGTGATATTTATGGATATTGTGCTTTCTGCAAAGGGCCTGCAAGTTTGAGGACCTGTGTTGGCCTCCGGCCCATTGACTCGTCTTGTGGTCAACTTCTAACCCAAATTTCGACAGACATCTTTTTTGGGTCTGTGGATCTATGAACTGACAACATTCATCGCGGATTAAAATTGTCCTTCTCAGCAAAGGGGTTATCTTCTTGTAAATGCGACTTTGAATTGCCGCATCGGCAATTGGATTTGATTTTGAATTCAATTCTGTTTTTGGAGATATCTCTGTAGCCCTCGGTTTTGCAATTGTTGGGTTTTGACTTTGAATTGGAATTCGACTTTGGGTTTGATTTTTGGTTTGAATTTGATTCTGATTCTGATTCTGATTCTGGCTTAAAGAAGGAGAAAGAGGGGCAGAAAAAAGAACAGCAGAAGAAGATGCAGCAGAAGAAGATGCAGCAGAAGAAGATGCAGCAGAAGAAGATGCAGAAGACAATGCCGAAGTCGATGCCGAAGACGAAGACGAAGACGAAGAAGAATAAAAGTTAGTCTTTGAGGTTTTTTTTAGGTTTTTATTTGAGACCGATGATTTAGAACTAAAAGACTTTGACTCGCCCATTTTATTTTCTTGGGTAGCTGAAGTAAATTGAGTATTTATTGTTGCTTCGTCCTTGCCAGCAGCAAGAGTCTGCTTTTTTAAAGGAGCGACTTTCTTTTTATTCAAATATTGATCGGCAAGGACCTCAAACAATGTGGCCCATGAATTATCACTATTAAATTTCTGCATTAATAGATGTGCTGCTAAATTTTTACATTGATGAAGCTTTTCAGCCTGAACTTTATTTAGTGTTATTTCTATGCGAAGTGAGTGATCCTGCTGGACCTTTTGTTTTTCAAATTCTCGAATTGGAATGTCCAAGACCACGGCTAATTCTTTTTGAGTTTCTTGGGTTGTTTTCCCACTGATCGCTTGCACAAGTTCAGTTTTGAGTGTGCAGGAAACTTTGTCTCCGCTGATTTTTTCTTTTTCTTTTAAGGCACGAGACAGCTCACAAATTTGAGATAAATTGAGGACTCCCTCTTGAATTTTTTCAGCTACAATTGGAACATCACGCAGGAGTCGAGCCGCTTCAAGTCTTCGCATCGCTGCTGAAGTTGAGTAGCCTAGCTCTTTCACAAGGTACTCAAATACTGAAGGGTAAGCTCGAGCTAAATAGAGTTTTCTGATTTCTAGCTCTTTGATGTGCTCCAAGATGACATGCAATAATTTACGCTCTTTGATCGCAAGATCTTTTAAGCGCAATTCAAGTTCTTGATTTGTTAATTTTTTTAGGGAGCTGGCTTGAATCATTGAGGGGCTGCCTTTCGCTGGTATTCAATGGTGGTTTAATTTCACTTATCTTGTAACATGGGTTTTTTTCTGCGTGGTTTTTGGAAGTTAGTGATGTTGTGTTGGTTTCTTTTTATTCTCTTGGAAAGGACTGTGGAGAGGTGTTTCGGGGTGTTGTTGAACTTTTTAAATGTTTGTTGGTCGAAGGACTTATTGTTAGACCTTTAATTGATGCGAAAATGTCGTCAAGCATTATTTATTTTTTTGGGGTTTTTTTTGATGGTTTTTGGGGGAGGGGTTCTTTAGTTCTTTAGTTCTTTAGTTCTTTAGTTCTTTAGTTCTTTAGTTCTTTAGTTCTTTAGTTCTATTTAACTAAAGTTTGCTTTTTGAATTGGGGATGGTGGAGTCTTTTATGCAGCTGCCCTCGGGTGTTTTGATTATCTGGCCATCCTGTGCAGCCTTCCTCAAGCGCATCGTGCGCTTGAGGCCAAAGTTTATTTTTTGTAAGTTCTTTTATTGTTTGGTTGAACTCAATTTGACTTGTACTTAGTTTTATTTAAATTCAATGATATTTGTCTGGTCATCTTTTTTTTTGGTTTTATTGCCGCATCGGCAATGGAGTGATCGCAATCACAATCACAATTTCAACTTCAATTTCGAATTTGAATACCGTCAGATTCGAAGAATTCGTTGACAGTTTTTATCCTATCTAAAACGCTCTCCACTCCTAAATTCAAATTCTATCCAAAACGAATGCTTCTCATTGAGATGGCTGCATTCTGAAATCCTTCATAGACATATTCGATTGGGTCGCTTGGGCTTGAAGCACCCAGAATATAAAGCAAAGGGTAGTAGTGTTCCGGGGTTGGAATACTGAGCTGTCCTGCTTGAGATTTTGTGGCCTCAAAAACCACGGCGTTAAAATCTCGGGCATTTATTTTTTTTTTGATCCATTGATCAAACTCGGTGGCCCAAGGATGTGGATTTGCGTTTTCATTCCAACTGATCATGCGAAGGTTGTGGACCACATTTCCGCTGCCTACAATCAGGATGCCCTGATCTCTGAGGTTGCTTAATTGTTTTCCCAAGGCCCAATGAAATTCAATGGGCTTTGTCATATCTAGGCTCAGTTGAATGATGGGAATATCTGCCTTTGGGTACATATGTCTTAAGACAGACCAGGTGCCATGGTCTAGGCCCCATTTTTCTTCATCAGAAAAAATTTTTGGCTGTGAAATTGTTGAGGCCACAAGCTCTGCCAGTTTCGGTGAGCCGGGGGCCGCATATTGAACATTGAACAGTTCCTGAGGGAAGCCATAAAAATCATGAATTGTTTTTGGGTTTTTCATGTGCGTGACCCAAGTTCCCGAGGTCATCCAGTGGGCCGAGATGCACAAAATAGCCTGTGGCCTTGGAAGCTCCTTGCCCAAGTTTGACAGTGAGCGAGTAAAGTCATTTTGCTCCAGAGCATTCATCGGGGATCCATGACCTAGAAACAAAGCTGGCATTCGAGGAGTTTGCATACTCTTTCTCCAAAATAGGGCTGCAAAAGAACTTGCAGCCAGTGTTGTGCCCAATATTTTTATGACCTGACGTCGATTCATATTAGGATTATTTACTTATCTTTTGGTCTAAGGCTGAGTAAGAGTTTTCAGTGCTCAATATTTTCTTCAACATAAAATTCTCCTTGAGATATCTTTTCTGATACCTTTGTTAGTTTATTGAATTTCATTTGTGGACAATCAAAGTATCGGGCATTTTTTGTTTGTTGAATAGATCCATTATTTGAAATACATTGTTTCTATTAGGAAACAATCGAAAAGCAGGAAAAATCATGGAAATAGAACTGACAAGGTTATTCACCAAAGTGATTCAATACGGTGGCTTTTCTAAAGCCGCAGAGGCTTTAAAAATTCCTAAATCAACAATCAGCAAAGCTGTGTCTCGTCTTGAGAAAGAGACTGGCACCAGACTGTTGATCAGGACCACACGAAATCAGTCCCTCACGGCCGCCGGTCGAGTTTTTTATGAAACTTGTCTGGGGCCAATCCAAATTCTTGAAGAGGCACAAAAATCTCTTTTTGGAAAAGACAATATTATCTCTGGAAAAATCAAGCTGACGGCTCCAGAGGATATAGGCACACAGATTATTGCTCCAGTGATTGGCAAGCTTTGTCTAAAATACCCCAAGCTTGAATTTGAATTGAAATACACCAATGAAATGGTCGACCTGGTTAAAGAGGGTTTTGATTTTGCAATCCGTGTGGGGCGTCTTGATCAAAGTGGACTCAAACAGAGGAAAATCGGCGAGATTGAAATGCAACCCGTGGCTTCTCCTCTCTATCTGAAATCCAGGGCCAAAATTCTGACACCTAAGGATTTAGAGCAGCATGAATGTTTGACCTTGCCGTCGAGCACGATGAGCAAGGAGTGGCTGCTCAAAAAAGAAAGACAAAGTGTGCGGGTGCAGGTGAAGTCTCAAGTGCAGTGCAATCAAATTTCAAGTTTATTAAAAATTGCAGTGGCAGGTGCAGGAATTGCCCTCGTCCCTCAATTTCTTTGTCGCGATGAAATCTCTGAGGGTCAGTTAGTCCGAGTGCTTCCTGAATGGAGTGGGGGCAAGCCTGTGGTTTCGATTCTTTCACCTCTCTCCACGATTTCATCATTGAGGTTGAATGTTGTTTCTGCAGAAATTATCTCAGCTTTGCGTGAAGCTTTAGAATCGGTATAGCTTTTGCTAACTTCAGGGCACTTTTGGGTTTCCTATTTAATCGCAAACGGCAAAAAAAAAGCTAAAAAACAATCCAATCACAGCTTAAATAAAATGACCAAAAGTGTTCTTTTTAAGCGTTAGGTTTGGACGCATTTTTCCTTGAAATTTCAATAGGATCCAGGATTTGAAAATGAGACTGTCTATTCTTTGGTCGCTTTTAGACCCCTAAAGCGACTTGGCATGCTTGCATAGAATAACAGTGTACTGATGCATTTTAAATTTATGGTCTCTATATTGAGGAAGGAAAAGCAATATGAACTTACGTCAAACTTGTCTTATTGGTCTTGGAGTGATTTTGGGGTTGGCTGCACAGGCACAGCCTGCGATATCAATGGGATCCTCTGGTGGTGCGCCCAATGAGTTGAACTGTCAGGGCCGAGTTGGAAGTTACTGCTATGTCAGAATGCCGGACGCGACAAACCCCAGCGGTGAAGGCACCTGTTATCGAGTTAAAGTGTTGAGTGAAATGGACAGTGCAATTACTCAGGTCAGTGCTCAATTTTGTGACTCTCAGGCAAATTAATTAAATGATTGAAAAAGCATTTTGCTAGCTCTCCCTGATAATGGGGAGGGCTATTTTAATATAAAAATAAATTTCTAGCTAAAACTGATTCTTTAAAATCTGAATGAGCAGGCTTGGTAAAAACTTGCGTTTTTCTGCTTCGGTGATTTTCTTTGATTTCGCCAAATAGGTTGAAAATAGATCTTCCATTTTTCCTATAATAAGTTCGCTGCGGATCAAAAAGCCATTTTCAATATCTTGAATAAAACTTCGCCGACTGAGATTCACTGATCCTATAAAGCCCAACTTTCCATCAACTAAAATAAATTTCGAGTGCAGAATTGAATTCTCTTTCCATTGAAAGAGGCTGACTTTTTGATACAATTTATTGATGCTCTCTTTGTTCACTTCTTCATAAAGCCAGGCTTGGGTGTCGCCAATCAATTCAATGCGAGTTTGAATTTTGATTTCGACATTTCTTGCTGCGGCTCTTTCGAGGGCTTGCAATATTTTATCAGTCGGGCGCAGATAGGGGCTAGAGATATGGATTGTTTTTGAGGCTGAATCAATCAATGAAAGATAGAGTTTTTCCAAAGCATGGTCATCATTGAAGGGCACAGAAATAAAATGCCTGAAAGAATTTTCATAGGTTGGCATTGCTGAAGATTTATTATCGGCCGGATCTTGAAAATCCAGTAAACTTTGCGTGGCCGTATCGCGATTTAAAAATTTCAGCAAATGCGAGGCGGTCGCTTCTGCAATGTCTTTTGATGTGACTTTCATTTCAAAATCATTCCAATGAACAAAATCATCATCTTGACCATATTGAATCAGGCTGCTGTATTTAGAATAATCAGGCTTCACTTTAAATAAAAATCCGTCGTGGATATTGCGACCACCAAAAATCACTGAATTTCGTTCTTCATTATCAGAAAGGGTGATCAGCAATTTAATATGCATGTCCCGGTACTTATTATCGATAAACCGAAAAGGTCTAGTCAGTCTGTGGCCCGTATCAAAATATTTATATTCCTGCAGGCGAATGTTTGGGTTTTGTGAGGCCAGAGTGAAGAGCAGATTTTTGTCTTTTTCCAAAAGCATATAACCTGTGGTCACAATATAGATCAGATTCCGTGGTCAGCATGGTGTTTTAAAAGTCTTGCCATCACTGTGCCGTAAAAATCATCTCTGTAAACCAGAGTGGCTAAAAAAATGGCTTTAAGTTTTGGTGCATTTGAAAAATCAAGCTCGGCAAAGGGATTTTGATCAGTGATAAAATGAGGACTGATTTTTTTTCCCAAGAGCAACTCTGTTTTAGCTAGAAAACCAGATTCTGGCGTTTCGAGTGTTTCAAAATCATGGATCGTATGAATACAACTCAATTGAGGATAAGCCTGGCTATAAAAAAGTTTATCGACACCATCAGAATCCCCGAGGGGAGCATAGCGACAAGAGTCTTGGTAGCTATTCAGCTCGGCAAGCCAGGGAAACTGACCGATTTCTGCTTTTAACGAAAGGCTTGAATTCACAGAAGGATTTTTAGAGTCTTCATATTTTAAAACGCAAGAATTTATTTTTTCACTAAAAAGAATCGCAATGGATTCTTTTCTTTTGAGGTGGAATTCAAAGTGATTGAGGTTGGCCGCCGTAAAATCTCTTTGAGAGATGACCGTATTCAATGACTTTGGCGCCAATTGAAAGGGCAGATTGCAGGAAAGTGTCAGGACCATATCTTGGCTCTGGAGCTCGTTAGAAATGAAGAGCTCCGCATATGATTCCGTATTGGCTAAATAAAAGGCTTTATCTTTGTCGAAACTCAAAAGATGAAGATTTTGAAAGTGAACAAACTTTGAATATCGGACATCGCCCGTTGAGGCAACAGTCCTTGGCTGATTTTTGGTGTGGTTGCTTTCATGGAGTGAATTTCCAAAATAAAAAGCGCATAGAGCAAGTCCAGCAAAAAGCAGGTTTTGTAATTTAGCAGAAATTTGCATCTTTTAGACCTCTTATTTAGATTGAGGTCATTATCCATGACACGCAAAAATAAATCCAGGTGTAATTTCTTTTGGTGACCATGTGTTGACAGTGAAAACGAAATATCTCTAAAATTATTTGAAGATAAATTTCTTTTCAAAATCAGAAATGAGACACAAATACCATGGTTGAAATCGAAGTGCCCCTCGAACAGACTCAAGAGCATCTTCAGCATGCAGCCCTTCACGGTGGTTCTGAAAATGGTTTTAGCTTAATCAATGTGGGGGCCGTTTTGTCAGCGCTCATTGCTGTCTTTGCAGCAATTTGTGCACTGCTAGCGGGTCATTACTCCAATGAAGCCATGATTGAGCAAATAAAATCCTCGGATCAATGGTCTTATTTTCAAGCAAAAGGCATTAAAAGTGCACTTCAAGAATTTCGACTCGATGTGGTCGCCGGCGAAAATAATCCTGAAAAATTAAAAAAAATCCAAGAAAAAATAGAAAAATACAAAACTGAACAAGAGGGCATACAAGAAATCGCCAAGGAAAAAGAAGAGGCCAGTCAAAAATTTTTGCACTGGCACGAACGATTGGCCATGGCTGTCACTTTTTTTCAAGTGGCGATAGCCGTGATTGCGATCGGCGTCTTAACCCGCAAAAAGTTTTTCCTGTATATGGGAGCCGGCTCAGGTCTAGTAGGTCTAACCTCCTTCATCAGCTTTTTCTTTATTTAAAAGGTAAAAAGGTACGCCGTACCTTTTTGCCACACGCCGCGTAGAAAAACTCAGGCTTTTGAATCAATACACTCATGATGCAAATTCAGGTAGGATCATTTAAATTGTCATCACGGAGTGCATCTTGAGGCTTAAACACAAAAAGTTCTTTTTTATTTTTTTTGCGCTCTTTTTCAATTTCAGATGTTTGGCAAAGGACCTCACGGTTTGGGATCATTCAAAATCTACAATCTCAGACAGCTTTGATCGGACGGGACTCTGGATCTTGGGAGTGGGCTCGGCGTTGACGCTCGTTGCTTTTCATTTTGATCAACAGACCCATGACAACTGGAAAGACCATCAACAAATATCTGCAGGCTTGAGTCAGTACGGTGATTATTGGGGGTCAGGAGTTCCGGAGGTTTTGATTTTAGCAGGCCAAACTTATTTTGATCGTGAAAATGGAATTCCTGGTTTGGAAGGTTTGATTTTGGGAGGAATTGTCACCCACGCCGCAAAAATTGCCATCGGCCGAGAGCGGCCCGACAGCTCCACAAAAACAGCCATGCCGTCAGGTCACACACAAGCCGCCTTTTCAATTGCCGCCAGCATGACTGAGTCCTATGGTTGGAAAGTGGGATTGCCTTTTTGGTGCATGGGTGCCTTTACAGGGATGACTCGCTTGGCTGACAATGCCCATTGGCTGAGTGATGTCATGGCAGGTGCTACAATAGGTGCCTTGTTTGGTCGTGCAGGCTATAGGCATCATCGGCAATTTCAGCCCTTAGTTTTTTTAAATAGAGGTCAGGTAGAGGGCGCGGGTTTAACATTGAATATGGAGTGGTAAATGGACGCCCAAGAAAAAAAAGCCTTAAACCCGACCGTCAAAAAACTGGGAGCTGTTTCTTTTTTTGCAGATGTGGCCAGTGAAATGCTTTATCCCATCACACCCATTTTTTTAACCTCAGTGCTCGGGGCTTCGATGGCTTCACTGGGGCTGATTGAAGGAGTCGCTGAAGCGATTGCAAGTTTACTTAAAACTTATTCTGGAAGTTTGTCGGATCGAATTGCCAAAAGAAAACCCTTCATGGTGTTAGGCTATTTCTTGGGAGCGATTTCAAAACCCTTTATCGGTGCATCAACAAGTTGGGTTCATGTGCTCTTAGCGCGGGGACTTGATCGCACGGGAAAAGGCTTGAGATCGGCACCCAGAGATGCCCTCATAGCAGATGCGGTTGCGCCAGAAAACAGAGGGGCGGCCTTTGGATGGCATCGAGGAATGGACACCCTCGGTGCGGCGGTGGGACCACTTTTGACGGTCACTTTAATTTCTACATCAGCGTCAGAGCTGCGCCAACTTTATCTCTGGGCCCTCATTCCTGGTTTAATTTCTGTGGTGCTGGCCATGAGCGTTCAAGAGGTTCGCTCTCAGTCCATGGACCACGCACCGGATAAAAAAGATAAAATTTTAAAAGCACAATCAACTTGGTCCTTCGCGGATTTTAGCTTTTCTTTTAAATCTTATTTGGGGACTTGGATGCTTTTTTCCCTGACCAATTCGAGTGATGTTTTTCTTGTTATGAAGGCAAAAAGTTCTGGCTTATCAACAATTCATACGGTCTTGCTGTATTGTGCCTTCAACTTAACCTATGCACTATCGAGTCCATATTTAGGATGGCTGTCAGATCGAATTTCACGCAAAAAATTGATGGCTTCCGGGTTGATGATTTATTTCCTTGTTTATGTTGGATTTGGATTTTCATCAGAGGTCTGGCATTATTGGGTGCTGTTTTTGGCCTATGGATTTTATATGGGGGCGACGGAGGGGATTGGGAAAGCCCTGGCCGTTGATTTATGCCCCCAAAATCTTAAAGCAACAGCACTGGGTCTCTTGGGAACCGTCACTGGACTGGCCACGATCATCGCAAGCACCTTGGCCGGTTTAATCTGGGATCACTATGGGGCTGCCTTCACATTTTTTTATGGTGCCTTTGGAGCCCTGATTGCCTTTATGTTATTGATAGGTCTGCCATTAAAAAAAATCGAGCTTTGATTACAACCTTGGGCTAGGTCTGATCCGAATTCATTTTATATATCAGAGATCTATCACTATCCTGGCCTGACAGCAGGGTGGTTTCATTGAAGTCCAACATCTCAGTCAGTTCTCGTATTTCATTGTTTTTAATGACTTCCATTTTTAGTGTCTTGCTGCTCGGTGATTTTGCTGAGGCTGCGGAAGGGCCCAAAAAGGAAGCCAGAAAAAAGGCAGAGGTGCTTTCCCTTCTTTCCCTGACCGAAGGTCACTACGACACCGTCGTTTCAAAAGGAGCAAAGAACTCGCTGTGGGAAAACTTTTGTCAAAATGAGGAATTGGACATCGAATTGATCGAGGACGAAGCCGGGACTTTGACCCTAGTGTTTGGCTCAATTCTAAATTTTCCCCATTTGGAAACCAACCAGTACACTGAGGTTGAGCCCTCTCAGTGTACTATCACTTTTAATAATAAGATTGAGACAAAGAATCTAAAGCAAGAAGTCATCAGCGATTGTCATAAAAAAAAGACTATCAAGTCTCATCAAATAGAATTTGGCGATAAAAAAATAACCTACACTCTGACTGTTTCGGGCAAGAAGTTGACCTGTCATTATATTTTGATCCCTAAAAAAGGTGTGCAAAAATGATGTCATGGACTTTTTCATGTTTTGTATTCAGCCTCCTTTTTTTAATTAGTCCTGCTTTGCAGGCAGATCAAATTGAAGGCAGTTTCAATTCCAATTGTGCAAATTGCGAAAATGAAGGTCAGGGACTTGCACCAGTGCAGTTGCCGTTGAAATACCAAGCGGCTGCACTTCGCGAAGTTTTGAATAAATCCATAAAATGTGACGATAAATCCAGCGAAGATTGTGTTCTTATTGAGTGGTTGAAAGCCAAATTTCAAGAGTTTTCCAAAAATTGCCAAGGTTTTTTTATAAACCAAAATGGTGAAGTGGGCTCTTTTTCAAAAGTGATTTCAAACTTAATTTTGAGTGATATTGAAACTCATGAAGAGAACTCAGTCTTTGTCAAAAGTATTGCTGATTTTGATAAGTATTGCCCTCGTTATAATGATTTTAGCCTCATGCAAAAAGTTGCTTTTCATGGTTGGATTTTTGAATTGACGGCCTTTCCCGAAAGCTCCTGTGATGTGAAAGTTAAACCCAATAAAATGGCGCCAACAACGCCGGCAGTTTGTATGTATCAATTAGAGGGATCAACTTCGACCAGAAAATGGCGAAGTCAGGGTTTTAAGCCTCAGAGATGTGCTGTCAGTTACAAAGAAATTTTGACGATGGAAGGTTGCACGGGTTGTGCCTTTGATGAGTTCCAGAGGAAAATGAAAAAAGATGGAACTCCCTTTGGAGTGATAAATGCGAAAGGTAAGTTCATTAGTCGGTCTTATTGGGCGTCCCAGAACCCGCTTTCGGAAGCAGCACTGCAATGTTTTGAAAAATTTAGCTCAGGAAAGACGCCAGCACTGCGTCGCAAGTATCTTAAAGAGTGCAAATCAATGGGAGCAAATAATGAATGGCCAGCTCGAGCACAATTTTTCAAACGCTTGCCGCGCTTTCCACTTTGTGGAACAAAAGAAAGTGAATATGAAATTCAGCAAGTGCAAAAAAAGAGATAGATTTTTTTGAAACCCACAGAATTTAATTCGTTGGGAAGAGCACGCAAATTAAAGGGCAGCAAATAAGAACGCTTTTAATTGAAATTAAAATGGATCGTAAAAAGCTAGAGCTAGCATTTTACTATCAATTGATGTTGAATAGGACTTATAGAAAATCAGAGGATGTAAGATATATGACACAAAAAGACGACATATTAATTATTGGGGGCGGAATTATAGGCATCACCTGTGCTTATGAGTTGAGTCAACGAGGGGCTCGCGTCACTGTCATTGATAAAGGGGAAATTGGCTTTGGCTGCTCCTACGGCAATGCCGGCTGGGTGACACCTTGTTTTGCGATGCCTCTGCCGATGCCTGGAATGCTACTCAAATCCATTGGCTGGTTGATGGATCCTGAAAGTCCACTGTACATTCAGCCCTCATTAAATCCAGACCTCTTTAAATGGCTTTTGCGATTTTTGCGTTCAATGAATAAATCATTGATGGAACAGTCGATTCACTCTCTTGTGGAAATTTCTAAATACAGTCTTGAGGCCTATTCTCAGCTCAACGACAAGTTTCCCAACCAGTTTAATTATGAAAAAAATGGTTTACTGATGGTGAGTCAAACAGAAGCTGGCCTGGCCGCTGCTGAAAATGAAAGACGACTTGTTGAAACTCACGGCGTTCCAGGAAGCCTTCTTAACGAGGACGAAGTTCATAAATTAGAGCCCGCCATTGTGGGATCCGTAAAAGGCGGGGTGTACTTCCCTAAAGAGGCTCACTTAGAGCCTTTGTCAGCGACAAGAACTATTGCCGAAGCCGCCATTAAAAATGGAGTTCAAATTCTTTCAAACACCGAAGTTTATGATTTTGTGACGGATGGAAATAAAATAGTTGAAGTCCATACAACGCGGGGACCAATGCGGGCCGACAAAATTGTTTTAGCAACAGGGTCTTGGTCTCCTGGATTGGCTAAAAAATTGAAGTTGAATATTCCAGTGCTTGGTGGAAAAGGATACTCGCTGATCGTTAAGCCACTTAAAAAACAACCTAAGATTCCCTTGATGTTGGTGGAAAGAAAAATTGCAGTGACTCCGCGAAGCAACAGTCTGCGCTTGGCAGGAACACTGGAGTTGGTGAGTCCCACAGACTATTCCATCACCTCTAATCGGGTGAATGCAATTTTAAGAGGTTCAAAATTATTCCTGGATATGCCTGAAAATCCCGAAGTGTTGGAACTTTGGCGTGGGTTAAGGCCCTGCACTCCTGATGGTGTGCCAGTGGTTGGTTTTTCTCCGCGATTTAAAAACTTATTCATTTCGGCGGGTCATCAAATGTTGGGCATGCAATCAGCACCAGGCTCGGCCAAATTGGCCGGTGATTTAATTTTGAATGAAAAACCAATTTTTGATCCTTATCCATTCCGCGCAGAACGTTTTTAGAATTGGAAAAGACACCTGTAGTGGACTGGAAGGACTTATGGGCCTCACTACCGAGTGAGGTCAGGCAGCAATTTGATTCTCAAGCCCAGATCACTGAATTTAAACGCGGAGATTTGGTCTATCGCCAAGGGGATCAGCCCAAGGGAATCTATTTTGTCATGCAAGGACTTGTTGGATTGGTGTTGATCGGACAAGTTTCAGGGAAAGAGCACCTCCTTCGTTTTTTTCGTGAAGGCCAGTTTTTTGGGCATAGAGCTCTTTTCTCAGACGAGGGCTATCATGGCTCTACGGTTGCACTAGAGCCAACAGTGCTTAAGTTAGTGCCAAAGAGTCTTGTGATCTCGGCCATTGCAAAGCATCCTCAGCTGCTGATGGATGTGGCCAGAGTCCTTTCTAAAGAGCTCAGACGTTGTGAAAACCATCAAGTGATGATTCTTGAGAACCAGATTCTAGTTCGCACCGCTCAAGCGGTGGTTTATCTTAAAGAACTTCATCCAGGTCACAACTGGACCAGGCAAGAAATAGCGAATTTCTGTGCCAGCACCGTTTCAACCATCATTAAAGCCTTGGCCGAGCTAGAGCAATCTGGGCTGATCAAACAGCAGGGACGCTCGATCGAAATCTTAAATCGAGAAGGTCTTGTTGCTCTGCAAGATAGATCTGAACTTTAATAATATTTTTTAATTGTGTGCTGGCATATAAATGATGAGCACTATTCTATGCCAATATAATAGGGCAATATGCTAAAAACAGAAAACAACTTCTGATCTAAGAGGGCTTCGCTATGAAAAACGAAATATTATTTCAACAACTGTTTGAAAATGAAACATCAACCTACACCTATATTATTGCCGATAAAAAAACCAAAGAAGCGGCCATCATCGATCCAGTTTTAGAAACTGTAAATCGCGATCTAAAACTGATCGAAGAGATGGGACTCAACCTCAAGTATGTTCTTGATACCCACATTCATGCAGATCATATCACCGGAGCTGGTGAAATTCGTAAGCGCACGCATGCAAAAACAGCAGTGGGCAGTGCTGCTGAAGTGGCATGTATTGATATTCCCCTGGAGGATGGTCAAGAGCTTTTTTTGGGTGACAAAAAAATTATGATCCTAGGGACTCCTGGGCACACCAACACCTGTTCAACATTTTTATTTGAAGGAATGCTTTTTACCGGTGATGCGTTGCTTATTCGAGGTTGTGGAAGAACTGACTTCCAACAGGGATCTTCTGATAAACTGTATGATAGCGTTCATCAGAAATTATTTATTTTGCCAGACGACACCATTGTATACCCAGGACATGATTATCGAGGGCAAACGGCTTCAACGATTGGGCTTGAAAAGAAATTTAATGCTCGAATGAATCAGTCTATTTCCAAAGATGAATTTAAAAAAATCATGTCTGAATTGAAACTAGCTCATCCTAAGAAAATACATGAAGCTGTCCCTGCCAACATGGTTTGTGGCCTCGTGCAAGAAACCAGATCCATACACCCACAAATCGTTGATGGCATACCAGAGATTTCTGTGGAAGAGGTTTTAGCTCACCTTCCGGCGGTCACGGCAAAAAAAGTGCGTCTCATTGATGTGCGTGGACCTCATGAATTCAATGCCGAATATGGGCATATTCAAGGGGCTGAGCTTGTCACTCTCGGTGCGGATTTAACCAGCTTTCTTGAGCAAGGGAACCGCAGTGATGAAATCGTTTTTGTCTGCCGCAGTGGAGGCCGTTCTGGATTTGCAACAGCTGAAAGTGTTAATTTGGGCTATAAGTTCACGATGAATATGGTTGGCGGAATGATCCGATGGAATGAGAAAAATCAACCCGTCGAGCGAGCCTAGTTCATTTTGTTTTTAAATTAATTCTAATAGAAAAAGGGAGATTTTAAAAATGCATCAAGATTGGATCAATGCACTTTTGGGCGGAGTTATCATTGGAGTCGCTGTCTCTTTGATGCTGTTAATGAATGGCCGAGTGACAGGAATCAGTGGAATCATCAATGGCGCTCTGGCAAAGGTTAAAGGAGATACTCAGTGGAGAGTCTTTTTTATTGGTGGCCTTTTTTTGGGAGGGCTTGCTCTTCATTTCATAAATCCTGCTTTTTTTACCAATGAACTCAAAACTGAAACTTGGACCACGGTCCTTGCCGGACTCTTTGTTGGGTTTGGCACAATTTTGGGAAGTGGATGCACCAGTGGTCATGGTGTTTGTGGAATCAGTCGAATGTCTTCGCGGTCCATTGTATCAACGGTTGTGTTCATTGTTGCTGGCGTTTTGGCTGTGGCCTTGTTTCGAAAAATGGGAGTTTTAGTATGAAAAACAGCTTGGCTTCTCTTTTTGTTGGCTTTTTATTTGCCTTGGGGTTGGGCTTGTCGGGAATGACTCAGCCACAAAAAGTGGTTGGATTCTTAGATGTTTTTGGGAATTGGGATCCCTCTTTGATGTTTGTTATGATAGGCGCCATTTCAGTGCATTTTGTTTTGTACAAAGTGATTCGTCGCCGAAAGTCGCCGCTGTTTTCAATAGACTGGCAGGTTCCTTCAAAAAAAGAGATCACACCAGCTTTAGTCCTTGGCGCATTTATTTTTGGAATCGGCTGGGGGTTGGGTGGTTATTGCCCGGGACCTGCAATCACTTCATTGGCTTCCTTTGAAAGTAGGCCACTTATTTTTGTGATCAGCATGTTGATTGGTATGTTGCTGTTTAACCTAATGGATAAAAAACTTAAAATTAAGAGATGAGTTTGAAATGGAAATCCTTGGATATATGGCTGCCGTTTTTATGGGACTTTCGCTCGGCCTAATTGGCGGAGGCGGCTCTATACTGACGGTTCCAATCTTGGTTTATCTTTTTGCAATCAACCCGCTGATCGCCACCTCACTTTCACTTTTTGTGGTGGGGAGCACAGCCCTAGTGGGAAGCCTTTTGGCTTTTTGGCGTAAAGAAGTGGAACTTAAAATAGGAATTATTTTTGCAATCCCCAGTTTTCTGGGAGTTTTTTTAACAAAGACAGTTCTGTTGCCCAGGATTCCCGATCAAATTTTTTCAACTCATGGATTTGTTTTGACCAAGCCTTTGCTGGTGATGGGGTTCTTTGCGATTCTTATGCTGCTTGCGAGCCTAGCGATGATTAGAACAAAAAAAGTAAAAATGACTTCTCCTGAACAAGTCGCCGCTCAAGGGGCTAAAGAAATCAACTTCCTTGCCGTCTCTGGGCAAGGATTCTTAGTCGGTGGAGTCACTGGATTTGTCGGGGCAGGTGGTGGCTTTTTAATTGTTCCCGCCCTGGTGAATATTGTGGGCCTCAACATGAGAAAAGCCATTGGGACTTCATTGTTGATTATTGCCGCCAACTCTTTGTTCGGGTTTTCAGTCTCTTTGGCAGAGGGTCTAGTGGTCGATTGGCAACTTTTACTCTCAATCCTTGCTGTGTCCCTGCTTGGACTGTTCGTTGGATCTTTTTTGTCCAAGAAAGTTTCTGAAGGCAAATTAAAGTCCATTTTTGGCTATTTTGTTTTGATCATGGGAAGCTTCATTTTACTAGATCAAATTAAAAAACTATAAAATGGCTCCAAATGGGCGCTTCCAGAGGCTCCTGTTAAGGTCTTCGCGATGCAGAATGGTCAGAAAATCAAGACAGCGAAAATCAGGATCCCAGGAGGGTTCTCCGCCAATAAAAGCCCCCGTGTTCAATATGGATTTGCAGAGTTGGGGAAGCAAGTCCCTCGCAGTCTCTCTCTGAGTCTCCGTGAGAGAGCCGCGAAGTTCTTCCCTATAAAATGATAAAAAGGGCATCGTGTGCACAGGTGTTGGTTGGGCCATGAAGCCCCGGTTGATTCGTCCTTGCTCGTCAAAGTATTGAGTCAGCAAGGCGGCATCTCGAGGATCATCCGAGTTTATGCTAGCACATCCAAAAACCAGATTTGCATCAGATGCAGCCACATAATCAGCGATCCCTTTCCACAGCAGGGACATGACAATTCCTTGACGGTAATCCTTGTGGATGCAAGCTCGGCCAATTTCAACTTTGACACCGGGATGTTGTAAAATCGCAGCCAATTCAAACTGTTTTGAAAAATAGAATTTATTGGTCAAGGCTGAACATCTCAATCGATAGGTGCCGACAATCTTGTTTGAGCGTTTTTCTTTAATAACAATGTGGTCGCAATCAAAGTCAAAGTCATCCACGTCCATTCCCCACAGTGAGGATTTACCGACAAACTCTCGGTGAAAAACCGAAAAGCGCAAGGCAAAGGCCTCTTTGAGCTCCTCAATCGTATTTGCGGTGCTGATTTGATAAGGTCCCAAGTCATTTTGAATTTGAATTTTAGCTTTGAATTTATAAAGGTTAAAGGATCGCAATTGATAGTAGTTTTGTATGCTTTGTGAAAATCTACTAATCATGAACTTTTCCCCCAACGATGTAACCTTCAAAAGCATAGCAAAGAATTCCGTGGACTATTGTTAAGACTCTGACAGGATTATGTTGGCATTTGGAAAATTTAAAAATATTCTTTTGAAAGCCTTATTGATTAAAGCTAGCGTTTACTTGGAGATGCTCTAATCTTTTAATTTCATCAAAAGTGGGTCCTATGAAGTCCTTAAGAAAATTATTAAATGTCGCAAGTGTACTTTTTGTTTTTTTTGGAAATTCAGCTTGGGCTGAAAATGTCCATTTCAAGTCGGCACCGGTGGATGGCCAAGTTTTGACAGGCAGTTTGAAGTTAACAGATGCCCAGGCTGTGATGAGTTGCCATTTTGATTTCAGAGGAAGTCGCAAAAAATCCGTTCGCTACCCGCAAACTTTTTTGCATGAAGAATCAGCAGGACAGTTCAGTTTAAAGGTCAGAGCTGGATCTCTTGTTGAAATAGGTCTGCCGGGATTTCATTTGTTGAGTTGTTCCTATAAGTTGATTCTCATTGGCGTTGACACCAAAAATAACAGATCTGCGTTTGGCGACGTGTTCTTATTGGGACAGGAGTCAGGGACTATGAATGAAGATGAATTGAAGGACATTCAGAATCCCGCGGTTGTCAGTAAGGTCTTGGCCGCGAAAATGAAGGATTTAGTTTTGTCTGTTGGTGAGGATGGGGTGATTGTGGAGTCGTCGGCTTTGTTTTAGGCTTTTTTTGATTGAGTGGATTGTTTGTAATTCTGTGGCTTGCCATGTTTTATGCGGCTCAGTTTTAATTTAGTGACACTCGTCAGCTGAGGTCTTCATGGTTTTTTCTTGCAGCTGCTCTCGGGTGTTAGTTTGCCTGGCCTTCCTGGGCGGCCTTCCTCAAGCGCATCGTGCGCTTGAGGGCGAAGTTTCGGGTATTTTGGATTTTTAATTTTCTGCTTTTTCTATGTTATAAGTCAGATCAAACTCCTCAAAAATATAGAGTATATTGGTATTACAAAATATTTTTCAGAGGAGTCTTCAATGGATGGAAAAAAAATTCTCGTAGTTTATTATTCAAGGACTGGTGCGAGTCGTAAAGTGGCTGAAGAGGTTGCAAAGCAGCTGAGCTGTGAGATGAAAGAGATAAAGTCGACGCCGAGCTATCCCCTTGGCATTCTTGGCTTTCAGAAGGCCCTTTTTCACACGCTTTTTGCGAAAGACATTAAAATATCTATCGATCAAAGTGATTTTAAAAAATATGATCTTGTTATTGTTGGAGGACCGGCGTGGGGTGGGTTGCCTGCTATTCCTGTGCGCAAGTTTTTAGAGGTTTACAAAAAAGACTTGAAAGAGGTTGCGTTTTTGATGACCCAGGGTGGGGAGTCAGGCCGAGAGAAGTTTTTTGCTAAAATGAGAGAAGCCTGTGGAAGGAGTTCTCGTGCTCAGTTGGCTTTAAGTAAGAAGGATTTTGAAAAGGGTGATATCAAAAAACAGGTGTCCACTTTTATCAATCAGTTGAATCTGAAAGCAAAAGATGTTGGATTCAAACAAAAGCCAGAGAGTTTTGCATCTCTTTAGAGTTTTTTATTATTAGTCGAATTAAAATTCACAACTGTGAAGAATCTGAGGCTACGAAGTTCAATTTCAGATTCTTCATTTTTAAATTTGGATGGGTCTGTCTAAGTTATTGGCTATTTAAATATTTTGACCGTTGTTTAATCCAACAAGATCAAGGGCTTTGGATAAGGGGCCGGGCTCAAAAGGTTTAAGGATCCAGGCTTTAACGCCAAGGGGTCGAGCTCTATCGATGAGTTCAATGCTTGATTCCGTAGTGAGCATAAAGATCACTGATTTTGAATAGATCTTTTTTTCTTTGAGTAACTCGCAAAATTTCAAGCCATTGATTTTTGGCATATTGATATCAACCATAAAAAGAGAAATATCTGGAGAGCTTTTAATTTTTTCAAGAGCATCTTCACCATCAGTCGCCTGTATGACATTGAATCCTAAGAGATCGAAATAATTTTTAACTTGAGATCGAAGTGCTGAGGAGTCATCAACTACCATAACTGTTTTCATACAAAAAATAACTCCATTTTTCCGGTGCTTAAAATAATTCAAATATTGTTTCTTGGGTAAGATTAATGGATCCATTGTGGCTTCGCAACCACTCCGAAGGATGTGAGGCAAAATGGGACCGATGTCGAGGAATCCAATCGGTAAACGAAAAAGACTTTCAGCTGGTTTCGACGATGGATTGATCAGACCTTTGATCTGTCTCAAAATGGCCAGGCTTTGCCAAAAAATAGCGGCTGAAGAATTCACGAGGGGAACTCATGATAATTTTCCAGACCTGATTTGCTCTCCCTATTGAGTTAGATAAGCTCTCACTTCGTCGTGGGTCCCCTTATAAGCAATCTTCACATTTCGCGCTGTCAGGGAATTTGCATACAAAGGGTCGTAATAGTACCTTAGCAACTTCTCTATCCAGTTCTTATTTCCTTGAAGTTCATTGGCTTCTAAAAAACTTTTTTCAGAAGCTAACAAATCAGATAAAATTTCCTGGGTTCTAAGCCCACCTAATTTTTTTTGAATAGCCAAGATGGATTTCTTATATTTTGCAAAAACTTCGAGGGCTAAATTCATTGAAATTGGCGGCTCTGAAAGGACCCCGCCCAGACTCATGGTTTGAGAGCGAACCAAGTTTGCAGCGCCAATGGCCGTTTCAAGAATATATTCCTGGAAAATATTTTCAACTCGCTCTTCAAAGGGAACAATCAACCAAAGGACCGAACTGCTTCTGAGGTCATTAAAAAAAGAATCCGGAATACAAATTCTGCCAATCAAGCGGCTTTCATCTTCAACCAGGATTTTTGCACCCTTGACATTTCTAGAGTCCGTTTTGATCAGCTCCACGGAGAGGCGATTTTCAAAATCAACCTGACTTGGTTGTGGAGTTGTCATTTGTCCAAAGGCGGACCCCCGGTGCTGGGCTAAATCCTCAAGGTCAATGGTGGGGTAGAGGGTGTGGAGTTCTTTGATAAATCGTGTCTTCCCACTGCCCGTGGGGCCGGTTAAGGGCAAAAGATTTTGTTTCTGAGCAAAAGCAGCCAGAGTCTCAGATAAAAAAAACCTAGATTTTTTGTAGCCGCCAACAATCAGGGGGCGATCAAGGCCAATTTCTCGAAGCCACTGTTGAGTGAACTGGGACCTCTTGCCACCACGAAAACAGTAAAGAACCGTTTCTGGATTTTTTAAAATAAAATTTTGCCAAGCTTCAAGGCGCTCTTGCTTCAGTGCTCCAGAGACAAGCTGGTGTCCCAGGCGGACCGCCGCCTCTTGCCCTTCTTTTTTATAGAGAGTTCCAATCAAGGCTCGCTCTTCGTCATTGATAATGGGAAGGTTCACGGCCCCAGGCAGGCTTCCTTGTTTGAACTCGACCGGCGCGCGCACATCGATGAAGGCAGTGCCCTTTAAAAATAAAGGCTTTAAATCTTCAGTCGTGATGTTTTGGATCTTTGCATTACTCAAACATCACCGCTTTTTCTTGACGTTCAATCACTTGGCCGATGACCCGAGTGGCAGGGAACTTATTTTTTAAGACTTGAACAATTTCCGAACTGACATCCGCAGAGACACTCAAAAGCAGGCCGCCACTGGTCTGAGGATCATGAAGCAAAAGTTTTTTTAAAGCATCTATTTTCAAAGAGTCCGTGTGTTGTTCCGTATAAGCTGCATTCGTTCTGTGGGCCTTAGTGAGGTAACCTTTTTCCAGGCATTCAAAAGTCTTTTTAAAGACAGGCAGTGAATCCACTGCTATTTTTAAAGTGACCTGACTGGCTAGGGCCAACTGCATAGAGTGGCCTGAAAGTCCAAAGCCGGTAATATCAGTGGCCGCATGAACGTGGGCCTTCAGCAATGGATTTAAAAATTGCACAACATTGTTCAAGCTCGCCATACTGAGCAAAGCCTCCATGATATCGTCTTCGCTGGCTTCTTGGCGTTTGAGTGCCGCCGTCATGGTTCCTGTGCCCAGGGGCTTGGTCAGAATCAAATGATCACCGGCTTTAGCGCCCGCATTGGACCAAATAAATTGAGGATGAACAAATCCAGTGACAGAGAGGCCAAATTTCAAGGTGTCGTCATCGATCGAGTGGCCGCCAACAAAGTTTGCTTCTGCCTCGGCAATTTTATCGCTCGCTCCTTGCATCACATCGACGATAACCTCTTCGGGCATGGTCGCGATGGGAAAGGCTAAAATTCCCAGGGCTGTTTTTGGTTGACCGCCCATGGCATAGACATCACTCAGCGCATTGGCTGCGGCAATTTGTCCAAAAAGTTTGGGAGTATCAACAATAGGAGTAAAAAAATCCAGAGTCTGCACTAAAGCTAAGTCTTCGCTCACTTTATAAATAGCGGCATCATCAAAGAGTCCACCATCAACCAGTAAAGCCGGATGCGCGGTGGGGAATTTCACCTGCTGCAAAATGCGCCGAAGTTCTGAGGCCGCTACTTTCGCAGCACAACCTCCTTTTTGAACAGTCTGAGTGAGAGCTATTTTTTTTGTATTCATATCAACCTACTTTTTTCTCGGCCATGGGGGATCTCTAAAACTCTATAGAAGGGGGGATGGCAGTTCAAGACAATCCTTCATTTTAAGTGCGGTGGCTTCACAAACATTTGTGAAGTGAATTTTTTGTACTCAATTCAAATAAAAAGTGATCTAATTTCTGAAAAATGCGGTCTCGGCACTGCATAAGGTGAAAAAAAACAAGGAAGCTCTCTTTGAATTCAAATGACATCAATAAACTTTTAAATCATCTGCACCAGAAACACCTCGCTTGTTCTGAGGGAAGCACCGCCAATTATATTCCAGAGCTCGCAAAGGCGAACAAAGATCACTTTGCACTCTCGGTGGTGACCGTTGACGGTCAAACTTTTGAGGTTGGAAATTTTGAGCAGCCTTTTACTCTGCAATCCATTTCCAAACCCTTTGTGTATGGGCTGGCCCTCGAGTTGCGAGGCAAAGAAAAGATTTTAAGCAAAGTCGGCGTTGAACCCACGGGGGAAGCCTTCAATTCAATTATTGAGTTAGAAAAAAGTTCGCACCGTCCGTACAATCCCATGATCAATTCAGGAGCGATTGCAATTTGCAGTCTCATTGATGGCAAGAACATCGATACACGCCTGAGCAAAGTTTTGAGTCTTTTTGAAAGATTGAGTGGCAAACCGCTGAAAATCGATGAGCAAGTTTTTTTATCAGAAAAATCAACCGCCCATCGCAATCGCGCGATCACTCATCTGTTAGCTAATTTTGACATCATCGAAGAAAAGTCCGAGCGTTCGATTGAAGAGCTTCTAGATCTGTATTTCAAACAGTGTTCGATTTTGGTCGACACAAGAAATTTGGCGCAAATGGCAGCAACCTTAGCCAATGGTGGTGTTCAGCCCCTCACTTCAGAACGAATTTATAGCACTGATTTTAATCGTGATATTTTAAGTCTGATGTTCACATGTGGAATGTACGACACGGCAGGGGATTGGGCCTACTCGGTTGGGGTGCCCGCGAAGAGCGGCGTCAGCGGGGGCCTTATTGCCGTGGTTCCCGGGAAGATGGGAATTGCAGCCTACTCACCCCTGATAGATCATCATGGCCACTCGATCAGGGCTGAGCGAGCCATTAAAGAGTTTGCCAAAACTTTAAGTCTCAGTATTTTTTCATAAGGAGCTATGCGAATGAGTGATCAATTTATACCGGTGGAAAGAATACAGCATTTAATTGAAACTGAAGCCTTTATTCTATTTGGCGTTTTACTGACTATAAGTTTCTTGTTTTATAAAATTTTTCTTAAAAAAATTTCCGAAAAACGCCACGCCAATTTGCAGGCTCGCTTCAAAATTGTTTTTTTGTATATTTTGATAACAGGGGCACTGGCCGGTAGCTATTGGATCATGCACTTTCAAAATCTGGCTCCCAATTTAAGCAGCTATGTCGCTCTGCTGGCGTTGTTTTTAGGCGCAGTGATGGTGGTGAAGCTTGCGCAAATTTTTATCTACATTTATCTGTTTCTCGCCAACATGAGCGTTGGTGTTCCTCGGTTGATCGCAAATATTTTCACTTTGCTTTTTAGTTTAGTCATTATCAGTTGGATTGCGGCAGAGGTTTTTGAAATTCAGTTGGCCGCCGTGTTGGCCACTTCCGCCGTTTTTTCATTGGTTCTGGGGCTGGCCCTTCAAGACACTTTGGGGAACTTATTTTCGGGAGTCGCCTTTCAATTTGATCGCCTTTTTAATATTGGCGACTGGATTGAAATTCATTTGGGTCAAGAAAAATGGACGGGTCAGGTGCAAGAGATCAACTGGCGCGCCACAACTTTGATGGGCTTTGCGGATGAGTTGATATTAATTCCTAATCGGATGATCGCACAAAGCCAGTTTATTAATTTTTCGCATCTGCAAAAACCGGCAAGATTGAATCAAACTTTTCGTTTTCGCTTTGATGTCTCTACTGAGGTTGCAAAAATGGCCTTGCTAGAAGGTCTACAAAATACGCCAGGCATCTTGAATGATCCAGCACCCAGGACGCTGATCACTGAAATCACGGATTCCTGGATCACCATTAAAATATTTTATTCATTGAAAGACTATGGAATGCGCTACCGCACGGGTGATGAGGTGATCACCAATATCTTAGCTCGCATTCGCCATCATGGACTTTCAATGGCGCATCCCACGATGCAACTTTTTGAAAGTTGATTCCAATACCATTCTAAATAGGTGCCCAGATGATAGCTCCAGTAGCCGGTGCTGTGAGCACCTATTGGATCTTCACCAATATGCAGCTCACCTTGGAAGCCTAGCTTTTGAATTAGATTTGCAAAATTTTGCGTATTGCGAAAGGAAAAATCACTGCCGCCAATATCCAACCATACGGGAATATTTAAGTGTTTGTTTTTGAAAAGCAGCAAAGAAAAGGGATCTCGCTGTTGAAAGAGGTCGCCGGTTCCAAACTGGTTGGAAAAATCACGGGTGGCCTCTTCTTGGGTTCGAAAGACAGGGCTGTGTGCGGCCACGGCCCCAAAGACCAGAGGATAGTTTAAGACCAATTGCAGGGCGCCATGTCCACCCATAGAAATCCCTGCCAAGAGTCTTCCTTGCGGCTGGTGATAGACCAGAAATTTCTTTTCAACATCCTCAATCAGATCCTGTGTGACCACATCCCCCCAGCGTTCATCAATGAGGGCTGCATTCATCCAATAGCAACTGTTGCATTCCGGAGCGATGATTATGAATGGGACTTTGCCGTGTTTTTCAACCAGGCTGTCTAATTTTTGCAAGACGCCCAACTCTTCAAGGTTAAAGCGATTTCCCCCGCGGCCATGTAAAAAATAAACCACGCTATGAATTTGTTGCGGCTGATAGTTTTTGGGGAAAATGACTCGGTACCTGACGAGCCATTTTGTTCCTGATTGGGCTGGTAAGGAGTGGGAAAGAAAAGATTCATCTTGTGCTGAAGATTTCTGGCTTTCTGCGTGGGAGGGGAGAGGAAGGCCGGAGACGAGGAGTTGTAAAATGAAGGTGAGAATGAAGTGGAAGCTTTGATAGTGGAGTGCTGGGGTGGTTTTTTGTTTTAGAGGATTTGGAGTTTTGTTGGGGGGCTCATGATCTAAGAGGGCTTGATTTGTTTTTATGAGCATTTGGGGATCCTTGTTTATGACAAAGCTATGAATTGAAATGGGGGGAAAGGCAATGGTTAATGAGGGGATGGGGGCTTGGATTGCTCTTTTTGGGTTTTTTATACAGCTGCTTTTGGTGTTGCACTTTCTGGCCATCCTGAGCGGCCTTCCTCAAGCGCATCGTGCGCTTGAGGCCAAAGTTCTTGGGTTTGCGAGGTGGTTTTCTTTGATTTGTTTTTTAGCACTTTGATCTTTTTAAATCGGTTTATATTTGAGTTCGATTTTTGGCTCTGCTCAGATGGTTATTGTACTCAATAGAGGAGGAATATTTATGAGCTCTGGTGAAATTAGACAATTGGAAAAAGAGATTTGGGAGCAAACTGTGCGGCTTGAGATGCTTCGCAAAAATAATAAGGCGACCAAAGTTAAAAACTATCAGCTGCAAACTTTGGGTGGGAAGACCTCTTTGATGGATTGCTTTGCTGGCAAAGACAAAATGTTGGTTATTCACAATATGGGGCAAAGCTGCCGGTGGTGCACGGCTTGGGGTGATATAATCAATGCAGCACTGCCTTACCTTGAGAGCGAATTTTCGGTGGTGTTAGTTTCTGGAGATTTGCCTCAGGCGCAGAGAACTTTTGCACTTTCTCGGCACTGGGACTTTAGAATGGTGTCACACAGCAATAACGAGTACATCTCGGAGCAATCGATCATTTCGGGTGAAAAAAATATTCCCGGCATCGTTTGCTATGAGCGCAGTGGAGAGAATATCTTGCTAAAAAATGCTTCTGCCTTTTACCCCGGGGATGCCTTCAATCCGATCTTTCACCTCTTGTCTGTGGGAGGAATCGGTCTGAAAGAATTCAAACCTCAGTTTAATTACTGGAATAAGCCCGAGAAATTGGATGAGAGCATGGCCCAGTTCCATGTGTCGCACTAAAAATATTCAGTAGTCTAATGCAAAGAGGGGGCCTTTCTGTTTTGAGAGTCGCCCTTTTTTTATTTTTATATATCAGTGGAATTTCATCATCTTTGTGCTATCTCCAATCAATTTGAATTCGACCAATGGCAAAATTTGCGTTTTTTAAAAAAACCCCCGCTGCAATCCCTCGTGCAAGGCCTTCACGACATATGTCTAAGAAAAAAATAAGCACAGTTACTCAAGCTAAAATGCTGAATTCAATGGGAGGGGCTTGGCTATCTCAGACTAGATTCTTGATTTTCTAGTTCGGGGGGCTTTAGGGGGGGCTTAATTTAAATTTCTAGCTGTGAATTATATAAAAATATAATATCCTTTAAGGACCGACTTGGAGATATTTATGGCAACTAAAAAGAATTTACTGGCAAAGTCCCTCAAAGAGAAACGAAATATTTCTGGCCTCTCGCAAACACAAGTGGCCGAGGAGCTTGGTTATAAAACCCCACAGTTTATTTCGAACTGGGAACGTGGCCTTTCCTCGCCACCCATTAGTGCCATCAAAAAGATTGCCCAGATGTATAGTATATCCCCCGAAGAATTGTTTGAGTTGGTTCTTGAATCAGCGATTGAGAGTGCCAAAGCTGATTTGGCGTTGAAGTTTAAGAAGGTTTAGGATTTGAGAGGCGTGCTGTTTCGTGCTGGGGAGAGGCGCAGAGCCGCTGGGCAGCTCAGCACTGGTCTCCTTCCTAATTGGAACCCCATGCCTCAAGCACTTTTTAGTGAATCACCTTTGTAAGTTAAAAATCTCATTTTCAAAAAGCAATAATTTATAAAGGACCTCTATTTTGGGGGTTCAATATCGGGAATACCTTCCGCATCTGTCCTTCAGGAAATTCATTTTCCAGGAATTTAGACTTCAATCTAAGAATAATTAAAAAAACATCAGCTCAGCTTCATTCTAATAAGATAGCTCCGCGGCATGAATTTTGTAATAGGGTGCAAAGGGGGTTCGCAGGCTGGCTGGGACTTGCTCGAAAAGCACGTTACGGACCAAGCTGAAACCCTCCATGGACGCTCACCGAAAAAAACTACTGACTCACTTCATATCGGATAATTTTTGTGAAAAAAGAAAACCTTCATTTGAATAGATTTGTTGAGATATTCTCTATCAACCGCTTTTCGTATTTCTGGTTCATCCTTTTGTGCTTGCTTGTGCAGCAAGCTGTGGTTGCATCGTCATCTGTTTGGCTGACAAGATTTTCGCGGAATCTTCAGTTAGGCCATTTTGACAGTTCGAATTTATTGTTGTTTTCCTTTTCGCTCTTGTTTCCGTACCTTCCGGGAGCCCTTTCGTTAGGTTTGCTGAAAAAATGGGAGATTCACAGTCAGAGCACCTTTTGGAGGAAATATATCCTACTATGGAAGGATCGCATAGATTTGTGGAACAACAAAGAGCGCAAGCAAACGCAGAGCTCCCTTGTGACAAAGGAAGCACCTCAGCTGATTTCAGAAACCAATCGACTTATTTTTGATTTGTTCTCGACGGGACTAAACGTTGTTTTGAACCTGATCATTATTAGCACTCTCTTTGATATTAAAATATTCTTTTCCTTTATCGCCGGAGCCTTGATCTTGATTGTCGGTACATTGTTGACTAAAAATAAGAATCAAAAAATTGCTTCGGAATATGAAAAAGAAAAAACAGTTTTAAGCTCTTGGTTGTCTATTCTGTGGGACAACCTGACCATAGGCAATGGCATCAATTTTTATCATTGGCAAAATATCTTTGAAGCCAGAAAGTTTCAATTAAAAGCAAAGACGATGGAGTTTTGCCATTCGCAAGAGGTGACTTCAACCTTCATTTCAATGTTGGGATTTATTCCCACAGTGGGACTGATCCTATTTTATTCTTTTGAGAAATCAAATCACCCCCAAGAGCTCGTTCCCTTTGTTGTTCTTTTTCCAAGAATTTTTGGTTTGCTGAACGTAACAACCACTCTCGTGTTTTTATTGAGAAGCTCCTATGGTTATTCCGGTCGGTGGAGCTATTTGTTAAATGAAATGAGAGCGCCGCAGCCTCACGATCTTAACGAACGGATCAACATGACTAAAATCAGCGTGGATCAGGTTCCAGCTGATTTTGGCAGTCCTGGTGATATTCTGGAGCTGATCAAAGGACATGGCCAGCGTTTGACCCTCCGAGGCGATAACGGAGCGGGAAAGTCCACTCTTCTGTATTGGCTTAAAAATGAATTGGGTGAGGATTCATGCTATTTGCCTCACCAAAGCAATTTGGTTTTTCAAGATTGTGACGATAAAAAATCAACAGGGCAGAGGATGAGATTTCATCTCAATGAGCTCCTAAACACAACAAAGGCCAAGATTATTTTATTAGACGAGTGGGATGCAAATTTGGATTCAAGCAGCATCATGGAGACCTCTCGGCTTATCGATGAAATAGCTCAGTTTAAAACGGTTATCGAAGTGAGGCATCGGACATAAATATGAAAGCCCTCGGTTAGAGAGGGTGAGGTAGCCATGATTTTCGATGTGTCCGATTTTCAGACAAGGGAAACTAAGGTCGACGCTCTGATGTTGGTCTAACTTGTGAATTCTCGTGAAACTGTTGATGAAACAAGTGTGGGTCATAATCTGACCGCAGTTCAAAATTACTAAATTTAAATGGTTAATATGATGTCTATGGTTAATATATTGACTATTTATGAAGGTCCACTTAAAATGATTGTAAGGATTCAGGCATGGCTAATACTCTGGTAGAGAAAGTTAGCTCTATGGCAGGCCAACTAGAAATAGAAAAATAGTCACGGCCTATGATGCTGACTTTATGAAAACCGGAACGGAATTGTACTCAAAAAAGTAGGAGTTCAAAAATGAATCTTAAATACTTACCCGAAAGTGACTTAATGTACATCTACTTTGAAAGTAATGTTCCAAACACTCAAACTCGCACTGGTCGTGAGAGCATTTTTAAATTTGTCGCTAAAGCGGACAAAAGTAAAATCATTGGGTACGAAGTGGAAAAGGTTTCTGATAATTTAAACTATGTTTTGGCGAAGTTAAATCTCAATAGCAAGCAAAAGCTAGCGATCTGCCTTTACTTCATTCGTGAGCGGGATGGCAAAACTCAAGAGCAGAGTGCAGAGGCTCTGGAAATTTCTCTCAGCAAGTATAAGAGCTTAGAAAAAGCAAATCATAATATTAATTTTGATACGCTCGAAAGTATTTTCGAAACTTTCCCGAATGAACATATCCTAGGCACCGTGTTTCGCACGGCGGTTTAATTCGTTATGATTCAGAATTCAATTTCTGCTAAGAAGTCAATTGTGGTCCTTCCTTGCTTAAAATTGGTTCCGAACAAATTTTTTGTAAAACTGTTTTTGTGGAATAAATAAACAAAATCCCGTGAGTGCCAGCGCCTATATATTGTGCGACCTTTAAAAGGACGGAGTGCCCTAGTTAGGCACAGAATATAAATCCATAAGCTAAGACGATAATCCTAAATTTCGGACATATTTTTTGTCAAATCAAACATATTAGATCTGATCACATCTAATGTTGGCATCTTTGTTGCTGAATCAGAAAATAACAATAATTCATAAAACAAAGGAAACAATATGAATAAAAAAACGATCATCAGCCTTCTATTAATCGCAAACCTTTATGGGCACATTTCTAGTGCAAATGAGGTCGTTATGTCGAGTTCAAGATTACAAAATCTTTCGACGGGCGAAATTTCAAATCTTATTGCTGAGGGCGCAGTTCGCATTGAAAATGATCAAGCTTTATTAAACATGAATGTGCTCAATAATATTCTTAGAGATGGAGTTAAGGTTAATAATTTAGCGTTTCACGCTAAGGCAGTGAGTACGCAATTTATACCCTATGGGCATACGCTTGAGAATGGTGAAATTCGAAACAGAGATTTGGCCGAGACTTTAACTGCTCGGTTTGTCCCTTACGGCAATACCATTGATTAATAAAGAATAGGTGTAAAATGTTAAACCATCAATTTCAATGTTGGCTCGATTTTATTTCAAATTCAGAGAGTTCACTGCTGAGTCCTTTAGGGACGACACTTTGGATTGATGGCATTAACACCTTGAGCAATTTAGATACTAATGCTTTTTTTAAAAATGAAGCGCATCTTGATGAAAAAGAAAAAAGTGGATTAAGACTCCTCCATTTTGCGGTGGAGGAGTCTTTAGAGGATAAAAACTTTTTGGTATCTGGGCACGCAAGCCTTATGATGGATTCTCCACTTTATCGTCATACGAATAACAAAAGATCAACAGCTCAGCTTAGTTATACCTTTGTTGATGGGGATGTTGGTGATTTTTCACCATGGAATGACGAAATCATATTAGGCACCAAGTTTTATTCGCGCATTAAAGGACAAACAAGAATACCATTTTACACCTATAATCATGAGAATACACACCTTACTCTTTTCAAGAAGGTTTATTCAAATTTGAATTTGAATAATGAAGAATTGACTGATCTATTAATTTTAAGTGAATGGTTTTGTATTTCTACTGATTTGATTTTAGCTTATGACTTAATAAAAACCAAAAATAACTCCTGCTATGCTGAGCTTTGCCGGGTTCCTTTTTGTCGAGATAACAATGGGAAGAAAGTTTTTGATAATCATTGTACCAGCGTTGGTGCGATTGATAGTTTTTCAGACAAATTCAGAAAAACTATTTTAGGAATTGAGAGCAATGTAGAGGTTTTTGACCTAATATCAGAAAAAACATTAGAATCTCATAGAGACTATGCCAGAGAAATTTTACTGCCAAAAATAAAATCAATTCCTGCTGCATTGTCTCGCAATGAGTCTTTGGACTTGTTAAGTCTTTTAAAAAATGAACCTTTATCTAGTTTGATAAACATATTTACGGGGATTCAGTATGAATAATAAATTGGACCTGAATTTCAATTTGAAACCTCAAATCCATCGGCATTCAAGTGGATTGTTAGCTAACGATTCAGAAAACAATTATTATCTAAAAACTTCAACCGACAGTGCATTGTCGATCAAGCAGTTTGAAAGTGAAGAAAATTTTTATCGTAGGATTTCAAACATAGAATCTATCTTGCCTCAAATTTGTTTGCATAAAATCAATGATAAATTGTTCAGAGTTTTTCCTTATGTCCCAATGGATTTGGTCGATTTTGTTGGCAAGATTGATTGTGACATTCTCGTTAATGACATTTTAATTCCTCTGCTTGATTGTTTATCGAAAATACACCATCAAGGTGTTCTTCACGGCGACATTAAATTAGAAAATATTCGTGTTTTGAAAAAAGACGATCGCTTGAAGGTTTTTCTGTCCGACTTTGGCAATTCTGTGACTTTGGATAAGTTCAATGCAAATCGAATTGGAGCTCTTCCCCAACATATTCCACCTGATTTAACTCTGAGCCCGCAATTTGACATCTACTCCTTGGGAGTCATTGCATTTCAACTGATATTCGGATTTGATTTTATAAAGAAATTTCAGATGGCGGGGAGAAGCTTTGAGGCTTTGCCTGAAGCTAAAGTTGTTGATCCTAAAATATTAGATTTTATAATCAAAGCAACGTCGCCTTCTGCGTTGTATAGGTTCAAGACCGCTCAGCAAGCCAAAGATGTATTTGTCGAGGCTCAAGTTGTAAGCGAGCCCATTCTTGAAAATTATAATCTTGAATTGTATTTTGAATTCTATCTTGAGGCTATGCGGGAGACTTTTATTGCTAGCAATCGAAGCACCAAGGATTATGAAAATTTTATTGGCCCCTGGGGTGAGACTTATTATTGCCGGCTGCAAAAATGGCTTAAAAGCGATAAAGCACAATTAATGCATCTCAAAAAAGGCAATGATTTAATTGGGATTTCTGAGGCTATCCTTGCAGATGAAAATTCAGGAATGATTAATACTCTATTTGTGTCTAAAAATCATCGAGACGGTCAATGTGCGAAAGTTCTAGAGGCATCTGCCGTAAATTTTTTTAAAACAAATCAGCGAACTCAGGCTGTACTTAATGTTGCTGAAAGCAATCAGCGTGCCATAAGGTTTTATAAGAGATTGGGATGGAGTGAGGCAACTCCGAGGCAGTATCTACAAGCTGTGCTTTTGAAAAAAACACTTTTGTGATGTGCAGAGGGGGCAACCACTGCTCTCCCTGTGAAAATAGACAGGACACAGGCTATTGATGAAGCTACTTAAAAGACTTTTGCAGTTTGCCTGCTAAATAAATGGGAATTGAATGCACTTTCTTTTCTTTATTATACCCATGATTTAACGGCGATAATTTGATGGCAGCTTTGGGGTTGTGTCGCAAACGGAAGCTCTCCAGACTTTTTGTCCTCATGAAATGAGTACTTGATTTAACTTCTACTGGGGTAATTTCATGATCTTTATGAATCAGAAATTCAACTTCCGCCTGGCCTTCGTTCCAAGAATACAGTGACTCAAAAGTGTGAGAAAATAACTCAGTTGCGACAAAATTCTCAGCAATATATCCTTTATAGCTTCAATTCTCATTTTTATGAATTTTTAGGACCTTAGTAGGCGAGATTGGTGGGGAAATGTCCACCCGATTTTGGAAATCCTGGGGTTTTTCAAGGTTGCTGGGGTCCAGAAGTGTCACTTAGGCTGCTGAAAAGTTCGCAAACAGGGAAGAAAAACCTGGCAGCATTATTTTCAGCTTATTTAAAAAAATCTTCCGTTGAAATTATGAAATCGAAATAATCTGAATCTTTGAGTTCTTGTGAGGCGCCATTTGGGCTGACCAGAACCTTTTTAAGTGAGTAGTTCTTGAAATCCCTAAGGGCTTTAATTTTTTTTTCAAAATCTTTGATAATGGAAGAATCGACGGGCTTTTGATAATATTTGCATTCAAAACCAGGATGTTGATTGAGGAAGGTTTCGCTAAGACGTTGATTCCCATATTGCAGTCCAACAACTGACAGGTCCATTTTGGACTTTCCTTTCTTGAAATTGATTCCGCACAAATAGTTCGGGAAACTATTTGTGCGGAATTATGCAAACAAACTTCTGTTAGGGTTCGAACTTCTTAGATCGGGCGATATTTTATATGTGTTTTGGGATCCCCTTGAAAGGATCCTTTGTTTAGCAAGAATTGGATCTTAGAGTGGCTGAAGTTTTCCCACATCTTTCAAGCTCGACACCAGATACCAGTTCAGCGATGAGTTGGTTGTATTTCTCTTCCCCGTGGTGTTTGACGTAGTTGCTTTTGTAATTTTCTGACTTGGCATCGGCCAAGGCTCTTTCGAGTGCTTCAAGCTTTGTCTTTGGCGCTTCGAGGCTTCCTTTGTAATCCATAGCTTATCCTTTCTGGGATCTGTTCTCGAAATGAGCAAAATATATAATATCGACCAAGGGTTCATGAAGGTGATCTCAAATATCTTGTACCATTGTCGGCAGTTCGATTGTAAGGGGAGGTTTGTCACTTGGGGACAATTTGTTTTTTGGGGGAGGGGTGTCTATAAAGACGCCGAGCTAGAGAAAATCTTTGGCTCTAAGATGGCCGTTAAGCGTGCTGTCGAGGCTGGAACGTTACCATTACAAGCTCAAAGCTTCGCAATAGCACTGATCTTATCAGCGCTTTTCGCACTAACAAAATATTCAGCACCACTTCGCTTGAAATCAACTCAGTCAAACTCAAATGTTATACTGTGGAGCGCGCTTTATTTGAAGTTCTACATTTTGAAAAGAAACCTGGCCAGCTGACTTCGGAAGTTGTTCATAATTATGTCAATGACCATTTGTATGAGCCAGCCACTCTTTATAAAATCGGCCAGAAGTTTGGAAAGCGTGGGATTGAGTTTGCGAGCCTCATCCAAGTTTTGGCAGGCAATAAGTTTCATAAGGCAAAGTAATCCGCATTTCGAACAAGAGAACACAACTTAAAAGCAAAAGGCACCACTGACAGTGGTGCCAGTGGTGTTATAAATAGTGCTGCCATTTTGTTGCAGGATGATTTCATAATTCTTAATGCCTACCGGGTGGGAAACAGGTGTCCATGAAGCGTCGAACCCATATTGAGTCTTAAAATTCACTTGTACGGTCGGTGTTGCGGGCTTCGATAAATCAGGAGGAGGCGTAAAAGGAACAAACTGACTTTTGCAATACCAAGCACTTTCAGTCCCGTCTTGGGCGATCGTGCGAAGACAGGCACTGACAATAGTTTTTCCAGAAATATTTAAGTTACTGAATTGCACGGGGCTTGCGCTGAATTGAATCCATGGACTCAGCAAGTTGGGTTTTGGTTCTGTTGTATTGATCAGGGTGAATTCGCCATCAACTAGGGCTATTTCAGTTTTATTGACGGTACAGGATATCCTTTGTGGATCCATGACGGGTAGAAACGACATTGCTAGGCTTACGGTGGCCTCATAGCTTGTCGCTAGTTGCCTAAGGTCAAGTGCATCCATGGGATTAGTCGTTGTTTCGGCTATACAGCTGTAGGTCGGCGTGGTGGTTGCTTCTCCTGGTCCGATTGTATTGCTAGAGGATTTCTGAAGAATTTCAGAGACGTCTTTGCAGGCGGTGAGTAAGGTCACGGGGAAAAGCATTAAAAAAATTAACTTATTCATTTTTTTCTCCAATGATTGGGATATTGCCAAATTCCATTGTCAATGCCTGACATGTTTGGGGATGAGATCAAACACTGGCAATGTCTCAAATCTACACACGACAATTGATGACGATGAAAGCGCATATAAATGAGCGTAAGAGGTTTATATGTTTTTTTATAAGAAGATCCCGCTTGCAGCCTTCCTCATTTTGGGTGTTCATTTAAATCCAGCGCATGGGCAAAGTGATGGCGTTGAGCAGGCTGGTTTAATTGCGGATAGGATTGAATATTTAGTGGATAGGATGGAGTTCGGTGACGACGATGCCGGTGCGGAGTTAAAGCGCACTTCATTGGCTGCGTACAATAAGGTCCTTGGGGATTTGCGGTCGGGGAGGGTTAAGGTTCATAAGTCTGCGCCTTCTGAATTTCAGACGGCTTGTTGGCCTTGTAGGCCTACGGTGGAAAATGAGAGAAAGATTAGGCGGGAGATTTTGGAGTTGAAGAAGGGGAATCCGGGGAAGTATTTGGAGTTGGGGTTGGGGTTGGCGCGCTAATTCTTACCATAATTTCAGCGCGTTACTTTTATTAATTTTTCTTACACAATGAAAAGCAACAATCAAAAAATCAATCATACTGAAGTCATTCTTGCCATGATCTATCAAGGTCTAGGATTCGGGGACGGCAGACTTTATTTGGCAAAAGACTTCTTTTCAAATAAGCCCAAGGATGTGCTGTTTCGACAGGGCATTAAAGTGACATTTCGGAGTTGAAATTTCAAATGCCAGCCACTATAGAAAAATCCACAGCTTCATTGCTGTTATCTGGCGTATCTTTTAAGGTTTTTCGGTAAAACTGCTTTTACTGACATGATTTAGACGCAGGTATTCCCTGGCTCTTTATGAACTCAAAAAAGTGACTTCGGTGTGTGAATTGTATTTAGCTACAAGAAACCATAGGTGGCTAAGGCATAGCTGCCAAAGCACTCAATAATTATTCGCTGGATCTTTCCAATTTCTTTAAATTCGTCGTACATACGACCAAAAAGATCGACTCTAACTCTCACAACCTTTTTCATCATCTGAAAAATCCACTTTAAACTTGGATTTGCGATATCCTTTCCCACTTGATTCGGGATTTTCTGACTTCTTTTGCTTAGGGAATTTCTCACTTCCAGTTGACCAAGATTATGCACAAACAAACAAAGTGTCATCACCGTGAGCAAGGCTTGGATGCGATCAACTCGCTTCAAAAAGATCTGATTGAGCTTCAACGAGGAATCCTTCATCACACGAAAACAGCGCTCAATATTTGCATTTCTTCCTATATAAAGCTGGATCAGTGCATTTGAGCTAAGATCTTTTTTATCCAAGATATTCGTAGCAATGATGAATTTTCCTTTTCGGTTCTGAACCTTTTTGATGAGGTCTTCATTTCTCTCGAAACTAATATAAACCCGATGTCCTTTTGCGGTCCTAGGTCTTTGACCACGTCCTTTTTTGAAGTTACCTAAAACCTCAAATTGGATGCTATGATGAGGATGACCTTTCTGAAGTCTTTTTAGTTCAAAATAAATTTCAGCTTTCTTAGCGAAGATCTTTTTCATTAACACAATAGTCTTCTTTGTGAGATTAGCCTTTTCTTTTTTAAGATTATTCTCGACCGTGGCGAGTTCTTTGTGCCTAGCCAATCGGCTACTAACAACGACCCATCTTTGTTCTAAACTTGCGTAGGTCATTTTGTATTCAAAATATTTATAGTCTTCATTTAGCTTTTGCCAAGACACTTGGCTGTGGTCTCTCTCAACGAGGTTTTTTGCTAACTTTATTGATTCATGAACCCTGGTGATCCAATCACTGGTGATATTTTTATTGAGCAAGAATTTCTTTGAATACAAGGCAGAGTCAGCCACAAAGCCCAAACTCAAATCTTGCTTAATATTTTGGATGTGGTTTTGAATGGAGGTGATCGCTGCCGGAAATAACTCTCTATCGCTTAAATTACCAGACCGCACTGCAGTCCAAAAAGGCAATCCCGATTCCGTTGTCATCAGAAATTGCAACACCTGGGGAAGATCTGCACGCCCCTTTGAATGTCCGAAGTTTACTTTAACTTTACCAGCTGCTTTATATTTTCTTCCATGAAATGAGTGCGTCGTTGAATCGAGATGCGCAAATCTTGAAACAAGATTATTGGCAATCAGGGTGTGAAAAGCAATGTTCGTGAAAAACCTCGTGGGACCATAATCTGTAATGGCATCGAGTGCCGCGCCCAAAACATCATCATTAAACATTGTTGATTTAATGCCCTTACGAAACAGCACATCCATGGGCTTATTGGAAAAGAAGTCCTTGGCAAAATAAAGTCTGCCGTCGCCAAATCCTAGACCTTGGTAAACCATGGCAAGAATAGCTTCAGCATGATTGATTTTTTGATTGTTGCTTGTCTTGGGCAAAAGGAGATTGATCTTTTCTGCGATCTTAAACTTTTTAACGACAGCGGAGATAAGACCTAAATGTCCTATTTCCTGGATCGCTAGGCTTTTGGCATTTCATCCATGAATTACCTCAAATGTTGATATTTTAAGATTAGTATAGGTATGATGGTCCAGAAAAGTAAGAAGTTTCAGAGTGTACTAGATTTTAAAATTCAACTCCGGAATGTCAGATAATAAACTGAGGATTGGAGCAGTCTAAATGAAAACCATCTATGGACTTTAATTTTGGTAATAAATGAAAGAATGAAGACATAAGCTCTCCTAAAAAAAAAGTAGATATGTCAACAATTCGGCATTTTCTTAAATGAAGTTAATCAAATTCTTATTTTATTCATTTCCGTGTTTTTTCAAGAACCCAACGCCTTCGATTTTGCACCGAAGCCCTAAGTTCAGTATCAAATAAAGACAAATTCTCGATGGAATATTTCCGCTCGCATTTGCCAGTTTGATCATCCAAGAGCACTGCTGAAAGCTTTCCCGCATATTCAAAAGTGGCGCCCGTATCGATGTAGATCAGCTTGCCACTTTCAGTGATTTCATCATGAACAGTGTGGCCCATAACAAGCTTCTTTTTTCCGGTGTATTCCCAATCTGTTCCCGAATTCCAAATGACAGCCTCCGGTCGGTCGTCGGCAGGATGGTCTTTACCGCGACTTAATCCCCCATGTAAGAAAATGAATTGTTCGGTTTCAACAAAAATAGGCAATGTGGCAAGAAATTGACGATGTTCAACGGACATTTCGCCGTCCTCATAGTCCAAAGCCGCAGATTCCAGCTCATTTAAACCATAAAGTTCACCTCGGCTATTCATCTCATCATGATTGCTTTGAATAAGAACCGTTTGGGGATATTTTTTGATGAAAGATCTGACGTAATCAATGGTGACTTGCGAATCGATCCCACGGTCTGTTAACTCTTGAAAAATAACTTGAACCTTTTTTAGGTCGTGATTTTTATCAAGCACCTGAATTAACTCCATCAAAGCAAGGTACTCGCCGTGCACGTCACCAATGGCAATTATTTTGTTTAGCGCCAAGATATTCCTCCAAAGTTTTTTGATGAATATAACTGTTTTTATTCGCAGCCAAGGCCAATACAACGATCCAACTAACCCCTTATTTAAAATTCACCAAAACAGACAAATAAGGTCTCATCCCTCGCTGGAAAGCCCATCAGCTGATCACCCCAAATGGACTGAAATTTGCACGGGAGCTCTTGCTGCCATTTTTATAGTTGAACAAGTTCTAGATCCGAAAGCCTCATTCACTGAACAAGTTAATTTTGCTAGGGGTATTTTTGAATTCTAAAGTAAAACCAGGCGAAAAAAACAACCCTTGCTGGGAATCTAAGGTAGGGTACGAGTCACTTTGACCTCTTCAACTTTGACATCAGTGGTGTGTGTTGCTCGTGTCTTTTCCCGCGCGATCAGCTTTGAGTCAGGACTTAGCATTTGATGAATAGCGAATTACTGAATTGTATTTGGTTTTGCTCCATATCAATAAAATAAAGTTAAAACCAAGTTCAATAATGTTTTAGCGCCTAGTTCTCAGATCGCCTGTCTGCCTTAGCCCTTGTTTCTTTCTTGGATAAAATATTTTAAGACTATCGCATTGTATTTAAGACATTCATGGGACTTTGGATAGTTTATTTTATTTTTGAATTACTTCTCGATTCCTAAAAATATCGGGGAGCAAAAGGACATTACTACTGATGAACTGATCCAGCCTTATGTGGGAAGAAATGTAATTAGTCAGAGGTCATTTCAATTGAGGAAGAATTCCTCAATTAGCGAGCTATGGTTTTCTTTAGCTGAATCGAAATCACATACCTAGGTATCTTTTAGGAGTGCATAAAGCGCCAAGGGATACCTGCGTCTAATTGATGTCAACTAAGAGAGTTTTAAAGGAAAACCATAGAAGATAGCCCAGTTCACACCAATGATGCGGTGGATTTTCCTTTGGTTACTGGCATTCAAAATTAGCGATCCGAAATTTCACCTAAGTGAGAGACGTAAATTGACCGAGGGTTGTTGTCGGACTTTAGTCTTGAAACCCATTGGCAAGATTATCAAATTGAAGGAAATCTAATCTAACAGTAGAATTTATTTAAACAAATTAGGAATTACATTATGGCAAAGCAAGATATTTCAATTGAAGACTTAGTTGGAAAAATTAACCGTGAAGAAATTGTTCTACCTGAGATGCAGCGGCGATACGTTTGGACATCAACAAAGGTAAGAGACCTTCTGGATTCTTTATATCGGAACTATCCATCTGGCACAGTTTTAGTTTGGGAAACCGAGGGCACAGGTATCTCAAGAAACTTAGATGTTCAACAAGATAAATCGCCGTTATCGACTAGGTTGCTTTTACTAGATGGTCAACAAAGGCTTACTTCTCTAACTGCTTTACTTACCGGAAAGCCTGTTAAAGTTAAAAATTCCAAAAAACCAATAGACATCATGTTCAATCTTGAGCACCCAGAAGATATTTCTGTGTTTGATGTCATTGAGGACGAAGATGAAGATCAGATCTCAGAGGATATGTCTGATGAGGGTGACTTTGATGACGATGACACGGATGACGAGATCCAGGATTACTTAAAAAGAATGACATTTGTCGTTTATTCGAGAGCACTCGAAGACAGCAAAACTTGGATCAGGGTCACTGATATATTTCAACAAAGTGATACTCAAATATTAAAAAAGGTTGGTATTAACTCTGATAGTTCACTTTGGGAAAAGTATTCCGAAAGAATTCAAAGAGTGCGAGGAATAAAAAAGTATCCCTATGTTATGCACATATTGGGAAAAGAATATGACTACAATGAAGTAACGGAAATCTTTGTTCGCGTGAATTCATCTGGTGTGAAGCTGCGAAGCTCTGACCTAGCCCTAGCGCAAATTACTGCAAAATGGCATGGCAGCTTAGAAATTTTTGAAAAATTCGCTAATGAAGCAAGAGAGTATGGCTTTGATCTAGATGTTGGCCATATTGTTCGTTGTCTTGTGATATTCGCTACGGGCCAATCACGCTTCAAAACAGTTTCGTCAATACCATTAGAAAAGATTAAAGAGGCTTGGGAAAAAACACAGTCTGGAATCAACTATGCACTCTCATTTTTAAAAAACAACACGCTAATCGAAGATTTGAGTCAATTATCGTCTGCTTTTGTGATTTTACCCCTTGCTGTTTTAAGTTCAATTCGTGATGAGAAGATATCTAAATCAGAACAGGAAGCTCTTGTTAGATGGATTTACTCAGCACATTCTTTTGGTCACTACTCAAGAGGTTCGAGTGAAAGTATTCTTGATGCTGATTTGTCAGTTCTTCTCAAAAAGAATGGTGATGTTAAAGAGTTGCTTGAGATTCTAGAGCGGCAGTTTGGTAGAACAACCTTTAATGTTGGTGACATTAAAGGAAAAGGCAAACGAAGCCCCCTATTCTCGATGGCCTTTTTGTCAGTTAAGAAAAATAACGGCAAGGACTGGATCACTGGACTTGTTATAAATAAGAATGCCAAAGGAAAATCACACAAAATTGAGTTTCACCATGTTATTCCTAAAAAGCTCCTTAGTGATGCTGGCTTCGATAAATCTGAAGTAAACGAAATTGCAAATATGGCTTTTATTGGTGGGAGAACAAACCGACGAATTTCAGCAAGCAATCCTGAAGAGTATCTGGAAAAAATAGTCGCAGAACAAGGGGAAGAGGCTTTAACTTCTCAGTTTGTTCCCCTGGATAGGAATCTTTGGAAAATTGAAAATTATAAACAATTTCTAGAAGCAAGAAGAGAGCTCCTCATTAAGCACATTAATGAATTTTTAAAATAGGAATTATAATTGAATTTAAATTTCCAAAACTATTGTCTTGAAATTCAATTCGAGATTCCACCCCATGTAGGTCCTAAAAAATATTTTGAGAAACTTTTAACCGTGATCGATATCGGCACAAGGTATCTTTGGGCCCTACGCTAAGTTTTGAATGTTTTTATAAAAAAAGACTTAGAATAATTGCCGGATTGAATCAACAACACCTCAGGGTAATTTTTTGCTACCTAATCAATAGGCCGCAACAGTTTTCAAATTACCAGACTTAGATCAGCGAATTTGAGTAATATAAGAAATAAAATAGCAGAAAACATTTTTGACCTCAAATGACAGACCCCAAATTAAACTATGCACTGCTTGATGTGTGTATCAGGTAAATCGCGGATAAAGTATGGAATACAAGGGTAGTATTCAATCTCCAAAAACAGAACTTGAGGGCATTCAGCGCAGGCTTGCCAGTTTCCAAAATGGATTATTTAAAAAGGGATATCGAAGATAAAGGGTAAGATAAGTACAATGATCTCATCTCTGATCTCGCATTGATGATTCGAATTCTTGAATCCAAAAAAACTGCACCTTTCACAAGGAACTGAAGACCTTCACCACCAATTCACCTCTTATTTAAAATTCACCAAAACAGACAAATAAGGTCTCATCCCCTTCAGGGGATTGCTGCCACTGATCATGATATTCTCATCGCCACGAGCAATAGTAACTTGATCAATATTTTTATCCCCCGCAGGAAACCCCTTCATGTCATCACCTAAAAGCCCCTTTAACTGCGCCTTGAGATCTTTAATGTCCTCTAGCTTGTAAGCCAGGATAGAATACCTGGTGATGACTTCCCCATCCAAAAGCACAAAAGCTTGCAGGGGATCTTTGCTTGCCATATCTATAGAGGAACAAGTTTTAGATCCTAAGCCCTCATTCACCGAACAGGTGAACTTTTCTAGAGGGATTTTTGAGTGCTTGATCGGACCCAAGCGAAAAACCCAACCCTTGCTGGGAATTCGAAGCAGGGTGCGAGTCACTTTGACCTCATTAACTTCGCCAAGATCCGCAGACGAAGGATTTAAGACAGGCCGTGGAATTTGATGAACAACGAACTGCTCCATTTGATTTGGTTTCGATGCGTACCAATAAATCAAAGTTGATGCCAAAATCAAAAAGGTCGCAGCAGTTAAACCTCTGATCGCCTTTCTGCCTTTGTCTTTGTTTCGTTCTTGGACAATATATTTTAGGACAAGGGCATTGTCTTTCAGCCGATCCTGGGGCTTGGGATGGTTTTTATAATTTTTGACCTGCTTCCAGCCAATTCCGGTTGTGGTTACAAGCTCATGTTCAAAATCTTCGTTGGAAACACCACCATGCTTGCTCTTCAAAATTGAGACAAGTCTGTCGAGGTATCGGTTGGTTTCACGAACTGTTGGGTTCAATTTCAGTAATTTCATTGCTCAAGTCTAATATATTTATCGGAAATGTCACTTTTCCACTTCTAAACAAGGTCCAGTTACCGACATGCTGTCTGTGGCACCTGTTATCCAAAGCAAAGCGAGGTCGTTTTATGAGTCATCCAAAAACAAGACAAAGCCAGCCCTCAGATCAGATCGAGGCGTCTGGCAACTTGGCCCCCAGCGATCCAGAATTTAGCTCTGTGATCGAGATCGCAAGCACGCTGGACGGCATTGCGGACCCCTCTCAAGGGCAAAGGCAACCTTGCCGAAATTTTGAGGATATGAAAAAACTTTCGCTCCACACGAATCTAAGAAAACTGATCGCGGCCAAAAAAATGTCAACCCGTGCTGCAGCCAAAGAAATGGGGATCCCAGTTTCAACTCTCAATGGCTACCTGCAACCGGATCGCTACCAATTGGATCCCACCCACTTGCTGAAAATTGCGCTTTTTTTTAAAGTCAGTGTCGATTTCCTGCTCACGGGGGTGGAGCTTGAAATGTCGCCACAAAAAACCGCGAAAGCTACGAAAGTCCTGTTTTCAAAATGGGTCAAACTCACCCTTGAAGAGATCGAGGCCATCGAGGCGGTCAAGGCCACTGATGAATAGTACAGGATGAATAGGGCCGGATGAATAGGCCAGATGAATAGGCCAGATGAGTGAGTCATAAAGGTAAATACAATGAATTTCAGTTTCGAAGTGATCGTCCTTTAACTTTTAAAATGGAGGAGTTTATGAAAAAATATGGAATTTTAGTGCTAGGTGCACTGCTAATAAATGGCTGCGCCAGCACGACCAACAATTCCGTGAATGTTCCCGTGGAAAAAGAAGTCCTTGATTATGTCGTCAGGGAAAGAAATCCCGACCCAGCCCCGGATTGGATTAAGGATTTTAGTAAATGGAAACGAGATAACGAGGGCAAAGGTTATTCCTATTTTTTGGGAGAGTCTGGCGATGTGAATGATCGCATTTCAGGGTGCGAGATCGCAGGTCTATCCGCCAAAAAGAAAATTTCGCAGCAAATAGCAGAGTTGATTTCTAATAAAATAGCAGCAGACAAACAAGGGCGCTTGGCCATTGATCCCACCGACTCCAATGATCCAGGCCTAAAACGAGGGTTTGAGTCCCTGATCGCAGGCAAAAGCATCGCTTTTTTAAGCGGGGTCAGAGAGTACGGCAATTTTTGGGAACTTCGTGATTATTCAAAGAGCAACGGACACAAGCGAGTATTTAATTGCTCAACCATTGTGATGATCAGCGAGAAGGACCTGCAAACAGCCCTGGTGCGAAGCAGCCAAAGGGCCCCCGATGTTATAGAGGACTCCGATGCTAAGGTCGCTGTAAAGGAGTCTCTGAAAGATATCGATGCGCAGTTTAAGGCTTACTCTAACAAACAAAGCAAAGAGAACTAAAAATGAAACTTCAAATAGCATCTGTCTTTACACTGAGCTTACTGCTTTCGACGGGCCCCTCAGGGGCTCAGTCGGGGGCGGACAGTTTAAATGCAGAGGCGGATGCTTTTTGGAATCAACTTGAAACAACAGCCAATAAAAATTTCGACGGACAAGAAAAACAAGTGCATCAGCACTGGCAGGATTATCAAAAAAGAATTCTTCAAAAATGGAGTGATGGAATCATTCCCGATAGAAAAACCTTTGTTGAATATTCTGACTATGATCAAAGCCGCGTGCGCGTTGATTATGAAAATGGGATCGTTCAGACCGAAGTGCTTGTGGAAAATTCTGCAACGCCTGAAGTGGCAAAACAAAAAATCAGTAAAGCCTTGACGGCCGTCGTTGATGAATCCAACGCCATGGACGCCATAGTCAAAGCCGAAGAGCTCACTGAGATCCAAGGGAATACAAAAGCGGCAATTAAAAAGGTAACCGAAGATATTGAAGCAGGGGCGCCAGTGCAGGGGGCGGATGGGCAACTTCGAAAGGTCTACAGCATCACCTTCAAGCTTCAGTCTGACTCGATCAAAAAACGCGCCTTAAAGCTTCGTCCTCTGGTGGAAGAGTGGTCTCGCAAATACAATTTGGATCCCGCCTTTGTCCTGGCCATTATGCGTCAGGAATCAGCCTTCAACCCCAGAGCGCGTTCTTGGGTGCCAGCCTATGGCTTGATGCAGATTGTACCAAAGTACGCAGGCCAAGAAGTCATGCTCGTGGTCACAGGGAAAAATATCATGCCCGATTCTGATTTCTTATATGCGCCAGATAAAAATATCATGATAGGCACGACCTATTTAAAACTGCTTCGCGATCAGTACTTTCAAGAGATCAAGGACGAAAAAAAACGCCAATACCTTATGACCTGCAGTTACAATTGGGGCCCGAATCGCATCAAGAAAGCCATCAACAAAGGACAACTCAATCCACGGGCTTCAGCAGCTGAACTTTTTCAAAAGCTTCAGCAGATATCCCCAGCAGAAACCAGCGACTACCTACGAAAAGTGACCAGATACACAACCGAATTTAAAGGAGAGGACTAAATGAAAATTGGAATATTTTTATTTGCAGCACTGCCTTTCTTTTGTCTTGCAGGTGAAAAAGTCGTCTGGTCAGATGCGGATAATTATTACGCCATCGGGGCTGCCAATAACAAATCCCCAGCCCAGGCAAAAAAAGATTCCTGCAATTCTGCAAAACGGGAACTGATCGAATATGTCTTTGGCGCTTCATATTCTAGTAACAGAAATATTTTAAATTCGAGTGGAAATATTGATTATTCTCAGCAATTCACGATCAATACAGAGGAAGTGCGCCTTCGTGGTGTCTTTCAAGTTCCAGAAGAGGTCAAATCGGGCGAGATCCAGTGCACGATCACTTATCCCATTGTCGAAGCTAAGATTGAAAGGGAACGCCTTGAATCAGGATCAAGATCTAAAAACACAAAGTTCACAGAAATAGGAAATGAAAATGATGTCAGAGGTGGCACCTTTGAGATAGTCACAATTCCAGACGATGCAGAGGTTTATGTCGATAACAAAAGGTGGGGCACAACCCCACTGAGACTGTATGGAAAACTGAGCCTTGGAAAGCATCAGATTCGAATTGATAAAGACAATTACGAAATCATCGAGCAGTCCTTTGACATTGGCGCAGCCAGAACCACTCGCCTCGAGACACTCTTGAAACCAGCCATGGCCAAGATTCGCATCACTACAAACATTGAAGGCGCAATAATAAAAATCGACGGTGAAATTAAGGGCAAATCACCCACAGAATGGATTCAAATACCTTCGGGGCAACGATTTAAAATTACTGCCGAACACAATGAGGCAGAACAGATTACGCAAACTTACACCTTGGGGCGTGATGAAATGAAAACAGAAGAAATTAACCTTAAATATAAGCCCGGTGCGGTCTCAGTTCATGTAACAAATTGTGCAAATCCAAAAATTAATTTGGACAGCAAGAGGTTGATTGAAGATAGTCGACGGGTCACTTTGGATGCTGGATCACACGAACTCGATATAGAATGCAAAGGATTTGAAGAATACAGGACATCCTTTCGTCTTGCTGGGGGTGAAGAGAAAACATTGCCTTCGATAACTCTTTCTCGTGAAGAGAAAAAATTGCCGTCGATATTCCTTTGTCGTGAAGAGTCCATTTCAAGCCCAAGTCAAAAATGGCCTTCTTTCGGCCTGATCTGGGAGTACAGCAAATGTGAAGTGGGTTTAGATTGTCCGGTGATGTATAAAATTGGTTTTGTAGAGACCCTTAATTTATCTGATTCCATTGCGCTCAGAATTATTGCGACCGGCGAACGTGGTGGGATCGACTACGGTGACGGCAGTTTAGAAGTGCGCGGACACCAAATTAATTTGGGAATTCCTTTTAGAATTTATCATGATTTTCTTTTGTCCCCGGAGGTTTTTAAATCAAACCACATTTTTACTATAGTTTATAAGGATCCAAAAAATCAGAATAAAGAATTTATAAATGAAGTTGATGGAGTGGGTCTTTCCCTCTCGTACGTAGCAAATAAAAATATAGAGTGGCGGACAAGCGCACATAAGTATGAAGATTCCGCCGATTTTCAGAGCGAGATAGTCTATTCATTTTCACTCATATGGAAGGTGACATTATGAAATTTGTCCTTCTTATTTTTGCTATTAATTTCGTATTATTTCTCGGGGCCTGCTCGAACACCGGAAAAACTGCTGAGGTTCTCAAATTTCCTTTTCCAAAAAATCCTGTGGGATCTGGTTGCCAGTTTTCAGCTTCAAGCGGTGGCTGTGTTAATGCCCTCTATGCTTTTCATACCCCCTTGGCTGAGAATGAAGTCTTTTTGGGAATGAGCTCAGATGGAACTAACTTATACCTGATGACCAAGAAGGATTTGGGGGGCCTTGGAAAGCGCTATTTAATATTTTTAAGTCAAAGCGATTTTAAGGGTTGGAGTTTGGCCTGCCAATTTGTTGATGATGGGCAGTTCGGTGATGGGACGCTGGCTGCAGACAGCAATTATTTTTACTTGCTGAAATACGGCCGTTCGGCTTTAAGGCTATTTTCAAAATCAACTTGCACTGAAACCAGCACGATTCCCTTTGGTGGATCGTACAATGGTAATTTTGCAATTTTTCAAAACACAGTGTTTTCTGCCGCTGCAGGAGCAAATGTTACTCAACCCTACGTCTGGGATTTTTTTGGAGATATTTTGATAAGGTATCCAGCCTACCTCACAATCAATTTAAACCGCTACAGTTGGTTCACGGACAATTTGGGTGTTGCAATCAATGCCACAGCTATTTATGGGGCCTTTCTCACCGATGGAAATTATCCGATAATTTTATGGAAAATGAGATATGCAAACGGGCAGCCTTTGTCCTCGGTCAGTTTACGAACTAGCACCGGTGGGCTCCATTTTGCTGGCCGGCCAGCCCTCTTAACAAATCAAAGGTTGGCGGTGGTGGATTCGTTCACGAATTTTAACTCGAGTGGATCCAGAGATCTCAATTTTTATATTTTAGATATTTCAGGATTTTAGCAAAGTGGTAATTTGAAAGTTATGATTTACATATTTTTTAGGTGAGAAAAAAACAACAAAAGGAGTAATTTTATGAGCCAATGGATATTCTATCGCGAAGAAATGAGTCAAGAAATGAAAAATTTATGGCGTCTTTGCGCTGCCAGTATTTTTATGAGCCTTGTTGCTTTGGTGAACTGTTTAATTGAACCAACGCCACAGGCCCTTCTGCAAGCGGGACTGGGGGATTGGTTTCAACCTGCAGTGATTATAGTTACAATCGGTTTTCAAATGCTACTGTTTAAGTTTCTCATGGAACAACGAAACTGGGTTCGTGTTCTTTATCTTGTGCTATCAACCTATGGTCTTATCTCAATCGCAGTGTCATTATTTGTAAATCCCAGTTCAGTGGTGAGTCTCTTTAAGGAGTCACCTTATCTATATCTGATCAATTATAGTCTAAGTTTCTCATTTATCTATCTTTTGGCCTTCAATAAGAAATTGAATGAAGAGTTTAAAATGGCATCGCTCGTGCGAGTCCAAAGCACAAAAAATGGGGCTTCACTGAATACCGTCTTATCCGCCAACGACATCAATAGCCTAGAGCAGCTGCATAGACTCAAAACAACCAATATCCTCTCTGAAAGTGAATATGACATTGCCAAGGGAAAAATCTTAAAAAAAGTGGCATAGGAGGTTTATGATGAGACAGAAAAAAGTAGCGATCCTATTTTGCTTTCTTTTGGGAGGTGGAGGCGGGCATAAGTTCTATCTGGGTGAATACTTTTTGGGGCTGGTGTACTTGATTTTTTGTTGGACCTTTATTCCAGCCCTTATTTCTATTGTTGATTTGGTCAACCTCATCCTCATTTCGCCGGAGGATTTCAATTCGAAATATAATGAAGGAAAGCCAGCCCCTGGCTTTGATTTTTTTGGTGAAGCGCAAAATGATCTTGCAAGTTCTGTGCAAACTCTTGAGGCCCTGGCGAGACTGCACGAAAAGCAGATCATCAATGCCGATGAGTTTGAAAAACAAAAAACTAAGATTTTAAAAAAGATTGGCTAAAATAAACCTTAGTTTGTAAATTCTGAAATAAATTACGTTTGGCCTATCTTGCAAAGTGAGTCTGTATAATGGGTGCTTGAAGGTGTGTTTATCTTTTTTTGTATTTCACTTCATCAGAGGAGCTTCATGCCATGGAAAAACTAAAACTGGTCGGCGTATTTTTTGGGGTTTTTCAAGAAAGTTTTAAAAAGCCCTTTGTCTTCAGAACTGTCTATCAAGATGTGCTTGTTGATGAAATAGAAATGACCAATGATTTTTGGAAGGGGCAACAGAGCTGTCCTGATCCTTTTAAGCCCTTTATTAACTTTCTGAGTTCTTATCTGATCGAAGCTGATTTCGTTGAAGTGACCTATTCTAAAGATTACTGCTTGGCATTTAACCTAGCAGACCGAGTTTATACCCGTGCGATCTTAAGGCGCAGACTTAGCTCTGAAAAAAGCACCCATTGGATGCAGACCATTTCCTTTTTTAGGAAGCATACGGCAGCAGGCCCTCAGGTCATGGTCAGTAAATCTAAAATCCGCTTTGGGCCCTCTTTTATCCTGAGTCAGTCGATTCATTTCGCAGAGCCAAAATCTTTGGAAGACACTTTTTTTTATTGGACGATTGATTTGAAAGCCTCCGTCAAAGCCATTGAATTTTATATGACCGATGGCAGTTTGATTTCTGGGGCTTATGGAAAGCTTGCCCTTGGCAAAGAGCCACCTCCATTTCATTTGGCTCTCGATGGAAAAACAGTGGAGAGTCCTGAACAACTGTATCAAGCAAAAAGCTCGAAGGATGGTCGGCATTGAATTCGATTTTGTTTAAAACATAAGATTGAAAAAAGTGATCCTTAAGTTAGAATACCCATGAATGTTTAATAAAGGGTGAACTATGAAACGCAGCTACGATTGTCTTTTTCATAAGAATGATCTTGAATATCGAATCTTGATCATTGAACAGTGCCTAGGAACGACCATTTGGCATCACAATGCTTTGATTCCCAAAGGCACAGAGGCACAAAAAAAATGGCGGGAGTCCTTTACTGAAAGCATCGACAGTCAGTATAGCGAATCTTCTGAATTTCATTTGGCTGGTCTGAGCATGAACAGGGCGCAGCTGATCGTTGCGATAGAAAAAAAGATTGCATCAGCCTTGCCTTAACTTTCATCGTCAATTTTATTTAGGATATCCTTGATTCCTTTCTTGCTAGAAAGGAATGGGTTGCTTCATCTCGACCCCGCCATAAAGTCATCAAGCATGCACAAATCTCTAGCGCTTCCGTCTGCTAGGCCACTGGCAATCATGGCTTCAATCAGTGTGTTGGTGTGGATATCAAGGACATGTTGAAAGGGACTTGAGTAGCCGCCGGCCAGATTAAAGGCGCAGCCTATATTTTTTGAAACGCAAAACTCAAACACCAGTTGGTCCCGATAGCGCAATTGCTCCTTCGTAAGACGACCTCCCAGGGGGTCATGGAGCCAAGGGTCAGCACCAGCTTGATAAAGCAAAACATCCACGTCCCAAAAATTTTCTTCAAGAAGCGCAAGAAAGTCATTGGCAAAGAAAACATCCGCATTGGTTAGGCTGACATTGGACTCGCCAAGAGTCCAATGCTTAATAGAGTTCAGTTTCAGATGATTTATAATATTGATTGTTCCATCCCCAAAATGTTCGTCCATATCCAAAATACCGATACGACCTTTTTTTAAGGTGTTGGAATTTTTCAGCATTTGTGCCGCAATGATGAGCCCATTGAAGGTGCAGTATCCTTCGCCTTTACTATAATGGGCATGGTGAAATCCTGAAGTGAGCGAGGCGCAGATCTCATTTTTCTCAAAAGCATGAAATGCTGCCGCAGCAAAGGACCCCGTAGTGAAGGGCAATGATTTTGCAATCGCTGAATTCTTGTTATTAAAGCCATTGGGCCGTTCACAGGCAAGAACAGAACGAACATACTCTGGATCATGCGCCAAGGAAATTTGGTCTGCCGTTAAAGGTGCAAATTTCTGCACGAGGAGGGGCAAGCCTGATTCTTGCCAGGCCTTCAGAACAGCCACAGGCTTTCCCGCTGAGGGGCTAAAGGAATCATTCTTGGCTACGCTTTGCTCTTTTCGGTGAAAGACCGTAAGGTGACCTTTTTTTAGTTTCATGCCATTTTGCCTTTCTAAAAATTATTATATCAAAAATTTACGAAGCCCTGAAGCTTCATCCCTGTTCGGCTTTGCGAATAAATCCTTCGGACTGCTTCTGTTCTTGGACAAACACAATTGAATTATTCTACCTAAGTGCTTTTGCATTTTAGGCAAAAATATATTTCGTAAGATTCTCACATCAAGGCGAGAGAAAGAATCTGAAGTGTGTTAGGATATATTAAAGTCGCAAAAAAAATATAGATTCAAAATAAAGCGACCAGCCATTTCGGAAAAAATATTGTATTGATTTAAATTTGCTTGTTTTGCCTTTGCTGCAAAAGTCCTCTGCTAGAACAAAAGTACAAACTATAAAAACAGGGAGTTCTATGACTTTCAAGAAAAGTGAAGAGTCCGTTGCTAAGTTGAGTTCTGTTGACCACAAGGCTGTGGAGAAACTGGATGCAATACAAAGGATTATGACACTTTTGGACATTGATGAGGGTGTCCCGGCTGAGCTGTTTTCTCAATATAAGAATCAAGAGGACTTTCTTGGTGATGAGTTTGTTGACAGTGAATATGCCCATAAAAGGGCCCTTGGTTTTTTGGCCGGCCAAAAGATCTGTCAGGCCATTAAAGAGTTTGAACCCGTATTGAATAAATATCCTTTTAGTCTGACTGTCCAGTGCACGTGGAGACATGTTTTGTCTACGGTAGAGGCTAAATTTTTGTCTCTTGCCGCGACGGATCCCTTTAATCCTGAAATTGGGCCGGCCTATTTTACAATGCGCAGGTTGGGTCTTAATTTGGAGGACGCCCATATTATGGTTCTCAGACATTTCGTACGAACCGGGCAGTGGGAATTGGCCCGGGCACTGGCTGTGAATCTGTTTGTGGTGTCGCCAAATATAATGGGCTTAAGAAATCTGGCCCAGGAAGTTGTTGGTGAAGTGGATTCCCCTGAAATTGAAAAAGCCCTTGCGGATCAGCCGGCGGTCTATAATTTAAAAATGCGTAAAAGAAGCCTCAATTTTGAGACAGGTTATTTTTTACAACAAGAATTTGCCAAAGTGAGCGAGCTCTATGATGAAATGCGCTACGGGGAGTGTCTTGAACTCTGCCGCAACATAATCCCCAAGGAAGGTGATTTTGAACTGGCCTATATAGAGTTTTATCTCCGTGAAGCTTGCTGTCTAGACTCCTTGGGCAATCCCAATGCGGCTCTTGAAAAGTTTTTTAAAATAAACCAAGCGGCACCCAATTGGATTGTGGCCCATAGAAGTATGAAAATTGTCTTAGCAAGAGTGGCTGACAAGGCTGTTTCAGATTATGGCGAAGATCCCTCCGTGGCCGCAGTTTCGGCAATTTATAATTTGGTTGCTAGCATTTCGATGGTGCCCCGGCCTTTAACTTTGCTTTATATTAGGGGCCTTGCAAAAAAGGGCAAGCAGAATGCAAAAGTGATAAAACTGCTAAAGGCCTTGGGAAATCTTTATCCCTGCGATGGCCAGATTATTAATGAAATACTGTATCTAGGTTACCAGATTAAATCCCAGGATTTAATTGACCTAGGCAATCAGCGGCTGGAAGAAGTCTATGCGGCAAGACCCTGGGATTTGAGAGTCAGGGCCACTTTGCAAGTCAAGACTGCCGCCTAGTTGCTGATGCGAAGGATATAGAGACGCGCGAGCGCTCTGGAGTAGGTGACATAGGATAAGCGGTTTTCCATTTTGTCTAATTCTAAGGAGATAATAACAACATTCTCTCGGCCTTTAAAACGCCGAGATGTTTCTAGTTGAATGTGTTTTTTTGCATCATTGGCTTCCTCACTTAAACGATAAGGGCCAACAAGGGCGCCTCGGCAAAGCAGGGCGTCTGATTTTTCAAGAATTTTTTCAAGGGATCGGTTGATTAAAATTGTGATTTTAGAAAGCGGAATTTGATCTTCTATGACGAGATCATGCAAGACCTTGGCCAGTTGCTCTTTAATTCCCTTTTCGGAGCTCGACAGGTGGATCGTAGGGGTGAGGCCTTCAGGATAAAGTTCAGGGCTTTTTAAGGGCTCAACTTTTTGCTGCAGGTCTAATGCGGCTTTTTCATAAGACTGCGATGCAAATCTACAAATATTTTTTGTGTTTCTTAAATTGGTGCGCAATTTAATAATTGCAGAACCGGCATCAAGCAGGGCCTCTTTGGCTTCGCGCTCTTTAGTGAGGTCTTGCAAAGGATCAGTAAAGATTCCGATCCTTCCATTTTCGTTGACGAGTTCTTTTACACAAAGCAGCCAATAATCTTTGAGATCTTGCGCCTCATCGACAAGCAAGGCATCAAAGGCTTCAAGTTGATTGCAGGATTTTAGATTTTCGATGGATTCCAGCATCTTATTAGGAAGCCAATCCGCATAAAATTCGGAGGCCTTTTTGTCAGCAAGCATTCTTGTTTCGGTCTTGCCCATTTCCAGATCGATTGGAGATTTTTTTACATATTCCCTGCATAAATTATGAAAATTGCGAACTTTGATATTTGGTGTGTCTTTAAAGATTTCACCCAGATGCTTTTCGAGCAGTTCATTGTAGCAGGTCACGAGGACTTTTTTATTTTCACTGGCCAAGCGTTCGGCCAAAGTAGTCAGCAACAAAGTTTTTCCGCTGCCGGCGGGGCCTCTGACCACGAAACGCTGATTTTCAAGAATACTTCCCAGGCGATCTTCAACCAGTTCTCGCCCTGTCGAGTTGATTCGCTCTTCGCTTTTAAGAGCGGATTCGATCAATTCATAGGCCGTTGATTTGATGCTGCGATTGAAATAGTTTTTTAGACTGAGGTAGGCTTCGTCACCCAGAGGTGGAAACTGCATCAAGGAAGAAAATTGAAAGGCCAGGGCATGGATTTCTGCGCCAAAGATGGCTTTATCAGAAAGTTGTCCCGTTAAGGTTTCACTGGGCCGCACACAAGAGGGAAAAATCACTTTAAAGGACCAAGAGATTTGGTGAATCCTGAGTGCTTGAGAAAGTTCTGCAAAGAGTTCTTCCTTGGCCTTAAAGAGTTGTTCGATTGGGGAGATGGGATGAAGCTCTCCCGTTTTTCTGTTCTGACTAAAATAGCTGTTGTTTTGTTGGATAAAAAGTCCACCTTTGATTTCAATAAAAATCATCGGCAGTTTTGGATGCAGAACTAAAAAATCGACTTCTCTTGTTTTAAGGCGATAGCCATGGATGCAAACAAATTGGTTGTCGAGCTTTTTAAGAGCTTCGAAAACTTGAAGCTCAGCCAGATCACCAGCTTTTGCATCAATACCTCGAGACTGACTGTTTGGAAATTCGGGGGGAATCATCATTGCCATATAAGTCAATGTATCGGCAAATTCTTGAACAAACGGAGGGAATAAACAAAAGAAGGGCATTTTTTTTTGCGCCTAGGAAGGGGTGATAAGGGATGCTTGAGGATGAGGTGATCGGGGGGACTGGATTTTAGTCCTTGAGTTTTGCCTACACTGCAAAACAGCTGGGCTATGCTCTAGCTGGTCCGGCAAAAAGGATGTCTTTAAACTCAAATATACTTTGAAAATTGTTTATAGTAAAATAGCCATAAAGAGGGGCCAGTCCATGTTTTTGTTGAAGCTGTTTATTTGTTTTTCAATAAATCAAAGTGCCTTTGCCGCCATTTTGACAGCGGTAAAGTCGATGGACGACACATCACAAAAGCAGATTGCAGAAGCGATCGATTCATTTAATCAAGGAGTCCTGCTGGAAAGCCAAAATAAATTGTCTGAAGCACTGAGTGAATATGATCAGGCGATTTTAAAAAATCCCAATATGTTCAAGGCCCATGTCAATAGGGCCGGTGCGCTCGATAGAATGGGGCAATATCAAGCGGCATTGAATGCAGTCGATAAGGGACTTCAATTGAATTCGCGAGATGAAATTGGTTGGGTTGTTAGGTCTAATATTCACTTCAATCTCAAAGATTATGAAGCTGCTATTAAGGATGCCGAGCAGTGTCTTAAAATTAAACCTCTTATAGGCTGCTATTGTAAAAAAGGGCATGCCCTCGAACGAATGAGTAAATACAAGGAAGCCCGCGAGGTCTATGATGTGGGGTTATTGAAATATCCGAACGCAAAAGATCTGATGCATAACAGGATGATTGAATCTTTTAAATTGTTGGATTTCCAGGCAGCGAAGAAGGATTTCGATGCCTTCAAAAAAAGGCATCCAAAAGATAAGCGCTTGCCTTTATTTGAGGATTTACTGAACGACTACCAAAAAAGTGTCGAACACAAAAATAAATGAAGTTTATAATTTTAGAGTTTAGAGTTTAGAGTTTTTAATTAGGGAGTTGAAGTGGATTTTATTGCAATCGGAATCAGTTTGTTATTTGGAATTTTTATGGGATGGCTCTTAGGAAACAGAAAATCTGGTGTCCCAAAGGTTGAATTTGAACTGCTGCTTAAGCAAGAGGCTGGCGCGCAGGAAAAAATTAAGGGACTGCTTGAGGACACGAAAGTAAAACAAGAAAGTCTATCCAAAGGCCAAGACGAAATTATAAAATTAAATCGCGATCTCGCCCAATTGCAAGCCACGGCTCCGCAGCTTGAGCGCAATTTTGCAGAAATGAAGCAAGATAGAGACAGTTTAAAAAATAGCACTCAGGAACTCGCAGAAAAGTTAAGTTCAATCACTGTTAAAGCAAATTCAATTGAAATCGAAAAACAACTCCTCAGTCAGCAGCTGGCCACTCTGAAGGGCTTTGTGGATGATGTCAAAAAACAGACAAAAATGGAATTTGAAAATTTGGCCAATCAAGTTTTAGATGCCAAAACAAAAACATTCTCAGAGACAACTGAAAAAAGTCTTGATGTTCTGCTAAAGCCGTTGAAGGAGAAAATACAGAATTTTGAAAAAGCGGTGGATGAAAAATATTCCAACGAAGCCAAAGAGCGGCATGCCCTTAAGTCAGAAATTGAAAAATTAATCACCCTCAATGATAAGATGGCGGTTGAAGCTCATTCACTGACTCAAGCCCTGCGTGGGGATTCGAAAATTCAAGGGGATTGGGGGGAATTGGTTTTAGCGAAAATTCTCGAAGCCTCAGGATTGCAAGAGGGACTTGAGTATTCTCAGCAAAAATCGCACAATGATGATGAGGGCGATCGATTTCGACCAGACATCATTATTAATTTACCAGAGAACAAGCACGTCATTGTCGATTCTAAGGTGTCGCTGAAGGCCTATGATTTATACAGATCCTCCGAAGATGAGGGCATTCAGTCAAAAGTTCTAGGGGATCACATCAAGTCGATTGAAAACCATATCAATGATCTAGGGGATAAGCATTATTCAAAACTAAAAGGCGTCCATTCACCAGAGTTGGTCTTTATGTTTGTTCCCATAGAGCCCGCGTATTTGCTGGCCATGCAAAAAGATTCCGATTTATCAGCACGCGCTTGGAAAAAGGGTGTAGCGATTGTGACCTCCACCACGCTATTAACAAGTCTAAAAACGGTGGCGTCCATTTGGCGCTTAGAAAAGCAAAATAAAAATGCCATGCAAATCGCGCAAGAAGGGGCAAAGCTCTATGACAAGTTTGTGGGCTTTCTTGAAGATTTTGAAAAGATCGGAAAGACCTTTGATAATGGTCAAAAACAGTATTCAGATGCAATGAGCAAATTAAGAGATGGCTCCGGAAGCGTCTTTAAAAAGATGGAGCTTTTGCGTGAACTCGGTGCTGCTCCTAAAAATAAAATTAAAACAGAACTTCTAGAATAAGGTGAAATAAATATGAATGCCGATCACGCCGATGTGCAAGAACTGAACTATTGGGGCACAATAGAGCAATTTCTTATTGAGCGCGAAAAAGCCTTTGCTTGGGCAGAACGAATGACTGTACTTTTGCAGGGAATTTCCCCAGAGATTAGAGTGGAGGCCTTGTTCAATGAGGATCTTGGGTGGGACATCTTTATTTGTTGTTGCCCTGTAGAAGCGGCAGTGTGGATTTGCCGAAAATTTTTAAAAGATCATTTTGTCCGATATTTGCTTAGCGACTGGAAAACCGATCATATCGATCCTATTTGCTCCTTTTATTTAATCAGCTTTGAGCCAGAACTTTCCGAAAGCAGGAGCTTAAATTTGCAAGAAGCTTTAGAGAAAAAAGCTCAGGAAGAATTCCTTGTCGTAAAATGGAAAGAAGAAGGAGTGATGATTGAATCTGATTTTCTTGAGGACTTTGTTTTAAGAAATTTAAACCCAGAAAACATTGAGTATTGGATCGAAGATACAGATTTTGGAATTCAGCCCTTTGCTGGATTTTTAGAAGACGGCAATTTATTAATTCGCGGACCTTATATTGATTTTCCATACTTTCCTGAAAGTGTTTTGGAATTGGACTACAAGCAAAAATATTTATCAGCCTACCGGAAAGCCATTTATAGAGTTGAGGTCGGCTCTGACAACATTTTTTTGAAGGTTGGTGAAGCCTCTCCAAGTCTGGATGCGCTAATCAAGAATATGAATGCTACGGCAGGTTGCTTTATCACAGCCTGGAACCCAAAATCTGTGGATTTTGAGTTGGTACACAATCAAAGGCGAAATGAACAACTTAAAAAGAAATTAGATGCAAAAAAACTCAAGTACATCGAGGGAGATGGCTTGGATCCAGACGATTCTGCAAGTGTCCCAGAAAGAAGTTATTTTGTTTTTGGAATTGATAAAGCTCAGGCCATTCACCTTGCCCAGAAATTTGGACAAAACGCGATTCTTTGGTGTGAATTGAACAGCCCTGTCGAGTTGGTTTGGACAGACTAATTCACCGAATTAAAATAATTCTAAGATTAGACATTTCGCAAATTTCTAATCTTAACTTGCTCTACAGCGGCCTGAAAGTCTTCTTTTGAGGGAAGCCAGTCATCGACTTGTCCTTGAAGCTCTAGTTTATCAAATCTGTTATTGGAAACATCAATTTAAAATAACCATCTGGAGGAATATTTCGTAATTGAAGCCTAATGTTTCGGCACCATGATTATTAATGCACCAAGAAATCAGCGCTTCACCTACGTTTGAATAGCTGTCATTGTGATTATATTTTTTCAGCCAATGCACGAATGATTTTATTCCAATTTTAGCAACTTGCATAAAAAATCCCTTCAGAAAATTTGCATTAACTCGGCGAGGTCTACTGCTGATCTTGCCATGGTATTCATTATATCTAGCTATTCACTATAAAGTGAATAGCTAGATTGAAAAAGATATAATCTAGTTTTTATTTGTAGTTTCAGTATGTTAACAGTTTATAATATATCAAGTAATTATCTAGTCTCAGCTATGCAGCTTTTTTGTCCTGATATTTCAATAAGTTTTGCTGCATCAAAGTCACCACTTGATTCTGAAGCTCAGGCGGTGAAAGAACTTTGCAGCACGGGGACAGACTTAATACCCAGCGGGCGACTTCATCGTTAATTTTGACTGTCATTTTGAAATGCAGGCCCTCGGGATTTCGAACCCATGTTTGACTTGGATGCCAGGTTCTTTCAGCCACATAGGACGCCAGCGGTTCTTCAATGAACAGGGACAGCTCCTGAACTTCACCAGTATTTAAGACCCCCAGTGAATCTTGAAAAAGCTGGTCCGTTTTTATATTCTGAGGCGTGTAGGAAGCTTCGAGCATCACAGCCGTGCGGGCTCGGTGCAGATTGTAGGTTTTCACAAGGCCATCCTTTGTGTCCTTAGCGACAAGATAAACTGAGGAATCCGCAAAATAGATTTTTTCAGGACCTAGGGTGCGCTTAACATAATCCGGCTCTGATTCGGAGTGATTGGATTTATAGTCGAGTTCAAGCAAGTGATGCTCGATGCACGCAGCATGCACGGTGTCTAACAAATCCCTAGAGATCCCAGTTTGCCAAGTGGCTTTATGTTGGAAGCCGATGGCGTCTTGATACTCTTTGAGGGCGTTGAAATCTCGCACTCGTAATAATTTTCGCAGTTTTAAGAAAAAGCCGTTGAGGTCCTCGAAAACGGGCGAGCCTTCAAAAGCCTTGATCGATTCCTGAATGATAAATAAAGAAATTAAATCTTTGGGCTGAAATTTTATATTTTTTGAAAGTTCCGCAGTGAATTCAAATTTATATTTGTCTTCCACTTTAGCAAGAGGTGCACCAACGCCCTCAATCGCTTTGAGGTCTCGGTAAATTGAATCTATGGAGGTCTTGATGCCATCCTCAAGCAGGCGGTCTTGAAACTCTTTGACGGTCAAACCCAGAGGATAGGCCTCTAGGTAGGCCATGATTTTAAGAATTCGAATGACTTGGTTGTTTCGTTCCATCCTGATCCTATCGGTAGATTGGGGATGAAATTAAGAACTTAATAAACAGCCGCTTGTGTCTTAAAATTAGACGACAGGTCTATTCATCGTCATCGCTTATTCCAAAGTGATTTTGGATTAAAGGTTTAAGATCTTCCCATTCTGATTCGAAATGATGTTCAAAAAATACGGTAGAAAATCCTAAGAGATCCTCTGCGGTCATAAGCTCGTGTCTGATGAGATCATCAAAATTGCCGTTGGTGAATTCCAGTGGAAAAATATTTCGATTCAGCAACAGGTCGAAGGCTTGTTTTCCACCGATTGAGATCACTTTGAGGTAGTGGACGCCTATGGGCTCAGTCCAATCGGCTTCAAGATTTTTCATGAGCCGGGAAAAAAGAGCAAATCTGACGTTCATTAAATTATCGACGGCGGTGGCATCGAGGCTGCCTGCAGCTTGTTCAATTGAAGTCTGCCAAGTGGCGAGTACTGTTTCGACATCATAGTCGTCAATGGCATTGAGCGCTTTTTGTAGGGGATCCGCGGGGAGTGTGGCAAAGAAATTAAAAGCAGATTCGAGAGCGCGGAGCGTTTGCTTTGGTGGAATGGGCATGGGGGCCTCGTCGGTGGTTTTAAATTTTGGTTGTTTGCTTTGGGTATTGTAGCGGGGTTGTTTAGTGGGGGCAAGTCGTGTCTCTTTGTCGTTTTAGGGATTCGGCCATTGTCCCCCGAAAGACAAATCGCTGCGCTACGATAAATTTATTGAAATACCTAATTAAATATCAACCTGGACCACAGACTGGTCGCGAGCTCTTTTTAGTGAAATATCATCGAATAAAGCTAAAATAATTTATTCTGAATGAGGGAGACTTTATGATTCTTTTTGCACAGGGCCTGGATGGACTAAATTATCTCAATCCCCAGGTGGCTCATGATCAACGAATTCACGCGGTTTACGGTGAAATGGGTTTATTGCAATACCTCGAGGTGCAACTGGGACTATTGGTAAATGGAAATAAGGAAGGCGCTCCTGAACTGCGATACCTTGCGGCTCTCAATAAAATAACGAGTGCCGCTCTTTTTTTTCACACTTCATTGCAAGTTGATGGACTAGGCACTGCTAAAAAATTATATCACGAACGAGAGCTCCTTATTCTTAATGGTTGGGATCAAAAAAAAACAGGATCGCCAAGGGTGGATGCGCTAGCCCTGGCAGAGACAGTATTTAGCGATTCCGAATCGGTTGCGATTCGATTAAAAAAAGTCAGAGACAGTCTGCTAGGCCGGGATTTTCATAAATACATTCCGGATATCTATGTGCGTTCATCACTTTTAGCACTGCAAAAATTGTGGCGTGATATCTTTGGACTTTTAGAAAAAAATAATGTCCGTGTGACCTATTTTTCTGGAAACCACGTTCCCGATTTTAAAAATAAACTTCAGGTTATGAAGGCCGTTAATTATCGTGAATCAGCGCAGTGGTTAGGTCATGCTGTCGCAAAACTCACAGCAAAAGATAAATCAGTGGTTTTTATTTGTCCGCCGTCTTTGATGCAAGATTTAGTCAGTGGACTAGATTTGGCCCAAGTCAAATGGACTTCGGATCATGTTGTAAGCTCAACAGCAACGGCCGAGCTCAGTGCTTTTATCGGCCTATTGTCTTTGATTTGGCAGGACAGGTCGCCACAAAATCTTTTGTCATGGCTTCGGATGCCGATTGCGCTGATAGGGAGGTTGAAAGCCCGAGAACTGGCAGAGGCTTTGCAACAAGACAAAAATATTGAAAACTTCAATTTTAAAGAAACTGAAAAAGAGGACTCTGAAAAAAATGAAAACGAAGCCCTCAATCAACTTGAAAAGTATTTTCTGGATTTGATTGTAAATCCCAAGGTTGAAATGCGCAGGGGTCTTGAAATACCTTTGCTTCAAGAAATTACCCTAAATTATTTGTCCTGGCTTAAAGAGGGTAAAAGATTGGGCCAGAAATCGGCGGCCTCGGCCTATACTCTTATTTCTAGCTTTCTTGCAAAACTTGCAGACTATCCAGACAATACCATATCTGAACATCGGCTGGCGCAATTTATACAAACGAGCTTGCAGGGTGGGGCTATCGAAACTGAAACACAGGCAAAAAGTTCATCTGTCTGTATCGTTGATGATCCCAAGCGCGTGCTTAGTCAGGTGGATTATCTTTTTTGGTTTGGCTACAATTCATCATCGACTGCGCCCTTGAACAGAATATTTTGGTCAGCAACAGAAATTCAGACACTAGAAAAAAAAGGAATCCAGTTTCCCCAAGGGACAGATCTTTCAGCTGCTAAAGTTTTTGAATGGCTGGAGGCGCTAAAGCACCCTGAAAATACATTTTTGATCGTCTTTAAGACAAATTATAACGGTGAGACTGATTATATTCATCCGTCTTTTAATTTTCTTGGTCCCCGCGAAGAAAAAACCAGAGCTAGCTGGCTTGCGAAACATGAAGTTGACTTCAAAACCTCTGAATTGTTTGCCAAGATTGAATTTGAACAAATCACTTCCAGAGATTTTAATACGGCCAAAGCGCACTGGGCTGTTCCCCCTTCGCTATTGCCTGAGACGATGAGATGGTCCTTCTCTGGTGTAGAAAAAATAATGAGGTGCCCACTGGCATGGCATCTGGAAAATCAAAAATGTTTAAAACTGGGCACTGATGATCACCTCAATGAAGAAAAGCAAGCCCTCGGAACCATGGGCCATAAATTTTTCGAACTGCTGTTCAATGCGAATTATGAGGCCAAAAAAGCTTTGAGTGAAAAATCAGCACTTGCATTTTTATCGCAGTGTCTGTCTGAGGTCCAATCCCTTAAATTATGGGCTGACTATGAACTTAATGATCATAAAAGTCGTCTTATAAATTCGGCGAGATCCTTTCATACATTTCTTTCTGAGAATGATCTTGAAGTACTCAGCAATGAGAGCTCTTTAGAAAAAATATATACGAAAGACATCACCCTCAATGGAAAGATCGATATTGTTTTGGGGCGAGACAAAAAACCTTTGCTGGTCATTGATTTCAAGTCCAGGGTTTCAAAAGAACACATGAAGGCTCTTAAAGAGGGCTCCGTTCAGCTTTCCTTTTATTTGGCACTTCTAGGTACTCCAAAAATTGCTGTAGGCTACTTTGATTTAACGACCGGGAATTTAATTTACACGGGGCCTGGTGGATTTAAAAACGCACAATTTATGAAATCAGATGCTGGGAGCACAACGACGATTGTCGCCAATGTTATGGAATTAGTATCAGGTCAGAAAACTAAGATCAACGGGGGCGATCTTTTTGCCAATTTTAGAGCCGATAAAGACGATAAATATAAGCCATTTTGTGACAGGTGCAGTTATTCTGGAATTTGTGGAAAGAAGTTTATTCAGGAGATTAAATATGGGCATTGAGATTATATCAGCGGGCGCCGGATCCGGAAAAACCTTTTCCCTGACCGAGAAACTTTATGATATTTTAAATACTGCAAAGACGACTCCTGACAAAATTTTGGCGATGACGTTTTTAAAAAAAGCGGCCAATGAACTCAGAGAAAGGGTTTCCTCAAAGCTGATCGAAAAGGACAGGGCCGATCTTGCCCTGCAAATGCAGTACGCACGCATTGGCACCGTTCATGCAATCTGTGCCGATGTGATTCGCCAATTTTCCTTTGAGTTGGGGGAGTCCCCTGACCTTATTCCCATGGAGGAGTTCGATGCTGGACAGCTTTTTGGCGAGGCGCTGAATTCAAGTCTAAGTGGCGAAAATGCAGAAGAGGTCATCAAAGCTGTCACAGTCATCGATTTTAAAGATGGAATCTACAACTTCCAAAAATCTATTCGCGATGCTGCAAAACTTGCACGCAAAAATCAATTGGACTTGAAGGAATTGGAACTGTCCAGAACAGAATCCCTGAGTATTTCAGATAAGGTTTTCAAGGGCGGAGTGAGCCTCAGTCCGCTTTTAGAGTCTGCGCTAAAAAGTTATGCGATTGCTAATGTAAATTCACCCAGTGAGGGTATTGCTACAAAAAAAGCTCACGGCGAATTAATACGCACATCGGGTTTTTTGAATGCTCGCCCGCTGAAGGTCAGTGAGATCATTGAATGTTTAATGATTAAGCCGGGCAAGCGAGATGCAAAAAGTTTCAAAGATATTCTGGATCTCTCTGATCAGTTGAACAGTGGCAATGAGTTGAAACAGGCAGCCCGTGAATATATCAATGTTTTTTTTGACACCCTTATTAAAGTTCTTGCGACTTATCATGAATTGAAGGTGCAAAGAGGCTTGATTGATTTTGAAGACATGGAAACCAAGATGTTACACCTGCTTGACATCGCGGCAGTTCAAGAAAGGCTCAAGCAAGAAATTGAATTCTTGTTGGTGGATGAATTCCAGGATACGCCGCCGATTCAATTGGCCATATTTAAAAAGCTTTCGGAAATCTGCAAGGAAGTGATTTGGGTAGGGGATATTAAACAAAGCATCTTGGGTTTTGCGGGTTCAGATCCCGAATTGATGAAAAGCTTGCTTGAGGATTTAAAAAAATCACCGTCGGGAAACACAAGACGGTTGGAGGACAATTGGCGATCCCATCAGACCCTGGTCCATTTTTGCAATGATGTGTTTGGTGCAAGTTTTAAGGTCGATGGTCTAGCGGCAGCAGATGTTTGTCTCAAACCCAAAAAAGAATACAAGAGCAACCCGCCAAATCATTTTGAAGTTTGGAGCGCAACCAATGGCCAGGCGCCGGATCGTATTTCTGCTTTGGCTGTTGGAGTATCTGAGGTCTTGAAATCTGATTTAAAAATTACGGATCGCAGGACGGGCGAAGTCCGAGCTATTCAGCCAGGCGATGTTGCGGTACTGGTGCGAAGCAATCTGCAGTGCCAGCAGTTTGCTGCTGCACTTTCAAAAATTGGTCTTGATAGTACGGTTCCATTTGGGAGTGTTGCCTCAACTCAGGAAGGGGCATTGCTTTTATCGGCTTATTCTTTTGCAATAGACAAAAAAAACACTGTGGGTGCTGCTGAGTTTTCAATTTTGGCTGCAAAAGACGAAGCCTCCGCAGTTGAGGTTCTTAAGCAAATTGTTCTTAAAGTCGATGAAAAGAATTGGAGTACTCTTCTTGAAAAAATCGTCAATTTTCAACCGCAAGTGCGATTGAATTCGCCAAGCTTTATCATTTCAGAAATCATAGAAAAATTAGACCTTGTTAGAATATTGAGCGAAATCACAAATCCTGAGCAGCGAATCGCCAATATACATTCCATTGAAGCCCTGGCACACCTCTATGAAAAAAGTTGCTTTGAGAAATTGGCATCGGCTTCTCTCGCAGGTTTCATCAGATATCTGGACGAGCTTTCAGAAATCAAATCAGATAAAGACCCCTTACTCCCGTTAGTTTGGGAAAAACCCACTGCCGTGAATATTCTGACCATGCACAAATCAAAGGGACTAGAGTGGCCGGTGGTGCTGTTGGCTGATGTGAATGAAAAAGGTGATAAAGGTTTTGATCTTTTTAACATTGCAATAGTGCAAAAAAATAAATTTAATTCCAACAGGCCTCTTGAGGGGCGATTCTTGCATGTTCTGCCAAAGATGTTCGGTGAAAAGAATCCCCCTGAGGTCTTTGAAGATGTTATTGATAAAGTTTCACAGAGTATGCCTGGCTATGGACAGTCGGAAGGTGAAATCAGACGACTTTTGTATGTGGCCATGACAAGAGCTCGCGAAGTGTTGATTTTTGGCATGGGGAAATCTTTCGAAGTGTCTGACGGCGGGCAATTGCATTCCTTACGAGATGAGAACGAAAAATATATGATTCAGACCTCCGCCGATCAGAAATCTTTGATGGTTGGCTCAAACTCTTACAAGGCAAATTTTAGGACCTTCACATTTGAGAAGGACGAGTCCACCAGCTCTGGAGGAGGTAAGGCTCTGGCTGTGGCAAAAATACTGCCCAGAGTTGAACTTGAAATTGATCCTGATTGTGACTCTGAAGCTGATTCTGAAGTTAAAGTCGCTAGTGAACAAAAAGTATTTTATATTTCGCCCAGTGAGTCGGACAGGGGATCAAAGAGGGCTGCGATAAAAAATATCACACAGGTTCATGAGCCCATCAGCGTCATAACCAAAGCCCTTCGTGATGATTACTTCGGAAATTTTTTTCATCAAGTTTTGGCGGCCAGTGTTGGTGGTGAAGCAGATCTTGAGACGATAAAAAAAATGGCACAAGCCTGGGAATGCGAAGGGGTTGTTAGTGCCTCAGATGTGGCAAGGTCCAATGAAAGTCTAAATAAGTTCATCACAGACCGTGCCGGAAATAAACCAGCCCTGGCGACGGAGCTGCCAATCCTGGTGCCCATCAACAAACACGCAAACCTTCAATGGATTCGCGGCCAAGTGGATCTTGTGGTTGAGTGTAAAGACAAGGTCATTGTGATCGATCACAAAACTTCAGTTGTTAATGCGGCGAATGTTGGAGCGCATACGGCCAAGTATTTCGGCCAACTTGAATTGTACCAGGAGGCGATGGTGTATTATTATAATAAGCCTATTGAGACTTGGATCTATTATCCGATGAGTGGTTTTTTTGTAGAGGTGGGGTGATAAGTGGTGGGAGCTAGATAAGGAAATTTTGTTTGGTTGATAAATTCAATATCTTTCGCATAATAAAAAACGTGGGCTATCGTCGCTTGTGAGAACTCAGTCAAAAGAGGCAATTGCTTTTGAGTTAAATTTCGGTGCGCACGCAGGTGGCGGTGTCGTTCAAATAAATCATATTTGCACGCCAACATTTTTTTTAATTGCCTGGATACCCCAAAAAGCTATCAAAACCAGAGCTGTATAGATTGTGAGTGCTAAGGCTTTATTGCTAAAAATCACCTGTCCAAAAAGTATTCCAGAAATTGGCGTGGCAAGGCGAACGAGCAGATTTTGTGCAGAAATCACAGAGCTTATGAGGTTAGAAGGAACTATCTTTTGCCTCATTGTTCTAAGTTGTATTGTATATTGTGATGAAACAAAACCGGCTATAAATAATGTACCAACAAAAGCCCACAGAAAAGTGACATCTGCAGCGTAAAGCAAAGCTAAAGTCAGTATTGATAAAACCATTGCGTAGACGTTGGCAGAAAATGTGAAGCTTAAAATCTGCATTCTATTGTTACCCAAAGCTAAGCCCCCTAAAATTGACCCTACAGCAAAACATGAAATAGATGTGGTCGCCACCCATGGAGAAAATCCGGATTGAGTGATCTTGACCGCAATGAAGGGCAATAAACCAATCAAACTGATTTTGACAATCAATGGAATGGCAGTAAGGCCACGCAGGGTAGGCTCTTTAAATATCAGAGCGACACCCCTTTTCAATTTCTCGCGCCAGTCGATGTTCCTCGAGTTGTCGTTCATGCTAAATTCTGTATATTTAGAGATCCGCAGGATCTGGAGTGCTTGACCAAAAAACGAAATGGCGTTGAAAAGAGGCAATAGAAAAAAACTACCAATAGAAATGATAATCCCACCGGCAACAGGTCCCAAGATAGGACCAGATGCTCCAGCTAGGTAATTCCATTTATGAAGTGTGAGATTCTCAGATTTGTTCAAAATATTTATCATAGCTTCAGAAAGTGAGAACCAGATTGCACCAAAGAGTCCAACAATAAAAAACACACAACACCAGACTGGCAATGAGATCGTCAATTTCAAAAAGAATATGAGCGCAAGTCCTAGGAAGAGAAAAGATTGCAAAAGGTCACAATATAAAGATCCTTTTGCCTCGTTAAACTTTGAGCCAACCCAAGTTGACAGAAAAAATCCGATGAGCGTTCCAATGGCTCCAAATGAATAAGCTTGACCTATTTCGCTAACCTTAAGAGTTCCTGCAAGAATGACCGGAAGTGAAACCGCCCATACCTCATCGCCGATTGAGGAAACTATACGCCATAAGAAGTATTTTTTAAAATCAATATTCACTCAATAAATCCTCTTGCTGGTTTGGGCGAGCGCATGGTGGCCGCCGATATTTTGATCAATATCCGATTCATGCAGCCCATTATGGTGGACGGCCGCCAGTCAACTTTCTTTATAGGTTTCAAATTATTTTATTATTAAATTTTCACGTTTTGCACGAACAATATAAAGGCTGATTGATAAGATAAAGCAGCCAAAGAGTCGGCAAAACCTTTTTAGGATTTAAAACCCCAGAGCAATTCAAGGCCCATAAAAATAAATTTAAGCTTGAACAGAAGATCTTTATCGACTCCAACCTTGCTCATGGAATTAAAGGCGAAGACATCGCAAGGCAGCTTTTTGCAGAGGGCTTTAATAATCTTTATCTGGCCACTGGATATTCCCCAGAGCAATTTCCAGAAATGGAATTTATCAAAGGCGTTGTCGGCAAAGAACCGCCAAAATTTTAAAATCAAAGCGAGTTAGAAATTTGCCTTATAAAACTCATAATTATATATGATGAGTGGTGAGTTAAATTTATTTAGTGGTAAATAAAACTAGTGAAATTAATCTATCTATCCGTAATTAATGGATTAAATTTATTTCAAGATAAATATGTTTCCTTTAAAATGTGATTATGATAATATTGGTTAAACCAATAAGAGAATTTCATGGATATACAGCAAGCACTAAGAGAATTGGACATTTTAATTGCTCAAAGAGGGCTCACATTTGTTTTATATACATGTGGTGGTGCACAGTTAATCCTCCTGGGGTATGCAACAAGAAGAACTGAGGATGTTGATTTGATTCATGAGAAAATCGACAGTCAACTCATTGAAGCCTCAAATGAGGTTGCTCAAAAGCTTGGAATTCAAGAGGGCTGGCTGAATAATAATGTTTCAAGTTTGGGAAAACGCCTAGCTCGAGGTTGGAAAAAAAAGGCGATCGTCCTCTTTGACGGTAGCGCTGTAACGTTGATGGGCTTAGATCGTCAGGATCTTATTAGCTCAAAGCTTCATGCTGCTATTGATCGAAAGGGAGAGGACTATCAAGACCTTCTTTTTTTAAAACCCACTATTGCGGAAATCGAGATCGCTCGAAACTACGTTATAAAGCAGAAAAGTGACCTTGAAACTTCAGAGATCTTTATCAATGCATGGATAAGAGAGTTGAAAAATGACCTTGGCTACAGTTGACTCGCTTTTAAAAGGTTTGGGATGTAATATGATGGCAAAATCTCCAAAGGATTTATTTCCAGAGGAGTGTCTATCTGAACTTTCGCTGTATGTGTTGCAAGATCCAAAGGCACTTGTACTTTTAGTTGGAGCGATGATGACCCATATTCAGATTTTGCATCCTGAATTTCTATTAAAAACAATGAAAAACAGAAAATGTGATTCCAATGTCATAGGTGCGCTGCTTTTAAAAATGAGAGATCGCCGCTTTGGTAAGGTGATTGATTTTTGCCATCAGCAGAATTTTAAATCTGAAACTCCATCGAAGATACTGACTTTGGCTTTAAAAATTGGACAGGTCGGGGCTGATCCAGAATTTGGGAGCTTTGGAATTGAAATCTCACAATTAGATAAAGTAGATCAAAAAAAAATTGCAAATGTGGAGCACTTTTTAAGAGGAAATTTATTCGTTAGGAATAGACTTTTATTTGGTTGTAATTGGCGTGCAGACATAATTTCAACCATTGAATTAGGTGTGAATAACCCCACCGCTGTGAAAAATCGTCTTCACTGTTCTTATGAAACCGCTCATCGAGTTTTTAATGAGTACCGCTTGGTCGCGAACGCAATATAAGAAAATGAGGCTGATGGTACGAGAGCTCCAGCAACCTTAAAATTTTAACCTACGAAGCGGACTTCACTAAAAACTTTACAGTCACTTCAGGCTTCACCCGATGCAAAAGCTCGAGAAGCCGATCTATGGTGAATTGTTCGTGATGGTAGTGAAGGATCTCACTCACGCGATTTTCTGTCACCTCAAGGCGCTTCTGAAATAAAATTAGGAAATTGTTTCTTGGAAAAAATGGTGATCCGGGCACGACTCGAACGTGCGACCTATTGCTTAGAAGGCAATTGCTCTATCCAACTGAGCTACCGGACCATGGCTTGGATTTGAGGGATGTTATCCCCTAAGGAATGTAAAGTATCAAACCAATTTCGAAAATCCAAGGGCGAGGCTGCAATTTTTCCGTGAACTTATGCGGTGCAGCTCTAAGTGGAGAGGTCTTTCTGAATTGGATTTTGTTTATGCATTCCAGCGCAAAGGGCAACTCCTGCCAAAATCACATACCAGATTGCCAGCAACCACAGCAGTAAAATAGGAATCGCCGCAAAGGAGCCGTAAATTTTGTTGTAGTTAAACACCTTGATCGTCAGGTAGGTGAAGCCCTTGTGGGTGGCAAAGATGCTGACCGAGGCCCATAGCGCGCTAATAAAGGCTGATTTTGTACGCACTGGAAGATCTGGAACCAGTTTGTAAATTAAAAAGATCGTACCCACCAACACCAGCGTGTTTGATAAGGCCACTGGGAAAATTCGTCGCACAAATTCGAACTGTTCCATCGTGATAAAGCCAACATAAATAGCCAAGACCACTGGAATCATTAAAATCAGCACCCAATGGTAAATCAAGCGCTTATAAAAAGGCCTGGTGCGAGGCTGCGCCCACACTCGGTTGATGCCGACATCCATATCACTCAAAAGCTTTAAGGACGTGATAAATAAGAAAATAGCCCCGGTCGTCCCAAGTTTTCCCGCATTGATGTTTTGAATAAAAATGCGGATGAATTTTGTCACATCACTGCCTGCGGCTTCACGCAAATAGATCAACAAAAAAGCTTCCACTTTGGGATAAAGTGCCTCCAGCCCCCCAATGGATTTAAAGGTCGCTAAAACCACCGCTAAAAAAGGCACCAAACCAATGATGGTCGAAAATGACAAAGAAGCTGCAACCAACTGCAGTTCGCCATCTTGCATTTGTCGACCAGTGTTTTTGAGCACCTGTAAAATCCGCGCCCCAGGGATTTTGGCAATCCAAGTTTTGATCATGAGAGCCAAAACCTTTTTTGCACAGCAAAGTCGTGACCACTGCGCTCTATCAAGGCCGAGTCACAGTAAGGATCATGCTCAAAAAACAAATACCAGGCTTGATCTGCCGCTGGAGTTAAAATTTTCTGTTTTTCTTCCATCAAAACCAAAGGCTGCAAATCGTAGCCCATCAACCAAGCCGTCTTCACATGAGAAGACGTGGGCACAACATCCCCGCAATATAAAAGCGTTTGCGTCCCATCAGAGACTTTGATCATCTGCTGTTGATAAGTGTGCCCATTCGACGTTAGAGCAGAAATTCCTGGTAAAAAGTTTTCACAATCACCGTCAAGTAAAGTTAAAACCCCAGCGTCTAAAAGAGGTTGGAAATTGGCCGGATAATAACTGGCGCGTTCACGCAGATTTGGATTTTTTGCGGTTTCAAGATTGCCCCTTTGTGCCCAGTATTTGGCCTTGGGAAAAGTGGGGACAAGTTTGCCATTTTTTTCTGTCGTGCCGCCGCCCGCATGGTCAAAGTGAAAGTGGGTCAGCACCACATGATCGATGTCCTCGGGATTTAAACCAAAAGCTTGCAATGATTTTAAAAGTGAGGGACCCGAATCATTGATGTTGTACATGTCCTTAAATTTATTCCCCAGCTTGTCGCCAAATTTGGCGACGAAATCCGTGCCATTGCCAGTATCAATTAAAATATTGCAGCCTGGTTTTTTAAGGAGCAGCGCTCGGGCCTCCATTTGGATGCGATTTTTTTCATCCGCTGGATTGGTTTTTTCCCACAAGATTTTGGGAACGGTTCCAAACATGGCTCCGCCGTCGAGGCCAAAAATGCCCGTGGGCACCGGGCAGACTTCGTAAGAGTTGATTTTCAAATTTTTGACTTCTAAATTTTGAGTTGAATTTGGGTTAGCAGGTTGTTTTGAGTTTTCAGCTGCGCCCTTTTTTTCGTTTTTATCAGAATTTAAGCTCATGATTATTTTTCATCCTCAGTTTTTGGTTGGAAAGGCTTATCTGTCAGAGAACTTTCCAGAGGGGGTGGTTGATTTAAAGATGTCGCCGGCAAAGCCGGTGATGGAGTCGTCAGAGCTGCCGGATTTGCCGGATCTGGATTCTCTGGTTCAGAAAAAGCCTCGGGATTGATCGTTAAAACCCACTCCTTATAAGCCGCATAGACCTCTTGAATGGGAGCAGGCTTGTGGACCGGACCCACATGCAAAACCAGTTTGCCGGGTTTTGCAAAGAACTGACCCTTGGGCCACAAATCTAAATTGCCTTCGAGATAAGTAAATAAAATTGGCGTCTGTGTTTTTTCTGAAAAAATGGACACGCCTCTTTTAAATTCTTGAACTTTGCCGGTCTGGGACCTGGTGCCTTCCGGAAAAATGATCAACCACATGCGAGGCAACTCGGTCAGCAGTTTAATGATTAAGTTCACAGCTTCCCCTTTGCGATCTTTACGATCAATGGGGATGGCGCCTAGACAGTGCTGGGAAAAAAAAGTGAACACTGGATTTGTAAAAAAATAATCTTTGGCCGCAGCAATATAAACACTCAGCCAATAGCGGCGAGGAATCGCTGCCGCAATCGAAGTCGCATCCAGATGGCTTGCATGATTGCTGATGATAATTAATTTGGGATTAGAATCATAAATTTTTTTGAAAGGGGTCCCTTTCACTTTAAGTCGAATATAATATTTAAAAACTAAGTTTTTTAAAAAAATGGACCACAAGAAACGCATGCAAACACTAAACATATCAAGATGCCTGGTGAAGATCGGCAAATGCTTTAAATAAGGCGGCAGTTTAGTCCATTGCTCGTTGTCATAGTTCCAATCCTTCATAGGATAACCGTCATCAAATAATAATAAATCGGAGCCACAAAAATCAAGCGGTCAACGCGATGAAGAAAGTCGCCACGACCAATAATAAAGGGCCCCACGGTCTTCATTCCCGCATCGCGACGAATACCCGTCATCACAAGGTCACCCAAGAAGCCACCCAGGCTGGCCACCAAGCCCGCTGTTAACCAGTATTTGTCTGAGGTGTCTGGCAACACAAAGCGCATTGAACCCGCAAGGAAGAGTGTCAACAACACGGAAATGGCTGTCCCACCAAAAGAACGTCTGGGATTGATTCCCGGGAACAACTTCCAGCCACCGATATATCTGCCAATGGCCAAGTTTGTGTTGTCACAAAACTCAGTCAAAATGATCAAGTACATCACCTGAAAAATGCCATTGGGTAATTTCATGATCAGACCCAGATGCATAAAGGACCAACCCAAAAAGACAAAGGCCAGCAATCCCAAAGAAATAAATTGAATCATTCGTCTGTAGGAGTTTCTAAAAAGTGGCACTAAGCAATTGCAACCCAGCACCATCATTGGCATCAAGTTGTAAATATCTAGCCGGTCATAATAGCAGGCGATGACGAGGCCCACGATTCCTGTATAACAGATCATCACAAAGTTGCTGCGTTGATACATGCCCATAATCTGGAAAAATATTTTTGCTCCAAAAATGGCAATGATCCCCAACATAATCAGGGGCCAGGGCTCTTCAAGACCCATCATCACAAACAAAACGGGGGCTGCGAACAGCCAGCTTTTAATACTGGCCCAAGACTGCACAAAGTAATAATTTTTTTTGCGGAAGAAAAAGACCACGGCACCAGCACAAAAAATGATCGACAGGACAATCAAAACTGTCTGGCGATAGATCGGGCTTTGCCAAGCGTCTGCAGAGTTCGTGATGTTTGGCAGATGAACAGAGAAATTAAAATCCATGAGAAGGCCATTTTTGAATCATTATTTTTATTTCTCCCTAGTCCTAAGAATGACGTGAATGGAAATTTTTTGCTACCCTTGGTGCGCATCGTCAGTCGTTCTTAACAGAAAGTGGACTCGACTCTGAGTTCTAAGTAGGGATAAACTCTTGTGATGGAGGCCCCGTGAGTGCAATAAAAATTCTTCTAGTTGAAAATATTCATGAAGTTGCAAAAGAAAAGTTGATTGAGGAGGGTTTTTTAGTGGATCTCATCCCTCATGCTCCTGCAGAGGAAGAGCTCAATCAGTTGCTAAAAAACTATCAAGTCTTGGGCATTCGCTCAAAAACAGAAGTGACCAAAAAAGTTTTGCAAAACAACACTCATCTGCTTGCGGTGGGTTGTTTTTGTATTGGCACAAATCAAGTGGACCTTAAGGCCGCACTGGTCGAAGGCATTCCTGTTTTCAATGCGCCTCATTCGAACACCAGATCCGTGGCGGAATTGGTCATCGCCGAAATGATTTCACTGTCCAGGCAATTAGGGGATCGCAACACCAAGGCCCACATCGGTGAGTGGATCAAGTCGGCCGTGGGTTCTCGTGAAGTGCGCGGAAAAACTTTGGGGATTATCGGCTATGGACACATCGGCAGTCAGGTCAGTGTGCTCGCTGAATCGATGGGGCTTCGTGTGGTGTTCTTTGATTCGATTAAAAAGTTACCGCTTGGAAACGCCATGGTCATGTCGACCTTAGAAGACCTTTTAAAAATTTCGGATTTTGTGACTCTGCATGTGCCCGAAACGCTCGAAACCAAAGACATGATGGGCGCTAAAGAGTTCGCGGCAATGAAACAAGGCAGTTATTTAATCAATGCCAGTCGTGGAACTGTGGTTGTGATCGAAGACTTGGTGCAAGCTTTGAAATCCAAACACCTTGCCGGTTGTGCCATTGATGTGTTCCCTGAAGAACCGGCTTCAAATAAAGAGAAATTTAAGTCTCCTCTGCAAGGAGTCGACAATGTCATTTTGACCCCGCATATCGGAGGCAGCACCGAAGAAGCTCAATATGCGATCGGGCTCGAAGTGGCAGAAAGTTTTAGAAGGTATTTAAAAATTGGTTCCACTTCTGGGGCCGTGAATTTCCCAAATGTGGACTTGCCGGTGAAGCACGGAGCCTCACGATTACTGAACGTCCATAAAAATCAACCAGGCGTCTTGGGTGAAATCAACAGCATCATCTCTAAGGCCGGAGCCAACATTGAGGGGCAGTACCTCTCAACCAATGAAACTATCGGCTATCTGGTGATGGATGTTCACTCATCCCATGCTCAAGGATTAGCAACAGAAATTGAAAAGCTCAGTCGGTCTATTCGAACCCGAGTGGTTTTTTAAAAAACCAGAACTTTGGTCTAATAAAGGTGAGTCACCCCTTCCAGCTTTCCAAGCAGGAGGGGAGTGCAAGATAGACCCTCATTCACTTAAAGCCATGACTTAAAATGTGACTTAGTAATGTTTTTATTGAAATTCATTACTAATGAAGTACGCTAGTAACGGCAGCTCTCGCATTTGTTATCTAAAGGAAGGCTAAGTCATGGGTCGAAGCGGACAATATATTCAGCAATTAAAAGGCTACAAAGCTTTTATCCCAGCCCCTTTGCCACCCCATCCACCATTGATACAAGATGATGAGCTTAATTTTTTATTATCAAAAGCCAGCTTATCCTTAGGCAAACTTTCTGGTTTAGCATCAGTCATCTCAGATCCAGATCTCTTTGTTTATCTTTATGTAAGAAAAGAGGCACTGCTGAGTTCTCAAATTGAGGGGACTCAATGTTCCTTAGAAGATGTACTCTCTCCGGGAGCCGATGATGAAAAGAACAAGCATGATGATATCGAGGAAGTTTCAAATTATGTAAAAGCAATGAATGAAGGCTTAAGGCGATTGAATGAATTGCCTTTATGTACTCGCTTGATCAAAGAGATTCATGCCACCCTTATGTCTGGAGTGAGGGGTGCTCATAAAACGCCAGGAGAGTTTAGAAAGTCACAAAATTGGATTGGTCGCCCTGATGCAAATTTAAATACTGCAGAATTCGTTCCACCCCCTCATGAAGAAGTAGATAGATTAATGTCTGATCTAGAGAAATTCATTCACTCTGATGATCAAATTCCTCATCTTGTAAAGGCGGCATTCATACATGCTCAATTTGAAACGATCCATCCATTTTTGGACGGCAACGGACGATTGGGACGACTGCTCATAACATATTTGCTGTGTTTCTGGAATGTGCTGGATCGGCCACTGCTTTATCTCAGTTATTATTTTAAAGCTTATCGATCAGAATATTACTCAAAGCTCATGAATGTTCGACTGAAGGGAGATTGGGAAAGTTGGATTAAATTTTTTTTAAAAGCCGTTGCTGAATCTGCTGATATGGCAAATATCGCTGCTTTAGAAATTCATCGTTTGCATCAGTTGGACAAAGAAGGTCTCCAGCAAAGTAAACCTACGAGTTATACTCTAGAGGTCTTTAATGAATTCTGTCGAGATCCAATTCTGACAGCAGCAGCATTAATGAAGAGACACAATTCCACAAAGCCAAAAATAAATCGAGCGCTCCAGCACTTGCTGGAATTAGGTACTATCAAGGAAATCAGTGGAAAGCAGAGAAATCGTAAATATGCTTACACGAAGTATCTGCAAATTCTAGTTAGAGATACAAACTCTAAAATCGGCTAGCGGTTCGTTTTTTAAAAAACTTTGCCTGGGTTCAGGATGCCATCGGGATCAAAAACTTTTTTGATCCCTTTCATCAGCTCAATTTCGGTGTCTGATTTGGTGTAATTTAGAAAAGATTTTTTGGTCAAGCCCACGCCGTGCTCGGCCGAAATAGACCCTTGATATTTTTTGACGGTTTCAAAAATATGCAGATCCACTTTACGACACTCTTTGACGAATTCTTCTTTGTTCATGCCTGTTGGGCGCAAAATATTGATATGCAAATTTCCATCTCCGATGTGACCAAACCACACGACTTCCCACGTTGGATAAGCTTGCGACAGCACTTGTTCCAACTCAGCCATAAAGGCTGGAACCATGGATATCCTGACAGCGATGTCGTTTTTGTAGGGAGAGTAGGGGGCCAGGGATTCTGAAATGTCTTCTCTGTAGCGCCAAAAAGTTGTCGCCTGAACATCGGACTGGCTTAAGACTCCATCCAAGACCCAGCCTTCGCTGAGACATTTTTCAAAGACGTTCAGAGACTTTTCTTCTTCTTGCTCATTGCGGGTTTCAATTTCAGCCAACACATAAAAAGGGGCTTTGGTTTCTAGCGGTGCTGCTAATTTTGTGTGGTCTAAAACTTTGGCAAGGGCTTTGTCTGAAAACATCTCAAAGGCCACCAAGGGCGTTTTACTTTTAAATTCAGCAAATATTTTCATGACTGCATCAAGGCTGCTGACGGCCATGATGAGGACCTTCATCGGAGGCGGCATGGGGGCTAATTTCATGGTGGCTTCCGTGATAAATCCCAAGGTGCCTTCTGCGCCGATGAACAAATGTCGTAAATCATAACCCGTGGCATTTTTGATCAGGGCATTGTTCAAATTTAAAACTTCACCAGTGCCGGTGACAACTTTTAAACCAGCCACCCAATCACGAGTTAAGCCATAGCGAACAACTTTGATGCCGCCGGCATTTGTGGAAATATTGCCGCCAATTTGTGACGACCCAGAGGCTGCAAAATCGACAGGATAAAATAAGTGCTTTGAAGTCGCAAACTCTTGCAGGGATTCGGTGACCACGCCCGCTTCGATTATGACCGTGTGATCAATGGGATTAAAGTCTTTGAATTTATTCATGCGATCAAAGGAGATGACCACTTCATTTTGAGTTGCCACGGCGGCGCCAGAAAGTCCGGTGCGGCCCCCTGATGGAATCAGCGCTATTTTATTTTTTCGTGCCCATTTTACAATCTGAACGACATCTTCTGTTGTTTTTGGAAAAACGATGGCCGAAGCTTTGATGTCAAAATAGGTTGTCCAGTCCTTGCCCCAGTACTTAAGGCTCTCCTCGTCTGTTTTGATTTGTTCTGGGGTCAGAAGACTCTCAAGTTCGAGGAAGGCTGGGGTCATAAAAACATCCTATGTCATTTATGTTTTAGTTCTGTTGCTGATCTTCATCGTAATTGGAACGATGGGAATCTTTCAAGGATCTTATTCTAAAGAAGAGATAGGCGGGGCATAAACCCCAGGCTGCGGTCATGAGTCCGTAAATTCCAATGTAAGCCCAAAAAGGACCCCCAGCCACAGCGTAGGTGGTCAGGATTACGCCCAAAATAAAGCGCAAGATCCGGTCCCAAAGGGCGACATTGCATCTCATCCTTAGGCCTTCAACAGTTCTTGAAGTTCGCCGGATTGATACATTTCCATCATAATGTCACTGCCACCAACAAGTTGCTTGTTGATATACAATTGCGGAATTGTCGGCCAGTTTCCGTACTCTTTAATCCCTGAGCGAATTTCTTCGTCTTCCAAAACATTCACGTCATGAAAATTTGTGCCCATATCTTGAAGTATGGCGCAGGCTCTGGCTGAAAAACCACACATTGGAAATTGTTGAGTGCCCTTTAAGAAAAGAACCACTTTGTTTTGGTCAAGAATGCTATCAATTTTTTGATGAGTAGGTGTCATTGTTATTCCTTTTTTTTAGAGCATAAGAAGCTTACGCCTAAGTTTGAATTTCAGTGCAAATTAATGAGTCAGTTGCAGCTTGCTAGCAACTGATTATTTCGTTTTTGTTTTGATCGAAAGGGCATGGACCTCGCCGGTTTTCAATTCGGGACCAAAACAGCCCATCACATGCTGATGTTGTTGAATGCGAGTGAGGCCCGCAAACTGACTGCTTTCAATGGAAACCTCCCAATGATCTTGGGTTCCAGTGAGGTCAAAAACTTCAATTTTTGAATCCGGATAATTGTCTTCAAGTCTTTGTTTCATTTGTGCTGTGTTCATGGCCAAGAAAATAGCAGAATGATGTTCAGAAGTCCAGTGCACATCCATCCTCGGTGGAAGGAGATTTTACCGGACTGTCGAAAAGTTAAGCACAGATCATTTCACAGATCCTTCCACGGATCCTTCAACAGATCCTTCCGATTTTATGAGGTTTAGTTCGCATGGAGGCATCGAATCCGAAATCGAGGCTGCTTTTATGAAGAGTTCTTAGGATTTATAAGAGAAGCTCTTGCAGGATTCTTGCGATAAGTCATAAATTGAGATATAAGGCAGGCTTATGGATTATTTTTTTACCACGGCCTCCACCGAACATCAGAAAAAAGAAAAGGCGAAAGCTCGCGAGTTTCGTCAAAGCCAGTGGTGGAAGCAAGAACTTGGCAAAGGTCTCTGTTATCATTGCAGCCTGCGATTTAAACCGGCAGAGCTGACCCTGGATCACTTGATTCCCATTGCTCGTGGTGGCAAGTCGAATAAAAATAACTGCGTTCCCTCCTGCAAAGACTGCAATTCGAAAAAAGGCTATAAAACGCGAGCTGAAATGGCTCTCGATGAGTTAAAAGCGAGTTCCTCTGAAGAGGATATCAATCCAGAGTCACCGCCGTCGCTGCCGCAATCCTAAAAATTGATAGAACCAAAGCACAATCTATTTGTATTTGCCAAGAGGCAGGACCGAAAGCGATCTTGCCAGAAGACTTTTCCCCTCGCGGGGCGTCAGTTGATGCGAGTTTCCTTGCTCATCCCCAGGGAGTTTAAATAGATTCGCACTGTTGCCGTTTTGTTAATTTTTTATAAAGGAGTCAGCTCATGACTTTCGCTTGGAAAGAATTTGATCTCTACAATCCCACCTCTGAACACGGGATGTTGCGTGAAACCGTGAATGCCTTCACAAAAGCTGAAGTTGAGCCCCAGGCCCATGAATTTGACCGTTCTGAAAAATTTAATCTTTCTTTATTTAAAAATATAGGTGAGCTCGGACTGCTGGGCCTGACGGTCCCCGAACAATTCGGTGGGGCAGGAATGGATGCAACGGCAGCCACTATCGTTCATGAGGAATTGTCGGCTTCAGATCCTGGTTTTTGTTTGGCTTATTTGGCTCACTCCATGTTGTGTGTGAATAACATTGCTGTGAACGGAAGTGATGAACAACGCCATCGCATTTTACCAAAATTGTGTTCTGGTGAATGGGTTGGTGCCATGGCCATGTCCGAGCCAGCTATCGGCACTGACGTGATGGGAATGCAATCCACAGCGGTTAAAAAAGGCAATGAGTGGGTGATCAACGGACGAAAAATGTGGATCACCAACGGCACTGTCGATGAAGCAAAAACTCCTTGCGACTTGGTTTTGGTTTATGCACGCACAGGCGAAAAAAATGGCCGCGCCTTGATTTCCACTTTCTTAGTTGAAAAAGATCACAAGGGTTTTGAAGTCGGACAAAAAATAAAAGACAAATTGGGCATGAGAGCCTCAAACACCGCGGAGCTGGTCTTTCAAGATTGCCATGTGCCAGCTTCGGCCTTGATCGGTCATGAGGGCGATTCAATGCTTCATATGATGCGAAATCTTGAGATCGAGCGCTTAACCTTGGCGGCGATGAGTTTGGGTATTGCTCGGCGTTCAATTGAAATTATGAATCGCTATGCAGTTGAGCGAGAAGCCTTTGGCAAGTCCTTGAATCACTTCGGACAAATGCAACGGTATATTGCTGACAGTTATGCTGAGTACAAATCAGCGCGGGCTTATGTCTATGAGACGGCTCGTCGCATGGATTTGAATAAGGAAGGCAACCGTTTAGATTCTGACGGTGTTAAACTTGTTGCAACGACGATGGCAAAAAATGTCGCGGATCGGGCGATTCAAGTCTTAGGTGGCTACGGCTATGTGGGCGAATATGTCGTAGAAAGACTTTGGAGAGATGCAAAACTGCTTGAAATTGGCGGCGGTACTTTAGAGGCGCACCAAAAAAATATCACTCGTGATTTGGCAAAAAATCCCGAATCTTTGTACAAGTAGGCTGATGATGTTTCCTTATGGACCAGATATTACAGTCAATGCAAAGCTCAAAGTGAACTATCAACTTGTCCTTGAAAAAATAGGGGCTTTGCTGACACCAGAACGATTTCAAAAAATTGAAAAAGTTGTAGCCCAAAGAAATTTTGATACAGCCGTCGTTTTAGAAAGTATATATGACCGAGGAAATGTTTCTGCAGTGATGAGGAGTGCCGAAGGCTTAGGCTTCGGCAATTTTCATATCATTGAAACTCAAGAAAAATTCAAAGAGTCCAATCGAGTGACCCAAGGTGCAGATAAATGGGTTGAAGTGCAAAAATGGAAAAGCACTGCCGATTGCGTTCAAAAGCTTAAAGAGCAGGGCTATAAAATCTATGTCACACATCTTGATGCGCGATCGAAGCCATTGAGCGAAGTTGATTTCACCGGAAAAACGGCCTTTGTTTTAGGAAATGAAAAAAGTGGCGTCAGTCCAGAAATGGTGGCTGCCGCAGATGAGACTGTCATCATCCCTATGACGGGCTTTGTACAAAGTTTTAATATCTCGGTGGCAGGGGCCCTGGGACTTTATCATATCAATCAAGATCGTACGAAAAAGCTCGGCACCAATGCCTCTTTGACTGAACAAGAAATGGCCATTCTAAAGGCGCACTATTGCATGCGAACACAAGATTCAGCGCATGAACTTTTGGCTGAGCTTGCAGCTCGTGGTCAGTTGTAAAAAAGCAGCCGGCAAAAAAAATTGCAGGGGATCTTCTTGCCCCTGCCTATCAATTCAAAATCAAAGGCTGTCTCAGGTTGTGCCAAGGCAATGTACCAAATGAAAACGAAGCTGAAATAGCAGAGGATTTCTCGTAAACGATGTCTTATTTCGAGCCAAACGTTGTGCCACTTAAGTCATTGTAACTATTGAGTTTTAAAGAAATTAAAAAAAATAAAAGGGGCGTTATTGCCATTCTCAGAACTTGGATTGATGATCTTTGATAGTTGTTGAACGTCAAAATTCTCAAAGGAGTGTTCATGAATAAATGGTTTCTAAAATCTAAAGTGAGGGCATTTACTTATTTAGTTTCTGCATTGAGTGGATCATTATTTGGCCTCTCTGCGTGTACAAAAAGTGCTGGGGATGCCGCCACGGGCTCTTCGGGTTCAGATCTCACCATCAGTGGTGGTTTTAGTTCTGTAAGTTTATCTTCTGTGAATCCACAACAAGGCGGGGCCTTTGTCGGAGCACTGGCGGCTTCAGACTATAAAGTGATCTGCGCAATTATGGTGGATCCTTTCACGACTGGAAATAGCAGTGTCGATGCTGACAGTACTTTTTCTGTGACAATTCCGGGAGGAGCGGGTCAGCCCATCGGTTGCATGATGGTCAAAGCAGGGGCCCTTGTGGCAAGCTTTGAATTTGCAGCAGCCAGCACGGGAATGACTGGTGCTACGGGTGGTGATGGGCTTTCTGTGAACAGCGGGACGACCGCCATTCAATTGCCAAAAGACTTATCAATCAACGGGGCAAAAATTACGGTGCCGTCTAACGGAGTGACTCAAAATTCAAATACAGCCCCGAGTGTTTCTTGGGTTGATCCAACGGGAACATGGAATATCGCAGCCGCATGCATGACAGAAATAAATTCTGAAGGTGTACCCTCAAAAAATTGCATGGCACCCGGACATGATTCAGAAATTCCGTCTTCAGTGTATTTAAAACAAATTGAAGCCACTAACGGCACTGATACCAAAAAAGGGATGTCTGTTTGGAGTAGTGCTGCGGCAAGAAATTCTTGTGGTGACAAAGAAGGCATCAATCTGGAGCCGGGCTGGACTGCCATTGGAGGATGGGCTGGTGCGATGACCGGTGTATTGCCCATCGACCTGCACGATGATGCGGGGCTATTGGCTCTGTCCTCAAAAGCCAAAGTCAAAATACGCGGTGGGGCAACGGTTTGTAATAAGACAACTGCAAGTTCGGCTCCAATTGTCGACGGCACAACAACATGCAATAGCGTTGATTGGGGGACAGGAGACTGGGGGATGTCGGCTATAAGGCTTGTGAATTGTATTGTGTGATCAATGCCTTGTCTGAGGGCGATCATGCCAACTCAAATTTTGATTGGACGGGCTATGCTTGCAAAAAAAGATATCGCGTGAATTGGGAAATGATTCGCGAGTTGTCGTCGGATGTCAATTATGGACGTCCACATTCTTCACCTGTTGCAGGAGTTTTTAGTTCAGGGCATTGCAGTGACACGAGCTTTGATGGTTGCAAGGATACGACCTCAAGCAAGGTTCTCTTTAAAATGGATAGAGCCCTTGATCAATTTATGATTGGTGAACTATTTATCAATGGAAATGTTGGGTCATTGATGGAACAGGAGCATTTTTCATCCAATTTTCCCAACGAAGCCAGAAACGATATCATTTCGTGCAGTGGAACTCACATCAATAAAATGAATATCACTGAAACCAGCGCAACCACGGCCACGGTGATTGTTGAAAATAAGTTTGTTCCAGATCCAGCGAATTCGCCAGCCTGTGCGACGAATTCAAACTTTTTGGAAAATGCGAATCATGACAGCAGTATGGCTCTTAAGCTTGAGAAATAGAAAATTTAATAATTTTTTATGATAAAAAGGGGAGGGTTTTAAGTCTCCCCTTTTTTCTGGGGCTCCAATGACCAATCATCCGTTTACGGCTAAAGTCCTGAATTCAACCAAAACAATAGGCTCTCGAAAATTTACGCGAGAACAGGCCTAATTAAATTCTCATTTCAGCCGATACAGCGAGTGTTTCGAATCAAAGGATTGAAGAAAATAGCCAAGGAGCTCATCGTGAAAAAAAATATTATATTGGTTGAAGACAATTTGTATTTTGCAGAGACCGTCATCGAAGTGATTGAAGAGTCGACAGAGTTTAACGTCGTTCATTTTGAAAATCCTAGACCTGCTCTTGAGTTTATAAAACTCAACCATCGAACAGTGGCGGGAGTTATTAGTGATTTAATGATGAATGGAATGGATGGAGTTGATTTTGTCTCTGAATTGCGCAAAGCAGATTATGGTAAAAACCTTTCTGTGTTTTTTCTCTCAGGAATGGACTCAGGAATTTTATGGGATCTTTTATTGCCCTACAAAGTGAGTGGGTTCTTGGAAAAGCCAGTAGACTTTAATCATCTCTTATTGATGATTAAACGGAATTTTTCTTCTCATGATCATAGCGATGCCGCCTAAAAATGCCCTAAATTGACACTGCCTTTGAAAAAAAGAAACCTCAAGGGGCCCCTTCTTAAAAATGGGAGGCCCAAAAATCACTTTGTGTTGTGAGTGGCTCCCATTGGTCTTATATTGCGTCCTTATCTAGCCGCATTTCGATGCGTCTGAAAAGATAAAGCAAATGGAGGAGCAATGCGGATTTTTTTATTTTTAGTCAGTCTGGTTTTAATCCAAGCTTGTGCTCTAAATCGACATTCGTTTAAAGATTTATTGCAAGGCAATAAGGGAAGCCACTCTAAGACAAGCCCAGAGCATCTGAATACTGAGCATTCTCGGCTCAAAGAAATCAAGTCTCCAGAAAAAGTGAGCGAAAAAATCACCGAAAAAACACCAATCATCGTCGTGGATCCAAGCGACATCGAAGCGGAAAAAAAGATGTCAAAAGCAGTCGATGCATTTGTTTTTAAAAAGCAAGTTCAAGAACTCACTCAACTTTGTCGGGATCCTCGATTTGATTGTTACGTCAACGATCGCCTTTTTCCCGTGGGGCGAAAATTAAAAACCCATAAAGTTCCACCTTTCTTGAGTGGAGCAAAAATGGGCCTTCACGACGAGCAGCAAGTTCGGGTCAAATATGATTTCTACCCTTAGGTTTTTCTCAAAATGATGGACTTCATCAGAGGCTCTTGATCAGGCAGTTCAAAGTCCATTCCCTGCAACGGGGCGGGGAGAACTTTGAATGAAAACTCTCTTTTAAGTTTCTCCAACTTCACATGCAGATCGCCGAGTGTCCATTTTTCATAATTCGTTGAAAACAAAAGCAGACCGTTCGATTCTAAAGCATAGAGGCAGTTGATCAGCAGCTCATCAAAATTTTTGCTGATTGAAAAGACACTGTTTTTAGATCGCCCAAAGGAAGGCGGATCACAGACGATCAGATTGAATTTTCTTTTGCGACGTATTGTGCCTTTCAGAAAAATCATACAATCATTGACCCAGAATTCATATTTTTCGTCCTCTGGATTTAAGCCATTAAGTTCGAAGTTTTTTTTACTCCAGTCAATAAAATTTTGCGAGACATCGACAGTGCAAACCTCTTGAGCTCCAGCCAAGGCAGAAACTACACTGAATCCACTGGTGTAAGAAAAGAGATTCAGCACTCGACGATCCTGAGCGTGGGCTTGCACCCAAAGGCGGTTTTCGCGTTGATCTAAAAACAATCCTGGAGACAATCCCGTGTCACTTCGAAGTTCGTAAGCAATACCGTTTTCCTTGGCCGTCCAACGGCTTGCCGTTTGACCGATTTGCCACAAAATTTCGGCATTGGGAACTTCGCCACGATTGAGCATCTTTCGTATCATGACACCTTTATCTAGCTTTTTTCCGAGCTCTTGAAATCTTAATAAATCTTCAGGTGTGGGGTCAGATTCTTTGTACCAATAGACCCAAAGTGTTGGGCCATATTGATCAATGCGGTAGCTATCAATTTCGCGGTGACTTAAGCGGAGAGATTCTTCTTTTATTTCACTTGTCTTGTACAATCTTTCGCGGCGCTCACAGGCCTCAAGAAGGCTTAAGTCTTCCTCGGTCGATGGGTGAGAAGTGGTTGGGGCTGGTTCTTGCGCCCAGGCCGGTAATGCGGTTTCGAAAAAAATCTTCTCGGAAGCCAGCTGAAACGCCAAGGACCATGAATGAAGACAAAGCCGATAGTAGGGACTTCCACCGTGCTCATTGTCGCCTAAAATAGGAATGCCATTGGCCTGTGCATGCAAACGAATTTGGTGGGACTTGCCAGAAAAAGGAATCGCCTCCCACAGCTCAAAAGCACCGAGGGATTTTATCCACTTAAAACTAGTTTTAGAGTTTAATTCTTTTTTGTCGTGACTAATGAAAGTGTTTTTCTCTTTTTCAATATGACTTTCGTAAGTGAATTGCGAGTTTGCATTTTTTTTGTCTGTCAGGAAAAGATATCTTTTGTCGACGAGATGCTGCTCAAAAAGCCGAGTCAAATTCGCAGCAATCTCTGAGCTTGAAGCAAAGACCAAAGCACCAGAAGTCGCTTTGTCCAGACGATGAACAGTGTAGAGCTTGCGATCAAGCGCATCAGAATAAATTTCGACGCAACCACGCTGTCCATATTCAGGTGAGTGGGTGTTGAGTCCTGCAATTTTATCCACAAAGAGGCAGCCTGCTATCTCTGTGAATTGAAGTTTAATTGTCTGTGTCATTTGATTATAATAGATGGCTTTTCATTGAGCGTCACCCAGAGATTAGATAGAAATAAGATATGGAGGATTTCATAATGAAGTTCAAAACTGAATTTTCGTCTCATTTTAATATTTTTAATGCTTTTTCATTCAAAAAAGCGGCTCTGATGCTCATGACTTTGTCATTCCTGTCGGCCTGTGGAATGCAGTCGATTCCTCAAGCTAAAAACAGCACTGAAGCGTCTTTGGCTGAGGTATCAAATCAATACAAACGTCGAGCAGATTTAATTCCAAATCTGGTCAATGTCGTTAAGGGCTACGCAAAACATGAAGAAGAAACTTTAGTCGCCGTGACTGAAGCGCGGGCTAAGGCCACAGCCATCATGATCGACCCTTCAAAAGTTAATCCAGAACAATTGGCTCAATATCAAAAAGCACAAAGTGGTTTGACCCAAGCTCTTGGTAAATTGATGGTTGTGTCAGAGAAATATCCAGAACTGAAAGCGGATCAGAATTTCCGTGATCTTCAAGCTCAACTTGAAGGCACAGAAAATCGTATCACAGTGGCAAGACAACGGTACATCGAGTCGATCAAGGAATTTAACAATCTGGTCACAGTGCCTCCAACAAGTTGGACAAACTCTGTGATGTATCATTTTGAAAAAATGGCGCAATGGGAATTGAATCCAACAGAAAAAACCACAGCTGAAAAAGCGCCGGAAGTTAAATTCTAATGCGAACACTTATCCTTTCCATCTTTTCTATTTTATTCTGTGTAGGGCTAAATGCCCAGGCAGAATATCAAGTCCCCGAGCTGCAGGGGCCTGTTATGGATCAGGTGGGGGTTTTGCCAGGGGCTGTCAGTCAAGAACTGTCACAACTGCTTTTGGACTTTAATCGACGTGGAAAAGCGCAGATTCAAGTTCTGATTATTGATTCCTTACAGGATGAAGCCATTGAAGCTCTTTCCATCCGCATTGTCGATAAATGGCAATTGGGTGAAAAGAAAAAAGACAATGGCATCCTGTTTTTAATTTCTATGAAAGAACGTCGCATGCGCATAGAGGTCGGGCGAGGCCTAGAAGGTGCTATTCCTGATATTTATGCGAAGCGAATCATCAGCGACCAAGTGGTGCCTTTGTTTCGGCAGAAAAAATACTCCGAAGGTATTTATGCGGGTGTCGCGGCGATAATGACTTTGGCTGATAAGGAATTTGCAGATGAAAAAAACATCACTGCGGGGAATCAACCTCTATCGCCAAAAACTAAAATAATACTCTTTTTACTTTTTGGTGTATTTGCCTTTGTGATCATTTCATCGCGCGGTGGCGGAAATCGTTTTGGCGGTGGTGGCTGGGGCGGTTGGACTGGTGGTGGCGGTGGCCGAGGTGGCGGCGGAAATTGGTCCGGCGGCGGTGGCGGATTTAGCGGCGGCGGCTCTTCGGGCGACTGGTGAGTCTATTTTGTTTTAGGTGAAAAAAAGGCAGCTAGGGCTGCCTTTTTTTTATCTTATTTCTGGTTTAATTTCTTTTCTTTTTGGATTGATGTCGGTGTTCTTCTTGCCAGGCTTTTCTTTCAGCGATCGATTGATCTGTTGTCATCTCCAACTTGGGTAGCTGCTGGACCGTGGCTTTGAGTTGGGAATGCAGGGGCAGAAGTGCCGTTCCTGTCATTAAAAGTAATTTATATTGTTTTGTGAATTCAGACGAGGGTGCTGAATGCTCTAAGAGCAGTCTTTCAATTTCAGCCCTGGCTGTGGCCGCATGCTGTTCAGTGATATAATCCAGTTCTGTCATAATATCGATATCAGCCATCAATGAGGTCAGCTCACGCAGCCAGGAATATTCGGCTGAAGTCATTAGAACATTGAACCAATCTGTCGGAGCGGCCTGGTAGCCATTCTTGACATCGAATTCTTCTTTAAGCGCAGTTAACACTTCTTTTTGAAGAGTCCAAAGCGCATGTCGTACCTGAAGTGCTTGAGTTTGATGATTTGATTTTGTCATAAGTTATATTACCTTAACTTTTTCTAGTGATAAATAATTTTTATATTTTTGCGCGCTCATACTGAACGGGCCATTGAATTTCGACGCCTAGTTTTTTCGCTGCATGCAGGGGCCAGTGGGGATCTCTCAGTTCCTCGCGACCTAACAAAATGAGATCCGCATTTCCCAAATTTAGAATATTTTCAGCTGACAAGGGATCCGTGATTAGGCCCACCGCGGCCGTGGGCAATTCAGCGCGTTTACGAATCTCAGATGAAAATGGGACTTGAAATTCTGGACCGACGGGAATTTTTTGATGTTCAACAAGTCCACCGGAAGAACAGTCTATTAAGTCCACTCCTCGTTTTTTTAATTCTTTGGCAAAGTGAATGCTCTGCTCGAGATCCCATCCTCCATCCGCCCAATCTGTGGCAGAGATACGCACAAAAAGAGGCTGAGTGTTCGGGATGATCGTGCGAACTTCATCGACCAATGTGAGCGGCAAACGCATGCGATTTTCTAGGGAGCCGCCAAATTCATCTGTTCGATGATTCGAGAGGGGAGAAAGAAATTCATGCATGAGATAACCATGAGCCATATGAAGTTCGATGACTTCAAAGCCCGCAGTGAGCGCTCGCGCGGTTGCTGTTTTGAAATCCTGAACTATTTTTTTTATTCCATCGATATCTAAAGCCAAGGGCTTAGACTCCTCTTTCGAAAAAGGAATTGCGCTGGGGGCAACAGTGGTCCAGCCCCCCTCCTGGGCAGAGAGGCGACCGCCACCTTTCCAAGCTAGGTCATGAGAGGCTTTCCTGCCGGCATGAGCCAGCTGAATTCCAGCAACTGCACCTTGTTCCCTGATAAACGAAACAATAGGCTTCATCGCATTCATTTGGCTTTCATTCCAAAGTCCCAAACAACCAGGGCTGATTCTGCCTTCCGGGGAAACTCCAGTCGCTTCAAAAATAACCAGGCCAGCTCCACCGACAGCACGACTGCCCAAGTGAACAAGATGCCATGAATTTGGCACGCCATCTTGAGCTGAGTACATGCACATCGGGGATACCCCAATTCTGTTTCTAATTTGCAAATCGCGAAGTTTAAATGGTGAAAACAGTTTTGAAGGCATCGACGTTAGTCCAGTAAAAAAGTTTTTGTTTTGTGTAGGCATCTATTTCTTTGAACGCCATAAGTTTACTTGGACCTTGGGCTGATGTGAAGTTTGTTTCATGTGAAATGCGTTAATAATTGGCTGTACCCCCTTGCTAGGTGGCAAGCATATGGTACCATGATGGTGTTTAACAAAAACTTAGCAAATAAGTAAAAAATTAAGCAAAAATATAATTACAAGTCCTGGGAGGGATTTAATGAAGGTTTCTAAAAACGCTTTTTCTGTGTTAGCTCTGGCTTTCTTGGTAGCTACTCTTTCTATTCCAATGTCTTCTGAAGCAAAAAAATCACGACATCATGGAAAAAAAGCTGCACACGCAGCTGGACATAAAAAATCACACAAAGGTTCGCATAAAAAATCAAGCAATCCTGAGCCAACTATGGCTGCTCCATCAGCAGATGCACCTGCTATGGGCACTCCAGCTCCTGGTCAATAATTTATTTAATTATAAGTTATGCAATGAACCCCAAGGGAACACCGTGGGGTTTTTTATTTTTTAAAGCGTCAAATGACAGCCAAATTAATTATTCTTGGTATTTTAACACTAGGGTCGTCAATTGATAGACAGGCATCGCCATCCTGATGAGATTATCATGTCGAGCCAAAGAGGCTTAATTAAAACATTACACAAAGGAGACATGATATGAGAAATCCAATAGAAGCTTGGAGAGGTTCAAGAAGCCCTTTTCGCGAGATACAACAACAAATGGATCGACTTATGGAAGAGTTTTCAGCATGGCCCGTCGTTGAGCTTCAACCCACTGACGTTATCACTCCACGATGCAATATGTCTGAGGATGCAGGTCATTATTTTTTAAATATTGATATGCCCGGAATTGCAAAAGATCAAATCAAAGTAGAGCTGAATAACAATGTGCTTTCTGTCTCTGCAGAAAGAAAAGAAGAGAAAAAGCACGAAGACGAAAAAAAATACTACTCTGAAATTAGCTTTGGCTCATTTTATCGAGCTATGACTTTGCCATTGCCAGTTGACGAAAAAAAGATTGAAGCCAAATTTGAAAATGGAGTGCTTCACTTGACTGTTCCAAAAACAGAAACTGGAAAAGCCAAGCAAATTGCCATTCATTGATTTGATTTTTTGAATCACTGATTTGAATAATTAATTAATTAATTAATTAATGAATAGGCAGAGCTCAAATCTAAAAGCAGAGGAAGAATCCGCGTAAATAAATCCCGCGGATTCTTTTTTTATCAAAAACGACCTTAAAAATCTGAATCCTGATTTGGGATTCAAAAATGCAAACAAAATCGCACTAAATTTTAACAATATCAAAAAGCGACGTATTATTAGATACTTGGAGTGTCTCAAAATAAATATCAAACTAGCCCTAAATTCTCACGATGAAACGCCGATAAGCTAAAAGTGAGTCAAATAAGAACTGCAATTGTTTCATAATGGGGAGGACTAGAATGTCACGCACAGTAATGTTTATGGTGAGCGATAGCCAAGAAAATATAGAAAATGCAAAAAAGTACTGGGAAAATCACAATGTCACAGTACATGCCTTTTCTTCAGAACAGTGGAGAGATGGCTTAAACAATGGACCCTTTCGCCAACAACTGTTGGTGGGAGTGCCAGCTTTGGCCACAGGCTCAAATTCAGTAACAACTGAAAATAAAGCCAATGTCTTGCAATTTCCATCACCAGCGGTGCCGGTCAATTTTGTCAGTGGCGTGCAAAAAATGGAAGATATTGAGGCGAAAGCTATTGAAAATGCAATATCTCAATACAAAGGAAACCTGACTGAAGCCGCTAAGGCTTTGGGGATTGGGCGCGCAACGCTCTATCGAAAAGTGAAGCAATACCAAATTGATCCTGGTGCTGCTCGTAAAAAGAAAACAGGTCCTGTGGCTGCTTAGGCTGCGAAAATATTCTTCATCATTGTTGAATTTCAAAAGATGGACTTCTAAAAAAGGTCCATTTTTTTATTGTCTGAGGCTTCAAACTCAAAGAGGCTTGTGGGCATGAGGATTTAAGTATAAAAATGCCTGAAAAAAAACTGCTTCAAGGTTTAAAATGCAGCAAGAATTCGATCTCAATAGCAGGGGCCATGGTGCTCGCTATTTTGTGTGCAGTCGTTTCGTTTTTTTATGTTATTGAAAATACTTTCATGAATCCCTATTCTATTGTTTGTGATCTTGTTTCAAAAAAAATCTATTTGAGCGATACCCAGCTAGGAAATTGGAATGCTGTCTGCATGAGTAGAGCCAAATTGGTGACGCCCTTTTCTTCAAAAAAATTGATTATTCAAGACATTGGCAATGCCTTCGAACTGTTGAATGTTTCCCACCTTGAAATATATGATTCAAAAGAAGTGAATAATATTTGGACTGGAGTGTCTTCTGATACGGGAATGCAAGGTGATTTCGTAGACAATGAAATGCTTGTGTTTAAAGTGCATCCGGGATCTCCTGCTGAGAAAGCAGGAATACATAGAGGAGATATTGTTAAATCGATCAACGGCGAAAACCCAAACACTTGGTCTGTTTCCCACGAGGCTGGTCAGTATATGTTGGATCGGGCGAAGAAATCTTTTGAGGTCAATATTTCAGAGGGAAGTTTTCAGCGCAATGATAGTGTGACTATTGCTGAATTAAAAAACCATACGGTGCTAGTCTCGATCCCTTCATTTCGCGGTGACTTTTTTAGCCTTGAAAAAGTTGATGAAATTTCAAAAAGAATTCAAAATTCAAAAAGTGTTATCGTCGACTTGAGAGGCAATTCGGGTGGTAATTTTGTGGCAGGCTTGCGATTACTTTCTTTATTTATTTGTGAACCAAAGCGTGTGGGGAAAATCTTGAAGCCGAGATCAATCAATCCTAGTCTGATCACATTAGCCAATGACCTTAGTGATGATCATCAGATTGAGAGTCTTGAGAAGAATTCTGAACTCATTCTTGAAACTTATAAATCCGCTTTTTGCTTTAAGGGCGCCGTGAAGGTTTTGATTGATGGCAAAACATCTTCAGTGGCTGAAATGGTCGCGCAAGGATTAAAAGAATTAAGAAAAGCCATTATAGCGGGGGCTCCCAGTCACGGCCAGCTCTTGGTCGGCGTTTGGTATCCTATGGATGAACTTGGCCACGGTGTTCAAATATCCATTCCGGAGGCCTATTACCAAAGTCATGAGGGATTTCGCATTGAGGGTCATGGCGTTCATGTCGACCGGATTCTTCATTATAATTTGCCTGAAATGACTATGGGCATTGACTCTTGGGTCGAGGATTTGCAAAAAAATGATCTAAATTGAGACAGGCTTTGAACGATTGTGGTCCAGAGAGGCTTTGAATTTTTGTTTCAACATGAGATGATCAAAATGATCCGTCTACAGAATGATAGGCAGTTGCAAATTCCTTGGGCTCTGACGGCCAATGAGATAGACTATAAGACGGCACGATCCTCGCAGGACTTCATTTGTGAACAGGATTATTTAAATTTACTGTAGGGAGATTTTAAAAAAATGGAGTATGCGAAAATTATTGAGTTCCCCAAGGACAAGTCCTTCAGAAAAAGACTGCAAGATAAAGTTCAAGAGCAAAAGGCTGCATTGGCTTTTTCAATTGCCTCTGTTTTGTTGATGACGGTTTTTGTAAATCAATGGATGATCGACAATGCCAATTATAATTCAACTTCAAATGCTTTAAAAGGTGATCGGCAAGTGGCCAGTTTTGAAGCAGCCAATTTTGCACGCGATGTGAAGTGGGAGCATGATCTAGCCAAACGTCTGAATAATTCTGAAGAGAGTTTATCCGTCAACTTGGCAGAACGTCCGACGATGCGTGACGAATTGGTTTTTGGTTACCTCCAAGGACGATATGGAATGAAGATTGATCAAGGACGAATTGCCAGTCTTGATTTTATTGATGCACAAGCGGGAGAGCATCCACTCGCCATTGGTGATAAATCTAAATTTTTAAAAAATTATGCGGCTGCTTTTGGTGAAGCCTTTAACGAAGTTTCGTTAGTCTCAGGCCAAAATTCTAAGCAGACTCAATCTTACAATTTGATTAACTCCTCAAAGGTCATTGTTGGTCAGGCCAACTTTATATTAGATCAAGAAGGTCGGGTTCAGACCATCCGTTTTACTCATGAATAGGTGGAATTATTTCTGGAATTGCTTTAGTCCCATGCGCTCCGGGCCGATACATGAAATATGTTGTTTCCTGATTTATCGGCCCCTGAAGCCCAATATTCCAGTTCCAAAAAGTTTAAGTGGCCTCGGGCGCCATCGATAGCCTTTATCTCTGATAGATTTTTAGCGTTAATTTTTGATTTTCTTTTGGCCTCACCACTAGTCAGTCTGGTGATTGCTGGTTTTGTGAAGCGAGCCAAAACTCTTTTTCTTTTGGATTCCCAATCTCCAGAAGGCTTGGTCCTGGGTTTTCTAATTTTTATTTTGGGAGCCTTTTTCGTCTTATTGTTCCAGTCCATTTTTCTCTATTATCTGCATGCAACCCCAGGGCAGTATTTTTTCCAGTTGCGAGTCGTGTCGTATCCGCAATCCAGAAAAAATATGACATTCTCACAATGCTTGGTTCGTTCTTTTTGTTTTAGTGCAAGCTGCCTTCTGATGGCGATTCCTTTTCTTGAAGTTTTAGGACATCCGCTGCGTCGCGCTTTTCACGAGAGAGCTTCAGACACAATGGTTGTGACTCTTAAGAAATTTCACGATGATGGCCCCCATGAAATAGAGCAAAAATTTATCTCTTCATCCATGCGAACTGGTTTTTTTGTTTTCTTTTTATTTAGCTCATTGAGTTTGTTCAAAACTTTTGGGTCCCTGGAGTTAGGGGCTGCACAAGAGGTCGTTGCTGTAAATCAGTGCAAAGCTATAGGCAGTAAAAGTTTGCAGGGCTCACAAAGATTGGATGCTGCTTTGGCGCTCTATGTTTTGAATGAGATTTCAGGGGATTGCCTTAATCGCGAAGCAGATTATTTGCTTTGGAAAGAGAAAACTAATTTCAAGGATATGGCCTACCTTGCTAAATATATGACTGCTAAGTCAACCCATCTAGATAAAAAAGAGATTCAAAATTATTATAAACTCATCTGTGAAAAGAAAAGTTCTAGCGCTTGTCTTATTGCCGACTATTTTGTTGAAAGCAAGGATGCCAAGACCCTTAAGGGTGCAGACAATAAGCTTCTGGTGACTCAAGTTTTGTTAATGAATGAAATGTATGAGGACAAAAATTATGTGGGCAGTCTGGAAATTATTGAAAAGCTGAAGCAAGAAAAATATTTGCAATCATTTTTAGAGAAGCAATACATTCGTGCTATTTGGTCACTGCGTGAAGACAAATTTAAGGATTCTGGAAGAGCTCCAGCCAGTGCAAACTCAAAAAAGTGGCTTGATGAATTCAAGTCAGAATATAAAATAAAATGATTATTCCCAATCCTACAGAAATTAAAGAATATCAAAAATTTCCATTGACGATCACTTTGGTTCTTTTAAATATTTTTATGTTCATTTTAATTTTTTCAGGACCAGAAAAATCGATTTCTGACAATTCAGTTTTGCAAGAAGATCGCCTGGTGTTATCAGGAAGACTCTATCTGCAATACTTAAAGACGCTGCCAACTGAAGTCCTTAAGAAAAAACCAGATTGGATACAAGATATGAATCCTGAAAATACCGAACACTTGGGTGTGTTGGGTATTTATTCTGTGCGTGATGCAGATTTTTTGGCCGTCGCCGGTTCGACCTCATTTTGGGGCGACGAGGTTCAAATTTCGGATTGGAAAAAAGAAATTTATCAATTTGGCACTCAATATAGAAATCAATTGATGTTTCGGTTTGGTTTAAGCTCTTTAGAAAAAAAGCCACTGTCGTGGCTGACGTATCAATTTTCGCATTTGAATTGGGTGCATTTGCTTTCGAACATGCTGTTTTTAGTTTTAATCGGTGCAGCTGTTGAAGGTTTGGCAGGCAGTGCTGTTTTGATTTTTACTTACCTTGTGGGTGGAATTTCTGGAGGCCTTGGCTTTCTGCTGTTGGGCAGTGCCGGGACCGTGCCGATGGTCGGGGCGAGCGCTTCCATCAGTGCCTTGTTGGCCTTTTACTGCGTGGCAGAGGTCCGCAGACGCATTCGTTATTTTTATTTTATTTCGCCCCTGGCAGATCATAGGGGGCATATTTACCTGCCAACTTTAACAATCATTCCCTTGTTTTTAGTTATTGATATAGCAAATTTATGGTCATCCCCTCAGGGTCTGGGGGGCAGCGTTGCCTATGCAGCCCATCTGGGGGGGACGGTTTTTGGTCTGATATTTGGTGTTTTATACCGTTGGCGTGGGAGCCATTTCCTGCATTCAAGTTTTAGTAAGTTCAGGTAAAAAATAACTTCACTTGTGAGTCAAAAAAATTGCCAAGAGCCCCTTATTTTTATTCCATACCCAAAGCATTACGCCATTCAACAGTGGGCTCAATCAGCTTTCTTTCTCGCATATCAAAGAGTCCAAAAGTGAAAGTGGCCTCGCAGGCGACGGTGCCATCCTCTTTTTTCATCTGTTGAACCATTTGCCCAACTTTTCCCTTGTAAGATAAAACCTGAGTTGTGATTAAGATGTTTTCGCGAAGTCCAATTTCTCGCAGGAACTTCAGGTTGACCTCTAGAATAACAGGGCCTTGCTTTTTTTTGTGAATTTCAAGAAAGCCAAAACCTCTTGAAGTGATAATTTCCCATCTGGCCTCTTCAAAAAGCGCCAGATAGGCTGAGTTGTTCACATGTCCGTAAGAGTCGATGTGAGATTCTTTAATGACAATATTGTAGATACTAAGCTCTGCATTCATTTTTTAAATTTTTCCTTGGACCAACCCTGCCAGTCATTTATTCCGCAGGTGCAAATCCACGACGAAGCGTGTTCTCTGTGATGCAAATCGGTTCCATATATTGTTTTAAATAATCAACGCCACCAGTTTTTGAACCGACACCCGACATCTTGAATCCACCAAAGGGATGGCGATCAACCATAGCACCTGTAATACCACGATTGATATAAAGATTGCCGACTTCAAACTCTTCTCTGACTCGGGCAATATTTGCAGGGCTGCGAGAGAACAGACCACCCGTGAGAGCATACTCGGTGCTGTTTGCAATGGCTAGGGCCTGATCCAGATCTTGGGCGCGGATGATGGCAATGATGGGTCCAAAGATTTCTTGTTGTGCTAGTTTGGCATCACCTGGAACATTTCCAAAAATTGTCGCGGGCACAAAAAAGCCATTTTCAGGTTTGTTCGACTTGAAGAGAAGTTGGTGGTTTTTTTCAGCTTCAGCAATAAGGCTCAGCATACGATCTTGGGCCTCTTTATCAACAACGGGGCCCATAAAGGTCTTGGGATTTTCGGCAGGCAATATTTCAATAGATTTTGCAGCCTCAACCAAGCGATCAACAAAGCGCTCATAGACTTCGTCGAGAACAATGATTCGACTGGCGGCGGAACATTTTTGCCCAGCATAGCCAAAAGCAGAATAGAGAACTCCATCGACAGCTTCATCCAGATCCGCATCATTATCTATGATGACGGCATTTTTTCCGCCCATTTCAATAATGCATCTTTTAACATGAGTTTGTCCCGGTTGAACGACAGAAGCCTTATTTAAAATGTGCAGTCCCACGGCTTTTGAGCCTGTGAAAGCAATCGTGGTCGTGAGCTTGTGATTGACGATGTATTCACCCACCTCTTCGCCAAAACCTGGCAAGAAATTGATGACACCCTTCGGGAAACCCGCCTCATTGATCATTTTCATCAGGCCCCAGGCAACAACAGAAGATTGTTCAGCGGGCTTCATAACAACGGTGTTGCCGGCAACCGCAGCAGCCGTCACCATTCCGCAAATAATGGCGAGTGGGAAATTCCAAGGTGCAATGACGACTGTGACTCCACGAGGTTTGTAAATATATTGCGATAATTCCCCAGGAAGGGCTCCCTGTCTGAGTGGTAAGGCCAGTTCTCGCATGTGTCGAGCATAGTAACGGCAGAAGTCGATCGCTTCGCCGATGTCTGCGTCAGCTTCAGCCCAAGGTTTGCCGACTTCAAAAACTTGCGCTGCAATCAATTTAAATCGATCTCGCGCCATGATGTCAGCCAGTTTATCGACGAGGTCCGAACGTTTGTTCGCAGCAAGGGTCTTCCATTGTTTCGATGCCGATTGGGCCGCTTGCATGGCCTGTTCAGCATGGTCGATGGATGCCATATTGATCGCGCCAACAATTTGACTGCTCTCCGAGGGATTGACACGTTCGAAAATATTTTTGGTTGTGATGTCTCTGCCATCAAAATGCAAAGGCACTGAAACTGGCATTGAAGCCCTAAACGCAGTCAAAGCTTGATGCATTTTTTCACGATCAGATTTCACTGCAAAATCTAACAAAGGTTCATTGTAAAAACGATTTGGTTTTTTTGCGATCACGGATGAGGTCGGAGTTAAACCTTGGGCCGGGTCCTTCAGCAGTTCCGCTGTTGATTTATTGTCAGCAAATTTACCGCGCAGCCAAGACTCATTGGAAGAATTTTCTAGAAGTCTGCGAACAAGATAAGCCATGCCCGGAATCAATTCACCAACAGGGGCGTATTCACGCAGGCGATAGCCCATGTCCACTAAGGTTTTTTTGATCGGCTCAGCCATACCATAGAGCATTTGAAATTCAAGGGCCTCTTTTGGAATATTGAGTTTGTCAGCATAGAGCATACAGGCAGCCAAAGTTCTGACATTGTGAGAGGCAAAAGCTGGGCGAATATGTTTTATATTTTCTAAAAGGTATTTTGCACAGACTTCATAATTTGCATCGGATTCAGCCTTGTTGGTGTACACAGGAATCGGCCAGCCACGTTGTTCAGCCTCGATCGTTTCATAATCCCAGTAAGCCCCTTTAACTAAGCGAATCCAAAAAGGAGTCCCACGTTTTTGCGCAAAGTCTGTCAGGGATTTTACATCTTCAAATGAATCTCGAAGGTAGGCTTGAATCACGACACCAAAAAATTTATAATTTTTGAATTCGTCTTCGTTGATCAATTCAGTGAAGACTTCAAGGGTGAGGTGCTTCACTGAATATTGCTCCATATCCAAATTGATGAAGACGCCCTTTTCCATCCCCAATCTGAAAACGGGGCGCATGCGTTCTTTGAGAATTTTTTTAGATTGATCCCAGGCTAAATCTTTTATTTGTGAATAGAGCGCCGTCATTTTTACGGAGACATTCACTTTTGGTAAAGCGCCCTCATGATCGCGATCAATTTGCGGAATCTCTTCCCAATTTTGCGCATCTTTGGCGAGCCAATGGATCAGCTCCATGTATTTATGGCTGTACTCTAGGGCTTCTTTCTCTGACAAAGTCGCTTCGCCCAAAATATCCACAGTGAAGGTCATTTTATTTTTGCGAGTTTTTTTAAGAACGGGAAGGGCCTCATCCGGGGTTTCTCCGGTGATAAACATTTTGGCCATGCCAATGACATTCTTTTTAATTGCACCGGCCATAAAACCTGGAGCTAAAGATCCTAAACCCAATCCGACATTGAACACAGGAGGCAGGCTGCCGCCGTCTTCTGAAAAATATTCTTTTAAGTGGCGGGCCACCTCATCTCCAGAATTGATGGAGGGGAGAACGTCAACAAAACGAAACATATTGGTTTTAAATTTTTCGTTTTTCATACTCCATTCCATGATGGAGCCATACCAAAAATCCTTTGAAAAAATAGAGGCCTTGGATTGACCTTCCATTCGTTTTAAAATTTCTTCACCACGAGTTGCTATTTGCGATTGAATATCATTCATATTTTTCATCCTCTGAGGACTGTTCACGAAACTCTTGAAAAACCGAATGGAATCTTGGCCCTGAGTCGTGCAAATTTCAAGCGTTTTAAGGAGGGCTATAAGCTCTTGCCTTATTTGACTAGCCACTGATGGCTGATTTTGCCATAAATTTCAGCGTAAACTAAATCATGGGGTTTGAGGGGTCCAACGCCGGAGGGAGTTCCCGTTAACAGCAGATCCCCTGGAACCACTGGAAATTGGTGACGCACAAAGTCCACGATGTCACTCAGGGAAAAAATCATCTGGCTGGTTCGTCCTTTTTGTCGAATATCTCCATTTATTTTTAAAATGATTTCTAAATCATTAAGTTCTGAAAGATTTTCGACTTTAAAAAAACTTGAAAGAGGGCAGGCCTCTTTAAAACTTTTGGCCAAGGTCCAAGGTTGTCCTTTGGCCTTCAATTGGTCTTGTCTGGTGCGATCTGTTAAATCCAGCGCCACGCATGCGGAGTGAATTTCAAGATTTTGATCAAATTGCAGAGCCAACTCAACTTCATGATGAATGTTGGCGATTTGATTTTTTTCCCGAGGCAGGTGAATTTCATTGAGAGCTGATGTCGCACAGCTGCCTGCCTTTAAAAAAACCAGCGGTTCCGTGGGGATATCATTGCCTAGTTCTTTTGCATGTTCAGCGTAGTTACGACCGACTGCCCAAATATTTTGAATCATTTTATAATATCCTTTGTGATTGTTGATAATTCTAAAAAATTGAAAACTCCTTTTTCGTCGACTTCAAAGCCGACATATTGGCAGGGTTCCCAGTGGGTGAATTTTGACTGTGACAGGTCAGTGTTAGATTCAATCAGATTCATAGCCTCGAGCAGCCAATCATAGTGCGAACACATGAAGATGATTTGATCCGGAGAATCAGTTTTTGCGGGAGTAGAGACTGAATGAAGAACTTCCTCGATACGACTGTGAAAATCCTGGGTGGATTCTCTGCTTTGATGTTCATTAAGAGCCTTGGAGGTTTTAATCGACAAACAAAGGTGTTTTGCGAGAGGACTTAAGGTGCTGTGGGCCCTTTTTTTTGGTGACGCCCAAAGCTCAGTCGGAGTCGGAAGGTTTTTATTTAATATTTGAGTCAACAACTGCGAAGCCTGGCTGTGGCCCTCAGCGCTAAGTTCAGGGTCATTTGAAAAACTGAATTCTTTTTGGGCATGGCGAAAGATGTAAATTTTCATGAAGCGGACTTCTGCCTTTCAGGAATTTGAACAGTTTGAGTTGAGTTCATGCTTTTTTGGTACAAATTTGTACCTTGAACATGAAATCACAAATTTTATGAGGACTCAAACGCTATTGAAAGAGTTCAGCTTGCCCTTTTTAAGCTCTCAGAGTAGGTTGTTTTGATATGGAAAATTCTTGCTGCATATGTTTAAAACCCAAGGCTACCTTAGAATGCGGAATCTGCAAAGAGGCCGTATGTAAGAAGTGCGCACTATTTTTGGATGAGGGAAGTTTTGCGTTTTTACCAAAAGTTCCTGAGTTGCTCTCCTATCAGGTGTATTGCAATCCCTGTTTTGAGGCCAGCGTAGCGCCTGCATTGGAAGACTACAATCAGACTATGGAACGAGCAAAACAAGTTGAGATTTATTATAAGGCCCAAGGCAAAGAGACCCGATTGTTAGATCGCCGAGAGCTGCCACTCAGCATTGCTGCTTGCCCAGATAGAGAAGAAGCCCTGTTAAGGCTTGCTTTTTTAGCCGTGAAGGCCAACTTTAGCGGGCTTATTGATGTCGAAATCATTGGGAAAAAAATCAGATCAGGTGCTTATCAAACACAAGAGTGGAGCGGCACCGGGATTCCAACTATTATTTCAGCGAAAAGGCTGTGTCGCTAAATCATCTTGTTTTCTAAGATGAAAAAAATCAGGGAGCACTCCATGTCTAAGGATAACGCGAAGAGCACAGTCATCAAAAATGCCAATGAGTCAGCAAATGCTCAAGACCAAATCGTTGGCATCCATAAACAACGTGTGCATCGTTTTATATCAAAAGATTTAACTCTGAGAATGGCCTCTGTCGATGCGACCGAGGTTGTACGCCATATGCAAAAACTGCAGAAAACGGCACCTCTTCCCTCTATTGCTGTGGGTCGCAGTATGGTGGGGGCCTTGCTCTTGGCCTCTCATCTTAAAGAGGGCCAACTGGTGGGTCTCTTATTTCGGGGGAGTGGCGATTTAAAAAGTGTTTATGCGGAAGCCTCCTTCGGTGGTCAAGTGCGAGGATATACTCCTTACCCTCAGTATCACCCTGAAAATTACGACAAGGGTCTCAGTCTTAGAGACGCTATGGGTATTGGATTATTGACTGTAGCAAGACATCAGCCTTTCCAAAAGCAGCCCTTCCACGGAACTGTTGAAATGGTCAGTGGTGAAATTGGAGAAGATATTGCCCACTATTTGCATCAGTCGCATCAAATTCGCTCTGTGGTCTCCTTGGCAGTCTATCTTGATGCTGATGGGAATATTGAAAAAGCGGGTGGTGTTTTGATCGAAGTCATGCCGGGAGTTGAAGAGTCAGTTGTTGATTTAATTCAAAGAAATTACGATGAAAAACGACCTAATGTTTCAAAAATGCTTTTGGCTGGTGCGACACCTCAGGATTTAATTCAACCCTTCATTGAAGGCATTGAATTTGAGGAGATTGAGCACAACTATCCAATAGAATATTTTTGCCCCTGCGTGAAAGAGCGGGTTGTTCGCGCCCTTGAGACTCTAGGCGTTTCAGAGCTACAGGACATTCTGGATAAAAAGGAAGCTGTTCATGTGACTTGTCAGGTCTGTGGGCGTCCCTATGAAGTCAGTCTCTTGGAAGTTGAGCAAGTCAAAATTTTGCTTGAAAGAGAATCCCTTCATTAGAAAAAGGAGCCCAGAGGGCCCTTTTTTTGTCGACCACAGTGCTCAAAGTTTTGACAGCACTTTAGTTGTTTCTATTCAATAGCTTAGCTCGAAAAAGGAGCGAGGCTTTTTGTTTTATTTCTAGAGTCTTAAGCCGCTCTGATTTTGTCTTTTTTTGAGACACATTCAAATCACCAAAAAATCCAAAGGGTTAGCTTGTGGGCAGAGGTCTCAAAAGTTGGTCCTTTTATTGAAGTGTACTTCGTTGTGCGAACAGCACAGGAGGTCTTAGCTCATGTGGAAGTGGCTTGGGGCAATTATGCTCATCTTCATTTTATCAGTTCCCTTTGCTCTGCGATTGCGGGCAGCAAAGAGCCTTCCCGATTGTGGGTTTGTGCAAAACACCTATGGAGAGCGTGTTTCTTGGAAAAATGAAGGCCTTATTACACTGTATGTTCATGAGTCAGTGCCTCGTGAATACTATGGCGCTATTCAGTCCGCAGCTGCAACCTGGGAAAAAAGTATTGGACACAGGCTTTTTAGGCTGGTTATGGAACCCTTGGTCGGGACGTTTGTGCCCCATCAAGATGGTAAAAACATTATTTATTTTATGAATACATGGGAAGCCAATCGCCCCACCGAGCAAGCCCGAACGAGTATCTATTGGAACGGCGATCAAATTGTCGAGGCTGATATTCGGGTCAACAGTAAAGACTTTCAATTTTATTGGGCTTCAGGACAGTTTAACCCATTAAAAGTAAATTTTGAGGCCTTGATTCTCCACGAGATGGGTCATGTCTTGGGACTTCGGCACAAAGACAATGCGGGATCTGTGATGGCAACATTTCTGCCTAGTGGGACAGATAGGGTCAGATTGGCCTCTGCGGATGCCAGTAATTTGCGGTGTGAGTATAAATTGTAAGATTTTTAATTTTCCAATTTAAGTTTTTTTAAGTTGTAGAAGAGCAATTGTATTCAATAGACTTTCGGGTCTGCGCCAGATTTGGCAAAGGAGATAGCCACATGAGAATCAGCAATATCAAAGACACAATGGAAGAATCGTCAGTTTTCGAAGTGACCGTTTCATCATCAATGATGGACCCCGTAAGTCACAAAAGTTATCACGAAATGTCTGATGTTCCAGTCGTTGAAAGGGATGCGCTTTCGCAGTTGCATGCCAATCTTGCAGAGCTTGAAGATTTACAGGGAAGATTGTCATTTTTGATGAAAGAAGTTCGTTATTTGATGAAGGTGCAAGTCTAACTAGGCCTTCCGGCTGAAGCCCTTATCACTTCCTTTGTCGCCATTAAATATGGGAATATGATAGATCACATAATCTCCATCACGTTCTCTGGTCATTCCCTCTGTGAGTATACGTTTTTCGAAAGGGAAGTCCTCTCGAAAAGATTGATAGCTGTTTGTACTGACGGATTTGTTCTCTTCTTCAATTTTATCTTTAAAAGCCCGTTGCCCAGAGATGGTGGCGCGATCTTTTTCAATGCTCACTTTAATGATGTCTTTTTCGTGTTCAGGCACAAAAGCTTTTAGGACATAAAAATTTCCATTTTCGCTGAGTTCGCTTCCGCGATTTTCAATCTTATAAAATGGATCTGATTCTCGATTGTGATATTTTTCAGTCGTTTGAATGAATTTTTTTTGAACTTCTCTGGTCTGCTTATCATAGCGTTCTTTTTGAATTTGCAGAGACTCCTTATGGGCATCTTCTGTTTTTTGATAGGTAGACTGAAAATGATCGTTTTGCGTATCTAGGTGGTTTTGATAGGCTTCCTTGTTGTGAGTTAAGCGATTTGAATATTCATTATTTAAATGCTGTTCTTTATCAGTCCACTGATTTTTTATTTTTTCGTATCGTTTGGTTCCATTTTGTTCAACATTCTGAATCTTCTTTTCTTGATTTGTTTTCTCTTGCGCTATAACTTTGAGGCCTTTTTCGTGGAGGCCTTCAAAATCCTTTTCATTGCGAGTACGCAGTTTTTCTTCGCTGACATGGCCTCTTTGGATTTCGGTATCTAAAGATTTCTCGTTTTGTTCACGCTGTTGGCCCAGTCTTTTTTCACTGAATTGATTCATATCTTTTAGGTCAGTATTGAATTTTTGCTTTGCCTTTTGGATCTCCGAGTTCGATTGCTCGCGCAGACTGCCGATTTGATTCTGAGCACGTTCTTTTTCTTCATTTATGGTCGCATGAGTTTTTTGCTTTGTTTCGGCAATCCAACGCTCACGCTGCTCGATGGAATCATTCAGTTTTTCTTCAAAACCTTTTTTCATCGCCGTCGTGCGAGAGTTGTAGGCTTCTTTAATTTTTTGGCTTTTATCATTGGCCAAGTCTATGTTTTTTCGCTGACTGTCTTGAATGTGATTGATAGCAGCTTCATTGGTTTCCTGAACATTTTCTTTTTTATTTGTATAATAACCTTGGAGCTCATTGATTTGGGCTTCGTTTTCTTTAGTGACGGCCTTTTTTTTACGCGTGAAATCGCTCTGGATATCACCGAGTTCTGATTGCTGAGATTTTCGCGTTGAAGCATCCACTGAAGACATGCTTTGATTGTATCAAATAGAGACAGCTTTCTTAAGGTTCCGTGCTGTTGGGCTGCGTAATCTGGTCCTTGGCGGGGGATGTTATTGCTAAATTGGGATTAGGGCAGTGCGGTTTGAAATTATCAGTCCTGCCGCGGCAGCGCCAAGAAGTGTAGTAAGTGATTTCCTCATCAGGAGCCACTGAGTAATAGTAGGGATACTGAATATTGTCTAAAGTGCTTTCGATCAGCCTAAAGTCGGGCGGATCAAGAGGCGCCGGGGGTTGGTTTTTATCGAGGGGTGGCGCGGCGATTTCTTTTTTTGTTAATTTTAATACAAAAACCCTGTACTCGGCTTTTGCGAAGCTGAAAGATTGCAAGGTCATTAGAATTAGTGCCGCCGACAAAAGTCTCATCACTTGGCATATCGGTGAGACTTTGAATTTAGTTAAATATTAATGCTCATGCTCGTGATTGGCGCGGACGGTATTTTCAACAATATGAAAGTAGGCTCTCACTAGGATATGATAGGACTCCACATCAAGGGCTTGCAAATAGGCCATTTTCTCGAAGTAGGACCTTTTTGTGATGAGTTCTGTCATCATATCCTGAACCTTTTTCATTTTATCTGGGCTATAGAAGTCTTTGTCATCTGTGACTTCACTTAAAACTTTAGCTATGGATTTGTTGTCAAAGAGAACATGAATGCCCATTGCTGAGTGAGAAAGCAAAGATTCCATTCGTTCCATGCTGGATTCTTGTAGATTTGCAAGAGTCAAAAGGGTCTCCTCTGTGAGATCTAAGAGATCTAAAGTGAGATCTATGGTAAGATCTAAAACGCCTTATAATTGGTCAAAATGATTCGTTTGATTATGGTGTGGTTTATTCATCACTCAGGCAAGGGTAAAAAATAATAAGCATAATAATGACGAGGTCTGTCGTGTGCATTCTTTTATAGTTGTTGTAGAAGCAGAATGTCCAGATACTAGAGAGGCAAATAAAGGAATCACAAAAAATATGGCAAAGGCAAAATTTAAGGCAAGGACATCGGCAAGCTCTAAAACCTCGGCGGCGTCGAGTCTGAAAACCAAGGCAAAGGTCAAGCCAAAGTCAAAGGCCAAGCCTTTAGCAAAAACAAGGCAATCAGAAGGCAAAGAGCTTATTTTAGTGGACGAAAAAGCAGGTCTTATTTTTGAAAATGAAAATTCTCTTTTTGGCTATTTTAAACCAACAATCGACATGCTTGAGGAAGAGTACCAATCCTTGCGCTCGGCCGATGATTTTAATGATGAAGAGCAAATTTCAAAAGAGCACTACATTGAATCCTGCTTAGATGATCCGGATGAGATCTGGCTTGATGACAAAGCCAAAAGTGAGACGCCAGTTCATATTTTTATAAAGGAGATTGTTGAAGGTGATACGGCCTTTAAATATATCGCCTTAGCCTATGTCACTGTTGAAGATGAATATCCAACTTTCGTTTACCTTCATTTTCCAAGTAAAGACAGTCGCTTGTGGCAGAATTACCAACGCGGCGAATTGGTTTTTGATCGGGAGTATGAAAAAGCAGCCATCGCGGGAATCGAAGGGGATGCCTTGCTTGAAGGTGATAGTCTGGCAATCGGCCTTTATCATGCGATGATAAAGGTTCGCAGTGAAAAAGATATTCCGCCGGAGGAATTTAAAAATTTTGCAGACCTGCGTGATGAAACCATTGAATCCGCAGATGAAATATGGCGAAAAAATGATCTTGAGGGAAATATTTTAGTCAGTTTCATTAAAGAATTTCCAGATCATGAGGTTAAAGATCTCACTTACATAGCTGTGACTCAAGAAGACGAGGGTTCGAATGTTCACTCTTTGCTGTTTTCATTTCCCACCTCGGATAACGCCCTCGTGGATCGTTATAGACAAGGGGATAATTTGCAGGCGGAAGAAGTCAGTCATGAATCTTCCCACTAGGTTGTTGTTGAACTCATGATTTGGCCTTATATATTCATTTCCTATTTGAGTCTTTTTGTTTTTGGACTTTGTGATAATGTGCGTGGGCCTCTGTTTCCAGAGATTATGAAAGACTTTGGTGTGAGCGATTCTATTGGTTCCTTGATGTATGCCTTGAGCTCAATTTCAGGATTTATTTCAAGTTATTTGGTCAGGCATTTATTGCGTCGATACAACCGTTTGAGTGTTTTGCAGGGAGGGGCCGTTGCATTGATTATTTCAATGTTAGGCATGTCGCTTTCTCCAAACTTTAAAGTCTTTCTTGCCTGTAGTTTTGTCTTTGGATTGAGTTTGGGCATCATTGGGTTGATACCTAATATATTAGTTCCCCTAGGGGCGAGTTCTGAAAAAAAACAACAACTGTTGGCTGGTCTTCATGCCATGTATGGTGTGGCTAGTTTTTTGTCACCTTTGTTGGCCGCAGGTATTCAATGGCTGACGGGGACCTGGCGGTGGACATTTGTCGTTGCCGGGATTGCACCTTTGGGTTTGTTTTTGTATTCGCTGCATTCAAGTCATGGGGATTTGCATCAGAAATCTGAAATCACTGCTGAATTTCGTAAGTTGAATCGCAAAATGAATTTAAAGCCTCAAGTGTTTATGGCCTTAATGTTAAGTTTTTGTGTTGCTGCTGAAATCTTAATTTCCTCCAGGCTTGCCTTATACATGCGAAGGGTTTGGAATTTAGACATGGAGCATGCAAGTCTTTATGTAACCTATTTTTTTATGAGCATGCTTTTCGGAAGACTCTTGTTCGCTTTTGTGAAATTCCCGTTGAGTGTTCGACGTCAGCTCTCCTGGTCCTTGGTCGGGTCAGTTTGTTGTCTATTGGCGGGCATTCACTTGCATCCAATTTTTATTTCCCTTGTGGGGTTCACTGTCGCTCCATTTTATCCTTTGTCTATTGCTTGGATTTCAACCAAATTTCCTCAGGACCTAGATTCAGCAGTTTCTTATATGATGACCATAGACTCGGTGATGTTGGTTGTGATGCATTTGCTTGTGGGGCAAGTGACGGATCATTTTGGGATAGGTAAAGCGCTTTATTTGGCTCCAATCTTTTTTCTGCTGTCCTTTATATTGGTAAACGCGTTTGAAGCTATTTTTGAGCGAAATCGACCAATTTAATTCTGGCCTTTAGTATTTCATCGAAGCTCCGATAATTAAGTCTGTGGATCATCAGATCTCGCTAAGCTCATGGGTAAGTTCTTACTGACCAGAGGGTAGCAGTGCTTGTGACCCTGATTATAACTTAAATAAAATTTAATTTAAACGAAGACTAATTAATCGAACTTGATAGAGAGGTAATAGGGAATGGAAAGGCATGGCTTTAGTTTTAGAACGAAAATGTTTCTTTTTGGATGCTTCTTCTCACTGATTGCAGTGGGCGTAGGAGTTATTTCATTTTATGAATCCAATCGTGCCAAAGAGGCTTACAGCGAAATGGTTTCGATGGATGTTCCCAAGATGAAGCTTGCTTATGAAATGATGTTGAATTATCGCAAAGTTCGAATCAATGTTCGCACTTTGGGGTTGCCAGGCTTGTCACCAACTGAGGGTGAAGAAGCTGTGAAAGCGGCCCTATCATCTATTGAAGAGTATGAAAAAGAATCAAGATCCTATGCAGACTTGGGCTTTGAAAATGGACAACAAGAATATTTCGATGCGTCCACTGTAAAGTGGAATGACTTTAAGGGATTGGGCAACGAAATAGTGAATTTGTTTAAATCAGGAAAGCCTGAATCTCTTGTTAAGATTCAAGGTCTATTGCTGAAAGAATGTCCTGAAAAAGCAAAAAATTATACAACAGCGATGAAGTCACTTTTGGATTATCACGAAGCGACTTTGAAATCAAAACAGGGCTCTGCAAGTGACCTGACTTCTTCTGCTTACGGTATCGTTGTGCTGGTTATTTTGTCGGGCCTAGTCACCGGACTAGCTGTCGGGTTTATTTTTGCACAGCGCATTTCAACAGCAATCGGACATCTTGCTAAAAACTTAGGTCAAGGTGCGGATCATGTTTCTCATGCCGCTGAAAAAATTGCCAACTCAGCTCAGGGTTTATCAAAATCAGCAACTCAGCAAGCTTCTTCACTCGAGGAAACAGTTTCTACAATGGAAGAATTGACAGCGATGGTTCGCCTCAATACTGATAACGCTAAGCAGGCTGCAAGTTTGGCTTCCTCAACTCGCGATATCGCAGTCAAAGGCGAGCGAGAAATCAAAACTTTGATTGATTCTATCAACAGTATTTCTGCAGATTCTAAGAAAATTGAAGAGATCACCAATGTGATCGATGATATCGCTTTCCAAACAAATTTGCTGGCTCTGAATGCGGCGGTGGAAGCTGCCCGAGCCGGTGAACAAGGAAAAGGGTTTGCAGTGGTTGCAGAGGCCGTCCGATCATTGGCGCAAAGAAGTTCTTTAGCAGCTAAAGATATCGCTGAGTTGATTAAAAACAGCGTTCAGAAAATTGAGCTTGGCAGTAAACAGGCTTCGCAAGGTGGCGAGGTTCTTGGAGACATCGTGAATTCGGTCAAAAAAGTGGCTGATCTGAATAATGAAATCTCAAATGCAAGCGAAGAGCAAAATACTGGAATCATGCAAATCAGCCAAGCCATGAATCAATTGGATCAAATCACTCAGTCAAATGCAGCAGCCTCTGAAGAAACGGCGCAATCTGCTGAAAATTTATCAGCGCAATCTAAGACATTGAGTGTGAGCGTGTCGTCCTTAGAGTCAGTGATTACGGGTGCAAGCGCTCATAATGCACAAGCTAACTTTCATGAAATGACGATGGCTGTGAGTAAAACAAGCAGACCTGCTCAGAAACCAGTGGCTAGACATACAACCAAGGCTGGGAAGGCTTCGAATGTTGTGGATATGAAGGCTTTTAACAAGCCTGCTAAAAAAGGATCTGCCGCTGCAGCAAAGGGTTCATCTGTCATCCCATTTGACGAAGATAATGGCGGACAAGGGAAAGTGGGAACAACTGACGGTTTTTAATTGCCGATTCAGTGTTTCGATTTCTATAGGCCCACAATGAATTTAAAAAAGAAAAAGGCTCTACTTTGTAGGGCCTTTTTCTTTATGCATTTTTTTGTAGTTTTGAATGAGCAGGCAAAAACTTTTTTCAAAGGCTTTGTCATTGAGGTCTTTATAGTCCTTCACAATTTTGTGCTTTTCGGGTTGTGTCTTTTGAGATTTTTGTTCGACCTGCTTTTCCAACGCATCCTGCCTTTTCTTTGAGTTTTTTTCGAGAAAAAAAAACGAATCTGAAATTTATAATTTCCCGAGCAGCAATAAAATGGGAAGCCCTTTCCTTAGAGTCTGTCAGAGATCAACTCGTTGCTTTTTGGTAACCTGTTTAGGAATTGCTAAAAATAAATCTGTCTAAAATAAATCAAGTGCTTTATGGAGCCACGCCATAGAGGAAGGAGAAGATGCACATCAATCAAGCATAAGTGCGCATTGCGTCTTCTTTGACAGGCCTTAAGTCTTGGGATACGATTTCACAGTTAAATTCTAAGTAGTTAAAATGCTTTGTTATTTTTTGAGAAGTTTTCAGTGGGAAAGAAAGGGTCTGAACAGACCTTTGAGAGATGATCTAGCCTGGGAAAATATCTCGAAATAAATAAAATATGCATTTATTTTTAAATTTTGGAGAATTGAACTTTGTTTAAACTTTTTTGCATTCTTCTCATAGTTATTGCTTCCTCGAATTTGCTGGCATCACCAGCGAGGAAAATAAAACCAACATTAAAGTCCTCAGTTCACGCTGTTGATAAAAATGCGCCACGTCGCCCTGATTCAGCGAACAAAGCTGAAAAAACAGTGCCTGTGGAGCCTTCAGTCGCTGTCTCTGATTTACTGATCAAGTCGATTGAAGTTTCGGGGCAGAAAAAAATTGAAAAAGATGCGATTCTCTCAAAGCTCAGTTCAAAAGAGGGAAAACCCTACAGTGCCGAGCAAATTCGAGAGGATGTTCAGTCTTTGTTCAAATTGGGTTATTTCAATGATATCGAAGTGGACAGCCAAGTTTCAGGTAAAGAAGTTCATTTAACTTTCAAAGTTCTAGAAAAGCCTTCGATTGCAGAGATTTCTTATGAAGGAAATAGTGAAATCAAGTCCGAAGACATTGCTGAAGCCACAGGCCTTAAAACCTATCAGCTGCTCAATATGACCAAGGTGAAAGAGAGCATTGAAAAAGTTCAAAAGCTTTATGAAGACAAGGGCTACTTTTTAGCTAAAATTGAAGCTGAAGTAGAGCCTATAGTCAAAGATGAAACAGTCCGTTTAATATTCAAGGTTCGCGAAAGCGATAAAGTAAAAGTTAAAAAAATTACACTTTTGGGAAACAAGCGGCTTTCAAATCGCGATTTGAAAGGGAAAATGCTGACTCAAGAGGGGGGCTTTTTTTCTGGCATGAGTGGATCAGGGCAATACAAACAAGAGATGTTTGAGCGTGATGTTCAGATACTTCGTTTTGCCTATTACAACCAGGGGTTTGTCCAAGCAAAAGTAGATCGTCCTCAAGTGACCGTAAGTCCGGATAAAAAGAATATTTTTATCACAATTCACGTCGAAGAAGGTGAACGTTATTCGGTCGGTGAAGTTGATTTTTCTGGGGACGTTTTATTTTCTAAAGAAGAGTTATTTGAAAGTATAAAGATCAATAAAAATGGCGTCTTTGCTTATGATGTACTTCAGAAGGACATCAGTGATTTAACAGCTAAATATGGTGACTTGGGCTATGCTTACGCCAATATCATTCCGCGCACACGATTTAATGATCAAGAGCGCAAAGTAGATTTGCTTTTTGAATTTGATAAAGGCACCAAAGTTTATTTCGGTAAAATCAATGTCGTTGGCAATTCAAAGACACGGGACAAAGTTGTTAGACGTGAATTGAAGGTCCATGAAGGCGAGCTCTACAATGAGACGCGCCGGCGGCAGTCCCTAGAAAATATTCAGCGCTTGGGCTTTTTTGAAGAAGTGAACTTAAAGACCACCGTAGATCCCGAACATACGGATGTCATGAATATCGATATCAGTGTTAAAGAACGAAACACCGGACAAATTCAATTAGGAGCTGGTTACGGAACTTCACAAGGATTTACGCTGCAAGGTTCAGTCAATCAGGCCAATTTTTTGGGCCGAGGTCAAAATTTAGGGGCCTCTTTGAATTTGAGCGGCACTGGAAGTTACTACAATTTGTCATTCACCGAGCCCTATTTAAAAGACACTTTATGGTCTGCAGGTTTTGATATTTATCGAAGTGCCAATTCAGGTCGCCTTGACTACAAGGAAGCTCACACGGGTGCGGCCTTCAGATTAGGTCATCCTATCGCCGAATACACTCGTGGTTTTATTCGAACGAAATATGACAAGTCAGAGCTTGCCGCAACTTACGATGCTGCAGGGAAAATGATTACCGATCAGTCTCTTTTCCCATTGTCTTCAGCTTCAGGGGATTTGCTATCGGTGACGGGGTCCGTGGAGTATGACACGCGGAATGATCGTCAATCACCGACAAAGGGTATATTTGCTTCAGCTTCTTATGAATATGCGGGCCTTGGTGGATCCATTAAATACAACCGCATGAACGGAATTTATCGCTATTTTAAAAATATATTCTGGGATGTGATTTGGCGAAACTCTCTTCAATATGCGCAGATTGCGCCGATTGATGGGGACGAAGTTCCGTTCAATGAGTTGTATCTTTTGGGTGGACCTTATTCACTGAGAGGCTATCGCTCCTACCGTGTCGGTAAAATGAAATACTCGGGTACAATTCATAGCCAAATCACTTCACCAGCCAATCCAGGTGGTCCAGTGGCGGAGCCTATGGCGACTCAGCAGTCACAGCGTTTTTTCGGTGGCACTCAACAATCCATGTATCAAACAGAACTGCAATTTCCCTTAGTCAAAGATGCGGGAATTTTTGGCGCGGGCTTTTTTGATGTGGGCGCTGCAGATGATGTCATCAATGCAGAGAATGTCTATAGCGATGTTGGCTTCGGAATTCGCTGGTATTCGCCGATCGGGGTTTTGCGATTTGAGTGGGGCTTCCCATTGAATCGCGATCCACTTTATCATGATTCATCGGTCTTTGAATTCTCGATCGGTCCCAGTTTCTAATGTAAGTTGAATAAATTGAATTGAATTGAATTGAATTGAATTGAATAAAACAAGTAAAGCTCAGTAAAGTTTTAATTTTTTAGGAGTTCCTGTGAAGAAAATATTAGTCGCTTTTTGTGCTGTAGGAATTTTTGGGTCTATCTCTTTTGGTGCAAATCCTGAAACAAAGATTGGCTTTGTTGATGTGCCAAAGGCTATTCAGGCGACGGCTGCGGGCAAGAAAGCTAAAAATGAGCTGGAATCTGCTTTCAAGTCGAAGAAAAAAGATTTAGATAAAAAAGAAGCTGATTTAAAAAAAATGAGTGAAGATCTGCAAAAAAAGAAATCAATTTTATCTGAAGAAGTCTTGAAGCATAAAGAGATGGAGCTTCAGTCCGAGATGCTTAAATTCAGAGAAGAAGTGGCGAAAAGCCAAACTGAAATTCAAAAAAAGCAGCAAGAACTGACTGGGCCTATTTTTGAAAAAATGCAAAAGATAATAACAAAAGTTTCTAAAGCAAAGGGACTCACTATTGTACTGCAAAATTCCCAAGCAGTCCTTTTTGCTAAGCCAGAGCTGGATTTTACTCAAGAGGTTGTGAACGACTTTAATAAAGAGAAATAGTGAGTGGATTTGTCATTAGAAAACAAGGATGCAGTGTAAAACTGACTTCCCTTTGATTCGAGGACCTGGCACACTGAACAAGTTGCCCTGGAAATAATCAAGTAGTTGAAATAAAAATGAGTTTTGAGGAGTTTTTATGAAAAAAGTTATTGTTTTTTTAGGATCGCTTTTGATTGCATCGGCTGGACATACTGAGACAAAGATTGGCCTAGTTGATATGCAAAAGGCAATTCAATCAACATCGGCTGGAAAAAAAGCTAAATCCGAGCTCGAGGGTGAATTCAATAAAAAGAAAAAAGAACTTGAAGGCAAAGAAGCTGAGCTGAAAAAAATTGGCGAAGAACTTGAAAAGAAGAAATCAGTCATGTCCGAAGAAGCTCTCGGGAAAAAACAGGCTGAGTTTCAAGAAGAGATGCTTAAATATCGTGATGTCGTTGGGAAAAGTCAGGTTGAGATTCAAAAGAAAGAGCGTGATTTAACAGCTCCGATTTTGGATAAAATGAAAAAAGTTATCGCAAAATTAGCAAAAGAAAAAGGCTACTCTGTCATCATGGAAAGCAATCAAACAGTTCTGTTTGCAACGCCGGATGGGGATTTGACAGATGATGTTGTCAAAGCCTTTGAGAAAGAAAAATAAGGGAAAGAAAAGGGCCACTTGGGGGCCCTTTTTAAATTAGAAAAAAATATTTAAATAAGTTGTATTAGGATGACTTCAAATGACAAATGCGAAATATAAAATTCATCCCAGCAGTATTGTTTCTTCAGAAGTTGAAATTGCTGATGATGTAGAAATTGGACCTTTTTGTGTTATTCAAGGTAAAGTAAAAATTGGGCAAGGAACCTTTGTCGAGGGGCATGTCACCTTGGGCAGTCGTCATGGAATTTTGGAAATTGGAGAGAAAAATCATTTCTCTCCTGGAGCCGTCATCGGAGGAGCTCCACAAGATATTTCCTATAAGGGCGAGCCAACCTATTTGATTATTGGAAATAACAACACCTTCAGGGAATTTTCCACAGTCAATTTGGCAACAAGCAAGCATGATAAAAAAACTGAAATTGGCAATAACGGCTACTTTATGGCCTACACTCACGTGGGTCATGATTGCAAAATTGGCAATAACGTTATTATTGCCAATGATTCACATTTAGGTGGTCATTGTATTATTGAAGACGGGGTGACTATAGGCGGTGTGTCTGCTTTCAATCAATTTGTTCGCGTAGGTCGTGGAGCATTCATTGCTGGCTCTTCAGTTGTGACCAAAGATATTCTGCCTTTTTGTCGTGCGCAAGGAAACTATGCCATGGCTAGAGCCACGAATAAAATTGGACTCTCTAGAAAAGGCTTTTCTAGAGAAGAAGTCGGCAATGTTCATAAAGCCATCAGAATCATGCTCTTGGGCTCACATACTGTTGAAGAGGGGATCACGCGCATTCAGCAAGAGTGCGTTCAGAGCGAAAATATCGAATATTTTATACAATTTATGAAAGCTTCAAAACGTGGACTCGCCATTGATAGAAGTCCTAAAGGCTGGCAAGATGAGCAATAATAAACTGCGTGCTGCCGTTGTTGGAGTGGGTTACTTGGGCACATTTCATGCTCAAAAATATAAAAACAACCCCCATGTTGAATTGATTGGTGTTTGTGATGCCTTTGCAGCGCAAGCTGATAAGGTCGCTCAAGAGCTAGGCGTACAGAGCTTTCATAATCCAAAAGACTTGTTGGGTTTGGTTGATCTAGTGACCATTTCAACGAGCACTTTGAATCACTTTGAAGTGGCAAAGCTCTTTTTGCAAAATGGTGTTCATGTGAATGTTGAAAAACCAATCACAGCCACGATTCCTCAAGCTGAAGAGCTGGTTGCCTTGGCACAAAGTCATAATTTAAAATTGGCTGTAGGACACATTGAGCGGTTTAATCCCTCGGTCAACGAGTTGAAAAAACACATGAAAGCCCCCAAACTGATCGAATTGGTCAGGACAGCCACTTACAAAACTCGTGGTGCAGATGTCAGTGTTTTGCATGATCTGATGATCCATGATTTAGATTTATTGTATTGGTTGAGTGGCAGTGAGATTGAAACCATCATGGCTTCTGGAAGCATATTGATTTCTGCCGAATTGGACAGTTGTACGGCAAGTTTCAAAATGAAAAACGGAGTTCTAGGAATCATCACGGTGAGCAGAGTTTCATCAGCTGCGCAAAGATCTGTGCGCATCGTGCAGGACGATTGCACTTTATTTGCCAACACCGGAATTCATAGTCTCGAGAAAATTGAAAAAGGCGATGGCCTTACAGCGGACTCATTAGTTAAGATAACTCAATGGACTGTTGATAAAGCAGATGCTCTTCAAAAAGAAACTGATGCCTTTATTGACAGTGTCCTCAATAACAAAGCCCCCGTGGTTTCAGGTTTGGATGGTCTCAAGGCACTTCGTGCTGTCGAAGCAGTTCAGACCGCAGCAAAGAATTAATTTACATGGATGAAGTCTTAATCGTCGCAGCTGAAGCCTCCAGTGTCACCTACGCTCAACGTATTCTTGAAGCTTGGAAAAAGCAGGGTCGAAAGATCCATGCTTTTGGTGTTGGCAGTCAGGAAATGGAAAATTTAGGATTTGAACGATTTGGAAAATCTGAAGAAATGGCCGTGGTCGGGATCGCAGAGATTGCTAAACACTATGGGCATTTAAAAAGTGTATTTAATAAACTGGTTGAAGAGGCCCAAAAGCGTCGTCCCAAAGTAGTGATTGTCTTGGATTATCCGGAATTCAACTTAAGGCTCGCTGAAAAAATTCATAGCCTAGGCATCCCTGTGGTTTATTATATTTCACCGCAAGTTTGGGCTTGGCGCAAAGGCCGGGTTAAAACGATTCAAAAGTTTTGCAGCAAAGTCTTGGTTTTATTTCCATTCGAAATTCCTTTTTATGAGGAGTATCATGTTCCCTGTGAGTTTGTCGGGCATCCTTTGCTGGATGAGTTGGATGAGCGTTTGGTTGATGATCAAGAGTATTTGAAGGTGCGCCGCAATCAATGTGGAATTGCAGATCATGAAATCGTTCTAGGGCTGATGCCTGGAAGTCGGCATTCTGAACTTGAAATGAACTTTAAGATTCAATTGGATGCCGCTAGAATTCTTGCCAAAAAACATACAAACCTCAAAGTGGCTATTTTGACAGCCCCAAATTTTCCCAAAGAAAAAATGCATGAATATCTCGAAGACTTTCGGTTGCCCTACCTTTTGTTGAAGGATGAACCCTTTCGGATGATTCATTTGGTTGATTTGATGCTGGTGGCTTCGGGCACAGCCACTTTGCAAGTGGGCTTATTAAAAAAGCCAATGGTCATCATGTACCGTTTTAATTGGCTGACTGGAATTATCGCAAAATTGATCGTGCGAGGTTCTAAATTTTTTGGTTTGGTCAATTTGATTCTCAATCGCGAAGTCGTACCAGAACGATTTCAAAATGAGGTCACGGCAGAGAAAATGGCTGTTTTGTTGGAACGATATATCACAGATCATGAATACACCGAGAGAGTCAAAAACGACCTGGGATTGTTGCGTTCACAATTAGGAGAAAAAGGCGCCACAAAACGTGTGGTGAGTGCCTTGGATGAATACATCAATTTAGATCCTTCTAAAAAATGAGGGCTATGAGCTTTTTATTAAAACCCCTCACCTTCGTTTTTGAGAAAATCACGGAGCTTCGGAATTTTCTTTATTCTCGAGGCTTCATTGGCTGCTATTATGCTCCAGTTCCTGTAGTGAGTATTGGAAACTTGACAGTTGGAGGCACCGGCAAAACTCCTATCACCGATTTTTGCTTGAAAAAACTTGTGCATGATCACATCAAAGTGGCACTGATCAGCCGGTCTTACGGTGGGGAAGTTGAATCACCCTGCCTGGTTGATGTGAACAATCCCTCTGGGGCCAAGTATTACGGCGATGAACCCTTTCTGTTGGCCCAACAAAACCCTGATGTCGATGTCTTTGTTGGCAGCTCAAAATGGAAGACGGCTCGCTATGCCACTTCGATGAAGACCCAAATAAAGTTGATGATCGTTGATGACGGATTTCAACATCAAAAACTTTTTCGCAACTTGAATATTTTGATTTTAGATGCGACTGAGGAATTAAGAAATTACAAAATGTTTCCTGAGGGTCGAGCGCGTGAGTCCTGGAAAAATATAGACAGGGCCGACCTCTTTCTAATCACAAAATGCAATATGGCCAGTGAAGACAGTCTGAGAGAACTTAAAAAATTATTGCCCTTAAATAAAGAAATACTTTCCTTTGGTTTTGAGATTAATAGCTTTGCGAAGGTGATTCCAGATCAAAACAAGGCCAGTGCATCAGTCTCAGACTTTAAAGGGAAAAAGATATTTTTAGTCTCAGCGGTGGCACGTCCTGATATTTTTGAAAAAATGATGAATCAAATTGGTGAAGTCTCAACACACAGCCTGAAGTTCAGAGATCACCATCAATATGATGAAAAAGATCTTTTAAAAATTAAAGCAGAATTTGAAAGGTCGGGATGTGATTTAATGGTCACAACTGAAAAGGATGCAGTGAAGCTAAAGCCATTGCTTTTGCTTCAGGCACAGGCCCTTCAGTTGTGGAGTGCACAACTTGAAGTTTCTGAACTAGGAAAAAGGGGACGTCTGGATGAGCTTATTCATCAATGCCTTCGCTAATATTTTGGGTTTTCTCTCAATAAAATTGCCGCGGCAATGGCTGCGAAAATCAGGGTCTTGGCTGGGCTTTTTGTGGTTTGATGTCTTTCAGTTTCGCAAAAAAATTGTTTTGGATAATTTAGAGATTGCCTTTCCTGAGTGGCCCTTTGAAAAAAGGCTCGAAGTGGGTCGTCAATCTGTCTATAATCTGGGGTACAATGCCACCGAGCTTTTGACAGTTCCATTTATCGATGAAAAGTGGATCGAAAAAAATAATGTCTTTGAGGGCTATGAAAATATTGAGAAGGCTCGCGCCCTTGGTAAGGGGATGCTTTTTCTGTCTTTGCATCTGGGCAACGGCGATTTAGGTGCAACAATGATAGTGATGCAAGGGCAGGAATTATTTTTGATCACCAAGCGTTTTAAAACAAAATGGTTTGATGATATGTGGTTTTCGATTCGGGGAGCTAAAGGGGTTCAGTATATCGATGCCCATGCTCCAAACAATGCCTTTGATATATTAAAAGCACTCAAAAAAAATGCTGCCGTCGTTTTTGTGCTAGATCAATTTATGGGGAAGCCCTTTGGAATTGCAGCCAAGTTTTTTGGAAAAGAGACGGGTACAGCTTATGGTCTGGCCTTGTTCGCACAAAAGACCAAGGCTCCCGTTCTGCCAATCTACACCTATGAGGGACCTGATAAAAAGATGCATATGGTGATTGAGCCGGCCATGGATTTATCATCCTATATTGTGGCTGATAAAGACCAAACCACTTCAAAGATGACCCAAGCCTTTAATAATAAACTCGAAGAAATTGTCCGCAAGCATCCCGAGCAATGGATGTGGGTCCATCGAAGATGGAAAGAGTTCAGATAGCGAAATTCATCCATGCGCTTGCCAGGTTAAAATCTCTGGATTTAAGTCTAGCTGCAGGTAAAAACTCGGGTCCAAATCCCAGATCAAGATCGCTTTTTGCGGTCTTGATAAATTTAGCAAACTTTAAGAACCTTCGGTAGACTTGAACGCTCAGATCTATGATGATTGAAGTGTAAAATATGGAAGTTCATATTTTGGAAGGACCTTCGGTGAGGAAAAGCACATTTCTTAGTCTTATAATTGCAATATTCATTTTGTCTTCCTGTGCAACTTCATTTCTAAAATTTGACAAGCCAGAGCAATTAAAAAAAAATGACGAGTTTGATGAGAAAGTTAAAATTGTTGAGTCCAAACTAAGTCAGTCCACTCCATCGAATGCTCCAGTCAGTGTGGGAGTCCCGCCTTTGAAATCAGAAAAAGGTGAAACTGAAAAAAAAGCCTTAGCTAAGATTGAGTCCGAAAAAAGTAAAATAGACGTCAGGGGAAAAAAAGCAAAAGACCTTTCAGGAGGTAAGAAAAAATTGACGGATAAAAAAACTGCTGCTTCAGCTCAACTGACAAATGTTCGCAGACAGCCTGAGATCGAAGATGATGCCGGGTTTGTTGGACGTCGCCCTCTGATCGATCCCTTCCGAGTGGGGGAAGAAGTTGTTCATGACGTTAATTATTTCAAAGTTTCAGCTGGGGAATTGAGATTTAAAGTGGCTCCCTTTGTCAACGTCAATGATCGAAAAGCCTATGCCTTTAAATTGGCAATCAAGACCAGTAATCTTTTCTCATCTTTTTATAGTGTCGATGACAGTGTTGATATTTTTATGGACTATGAAAGTCTCGTTCCCAGTGTTTTCCAATTGCATGTCACTGAATCTAGACAACTGCGGGAAGCCAAAATGTTGTTCAATGAAAAAGACAACACAGCCACTTTCTGGGAAAAAAAGGTCACCAAAAAAGATGGTGTTGAAGAGAAAAAGCAGAATTGGGAAATACTGCCTTTTTCTCAAAATGTTTATAGCGCTATTTTTTATATGAGATTTTTCCAGTGGGAAGTGGGCAAAGAGTACGCCTTTCATGTGGCCAATGATAAAGACAATTTAGTATTTTCCGGGAAAGCACTACGCAAAGAAATCCTTGAAACTAAGCTAGGCCCAATGAAATCGATAGTCATTTCTCCAAATATTGTTCTGAAAGGGAAGTTTCAACCCATCGGCGAAAATTTAATTTGGCTCTCAGATGATGAGCATCGCTACATCTTACGAATTGAAGCAAAAATAAAGATTGGAACTTTAGTCTCCGAGGTCTCTGAGATTCATTAATCCGATTCAGGCAAGGACTAAAGCCCTGAAATGAGCCCTGAAGGATACGATCTTCATCTGACAATTTTTTAATCATTAAAAATGGCCTACACTCTCAGTATGGCTAACACAGAGTGCAGACATTTTACGGGCTACAAGCCTTGCAAAAAATCCGAAGTGTGCGATTCCTCATGTCGACATCAGGACGTTCCAAGGCTGTCCTTGTTGGTGATTCATCTTGGTGCACTAGGTGCTGTCGTGAGAAGCACCAGTTTGCTTGCTGGGATCAAAAGAAAATATCCTGCAAGCAGGATCACCTGGGTGACAGATGCACCAGCCCATCATTTGCTAAAAGGACATCCACTTATAGACCAAGTGCTGACGAGCGCAGAGAGTGACCTCTTAGAGCTTTCAGCTTTGGACTTTGAGGTGGCCTTGGTCATTGATAAATCCTTGAAGGCTAGCGGTGTTTTAAAGCGAACTCACGCGGATCAGGTCTTCGGCTTTAAAGTCAATCCGCGGAATGGAGCTGTCCTTCCTGCTACAAAAGCAGCCACTGAACTTTGGGAGTTGGGTCTCAGTGATGCAAAAAAATTTTTTGAAAATCAAAAATCAGAAAATCAGTTGATTTTTGAAGCTCTGGAGCTGGGGGCCTTTCGCAGAGATGAATACTCTTTGCCATTGAATACTCTCGAAGAAATGGCCAGTGGCCAACGTCGGAAACTTTGGCTTGAAATTGGAAAAAGTTTTGTGATTGGCCTCAACACGGGCTGCAGTGATGTGATTCCTTACAAGAAGTTTTCCATTGAATTTCATCGACGGATGATTTTTGAAATTTTAAAAACTTGGCCTGAAGCTCAAGTGGTTCTGCTCGGCGGACCTGAGGATGAAAAAAGAAATGCACTGATCAGTGAAGGATTGCCAGTCAAATCCTCAAGCACAAATTTGGGCCTGCGCGACGGTTTGGTGAGTGTTGCCGCCTGTGATCTTGTGATTACGGGGGACAGCTTAGGGATGCATATGGCGATCTCTCAAAAGAAGCAGGTGATTGCTTGGTTTGGTCCAACCTGCTCTCAGGAAATTGATCTTTATGATCGCGGAGTAAAGATTCAGAGCCAAAGCCCCTGCGCTCCTTGCTGGAAGAGGACTTGTGAAAAGGAAATTATGTGTTACGATCAGGTTTCAATTTCGGAGATGATGAATGCCATTAAATCTTGTCGTACAAACAGCCTTTCTGGGGGATTTACTTCTGGCCATTCCCTTGTTGAAGCGTTGTAAAGAGCTCTGGCCTGACCATCAATTGGGCTTGGTTTGTCGCAAGGGTTTAGGGGATTTCTTTTTAAAAACAAAACTTGTTGATCAAATTTTTGAAATTCAAAAGGGACGGCAAGACTCCTATTCTAAAATCATTCAAGAATTAAATACGGCAGACATTCAATTTTTAATTTCTCCTCACCAGTCGATGAGAACGGGAATATTTTGCCACCAGATCAAGGCAAAGCATAAAATCAGTTTTAAAAACTGGTGGAATTTTTTAGTTTTTGATCATCGAGTCGTTAGAGATGTGGAACTTCCAGATCCTTTACGGCAGCTCAGTTTGCTGGCAGATTCTGCTGTAGAAAAAAATCAAGATTTAAGAAATCAACTTCTGGCCTATAAAACAAATGAAAAGCCCTACGCACTGGGGCCTGCAGGAAGGCTTTCGGCTCCGCCTCCTTGGGCCTCGATGAGTTTAAAAGCTTCTTTCAGCGGTGCAGATAAATCTTTTGCAGATCTTAAGGAAAAGTTGAATCTACAAGGTTTTGATTCAAAGCGATCTGTCTTGTTGTTTCCAGGCAGTGTGTGGGCAACAAAGCGTTGGACTGAGAACGGATTTATATCTCTAGGGCAGCAGCTGCAAAAAAAAGGGCACCAAGTTTTTGTGATGGGTGGTCCTGGGGAAGAAGAATTGGCAGACCGAGTTTCAAAACAAATTCTCGGATCACAATCTCTGGCGGGTAAAACTTCGATTTTTGAATCGGCACTCTTGATAATTCATTCCGCCCTCGTGGTGGGCAATGACAGCGCTTCAACTCATTTAGCCAGTGCTTGTGAGACTCCGGTGATCGCTATTTTTGGTCCGACTGTTTTAGAATTTGGGTTTCGTCCGTGGTCGGCCGAAAATTATGTGGTTCAAAGGACAGATTTAAATTGCCGCCCCTGTGGAATGCATGGGCACAAAGTGTGTCCTTTGGGCACCCATGTCTGTATGAAGGACATTTCTTCGGATGCTGTGTTGGGTGTTGTGCAGATGGCTTTGAAGGAATAGAGAAAATTGGATCCCCATCTAATTTTCCTCTGACAAATAGTCTTTCACATTAATGCCATACTTGCGAATTTTCCGAAGCAAAGTGTTCTTAGGAATATTGGCTTGTGCCACTGTTTGGTTAATTCTTCCATGATTGGCTTTGAGTGCACTGATGATGAACTCTTTTTCCATGCCTTCTTTAAAAACATCAAAATCAAGTGTGCCAGCACCCACGCCATGCCCAGCTCCAGAATCAGAAACAGATCCTCCGGCGCTAAGATTTTTTTCACTGAGGCTTTTTTCAACTCTTGGTGGAAGTGGCAAATTTCGAATTGAATCGGGCAGGGATTGGGCCGTGATTTCCATGCTGTTTTCGACAATAAAGGCTCTCTCGACTGCATTCTCAAGTTCTCGTATATTACCTGGCCACCGGTAGTTTTTTACCAAATGAAGAGCCTCTTGGCTGATGCCAGTGATTTGACGTCCATGCTGTCTCGAAAACTTTTTAACAAAATGTTGAATCAAAGCCTCAATGTCATCTGTGCGATCACGAAGTGGCGGCAAAAATATTGGCATCACATTGAGGCGATAAAATAAATCTTCTCTGAAGAGGCCATCGGCCATCATTTTTTCAAGGTTGCGATTAGTGGCGGCCACTATTCGGGCTGTGGTTTTAACTTCTCGGTTGCTGCCCACGGGAGTGAACTTGCGGTCCTGCAGAACTCTTAACAGTTTCACTTGCATGTCAGGCTTGAGCTCGCCGATTTCATCTAAGAAAAGAGTGCCATTGTTAGCCGCCTGGAATTTTCCAATTTTTCTTTCAACCGCTCCGGTGAAAGCTCCCTTTTCATGGCCAAACAGTTCACTTTCCATCAGAGCTTCAGGAATTGCACCACAGTTAAGAGCAACAAAGCTGCCGGCTTTTCTTGGTGAGTTAAAATGAATAGCGCGGGCAACAAGTTCTTTACCTGTGCCGTTTTCACCGCGAATTAAAACGGTGGTGTCCACTTTGCACAGGCGATAGATCAGATTAAAGACCTCTTTCATTTTTTGAGAGCCGCCAACAAATTCACTTTCAATATCATCGTCAAAGACAGGACTGGAAAGGGCAAGACTAGAAACCAAATCTCTGGCTTCCAATGATTTTCGAACAATCTCGGTCAATAATTCGGGTTTGACTGGCTTTTCGACATAGTCATAAGCACCATCTTTGATGGCTTGAACAGCATCGTGAAGGTTAGAGTGGGCGGTCATCAATACGACGAAAGTTCTTGGGTCGTGCTCCTTGATGGCAGCCAGGGCTTCAAGTCCATTCATCTCGGGCATTTTAACATCCATCAAAACTAAATCCCAAGACTGAGTTTTAACTTGTTCCAAAGCTTCTTTGCCTGTGGCGGCTTCGCTGATGATAAAATCAATTTCTGGCATTGCTGATTTCAGGATAGAAATCACAGACCGGCGAAGTTCAGATTCATCATCAACTATAAGCGTGTTGAGTTTATTTGTCATAATTTCACCTCTGAGTTTTTATTGTCTGCGAGATTTTCTTTGTTTTCAGAATTTTCAATGGGAAGTGAAAACTCAACAAGAGTTCCACTTCCTAAGTTGCTTGTCATTGCTATCTTTCCGCCATGAAGTTCTATAAAATATTTTACTAAATAAAGGCCTAGGCCAGAGCCCTTGGTTTTTAAATCTTGATCGCTGCCACGAGTGAATTTTCCCCACACCTTGTCCATGTCATCCGGTTTAATGCCTTCACCGGTGTCAGCAACTCCAATATGGACATTGTGCTCTTTTTCATAGGAAGTGATATTGATACTGCCAAAAGGTGGAGTGTATTTGATCGCATTCTCCACAAGATTGATGATGACTTCTTTAATAAGGGTGCAGTCAAGTTCTACTGAGAACATAGGTTCCAGGTTGGTCTCGATCTGGATATTTTTTTCTTTTGCGAGGGGGCGCAGGTGTTGCAAGGCATCGACGATCACTTCATTAATGTCAGCCACTTCCATATTGAGTTTGAAATCTCGTGACTCCACTCTTAAAACTTTCAAGATGGATTGAATATAGCGATTGAGTTCATCACTAAACGAGCGCAGTGATCGCAAGTCTGAACTCAATTCTTCCCCTTGGTATTGCGTCATCAGGCGGTCAACAACGGCCTGTATTTTTGCAATAGGAGTTTTTAAATCATGAGAAATAAGGCTGACAAAATTATTTTTAAGCTGTTCGAGTTCAGAGAGTGATTTTTGCTCTTGTTGCAGTTGAAAATTTTGGCGTTCAATTTTTGTGGCCTGGTAGCCAATAAAGATGGTCCAGGTTGCAGCCAGTAAAATAAAGGGTGATATGGCTGGTGTCCAAAAATAAAAACTATCAAAAACCCATGCGGACAGAGCCACCTGAAGTGTGCCAATCCAAATTATAAAAAAAATGCCGACAGATTGTGGGTAGGCCATGATGATGGATACGGCCAGCCACATTAAGACCAAAAAGCTACCAACATACCACCAGTAATTGAGCCTTTTGATCCATCTGTTGCCTACCAGTGTGTCTGTGATGTGGGCAATAATTTCTGTTCTGTTCAGTGGGCCCAGTGGGGTTGAGTAAAGAGTCGACGAGGAGGTTTCTGCTCCTATTAAAATTATTTTATCTTTAAAGGTATTCTCAGGAAGCTCATCATAAATGATTTCACTCAGGCTGTATTGTTGAAAAATCCGCATAGCACCACGGTAATTGATGGGAAGGCCTGCGGTCGAATGAGGAAAGCTTTTGCCAGTTATTTTTTCAGACAGGTGAGGCAACTCTGTTGTGGATGGAAAAACCCTGCGGACAAGGCCATCCTCATCTCGGCGGAGGTCATTGTTGCCCAAATTTGTTTGCTCTCTATTGGCAAAAAGAGGAGGGGCCATTCGATCAAGATTGTTGGTTGACGAGGCCCAAAAAACTCGTGGGTCTTGAAAAATCACTTTGTCTTTGGGGCTTAATTTAAGAGCCCCAATATTGTCGCCGAAATACAGGACAACTCCGATGGATTTAGGTCCCTGCTTTAATAGCCGAGTTAATAAATTTGACCAAATTTTTTGATCCCAAAAAAAACTGTCTGTGAAATCTGTGGCCTCATTGATCAGTCCTAATGATTTTGTTCGCGAGGCCACGATATTTGATATGTCAGATTGCTTAATTGTTATTAAAACGATCTCAGGGCTGACCTTTTGATCGCCTCTCAGGTGAAATCGGAGGTCGTAGGAATTGAGCTCATCTGTTGATAAGGCTAGACATCCAATAATCCAACACAGCAGATAGCGGAGCCAAAATCCTCGGTGTTGAGAAAAAAAACGCAAAAGGACTTCGCATCTGTATAAAAGTCGGTAAAAAAGGTTGTCTGTTTTTTTGGATTGCACGCGTCGCAACATAGCAAAATTACTGAAAATATCAAGATATATTAAGTCATCTTTGGCTGCCAATTCAGCGAACCAGTTCAGGTTGCCAATTCATCTTGGTGGATTTGTTCATCAGGGCCTGGATGGCTGTGAAAAGGTGCTGACCTCCTAGTCATCCAGGCGCTATAGTGAAAAATATGCAGATTTATAATGGTGTTAAGGAACTGAAAGCAAAAATCAATTCAAATTTGGCTCTTGAGGGAGTTCCAAAGTTGACTAGCGAGCAGCTAATTTCATCCACAGAACCTCGCTTGGAATTCAGCGCGGATGGTTTAAAAAGCTCAGTGGTGACAATTGGTAATTTTGATGGAGTCCATCTCGGGCATCAGCAATTGATCGAAAATGTAGTTCGTGAAGCCCAATACCTTGGTGCGCCTGCCGTTGTCGTTACCTTTGATCCGCATCCCTTGAAAGTGCTGTCAATGCAAAGTTCAAAAATAAAAGGTGTCGAGCGCTTGTTTGATCTTCGCGATCAGCAAGAACAGTTCGAGGCCCGAGGAATAAATATCGCTGTTGTTGAGCCCTTCACTGTCGATTTTGCGAAGGTCACAGCTGAAGAATTTTTAGATCAGTTTATTGTGAAGCATTTGAATCCAAAGACTCTTGTGGTGGGGCATGATTTTACTTTTGGTGCAAGACGACAGGGGACACTTGCTTATCTCGAAGAATATTGTGCGGCAAAATGCATTAAGCTGATTATAATTCCCCCATTTCATTTTAAGAATATTATTGTTTCCTCAACCAAGATTCGTGAAGCCCTTGCCGCTGGTCATGTTGAGCAAGCCAATGAGCTGTTAGGCCGAAATTATTATTTGCGAGGACATGTACAAAAGGGATTTCAAAGAGGTCGATTGATTGGAGTGCCTACCGCCAATATTCATCCCGAAGTTGAGTTTATGCCGCGAAAAGGGGTTTATGTTACTTTAACCAAATTTGCAGGCCAAACTCACAGGTCGATTACCAACATTGGAGTGAATCCGACATTTCACGAGGGCGATCTGAGTCAATTTCCTCTCAAAATTGAAAGTCACATTTTTAATTTTGAAGGACAAATCTATGGCATTGAAGTGGAAGTCATTCTGCTTCATTTCTTAAGAGATGAGCAGAAATTCAATGGTATCGACCAACTGGTTATACAAATTAAAAGTGATTTGTTAGCAGCCGAAAGTTATTTTGATGAATCCGATTAAGTTTTTAGAATTCAATCCACAAGGCCCAGGATTATTTGTTCGCCATTTTGAATCTCTATCGAAAGAGCAGGGATGGGATATTCAGTTTGAAACTTATTCTGAGTTTAATTCTGACCTTCTCAAGGACGCAGACATCGCTAAGATTGACATGTCGCTGTCTGTACTGGCTTTGAGAGAATTGAAACTGCAGCCGACCTTAGTGAGAACACTCCAGAGTACAGATTTTTTGATCAAGGAGGAGGGCCTCTGGTATCCAAGGGTTTTTTTATACGAAGCCCTTAGAAAAGTCCTTGTTGAATATGCGAGGGGTTTAGATAATAGAGATTCGGCCTTCGTTGTTGGAACAAGTGAAGAAGCGATGGTCTCTGGCGCAGTCCTAGCACATATGGGTTTTCGAAAAATTTACTTTACGGGTCACGATATAGCTGAATTAAAATTAAAAACTGAATTACTCAAAAAAAATTTTTTTGGCATTGAATTTAGCATCTTAGATGCAGGGTATTTAACAGCCCAAACAATCGGCGCAAATATTGTGATTAATACGATCAATATTGCTGAAGATAAAGAGCTGCTGAGGGATATGTCCTACTTTAATTATATGAAGCGACGAGGCTTTGTTGTAGATCTTAATTTAATTCCTTATCATAATCCTCTTTTAGAAGAGGCGCAAAGGGCTGAACTTCGCGTCGTTTATCCTATCCCCATAGCTGCAGAAGAAACATATTACTGCTTGCAACAATTAGATCTTTTAGGCCAGCTTAAAGTCGAGGACCTTTGCCAAAGTTGGGAGCGGTTTTTGATGGAGAACTTTGAGGCCGCTTCGGGAATGCGCTAAACTTAAAAAGTTAGTAAAAAACTCATCCTGAGTCTAGTTACAAAAAAGGGCACCCTATATTAGTGTTAAGATTGGGGAGTTGCCATGTCATCGGTCAAAGTTGGTGAAATTTTAGTAAAGCTCGGATTGTTGAAATCTGATCAATTTGCATCAGCTGTTGAAGAACAAAAAAAATCCGGTCAAAAATTGACACAAGTGATTCTTCAGTTTGGATATCTAAAAGAAAGTCAAATTTTGTCAGCACTTCAAACTCATTATGGTGTTCAGGGTGTCGATGTCGGAAAGTTTCAAATAGATCCAGCGGTCATTTCATTGATTCCTCAGGAAATCTGCAACAAGTACACATTGATTCCTATTCAAAAAGCGGGTGGCACGCTGCTTGTTGCATTCAGTGATCCAGGAAATATTGTTGTTAAAGAGGATTTACGATTTATAACAAGAGGTAAGATTCAACCGGTGGTGGGAACCGAAGTTTCCATTGCTGCTGCTATTGAAAAACACTACGGCGGCAACATCAAAGTCAAGGCACTAGTTGAAATGGCATCGTCCGAAAAAGGGGATGGTGAAGAGGGAAGTTCAGATCAAATTGTTGATCTTGGAAGTGATGAGAAAGACGCTCCGATCGTAAAGTTTGTAAATTCAATTTTAGTCGATGCTATAAGACGAAAAGTCTCAGATATTCACTTTGAACCTTATGAAAAAAAATATCGCATACGATTTCGAATTGATGGAAATTTAATCGAGGCCACAGCGCCGCCCACCGTGGCTGCAGCGGCAATTTCATCTCGGGTTAAAATTATGTCCAAACTTGATATCGCTGAAAGACGACGACCTCAGGATGGCCGTATGTCAGTGCGCACTGTTCAAGGAAAGGCCATGGATTTTCGGGTGAGTGTACTGCCCACAATGTGGGGTGAAAAAATTGTCCTTCGCTTGCTAGATAAAGCCAATTTGCAACTGGATATGACTAAATTAGGTTTTGAAGAAGATGACCTCAAACTATTTAAAAGCAATGTTCATCAACCACAGGGAATGGTGTTAATTACAGGTCCAACGGGCTCAGGTAAAACAACCACCATCTATTCTGCTTTGGCTGAGTTAAATCAGCCTGACGTGAATATTGCAACGGCAGAAGATCCCGTTGAATTCAATCTTGAGGGTATCAATCAAGTTCAGATGAATTCTGACATTGATTTAACTTTTTCTAGTGCATTGAAATCGTTTCTTCGTCAAGATCCAGATATTGTGATGGTAGGGGAGATTCGAGACTTGGATACGGCCGAAATTGCATTTAAAGCAGCATCGACAGGTCACTTGGTCGTTAGTACTTTGCATACAAACGATGCGCCCTCAACAGTGATTCGTCTAACTGAAATGGGTATTCCAACCTATATTATTACTTCAACGATAAACCTTATTGTGGCCCAGAGATTAGTTGGGCGTATTTGTGAATCTTGTAAAGTTCCGATCGAAGTGTTGAAGGATGTCATCATAGATTTGGGTGTGGCTCCAGGGGATGTTGGCGAATACAAGCTCTTTAAGGGAAGAGGTTGTGCAACCTGCAACGGAACTGGAATCAAGGGCCGAGCGGCCATCTACGAATTGATGAGCATGACCGAAGTTATGAAAGAGGCCATTTTGAAAGAATCTTCGACAAGTGAATTGCGAGTGCTTTGTCGAGAGCAGGGTATGAGAACACTTCGTCGAAGTGCTCTACTGAAATTAAAACGCGGAATTACAACCATAGAAGAAGTGCTAAATGCATCGATAAAGGATATGTGATGAGTTTAACGGAGCTTCTCTTACAGGCTAAATCTAAAGGATCTCAAGAATTTTTATTTATAGTGGGCAGCGAACCTCGCGTTCGAACCAGTCAAGGATGGGAGATATTAAGAAATTCTCCCGGTTTGATCACTGAGTGGAGATTGCTCCAACAAAGTTTTTTGGATAGTGTACAAGCTACAGACCTAGAAAATAGTGGACAGGTTCACGGTGAAACTTCCTTCGAAAATCTCAGGATGGGTTTTTCTTTTTTTCAGAAAAATGAAACGATGAAGGCCTTAATAGATTTAGATGTTGATGGCTCAACTGACGAAATTCATATTCCCCCAAGTGTGATAGAGACCTGCGTGTTAATGAAAGGTTTAATGATCCTTTCTGGCTCTGGAGAGTCGGGACAAGCGGCGGCTTTATTTAAACTGATAACAAAAATGAGTGAGGAAAAATCATTTCTTGGCGCAGTTTTTTCTGCAAAACCTTTTCCGCAGGTCAGGGAGGCAAAAGCGACCCTTCTTTACCACTCTGGTGTCTTCTCGGGTCCTCAGGAAAAAGAATCTTTTTTAGCAGGAGTTGATCTGGTTATATATCATGGAGAATCCGATGAGTCCTCATTTTTGGATGCATTAGCCTTAGCTGAGAGAGGAATCTTTGTTATTTACTCCATGAAAGGTCCTTCAATTACGAACTCATTGCGTCGTTGTCTTTCGGTTTTGACGAAAAAATTTGATCACCATGGCCCCTCAAGGCTGGCTGATGTCTTCACTTTGGGATGCAGTCAATATGCTATGAACGGAATCAATAATAAGCGCGTATTTGCCCATGAGGTTCTCTTAGCTAAGCCACAAGTTCGCGAGCTGATAGAGAATGAAAATATCAAGGGGCTTGAGTTGTTGGCAAGTTCTGCTCCAGAAAACTCGGGCATATTAACTTTAAATCAATCAATCCTTCAGCACTTGATTCGACGTCGCGTCTCTCTGAAGGTGGCTTTTGAGACTTCGAGGGATCCTGATAGCTTGGATCAACTGTTGAAAAAGGTAGGCATTTAGAAATGGCAAAATATAAATATCAAGCAAAAAATGCCAAGGGCCAGCTGGTGTCCGGCGAATTTGAGGCAGCCAATCAGTCAGATGCTTTGATTAAATTGCGCGCTCAGCAAATGAAACCACTGCGACTCAACGTAGTTAAGGCATCAGCTCCTTCAATTTTTGCTGCTCGCGTGGACACCAAAGATTTGCAAATTTTCACTAGGCAGTTTTCGACTCTCATCAATGCTGGGGTTCCTGTGATGGACTCCTTGAAAATTCTTTCTGAAGGTTTACGTCCGGGTATTTTGAAGGAAGCCTCGGCTGATGTTAAAAAATCCATTGAAGAGGGAACACATTTAGCGGATGCCATGGCAAAGAGGCCCGCTGTTTTCGATAAACTTTATTGTAATATGATTCAGGCGGGGGAAGAAGCCGGTATTCTGGATCTTATATTGCAAAGGCTAGCGCTTTATATGGAAAAATCTGAAAAGATTAAGGGTCAGGTTAAGGGTGCTATGGTTTATCCAGCAGTCATTTTGAGTGTGGCGTTCCTAGTTATTGGAGGAATCTTGGTTTTTATTATACCAAAATTTATGGAGTTTTTTGCTTCCTCGGGAGCAGAACCACCAGCCCTCACTCAGTTTGTAGTAGACTTGAGTCATTCCTTGACCACATATTGGTATGTCTATTTGGGTGTCATTGTAGGCCTCCCAATTTTAATCAGCAAATATGTAAAAACCCCAGAAGGCAAAATTATTTTTGATAAAATTATTTTTCACTCCCCCGTTTTAGGCGAGGTGATTCAGAAATCTTCTATTGCACGTCTGAGTAGAACCTTGGGAACTTTGCTTTCATCAGGAGTTGGTTTAATTCAAGCCATCGAGATTGCAGCAAGAACAGCAGGTAATTCAGTCGTTGAACAGGCTCTGCTGCGATCAAAAGAATCCATAATTGGTGGTGGAACTTTTGCAAAGCCACTCTTGAAGGAGAAGGCCTTTCCAGACATGGTGGTTCAGATGATTTCAATCGGCGAACAGTCGGGTACGATGGATATCATGCTTGGAAAAATTGCTGACTTTTATGAAGATGAGGTAGAATCTGCGGTGAAGGCGATGACTTCCATTATGGAGCCTCTGATGTTGGTTTTCTTGGGCGGTGTCATTGCCGTGCTAGTGGTCGCCATGTATCTGCCAATTTTCAATATGGCTGGAAATATCAAATAAAATGCGTTTGAGTTATTACGTCAAGCAGAGTGCAAATCAAGGTCTCACTGTCGAATTTATTCGAGTGGGCCTCTTTGTCCTTATTCTGGTTGTGAGTCTTTTAACGACAATGAATCAGGGAAGTTTCATCAACTGGTCCTTGTTCTCTCCTTTTTACTCTATTCTTACTGTGGCGCTGGGCTTGCACATTTTATGGATTTCTATCTGGGAAAAATTAGTCAATAAGGATAATATTTTATTTTTGAGTTTCGTCACTGATGCTCTGTTTATTGCAGCACTCATCTATTACTTCGGGTTGAACCACTCTTTCTTTTTATTCTTGCACTTAGTTAATATTTTATTGGCCGGAATTATCTTTCGCGGTGTCGGAGCTTACACTCTGGCCTTATTTACCAGCATATTTTTTACTCTAGCCGTATTGTTTTCACCAGAAATGAAAGGGTTCAATTTTTTCTTTTTATTGGCTCTAAACAATTTGGCTTTTTTTGGAATTGCTGGGCTTTCTGGTTACCTCAGTGAGCAGCTAAATACTGTCGGTCAAGAGTTGCAGAAAACGGGTCTGAATCTAAGGTCTGCTCAAGATTTTAATCAGGTATTGATTGAAAATATTCCCTCTGGGATGCTCTCGTTCACCGAGCAGGGGGAATTGCTGACTGCAAACACGTCGGCCGTAGAAATTTTAGAAGACCAGCAACTCATGGCGAAAAATTGGTTTGATATATTTCCAGAGACCACAATGCACAGCCGAACCTATTTTAAAGGGGATGTCTCATTTAAATCGGCTCCCGAGCAAGAAGTAAAAATTCTTGGACTGACAATTTCTAAAATTTATAGTTCTGAATTGCAGTCACATCTTTGTATCGCACTCTTTGACGATCTAACGAAGTTTCGACAACTGGAGTACTCCGCTCGGCAAAATGAAAAGATGGCAGCTGTCGGTGGACTTGCTGCAGGTATTGCTCATGAAATCAGAAATCCCCTGGCGGGAATCAGCGGGAGTGTAGAGCTGCTTAGTCAAACGACAGCCGATGAAGATGATCGAAAGTTGATGAGAATAATTCTTCGTGAAATTGATCGACTCAATAATCTAATCACGGAGTTTCTGGAATACTCTAGTCCTGAAACTGCTCCGACCGAGTCGATCAATTTGGGTCCAATACTGATTGAAGTTCTTGATGCCATAAAATCAGATTCAAAACTCAGATCTGATATTCAGCAGGTGCGTGCTATTGATGAAAATTTGTTTGTTATAGGAAAAAAAGATAAATTGAAGCAAGTTTTTTTAAACATCATTCTGAACTCTTATCAGGCCATGAATGATAATGACCCAAACAGCAAGGTTTCAACGATAACGGTCAAGGGATGGATTCACGACGGCGAGTTGAAGCTCAGTATTTCTGATACGGGTTGTGGAATGAGCGAGGCAACTCGCAGAAAAATGTTTGAACCCTTCCATACCACAAAACCAAAGGGCACAGGTCTGGGGCTAGCCGTCACACATAAGATTCTAGAGGGGCACAGTGCAAAGGTCCTTGTGAACAGTGAACAAGGTATAGGGACCGAGTTTGTTTTGACATTCCCTAGGGCGCATTGAGACAATATTTAAAAACCAAGGTTGTGGGAGCAGATAAATGAAGTCGAGAATTCTTGTTGTCGATGATGAAGAATCCATTCGCGAATTTTTAGAGATAATGCTCAAAAAAGAGGGCTATGAAATCACTCTTGCGGAGGATGGCCAAAAAGCGAAGGATCTGCTCGCAAAGAAAACCTTTGATATGATCATCTCTGATCTTCAGATGCCAAATGTCACAGGCATCGAACTTTTGCGTCATGTGAAAGAAACATATCCTGAAATTGTTTTCATGCTGATCACAGCCTTTGGAACAACAGAGACAGCCGTAGAGGCAATGAAGATGGGTGCCTATGACTATTTGACAAAGCCATTTAAAATCGATGAAGTGCGACTGAATATACACAATGCTCTGCGCTCTCGAAATTTAGAAGTTGAAAATAGATCACTAAAAAAAGAATTGGTAAAAGAATATTCCTTTCAAAATATGATCGGAAATTCAGGCCCCATGCACGCTATTTTTGATTTGGTGAAACGTGTTGCTCAAACGCCTACGAATATTTTAATCACCGGTGAATCTGGGACAGGTAAAGAAGTTGTTGCAAAGGCCATTCACTATGGTGGAACTCTTAAAGACAGACCCTTTGTTACAGTGAATTGCGGAGCCATCCCCGAGAACCTTATGGAATCTGAAATGTTTGGGCATAAAAAAGGTTCTTTTACAGGTGCTGTTGCTGAAAAATCAGGACTTTTTGAGGTTGCTGATGGGGGCACGCTATTTCTTGATGAAGTCGGTGAGTTGCCATTGACCATTCAAGTAAAACTTCTGCGAGTGATTCAAGAGCGTGTTGTTCGTCGAGTCGGAGCTACGGACGATGTCAAAGTGGATGTTCGAATTATTGCAGCCACCAATCGAAATTTAGAGGACATGGTCGCCAAAGGAACATTCAGACAAGATTTGTTCTATCGTCTGAATGTTATTAATATTCGAACGCCGGGCCTTCGTGAACGTCGCGAGGACATTCCACTTTTAGCAAATCATTTTTTGAAGAAGTACAACGAGCGATTAAATAAAAGTATCGGTGGAATCAGCACGGAAGCCATGGATATTTTGAAGTCCTATGACTATCCAGGCAACGTGCGGGAACTTGAAAATATGATCGAACGGACTGTGGCCTTAGAAGGCGGCGCTACAATTTTGCCTGAGTCCTTGCCGCCAATAGTAAATACTTTGTCAGGTCGAAAAATGGCCTCATCGAATGAAATCGAAATCGGTGAAGATGGTGTTGATTTAGAAAAAGTCATTGGCCAAATTGAAAAAGAACTGCTGATCAAAGCCATTCATGCTGGCAATGGTGTTAAGAAAAAAGCTGCAAAATTACTAAAAATATCATTTAGGTCGATGAGATATCGCGTGGAAAAATACAACCTCGGTGTTTTAGGTGATGACGAGTTGGATGAAGAATAAAGTCCGCAATAGTCATTAAGTCAGTGGTGAATTGAAAATAAAAAAAACCAAGCAAAGCCAACTTAAAAAGAGTTGGTTTTGCTTTTTTGCAGTCTTTGGATTTTAAATATATGAAGTCTCTGTGATAGTCTCCGTGATAATTTCTGAGTTGTCATTTTTATGAGGACCGGAGCTGTGCTAGGTTGACAGCTATTGGAGACTAAATAAAATGCCAAATATGCCCCGGACTCAAAGAAAATCCTCTTGTACTGTCTATGGGGTGGCCATCATTGCGATTTTGAGCCTTGCCTGGCAGATTTTTAATTTTTCAGCTTTGAGCGACAAGTTGGGTTCTAATTTTGAAAAGGATCTCAGAATCTCTTTTTTTGCCAGCGCCATTTTTTTATTTTTTTCTGTTATGGTGTCCACTTACTTTCTTTGGCGGCAGATTCAAAGAGATGAGAGGCGTGAAGCAATGCTGATTAACGCCAATAATGAATTGAATCAAAAAAATTCTGAACTAGAGGCTAGGACGTTAGAGGTCAAGCTAAGAGAAGCAGCACTCAGAGATATTTTCGATCAAGCGGCAGAGGGCATATTAGTGGCAGACGCTGAGGGGCATTATGTTGAGCTCAATAGAGCCGCTGAAGATATGCTGGGCTATAGGCGCAGTGAGTTGATTGGGCGAAATTTTCAGGATTTTATTTCCTTTGATGAAATACCTAGATTTAATTCACTCAAGGAAAAAATGCTAAAACCGGGCGATATAAATGTCAGCAAATGGCACTTAAAAACAAAAACCGGTGTGTTTTTAGAAGTTGAAGTGACCGGGAAAATCTATCCAGATAAGTCCTGGATGACTTTCATTCGAGATATCACTCAAAAACAAGACTCGTTTAGGCGCCTGACATTTTTATCTGAAATCAGTCAAATTTTTAATGAGACTTTAGACTTCTATGGCAGACTTCAGAAGACGGCTGAAAGTTTAGTCCCTAGTTTCGCTGATATTTGCATCATCAGTGTCTTTGAAGAAAAAAAACTAATATTGGGCGCGACGATTCATCGTGATCCACTAAAATCAAATCTGTTGATTCAAGTCGCAAAGCAGATTATGGACCTTGAGACTCACCACGAAGAAAGAGACTTTCTGATCGCAGGGAATTCAATTTTTATTGATAATATTTCAGCGAGCCACTTTCCAATCGATCAAATCACCGACAAGTATAAAAGTTGTTTTGGAACTTTGCAGATCACTTCCTATATTGCTATTCCTATGCGAGCTCGTGGAAAAACTATTGGTATTTTATCTCTTGCACGCACTGAGGTGAGCAAGAATTTCACAGAAGACGACTTTATCTTTGCTAAGGCTATTTCATATAGGTGTGCCCTTGCTGCCGACAATGCAAAACTTTTCTTAGATGCACTAAATGCCCTTAAGGATCGCGAGCATTTGTTGTCCATCGTATCTCATGATCTGAAGAATCCTCTTTTTGCGATTCAGATGGCCATCAAAAATTTCCAGAAAATGAAGTCCTACAATACCGATGAAGTTGATAAAATCAGTCATTTGATCGAAAATGCGGTGGGTTTAATGCAGAAACTTATTTTCGATCTGTTGGATTTTACAGAGATTGAGTCGGGGACATTTACTGTAGAAAGGCTGCCCGTGGATGTCGTGGGTTTGGTGAATTCAGCGCTTGATATTTTAAGTCTCGCAATTAAGGAAAAAAACATCAATTTTAAACTCGAGGCCTCAGATAAACTTCCCCAGGTTTTTTGCGATAAGGGAAGAATTATTCAAGTGCTTTGGAACTTAATGGGAAATGCCATTAAATTTACTCCCACAGGTGGGGAGATTGAACTGAAAGTTGAGCGACAAGATAATTTGGTTCTATTTTCAGTCCATGACAATGGGCCGGGTATTAAGGCAGAAAATTTGAATTTTATTTTTCAACGCTTTTGGCAATCGAAGGAGTCAAAAAGCTTAGGAACTGGTCTGGGACTTTCAATTGCCAAGGGAATTATAGAGGCCCATGGAGGTCGTATTTGGGCCGAGAGCCAAGTGGGCTTAGGGACCACTGTTTTCTTTACGATTCCCAGTGTCCAAAGCAGAGTTCATGTCTGGGATAAGAAAGATTCGGCGGAATTCCCGCTGAAAAATGATTTTATCTTGTTGGTTGATGACTCCTCAGATCTTCGCTTGTTGATGCGAATGCTACTGGAAAGAGTTGGTGCTCAAATTGTTGAAGCATCGACCGTTGCAGAGGCTGAGATGGCCCTAAAACAAGCCGAGAACTTACCCTATAATGCTATCATTACCGATATCGATATGCCCGTTGAGGATGGATTTGTGCTGTTAGATCGAGTGCGGTCGTCTGCTTTTGGGAAAAATGTACCGGTGATTGCATTGACTGGTTTTTCTGCTCCAGAGGAAATAGAAAAGATAATGAAAGCTGGATTTAATTTATGCTTTACGAAACCCGTTGATTTTGAAAAATTAGTCCAGGCCATCCAACAGCTGCTTCATTCTATGGTCAAAACCGATGATACCAAGAGAAAAGAGATGCTGCTCTTGAAGCAGCAAGAGCTCTAGGATTTGCAAAATGGGAGAATTTTGGATCCTGATGAGACACCTGGAACGGTTAAAACGTAGACAGGCTTTGCTGAAAAAAAATATTTTTGCACATGTTTCATTAAGAGATCAAAAAAACTAAATCATCTCCATTTTGGTGTTTAAGATTTAGATCTAGATAAAAAATGAAAAAAGATCGTGCAACACAAAGATCTGTCAGCGATTTCTAGAAAGGAAGAGGTCTTTCTTGATTAAAAGATATGCGATGAATTGATTTTTTATTTTAGTCAATTTCTTTGAGCCTCAGAATTATATAATCACGATATTGTTTTTCGGACGGACATTTGTTGTCACTTGTCTAATTATTGGTCGCAACCTGATGAGCTGGCCCCAGCTAGTCCCCTATCGATCTAGGGCAATGTGCTCTAAAAAAAATTAACAAATCCAGATGGTTAGACTCTTGTGAGTTTATTTTTAATAGAAATTCTATCCTCAAGCCTTGGAAAATCAGCTGGCCGAGTTTTTGCCTCTCCTGTGGAGGATAGAGCACGAACTCTGAAAGTGAAATTTTATAATCTAGTGATGGGATAGGAATATGATTCAATTTTTTTCAATTTTAACTTTGCCATTTTTAATTTCTCTTTCTGGAGTGTCCTTTGCCACGGATGAGAGAGTTGAGACAGCTAGATTAATGACAGAAGAGCTCTATGAAGCCCCTTTGGGGCAGCGATTCGATTTGCCAGCTTACTTGCGTGGAGAATTGCCAGCCAATCAATACACGAACGTCATTGTAGTTAACAAAGCGGCCCAGGGACCTGGAGCGCAAACAGCACGTCTTTACATCAATCGTCAGCTCATTTTAACAACACCGGTCTCAACAGGTCGCGAAGACTTAGAGTTTGTTGATACTTTTGAAGGATTTTTTCGTTCGGTGTTTGGAACCAAAGGGGCTAAATCTTCGCATTGGCGACACACTCTCCGTGGCTATTATGCCATAACCAGAGTGGAGGAGGCTGATTATAAATCCTCTGAAAGTAAGTTTAAGATGCCTTATGCTATGTTTTTTAATGATCAACATGGCCTGGCTCTCCATCAAGTGCCACCCGATCTTTTGAGTGGAGAGGCCCATGGGATTGCAGCTTTGGGGACGAGAGCTTCTTCGGGTTGCATCCGGCTTGGACAAATGGCGGTCCTTCAGATTCATAATGCCGTGGTTGCAGCGGGGCAAGGGACTGTGCCAGTCATTGATTCTAGATCTGGACGTCAGATATTGGACCAATATGGCAGTCCCAAATTTAAATCGGGTTGGAAAACACTTGTTGTTGTCGAAGAGCCTTTTTCTTATTAGTACCTTCGGATCAATTTACAATTCAAAACATTACTAAAAATTCTAGCGCTGCATAAAAATAAAAGCCTTTGCTAATCGGACCTTCTCTTTCTAGAGTAGAGAGAGCCAGTTAGAGAAAAGCGAGGCTTTTATGAGGCGAAAAAAATTATTCATCCTCAATGGTTCTATTCAAGGCAATAAGGGCAATTGTGGGTTGCTTATTGCAAATCTTAAAAATAAATATGCGCAAGAATTTAAAATTTCTGTCAGCCATTTAAAAGATGAGACAAGACAACAAATTCAAAAAAAACTCATGGATGCTGAAATCCTCTTGTTCGTGACCGGAGCTTATTGGGAAAGTTGGGGCAGTCCTCTTCAAAAGTTTTTGGAAGAATTCACTGATCTTGAGGCCACCGAAGCTTTTGTCGGCAAGCCCGCAGGCGTTGTTGTGCTTTGCCATTCGACAGGGGGGAAGTCAGTCCTTTCTCGGCTTCAGGCGAATTTGAATCTTTTTGGCTGTCAGCTGCCACCATTTTGTGGGATGGAACTTTCTATGGTGAGCCAAGCCCTCAGTAAAACAGAGAGTAAAAATATTCACCTCAAGGATCTTTGGACTTTTGAGGATATAGATTTGATATTAAAAAATCTGCAACGAGCCGCAGAGGCCGCGGTCGATTATGAAGCCTGGGCTGTCGATAAGAAAAACTTTAAAAAAGTTTGGATCGAAAAAAGTATTAACAAAAATAAAAAAATCAAAAAAGCAAATTCAAGAATGAGCTCTTAGAGCGTAATCATTCTTGAAAACTCTATTTTTAGTGAGGGAGGCTAACGTGTGGAAAATCATGAAACAGCAAAAAGAGCAGCCTCGTAAAAACGTCAGTGTTCGCTTAGAAGCCATTGGGGGCCAAGGGGCAAACTCGGCTGGAAAAATATTGGCTGAAGCCGCTGTCCTGGGCTTAGGTTATTCTGGAAATCATTTTTCTAGTTTTGGATCTGAAAAAAAGGGCACTCCAGTTAAATCTTTTGTGCGCTTTTCAACAGAAGGGAAGCAAATTCGAACAGCTTCTTATATCAAAAATCCCGATGTGCTGATTGTTTTTCATGAATCTCTGTTAGAGACTCATCCTGATTGTTTGGAAGGAATCACCGCACACACAGATCTTTTAATCAATTCGACAAAGAAGCCCAGTGAAATTCGCTTCCCCGAGGGTTTCAAAGTAAGAAAGTTTGCGACGATCGATGCCACGGACTTGGCGTTGAAGTATCAATGCGGGTTGAACTCAATCATGTTGGGGGCGGCGACGCGCTTTTGCCCAGAGATTGATGCTGAGATTTTATTGAAGTCGTTCTTAAAGTTTTTTTCTCACCTTGAGCCACAGTTAAAAAAACGAAACATTGAAGGTTTTGAGTCTGGGCGAAAGCAAACCAAAGATTTTATTTTCGACGAGTCTCAGGCCAATATTCAACCGCACGAGAAAATTTTACCGTCGATGGGTTGGGAGAATGCTCCTCTTGGAGGAGTCATATTAAATCCCGGCAACACCGTTTTAAAAGACAACAGCGCCAGTCGTAAAGGTCTCTTGCCTAGATTCATTGCTGAGATTTGTTACAATTGTGGATTTTGCGACATGGTTTGTCCTGATTTTTGTTTTGTTTGGAAAGTGGATCCACAAAATAAAACGGCTCCCGCATTGATGGGCATCGATTACCAATATTGTAAGGGCTGTCAAAAATGTGTTTTAGCCTGTCCTGTTCAAGCTTTAGTGACTGTGCCTGAAAGTGAGTTTTTGGAGAGTGAAAAACAACATCACTTATTTCCGCAGACTGAAATTCAGAAATTAAAAAGGTAAAACAATAAATATGGAATCAAAAGAAACCAAAGCAGACCAAATTGGCCAATTTTTGACGGGGAACGAAATGGCTGCAGAAGCAGCAAAAGCAATTGATTTTCATTTTATGGGTTATTATCCCATCACTCCCTCCACAGAAATTGCAGAAATTATAGATCGCATGAAAGTGAAAGGTGAAGTGTCTACAGTTCTATTGCCCGCAGACGGAGAGCATGGCGCAGCAGGAGCCTGCTTTGGAGCTAGCACGGGTGGTGCTAGGGTGATGAATGCCACAAGCTCCAATGGCTTTTTGTACAGTCTTGAGCAGCTTCCTGTGCAATCGGGAAGTCGGCTGCCGATGGTCTTGAATTTGGTGACTCGCTCGGTGAGTGGTCCCTTGGACATTCGCTGTGATCACTCGGATTTGATGTATGCCTTGCAGACCGGATGGGTGATTTTGTTGGCGTCAAATCCTCAGGCTGTTTATGACATGAATATCATTGCCGTCAAATTGGGGGAGCATCCAGAGGTGCGACTTCCCGTGATGGTTGTCAGTGATGGATTTTTTACCAGTCATCAACGGCAATCCACGAAGATCTTTAAGGATGCGAAAGTTGTGCAGGAATTTTTAGGCCAAAGGCAGGACTCTTTCACAACTTTAGATCCACGAAATCCGATCACGGTAGGTCCCTACATGAATGATCCGGATTTGATCAATAATAAATTTCAACTTCATCAGGCCCATGAGTCAGCGCTTAAAGTTTACGGTGAAATTGTAAAAGAATATGAAATGCTATCAGGACGGAGCTATCCAGCAATTGAGGATTATGAGATGGATAGCGCTGAGTCAGCATTATTTATTTTAAATTCTGCAGCAGAAACGGCCAAAGATGCCATTGACCTGGCCAAAAGCGAAGGGAAGAAAGTTGGACTTTTGCGCCCCAATTTATTGCGCCCATTTCCGGTGGATCAATTAAAAAAAGCAAGTGCAAACCTTGCATCCCTGTTGGTTGGAGAGCGCAGTGATACGCCGGGCTCCGAGGGTGGTCCTCTCACTCATGAAGTTCGCTCTATTGTCCTGGGAAGTGAAAACAAAAAAATTAAAGTCTTGAGTCGAATATATGGTTTGGGAGGCAAAGATTTTCGCGAAACTGATGCGAGCCATTTTATTGCGGAAGCTTTGCAAGTTGTGGAAGCTCCAGAGTCCGTAGCAAATTTTGGTTTTCTAGGCACCGAGCCTGGGCAAAAGAAAAAACTGCCTCCGCAAGTTTTGCAGCCCTTTTCCCGAGCCGAAATGAGTCAGGGGCTAACAAAAATTGAAGTGGTAGCATCCGTGGGAAAATCTTCCCCTTTGCGAGTTCAAGTGGCAGATCCTAGTTTATTGGTTGCACGTCCAAAGCGGATTGCACCCGGTCATGGGGCCTGCCCTGGTTGTGGTATTTTTTCTGGATTGGATCAATTCTTTAAGGGCATTGAGGGCGATGTCGTCGTCTTGTACCACACGGGCTGCGCCATGGTGGTCACAACGGATTATCCATTTAGCGCACACAGGGTCAGTTATTTGCACAATTTATTTCAAAATGGTGCACCGACATTGTCAGGTTTGGTTGAAGTTTTTTATGAAAAGAAACGTCGCGGAGAGATTGCTGCCAGCGAAGATGTCACCTTTGTGATGATCACCGGAGATGGGGGGATGGATATCGGCATGGGTCCCACCATTGGCACGGCTCTCCGGAATCATAAAATGATTGTTCTTGAGTACGACAATCAAGGTTATATGAACACGGGCGGGCAATTGAGTTATTCGACGCCTCTGGGACGTGAAACAGTCACAAGTCATGTGGGAGCTAAAAACTTTGGGAAAGGATTCCATCACAAAGACACTGTCTCAATCATGGCAGCTACGGGCATTCCCTATGTCTTTACGGCGATTGAATCTTGCGGGATAGATCTTGTTGCAAAGGCTGCCAAAGCTCAATGGTACGCCAAGAATCAGGGCCTGGTCTTTGGTAAAATCTTGGTGACCTGTCCACTAAATTGGGCCTCTGACGAAAAATATGGCCAAGAGATTTTGCAAAAGGCCGTGGATTGCTGCTTCTTTCCTTTGATCGAAATTGAAAATGGTCTGACAAATTTAAGTTACAATCCCGAGCAAGAAGGCAACAAAATTGCAGCTCGTGATTGGCTGCAGATGATGGGGAAATCGAAACATTTGTTGCGAGCAGAATATTCTGAAAATTTAGCAAATTTTCAGGGTGAAATTGATCGCCGGTGGGAAAGACTTAAAGCTCGGGCAATGCATCCTTTGCTGTGAGGGCTTTAATATTTATTAGGAAATTGACTGTAAACATCCCACCAAAGCATGCGTTGAACTTTATCATTCAACTGGGAACGCAAGATCTTTAAGTGGATCAAGGCAATTTGTGTCTCAGCTAGGGATTGGCGATTTAAGATCAACTCATCCATGGCTGCATTTTTGCCAAACTGCAGGCGATCCAGCAGGATTTCCCACTGCTTTCCTAAGTGCACAATGCGTTCGTTCATGTTTTTTTCTTTTTCGTTCAACAAACGATCTTGATCGAAACTTCGTAAAATTTGGCGTTTTAGAGTTTCTCTGGCGCCAAGTTGTTGGGTTTTGAGCAATTCTTTTTTGGTGTTTGTCATAGCAATGGCGGATTTCGTAGAAAAGCCCCATCCACCATTAATAGGGATATCATCAAAAACTCCCCCAGCAACACCTTGAGAAAGTGTTGATGTTCCAAAGAACAAAAATTTTATTTCTTTTTTAATCTGCGCTAGAAAATCAATCAAATCATCAAAACTGCGGACCTCAGGACTGAGCGTCTGAGCACTTGAAATTAAATAATTGACGTCTAAGAATCTCCAAGAGGACTCAACTTTTGCATTTAAATCTACATCAAAGTGGATTTTAGGATCTAGCTGAGTCATTTGCGTGAGGGCATAGAACTCTTGATTGATCACGTCTTGCAAGGTGATTTGATCTTCTGCAACTTTGCTTTTTTGTGCTAAAAGCATTTCCAAGGCGCCCAAACGGTCGCCACCAAACTGGTCTCTGGTTTCGGCAAGGTCCTGGAGTTCGGCAAGATCTTTTTGATAGCTGTCAAAGACGGCAAGAGATTTCGAGTCCGAGACCATCGTTAAATACATCGACCGAGCTTCTAGAACTTCATTTCCCCACAAGGCCTTGTAGGATTTTTTTTGAAAGGACAATGAAATTTCAGCTTCATCTTTTCTAAACCAATTGGCGGGAATAAGAAAAGGAGCAATATCTTCGATCAATCCAGCAAGTCCAAAAAAGGACCCGCCTGTATTGACGATGCTATAGAGGTCAATTTTAGGCAGCAAAGAGAGTCGGTTGTATTGCACCGTTTGTTGCGATTGATGGCTTTCAATCAATTTTTCCTTGATGGTCAGATTCTGCTTTACGGCCGCTTGGGTGACTTCAGTGAGTGTCATCACTTTCGCAAAGCTTAGATCAATAAGAAGCAATTGAGTGATCAACAAAGCTGGGAAAAATTTATTTTTTAGTTTCATTGGCATCCACTTTTTTAAGCACAACAGGATAAATCCGCGCGTTGGTGTTGGGTTTTATTTCACCCTGAATTTCAATCACGGTCACTTTTTTTCCAGCATCGATGGATTGGAATAATTCATCGCTAGAGAGAATCTCATGAGCCTCATTTTCAATGGTGACAGAAAACTTGTAAAGACTGGGGCAGTTTTCCGAAGCAATTGAAATGGAAAGACGATTAAAATCAGGTCGAATCTGGGAGATCATACAGCCAATCGCTGACTGCGGTGAATCGGGGCGCCACTGCAAGATTTGTGTGTTCATCGCTAAGGCGTTGAGGTCATAGATAATCTCTTCAGCAGTGCGAGGGCGGTTGCCTTTGATTTTTGAGAGGCTTGGCACCATCGATAGGCGCACTTGAAAGGTTCCGCGCTCTGTGCTGAGCATTCCCTCATAGGCGCCCTCAAAGGCCGAATAGAGGGCAAACTTTCTGTCGAGATCTTTTTCGATCTCTTTGGACCTTTGATTTTGGTATTCGATTTGGCCTTCAAATCCGGCTTTTCCTTCAAGTTTTGCCTTTTCAGACAAATGATCAGTTCCTTGTTTTGGCGAGCAGGCTGCAGAACCCAAGGCCAGTGCGGCCACAAAAAAGAGGGCAAGGATTTTATTTTGTCTTAAGAAAGGATTCATAAATTTTCTCATAACTCTTCTCTAATCATAAAAGGCTGGGGTTGTCACGGATGTTGGCTCATTTTGTTTTCGGAGGGCCACAGTGTCAGCTTTTCGGCATCGATATTGCCCTCGATAGATCGAATTTTAAATAAAACGCCAATGGTTTTAACTTCCAACTCATGAGCAGTCATAATCAGTTCTTGGTGGGATCTTTGAATCTCAATGGCCAAGGTGGCTGGAATCAGACCTTTTTCAAAAAGTCCCTTGGTTGGACTGGATTTATCTAGGTTTTTCAGTAGGGGTGCTAATTTTTTAAGCTCACCAATCATGGCTTGATAATTTTCTTGGAGGAATTTGATTTCAAAATTTTCTTTCGTTTCCATCAATTTTTTTCTGGTCATTGCAGATTCCATTTCTGCTTTGGCTAGGGCTCTGCCGCCAGAGTTGAGATTAAAGATTGGGAGGGGAAAACTAAGACTGACACCAAAAAATTGTGTCAACAGTGGACCTTGATATTCTTGCGAGTAGGTGGGGCCAATTTCAAAGTCAGGAAAGGATTGGCTGACTTGAAAATCATAGTTCTTTTCTTTGACGTTCACCTCGGCATCCATTTTTTGAATCCAGAGGCTGTGTCCTTGAATTTCTTTTCTGAGATCAGGCCATTGAGGCTCGGGAAGTTGAAAGATCATATTTTTTAAAGTTTCTTTTGGAACTTTATTTTGGGTCATAAGAATCAAGTCATTGAGTTCTGAATCCATCTCCTGAGCCAACAAGATAAGGTCGAAACTGTATTTTTGTTTAATCATCTCAAACAGGTGTTTCGATGCCAATTGCTCGGGGTCAAGGTGGGGTCTGGATTGATAGAGCTTATAAATTTTTTCAATAAACTGAATGGATTCTTTGAAGCTTTTTTCATGAATATGCAACTCATGGATTTTTAAAATTCGACTGTAGATGTCGATCAAAGTTTCGAGGGTTCCAAAGTCTGTTGCAACTTTGGCCTCGCGTCTTTCGGCTTCGGCCAAGGCGATGCGGCTGCCTTTTTTTCCGCCGACTTCGATGGGGATGGCTAAGTTGATTTGAAATTGTGTGAGAAGGTCGCCAACATTTTGGCCAACTCCAGCCTGCGTATCAATTTTTGGATTTGGCCGTTGAGCTGCAGCGCCTTCTTTAAGTGCACTGACTTGCTCGTTGGCTCTCAACTCAAGAAGGTGAATATGGTGATTTAAGGCGCAGCCAATGAACTTGTTTATATTCGAAATGCTTGCGCAATCTGATGTTGAATTTGTAATTTCATGTTCAAGCTTTTGAGGAGTTGAGTTTGCAAAAGCCTTTATACAGCAAAGCTCAAGTTGAAAGAAAACCAAGAAAAGACTCGAAAGCTGGATGAAGAAAATATTTTTCATGGGGACTTCATAGAATTTTTAGGTCCAATTGTCATGAAACAATGCCTCATCGGATAAATTATTTCCTCTCAATGCTGGTTTATTGTGCAATTGGCCTTTTATTGGGGAGCTGTCTTGATCGAAGTGTGTTGCAAGTGGTGTTTATAATTAAGTGAGAAATGCTTTGAATTAATGCCTATATATTAATCACCATGTTTTTAAAATTTATGTTTTTCATTCTTAGGTTAATTTGAAATCAATTTTTTTATTAGAATGAAAAGTGCCTTAAGAGTGCTTTTTTTTTGCAGGCATTTAATGAGGTGCGTTGTTAAATTTAAGAATCTTAAAAAATCCTTTGAGTTTAGGGCCCTTTTGTTTCTAGTCTTGTGTTGAGTTTAAGGGGAAGAAATTTGATGAGATCATCTTATACAAAGCTAATGCAGTCGAAATACTTTAATCCTGCTTTCAATTGTGCGATTTTTGACGGTCCTGTGCGAATTTATTTCGCTCAGCCTCAGGAAGAGTCGGTTTTGCAGGTTTATTTCATGATTCAAAAAGAGCTAGGGTCAGAGTTTGCACTAGCTAAAGATCGATCTAAGGCCTCTGGAGCAAACATTTTGATCATGGCCTATCCAAGCGATGAAAGCTTTGAGCTTGCCTTTGGAGAGGGTTCCCAGGATTCTCAGTTTGAGGTCCAGCGTTGGGATGAGGATGTTGTTGTTGGCCTCCGCTCTCCTAAGGCTGGGACTCAAGACCAGGTGATGGCCGATTTAAATGCCGCAAGGGTCACTGAACTGGCCAAATTGATGGATGTCCTTCGTTTAACCATGAAAAATTGGCGTCCGGTGGAAATAAATCCCCCCATGGTTTCAATGCAGTTGTGTTAAGCTTGAGATATGAATAATCGAGGACAAATCGTGGTGGAGTATATTCTCCTCCTCGTTATAGCGGTAGGACTTGCCGCGCTCCTTTCAAAACAGTTGGTCAGCCGTAATATGGATGATCCTGGTATTATCACTTCAAAGTGGGCTCAGATTTTAAAGGCAATCGGCGATGATTTGCCGGATAAGCACAGATAGTTTTCAGATTGCTAATCTAAATCAACAGTTCAGTTCATCAGTTCAAATCATCAAAAAACTAAATAAAGGGATTCCCGCGTTTGTGGAGTTCTTCTTCGATAGCTAATTGCATTTTTTCTTGAATGTCTTGGGCGATCTCGTGAACCAAGTCTTTATCATTCATGGCGCTGGGTTTGTAGGGCAGGGTGATGGGTTCAAGAAACCGTATGCGCCATTTTGCCGGCAGAGGTAAAATATTTAAGGGGAGCGGAATGACAGAGCCCTTTAAAAATTTTGTGAACTTTAATTTTTTTAAATTGATATGAGTTTCTTCAGCGCCAAGGACAATGGTTGGTACAATCGGACATCCAGCTTCAAGGGCCATGCGTACAAAACCGCGTTTAAATTCTTGAAGTTGATAGCGCTCGCTGGTGGGCTTAAAATTGCCATTTTCACCTTCAGGAAATAACACAATAGCTTTGCCTCTTTTTAAGGAATTAACGCCATTTTCATAAGTGGCTTCCGTGAAGCCCATTTTTTGTGCAGGAATGGCTGTGGTCTCCGTTAAAAACCAAAAATGATGAGTCATGACTCGTGGAATCCGACGCGCTTCTTGTTGAATAATATGACCCAACAAGAAGGCATCAAAGCCCGAAAAGCCTGAGTGATTGGGCGCAATAATGACGGCTCCACTGCGGGGGATATTTTTCGCACCTTCGACTTCCATACGAAAATATTTGCGCAGAATTTCTAATAAAAACCGCGGTAACACTCTAAAAATGAGAGTGTCCCTGTCTAGAGATTTAAGATTAAAAATTTTCTTGTTGGGTTTTGTCAAAAAATTATTCATTATTATAAATGGACCATCATCATTCGTGGAGGTTGATTACTTATGTCTTCTTTTATCATGTCCATCGACCAAGGTACAACCAGCTCTAGGACTTGCATTGTCAATCAAGCCGGAAGTCTTGTGGCTGAAGCTCGCGAGACCTTCAAGCAAATCTTCCCAAAACCAGGCTGGGTTGAGCATGACCCCGAAGATATCTGGCATTCAACACAGAGATCTATGCGCCTAGCCCTTGAAAAAGCAAAAATATCGGGTTCACAAATTGCGGCCATTGGAATCACCAATCAACGCGAGACAGTGATGATGTGGGATCGCAAAACGGGTAAAGCGGTTTATAACGCCATCGTCTGGCAGTGCCGCAGAACTCAGGAGCTGTGTGAAAAGCTTAAAAAAAACAAAAAAGAAAAAATCATCACGGCCAAGACCGGTCTTGTTTTAGATCCCTATTTTTCCGGAAGTAAAATTCAGTGGATTTTAAAAAACGTCCCTCAAGCTCTTTCAAAAGCTAAGCAAGGCAATTTACTAGCAGGCACTGTGGACACTTACCTGCTGTGGAAATTGACGGCAGGAGCCTCACACAAAACAGATGTCAGCAATGCCTCTCGAACTATGCTCATGAACATTCACACGGGCTGGTGGGATGAAGATCTGTTGAAAATTTTTTCAGTCCCTTCTGAAGTTTTGCCAGAGATTTGTCCTTCCAATGCGCATTTTGGAAACACTCAAGGATTGGGCTTTCTGCCAGATGGAATACCAATCACTGGAATTCTGGGTGATCAGCAAGCCGCCCTGTTTGGGCAAATGTGTTTTGAAGCAGGGGAGTCAAAATGCACTTTTGGCACTGGCAGTTTTCTGCTTTTAAACACTGGAAAAAAAATCATCAAATCAAAAAATAAATTGCTCTCCACGATTGCCTGGAAATTAAAAGATCAAGATATGACTTATGCCCTCGAGGGCGGAGCCTTTGTGTGTGGTGCGGCCGTTCAGTGGTTGCGAGATGGCTTGGGTTTATTTCAGCATTCTTCTGATATTGAAAAGCTGGCGGCAACTGTGGAAGACAGTGGCGGTGTTGAGTTCATTCCTGCCTTGACTGGATTGGGTGCACCTCATTGGCGCCCGGAAGCGCGCGGTCTGATCTGTGGGCTGACCCGTGGAACGACCAAGGCCCACCTTGCACGAGCAACACTTGAGGCAATGGCCTTACAAAATGTGGATGTTCTTTTGACCATGCAAAAAGATCTCGGAAAAAAAATTAAATCACTCAAAGTTGATGGTGGTGCAGCCAGCAATGATTTATTGCTGCAGCTTCAAGCGGATTATCTAGGTGTGACTGTGATTCGCCCTGAAAACCTTGAGACCACGGCCTTGGGAGCTGCCTTCATGGCGGGACTTGGAGTGGGCCTTTGGAAAGATGTTAAAGAATTAAAAAAAGTTTGGAAAACCAACAAAGAATTCAAAGTGAAAATCAATTTAAAAACACGTAAAGAGCGCTTGAAACGTTGGGAAATAGCTCTGGAGAGAATTTAAAATGGCAACTGTCAAAAAAGATATTTTTAAGAAAGTTGGAGTTTCAGAAAGAAAAACACTTTTTCGCGAAATGGCTAAAACTAGAGATATCCTAACAATCAAAGGCGAGGCGGAAGAGCCCTTTCATTTGATTTCCATCCAGGTGGAAAAAGATGAGTTTCTAATGTGTCACCACACTGCCGACTCAAAAAATCAGGTGATGCCCCAGACTGTTGTAGCCAATTTTACTCATGAAAATGATCGATATTTTTGTCGGACAGATCTTACGTTTAATTTGAATTGGGCCATCATAAAGCTTGATGTGGATCTTTTTAAACTTCAGCGCCGAGCCAGTGCTCGAATTGAAATCCCTGAGGAAATCAATGCCGAATTTATTTTGAAGCAATTGGGACCAAGCAAATATGATGTTCTTTGTAAAGTTAAAGATGTCAGCACAGGCGGCATTAAGGCTGAATTACCCATCGGGGCGCCAACTTTAAAAATAGGGGATAAAGTCCAGGGAACTCTGCGATTTGGCAATCGGCGACCATTCGATTTTGAAATGGAAGCGCGCTTTGTTCAGAAAATCGCAACGGGTGAGGTCATTGAGGAACAGACCTCCGTGCCTTTTTTGCCTTCGAATCAGGTGCAAATTGTAGGTTTTCAATTCTTAAAAATGGATTCTGTGATCGAGAGCAGGATGTTGACAATTCTGATGGATATTCAACGCGAGATCTATGTTAAAACAGTTAAAAAACGTTAATTCATTCGGCAGTTAAATCGCTGTGGCAGGAATCTCTCGTTTGGTGATAAAGCGCACTCCCATTTTCATATACTTTGCCCAAGCAACCACTGCGGAAATATGATAGGCCTTTTGAACTGTCGATAGATTTACGATGAGGTCGACAACTTCGCCCTTCCTGGGAATATAGGCGCCGCCGATGATAATGAGGCCAGCGCCTGACTCTGACATATTGCCCATAACTGCAGTGATCCCATTTTTGCGGCCATGGATTTTTATCGTGGCTTTTTCTTTCGTTTTAAATCTCTTGGCTGGAACCATAAAAACCTCCATGAATTTTTAGAAAATTAAAACCCGAATTTCAAATTAGAGTACTGGACCTTTCGGTTTGAATAGGAAAAAGCATAAGAAGAATTCGGAGTCTTTCAGCGGGTTTTTATAGATCCATACAGTTACCCATACATCATCTATAAAACTGTCAAAATCTTGGTCAAAAAGACCCAAAATGTGTCACTCACTTTGCAGACTGCGTAAGTAAATATTGTTGGAAGCTAATTCCCGATTGAAAACCCTTTTACAGGCATCTTAGCAGGCTCTGAGTTCAGTGTTAGCAGTCTTGCCCTGGGCTGAATTTTGCATCAATGAAATCTTATAGAATCATTGCTGCGTCGAGCAGAAATCAGTTTTTATAAAAGTTGAGGGTGTAAATGAAAAATTACTTTATTCTATCCGTTCGGTCATTCGGTGCCTTGTTGCTTTTTGTTTGCACCGCTTTTGCTGCGGACCCTGCGATTAAACCTTTGGATTCTAAAAAAAGCATGAACTCGAATGATGCGAGTGCGGCAAATTTGATGATGGCACAGTTGTTAGTGTCAATTGACAGAGCCAGTATCGATTTTGAAACGGTTGGGACTTTCGACTCAAAAACTGGATACAATGCGGAGTTTATGAAGGGCACAGGAATGGTTAAATTCAATTCTGATTGGGAGGTGCCATTGACTTCCCAAAAAAATAACGAGATAGGCAAACAGGACTCGAACGAAGTGGATAAGTTTATTCCTATTTTGAAGATGGATGCAAAAAATTTAATTGCCCGAGTGACCATGGATCAACAAGGACTCGTGACGGCAATGGATCTCGATTTTTATAAAGGCTATGACAAAATTCAAGATAAATGGATTGCTCGACCATTGAGTGTAAGTGCCGCCAATCAATTCAATAAAGAGTTGATGAATATCAAATTTAATTGGGTTCACGTTAAAATTGTTCGGTCCTCTGACCCAAGCCTGCCAGCAAGCATCGAAGGCCAGTGCTCTTCAACAAAAGAGGTTTTGGATATTATCACCGGCGAGATTCAACCTATTGATGTGCAATGTCAGTTTGACGGAACTTATTCTGCGGACAACTACAGTGTGCATTTCAAATATATCAACAGCACTCCAAGTGCAGAACGAATCTTGCCTAAGGTAAGAAAGCCGTGAACGCAACAAAGACCATTCTTAAGACTGCACTGACTTTAGCTTTGAGTCTGGCTTTTGAATGGCCCTTTGCAACCCATGGGGTTGAGCTCAAACAGCCCGAGCAGGGTTGGTCAAAGCCCACTCTAGAATATTGGATTTCAAAAAACTTGGCTGTGGATGTCGATGAGGACCTTAAGGAATTGGGAATTGAAGCCTCGGCTTGCACCTACCACAGCCGGGCAGGTGGTAAAGACATTTCATTCAAAGGCCTTGGGCCCTGTCTGTATTTAAATTTTAAGGAGTCCATGCAAACAGATCAGCTGTCTGGAGTGACTTACTTTTGGTTGAAAGGCACAAGCCCGGAATCGAGGCCGCTGGAATTGTCTTGGCGTCCACCCCAAGGTGGAATGAAGGTGTTTTTTAAGCAAGTCTTTGAAATGAACTTTGAGAATGAACTCTATTGGCTGAGAAAGCATATGGGGAATAAAAAATCAGCTGAAAATCTGCATTATAAAGAATTCTTAGCTGGAAATTGGGAACTTATTTTGCCAGAAGACACTGAGGTTCGGACAGCACTGATTAGTCAAAATTCGGCTTGGCTTGGCACTTATTTGAAAAAAATCGAGGACCGTCATGGACTTGAATTGCACAAGTTGAGATTAAGTCTTTTGCCGACGGAAAGAGAAAATGGAGTGGTGGTTCATACAGGCCTTTTGCAGGCTGAATTGCAAAGCCTCAAGACAGAGCCAAACCAGAGTGCTGAGAATTTGGTTTTTGCGATCAAAACAAATTTAAATATTATCCTTTCGGAGAGAAGATCCTATCTGAAGATCCATAGTTTGGATAAATTAGAAAATTCAGAATTGCTGGAGGGTGAATCACATGCTCCTTAACGCCAGATATATTGTTTCGCTATTTTTATTTTTATGCTCTTTTAGCAATTCAGCCTTCGCTGATCGCGATGCTTATTGCAAACTTAAGACGAATGAAATTGAATTGGTGGCAAATAAAATTTTAACACGCTCGCATGAAATTAAAAAAGACTTTCCAATGTCGTCCGTCATTCAGTCTAATTTCAATGGTCAGTTGTCCGATGATGATAGAAAAAGTAAAATTGAGGCTACTCTAGAAGGTTTTATCCGTGTGGAAGAAAGTGGTCAATTTTCTATTCTGCCTCTTTCTATTCCGTTATTTGCAGTGAATTTAAATAAAGAAAGAGACATCGTTTATGTGTGTGCTCATCTAGATCCAGATCCAGCAAAATATTTTTTAGAGATTTATTTTCTGACCGGTTATAATTTGGGTGATGTCTCAATGAGATCTTTTTTGGGCGATCTTATATTTGATTCCGTCAGTGTTTCGCCTGTGGTGATAAATCCCTTGAGTTTAGATCAGGCTGTCAATTTTTTTGGTGGCAGCGTTGGGGAGATGGACCTTTTTAAGGTTTTGATGACTCCGCTGCGTGTGCCTTTGGAAGTTGTGAGTCAGGCTCAGAGCCTGTTGATGTCATCTTTGGATTCCATTTTTCCAATCGGAATTGAGAGAGTGCTTTTGACCCAAGATGAAGTTGTGCTGTCTTCTGAGGTCGATATGAAAAACTCTGGCAAATCTACTTTTGATTATCATATTTCCTTAAAAGCGAAATAATATGGATATTCTTTTTTGAGTAAAAGGCTTGTTCGCCCACGTCTTGCCAATAAATTAGTCGGTGTCTTCATGATGTTCGTTTTACAATGAGACTGTGTCTTATTTTAAGCAGTTCAGTTTTTGATCTAGTATTGATTTCCTTAAAGAAATTTAGATTTTTTTTGGATTTTCATGTTGGCATTTCAAATGCACCTCTGAGTCTTATTGGAGAGAAATATGAGACTATTTGACAAAATTTTTGACACTTTTTATGTAAGAACCCAATTCTCTAAAGTGAACTTATTGATGAGCGCGGTGCTGTTTGGAATTCTTTTGCTACAAATGCAAGCACAGGCTGAGTTGGGAAACTCTCCATCCAATGAACAGGTTCGCAGTGATGTCCGGCAGTTTCTGAATAAGGCTCACCGTGCTGAACTGCTTCATTATGATGAATGGGCTGAGTATTCAGACGGAATGGATAAAATGGGGGTGTCTGTTCCAGTTTATCTTAAAAGCCTTTTTTCTGTAAGCCTCACAGTCAATCCCGTGACAAAGTCAGGATATCAACTTAAGTTGACGGGGATCGCCTCTCCGGTGAAGGGCAATGTCTTTTCCATCGACAATTCGGGTTCCATCGAAGGGATGACACAGTTTGAGAACGCCACAGAGCTCATTGCAGAAATTCAGAATCTTTTGCAATACGCCTGGACATCAGAGAGAACTTATTATGCTGAGTTTAGTAGCTATTCGACCGATTTCGGCCTAACTGGATTATTGATTCCCAGCTATTTGGCAAGCTATGGGACGCTCTCAGCGCGTTTAACTGCAACTGGATTCGTTATTGAATTTTTAGGAAATCACTTTCCATTGGTGAATATAAAGTTTTCAATTGATGAGAAACACAATCTGGTAATGCCTTAGTGAACTCTTATTTTTTAACTGAAAAGACCTCCAAGATCTTTTTAGTTCTCGGGTCCACCAGGATCTTCACGGGTTTCTTGCTTTTTTTGCTGCTTTCTAATTTCTTCATCTGATCAGATTTTTCCCCAGTGTCTTTTTCGAATTCATAAATGCTAGGGTGTCTATGAAAGCTAATGAAGGCGTGATCTTTTTCAGACTCGATTTTGTAAACGACATCCACGAATTCAAAGGGCTTGTTGGCGGCGGCAAGCAGCGGGTTTTCCAGAGTTATGAGAATACTCAAGATGAGTAGAGCTTTAGACATTTTAAATATTTCCTTTTTTAAATCTATTTCTATTTTTTCTGCTTCCACTCAACATGATCCTCATAGTCACTGCGTAGACGAGCGAGCTCTTGCTGAGCTAAGACCGTTTCTGCTTTGTGCCAGCGGCCATGGGCGGGGTCGTCATTCAATGAACTTAAAGTGTTATCACGTACAGGCTCAAACACGAAGCGATCTGTGACATAGATCTCAGCACGATTTTTTGCTTTAGTGTGCAAAAGCAATTTATCAACCCAGACTTTGTTGGATACGGGTTCCGTAAAAAGAGAGGGATCTAAAACCCTCATTTCTATTCCATTTTTTCCATTGACCGCGACAACGGGTGCGACGTGGTAGCTCCAATGAACATTCTTGCCGTTTAAGGCCTCTTTGGTGTCTACATTTAAATCAGCCTCGACAAACATTTTTCCCACTCGAAGGCCTTTTTTTTCTAATTCCTGGGCCATGATTTGAGCCCTTGCCCAGCAACCTTCTTCGGGGGATTTAAATGAATACTGGGGATCTTGACTCAGCTCCTTAAAAAGTTGTTGGATCTGATTCTCTTCTAAGACAGAGACAGGAATCTCTCCCACAGCGGTATTTTTAATTATCACGGTGGGGTAGGGAATTGGGGCAGTAAGGGCGCTCTGCGGTTTGCAGTCTTTTTTATTAAATCCATTTGTTACCTTATTGAGCGAGTTTAAAAACTCTTGATAATTGTAACTGGCGGGCTGTCCTTCGCGAACTTGTCCAGTCGGCGTTGCGCTCTTGTCGGGCAGGATAGACTCTTGGTATTGACCCGCGAATTTGCAGGCCTCATTCATAAGATCTTGCTTATAGGGGTTTAAATTGCTGATCACTTCTTCGTCACATAAAATGGCGGGATCGGTGGCACTGCTTTGGCTGCCGTAGAGGCCGAGGCAAAATAAGATGAAAAGGAGCTTGCGCATAAAATTCTTATCGGCATAAAAGGTGATGCAGTTAAGGATCTAGGCTATTTCAGTATATTTTTGCGATGGCTCATAAACAGGTTAGGACCAAGGTCAGGTGCTTTTAATTTAAATTGATTGGCATATATCAGTGTATACAGCCACTTTGGAAGATCTTGTCAGCCCTATCTATAATTTTTAAGTTTCGCGGCCGACATGTATCAACTAAATCAACTTTCTCAAGTCATGCACGTTCTTCACAAAAGTAATTTTCTTGTCCTTAGAAATTTTCAGGTCTGCCAGATGTCGTTTGTTTGAAAAGGGGATGATAAAATTTTTAAAACCCAATTTATCAGCCTCTTTGATTCGACTTTCAGCAAAAGAAACTCCGCGAACTTCTCCCGTCAGTCCTATTTCACCAAAGAAACAAGTTTTAGCATCAAGATCCCGGCGCCCCTCAGTGGATAAAATAGCCGCAGCCACAGCCAGGTCCGCTGCGGGTTCTATCAACTTTAAGCCGCCCACCACATTGATGAAAATGTCATTTTGTCCTAAGCGAATATCCAGATGGCGATCGAGGACGGCCGTCAATAAATGAAGACGATTCACATCAATGCCCAGAGCTGTTCGCCGAGGCATGGCCATTGGACTAGATAAAGTTAAAGCTTGAACCTCACACAATAAAGGCCTGGTGCCTTCCATCGATGCAAAAACGGCCGAGCCAATCAGTTGATCACCACGTTCTTCTAAAAATAATTCTGAAGGATTAGAGACTTCCTCAAGTCCTTTGGAATTCATTTGAAATACGCCCAGCTCTTGGGCTGCTCCAAAACGATTTTTTAGAGCTCGCAAAAGCCGGAAGTCATAAGAAATATCGCCATCAAAGGAAAGCACGCAATCGACCATGTGTTCTAAAACTTTTGGTCCAGCAATATTGCCGTCTTTGGTGACGTGACCAATCAGAATGACCGTGATGTTGTCGTGCTTTGCAAGACCCATAAGATGTCCAGCACATTCACGGACTTGAGAGACCGATCCAGGGGCCGCCTGCAAGTCGGGCAGGTACATGGTCTGAATGGAGTCGACCACCAATACATCAGGCTTTTTATGTCGAGCAAGCTCTAGAACACTATTGAGATTGCTTTCGCAACCCACCTCAATCAGGGAAGAGCGAATGCCCAAGCGGTGAGCCCTAGAACCTGTCTGAGAAACGCTTTCCTCTCCAGAAATATAAAGGACGCTGTGCTTGTGTCCTGCAAGGCCGCCGGCCATTTGTAAAAGTAAGGTGGACTTGCCGATTCCAGGAGAGCCGCCCAAAAGGACAAAGCTTCCTCGTGCTAGGCCGCCGCCCAAGACGCGATTGAACTCCTCAAAGCCGGTGTTCAGACGATCCAGCTTAACTTCTTCTATCCTTTGGTCTAGGGTGATCGGTTTGTTAACGTTGTTATTTGTATCAACAGGTCCCGTGGACCAACCGCGGGTCTTGGATTCTGTCATCTGCAATTCCTCGACATAGGAATTCCACGCACCGCAGTCAGAACATTTTCCTTCCCACCTCGGTCTTTGAGCCCCACAATTTTGACAGGTATAGATCGTTTTCGTTTTCGCTTTTGCCATGGTTATTCGGTATCATTAATACTGATGAGTGACAAGGATGTACTGGATGAAGTTTATTGAGATGAGTGTTCAGAAGATTTTTAAGTCGATGATTTTTTGTGCAAGCTTTGTGGCCCTGACTTGCGTGCCGGTTATTTTAACTTCTGTAGCTGGATCGAAGGCCTTTGCGCAATCCGGTAAAGATGAATTAGAAACTTTCAAAAAAGCTTTGGGACTTTTTAAAGTCGGAAAATATGAAGCAGCGATCACGGCTTTTGAGGAAATCAAAAATAAAAAAACAGATCTGCAAGAGTACGCGATTTATTATTTGGCAGAATCAAGAATTAAACTGAACCAGTGGGATAATGCTGAAAAAGATCTCAATCAGATACTCGCTCTTTCTCCAAACAGAAAAATGACTATTGAAGTGTCTAACCTTTTAGGACAAGTCGCTCTTGAAAAACAAAATTTCAAACGAGCAGCCCTGCAATTCGCTAAACTTGAAAAAATAACGCGCAACACTGATTCTTATCCTGAAGTGATTTACAATCTAGCTCGATCTGAAAATGGATTAAAGAACCACTCTCGGACCTGCAATTGGCTGGTGAAATTGTATGAAAAATATCCTTCTTTTTCAAAGGTTTCAGGTGGCACAGCCGATTTAGCTGCAGATGACTTTGCTGGAAAGCCTTCTGGCTGCTCAGTGACAACAGAAAACTTTAGAGTCAGAGTTCGTTACTTGCTGTGGGCTGGATTAGATCAAAAAGCCCAAAATGAAATCAATTTTATGAAAGCGAAACTTGAAAAAAGTGAGCCATTCACAGCGGCCAAGCTGCAGGCGCAGTTTTATCTTCAAGAAGGGGAGCTTAGCAAAGGGTTGCAAATCTTAACGCCTTTTTTTGAAAGCATGAAGAGAAACTTTGATTTCTTAATCCTCTATGGTTCAGCTACGGCCCGCGCTGGAGATGTCCAGCAAGCTGTTGGGGCTTATTATTCAGCCTATAAGTTAAGTCCAAAATCTAAAACGGGACGGCAAGCTTTGTACCAGTCCGCTTTTTTAAGCTATCAATTTCAAGACTATGATGGAGCGGGTCGCCGTTTTCAAGAGTTCATCAAAGTTTACCCCACGTCGGGATTGAAGCAAGATGCAAAATGGCATTTAGCATGGCTGAAATATTTAAAAGCAGATTATTCAGGAGCCTACAAATCCTTCGCCGAAATGCAACAGGTCAAAGGAAAACGTCATAAATCAACTAAGGGCAGTTTTGATGGTAGGGTGTCTTATTGGATGGCCATGAGTCTTTTTCGACAAGGTAAAAAAGAAACTGCGCGAAATTTGATGGAGAGCTTATCTAAAGATCCACTTCTTGGATATTATGCTATAGCAGCCCAAGCACGCCTGAAAAAAATCGAGAGTGCTATTGCTATTAAATCAGCACAGGTTCGACTACCAACACAACCACTTTTGATTTCAAGATTCACTGCCGGCGAATTTTTAATGTCATCGAATGATGACGTTTATCGTGGCGAAGAGGCTGAGTCGGAAGAAGATGTGCAACTGACTCAGTATTCTACGGATGATGAAAAAGTTCAGAACGAAGAGCCAGAGCCGCCTCCTGAAACAACCTCAACTGAGGTGGCATTAAGTGAAACATCGGATCTAACTCAAACTAAAACCTCCCCTTCAGGGGCAACAGCCGTGGTCATGGGGCCCGTCTTTATGAAACGTTTTGAACGGGCACGGGATTTAATGATTCTTGAAGAAAATGAATGGGCTCGGTGGGACCTCTTCGATATTGAAAGAAAAACTTCAAGCCGAGATTATCTTCGCACCCTGATGTCGGAATACAACACTGCTGGAGTTTTCAATCGATCTTCATACATTGCACAAATTTCTTTCAGTGGGCAAAGAGCCGCCCATGGAATAGATGGAGTTCGTTACCTGTGGGAGTTCGCCTACCCAAGGGCCTATGTTGAGTCTGTTGGCCAATATGCAACAAAATTTGTTGTCCCCGAAGAGTTGATCTGGGGAATCATGAGAGCTGAAAGCACCTATCGCAAAGATGCGATCTCTCCAGTAGGTGCCCTGGGTTTAATGCAAGTGATGCCCTACACGGGACATAAAGTGGCGACACTTTTGGGTGATAAAGAATTTAAAGTTCCAATGTTGTTGGAGCCTGCAACAGCCGTTAAAGTGGGGACGCGGTATTTAAAACGTCTAATGGATCGCTTTGAAAATACAATTCCATTGGTTGCAGCTGGTTACAATGCAGGACCTCACCGGGTCAAAAATTGGCTGGTTTCATTTGGAAAGTTAGACACGGATGAATTTATTGAGCACATTCCTTTTCTCGAAACCAGAAACTATGTGAAGCGAGTGGTTTCAAACGCTTACATTTATTCGCAACTGTACGGAAATAAAAAAGACCTTTTTCCTTATCTTTCAGAGCAGCTGCCAGTCAAAGTCAATTCTGAGATTGCCGGTAAAGAAAACTGGGATGACATTTGATTCAAATTTTTTTTAAATTTATTTTAAAGAAGGTTTTTGAGTTGGGGGGCTCTTTGCTTTTACTGGCAAGCTTTTGTTTTTTATTGCTCAAGCTCCTTCCTGGGGGACCCTTCGATGAAGAGGTCTCTTTAAATCCCTTAGTTAAAGAAAATATGATTCAGCATTGGGGACTGCAAGAGTCCACGATCAGTCAGTTAGGGCATTACTTGATTTCCCTTTTAAAAGGTGACTGGGGACTTTCGATGGCCTCTCCTGATCAAACTGTACTAGCAATAATTTATCGGGGACTCAGTCATACTTTAAGTCTAAGTCTGGTGACATTGCTGTTTGCAGTCCTCGGCGCTTTTGGAATTGCTTTTCTGGCAGTTTTTTATAGGGACAAGTGGGTTGAGGTTTTCATTGATCAGGTTTTAATTTGTTTGCTGTCATTGCCCAGTCTGTTCTTAGGGCCCGTTTTAATTTATATATTTGGTTTTTATTTTAATTTGCTTCCAGTGGCATTTTTGAACAGTCCAAGTCATTATATATTGCCAGTGGCCTCTTTGGGGCTGCGTCCCTTGTCTTTGCTCGCGAGGATTTTGAAGAGTTCGCTTCTTGAAAACCTGAATGCAGACTATGTCAGGACGGCCCAGGCCAAGGGTGTAGGAAATTTTAAAATACTGTCTCGACATGTTTTGAGAAATTCAATGATTCCATTTTTAAGCTACTCAGGAATGCTCATCGCCTTTTTACTTTCGGGTTCGTTTTTGGTTGAGATGCTTTTTGCAATACCAGGATTGGGAAGCCAATTTATAACATCTATCAGTGATCGCGATTACACCATGGTTGTTGGTTTGGCTCTTTTTTATGGAATCTTGCTGATTGTGATGAATGCTCTGATGGATTTTGGGATCACCATGGTTGATCCTCGAATGCGAGAAAAAGCATGAAGAAATTTTTTTTAAAATTAGCGATAGCTTTTCTTTGGTTGTTATTTGCTTTGATTGGACTTTCTTATTTTTGGTTGCCAAGTGGAGCGGTCATTCAAAACATAGATTTTGTGTTAATGAAACCCAGCTGGGCGCATATTTTTGGAACAGATGTATTGGGTAGGGATTTATTCTTACGCGTGCTGGTCGGTGGAAGAATATCATTATGGATTGGACTTTTTAGCGCTCTGCTCAGTTCTTTATTTGGTTTCACTTATGGTGCATTTTCTGGCTGGTATGAAGGTCGCGCGGATAAAATTTTAATGCGGGGCTGTGAACTGTTTATGGCTGTACCCAGCTTTGTTTTGGTCGCTGTCTTGTGTTTGAGCTTGGAGTCATTGCTGCCCTTTGAGAATCCGGATGTGAGGACCTTTGTGGGCCTTTGTTTTGGAATCTCAGCGACTCACTGGATGAGTCTTGCTCGTGTCACAAGGGGACTTGTCTTAGAGTACAAGCGCCGACCCTTCGTTGAGGCTGCGATTGCTCTCGGTGGAACTCGCGGGCATATTGTCCTCCATCATATTCTACCAAACATTAAAAAAACTCTTTTGATTTTAGTGGCCCTTCAAATTCCAACCACAATTCTCTATGAAAGCTTTATGAGCTTTGTCGGTTTAGGTGTCCACCCACCTTTTGCCAGTTGGGGGATTTTGATTCGTGACGGGTGGAGGTCTCTTTCGAGTTTTCCACACCTCTTGCTATTTCCCTCATTGGTGCTTTTTTTGACGGTATGGAGTTTTCATATAGTCCTCGACTGGGTCGGCGGAAGGGCCGACCAAAGGGCTAACCAAAAGATCTAACGAAAGAGACCAAGGCATCATAGGAATAATTCTTCACACCTGCCTGCATGTTTCTAAGTGTGCCTTCAATCAATTCTATCGTTCAAAATTTTCGAAGGGGGGCACAGACGTCATTTGCTTCTGAGGCCCGTGCTTCGCTTATTCTAACTTTTCCATTTTTGATTTCGGCCATGGCGCAAAGGTAGCAAGACTTTCTAATGTTTGGGGTTGCTGTATGATGCCGACTCTTCAGTGACCAATAAGGGTAGCTCATCTCAGAGCAGGAATAAACAAGGTCATCATCCATTCTTACTTTTGCATTCTTTTCATTGGCACTATTGTGAGCATCGACGGGCGTGTTATCAAACTGCAGAAAATGAAGAAATTCATGCAAGATGGCTCCCTTATCATACAGAGCTGGATCCCTATAGGCCTGAACATCCCAATTAATACTGAAGAGTTTGGTTGCGGGAAATTCCTGATTCTGACTTTGTGAAACAAGCAGTTGAATTGTATCCACAGGGATGAGGATCAAGTTTCCCGACTTGCTAAATCGGAGAGCTGTTTTATCTAAAAAGATTGCAGTGGGATCATACAATCCTCCCCAAACTCGGTTGTTATCTGTGGGCACACAGGTGATAAGAACCTTTCTGTCAGCGCTGGCTTTTATTTTATTTATTAATAAATTAGGATTTAAATTTTCTATATTTTGTAAGCCATAATACAGAATTTCGGTAAGGGCTCCGACCATGGGCCCAGCGCTATTGAGGTCATTGGGGCATTCAAAGGAGGCATGTTTATGCAGCCATATAGAAAAGCTCAACAGGGTTGGAAAAATACTTTTTGGGTTGACTTGAGGTTTTAATTCTTCGTCTAAGGATTTGACATAACCCCCAATTTTGTCACCGTCATCAGGTAAGAATGAATCCGAGTACCCCTTAGAGACGCCCGAAACCAGCATCAACGCAATTATAAACACCACTGAAAAAAGCCGATTTAATTTGAACATACCAACACTCCTCGTGTGGAGATGTGCTAGCAAGACTTATGCCTGTGGGGTCCCTAAGTGATGATTCCAAATTAAATTATTTTAGCGACGGCGTTTTAATTTTCTTTTTTTGCCATCATTATCACTGAGAGTGAAATTGGCATCAAAGCTCATGTCCATACTGAGCCCAATCAGCCAGCGGTTTTGTCCAGATTGACCGGTGTAGGCGCCCAGCTCTTCGGTGTAAGTGGCAGCATCAATTCTGAAGACCAAAAGATTTATTCCAATCCCATAGGTCATATAGCCCTGATTGATTCCAGCACGTAAATCAATGATGGGCAGTGAAAGTTCCGTTCCTAAGTGAATTTTTTTTCCTGCTTGAATGTCTGTTTCTAACAAGTGATTCGCCTCAATGCCGTAGGCCCAATCCAAGCCCGGCAAATCAAAACCGCCGCCAAGACCCACGCTGACATTTTGAGCGATATGCGGAGGTTCCGTGGTTCCCCCTGTTTTTTGAAAGGCAGTGTTTCCCACATCCTGCCAAACCAAGGAAACAGTGGGGCTTGTTGGAGCCTCGATCTCTTTCATGATAGCCATATCGATGCCATAGCCTTGGCCTTTGTTGGCAAAGTTATCGCCGATACTGGCCAGAGAGTTTGCATTGGCGATCGTCGAAAGATCGAGATCCACAATATCACCGCCCCAACGATCAATTTTTTTAAGCGTGAAACCAAAAAAGCTTTTATTTCCTAAAGAAAATCCGCCTCCGAGAGCTGTAACATTATCGTTGTTAAAATAGGTTTGAAATTTAGGAAAGCCTGGATTGTGAAGCTCAAAGGTTGCGTGGTATTCGGTTAAATACCCAACTCCAAAATTAGGCACGGTGATTCCCAAGTGACCTTCCGCTTCCAGCCAAACTTTTTTTCCAAAAAACTGATTGTATTCAGAGGGGCTGGTGATCGAGGATCCCGCTGTGATCAAGTCAATGGCCTCTAAGCCATTAAGGCCAAGACCCAAAGTTAGAAAATTAAAGTTCAAACCCGGATTTTTTGCCAAGGAGGCGGGGTTATAGAAGAGAGCCTCCGTACCTGTGGCCAGCGGTATATGCACATTGCCCATTCCTGCAGAACGGATAGAACGTCCCAGACGAAAAATTTCTTGAGCTTGTGCGTCCCGAAGGCAAGTCAGAAAGGAAAAAGTGAAAGTGAGAATGAATATAAAAAGAAGTGATTTCATCAGGGCACCAATCCTGGGCAACAACTGCCCAGTGTTTTGATATCGCAAGAGCCAAAACCCAAAGCACTGCTTGAAAGCATTTTACGAAAAAGCCTTCTCATAATGGCTGTTACCGAACCTTCATCGATGATGGTGCAGCTTCCAGTGCCGCCAGGGTCGTCAGGGTCGCCAAGGGGGGCGGATTCGCATTGTGTTTTAGCGCTTTCGAGTGCAACCACGGCTGCATTTGTGGCACCTAAGCCCGCACTAAGAGCAGAAATGTTTTCAAAAATTAAACCCACTCCAACAATAACTTTATTCACCTGAGCATCAGTTAATTTTCCCGCCGTTAATGTCGTTGGAGTTTTGTCACACACCGCTGTGCTAACACCAGAGTCGACAGCTCCATCATCAGGATTGGTGTCCAGAGTCTGATGCAGATTCACGCCTAATTTCGTGAGTCCAAGAATGGCTCCATATAAATTTTGATTTGCAGTCCGCTCACTGGCCGCTCCCAGTCCTTGAAGAACAGCAACAGCAAGATCACAGGAATCGGGATCAACAGCAAGGCCCCCAAATGAAGCCATGGCAATACTAAAAATACCGCCCGAGGCTGAAGATAAGCCATTGACCATGGTCACAAAGCTCAGGCCACATTGCCCGGCGTAGGCACCGATCAGCATTTCTTTTACACTGACTCTTTTTTTATAGGTCGCAGAAAGTTTTGTATTGAGAACTGTGATAGCCCCTGAATAATCCATTTTATCGATTTTTTTTTGAGCATCTTGTAAGAGAGCTTCATCTGAAGTTTGATTGGCGACTTGAGAAAATAAATTTGAACTGCCGCAGGAGTTCAGCAGTGAACACATAATTGTTAAAAATAAAGAAAGAGCACATTTGATCATTCGCATCCTTGAACTCACCTCAAACTTGTCATGACTTTCATCGGCATTTTGTGAAAGCAAATGAAGATAAAATAGGCAATTCCTCTGCATTAAGGTCCATTGTCGAGGCGAGTTTGTCTTGTGACAAACTAGTCTCTGACCTTAGGACAGAGAAAAAGTCAGAGACGAAAGTGTTGAATTTTCTGACAACACTGAATTTTTAACAGCTCTTTCGCTGATGTAAGACTGAATTCTTCATATTAAAAGTGGAAAAGCACTCAGTAGACTTTGCATTTTGAAAGGTAGAGATTGTCTATCAGGCCATTCGGTGGATTAATGCCCCTCAGGAGAAATCAATGCGCAATAAATCATCACTGGCTCAAATTATTTTTATTTTAATAATTTTATCCCAATCCACTTTTGCATTCAATTCTTCTGCGGACCGCCTTTCTGTTGCGCCTCAAGAGGGGCATTCGCTTTTTATTGAGAGCATTGACAGTGCAAAGACATCTATCGATATGATGATGTACCATTTAACCGATCCCGAGGTTGTCGCCCATTTAACAATGGCAAAGCAACGTGGCGTGAAAGTCAGAATTATCCTGGATCATCAAGCCATGAGTGGAAATTCTTCGAAAGCCATTGCTGATCAGCTGTCCACTGTTGGGGTAGAAATTTATCCCAGCACTGCTTTGTTTACGATCACCCATGCGAAGGCCGCCGTGTTTGATCATCAGTGGGCCTTGATCACCACCATGAACTTAACGCGAGTTTTTTATTTTTCACGCGACTATGGAATCAAAACTTATGATGTGAATATTATTTCAGAGTTTGATTCTGTTTTTGAAACAGATGTTAAAAACGCTCTCAATCAGACCAACGAATCTCCAGCGCTAGGTTCTTCAAAATTGATCTGGAGTCCAGTGAATTCTAAGATGGGGATTCTTTCCTTGATCAACAGTGCAGAGTCTTCACTTTTTATTGAGGTTGAAAATTTGGGCGATTGGGATGTGCTGGCCGCATTAAAGTTGAAAGCGCAAAGTGGCGTAAAAGTTGTTGTGCTGGTTCCAGCCTGTGTTCAAGGTGGTGGCAATCGAAATATTTCCCTGATGATTCCTCTGGCAGAGGCCGGAGTCGATGCTCGACTGTCAATGCCGCCCTACAGCTCAGAAAACCCCTATATTCATGCTAAGGCCATTGTTGTGGATCAAATTAATTATTATCTTGGGTCTGAAAATCTGAGCTACAACAGTCTGACTCAAGCCCGAGAAGTGGGGATGATTGATGCGGATCCTCAAATCAGTTCTGATATTTTGAACAGCATAACTTTTGATTTAGGGTTGGCCACTCCCGCACAACAGGTTGATCCTGCATTTATTTGTCCAAGTTCAGATAGTCGGTCTCATCTTTAACTAAGAAAAATTGAATGGATGTCTTTTTCGTCATTTAAAACAAAATGCACCAGGGCCCTAATGACACCAAAAACAAGTTCGACGGGCGTATTTTTAGACAAAGTCACTTAAGCTAAAAGCGTTAACGAATATAAGATTTGCAAAGCGGCCCTATTTCAGTGTGAATTGTTCTAACGCTGATTTTAATCTGCAACCGGGGGGTCGCCTTGACGAAATCAGCAACAGTGGGGGAGTGATCAATGAAGGTCAGTTTTGTTAAAATAATTTTGATGCAAATTATTTTTATAGCTTTGTCAGGGGCTTCAGCGAAGGCGCAATCCAGCGATTATTATGCTATGACCGTGGATGAAACTTGCTTAGATCATGGTCGATCTTTAGAGGTCATCAATGATCAGGTGTTGAATTGGAAAGTCAGTACTCAAAATGCCTTTCTTGCTAGAGCAAGAATCGAAGGCGTCGTCGATCAAGTCTTTCCAGATCATTCTGGTCACCGACACTTTACTTTAAAAATTGGCCCAAACGAAAATGATCATGTTGAAGTGATTTACAATCTGTCCTTTGGTAAACTGCCAAATCCATCTCTAGGAGACCACGCTTCAGCCTGTGGTGATTACATCACTTCCACAGCAAGGACGGGGCATTATCCCCCATCTCCGGCTGGAGCCATCATTCATTGGGTTCATCACAGTCCCAGTGGCCACGAGCCTGGTTATGTCATTTTAAACGGAATTAAATACTAAGCTCTATTCTAGATTTTTTTTTAAGCCCAACAGAACTTATTTCGTTGGGCTTGAGTTTGCTTGATTTGATTTTATTTTATTTAATCGGTGCACTTTTGAGTTTTTCAATAGCCAGCAGCAATTGCCCGGCTCGCTCAGAGTTTAAACAGCCCTCTGATTTTTTTTCTTTTCCATCTTCAATGATAATGTATGTGTAAAATCCAGGTTCACAGCCTTAATATGAGCTTTCACGAACTATGGGCCTGGTTTTGCCTTGGTGAGGGTATGCAAGTGCCCAAAGGGTAGAGGTCTATTGAAGCTTTTGACAATTGGCCTGGAGTCGGGAATGATTTTTGTACTGACTTTTATAAAGGGGTTTTAGCTTGGGACTTATGAATCAACTGCGATCGGTCATTGAATGGAACAATCCTGAAAACGATATTATTTTTGAAAAATGGAGTGTCAATTCAGAAGAAATTAAAAACGCTTCTAAGTTGATTATAAACCCCGGACAGGGCTGTGTCTTTGTCTATGAAGGAAAAGTTCAAGGCGTTTTCCTGCAGACAGGATTGGTTGAACTTAAAACTGCAAATATTCCCTTTTGGACAACTGTCACAAAGTTTATGCAAGGCTTTAAAAGTGAGCACAAGGTCGGCTTGTATTTCTTTAAATTGTCCCAATTGCTGGATATAAAATGGGGCACAACTTCCGTCATAAAATATGAAGATCCAAAATATAAATTTCCAGTGGGTTTAAGAAGCTTTGGAAATTTCTCAATGAAAATTCAGGACCCAGAGTGGTTCTTTGTCAATTTGATGGGGATTAGGGACTTTCTGCGGGTGAGTGACCTTCGTGATGTGATCACCGCACGTATTATTCAGACTTTGACGGATTATTTGGCCACAGCAAAATACACTTACACTGAAATCGATGCACATCGAATTGAAATAGCTAAAGACCTCACTGAGCAGTCTAAGCCTGAGTTTGATAAATTGGGCTTTTCCTTGCTCGATTTTCGCATTGAAGGAACGTCCTTTGATGATGATACAATGAAGCGAATCAATCGCATTGCTGATATGACAGCAGAGGCACAAGCTGCAGGCGTTGCCGGTTTGTCTTATGCTCAATTGCAACAATTAGAGGCGCTGAAACTGGCTGCGAACAACTCCGGGGGCGCCGGTATGGTTATGGGTGTGGGCGTTGGTCTAGGATTTGGCCAGCAAATGACTGGCGTGGCCGCAACCGGAACGGCTGCTGGGATGGCAGAAGATGCTTCGACGCGTTTGAAAAAAATAAAAGATCTGTTTGAGCAGGGTCTTATTACCGAGGCCGAGTACAGTGATAAAAAGAAAGAAATTCTGGCTCAGGTTTAACATGCTCAAAAAAAAACAGCAGCCAAATTCCTTTCACTTTTTTCAATGGCCCTGTCGCGCATTGTCCTTGATGATTTTGGCTCTTTTTAAGGCCAATGATCTGTGGGCCCGTGCCGGTGGAGGTGGTGGTGGCCGAGGTGGCGGCGGAGGCGGTCGCAGTGGCGGCGGCGGTGGTTTTGGACACACTGGCGGTTATGGCGGTGGCGGAATTGGCTATGGCAACAGTTACAGCTACGGCTCAGGTTACGGCCACAATGCCGGTGGTGATGATGTCTTGTTTTATGTGATGTTGTTTGTAGTACTGATTATTTTAATATCTATATATGCCGTGAAACGCAGCAATGCGGGGTCGGGTGCCGGTGATGATTTGCTGTCTCAAGACCTAGGTGCTGGATTGCACACCGGGGCAGAAATTCCCCTCGATGGGGCGCAAATCTATGATATTCAAAGTAAAGCCAAAGCCGCATTTTTTCTGATTCAAGAATCCTGGTCGAATAAAAATCTAAAAAGAATGCGACGTTTTATTTCTGATGGTGTCTATCAGCGATTCAATGCGCAGTTTGCGATGATGAATTTATTGGATCAGACAAACAGGATCTCTGATGTTCGTGTTTTAGGAATTTTGCCAGTGAAATACACCGAGCAGGGTGCTTATGAGTGCATTGATATTGAAATTCAAGCGGCGGCCACAGATCAATTTGTCTCGCATAAGTATTCGGAATTCAACTCTCCAGGAGGCACTGAAAGTTTCATCGAGTATTGGTCCTTCATTCGTCGTCGGGATTGCAAGCGCGATAAAGATATCTTTCACAGAGATGAATGTCCCAAATGTTCAGGTCCCCTGACAGAGAAACTGATGGAGACAGCGCGGTGTCCTTATTGTGGAGTTTATATCAACAGTGGAGAATTCGATTGGGTCTTGTCAGAAATCACTCAGCAAGAGGATTATATCGCCCATGCGATGACCTTGGAATCTGAGGACAGACTCAGTGCCAGCGTTGATGCCATTCATAAAAAAGATCCTCATTTTGCAAAGCAGATTTTGGAAGACCGGGCCAGCAATGCCTTTTTGCAAGTGATCATTGGAATATCCAAAAAATCACTGCAACATGTGCAGCGGTTTTCAACACCTTCTTATTTTGAAAAAGCCAAGCAAGACTTAGCGGTTAAAAACTTTATCTACAATCGGCTTTATTTGAATTCCGTTGATTTGATAGCGATAGAATTTATAGGCGAAGATTTAATTCAAGCCCAAGTTCAAGTGACAAACTCATTCCAGAGAGTGTCCCTGGAAAACGAGATGGTGAGCTTTATCGATCCCCAAATAGTCACTCACCACAGCCAAGTTATCTTGCAGCATCAGTTGTCTGCATCACCTTCTAAGGGCTCAATTTATGCCAATGCCTGTGGCGCTTGCGGTGCAAATCAAAAAGACAACTTAAATGCGACTTGTGATTACTGTGGTTCGGTTCTGAATGATCCAAAAGGAGATTGGATCATTCAAGATATTATATTCTGATTTTTGGATTGAGGATGGGGGTTGGGGGAAAAAAATTGAGTCGAATTTGAATTGTTACCTTAGACAGTTCTAAGGAGATTGCTAATTCTTATTTTGATACGTTTTTTTTCATTCAGCTGTTCTTGGTAGTGCTTTGTCTTGCCATCCTGAGCGGCCTTCCTCAAGCGCATCGTGCGCTTGAGGGCGAAGTGCTTGGGGTTAGACCTTTTTTTTGTCTAAATTTTGATCAGATAGCTAGTTTATTTGATCGCATGGAATAGTTCAGTCAGTTGGTGCTTTCTTAACAGGTTATCGCCTTCTTGCGTAGTTTTATTGCAGTTGGGAGTGGCACGTCCTTAGCATTACCTCTTTGTATCGACATCTTCTGACATCTTCTCTTTTGGAACCTCAAATGAATTGTTCCTGGGCTCGTTAGTTTAAAAATATTTAAAAATAGGGAGTTTTTTATGAAGATCCATTTATTATTTTTAGTTATTTTCGCTGTTATTCCTGCCACTAGTTTTGCTAGAGTTAATTTTGGCCAAGTCCTCTCCGAAAATCAGCAAGAGCAAAATATCAATCTTGGGACTTTGAAAAACAGTCTGAATGAGGCTTCAACAGGTATGAAACCCCTTGAAGAACGCAAGCGTGTTGTCTTGCATGAAAAATCTGAATTTCAAATGAATCAAACTGTAGCGGTTCAGGATTAATTTAACGCATGCAGGCTATCTTTGTTTGTATTCTGTTAGAACTTCTGAAAAAACTTGCATTATCGACCATCCATAAAGAATAACCAGTGCTCAAATTTAATCCGTATATGCTGCGAATTTGGCGCAGCGTTTCTACCGGGCACCATCAATGCCCGACTATGGAGGGCCTTATGAAGGTCAATTTAGTGTGTCTGGTTTCTGTTTTTTCGTGCTTCTTTGTATTCACTGAATCTTCAAAAGCTGCCAGCAGCTCTCAAGAGATTCCTTATTACGGTGAAGAATTTTATCATGATCTTGCCGCAGGCACTGCGAATGATGATCTGATCAAAACTATTCAAACAGTGATGAGAAGCTTTCATAACCCTAAGTCTGGGGCTTTAGATCAGATCTCTAATTCATGCGCAGGGACGGCTTGTTATCAGCATGTGTCCTTGGGTTACGATGTTGCTCGGATTTTCATGATGGGCGTTTACTATCTAGTTCAAGATGGCAACGATTATGCCCTTCCTGATGTTTATTGCGGCGTCTATCGAAAAGCCAGTGAGTTTAAAACCGTTCCTCCCGGCCCTCATCAAATTCCAGATGGGACTGTTTTAAATACGGAGCACACTTGGCCTCAGAGCAAGTTTACTGGTCGGTTTGATGGCAATATGCAAAAATCAGATTTGCACCATCTCTTTCCAACAGATTCTCAGATGAATGCCATTCGTGGAAATAATCATTTTGGTGAAGTGGTTAAGGATTCAAAAATTCTTAAGTGTCCAGTCTCTCGAACGGGCAGTTCAGCAAAAAATCATTCTGAGGTCTTTGAGCCACCAACGGCTCATAAGGGTAATGCGGCCAGAGCGATATTTTATTTCTCTGTTCGCTATGGCATGCCGATCGAAGCTGAAGAGCAAGAGACTCTGCGCAAATGGAATATTCAAGATCCAGTGGATGAAGAAGAACTTCATCGCAATGATGAAATTATGAAAGTTCAAGGCAATCGCAATCCATTTGTTGATTACCCAGAATTGGTTGAGCGCATCCGAAAATTCTAAAATTGAGTAAAAAAATAAGCTGCCTTTTTATAAGGGCAGCTTAAAGGTAAACATTAACTTTCAATAATCTTTAATTTTTAGTTCTGATAGCAATCAATGACCACACACATTTGTAAACCATGATTAAAACAGTTGTTGAGTGCACGATTGAAGGCCTCGTTGCGATCCATACCATGTCCGCTCACGATCAGAGTGCCGCTGTTGATTGGCCCACCAATAGGTTGGTTGCCCTGAGCATGACAGGACCACTGGTGAGGTCTCGCCATTTCGATTGCAGTAGATTCAAGGTCTGAAGCTTCCAGCTGAGCAGCATTGCAAAAAGATCCCAAAACTAAAAGTCCTACAAACAAAAGTGATTTTTTCATTTTTCCTCCGAGATTATATGGATTAAAAAAGACATCCGTATAAACAGAGATGACTTAGAAATTAGGTCCAAATTATTCCAAAATGATGTAAATGCAAACATTAAAAAGGCAAAGACTTATGCCGGTGCTCCGTTTTGCGATGCTGTTCTAGTAACGCTCCGCAATTCTGTTTAGAAATTGTAATGCGAGAAGGGCCGTGCACAATGGGACACTCATTTTGGAGACTTTTATGATATCAAGAAAAACAATGGCTCAGAATCTGAATAAGCTTCCACAAATCACCGTGGCTTTTTGGCTGATGAAAATCACAGCAACCACTTTGGGCGAAACGGGCGGAGATTGGCTTTCAATGACAATGAATGTGGGGTACTTGATGAGTACACTCGCCTTTTTGACATTGTTCGTGATTGCGCTTGGGGCTCAGCTGATGTCAGGAAAGCATCATCCTTTTCTTTATTGGACTGTCATTGTTGCGACCAGCACTGCTGGAACCACGATGTCAGACTATATGGATCGGACCCTGGGATTAGGCTACGCAAAAGGTGCAGCGATCTTGATCACAATTTTACTGTGTATGCTTGCTGCCTGGCGTTTGGCGGTTGGAAATATATCCGTGGATAATATTATCACTCGCAAAGCGGAGGCCTTTTATTGGATCACAATTCTGTTTTCTAATACTTTGGGCACGGCGCTAGGCGATTTCTTAGCGGATGATTCAGGTCTAGGCTTTCTTAATAGCTGGCTTCTCATTACGGGGGTGCTTGCTGTGATTCTTCTTGCTAGTTTTTTCACAAAAATAAATAGGGTTTTGCTGTTTTGGATGGCGTTTATTCTGACTCGTCCATTTGGTGCAACCTTTGGGGACTTGATGACCAAGTCCCACGAAAAAGGTGGTTTTGATTTGGGAACAAGTTACACATCACTCCTGCTGCTGGTGATTCTTTTGGTCCTTATTCAATTCTCTTATAGCAAAAAGAGACCTCAGAATTGATTCCCCCAAAGTGACAAAAAATATTTCTTTTTCGAATCGAGATTTCCTAATCCAATCGAAATAAGGCAAATTTTAAATAGCGCAATTCTTCCATAGCCAAAGGGTAGGGATGATCCACGGGTTGTCCGCCAATTTTAACAATAGTGCCTTTGAGGCGAGCCTTTGAAAAAGCCTCTTTGGTGATTTCAAAAAAGGCATCTGTTGAAATATGGCTTGAGCAAGAGCTTGCTGCAAAAAGCCCATTGGGCTTTACAAGTTTTAATGAATCCGAAAAGATCTTTGTGTAGGCCGCTGTTGCTTGCGGCACTGATTTTTCATTGGGAGCAAAACTTGGCGGATCAGTGATGACAATATCAAATTGCGTTTTAGCTCTGATTTGTAGGTCAACGTACTCAAAGGCGTCAGTAGCGATATTTTCAGTCAGGGTCTTTAGATTGTTGATTTCAAAATTTCGTTGCACAGCTTCGATAGCAACTTTTGCAATATCGACACTGGTCACAGATTTAGCACCACCGGCGGCTGCGAATATTGAAAAACCACCTGTATAGCTAAATAAATTTAAAACCGTTTTATCTTTTGAGAAATCTTGAATCAATCTGCGATTGTCCCTTTGGTCCAGGAAAAAGCCTGTTTTTGAGGCTTCTCTGATGTTTGAAGAAAAGAGCATGTTATTTTCTCTAAACTGGGTTTCAGGCTCTAGGGTTCCGATTAAACTCTCGCCTTTATTTTTGTCATCATTTCGGCGCTTTAAATAAACGCAATGGATGAAGGGGAATCGGGCGACGATTCTGTCCGCAATATTTTGCGAGTTCCAGACACTTTCCATCAAGGCATGTTCATATTTTATGACAGCTGTTGAACCATAGATATCAACCACGAGGCCCGGTAAGCCATCGCCTTCACCATTGATCAGTCGGAAGGAATTTGTGATATTCAAGTTGAAGTGAGAGCGCAGTTGCAGGGCTTTTTTCCATTGATGGTCGACCCAGATTTCCAGAGTTTTTGCAGGGTTGTTTTTTTTGAAATAAAACTCATCAGCGAGGCAAAAGAGTCTAAAACGCATCTGTGTGTCGGCTTGGTAAAGGCCAATTCCTAAAAATTCTTCTTTATATTTTAAATAGCACAGGCCTGATTTTATTTTTAAAGTTTCAGGGAAGGCACTGGCAAAAGCCCACCGGTGGCCCCGTTTAATGTGTTTTGTCAGGTCTCTGCTTAAGGCGATCGTGGGGATTTGAGCAGGGCAGTGAATCAGCGTTTTCGTTGCAAATGCAGCTTCATTTTTATTAGCTGAGAGGTCATTGTTTTTTGTCATGAATTCAATCTCCATATCTCTAAATCAATAAAAATTAAAAAAGGCCCTGGACAAAAAGTCCAAGGCCTTTGGATTTTAAGTAGGAATCATTCAACTACATCTGCCGTGCGCGTTTTTCAACCGCTAAGGCGGCTTCTCGAACAACTTCGCTCAAGGTTGGATGGGCATGGAAAGATCTTGCAAGATCTTCGCTGCTGCCACCAAATTCCATGCAGACGATCACTTCGTGAATCAATTCAGAGACACTTGGACCTACCATATGTGCGCCGATGATTTTATCAGTCTTTTTGTCTGCAATAATTTTTACAAAACCTTCAGAAAAGCCCTGAGCCCGAGCGCGGCCATTGGCCATAAAAGGGAACTTGCCAACATTGACTTCGAGACCTTTTTCTTTGCATTGATCTTCAGTGAGCCCCACGTTAGCCACTTCAGGGTGAGTGTAAATAACTCCTGGGACTGTGTTGTAATTGACGTGTCCAGCTTTACCAGCAAGCAGTTCTGCTAAGGCCACCCCTTCATCCTCTGCCTTATGGGCGAGCATTGGTCCTGTGATGACATCTCCAATAGCATAAATGCCCGGCAAAGAAGACTGGAAATGGGCATCCACAAGAATACGACCCTGCGGATCTTTTTGAATTCCCAATTCTTCACAACCTAAACCAGCCGTGAAAGGTTTGCGACCTGTTGCAACCAAGACGACATCTGCTTTTGAAGTTGTTGTCTTGCCATCAGCCAGGGCCTCATAGGTCACTTCAACACCATCACTTAAAACTTTTGAACCAGTGACTTTTGTTGAAAGAAGGAATTTCATTCCTTCTTTTTCAAGAGCCTTCTTTAGAACATTCATGCAGTCTTGATCCGTTGTGCCGCCCAGTTTGTTGGTGTATTCAATGACGGTCACTTCAGAGCCCAAACGTTGCCATACAGAACCCAATTCAAGACCAATGACACCGCCTCCAACCACGATCATTTTTTTAGGCACTTGTGAAAGTGCCAGGGCGCCCGTGTTGGAAAGGATTCTTTTTTCATCGTATTTTAAAAAGGGAAGTTCAACCGGGACCGAGCCCGTGGCAATGATCACTGACTTTGCGGTCAAGATTTGAGTGCTGCCATCGGCGCTTTTAACTTCTACTTTGCCGTTGCCTAAAATTTTGCCAAAGCCATTGAAAGAGGTGATTTTATTTTTCTTAAATAAAAAAGTGATTCCCTCTGTGTTGGTTTTGACCACTTTGTCTTTGCGGGCTTGCATGGTTGGAAGGTCAAGTTCAACTTTGGAAACTTTCACTCCATGGGATTCAAGATCATGCAGGGCTGCATGATAAGCCTCTGAACTAGCTAGCAGCGCCTTAGAAGGGATGCAGCCGACATTCAGGCAAGTTCCCCCAAAGGTTTTGTCTTTTTCGACGACCGCTGTTTTAAGTCCTAATTGTGATGCGCGAATGGCCCCGACATATCCTCCGGGACCGGAGCCGATAACGATAATATCAAATTGTTGTTCTGCTTGTTTTTCACCTTGTAGTTCTGCCATGATGATTTCCTTTTGCCTTAAATGAAAATATTAAAAAAATATTAAACTTCGAGCAGCAGTCTTTCTGGATCTTCAACAAGCTCTTTGATTTTAACTAAAAAGCTCACAGCCTCTTTGCCATCAATAATTCTGTGATCGTAAGTGAGCGCCACATACATCATCGGGCGGATTTCAACTTTTCCGTTGATAGCCATGGGGCGATCCTGAATTTTATGAAGTCCCAAGATTGCAGATTGGGGAGCATTCAAGATAGGCGTAGAAAGCAAAGAACCAAACACTCCACCATTCGTAATAGAGAAAGTGCCTCCGCCCAAATCATTAGGAGTGATTTTTCCATCACGACCTTTGGCTGCTAGGTCACGAACGGCGACTTCGACGCCGGCAAGTGTGAGGGTGTCAGCGTCCTTGATGTTTGGCACCATCAAGCCTCTCTCTGTAGAAACCGCGATGCCGATATTATAGTAATTATGATACTCAATATCTGCTCCTGAAACCCAAGCATTCACAGCTGGGAAGGTTTTCAGTGCTTCCACAGAGGCTTTTACAAAAAAGCCATTAAAGCCCAGATTTAGGCCATATTTTTCTTTAAATTTATCTTTATATTTTGCTCGAATCTCCAGCACCTTGGTCATGTCAATTTCATTAAAAGTGGTGAGCAAGGCGGCTGAGTTTTGCGCTTCTTTAAGTTTCTCCGCAATTTTTTTGCGAATGGTTGTCATGGGTACAAGTTTTTTATCACCTTGCTTAGATGGGCCGGTGGAGATTGGGACAACAGCAGGAGCCGCCTTTGCAGCCGTCGCAGTCGTCGCAGCCGAAGTCGTTGCGGGCACACCACTTGGTGCGTTCAAGACATCACCCTTAGTCAGTCGTCCGTCTTTTCCAGTGCCAGTCACCTGAGCCGTGTTGACTTGATTTTCTGTAACAATTCTTTGCACTGCAGGAGAAAGATGTTGAACGGCAGAGGTTGCCCCTGGAGCAGCAACGGCAGCACTGCTTGTCGCATTCGGGGTTGTGGTTGGTGCAGCAGTTGTTGTCGTGGGTTTTGCATCCGTATCAAGGATGGCCACTGTGGCACCAATTTTAACGATAGCTCCAGCTTCGCTGCCCGGAAGCAGAGTGATCACGCCATCATTTTCGGCGACAACTTCAACACTGGCTTTGTCAGTTTCAAGAAGCATAAGGACTTCGTTGCGTTTTACGAAGTCGCCCGTTTTTTTTGTCCAGCTGCCAATGGTGGCTTCAGTAATGGATTCACCTACTGCGGGAACCTTGATGTCTTGTTTCATTTTTAAACGCCCTTCTTAAGTTGCTAAATAAATTATGTATTCTTGTTGTGGATCAGCTTTGAATTTCAAAGCTGATCTATTTTTAGTCCAATCACTTCAAGCATGATTAATGAAAAATGCTTTTGATGATATCTGCTTGTTCAATTTTATGTCTGTGAACAGAGCCAACCGCTGGAGATGATTTCTCTGGACGGCCAACATATTCAAAGCGAAGTTGCAAACCTGACTTTTGAACTACCTCTCCAAATTTAAAGTAAACATTTTGAAAGGCGCCCATATTTTTAGGCTCTTCTTGCGCCCAAATCAAGGTTTTAGCCTTTGGATAGGATTTCAAAACATCAATGACTTTTTGATTCGGGAAGGGATAGATCTGTTCCAGGCGAACCAGCGCAATATTTTCTTTCTTGGTTTTTTCTCGCTCTTCCAAAAGTTCGTAATAGAGTTTTCCGGAAACAAAAACAACCGTGTCCACTTTGGACTTGTCAACAGTGTCAGCGATTACTTCTTGGAAAGAACCTTTGGCAAGATCTTCCATAGAAGAAACGGCGCGAGGATGTCTTAACAGTGATTTCGGTGTCATCAAAACCAAGGGTTTTCTGAAGTCTCTGCAGACTTGACGGCGAAGCGCATGGAAAATTTGCGCAGGAGTTGTTAAATTGCAAATTTGCATGTTGTACAGCGCACAGCTCTGCAAGAAGCGCTCAAGTCTGGCCGAAGAATGCTCGGGGCCTTGACCTTCGTAACCGTGAGGCAACAAAAGGACTAAGCCTGACATCTGTTGCCATTTGGATTCTGCAGAGGCCAAGTATTGATCCAAAACAATTTGAGCACCATTGACGAAATCGCCAAATTGAGCTTCCCACATCACCAAACTTTTTGGAGCTTGCACAGAATAGCCATACTCATACCCCAGGACGCCGTACTCAGATAAAATGGTTTCAGCCACTAGCAATTGCGCTTTTGCATTGAGGTCTGCCAAAGGGAAATAAGCTTTGTTCGTTTTGAAATCATACATGCCAGCATGGCGGTGAGTGAAAGTTCCACGAACGCAGTCTTCTCCAGTTAAACGCACTGATGTGCCCTCTGAAAGCAATGAACCATAAGCCAAAAGTTCACCCATGCCCCAGTCGATCATTTCTTTAGAGTTTCCCATGTTCTTGCGAGACTCCAGAAGCTTAACCAATTTTGGATGTGGATTGAAATCAGCAGGGCAGCTGGCAACTTTTTCAGCGATTTGCATCAGCTTAACCAAATCAAAAGATGTGGTCGCAGATTTTTCCATATCAGCCTCAAGACCTTTTCTGAGACCAGACCATTCGCCATCAAACTTAAAGTTTTTAAGTTTAGGAGGTGCTTTTTTAGCATCTTCAAATATTTTTTGAAGGCGATCCATGGCCGCTTGAAATAAACTCTCAGCCACTTTTTGATCGATGCTATTTTCAGCAGACAATTGTTTGATGTAAATCTCACGCACGGTTGGATGTGTCTTGATGATATCATACATCAAAGGTTGGGTGAAAGCCGGCTCGTCCCCTTCATTGTGACCGTATTTGCGATAACAAATCAGATTGATCACAACATCTTTGCCGAACAGTTGGCGGTATCTGATCGCAATGTCCATTGAACGAACACAGGATTCAACATCATCCCCATTCACATGAAGCACGGGTGTGAGGGTGATTTTTGCTGCATCAGAAGCATAGCGAGTGGACCGTGTGTCTTTGCCACTTGTAGTAAAGCCCACTTGGTTATCAATAATGATATGGATCGTCCCACCGGTGGTGTGGGCCTGAGTTCCCGCAAGTTGCATGGTCTCTTGGATAATGCCTTGACCCGCAAACGCGGCATCGCCGTGAATCAGAAGTGGCACCACTGACTTTCTGTCTTTGTTGTTTTTATCTTGGGCCGCACGTGCCATACCGAGAGCCACAGCGTTGACAGTTTCAAGATGAGAGGGGTTGTAGGCAATCGTTGCTTTGACAGTTCCTGAGGCCGTTTTCTTTTCGACTTTATAGCCCAAGTGATATTTCACGTCGTTATCAAAATCTTCAATGGGCTTTTCTAATTCCAAGGGGCCATTGAAATCACCAAAAACGTACTCTTCACCTTTACCAAAAAAATTCACCAACATATTCACACGCCCACGATGGGCCATGCCTAGGAAAATTTCTTTAATGCCAGCGGCAGAGCCTTTGCTGACAAGAGTGTCCATCATGGGTAAAACTGAATCAGCGCCTTCGATGGAAAAACGTTTTGTACCCACATAGCGAGTGTGCACAAATTTTTCTAAAGTTTCAGCCTTGGTCAAAGAAGAGAGCACGTTCTTTTTTTCTTCCATGGCCAATTTGAAAGTGTTGTTCTCAAATTCTTGAGTCAACCATGTCAGCTCAGCGGGAGCGGCATCGGAAGCATGCAGAGCCAGTTTGCCGCAATAATTCTTTTTAAGAGTTTGAATGATTTCACTGAGAGCTGAATTGGTTTTTCCGATCAGGGAGCCAATTTTAAATTTTTCGTTGAGATCTTTCTCCGTAAGACCAAAATTCTTTAACGAAAAAAGATCGCTATTTTGAGGTGCATAAAGTGGATTGATGTCCGCCTCGAAATGACCGTGCGCCCGATAAGCTTGAATGAGTTGATAAACTCCAAGTTCTTTTTCGGACATGCCAAATTTACCTTCTTGAGCGAATTCGACGCCCTCAAAGAAGCTTTTCCATTCTGCCGCTAATGATTCAGGCTTCACCTTGAATTCAGTATAGAGTTGTTCGATGTACTCAAGATTTGAACTGTTGATGCCGTTGTTGATACCACTGTTATTCACGATGATCCTCATTTTATATATTCTGTTGAAGCCCGTTCAATTTTTCAAAAACTCTGGAGTTTGTAACCATTTAATGCGCAGCAAAACTAAGAGTTTTGATATTCAAGCAAAGTCTTGTCATGATAGCTCTTTTCTATAGCAAATTGAAGGAGTTTAACGTGTATAAATTAGTGTTGATCAGGCACGGCGAAAGTTTATGGAACCAAGAAAATCGATTTACCGGTTGGCAGGACGTTGATCTGTCAGAAAAAGGTCAAGTCGAAGCTCAAAAAGGTGGCAAAGCCTTGCGTGAGAGGGGATTTTCATTTGATTTCGCTTACACAAGCGTTTTAAAACGAGCAATTAAAACTCTCAATATAGTCTTGGATGAAATTGATCAAGTCTGGTTGCCCGTGCAAAAAGAATGGCGCTTGAATGAAAGACATTATGGCGCTCTGCAGGGTTTGAATAAGTCAGAAACCGCAGCGCTCCACGGAGAAGAGCAAGTCAAAATCTGGCGCCGCAGTTATGACGTACCGCCGCCAGCAATGGCTGTGACCGATCCAAGACATCCGTCTCATGACCGTCGCTATAAAAATGTTCCGGCTGAACTTTTACCTAGCAATGAATCTTTGAAAGACACTGTCGCCAGATTTTTGCCTCTGTGGAACTCAACCATCGTCCCTAAAATTAAATCTGGAGAGCAAGTTCTGATCGTTGCCCATGGAAACAGCATTCGTGCTTTGATGCAGCATCTTGAAAACATGACTCCTGACCAAATCATGGGTGTGAATATGCCTACGGGAATTCCTATGATGTATGAACTCGACCAAGATATGAAGGTGATCAAGAGAGAATTTATTGGGGATCCTGAGGAAGTGAAGGCTGCGATTGAAGCGGTGGCGAATCAGGGTAAGGCGAAGTAGTTGGTTTTTTTATACAGCTGCTCTCGGGATTGACTAGTCTGGCCATCCTGAGCGGCCTTCCTCAAGCGCATCGTGCGCTTGAGGCCGAAGTTCAGGGTTTTTTTCTTTAGATGCTTGAGAGGTGAGGATGGCTTTTTTGCTTAAAAATATTTCTACACTTCTTACTCTGGGACCTGCTGCTCTGAAAGAGGGGCGTCGGATTACTGAGTCTGATCTTGGGATTTTGCGCGGGCAGTCCATTTTAATAGTAAAAGATAAAATAGCTTGGATTGGGGAGGCTAAAAAGCTTCCTCGCAGTTTGGCTCAGAAAAAATCCTTAAAAGAAATTGATATGAAGGGCATGACTGTTTTGCCTGGATTTGTGGAATGTCATACGCATTCGATATTTGCTGGTGATCGGTTTTCTGAATTTGAGCTGCGCAACCAAGGTCGCAGTTATCAAGAGATTGCAGCTCAAGGTGGTGGCATTCTTTCAACTATGAGAAACACTCGTGCAGCCACTTTGAAATCCCTAATATCGATGGGGCAAATGCGCGCGGATCATTTTTTAAGACAAGGTGTGACTACTCTTGAGATAAAATCTGGTTATGCGCTCAATCTTGATGATGAACTTAAATGCCTGCGAGCTATCCAAAAAATTCAGAAATTGCGTGTTGTTCCCACTTTCTTAGGGGCGCACGCTTTGCCTCCTGAATTTAAAACTTATGAAAGCTATCTCGATTTTTTGGCAGATAAAGTTTTGCCAGAGGTGAAAAAGAAAAAACTTGCTCGCCGAGTAGATATTTTTATTGAGCAAGGATTTTTTCCCAAGCAAGCTTCAGAGAAATATCTGCGCCGTGCAAAAACTTTGGGCTTTGATATCACCATTCATGCCGATCAGCTTACTTTAAGTGGTGGCAGTGATGTGGCCATTAAACTAGGGGCCTTATCTGCAGATCATCTTTTACAAATCACTTCGCGTGAAATTAAATCTTTGGCTGAATCGCAGGTGACTTGCGTGATGCTGCCGACGGCGGATCTTTATACGCGCACCAAATATCCTCCGGCCAAAGAGCTGATTGAAGCGGGGGCTCGGTTGGCCTTGGCTACGGATTTTAATCCTGGGACGTCGCCGACACAGGATTTAACATTGGTGGGATTGTTAGCTCGCTTGGAGATGAAAATGACTTTGCCCCAGGTGATTGCAGCTTACACGGTTGGGGCGGCTTATGCTTTAAACCTACAAAATGAAGTGGGATCCTTAGAGGTTGGGAAGTCAGCCGATCTTTTGTGTTTTGAACAGGATTGGCAAAGTTTATTTTATAGTGTCGGGGAGCAGATTCAAAAAGTTGTCTTTTCGGCTGGGGTACGGGTTTAGCTTTTTTCCGTTTTATCCTTCTTAGCTTAACAAAAAGGTTTTCATAAGGTCGCTAGTTCTATTTCAAAGGTTGTGGGATTAATTTCCTCTACTCAACCAAACGGTCTCCTGGGATCCAACTACAAAAAGATCCGCGCCAAATATTTTCTTTGTTTAATTTTATTTGAGTAAAAAAAGTGTAGAGGTGCTTAGAAAAGTGCCATTAATTGACAGCCTGTCGAAATTTCTAACAATTAAACAACTTGGTGACGTCGGTAAACTTCATGGATGCGAGACCTAAATTAACGGGGTCTCAAGTTAAGAATGTAAAAGTCAGAGACCTCGAGCAGAACGCATCTTTGCGTTGGATGTCTGAAAACAAACTGCCATAGAGTGTGGAGCAAAGTGATAAGTCGCGCAGCTATTATTAACCTCTCTAACTCCATATTCTAGGGACCTCAATGAGCTATTTTGATGTTGAAAAAACGTTATCTGCCCATGGGGCTGAGAAGGTTAAATTAATGTCACCTGAATCTTGATCATATTTGGCATTCAAAACGTCTTTTTTAGTTGCAGAAATCTCTTCAAATTCTTTATGATTTATTTTCAATTCTTCTAACAACCCCGCAATTTGCGGGGTTTGAAGTTCAGTGCCATCTAAACTGTCTGACCAAATTTGCCCTTGAACCTTTTCGCAAAAATCTCTGAGTCCTTTGTCATTAGCTAACTGAGGATATTTTTCCAGAAAACGATAAAGGTTGTACATCTGCCGATAATTTTCCGATTTTTTTAATATGATTTGCCAATATTTCGGGCCTTCCCTCAAGGCACCTACAAGGGCATAATAAAATTCTATATTAGTCTTCCAAGATTCTTTTTTAGAATAACTGATAATCTCTACCACTTTTTTATTTGATGGTAAGCGAAGAAATTCTAATTCAGGGCCATTCAAAATATTCCAGGACATTGATTTTTGATCACGCATGCCATCTTCCAACCCTTTGATCACATTCTGACCTCGTCCTAATTCTTGGCAGTATTCATATTTCACCACCGGCTCTAAAGCCTGCTTCATGAGGTATTTTTGGCGCACTTGTGCCAATTGCCTTTCAATATTTTCCTTATTTTTTTCAGCAGCACGAGGTTCTACACTGAGACTCTGATCCTGCTCATGAGCTGTCGAAATAAATTTATTTTGTGCAGACTTGCCCACTTCAGACCTATCAGATTTTTCTGTCACAGTCTGTGTTTTTTCAATCAACATATCTTTTCTAATTTTTTGAGGGGACGGTAAAACTTTAATTAATAATACCAGACCCATGAAAGCAATAAGGACTAATGTAGCAAAAGTATAAAAAAACCATTTAATTAAATTTTTCAATTTGTTTTTCTTTCCACCTGTAGGGATTAAAAGTTCTGACCTCAATTTTGTCTTGATCCACGTATTTTCGTACATGCCTGATTTGCACAAATTTTGGATTTTCAAATCCTTGAGCACGGCACAATTCCAAAGCACCTAATCTAATTTTTTGATAATTAATGTTGGCATCACTTTGATCTTTTATTTTTTGCAAACAATGATGATCACTTAAAATTTTGCAATCGGCCTCAAATTGCGAACTGATATTAGATAAGTCCATAGACCACCCGACTAAGGCCCGTCCAAGGTAAGCATATTTTGAAAATCGATTTTGCTGATGCTGTTCAATCACAGAACTTAAAGGATCAATCCAATTGGATTCACCGACTTCCTCGCAGCGAATTTCCATCAAGTTATAATAATTATGCACCTGTGGCCCAAACAACAGCCAGACTTGCGGAAAATAGGGCAATGTATAACTTCGAGCCAAAGTCGGTGAACCGCCAAAAGGTTTTGGCAGAACAAGTTCAATGATTGCAAAACAATGAAAGACCAACCAACCACTGCAGGCCACTAACAAAATAGCTCTTAATTTGTTCCAAGACTTTGTCAGGATTCCATTGAGCCTTTGACTAAGCCACTGTTTTATTTGCTCGAAAAAATTTGATATTTTATTTAGCCTTTCAGCGTCAGAAAATAAAAGATAACTGGCGATCATGACAAATCCAAAGCTGGTGATTCCCATCACATAGGCAATGGACAAATGCATAAGGGTTCCAAGGAAAATATAATATTTTCGAAGCTTTTTATTCCAAACACCAAGGGGCCAGGACAATTGAAAAAAAATGGTGAAATAATTTGCGGATTTTAAAATAAAACCTTTGGATATATGTGATGACACGACAGGCAATGTGTATTCAGGTGTTTTCAATATTGAATATAAAGCATCTCCCTTTAACCATAGGGGCGCAATTGCTTTTCCTACACCAGCCATTGCATAGATGAAGCAAAGTTGAAATCGCATTGCATAGAAAACAAGATTCGAAATTAAGATTTGAGTTTGTTGAATCCACGAGATTTCTGCAATTTGTAGATTTTCTTCTTTACTCAAGGACTGATTCGATTGGAAGTTTTCTTCGGTGGTAAAAATTAATAACAAAAAGAAAATATCTAGGATGCAGCTTCCCGCATCGGTGACATTTCTGAATCTATAATGAAATGAAACTGAAGCAATCCATGTCAGTAATCCCACAAGACGGTTTTTAACCAACATATTAGCGATAATTATTCCAACAGTTGCTAGGATCAACATGTTTAAATCAGAATTATTTTCAGGGAAATAAAATATTCTGTAGAAAATAGGCAGTCCCTGATCTGCTGATTTAGTTAAAGATTCATTAAACGAAAATGCACCTAAAAGCGAATACATCAAGGCTATTTCACCCAGGAAGCAAAGCGAAAGACCTCTGCGCAGATAGCGAATGTTTTCTGCGTAGGGGTTACTTAAAAACAAATTGCTATATGTATTTTTCCATTTGTTTTTAAGAATTGTTTTCACAACTAGCATCCATCAGCATTGGTATCGCCAGGGAAAGCGAATGCGCAACGGCGACTAAAGAATTCTTTGTAAACTTTAGTTTCGATGTAGGCCATTTTCACAGGGCCAGCCTGATACCTATTCACCGTGCGCTCTTGAGCTGGGGCATTCACTGCTGATTTCTTTGCAGCAGGAATAAAGCCACTGATTGAATTTAAAGTTACTGCTTGGCTATTTACAGCCAGCAATATCGCACAAACAAAAACATAATTTTTCATATTTGAACCTCTCTATTTCATTTTTTATTTTTTCACTTGAACCAATAAAAGAACATCAGAACGAAAAGCAATCCAGATGCCGAAGGTTATACAATTCAGTTTGAGATTCGTCTTGAACAGCCGCCGGTTTTCGGAATTTTTAAGAAAGCGGACCTATATATCGTGGACTTGTTAACACCGATGCCCAAGCCTCCACCATATTCACTATACAAACTGAGTAGAGAACCGAGAGTTGGGAAGTTTCTATTGAATTCGACCATTGCAGCCGAGGCAGAAATGGCTTTGCGGAATTAAAATAGCAAAGGATCCGCAGAGTTTGGGAAGTCAGCCGATCTTTTGTGTGTTGAACAGGATTGGCAAAGTTTTATCAAAACTAACTGCTACCTGTGCCAATACTCGGGCATTGTGCCATTTTCCTGTAAAAGACTCATCTAAACACTCATTCAATTGGAGGTTTAGGTGCGTGCAGATCATCTCCAAGAAAGCATGACAGACTTGACTTGCTCTGGAAAATTAGATTGCCTCAAGATCATAACGAATAAAGTAGCAACTGGTCCTTCAAAGAAAATGAGCTTTTTCTAAAAGTCGAATTTGGAGCAAATATGAACGAAGAAAAAAAACTTCTCTGGCAGACTTTGCAGGTTCCCGCTCTATGGATCGGTGCTCTTGGCTATTTTGTGGACCTTTACGATCTAGTTTTATTTGGAGTCGTCCGTATTCCCAGTCTCAAAGCTCTCGGGGTTCCGGAAGCAGAGTTCCTCAGTATGGGCGCTTTTCTTCTCAATTGCCAAATGATCGGCCTGCTTCTTGGCGGTTTTTTTTGGGGTGCGCTAGGAGATAAGTACGGACGATTAAGAGTCCTCTATGGATCGATACTTATTTATTCTCTCGCTTATTTGGCCAATGCCTGGGTGACCTCTGTAACGATTTATGGCCTATTAAGGTTTATTGCGGGGTTTGGACTCGCCGGAGAACTTGGCGGTGCCATTACGCTTGTCGCAGAAAGTTTACCCGCTAGAGCTCGTGGATATGGTTCTGCGCTCATTGGTGCGGCGGGCTTTATGGGCGCTCTGCTCGCAGCCACAGTAGGTGCTGAACTTTCATGGCGAGTGGCCTACACGTCTGGAGGTCTTCTTGGTTTACTGTTGCTTGTGCTTCGATTTAAAACAACCGATTCTAGTCTGTTCGAACGAGCTAAGCAAATGCATCAACAACGGGGCAAATTGGCATGGCTGCTCTCTCGACCAATTCTGCGGCGCCGATTCCTGTTGAATCTATTCGTTGGATTGCCGATCTGGCTTGTATCGGGTGTTTTAATTTATTTTGCGCCAGAGTTGAGTCACGAACTCGGAATTACAACTCCAGTGTCAGCACCGCAAGCTATTTTTTGGTCCTACGCTGGAACAATTTTTGGAGATATATTTAGTGGCATTGCTAGTCAACTTTGGCGTAGCCGAATAAAAGTAATATTTGTGTATTTACTGATATTAGCCACAGCGATCCTTATTTATGGCCTTGGGGTCAAAGGTTGTTCCGCTTTCCAATTTAAACTCGTGTGTTTTTTATTGGGACTGGGAACTGGTTATTGGGTGCTGTTTGTGCTGACTACGGCTGAACAATTTGGAACTAATTTGCGGGCCACCGTCGCGACAAGCGCTCCGAACCTAGCGCGCGGCGGTGCTATTCCCCTCGTGGCACTATTTCGCTGGGGCTCTCCACACTTTGGCGGGCCAACCACCGTATTGGGCTTGGGGGGATTTTGCTTGGCATTGGCTTTTTTTGCACTTTCTAAATTGCCCGAAACTTACAATGCCCAACTTGATTTTCTCGAGGACTAATCGCCTAAACTGAAACACTTTTTTGAGGCTCAAAATGTAATTGTTTTTGGTTCATGGCTTCGAGCTGAGTTTTTCAACCAGTTTCTTCACTAAATCTAAACTCAGTCTAAGTCTCGATTCAAAGCTCGAGGTATCCATAAATTCGTCCTTTGTGTGCATACCACCGCCGTAGGGTCCGAGTCCAACTATGATATTCATTTGCAGATCGGATAGGTTGTTGCCATCACTCCCATATCCCACATAGGTCTTCTTAAAATTGATTCCCATGGATCGCCCAATCTCGGATATCATATTAAAAAGCGGGAGGGTTCTCTCTTCACTCAATGGCGGCATAAGTGCAAGCTGCTTGAGTGTGGCTGAAGGGACAAAATTAGCTGGTATAAAATGGGAAAGTACGGTGTCAGTGATTTTTTGAATTTTTACGATATTTTCATTAAATTGATCCATTGTCCTGAAACGCATGTCTATTTTTGCTGTTGCACGCTCACAGACCACATTCGGTTTCGTTCCTCCGGAAACTAAGCCTGGATTAAAATTGAGATTCTTTGAAAGATCGGAGAGCTCCGCCACTTTTGTTAATTTGTAACTGATCTCCGTGCAGGCGCTGAATCCCTTTTCTGGCTCTAGGCCAGCATGTGCTGCTTTGCCCAAAGTATCTAACTGAAACCATGCGACTCCACTCTGAGAGGAAACCACGGAACCATCTGGTAGACCCGGCTCATACACGAGCACTGAAGATCCGAGTGGAATGAGGGATCTTAAAATCTGCTTGCTGTAAATCGACCCAATTTCTTCATCATCATTTAAAATAATTTGCAGATGTTCCCGTTCCTTGACGGAAAGTCCCTGAACTATTTCCCGAATTAAGACAATTCCACCCTTCATATCAATGACACCAGAACCGTAAATCATTTTGCCATTTTTGGAAATCTTCCTAAAATCTAAGGCATCGCTAAATACGGTGTCGATGTGACCTAGCAGGGTGATCTTGTTGTCACTATTCGCCAAGCGAATCTGAAGAACTTTATGCCCTTCGGCTTCGGCAGCACCACCCAAATTTACTGTCTTAACAATAAATCCCATTGCCGAAAACTCATCGACTATCCGTTGTCTGACTATCGCCAATCCAGCAGAGTTATCGGTTGCAGAACCCACTTCAACGAGACTTTTTAATAAATTATACTGGCCACCTGAGAGTTGCGCCCAGCTGATTTTAGAAAAAATGATTAAACAGAATAATATTACGTTTTTCACCAGGTTCTCCTCTGTTATCCAATACAAGACTTTTCTATTCGAATCAGACTTTTTTTGTATTGGGCCCTCGGACATTCAGTGACCTTCCGGGCGATTAACAATATGCGGGCTATTTCTAATTTCAAAGATAATGCCAGACGGATCTAATTCGCACACCATTTTTAAATACTAATGATAAAATAAATTGAAATCATTTCCAACGACTTTGAAATTGTATCCCTCATATGGGGCCTTTTTATCAAAGATGCCTGGCAGGTGGGGCGGAAGTGTGTTGATCAAATTCACAATTAAAATTTATAAGCACAATAAACAAAGAGAATCCGCCGTGAAGTTATTTGCTTTGATATTCTTAGGAGTTATTTATTCCTTCACTTCTTCAGCGTCCCTGTTGATTTCTGAGGGGCCCATTGAAAATTTTGAAAAAGTGAGTTTAAGTCCATTTGCTTTGGTCAACATCCAGAACGAAAAAATAAAGCTCACAGCTTTAGGTTCAGGATTACGCTCAAAAAAAATCGCTTTTATTAATATTCGAGTCTATGTGGCGCAGTTTCTGGCGAGTTCCCCAGAGAAAATAAAACGCTCGGACTCCGAAGCCTTAAGCTCTCTCAATGAACAAAAAGCGGTGGCTATTCAACTGCATTTTTTACGCGATGTGGAAGCCGATAAAGTACTAAAATCTTTCAATGATGCAATGGCGGTGAATCACATTGATTCAGAGGAAGCAAGCATCAAAGGCATCCTCAATGCCATCAAGAGTGAGGGTGAAGTTAAAGAAGGTCAAACCCTGACTCTGGTTGGGGTTCACCTTGGTGATGGAAGTGAATTGATCACCATCGAGTCTGCCAAGGGGAAGGTCACTGAGTTTAAGGGGGCCCCCGGTTTGATTGAAAAAGTATTTTCGATCTGGCTTGGGCAACCTTCTGATGAGGGTGTGGCGCAGTTGAAACGGAAACTGTTGAAGTAACCAGTTCGATAGTGATGGGCCGTCAAGATCGGCTCAGGGTTTTTATTTGTCTTTGCGCAAATGAAATCTAGTTTTCGAAAACACCTTTAAATAAGATTGTATTTCAAATTAAAATATATAAAATTTTTTCACAATGAATAATGTTAATTATCAATCAAAGAATTTTTTACTCGGAAAAAATCTCGATGTCCTTCTGGTTGGAGGCCTAGGTTTATTTTTTTTTGCTGGATTTCATTTTTTTGTTCAGGAGAATGCTGATTTAGGAAAAATAGCAAAAATAATGTATGCCTTGAGCATGATCGTCAATTGGCCCCATTTTATGTTCTCATATCAGTTGCTTTATTGGGATAAACGCAAGCTTTTATTTAAAAAGTTTTCTTATGTTTGGGCAGGGTTCGTTATTCCGATAGCTCTCTTTAGTATGTTAGGCCTGGGACTTTTTTCGTCAAACTCGTTTCTAATTCCATTCCTTATTCAATCCATGTTTCTTGCTGTGGGCTGGCATTATGTAAAACAAGTGTTTGGCACTATAGTGGTCAGTTCTGCGATTGATGACTTTTATCTAACAAAAAAAGAACGCTGGGCTCTAGCCGCTAGCTTATATTCTATTTGGGCATTGTCTTTTTTTTCAGGGCAAATTGAATCCACTCAGGCTCAGTTTGAAGGTATAAAATATTCTCTAATGGGGTTGCCTTCCTCTGTTTTGATTTATAACTATACTCTTGTCTATTTGACCACTGCGGTGGCTGTTTTTTTTCTTATCAAAAGATATATCAAGGAAGGTCGAACCATTTCTACGACCGGCATCGTCTCTTATTTAGGACTTTTTGTTTGGTTTGTGCCTTTTGTTTCTCATCCACATTTTATCTATATGATTCCTTTTTTTCACTCCATTCAGTACCTACTCTTTGTTAGCACGCTAAAATTCAATCAGTGGAAATCGAAATCTGGTTTAAAAGCCGAAGCGGAAAACAGACGAAAAGTGATTTACAACACTTTAATTTACACCGGACTGGCCGTAGTTTCTGGAGTTGTTTTTTTTCTTTTTATTCCCGAGTTTCTCGATGTGCAGGGACAAAGTTCGAGCCCAGAAATCATGGCAAAGTGGGGGCCTACTTTATTTGTTGGATTATTTTCGATTTTTATTAATTTGCATCATTACTTTATCGACAACGTTATTTGGCGTTCCGATAATGAGGATATAAGAAAGTTTTTATTTACAGCTCGAAAATTGAACTGATTTTTAGCTTTTTCCCTGACACTCTGTTTCTTTAGCTCCTTAATCATTTTTTTGATTTGAAAGAAGCCTAGTTATTTTTCTGAAATAAAAAAGTCAATTCACGCTAAGGTCACCCCTTGGACTGGACTAGTCCTTTTTTGATCCGGCTTTTAATAAGCCATTGACCCATCACAAATCCTGGACCAACAATTGTGTATTGTTATAAATACAAAAGGAGTTGTTGATATGTCTAAAATCGAACCAGGAAGCTACGGATTTGCAGTGCCTTTCAAAAAACGCTATGCGAATTTTATCGGTGGAAAATGGACTCCGCCAGTTAAAGGTCAGTATTTTGAAAATTTCACGCCCGTGACGGGAAAAGCTTTTTGTGAAGTGCCTCGGTCTACGGCTGAAGATATCGAGCTTGCTCTTGATGCGGCTCATGCAGCAAAAACAAAATGGGGCCAAACCTCACCCGCTGAGCGTGCAAATGTTCTAAATAAAATTGCCGATCGTCTTGAAGCAAATCTTGAATTGATAGCAACCGCTGAAACCTGGGACAATGGCAAGCCCATTCGTGAAACGATGGCGGCGGATATTCCTCTTGCAATCGATCATTTTCGTTATTTTGCGGGCTGTATAAGAGCGCAAGAGGGTTCGGTTTGTGAAGTCGATAATCAAACCTACGCTTATCATTTTCATGAGCCCCTTGGTGTGGTCGGACAAATTATTCCATGGAACTTTCCGATTCTTATGGCCACTTGGAAATTGGCGCCAGCTTTGGCTGCAGGAAATTGCGTGGTCTTAAAACCAGCTGAACAAACCCCAGTGTCCATTCTGATCGTGATGGAACTTATTCAAGATTTACTTCCTGCAGGTGTGGTCAATATCGTCAATGGATTCGGTCTTGAAGCTGGAAAACCTTTGGCAACAAGTCCACGGATTGCAAAAATCGCCTTCACTGGTGAAACGACTACGGGTCGTCTGATTATGCAGTATGCAAGTCAAAATCTGATTCCTGTGACTCTTGAGTTGGGTGGTAAGTCTCCGAATGTTTTCTTCCCCGACATTATGGCTAAGGATGACAGTTTCCTAGATAAGGCTATTGAAGGCTTTGTAATGTTTGCCTTAAATCAGGGTGAAGTCTGCACTTGTCCTTCTCGGGCGCTGATTCATGAATCTATTTATGATGCTTTTATGGAAAGAGTTTTAAAACGTGTGGCTGCAATCACGCAAGGAAATCCTCTGGATAAAAATACGATGTTGGGTGCTCAAGCTTCCAGTGAGCAGCTTGAAAAAATTCTTTCCTATATGGACATTGGCCGAAAAGAAAATGCTCAATGTTTGATCGGCGGGGAGCGCAATGTTCTTGCGGGCGATCTTAAGGATGGCTACTATGTGAAGCCCACTGTTTTTAAGGGCCACAATAAAATGAGAATCTTCCAAGAAGAAATCTTTGGTCCAGTAGTGTCGGTGACAACCTTTAAAGATGAAGCTGAAGCTCTTTCTATTGCCAACGACACTTTGTATGGCCTGGGTGCAGGGGTTTGGACTCGCGAAATGAATATGGCCTTCCGCATGGGACGGGGAATACAAGCCGGGCGCGTGTGGACGAACTGTTATCATGCTTATCCAGCTCATGCTGCTTTTGGCGGCTACAAGATGTCGGGAATTGGTCGTGAGAATCACAAAATGATGTTGGATCATTATCAGCAAACTAAAAATTTGTTGGTCAGTTACAGTGAATCTCCACTGGGTTTCTTCTAAATTATAAAAAAGAGGTCTCACCTTTCCAAGGAGTCTTATGATTCAAAATGTCGATCAAGTCAGTGCCACAGAGGCCGCTTTGGAATTTATTGGAATGCTGGTCAAAAAGCATGGCCCAGTGATGTTTCATCAATCTGGCGGCTGCTGTGATGGAAGTTCTCCGATGTGTTTCGCGCAAGGAGAATTTCTGCTTGGGGACCAAGATCGACTTTTAGGCTCACTTGGTGGGATGCCTTTTTATATGAGTGCGCCTCAGTTTGAATATTGGAAGCACACTCATTTGATTATTGATGTCGTTCCGGGCCGAGGGGGAATGTTTTCCCTGGATGGCTCGGAGGGGCTGCGATTTCTGACGCGTTCAGAAGTTTTTAGCGATGAAGAATTGGCTTGGCTTAAGGAAAATAAAAAAATATAAAAGTTTTTGATGAGCAGGGAAGACATTATTTTATTTTTTTATAATGAAGCAGGGATTTGTGAAATTTAAAGCTTTTGCCTTTGATTTAGATGGAACTTTGGTGGACACCAAAATTGATTTTGCGGCTATATATCAAGAATTGAATCTTCCCGACGGGACTCCTCTTTTAGAGGAAATTGAACAATGGAGTGCAAGCGAAAAGCAACGAGCCCAAAATGTCATGCACCACTACGAACAAAAGGGGGCCGAAGAATCCCTCGTCATCGCGGATGCTTTTGATTTTCTAGTTCATCTTGAAAATTTCAAAATTCCATTTGCAGTCTTTACCAGAAATTCAAGGGCCACAGCGCTTAAAACTCTTGAAAAGCATAAACTAAATATTCCTCTTGTCATTTCCAGAGACGATGCCAATCCCAAGCCTCATCCCGAGGGTTTGCATATGATCGCAAAACAATTGGCTGTGAAAGCGCACGAGCTTTTATTTGTGGGCGATTATATTTTTGACCTTCAAGCAGGCCAGGCTGCGGGAGTTTCAACGGCCCTGTATTTGCCCCAGCCTCCAGATTTTGAAACTCTGGGTGCTTATTTCACTTTTGATCATTATGATAAATTAAGAACGCATTGTTTCAATTGAGGCTTAGATTTCTAGTGCTTGGTTTTGATCTTGGGTTTTGAGATGAATCAAGCCATCGGTTTTGAAAACACCGCAATCATAGAAATTCCCAGTATAACCAGACCAGTTCCAATCCACTGCGGAAGACTTAAGGTCTGTTTATCAATCATCATTTCTAAGAGGGTTCCCCAAATAAAAGTGCTGGCATAAATAGGGTAGACGACCGAGATTTTTCCACCCAGCCGGTAGGCAACAACAAAAAGAACCATCACCACGCAAAAGCACAGCACGCCAAAAAAAATAGATCCGTTTTGATAAATTGGAACGGTTTTCATCTTGGCTGCGCCAGATTTATAAAAAAATTGCCCGACAGCTCCAAACAGCGCCGCAATTAAATTTAAAATAATAGGTAGAGTCTGGCTCATGCTAGGGTCCTCTCATGTTGTTGTTTTAGATTCTACGTTATTTATGTCTCAGCTCAAAGTTGTTGTTTGGACTTAGTTTTAAATAAATGGATATAACCCTACATTGGCCAGTGATCACGACCACCGTCTTGGCCGTTGAGAGTCATACTACAGGTTACAGAATTTGCACAGAATACTAAGTCCCCACATTTCTGATTTCTCATATTACTGCACTGACATATCTTCCCACAAAAGATGACGAAGTCTTTCTGACCTCTTCAAGTCATCGCACTATAAAATTCCCAGGACTTACTGTTAGATTTATGCGTGGACCTTCCCCTCTTCAAAGTGATGCTGAATTTATGGGAATGAAGGCCTCCAGTTTTGAACGAGCACTCCTTGAAAACTGAGCTGCTGCAAAAGGAACACTTTCAAAAAGGGTTCGATTTTCCTGAGTAGGTCGTGACTTGCCATGAGTGAGAGGGTACTTTTATAAAGTATACCACTAATGAGCTTTTAGAGGATAATTTTAAATGTCACTTGCACGTATTCATAAAATAGATTGCAGCGAGCCTAGATGGAGGGAACTTCTTCGTAAAGTCGTCCTTCGCCTTGTTGAAGTGGATGAAGCTATTCAAGTTAAAGTCTTTGGCTCCTTTGTTCACGATAGAATGACTGAGGCCTCCGATATCGATATCGCAGTTATTATTCCTGATCAATGGCGAACTAAGGATTTTTTGGATAAACTTTACTTGAAAGGTGCCATTTCAGATTGGCCCGTTGATTTGATTGTTTTACGACTTTCGTTTTACAACCAAAAAAAGGAAATGGGTGGCGTCAGCTTTGATATTCATCAAGACGGAATTGATTTATACCCAGACTGGAAATTGAAATGAATGCACTGATAAAAAAATATAAAAAAGAATATGCGGTTGAGCTCCTTTCAATTGCTGTCGGTGACTATAAATCTGGCACAGACTTAATGAAGTTGCGAACGGGTCGCGATGAGAATATTATTTTCATGGCACAGCAAGCGGTAGAAAAGGCTCTTAAGGCTGTTCTTATTCATCAGTCAAAACCTGTTCGACACCCCCATGAAATTGAGATTTTACTTTCTTTGTTGGATGAAAAATCGCAACCACCCTATGCACAAGAAATATGCTCTCTTTCGCAATTTGCAGGAATTCGACGCTATGAAGAGGGGCGTGAGGATATTTCTGAAGAAGACTTGGTGTTGATTCTAAAAATAAGCTCTGAAATTTTAGCCTGGGCACAGGTTCAGATACAGCCCTAATTTTCCGACAACTATGAATTTTATTTAGCATTGTCAAAAAGTTAAGCGAATCATAGATTCCAGCGAGCCTAGATGGAGAGACCTTCTTCATCTCCAGACTTAGAACTCGGCCATTAAATTCGGCGATTTGAGTTTCATTTTGTGATTGAATTTTGCGCGGCGTTAATCATTTTTAACCTCATGTCCCGATCCTCTGTCCTTGCTCAATAGATTGGTATGTCATATTCTTCTCTTTGGGGAGCGGGTTTAACTCATGACAAAAACGAATAAAAAAAAACTTGTTGAATATTGGAAAACTGGCTCTGAGTTAGATTATTCATCTGCAGAGGCTATTGCTGTTAAAGCTAAACAGTATGTACAAGCCATTTTTTTTCTCCATCTTTCGGTAGAGAAAATACTAAAAGCCTATATAGTTGCTCAAACATCAGATCATGCCCCTTACGTCCACAATCTTTCTCATCTGGCCAAATTATCAGGCCTTGAACTTTCGAAAGAGCAGTTTGATTTTTTAATTGAAGTTAACGATTTCAATATGAGATGCCACTATCCCGATGAGAATTTTGAAATCTATAAAAAAGCCACAGCAAAACACACTAAAAAACTTTTAACCAAAGCTAGGGAGTTTATTGATTGGACATTAGAGCAATTAAGCAAATAGCCTTAGAATATCGAGCTCTGCTTTTAAAAAACAATATACATCCTGACATTATAATCTTGTTTGGATCACAAGCTAAAGGCACAGCACATAAAGACAGCGATATCGATTTAGCTATTGTTTCAAGAGATTTCAAAAAAATAAATAGAAAAGATTCCATCAGAATCAACAAGATTGCCTATGAAATTGATGCGCCCCTTGAAGTTATTCCAGTCAATTATTTCGAATACATGAAAAAGGAAACGCTTTCACCCATTTTAGATCAAATTTTTAAAACTGGAATAGTGTTGTTCTAGCGAGCTCTCTGGTCGTGAAATTCAGATTAAAGGTTCCTGAGTTAGGCGGAATGATTGAGTCTCTTTCCGTTTTTCATGGCAAGTTATTTGCTTTAGAAGGAGCGCATGGAGGCTTTTTGGCAACGGATGTCTTGTTTTTGATGACGATTCAGACACAGGTGGATATCGGCCTGGTGATTTATAAATATCTTAGTGGTTCATCTGTTTTAAAAGTTCTAAAAAATAAAGAGGAATAAAAGAAGTGAAATTCAAAATCCTCATTCAAACTCGGGACAATATTCTTTCTTGAATTTTTTAGTCAACTCACATTCCTCGCCCTCACAGCCTGTGCGCGTTTTAAACCGATGGAGAAATCCGATGCGCTCCATTTGTCCTTTTTCGTTCTTTTCTTCTTTAGAAATACTCGAAGCTGAAATGCAAGCGTGTGAGGTTCCTTTCATAATCTTTTTCAGATCCTTTACAAAACTTCTGCAATCTCGAATTGGCCACGGCCGACTTTCAAAAAACTGATAGACCATTTCTTTATTGCGAGCCTCAATATTCACACGTCCAATATGCCCCTCGGTTTCATCAATACCTTCATCATCACAGGTAGGTAGAACATTTTTTCTTTCAAAACAAATCCAGTATTGATAGGAATGGGTTGCTCCAGGAATAAATGGAGGAGGCTTGAGACGACAAGCGTTTAGGGCTAAGTCCTTGAGATTCAATACCCCATAGTCATCACTCAGTAATCCATTTGGAAATTTTGATTTTAATTTCGCCAGATGAGCATTATCTGCTCCCCGGGACATGATTGAACTCAAAAGCAAGAAGAAAAAAACAACAATCCCTTCTATATTTTTTCGCATTTTTGAAGCTCCTCATATAAATTGTTAAATTTCGTTTTTATTTCCTCAGCTTTTTTCTTCGTTTTGGCACGCGCAACCGCTTTGTAATCCCAAATGGTCTCCAACCAAGTGGCAGGTTTTTTCAGATGAGAAGAAAGTAAACGTCGTTTTTCAAACAGCCACCTTGGATAAAGCTGATCCTTGCCTGAAGGATTTCGAGCACAATGTTCATGACGAGTTGTCACCGAGCCCTCGGGATGAGTTTTGACCCAATGTTCACCGTAAGGGCACATTCGCCAAGGATGAACCGCCGGTAAAGTGGGCTTCGGATCTATTTTTTGGGTTTTTTTAATCACGGATTCTTTCCGAGGTTTTACTTTACGATTTAGTGTCTTGGTTTTTCTTTTTGGCATAAACTTTAAACCCTTGGTAGAAAAAGAATTTTTTTGCTGTGAATTCATTTGAAATAAACCTTTATTTACTTTAATACAAATAAATTGCCGCATGCCACTTAGGTTAGTGGCATGTTTAATAACTAAAGACATTATAGGCTTATGGCGTAAATCTTAGACCTGCCACGAATGAATTTATGATTTTTATTTAAGTCTTTGAAGTCTCTAGGTGCATAAGAATCTTTGCCTTGCTGCAGATCTTGGACCAGATTTTTTATGTTTTCTCACGGGGGCCTGTTTGGGGGGGAGTCTCATTCCGCTTTGGGATCAGCTTATTGAGCAAGCAAAGGCCGGCAGGGCCTTCGCGGTGTTGAAGCCTTTGCCATCTGGTTTATGGAATCAGAGGACGCTAAAATAATAAGATAGGGAATTCCCGCAGCCTGGTATAAGTTTCTTAAAAACACGCAAAATTCTGTGGCCGCCGCATAGGCCCCCTGTTTGCTCTCACTAATTCCTCTGCAAATAGCTAAAGTTCCAGTTGCAGAGGAATTGTGCGAGTGATACAATTCCTCTGCAACTGGCGTTATATCCAGTTGCAGAGGAATTACGAATGAAGTTTATCGGTCGCAAAAAAGAGTTAAAAGATTTAGAAAACCTTAAGGATAAAGCAACGGCAAGCCTGGTTGTTGTTAAAGGACGTCGACGAATTGGAAAAAGCAGATTAATAGAGGAATTTGGCAAATCTGCTAAAAATTATATTGAAATTGCCGGCCTTGGCCCCAAAGAAGGCGGAAATAATGCATCTCAGTTAGAGCATTTTTCTACAAAACTAAGTATTCAAACGAATTCCCGTCAAAAAACATTTTCGAATTGGACGGAAGCTTTATTTGAATTAGTTCAGGCAACAACAAAAGGGGAATGGATAATTCTTTTGGACGAAATCTCTTGGCTTGGTCGATTTGATCCTCTTTTTCCGGAAAAAATCAAAGATGCCTGGGATACTGGATTTAAAAAAAATGATAAGTTAATTCTCGTACTGTGCGGATCGGTGTCCTCATGGATCGAAAAAGAAATCGTGATGAATAAGTCCTTTGAAGGTAGAGTGTCATTAGACTTAACTTTGAATGAATTAACTATACCCGAAATAAATCAATTTTGGAAATCAGTGAAGACTCAACATATGGGTTCATTTGAAAAAATGATGATTCTATCTGTTACAGGTGGAATTCCAAAGTATCTCGAGGAAGTGCTTTCAAAAAACTCTGCAGAAAAAAATCTGGTCCGCCTCTGTTTTGAAAAAAGTGGATTCTTATACAACGAGTTTGATAAAATTTTTAACGAAATTTTTCAAAAAAAATCCAAAGTCTTGCAAAAAATTGTAAAAATCTGTTCAAAGGGAAAGGTGACGATTTCAGGTGTGGCAGAAGCTCTTAAGGTTCCACTGAACAGTGATATGTCAGAAAATATTAAAATTCTTGAGCTTGCTGGTTTTCTTAAGCGAGATCACTCTTTTCTTTTTGATGGGAAGCCCTCCAAGTATAGCTATCTCAGAGTTAATGATAATTATGTAAAATTTTATCTTAGTCAGATTGAACCAGTTAAGGCAGTTATTGAAAGTGGCGGGAAAAAAATTTCTCGCTGGTCTGATTTGAAATCATTTTATAACTTAATGGGATATCAATTTGAAAATTTAATTCTGGCGAATCGAACTTTGATATATTCACATCTTAATCTTCAAGATAGAGATATCATCAGCGCGGCCCCTTATACACAAAGAAAAAGCACTAAGAATAAGGGGGGATGTCAGATAGATCTTTTTATTCATACGCAACTCGATGTATTTTACCTTTGTGAAATAAAGTGCAAAAAAATTATCGATGCCACAGTTATTAATGAAGTTCAGGCTAAAATGAAAATATTAAAAATACCTAAGAGATCTTCATTAAAACCTGTTCTTATTTACGAGGGCGAAGTTTATCCTAGCCATCAAGAAAAACTCGAAGAGTTCTTCTTTAAATTGATTCCATTTTCTGAATTGTTGGAAGCAAACGAATAGCTTAGAACTTTTAAATAAAATAGGTGGAAGCTTTTCAAAAAAATTTACCTGATAATTATATAATCTAATCTAATCTAATCTAATCTAATCTAATCTAATCTAATCTAATCTAATCTAATCTAATCTCATCTCATCTAGAAGTACTAGTAGACCCTTGGATGTAGCGGTGGACAGGGGACAACCTCGAACTGAGGAAATTCCGGATTGCGACTTTGTTCAAAGAGATCCAGCGTGGTGAAAAGCCAGGTAAGGGTCATCATTTTGAGCTCCTTGTATCTTGTCAGCTTAATTGCTGATGTTTGTTTTCTGAGTTTATTTATACCCAGACTTTTTCGAAGGAGTTGATTTCAAGGATTAAGTGGTGACCGCGCTGGTCACAGAGTGAATTAAAGTCAGGAATGTAAAAAAGTTCGGCAGTTTTATGCTGCCTCTTGAGCTCGCTGAGATGTTTGTTGGGGCTTGGACGAGCTTTCCCCAGACTCCATCAGAAAATCTAAAAATTCCAAACCAGAGTCGTCATCCCTTTATTGATCGCCTGCAGGGAAAACTGAATGTCGGGGATCAGGTTAGAAGAGATTGTCGGAGCTTTGGCTTCGCCAGATGTTTTGATGTTTTTTAAAACCTTGGTTAAGGGTTTGTTGGAGAAAAAATAGGAAGTTAAGAGATGGCCCCAGTAGATCTTAGGGTCAAAGGAGGCGGTGGGGGCCGTGATTAAATATTCGATTGAAAAGCTGAGGCCATTCCAAAGTTCAGATTCCGTTTTCGATTTTTCAGATTCAATTTTTTGGTAGTAGTCAGAGGACTCTTTTCCTTCATTAAGGACAGTCATCAGATCTTGCTTGGTGGTGAGGTCACTTTTGAAAATTTCTTCGGTTGATTTGATTGAATGCAAAGAGAGTTGTGATTCTGGAAAGATGTAGCCAGCAAAAGACGGCGTGGCTGAAAGTAAAACTAAGACAAAGGCTAAAGTAAAGCTGAGTGAAGATAGAAAGTTTAAGTTTATTTTTTTCATGAGATCTTCCTTTAAATAATTGGGCTTTTGCATCTTTTCGCAAGCTCATTGGGTTCGAAGGGGGTAAAGCAAGCCCTGCGCCATATTTAAAAGCTATAGGTTTGATTGGAGCGAGTTTTTCTGGAAATATTCTTCGATTTGAGAATTGATTCTGGGACTTTAGACCGAGGCCATAACCGTTAGATTGCTCGATGGCCTTCTTGTTCGCGGGGTTTTTTCAAGTATTGACATATTATAATATTGTCATATATTACATACAAAGGAGTTACTTTATGGAGACACTAAATATTGAATCTTTTAAGTCTAAGGTGTTCGATTTTGAGGCTCACAAAGAGTGGACCTTTAAAGGCCCACGACCAGCCATTGTTGATTTTTATGCGGACTGGTGCGGTCCCTGCAGAGCTCTAGCACCGGTGTTGGATGAAGTGGCCGAGGGCTATTCCAATCTTGTTGATGTGTACAAGGTGAATACCGAAATGACCCCTGAGTTGTCTGTTTTATTTGGCATCAAAGGGATTCCTGCCATCTTATTCATCCCAATGAGCGGGGAGCCTGCCATGTCCTCGGGCTTTATGCCATTTGAAAGTTTTGAACGAGCGATCAGTGAACTCTTTGGAATTAAAAAGTAAGCTCTGAATCTAGTAAAGGAAATCGATCATGAAAACTAAGATCACCTGGAACGAGGGAATGCAATTTGAAGCCGTCTCTGATGGCAACCTGGTCGGCATGGATGCAAAGGCCCCTATTGGCAAGAACAAGGCCATGACGCCTAAAGAATTGGTCGCAGCGGGGCTTGGTGGCTGCACGGCAATGGATGTGATAGCGCTCCTCAAGAAACACAAGCAGGCCTATGAAAAATTTGAGGTCGAAGTCGATGTGACCAGTTCAACAGGACGCCATCCCGCCGTGTTTACGGAGGCCCTTCTTACATTCCAACTCACTGGCCCTGTGGACAAAGATATTTATCTAGATTCCGTGAAACTTTCTCAGACAAAATATTGTGGGGTCAGTGAAATGCTCTCTAAAGCTTTTCCAATTAAGTATGTGGTTGTGCTCAATGGTGAAGCCATTGGCGAGGGCCATGCCGATTTTGGAGGGCAGGCATGAGTGTCATGAGTTCCCACGGAGTGGTGTTTTTTTGAGATTTTAAAGCTCAAGACACTCCGTGGAAATTAAGATTTTGCTGCTGAAATTTAAGTTAAAACTCCACGCTTCATTTGATCTCGTTCAATAGATCTAAATAATGCACCAAAGTTGCCTTCACCAAAAGAATGGTGATTTTTTCTTTGGATGATTTCCATGAAAATAGGCCCGATGATATTTTTTGTGAAAATCTGCAACAAATAACCTTCGTCATCGCCATCGATCAAAACATTGAAGTCTTTAATTTTTTGATGATCTTCAGTGACGTGAGGCAATCTTGTGAAGATTTCTTTATAGTATTCGTCATCAATATCTAAAGTCTCAATTTTTGAGCCCTTTAATGACTCCAAAGAGCTCAAAATGTCTTCCGTGAGGAAGGCAATGTGCTGAACGCCCGGTCCCTTGTATTCATCAAGGTACTCATTGATTTGAGATTTGCTCTCTTTCGCTTCATTGATCGGAATGCAGAAAGTCCCACAAGGTGATTTCAAGGCAAAGGAAGTCAAACCCGTTTTAGCCCCGCGAATATCAAAATAGCGAATTTCTTCAAAGCCAAAAATATTTTTATAAAAATCTGCCCAATCTTTCATTGTGCCATTGTAGACATTGTTTGTCAGATGGTCGATGGCCAAGAAGCCATTCGGCTTTTGCACAATCGGATGAGGGTGGGTGACAAAGCCAAGGTCTGAATATTCACCTTGTGCTGACTCTGAAGTCATAAAGTAAATAAGACTGTCGCCGATTCCCAGAATTGTAGGAATATTTTCGCCGTTGGCAGCTTTGAAATCGCCTTCAGCCGCCTTGGCACCTCGAGCAATGGCTTTTTTAAAAGCAGCTTGGGGATCCTTAAATCTCCAGCCCATGGAGCTGACGCAGGCTCCATGCAATTTAGAAAAAGTCTCTGCCGTGCTGTTGGTTTGGCGATTTACAAAAAAGTGAATGTCATTTTGTTTGAAATAATCAACATTCATCACTTTGTGCTTTTTAATTTTTGAAAAGCCAAAAGCTAAGAAAAGATCTTCAAGAGATTGTGGATTGGGGCCACTGAATTCAATAAAATCAATACCACAAAGGCCGAGTTCATTTTGGCTCTGTTTGGCTGGCGCCATGGAATTCATGGAATCATGAGTTGCTGTCATATAAGCAGTATCCTTTTTTTGCTCTCTTTGAGGAAAGCTGAAAGTAAAATTGCATTGGACTAAAAAATTCGCCCTCAGGGTAGAACAAGGGTGAGTTGTTGTCGATGATTTTTGTGGCAAAATCACTCCAGATTGCTAGCCAAGTCATTTCTAGCTAGGCGTGCAAGGTCTGGGTTAGGGGCGTTTATAGGCCCTATGAGGATCCCTGGACTTGAGGGGGGGCCGTAGTGCAAAATACAGGTCATCTTTTAAAGACAAGCCTAGCCGCTTTATTCTTGTGTTCGCTTTTTTGAGGTAAGATCTCATTGCCACTGAGAGAATTCATTCTCAATGTCAGCTCCTTCGCCAGAAAGTTCATGCGATTTTCAGACATGGGAATGGAAAATAAAATATGGTGGTGTTGTCTAAATTTTCTTAAGACATCATCAATCGCACCCTCTATAGCGGCCTTTTTTAATTCAAAACGCGTGGCAAAATTAATAAAGTCTTTGCGGTTGAAATTAGCATCCTTAGCATCCATTTTTAGCGCCATCCTTTGATCGCCATACAAGAGCGTGCAAATCAAATCATAGGCTGGTGTCAGGCCAATTCGGCCGTCAGCAGGCGATTCATAGACGCTGATATTTTTGGCGTGCAAATCACCGTTGCCAAGTAGATAAGAGAACACGACGAGTTTGAGCAGATGATACATTTCAATCAATGGTGCGGTCGTGTGTTTTTGAACACAGCTAAATATATCTTTTAAAGGAATTCGATATTTTTCGGCGGGAAATAAATTGAGCGCTTGGCACATATCTTCTTGGTGAATTCGAATGAGCTTTCTATCCTTAATCATACGATCAAAGCGCTTAACCAATAATCCCAGATCTCCATCGCGATCCTTTATTAACTTATATTCATTGACTTTAAGCCCGCAAAGTTCAGCTAAGTAGAGGCAGATCCATTCATTGTAGACTAGATTTTGCTTATCTTTAGGATTCAACTTTAAAATATAAGAGCCTTTGTTTTGTGTCGCGAAGGGGAGGGAAATCATCGAAGCCGATATTTTTTCCTGAACACCTGCAAACCCACTGGGATCGGAGATAGGGGAGTCTCTTATTGAAGAAAGAAAGTAATCATAAAAATTGATCTCATTCCAATAGGGAAGAGCTGCTAAGTCCGCTGAGGTCTTAGGTGGGTTGCTTTGTGCATACACGTCGCCAATACAGTCAGGCCCTATGGCCGCAAAAATTGAAAACAGATCATCGGGAGAGGTTTTGATTTTTTGTAAAAGATATTTGAGTCGCAATCCTTCTGGTAACAGCCCTGCAAAGTAGGGATGCAGGTTTACACCATGTTGAATAAAAGGTTCCGATCTTTTTTTCATGGTCAGGCACAAATCACGAGTGTCCGGTTGAGAGAGATAGGCTTTGTCATAGATAAATTCAGCTCCGCCATCGGCCCGCCGCCTAAGGAGTCCAGCGAATTCTTCACCTTTGTAGATCTTTAACTCTGCAAGTGATTTACTTTCCACGAGTCGTGCTCCTAATTCTCTTGCGCGATGAGTTTTTTATCAATAACCAAATGGGTAGAACCGAGTTCAACATGCAACTGCAGTCCTAATGCGTTTAAAACTTGAAGAAGCTTAATGAATTGCACACGCGGTTTTCCTGATTCAATTTGACTGATGAGATTAAGACTAACGCCCGCCAATTGAGCGAGCTGATTTTGACTCAAATTTTGGGAGACTCTTAGTCTTTTAATCGTTTTGCCAAGTGCACTGATGTCATTTTCTATCTTCTTCATATTCCTATGATCGTAGGAATAGGCCTGTCTGTCAAGTCACGGAGGTGTGTTATCGGGCATTTTTTCACACGATCGTATGAAAAAACGTGTTTTTTTGTGTGAAATCTTGCACAGGAGATCTATTTTCCTATGATCATGGGAAAATAGATATATTTTAAGGGTTCAGTTTATTTAATTTAGAATATTTAAATATAACTTTATAGATATCGCTAATTAAACCTGAAGGGACTTCAGGAAATTGGGCTGAAAGACTATTCAATATTTGATTTTCCCGTTGAAGATCTTCAACGGGAAGTTGGTTTTTAGTTTTTAAAGCTTGCACTTTGTTGGTCAAAGTCATTCTTTTTTGTATTAAGGCGATGACCTCGTGGTCCAAGTTGTCGATCTCTTGTCTTAATTCTTGAAGGGTCATCATTTTTTTACCTTAATTCAAGCAATATCTTATTGCTTGAGCGTCAAAGGAATCAAATCCACCGCAAAATGAGCACCTTCTTGGTATTCATAGTGAACTTGACCAGAAATCACAATGGAGTTGTTTTCTGGATCATAGAGCCAGCCGCCATTTTGCTTTTTCTCGATGGCTTGAGCTTTGCCTGCTGCGATTTGCTTGTCAGTTCCATATTTGACTCTGACCATCAGCTGGCCGGATTTGTCGACACGAGGTCTTTGCGTCAGAAAAATCTCTTTTTGCAGAGTTTTTACGGTGATGTCTTCGCCAATCTTACCTAGCTCTGAACCAAAATTCTTAGCTGTGATGCTCATGATATATTTATTGTGAGTCTGACTTGGAGTTCCTGCGTCATGATTGGCAGCAACGATAAATTGCTCTAAGCGCTCAGGTGCAAAGCCTTTGCATTGACCATTGTTCTTTGGAGTTTTTGAAGTCATGTCAAAGCATTCAGGATGGTATTTCGGATGGATGCGAAGATCCCAGTCTTTATAAATATCAGCGTCCTGTGCCCGTACTAAAACCCCATAGGCTGAAACTTTGTTGGCTTTTCCGCCCTTAAATTCTACGAGCATTTTAGCCATTTGTTCAGGGCTCATGCGACTTGTTGAATCGTCTGCGTCAGTCAATAAAATGACGACCAACTGGGCCTCTGGTCTAAAAAAATTCTCGTTGCTGGCGCCATGGCCAGTTTGTTCAATAGCCGCAGCTAAGGGAGAGAAAAATTCTTCAACTTCAGGACCACCCAATTTATAGGAGGCCACTCCGATATTCAGAGTTTGGGCCAAGGATGCAGATCCCGAGTCAGCTTTTTCTATAAAACGTTTGCTGGTGCTTTGACCTTGCGCTGTTTTTGCAAACTGCAGGTCGCCAATGTTGTAGGCGTTATTTTTGGTTTTAGCATATCGTTCAGAACTGTCCCAACATGATATCACACCAATGTGATAATCAATCATCTTGTTTTTGATCATTCCAGAAGTGAATTGTCCGATGTTGTGAACTAAATTTTCTTGAGCGGATTTCATACTGTCAGAATTGTCACTGACAAATAAAATATCCACTTGAGGATTGAATTCGAGCTGACTTTGGCCACCATCTTCACTGATCCATTGGAAAGTCTGATCTTGAATTTTGCCGTATTGGGGAATGAAAGGCTTAGGAGCTTGCTGTAGTGGCTTAACAGCCCTGACCTCAGAAGATTCCGGACTGCAGGCGTTTAACAAGACAAAAGCCAAAACATAAATAATCGGAGTGATGAGAGTTTTCACATTTTTCTCCTTAAATTCTGCGGACAAGACTTGGCGATCACTTCAAATTTATCCAATTCATCAATCCAAGGGAGTCCGTCATCCATAAATATTAATTGGTCTGCATTCGTGGACCTAAATTTACCCTTCGAGTAAAGTTCATTTTTAATGCTGAGATCCGTGTGAATGCGCTGAATGGCTTCAACTTCGATTAAATTTAATTTTTGAATAATCTTGTGGTTGGCTTCAACTTCTTGTTTTGCAAGGGCTGCCATGCGAGTTTTCAATTTTTCAAAACTCTCTTGGTTGATTTTTTCTAAGTTCTTTGGCAATGATTTTAGCAAAGACTTTGGTAGGGCTTCAATGTGGCTTGATTCCTCAGCCAAGATGTTCAGACCTTTTTGAGAAAGCTTAAAGCGCATCAACTCCGCTTGGAAGCTTAAATCTTTATAATAAAAAGCGGGCAGATGCAGCAGGCTTTCGGTGATTTCATTGCCTTGCAAAGGGAGCGCATCTGTTTTTTCAACGACAGTCTGTAAAGCGTCATTCATTCCTGAGGCTGCCAATTTTTGAATTTCTAAGATGTGACTTTTTTGCTTTTCTTTAAACAGCTGATGCGTGACAAAAATGCCTTTGTAATCACAGAGCTTCAGTTGACTCAGTGATTGCAGAAAATAGGCTTCCGATGAAACCAATTCTGAAAAAGGAGGGCTCAGCAAAGTTTTGCTTTGAGCTATGGCTTTTTCAGCTTCACCTTTTCGGTAAAAACTCCAGCCTTTTTCTTCGACGGCTTGAAACCAATAATCACTGCCCCTTGGGATTTGATTGTAAAGCTCTATGGCAGAATCAAATTCGGCTTGGGCAAAAAGCTCTCGTGCTTTGTGCAGTTTTGTTTTATTTTCAACTTCGTTGGACAAAGTTGATTTTTTATCCGTGGAGCTAGCCAGAGATTTCTCTAAATTTCTAAAGCTAGTTAAGGTTTTTATCGCCTCAGCATTATTGCCGCTCAGAGCTGACTTAAAATCAGAGCCCCAAGAGCTGACTGAAAAGGGAATGCCCTTTTTGGGGACATCAGTGGGCGCCGTGAGAGCGGAATTTTCTGTCGGGGACTCGGCTATTTTTTCTGGAAGTTGTTCTGTGATTGCAGAGGGCTGAGCCGTGCTTGTCGCGTCAGCCAGAGAAATGGATTCGCAACATTGTGCAATCAATAGAGTGATCAGTAAGGGTTTACTTTTCATAAAATCCATCCAATTCCTATTGTGGCAGCTCCGACATCAAGTTGACGAGAACCTGTGACTGGTTGGTCTTCATAGGCTTGATAGCGAAGCTCTGCGCGAGCCGTGAGATGTTTTGTCATCCACAAGGCGATGCCTGCACCTGCTGTCATCAGGCTGGTGTCTTTGCTAGACAAAGTAATGGCACCACCACCCAGAAGCATGTAAACGTCAAACTGGTTGATTCCCATATCCAAGAAGCTTGTTTTGCCATAAATAGGGTACCAATTTAAGACGGCAAGTTTGGCATTGAGTGGATAGTCGATATCGACGGCATATCCAGTTGCACCGGCTTGATAATTTTTTCGGGCTTGATCAAAAACTCTTTGGCCTTCATTGGTCAATGAGTTCCCATAATCGATGTACCGAGCACCCAAAGACCAGCGAGGGGTGATATGATAATCCAACTGCACCGAAGCGCTCTGTGTTTTAAGGTAAGCATCACCGCCCAGGACTCCACCATAAGAAAGTCCCACTTCAAGTTTGTTGTTTCTTGAAACAAGGCGTTCTTGAACAATCCGAGAGCGAGTTTCAGATTTGATTTTCCGAGCCATCTCTAAGAGCTCTTGATTGCCACCCAAAGAATCGATGTCTTCACTGAGGTCTGGAGTTTCTTGAACCGAACGAGTTGAGGCAGCAAGGGCAACACTTCCAGCCGTCATCCAAATTAAGGAAGGTATAATCAGAAAGTTGATAAATTTAATTTTTTTCATTTTCGATTTCCTTTGACTGGCTTTGGAACTGTTTTTGGTTTGGGCTTGCCTTCAGTTTTATTTTCAGGTTTTGGTTCAGGCAGAGTCTCAGGTTGACCCACTAGATTCGCTTCTGGCGCATTGTCTGTTTTGCTTTCTAGATGATGAACTTTCAACTGAACCAATGTTTCTGGACCTGCGCGGCCATTGGGGCTCGACACCTTAAAGCTCAAGCGCAGATTCGTGATATCCGCTTTTTTTGCAGGCTCGTTGTTTTGAGAAACTTGTGGTTGCAAAGGAATATTTTTGGTATCAAAAATTCGGTTGAATTTCCATTTTGAATTCCCCACATACTCTACGGATTTTTGACTTGGATCCGTCAACACATGGCGAGATCCGTCCAGCTCTTTAATGTTACTTCCGGACAGAGAGTTCATTTGATCGGAGTAGATATTGATCATTGGCAAGAAGGGTGTTCTGCCATCAATATCTGGAACCGTGGATATTACCGAGAATTTTATAATTTCTCCTTCTGTAATTTCAGAAGGCAGATTTTCAATGGTCAGTTGTGAAGGGGCATGCTGATTTCTGAAAACAACAAGATCGATGTTTTTTTCACGAGTTAAGCCCTGAATTTGTGCTGCAGCTAGTGATTTCGCAGTTGTTGAGATGTCAGCAATAATTTTGACTGTAATCATCTTCATGTTGTCATTGGGTGGCAAAGTGTAAAAATCTGGAGCCCAAGCTAATATATAAAGACCCTTTTCTGAAGTCGATGCCGTGAAGGTGGCTCCTTCAGGAAGGCCTTGGGCTTTGAGCTTGATTTGTGCCCCCGGGATCAGAACCTGAGCTCGCACTTTAAAGCTCGAGCTTTGACCTTCGTTGAAAGTCATAGAAGGTTCTGGGGATATAATAATGAATTTCTCATCAATTGAGGACTCCTCACGCACTACCACTTGAGGTTTTTCGACGATCACTGTTTCTGTAATCACACGTGGCTTTTCAGGACCTCGTTGGTTTAGATCTTTCGCATGGGTGCGAAGATCATTCAAGGATACGCCCTGTTCTGAGGGAACGGGATTTTTATCAAAGTTTCCGCAGCCGATGCCTAGAAATCCGAAGGGCAGCAAGCTTGTTGTTAAAATCTTAACACCAGCGATTAATTTATTAGAATTTGGAAGAGTCGTCATTTTTTTATCCATCATTTTAGACATAAATACCTCTCACTATCGACTGCTTACGCGAGTCAGTTCAAAGGGATAAAGAACATCAACATTGACCTTGCCCACGGGTCGCGGGAACTGCCAAGTGCGCATTTTTTCTAACATACAATTTTCAACAAAACGGGATCCCAAAGAAGACTGAGCCACCTTTGCCGTTGTGATTCGTCCAGAGGGTCCAATGACAAAATCGACAGCCACACGACCATTGATCTGTGGAGCGGCTTGCAGTCCTCGTTCATAACAATAAACAATTTGTCCCTGATGGCTGTTGATGACTGCAATGATTTGATCTCGGTCAAGTCCACCTTCGACCGTCGCTTCATCGTCCAGCGGTAAACTGACCGCAGAGATTCCGCCCACTTTATTGAGTTTTCCATATCCAGCTTTTCCGCCACCAGTGCCACGGGTGCCGTAGCCCCCTGCAGATTCTGCGCGTCCGCCACTTCCAGGGCTGCCTGCAATCATGCCGTTGCCGGTCATATAGCCTTTCATGCCGCCGCGACCTGCAGAGCCAACGCCGCCTCCGCCGTTGCCTGTCCCCGCAGAACGAATTGCTTTCATCGAATTGACGTCAAGGCCTTCATAGCCTTTTGTTCCATTGCGAACTCCACCCAGAGCCGCGAGTGCACCAACACGTTGGACATCCACAGCTTTGGCCGTGTTTGTCTTGTAGGGTTTTGTTTTTAAGGGTTGCGGAATTTTATGATGAGCCACGCGATTTGTTGGCTTCAACTTTTTTTCCGAAACTTTAACATGGGGTCTTTTTTCTGGAGCCACTTTAGTTTCAGTTTGAGGTAAAACTATAGTCACCAATTGAGGTTCTTCTTTTTTTGTGAAGTAAACCCAAGCCCAAGAGCCCAGCATCAGTAAAAGCACGATGGCCAAATGTCCGGCAGCTGATTTTTTCAAATAACCTGTCAGTTCGGCTTCATCCCTTTCATCTGAAAGTTCATGAATAGGACTGGGCAATATTTTTGTGTCAGCTAAGCGCACCGCGCCTACGCCATCAAGCAGCACTCCGGCTTGTGAGACGGAGGACACATTGAAGTTGGTCAATAAAGTGTAAGCCACTTTATTTTTATCAAGGTCATCGAGTGAAGAAAAGGCCTCCACCCGCCGATTGTCTTTGAGGTAAACTATATTTAGCGATTCACCTTCGACAGAGAAGGTCCGAACCTGTTGACCCCATTGGTTTTCTAGTATTAAGAGCTTTGCAGTTCCCATATTATAACTTCCTAATTTCTCTGTTGATCTTGTTCAATGCGATCATTGAAATTTTTTCTTCCAGCCAATAAATCATCCAATAACTTATCATTTTCTACTGCGGCACTTAAACCCATTGAGCTCTGATATTTACCGTGGAGATTTGAGCCATTGAATTTAAAAGAAGTCCCAAGTTTGGCCTGAGCGTCTTTTTTTTCTGCTGGGACTTTTTTTGTCACCGCTTTTTTTGGTGCAGCCGCTGATTTTGTAGAGGGGAGCAAAACCAAAATCAGTGCAAAAGCCATCAGTCCATTAAAAATAATGAGTGAGAGGCGAATGAAAAGCTGTTTAAGCTTTGTGAGTTGAAGAGAGATCTTTATCATAGTCGTATTCCTTTCTGAATATGACTCAAGCGAGCCTCTAAATAAGAGGGCATCAAGGGATGGCCGACTTTAAGTTCCAGAACTTTTAAATTTTCGATCTTTTGCAGACTGTCGGGGCTGTCTGAAACCGAGTTTCGTGCCGCCTGCAGCGTGCTCAATGAAACAGTGGGTGAGTTGACAGCCTTTAAGAGTTCAGATTTTTGAAAACCATTACCAGGAACTTGTTCTAGGATATGGATTTCTTTTGTAAGCAAAGTCTGAATTTCTGGACGTGCTTTTCTGTATTCAGCAGCAAGTTCAGCAAGCCCTCTGGAAGAATTCCAAATTTCCTGAATTCTTTGTCTGGCAATGACAGCCTTCGAGACAAAAGGTTTCGATTTCATTTTTAAGGAATCGAGGTAGCTTCGTCTTTGAGCTGGATTCAATTCTCGAGGAATATCAAGATGGGCAAGATCTTGCACAAAGCGTTGATTTTCTTCAACAAGGATATTCAATGCGTATATCTCAGCGGTGATGTCCTTTAAAGCCAGAGATTTCTTTAAATTGTCATCGGCTGTTTTCAATAAGCTCATCCGTTGCTGGATATTTTTTTGCATCACTTGGGCATTCGAATGATCGATTTTGGCTTTCGATAGCCGCTCTTTAAAATTTCCCAGTGTTTCATAGAAGCTTGATTTTTCGACAAATTGAGCCGCGGATTTGTTTTTAAGTTCCTTAATGGCCAACACACTTTTTAAATCCGTCGAGAGACCTGATCTTGCAAGAACTAATAATGCAGTGTCGTTAAGCAATTCAGGCTTCTGCTTAAGTTCCTTAGATTGAAGTCTGAGTTCTCTGGCTGGATTTTCAGAAAGCAGAGCAAGCCTTGTTCGAAGTACTAGGGATCGATTCCCTGTCAAGCCCAACTCAAGGGCTTTTTTGTAGTGAATTGTGGGGCTATAGTCAGGACTGTCAGCAAGGTCAGCCAGTGTGCCTAAGCGAACTTCTAGCTCTCGTCTTGCGCCCTTGGTGGTCATTTTTTCTTGACCAAGCTTCAGGGTGAATTTGTAAGCATTTTTGAAATCAAGTTTACGCTCAAAATGTCCTACAAGCTGAGTGATATATTTTTGTTTTTGCACATCATTGATTTCAGGAAGATTTATTAAGGCACTGATGGCATTTATATAGACTTCATCTTCATTGAGTTTTTGGGCAAGGATGCTTAAATTGGAATAGAAGAGCTTGCGCTCCTTGGCTGAGGCTCCATCCAGTGAAGTTTTAAGCACAGCTTTAAAGACCGCTTTTAATTCTGAGGTCGTGGATTTAGGATTGTTACTGACCGCTGCCAGTTGATTCATCAAGGCTTTTCGTGCAATTCCAAGATACTCATTTTTATGAGCTGGAAAGATCTCTGAATACGCCTCCGCTTGAGTTCTTAATTCTTCATCTTTTTTCAACAGAGCTAAGCTGTCTAGGGCTAAATCAGCAGATTTTTTTCTGAGCTCAGAGGGAGCGTCTTTATCAAAACTAAGATCTTTGAATAAGTCTGTCGATTCTTTGGTTTTCTTTTGAGTGTAAAGAAGATAAGCCTGCTGATAGCGGATCTGAAAAAACTTTTCATTTTTTGTTCCATATTTCAGGAAATGGGCATAGGTCTCTGCCAATATTTTTGCATCTTGAGATTTTTCGGCGACGCCCACTTCATTCAGTAAGGCTTCATTTTTTTCGTCTTTACTAAAAGCATCGCTCTCGCTGATTCCGCGATACATGGCTATAGCCATAGGATAGTTGTTTAAAGCTATGGCAACCTGTGATCCCCGTTGAATCATTTCCTTGTCATTAGGAAATGTTTTAACATAAGTCATATAAGCATTCAAAAGGTCCTGGTCTGGTTTAGTCTTCTTAGAGCGATGCAATTCAGTGACATACCTTTTCATTGTCTTTTGAAGATCTTGACACTTGGATTTGTCATCACAGTCATTGGCCTTAAAGGCGGCTGAGGCTTTTGCAAAATCAAGAGTGGATTCAGTGACCTCGCCACGGTCATAATTTATTTGTGCAAGTCGCACAAAGGCCTCGAGGCGTTCTGATTTTGAAAGATCGGGAATTTCTAAGTAGCGATTTAGAATATCATGAGCGGCCTGCTTTTGGCCAACTCGGTCAGCCTCTTGAGCAAAATTTAAAATAAGCTCTTTGCGGCTGTCTTTAGGCGTGAAGCCCTCATAGGTTAAGATCTCGTTGGTGGTGATATTTCGACGGGAATAAAAAGTCCCAAGGTCTCGAACGATGTCAGCGTGAAAGACCACATCGTAGGAGTTTCCTGTGTCTGAATTTCTAGTTATTTCTTCAGGATGATTAAGAATTTTTTCTAAGGTGGAAATCGCTGCATTGAGCTTGCCGGTGTTAAATTCACACCAAGCCATATTGTAGGTGATCAGAGTTCTATTTTCTAGTTCATTGTCTTTGAGTGCTGTTGTGTAATGTCCGAGGGCATCCTTGAATTTGCCCTTTTTAAATAGCAAATCACCCAGCTCGGACCGGGATCTGGTGAGGATGGATTTGGATATTGATTTTTGTTTTGCATCTTTGATGATGGTCTCAAAAAGTGAAATAGCTTGATCTGGTTCGCCACCAATTTCATAAAGATGACCCAATTGAAAAAGCAAAGGACCATGCTCATTGAGAGGCAGTTCTTCGGTTAAGTTCTGATAGATTTTTATGGCCTGCTTGCGATCTTCTTTAGATCCTTTGCAGTTGTCACAGTTGCTTTCAACTTCAAGCATGAAACGAGACCTGGCGCGTTCTGCAAGCACGTCAGCAAGCCGCTGTTGTGTCGGCAACCAAGAGGGGTCATTGTGGTCCATGGAATCAGAAACATGCTGAAGTTTACTGATCACTAGGTCCTGTGTTTTATCGTTCATTTTGTCAGCGAAAACTGATTCTGGAAAAAGCAAACCAGTGATCAACACCAGGATCATGAAAACCAAAAGCATGGAGATTATCTGTAATCGGCTGTGTGTTTTCATGGTCTTGGCACCACTGCAAATTTTAGTTTCTCAATGCCGGCTTGTGAGCCTGCTCTTAATAATGGGTCCAAGTCAGCATATTTCATCTCTGTGTCAGCCTGAACCATCAACTCAATGTCTTGAGTGATGTTCTGCTTTTTGTTTTGTTCCATCGTGTTTCTTTTAAGTTCAGAAAGCTTTTCGGTAAGCAATTTTTTAGGGACCACTTGATCATTCAAAAAATAAGTTCCTTGCTCAATTCGCAACACAGCGAATTTCTTTTCAACAGCTTGGCTGTGAGTGGCCTGAGGTAATTTTAAATTTCCAGAAAGCTCTGACTCAACTCCGCTGTTTTGAGTTCCGATCAAAAGGTAGATCACGATGATTGAAAAAGCATCGATCAAAGACGTCAAGGGAAGGGCTATGGCCAAATCCTTACGCAGCAGTGAGTTCTTTGATTTGCTTCCCTTAAGGCTGAGCGCCTCTAAGAGTGGTGATCTTCTTGTTGAGCTGGTTAAAAAAGTATTTTTCATAATGACTACCCCAGTGGACTTAAGCCCACGCCCTCAATTTGATTTTGTTTCAATTGATCCATGATTTTAATCACATCACCATAAGCTGACTGAGCTCCTGGATGAACGATCCCGGTCTTAAGTTCTGGAATATTCTTTTTCAAATCAGAAAGCTTGGATTCCAGGGCAGTCCAATCAATACCTTTTCCGGTTTTTGCTAAGCGAGACTCTAATCGAACCTTGGCTTGCGTGGTTTTTGGTAAATCACGCAAAGACAGTTGGATAGCTCCATCAGATTCTAGAGTGACCCAGAGAGAGGGTGGATTCTTTCCGTTAGAAAGCGAATTGTCGCCAATGGCTTGCTTCGTGTCTATTGTGGAAATTTGAATCCAAACAGCGGTGAGCAACAGAAAACAAATCAACACAGATAAAATGTCTAGTATTGGCAGAATATTGATTTCAAAATTCAATTCTTTGTTGCTCATAAATCACCTCTTATTTTTTGTTAGAGACTGGTTCGTAATGGAAACCCAATTGAATAAATAAATTCAGTGCAGCTTTATTCAAATCATCAGTTAAACGAGTGGCTCTGTTTTGCAGGACTGCATACATAATCAAAGCAGGAACTGCGACGATCAAACCATAAGCGGTCGTATTCATCGCCAAGGAAATTCCTTGAGAAAGAATAGTGGCTTTTTCAGCAGGATTGGCATTGGCAATCGCAGCAAAAGAGTGAATCAAACCCGTGATGGTTCCAAGAAGTCCCATCAACGTTGCCACGTTGGCAAACATCGCAAGAAAACCAATGCGCTTTTCAACTCGTGAAGTTTCTTCGAGCAGGATTTCATCCATTTTTAATTGAATTTCTTCCTTGCCACCAAGATCCATGGCCGCTTGAATCCCAGCTGAAGCGACGGTCCTTAAGGGATCTTTTTCGCTCAATTGTAAAGACCTGCGCAAGGCCTTTTCAAGTTGTCCTGAGCGAATGTCTTCAGCAAGCAATCTCGATAGCTCTTTTTGATTGTCCTTGCGGTTAACAAACAGGGCCAGTGAGCGCTCAAGCATGATCGCCACAGAAACAATTTGGGCTGCTAATATTGCCCACATCCAAAAAGCATCAGCAGATGTAAAAGCACGGCCTAAAGAAAGTAAAAACTCCATCGTGATATCCTCCATATAGCGTATCAAAGTTAGAATTCAGCAGATTTATACCTGCAACGCTAGATAACTTAGCAATGTGAATGCCATGGCTCTTATTGATTGAGATGTGCTTAAACGGGACTTGGCCTGTTTATAAGATGAGCAAAGTGACAAAAATTGGGGCTTTGGGCTTTTTTCAGGCTCTCAATGGCTTCGGGTGTTCGACATAGGTCCATTTTTATGCGCTGACCTTCATTGTTCATTCGAAGATGCTATAATGTTCTTTCCTCAGAGTGGACATCAAATTGGTAAGAGATTCGGTAGGGTTATAGAAGATGAATTTAGGAACAGGTGTCGAAAATATTGAGAATCTTGGTCCAAATTCTAGAAAAGAGCGCACAATTCGCTCTGAAACAACGAAAGTTTTTTTGGGTGTTTTTGCCATTCTATTGGCAATTGGTCTTTTCTCAGTTTACGCAACCCATAAGGGATCATCAACTTTTGAAAAGATCCACGACGTTTATTTCAAAGAATTTCTTGCTGCCGATGTTTTGAAACACACGGGCCTTGAGATCATCGGAATCTATTATCAATTGGGAAGTGATCAAGATTTAGATATTCTTGTTAAAGAAATACAAAAATACGACGCTTTGGCAGCACAATTTGATCAGGCGCTTTCTAAATTGAAATGGATTGCCGGAAACATTAGCGATAATAAAAATTCCAGTCAGATCCTTGAATTGACTGATGACGTCAGAAAAATATTTTCTACGATCAATAATAATTGTAGAGAAATGACCATAAATCTGATGGAAGGTAAAAAAGGTGAGAGTTTAGTTTTTTTAAAAAAGGTTTACTTTGATATCGATAAATTTAAGGCCGGAATTGAAAAAATTGACAAGCTAGTCGAAGGGGATATGGAGTCGGAAACAGCTGAAGCAAAGAATTTGCTGAATTTCACGACCAGGATGGGCATTCTATTTACTGTGCTCGGAATTATTTTAACTCTAGCATTGATCTATTACTTGATGAATTTTTTGAGCATCTCGCTTTTGCCCATTTCAAACTTGATGCACAATATGCGCCAAGCCGTCTTTTCAATTGATAAGTCTCTAAAGGTTATTTCGCCGGTTTCAAATCATTCTTCGAAGGTTTTTAATCAAGATATTGTAGAAAAGAATTTCTTGAATCTTTTGTTTGAGCCAAGAGAACTTCGAGGCGAAATTGCAACCAAAACAAATTTCGCCCTAGAAACTGTCTTTGATGAAGATGAAGTGCAATGGATCCTTTCAGAGTCCAGATTGCCGGCTCAAATTGTTTTAAAAACAGGAGTGGCGCATCAACGTTGTTAAGGCACTGATTGAAATGCACCGCGAGGATATCGAACCCTATCTTGTTGAAAATAAAATTAAGGTCGCTGAGTGTCGGCAACTTTTACAAGTCTTAGATAAAGATCAAGATAGAAGTGCTCGTGAATTGCTATTTAGAATTCTGCATACACTCAAAGGAAATGCTAGAGTCTACGGTTTTGATAGTCTGTCGGAGCTTTTTCATTTTACCGAAGCTGCTGTCCTCGAACTGACAGAAATGATTGATGGAGAAGATGCGTTTTCATCCGGACCCGTTCGCGAGATTATCGAAAACCTGAGTAATGCAGAGATCGCATTGGCCTTTGCCTTTAAAATGGCCAATAAAATTTATGGTATTTCAAATCCATATATGAAGTCCAACGGAAGCTCCCATAAGGATATTAGGGATGCAAAGCAAACCGTTGAAGTTCCGCTTGATCTGATGAACGTGCTTAAAGTTCACCTGGATGAACTGAGCAAAGGAACCCCAAATGGACAAGAGTTTTTGACTCAAAAAATTCAAACGATTTTTGGTGTCCTTTTGGATCAACCCATCAAAACCATGTGCCAAAAGCTCTTGCCGATGGCTCAAGACATTGCGATCGGCTTAGAAAAAAATGTTGAGTTTTCAATTACCGGTGACGAGGTTTACCTAAGCAAAGAAAAATCAGCCTCGTTGCGTGATGCTCTGGTGCATATGATTCGAAACGCCTTGGATCATGGAATTGAAACCCCGGAAGATCAAGCAAAACTTGAGAAGAATCCAAAAGTTTATCGGTGAAAAACAGAGTCTTAAGGTGGGCAGCTGCAGTCTTATTCCAGGGTATTGTGTTGCAGGTGAAGGAATTTGTAATCGCTGGGTTCCAAAATCAACCTAGTGTTGGATTAGCTTGGCCAACTTGATTTCATGGTTTTTGACATTCTCTTTTATCAGTCCGTTTATTTTTTTAAACTCCAGTTTATAGTTTTTTCTGGAGGTTTGAATGGATCCACAAAATCAACAACAAAAACAGCGTAATATTCGGATAGCGCCTTTAAGAACACCGACTGATCTTGGTGAAAAAGCGACAAAGGATATTTCAGCAGCTCTGAACTTGGCCCTGGCAGATGTCTATGCAATTTATTTTAAAACAAAAAATTTTCATTGGCATATGAGTGGCGTGCATTTTCGTGACCTTCATCTCATGCTTGATGAGCAGGCTCATGAAATTTTTGAAATGACAGACAAAATGGCAGAACGGGTTAGAAAGGTTGGAGGCACAACTCTACATTCAATCGGTCATGTTTCACGGATGCAACGCATTGCCGACAACGATGCCGACTTTGTGACACCTCAAGATATGCTCTCTGAACTTTGCCAAGATAACAGAGCCTTCACCACTTCATTGCGTGTGGTTCGCCAAGTTTGCTCAGATCACAGAGACAATGCAAGCGTAAGCCTGATTGACACTTGGATTGACGAGAGTGAAAAGCGCTCGTGGTTTTTATATGAAATGACTAGACAGTTTCACAGTTAATTCCTGAAGTCTTTCTATAGATTCCCTTCGAATTATTTTAAGTTCTAAAGGGGCATATTTTTTAGCTGTATCGAGCCTTTCTGAAAAGAGGCGACCTTAGTCGGTCGCCTCTTTTTTTTTGGGCGATATGCGAGCTTAAAACTTGAATTGAGCTCTTTGCCAATGGAAAATAAAGAAAATTTAAGGAGAGAATTGCATGAAATTCATTTTTATTGTGCTAGTGGCCACTGGTTTTTCTGTTTTTGCTTATTCTGTCACCAAAGAAGAAGTGCAGAAAAAAAGCACGGAGGCTGCCTCGGCAGCGGTTGAGTACAGCAAGGAACAAAAAGAGCAATTTCAAAAAGAGATGGGATCAAAGCTGGATGAGCTCACTTCTGAAGTCAGGGAATTAAAGCAAAAAGCAATCCAAACAACTGGCGATGCGCAAAAGCAGTTGAGCGAACAAATAGCCCTGCTTGAGAAAAAAGAAAATGAACTTAAAAAGGATTTAGCTTCTTTAAGCAAAAGCACGGGAAAAGGTTGGGAGCAGATGAAGTCCGGGGTGAACAAGGCTTGGGATTCATTGTCTGATTCCTATCAAAAGGCCAAAAAAGAATTTAAGAAAGACTAGATTTGCTTTGTATAAACCCAGTTTATGATGCCTTTGCTGCTTGGTTGGCAAAAGCATCCTTTTCTTGACAGCAATCTGGCAATTTTGGATGATCTATTTATGAAAAATTTGAAAAAATCAGCCTTAGTGTTGTTCTTGTTATTTCCTTTGTTTTCACAAGCTCGAATCACAGATGGTAAAGACCATCTGAAGTTGTCTAAAAACAAGATTTCAGTCGTCCTTGATAAAGGTTTTCATTTTGTGATGCAATCTCCAGCAGGGCTTTACATGGATGGAGAGCTGGGCTCGATAGAGCCCCTCAAAAAAACTGAAAAACAAATGGTCTTTGATGTCAGTCATGTTCAAGATAAATCCTTCACTGTCAGCTATTATGTCTGTGATGATCAAAAAACGGTCTGTGAATCCCATGAGTCCCATTTGAAGTTGGTCAAAGGGAAAATGGTTACAGTGGTTGATTCAGAAACTAATCCCAAAGAAAAATAGACGAATTTTTTGTTTGAAACGACAAATTGATGAGCTCCGTCATGCCCTTTTCTAAATTTTCTATTTTTTAATTTTTTTGGCAGTAAATTTTTTGTACACAGGTCTTTGATCTTTTTTTCGAACTTGTTTCATTCTAAGAATATCAAAAAATAAAAATAAAATATCCAAATCTAAAGAACTGCGGCCGCAGTTCTTTTCTTTTTCATTACAAAAAAAAGCATACTTCAGCTTTCAGAATCTTGATAAAAAAATCATGGCATCGCGGATTTCAACTTTTCGTTGAGTCTTAAACACCGAAACGGATTTCGGAGGAGATTACTATGAATTTAGGTAAAGCTATCATTTTGCTGGCATTCTGTTTTGGAGGGCTACAATCCAAGGCAGGCGAATTTGACAAGGGCTCTACGGAGTTTGATACACCTCAAGTTCCAAATTATTCTGAAGCTGAGGTTCAGAAGCAAATTCAAAATGAAATGGCCATAGCCTGCTCTGGCAATCTTTGTAAAATCGCTGGCCAGGATAGTCATGGGTCTGGATGGACTGTTTCATTTCAAGTGGGCTATGGAGGCAACAACAACAACGGCAATGGAATGGGAACTGGAGGAATGATTTATATTGGTGGTAATAACAATAACAACAATAAAGGTTATGCCAGCGTTTCGGTCAGCTATAAAACCTTTCAATGTCACTCAAACTTATTAGTCACCCCCGCAGTCTATCGGTTCGTGAATACGTATTTGTACAATATGGTGAATTCTGATGGTTCAGTGAAAAGAAATTTTTCTCCAGCAGATCAAACAGTCATTTTATTTTATACGACTATGTTAAACAAAGTTGATGCCTGCGCTGGCGGGATGAGATAGATATGTTTAAAATCCTGCAATATACCAATCAAAGATTCCATAAATTCGCAAATATAAATTTTATTAAATGGATGTTGGGTCTTTGTTGCCTCTGCAATCTGGGTTTGGCTCAGGCCGAGTCTGAGATTCTGAGTGTTGAAAGCCCAAAGTCTGCAAAGACGGACAGCCCAAAAACAAACAACCAGCCTTCGCTGAATACTTTGAAATTCACAAATCGAGCGCAATGTGCGCTGGATTCAGAGCTCCCAACGGATTCAGCTTTTATGGTTATTGATGGGTATAATGCAGGAAAGCTTTCGTATAATTTAGCAAAAAGCGTGGGACTGGATACCGAAGCCACCAGTGCCAAAGGAATGAAAGAGTTCCGAATTTCTGTGACAAGAATGGCCACTGAAATCATGAATAAAGTATTGGCCGGATCCCTTCCTTTGCTGCCCTTGAATCTAAAGAATTCAAAGCTCTATAAATATAACAATCTGGTGACCCTTTGTTCAAAAAAGACCTACTGTCCTGAATTGAACACTTACCTTGCAAAGTTGTGGGAAAATTCAGAAGGGGCCGGAGTTCCTTGGGAAAAAATTGATAGCTTTACAGGAGCGCATTTTTCGAACTTGAAAAAAGCTCAGCGCGTGTCTTGCATGTATGTCAAAAAGTTTTCACCCTTGCAAGAGCATCTGCATACAACAGTGATCAACCAAGTGGCTTTAACAGAAATGGCCCAAGCCTTTTTGGACAAAGAAAAATACATCACATCTTGCGACAATATTGATGACAGCTTAGATTCCAGAAATTCGATCATTCAATTTGATTTAAAATTTGATAAAAATGAAGATTTTAAAAAGTTGGGCTTCGATTTTTGGAACAGTGTTAAAATCTATCTTTCTTTTGCGTGGCGCTACACAGACATTGCCTCAAAAGTCTCTCCAGAGCTTGGGCAATTATTTAAGTCCATTGCTTTAGAAGAATCATTAATGATGATGCCCAATGGCTGTAAAAGCATTGAGATGCCATCTTGTGACGCAGAAACCTTGTCGATGAACAGTCTTCGCGAATTGGCAAAACCAGACGGGTTTAAGGCGGAGCCAGGCAAGAATATTCCTGAGGGCCCAGAGTCCAGTGTCATTAAAAATGGACCCCGATCCGTCAATAACGATTTTTTGGGAACCAGAGGATATAAAGATGCCTCTGAGTGGGTCAGTAATTTTAGAAAAAACTTTATTCAAATTCGGGGCTCACTCAAAAACAGAGCGCAAAGTTCGATTCAATTTATGAATGTGTTGTCGTCATCCATGACCGGCACAGAGCTTGCGGACTATGTCAGGCCACTGGCTTTTTCAAAAAGTTACACAAATCCTCATCGCGATGAATTGTATTATCTTTGCACTGAGGCCAGGCTTGCTGGTGACAAACGTATCGATTTTATGAAGTCAGGAATTGATAAAATTAAAGACATGGCAGTCATGCAAAAGGTTTTCGAGGGCTCTAAGAAATCCCTTTATGAATTGACCAACTACTTTGATACAGCGACATCCGCAGTTCTTACGATGTGTGATGTTTTAGAAAAACAAAAAATTTGGAGTCAGGGAAGTTATCAAGTCAATCGCAATGGTTTTAGTCCCTGGGCAAGAGAATTGCTAAATATTCCTTCAGCAGCGGGGGCTGTGCCCGAAGTTCAACCAGTGTCTTTTGGTGCGCCACTTTTGGTTTGGGACGCCACACGAAGCAACGAGGAGGGCAATGTGATCTGTCAGTCGGGTCTTGATTGTGTTCGTAAGCTGACTAAATCCATGGTGGATCTCTATGCCGTGGCCAAATATGCGGAAGCTTATTTGCCAGTGACTTCCACGGTGACGACACCAGACGTTTTCAATCCCTATGCGGAACTGAAAGCCTGTAAGGTCTACGACCCTTGGTTTTATACGAGAAGGGCCAATAAGCGTCTTTTTAGTGATCTAGTGAACACGGCTCTTTTTGGTTGGAATTTTGTGCCCATCTACGTTGACATTGATTTTAAACCACCTCATGTGACCAGTTTAAATCAGCTCATTAAGAATGGAATTGTGAAGTTTGATCCCAAGGTCGAACCAGAAAAAATGGAAGCGTCTTTGTTGGCAGATCTTGGACCATTGATTGGGGCTCCCTGTGCTATTTCGATTGCGCCCAACAGTGGCAAGGTCTTTAATTTTTATGCCTTCAATGGAATTTCACTGAATTACTGCAATGAGAAATCTGCGGGAACCTCAGTGGGTGAATCCAATGGGTCCGTGAATAATCCTACACCGAAAAGTCATGCCTATTGTGGAGGTTGTTCAATCAATTTTATTGGGGTGGCTTCAGGAGTCGCTATGACTTCAAGTATGACTTTTAATCCCATCAAGCTTGGAATCTATTTATTTAGGTCTGTGTATCGTTTCATGGATGCCAAATCGGACAATGTGAATATTCCCCTCACTCGGGAAGTGGATTTAAATAAAGTTGCTAAAGTCTATAAAGAGTACGGGGGAATTCCGAAGAAATGTATGGATTCTTTAGCCCTAGGTGATGGATGTGAATTATGAATAAAGTAATCAGGATGATTGTTTTTCTCTTTGTGGTTTCAGCCTATTTTTATCAGAGCACAGCGCAAGCCTTCATCGTCACGGGTGGATACAAGCAATTTCAAAATGGCAGCTATTCAAGAACAACCAAAGTGACTTGCGAACCCGATGATGTTGAATCTTGTAAAATGCTTTGTGCTCAAGAAAATGAATGTGAGCGGGTTGAACCCTTTTGTCGAAACTGTGCAGGGACAGCCTCTTCATTGCTCAGACAGCTTTTTACCGAAATTTCAAAAGTTTATAAAATTAAAAGTGAGCTGACGGTAAGTTCCGTATTAATTCAATATCTGAAATATGATCTTTACGTGCTTTTGGATGTGAAAAGTATTTTTGATTATTACCACTCTGCTGATTCAGGACTTTTTATTGAAGAACTTAAAAAATTCTGCGGTGAGGGTGCTGAAAGTTCCTTGTTGGCGGTGACTTTAGATGTGGTCAATCAGCCCAAAGAACTAAAATATGTTCTCTGCCAGGATCCTTCAAGGGGGACTCAGACGCGAGCTTTAGAGGTGGAAACTCGGTTCCCAGGATTGTTTCCTGTTAAACTTCAGACCCCAATTTACTTTCGATCCCATTGAGTCGAAATGAATTTGTATTTTTAGCGGAATTGCAAAATTTGATATTTAAAAAGTGAAGCAAAATGTTCAACTTAGTTTTCCAAGGAACATTCCAGAGAATGTTTTTGGAAGTGGAACGAAATAACCTCCCTTAAATGGGAAAGGAGACAACATGAAGAATGTAATTCAGAAAGCCGCGGCAGTCCTGACTGCATTGGCGACTGTAGCAATCACTCAACAAGCAGGCGCCATTGGCGTCACGTTTAACTTTAGGGTGAACAGCTCAGGGCCAAGCATTTATCCCTGTAATGCGGGTCTTTTAACTCCCAATGACAACCCTAAGGTTTGTTATATTGCGGGAACAACGACAAGATGTACGCCCACTTGCGTAGGCGACACTTGTACTCCTCAACCACCACCACCGCCTCCACCAGCTTTGTTTGGAATGTCCCTGGCTGGTGCGCCACCACCACCTCCTCCAACAAATCCTCCTGAGAACAGTTGCGTTTGTACAACGACTCAGGGTGATAGCTATGCCAATTATTTCGATGCTTCTTATCATAATTGGGATGAAACTGGCGATCCAACAATGCAAGTGGCTTCAGGTATTGATTCATTCAATAAATTATTTAATGAACCTACTGCCTACGGCAAAACTTTGCAAAATCTGACAATCAATTTGGGCAATGAATTGTACAATGCTCAATATTTTGTCGATATTTGTTATCGCGCACCACAGATTGATTACAGAGGGATCGACACTTCATGGGATCTTTATGGAAAAGTCAGTGTGACTGATTTCGGTTATCAAAATGGCAGCAGTGGTTATAAAACATTGTCGGATCTTCATGCAAAAGCTTATGTCATTTGTGATTTACAAAAAGACACTTGCCCAACATGTAACGATGCTGACCCTGTGACAGACACAAGTGCAGCTATATTCAATGAAGGCACGGACTTCTTGAAGGCCACTGGATCTGGAGCTGCAAGATATGATTTCTCTTACCAAACTGGAGCGATCACTTCATTGCCAAGCTCTTTGACAGAAGTGTTCAACATTCAAGATGCTTTCAAGAACCTGGGCAAAAGTGCGCCACGTTTTTGTAAAGTGCGCTATGTGTTTTCAGAAAACAATGGTTTGAGTGATCAAACAGCTATCTTAAGAAAATGGCAAAAACATGGAGCGCAAGTGTGCACATATTCGCAAATTGAAGCGACTGGTATCACACCCCATTTAATGAGCCATAAATAAAGTTTTCAAATAAAGAGAAACAGGGAAGGATTTTGGAATCATGAAACGGATATATGTTTTAAAAGGAAGAGGTTTTTTTCTGATTCTCTTGGGACTTTTCATGGGGGTGCTTGTTGCCCCCATGATCTCCTTAGCGCTTTGTATCATGGGCGAAGATGGAAAAATGCAATTGTTTTTATCGCCAGAAAACAAAACCTGGGGAAATTTTTCTGGAAAAGAAGATGTTTTTCCCAGCACGGTTTCAAGATGCAAAGAAGATGCATCTCGCTACCTGATGCTCACTCTTGGGGTCGCCAGGTCCGGCAAGCAGTCGAATTTAAAAGAAGTTTATATTTTTGATAACTACAAGCCTGAAAAATGCGAGCTTAAAAATTCTCTTTCCATCTTGGGCATGATGGAGCCCTTAGCGCAAGAGCATTTTTCGCAACAATATAAACTGCTCAGATCTTGTTTTGAACTGAAGGTGGATGATATCAATGGTCTGCCACTGGTCTTTAAAGAAAATCAAGAGCATTGTCAGATTAAGAAATCACCAGAAGGTGGAGTCACCTTGAATGGTGATCTGTGTTTTTTAAAGATTTCTTCGCGAAGTCAGTTTGCCATTTTACCTGTGATAAAAAATGAATGTCGAGACGCTGACTATTTAAAAAAACTTGGACTGATGCCTCAAGATCTCGAGGCCAGCCTGGATGTTCTTGTCGCTGGGGATGATACCGGAAACAGCATGGATTTAACTCAAATCGGCTCTCGGCCCATACTGCTGAACGTAGCGCCGCCCTCAAAATTGGCAAAATTATCAGAAGATTTTGGACCAGAAATGCCACGCTTTGTGACAGATTACAGCGCCGATGTGGATTGGGGGAAAGTTTCCATTCGTCCAGGGAAAACCACGCAAATCAATCTTTCTGTTTTGGCCTCAAATATTTCAGATAAAAACTGCCAGGGCGATGATTGTTTTCGCATGTCCAATTATGTCCAGCCCGTTTTTGGCCAGGTCGAAGTTTTTGAAATGAAAAATAGCAACAAGCCAGTTCTGATTGAAGAATGGTGGGATGGTGGATTTGCGGCAGCCAATTGGCAGGGGTTTGTCACCGGGACAGGCTATGCCACCAATGAGGAGTTGTTCACGCCAGGAAAAAAATATCGCATTCAAATGACTTTTCAAAATCCTACAGATGATTTCGAAATTTATTTATCAGGCTTAAATCAAATTTTGATCAACTTAAGTGCAATGACGGGTGGAGTTGTTGGAATCGATGTCATTCCAGGCCTGCAAACATTGAAGCAATTGGGAGTGTTTCCTCCATTCATGGGCACCGGGGGTCTCAAAGGTGACGATCAAGGAGTGAACCTAGGTCAAATTATTAAAGGATTGTCGGGAATCATTTCGAGTCATGTTTGGCCGACTTATTTTGAAAAAGTTTGCGATCCGACCAAGGCCAGCTGCTTAAAATTGGGGAAGCAAAAGTTTTATCAACGCCTCAGTATGGAATTCACAGCCGGGGAGACAGATATTTCAACAGGCGAGATGTCCCTAGAGGATCTAAATTTACAAAAAGAATCTACAGTTTTTCATAGTTACAATATGACTTCAAAAGCGTTCCCTGAATTTCGCTGTGGAGGCAATTAATGAAAAGATTTATTTTGCCAATAGTCGATTGTGATACAAAAAAAAGGATCATCTTCACTTTGTTTTCCACGGTCTTGAGCTGTTTAATATTTCCTCACGAAGTCTGGTCTGCCGTGACCATTGCTCCCGTCAGCACAGAGGGACTTTTTATGTGCAATGCGGGGCTTATTCATCCAAGGACTGAAACACTTTGTCGAAGTGTTCACACCGGAACAGTCTGTGATCCGAATGCAACGGATTCCATTGACTGCGTTTGCGCCAGTGGAAGTTCAATCGGGGATCTCGTTTTAGGAACTATAGTTGAAGTTGCCAAAAGCACTACCAAAGAGGTTCCTGCTGGGGAAACTGCTTATACGTATTTGGTTGATCCTGCGCTGGCCTTTGATAGTCAAATTACAAATGTTGAATTCAGTCTTGGCAGTGAACAGTATGGTGCAAAATATTTTGTGCAATTTTGTTATCAAGGACCCTATGAAGATTTTCAGACCATTCCTAAGGTGGGTCGGGCTGACCTTTCTTTGGGAATTTATAAACTGAAATTTTCCATGACCGCAGCAGACAAGATTTATAATGCAAAGTTAGAGAGCAATGCCCAGGTGAGTTATCAATGTGATTTAAGAAGTCTTGGTTTGAACACAGCTGCGCGTAAAAATGGCAACACAAAAGGGGACTTTCCCCTGGAAGTTGATGCTTTCAATCAGGGACCTCTGCCCATTGCTGATGCGACGCCCGGGGCAAGTAGAGAGCTTATTTTAAATCTAAACACAATTCCAGATCAGGTGCCACGTTACTGTGTTATAACCTTGTTGTTTACGGAGTTGCCTAAGAACATCCGCTCTCTTAAATCAAAAGCCGATTTTTCTGGAACTCTCGATATTATACGATAACGCAGCATTGTTTTTAAAATTTATGCGCAATACGTTATGAAAATAAAAAAGTGATAAGCCCCCGTTGGACAAAGCTTTGACATCAGAGTCGCTTTCCGAACATAGTGGGGTGGTTATGAATACACCGCATTCCGGGGGCATTCCGGCAAAAAAAGTTACGAATAATAATTTTGATATTATTATTGCTGGCGCAGGGCTTGCGGGCCTCTCTTTGGCCTATAGACTTAAAAATCAGCAGCCCCATATGCGCCTATTGATTTTAGATAAGACCCCAAAGTTGACCGGGGACAAAACCTGGTCTTTTCATTCTGAAGATATCAAGGATTTGAAACCTTGGCAGGATTTCATCTCCTACTCCTGGCCGAAATATCAGGTCCAATTTTCTTTTGGACGAACAGTCGACAAAAGCTATTACACAATTTCATCACAGCATTTTTTTTCGAAGATGACAGAAATTTTGGGCGCCGATTTACAATTGGGCAAAAAGGTCGTTGAGACACAAGCAAATAGTGTTGTGACGGAGGCCGGTGAAATATTTTTTGCTTCCATAGTGATCGATGCCAGACTCAGTCTAAATTCTTCCTTCACTGAAGCTAAAAAATTTGCTTGGGGATATCAAAAGTTTTTGGGACTTGAATTGAAAATGCAGGAAAAGCATGGCTTACAAAATCCTATCTTGATGGATGCCAATGTCGATCAAAAAGATGGCTATCGCTTCATGTATGTCTTGCCCTATTCAGAGGATCAGCTTTTAATCGAAGACACCCACTACAGCAATTCACCTGACCTCAATGTAAATGAGTACACGGAAGAGATTCTTAATTATGCTCAAAATAGAGGTTGGAATGTCAGTTCACAGCTGAGATCCGAAATTGGCGTGCTGCCAATTCCCACAACAAAGTGGGTTTCAGAATTGGCTGAAAAATCAGCTGTGCTAAAAATAGGATCAGGGGCTGGGTTCTATCATCCAGTCACAGGATATTCTTTTTTATGGTGCGTGCGGGTGGCTAATGCACTGGCTGAAATTAAAAATCCTTCGTGGGAGACCTATTCAGAGGCGCTGTTAAACCTGCAAAAAGAACTCAATAGAAATACTTCATTTTATTTAATGTTGAATAAGCTGCTTTTTTACGGTGCAGACACCAGCAATCGGAAAAATATTTTTCAACGTTTTTACAAATTACCAGAAAGTACGATTGGCAGATTTTATGCTGCTCATACTTCACTTGCAGATAAATTTCGGATAATGATTGGGCGTCCGCCTATTTCTGTTGTCTCGGCGTGGAAGGCCCTGCTAAAAAAAGGTGTGAATAATAAGGTATGAATATGATGTTTACCAATAATCAAGAGCTCTTGTCTTTTTTAAATTCAACACCAGCAAAGTCCGAAACTTCGACGGATGCACTAGATTCGTTCTATCAGATGACCTTGTTGAATCCGATTGAGGACTTCTTGTCTCGACCTAAAAAAGGTCTGCGCTATGATTTGATTCAGTTGGGATTTCAGATGGCGACAGAGTCTTTTTTAAATCAATCCAATTATAAATCAAATACTCATGCCCAAGCTGTAGCAGCTAATTTTTCCGAAGATTCAATCAGCTTAAAGCTCTTTTACGATGTTGTGGAGCTGTTGCATTCTGGCTCCCTGATTGTTGATGACATTGAAGATCAAAGTAAAATGCGTCGGGGAAAACCCACACTGCATGAAATTTATGGAGTTCCCTTAGCATTGAATGCCGGCAACTGGCTTTATTTTTGGCCACTCATGAGGATTCAAAATGCCAAGATCTCAGACACTTTAAAGCAAAAAGCCTTATTAGAATGTCATAAGACGCTGCTGCTTGCACACACCGGGCAGGCTTTGGATATTGGTGTTAAGGTTAAAGATGTCAATCCTGAGCAAATTGGTGCATTGGTCTTTAAAACCATGGAACTCAAATCTGGTGCCTTGGCCGCATTGGCGATGAAGTTAGGGGCCTTGTGTGTGATCGAAAATACAACTGATGACTTGGATCAGGATGTTTTTTCAAGTGTCGGAAAATTTGGTTCACATTTTGGTCAGCTGTTACAAATTTATGATGATATTGGAAATTTAAGTTCAATGACAAATCCCCAAAAAAGGTTTGAGGATTTGATATTGATGCGGCCTTCTTTTTTCTGGTTTGCCTTGGCTTCACTCTGCACTGAAAATGAGTATCAAGAGATTATAAAAAAAATAAGCCAAAAGTGTGAGAACGAGTACCTGATCGAGCTGCTCGAACAAAAGCAGTTGTTAAAATTTGCTAATGCGCAGGCCAGTGCGCTCAAAGACAAATGGCTGGAGCAGCTGTTTCTGGCACTGCCAAATTTGTCATTCAATTTAAAACAAAAAATACAAAACACGTTGGGAAGATTAAGCAATGCCTACTAAAAATAAAATAAAAACAGCAATCGTTATCGGCAGCGGATTTGGTGGTTTGGCATCAGCCATACGGCTGCAGTCCTTGGGCTTTAAGGTCATCGTGTGTGAAAAGCGCGACATGGCTGGTGGACGCGCCTATGTTTACAAGCAAGATGGCTTCACCTTTGATGCGGGTCCCACTGTTATCACTGCACCGACTTGCCTTGAAGAGGTTTTTGAAACGGCCGGAAAAGATATAGCTGACTATTGCAAGCTGATGCCAGTTCATCCCTTTTATCAGCTTTGCTGGGAAGATGGTGTTCGTTTCAACTATGGCAGCAGCCTTAAGGAAACAACCGATCAAATTCAGGCCATTTCTGGATCTGAAGATGTAGCTGGATATAAAAAATTTCTGGCCTTCACAGAAGAAGTGTTTAGAGAGGGCTACGAAAAACTTTCTGCCGTGGCCTTCCTGGATTGGTGGTCGATGGTTAAAGTGGCACCGCAATTGATTAAGTTGAAAGCTTATCAAAGTGTTTACCAAACTGTGGGCCAGTTCATTAAGAATGAAAAAATCAGACAGGCCTTCAGCTTTCATACTTTGTTGGTCGGGGGAAATCCATTTGAGACTCCATCGATTTACACCTTGATTCACTTTTTAGAAAAAAAGTGGGGCGTCTTTTTTCCACAAGGTGGCACCGGCGCCTTGGTTCAGGCTTTTGTTCGATTGTTCAAAGAAAATGGCGGCGAGTTGCTGCTCAATTGTGAGCTCGATCAAATTGTCGTCAAAGATCAGCAAGTCACCGGCGTGCGCACAAGGGCTGGGGAATTTATAGCGGCCGACTTGGTAGTCAGCAATGCCGATGTGATGCACACCTATAAACATTTACTGAGTAAAAGTGCAAGAGGTCCGGTTGCAGCCCAGGATCTGGCGCAAAAACGTTACAGTATGTCTTTGTTTTTAATTTATTTTGGCGCAAAAAAGAAGTTTGATAATATTGCTCATCACATGGTTTTGTTCGGTCCAAGATACAAAGAACTTCTGCTAGATATTTTCAAAAAGGGCGAACTGGCTGATGATTTTTCGCTTTACTTGCATGCTCCAACAGTGACAGATGCTTCTTTAGCTCCTGAGGGCTGTGAGGGATTTTACGTGTTGTCGCCGGTGCCTCATTTAGGGCTTTCTGATATTGATTGGAATGTTGAGGGACCAAAATATGCAGATCGCATTTTGACCTATTTAGATAATCACTATCTTCATGGACTCAAGGAAAACCTGGTCACGCAAAAAATATTTACCCCTTTAGAGTTTGAAAAAGAATTGAATGCCCACAATGGTTCAGCCTTTTCTCTAGAGCCTATTTTGACTCAAAGTGCGTATTTCAGAGTTCACAATCGCGACAAAGACATCGCAGGTCTTTATTTTGTTGGAGCGGGAACTCATCCCGGTGCTGGATTGCCTGGCGTGGTTCAATCAGCAAAAGCCACTTGTGCTTTGATCTCTGAGGATTACGGGATGAAAGCGAAGACACCCTCTGCGGATTCGACAAAACAGGCTGCTGATAAAAAAACCTTTGAGCGGGAAATGCCAGCCCATGAGGCCAGCAAAGCATACAGCAAAACTGACAGCAAAACTGACAGCAAAACTGACAGCAAGAAACTAGAGTTGAATTAGGCATGTCAAGCAAGATTCAATTTCAACACAGCAAAGAAGCCATTCAAGGTGGATCGAAAAGTTTTCGATTGGCCTCATTGATTTTGGATGAGAAATCCAAAGTGGGGGCCTACAGCCTTTATCGGTGGTGTCGTTATTGTGATGATGTGATCGATCAGTCTGCTCAAGGTGAAGCTGACTTGGCCCTTTCTGGCTTGATCGCACAAACCGAAAAAGCCCTCGCCGGAGATCCATTTCCGGATTCATCCCCCTTTTCTGGACTTCGTTCGCTGGCCGTTGATTTTGAAATTTCTAGTCCGTATTTTTTTGAATTGCTTGAGGGCTTCAAAATGGATGTGACGAGTTTTAAATTCGATAATTTTGAGGACTTAAAAAAATATTGCTATCACGTGGCCGGAGTCGTGGGTTTGATGATGAGTCAGATTCTAGAGGCTAGTGATGAACGAGCTCCTCTTTGTGCGGATTATTTAGGGCGAGCCATGCAATTGACAAATATTTCTCGCGATATTGCGGAAGATTTTTCTTTGAAGCGCATCTATATTCCCGGCGATTGGCTGCTTGGGGCCAATGTACCTCCAGCAGAATTGATGAATCCCATTTATCAAGACAAAGTGTTTGCACTTGTTCTGCGCCTCTTAGAATCTGCGGATCAGTTTTATCTCGAAGGACGAAAAGGGATCGAGTTTTTGCCTTTTCGGGCCGGGTGGAGCATCACTGTGGCAAGCTTTTTATATCAAGGCATTGGACTTAAAATAAGAAAACAAGGTTCCAGGGCTTTGTTGGGACGAACTGTACTTTCTCTGTCAGAAAAAATAACTTATGTCGTTTTGGGCTCGCTCCATTTTCTGCGAGGCCGTTTTAAAACTGCACTTTTTGGATTTAAGGAAAGGTCAATTTAGTCATGGAAAATATAAAATCATTTCTGTTCGATTTTAAAGTTTATGTCGGCCGGGTCAGTCTGTTTACGACCACGGATTGGATTGTCTATGTTGTTTGGAATGGTTTGATGGTGGGATTGTTCGCCATGGTTTCGGCATTTATGTATTTAGGCAGCAGCCATGGAGTGATCTATCCGCAAATGGTGTGGAATATTCCCATTGGAATCTCTTGTTTTGTGGTGGCTATCGCTATCGACACCATTGGGCATCGCACGGTTTATAAAGAGGCCCTGGCTGAAGGTGAGGCCCTCATTCATCACATGACTATTTTTGCAGGGATCACCAGTGTGGTGCTGCTTTGTTTGGGCTTTTCTCATCCAGAAATGGTGCGAGTTCCCGCTTTGGTGTTTATTTTCTTGAGCATCATTTATAGTTTTTTTGATGAAGCCCTTCATTGGCATCGTTATTTAACAAAAAAATCCGATCGCATTGAGATGTGGAGTCATTTTTTCATTCTGGTCGGTCATTTAATTATGATCGTCAGTTGGTGGAAATGGTTTGATACAGGTTATGCTGGCGTTCAGGAAACCTTGCAGTGGCTGCCGCGCTAGTGGGTGCCGATTCATCAGCGCCGTCCCTTGTTTTTTTAGCAGGAGTCCTTTTGCTCTGTTGGCGATCGACTCGAAGGCCTTTGTTTGACCAAAAAAAATTAAGCTCATCCAAAAAATTTTTGGCAGCTTTGGATTCAGAAATGTCTGCAAAGCACACCGATAATAAAAACCTCATAAGTGGTTTGGCCATTCTTATACCAGCCAGAAATGAAGCCGCAAATTTGCCGAGTCTCTTGCAATCCTTAATGAAAGCCCAAGAGCAGGGGGCCAGAGTTTTAGTCATTGATGATCAATCCACGGATGGGACAGCCCAGATCGCACACGATATGGGCTTTGAAGTTTGCACAACCGCTCATAAACCTGAAGGGTGGTCGGGAAAAAATTGGGCCTGCGCAGAGGGCTTTGAGTTTTTAAAAAAAGCAGGATTTACGGGCCAGCATCTCCTCTTTACGGATGCCGACACCCATCATGAGCCTCAAAAACTTGGGGCACTATTAGAGTGGTTTGATTCAGAGCAGGGGGCCTTGATGACAGCCTTGCCAAAGCATCGCAATCCTGATTTTTGGGAGCGTCTGATGGGGCCCTTTCAGTTGATTGTGCTGATGATCACCAATGCCATGCAATCTAAACCGTCGGCAGATCGTTTTTTTTCAATCGGTCAATTTTTACTTTTTCGGCGCCATTTTTATGAGCAAATTGGAGGGCATTTCAGTGTCAAATCTGAACTGGCCGAGGATTTGGCTTTGGCTAAGATATGTTTTGAGTCGAATCAAAAGTTCATCGTTTATTCAAAGACGGATCTGTATTCGACTCGCATGTATGCCTCATTGGGGGAATTTGTCGCTGGTTGGCAGCGAAATTTTCGTCTGGGCATGCCGTATTCTTCAGTTCAAACTTGGGTGGAAACAGTTTTGGTGATAGCAGCCATTCTGGGAACTTGGACTTGGCCCAGCTATATTTTTACTGTTTTCATTTTTTTATTTTTTCAACGCAAGCAAGGAAAGTTTTCAATGTTAGGTGCTTTATTTTATCCGGTCAGTGTCGTGCTCTTTATTTTTATTTCATTGAAAGCTTCGCTGAGCACTTTGCGAAAAAAACCAATTCTGTGGAAGGCCAGAGAGTATTCAATCACGAAATTGGGCCTGCTCATTTTTATTTTGAGCAGCATGCATACAGCAACCACGAGAGCCGCTCAGACAGAAAAAAACACCGTGATCATCACGGTCGAAGGTTTGAAATCAGGAGCCGGCGGGATTGAACTGAGCCTGTTTGATCAAGCCCATGAAAAAGCCTATCCTGTCGATCCAAAAAAATCCGTAGCGCAAGTTTATAAGGATCTTCAAGGAAATAAAAAAATAGATTTCGTTTTTAATGATTTGCCAGAAGGTGAGTACGCAGCCTTTGCTTACCACGATGAAGACGGCAATAAAAAAATCAACACCAATTTCGTGGGCATTCCCAGCGAGGGTTATGGGGCGACGTCTGGGGCCAAAAATAAATTTGGACCCCCTAAATTCAGCGATGCCAAGTTTTTAGTGGGTAAAAACAAGGCCCAGGTTGAAGTCTCAAAATCTGCAGCTGAAACCTCAGTTTCAGTGAAGATTGAGTACTAAGCTCAGGTCTCCTCGACCGTATTGGGACAAAGTTTGTCCCAATACTTGATATTGGGACAAAAAATGGGATATTATGGGGTATATAAGAGTATTGGGACATAATTTGTCCCAATACTCAAGACTTGGAGTCCCATGCCCAGAATAAAAAAAGCTGAACTTGAATCCATAATTTTGAAGTTGATTGCAGAAAAAAATGAAATCAGGCTTCAGGATGTTGCCCTTGTGTTGGGACTTTCAAAATCAAATGAAGGCGACCGAAAAGCCATTCGCAGAGTCCTAAATTCCCTTATTGAGCGTGGCTTTCTTGACGCAAAGGGGGCCGCGCGTGGGCGGATTTACACCAGTCCAATTTCAGCTCAAAAAATCGAAACTCTTCAATCTGCACCAGAAATTGCAGAGGAGTTTCGGGGGATCTCATTATCAAAAAAATCTGAGTCACTGCTAAAATATATTTCACAACCCATCCAAGCTCGCACCCCGGTGGGGTACAACCAGCACTTTTTGGAATCCTATACGCCCAATGAAACCTTTTACTTAAGCGAGCCCGAACGTCTAAGTCTTTTGCAATTTGGAAGAGTTGAAAATAAAGTGCAACCAGCTGGAACCTATGCACGCCATATCTTTAATCGTCTTCTGATTGACCTATCTTGGAACTCAAGTCGCCTTGAGGGCAACACCTATTCACTCTTGGAAACCAAACGGCTGATTGAACTAGGCGAGAATGCAGAGGGCAAAGATATCACTGAAGCGCAAATGATTTTAAACCACAAAGGTGCAATCGAATACATCATCGATTCAGCGGCAGATGAGAAGATCAGCTCAAATGAAATCTGCAGCATACACGCGATACTTTCAGAAAATCTATTGGGTGACCCTGGAGCGTCCGGTCGCATAAGGGAGATTGCCGTCGGCGTTGGAGGATCTACTTATTTACCGCTGGATAATCCCCACGTTCTGAAGGATTGTTTTCAGATTTTTTTAGAAAAGCTCAATCTGATCGAGAACCCATTCGAGCAATCTTTTTTTTCATTGGTTCATTTATCTTATATGCAAGCCTTCGAAGATGTGAATAAAAGAACGGCGCGCCTCGCGGCCAATATTTCATTAATTAAAAACAACTTAAATCCACTGTCATTCACAGATGTTGATAAGAAGGCCTATGTAAAATCTTTACTTGGTATCTATGAGAAAAATGATATCAGTCTAATGCATGACCTTTATATCTGGGCCTATAAGCGTTCGTCACAGCGGTACTCAGCGATTCAACAATCAATGGGTGAGCCTAATATTTTAAAATTAAAATATCGAAATGTGATTAAAGATATCATTCGCAGCATTATCCTAGAAAAAGTAGGAGGCGAGCAAGTCGTTGGCAAAATTAGAAATTTAATTGCGAGGCAGAATTTACCTTTAGAAGATGCTGACGGAATATTCAAATTGATTGAGATAGAAATTTTGAGCTTGCACGAAGGCAATGTGGCACGCTTTCGTATTCGTCCCCAGGAGTTTCAGCAGTGGCAAAAACTCCAAGGACGGTGAAATTGAATAATTAGCTATTCAAAAAATCCTTCACCAATTCTGCGTAGGACCGGACAAGGCCTTCAATGTCTTGGAGGGCTTGTGCTTTGCGCGACTGTAAATCAGCAAAGGCTTTTGAAAGACGCTCTAGCTCTTCGTTGTAGGACTTAGTCGAAAAGTTTGAAATGACATGAAGGCCAAAAGAAAAGTTGTTTTCATCAATGGCAATTTTACCCCCGCAAAGTTCAATTTTATCATAGAAGCTGATCACAACAGGTTTGGTTTGCACAACTTCGAAAGACACGACTTTGCCGCCCACTTCATGGGTTTGGAAATCAAGATTTTGCACAAAGACTTTCGCATCATTGTCTTTGGCCTCCGTCAAAATTAATTTTTTAATATCCAAAGCAATAAGATACAAGTCATGAATGTCAGCCACTTTGGACAAGCGAACAAGAATTTCAAAAGACCCAGAGTCGTCGGAGCGGTGACTTCTTCGTACAACATTTTTTTCGGCAAGATAGCGAATCATACCGAGAGTCGAAGTTTGCACCATGGCTTTCATTTTAAAAGTGCCTTCTTTGCTCAACATATTTGGGTCTTTAAATTGGGAGCCTAATTGAAGGTTGATATGGCTGTCTGTATTTTTGTCCCAAGGTGCAGTTCCCACTTGTGCTGAAAATTGCGCCGTGATTTTTCCTGTTTGTATATCGGAAGTGGGGCTAAACTTAAGCGAAATGTCTTTAATCGTGTTGTCGAATTGGATTGAGTTTGCAATGACCTCTTCAATAATGCCATTGATCTCTTTAAAATCCACGGTTGTGATTGCACTTTGTGCTTGAGCGGTCAGCGCGAAGGCTGATAGCGTGAATACTGAGAATAGAGAAGTGAAGACTAAATTTCTAAGACTTTGTTTCATAGGGACCCCTTCATTGTAAGTGGGTCCAAGCTATTTTGAGAAGTTCCGCTATTCAATCCAATTGGGTGACAGAAAGTAGGAGAATATGTAACTCCTAAAGAATCTGAAATTGCAGATTCTTTTTTTTGCAGAATCAATCTTTGAGGTTTTCACAGACTTTGACAAAGAACTCTTTGGTTTCTTTTTGTTTTTGAGGGCTTGTGGGATTGGTAAGAGCCTCATGTGCAAGGGCTAGGCGAGTAGATGTCAATAAGCGAGCTTGTTTTGTAGCTAAGGTCTTAGAAAGCCCTAGGGACTTTTGCATCTCTGCGGCCGATTTTTCAATGAATTGGCTTTCAATTTGCCTGACTTTTTCACCCAGAAGCCCTTCGTGGCCCTTAAAGCGGAAGTACAAGGGGAGTGCCCAAGGATTTTTTTTTTCCAATTTCCAACAGGTGATCAAAGCCCGCGTTGATAGACTCTAACCATTCCTGGGGATTTTTTGGCGCAGGTCTAGAATCAAGCAAAGCAAACTCATTGCCAAAGTGATTAAAGGCAAAGTTCAAAACTTTATTTTTAGTTCCACCGATATATTTATAAATCCACGGCCGAGAAACTTTTGCCAGTGTGGCGACACGGCTAATGGTGACCGCTTCAACGCCATTTCGTTCACAAAGAAATAAGGTTTTCTGTGCGACCCGGGTCATCTTGGTGAGTTTTATATTTTCCATACCGTCCCTGAAAGGTGATATTTTTTTAAATGGGGAAAATAATGAAAACGAAATCAACGGAGTCTAGGACTTAAAAAATCCTAAGACTCCATCTAAAGAAGATCTAAAACAGATCTAAAACTTTAAATAATTTCATCAACCCTAATCTGAAGCAAATCAGAATTAGTGACGAATAGCCTCAGGAGAAGCCTCTTGGGCCAATTCGTTCATGCAATCAATAAAGAATTTGCAGACAATGAATAAATGAACTTGCTCATTGGCATCTAAAGCGGGTTCAAGATCTGGAGACATGAAAAGTTCTTCAACCACATAATTCAAAACTTCGGGTTGGCCATCTTTGGCTTCGTCTTCTTGAATTTTTACTAAGTATTCGTCGTCAATTTCAAGATACTCATTGAATTTTTCTTCGTGTTTTTCAAAGCGAGCGACAACTTCATCTTCGGTCATGGGGCGAATGGCTTTGTATTTGTCTTCGAAGGCTTTGTTTAAGATCAAAGCCATCATGAATCCCAGATCCTGAGCGTTTTCACTCATGTCCTCAATGAACTCCATAATAAATCCGGCAAGTTCAGGTTGAACATCAAAAAAATGTTCAGAAGCGGCTTCGAGGGCAGCCTCTTCTGTGATATTGCAAATTTCGTCGATGGCGTCTTGTACTATTTTAAATGGGATTTTTTCCATAAGAGTCCTTATTTAGTTCTTTTAACAGGTCAGTAATAAGCAGCGTCTGCTGTCTGCGAAGTTTGCAGACAATACTTGGGAGTCTTCCCTGATGCAAATTATTAAAGTCTCATCCGAAGGATTCTGAATGGCGCTCATTGCCCAAATTGTAGGCAAAATGACCAATGAAATGACGCGTAAATCAGGGTTTGTAATAAAACCTTAACAATACCTTAACATTACACTGAGAGCCACAGATGGTAGGGTGCGCCCCGTGAGAACAAAAAATCAACTTAAAAAACTTTCTGAATTCACTTCCGCGAAACATCCGGTTCGCCGTATGCGCCGTTTGAAAGAGCGCGCCATCGAAAGTTTATTGTTTCTTGCGGCGGCGTCTTCGGTTCTGGTGACTGTGGCTATTGTTTCGATCCTGGTGACCGAAAGCATTCCCTTCTTTGAAAAAGTCACTTTGAAAGAATTTTTGACCGACACCGAGTGGACCCCTCTTTTTGAAAATGCCCATTACGGAATTTTACCGCTGATCAATGGCACATTTTTATCGACCATGATTGCCCTCATAGTGGCTATTCCTCTGGGCACGGTCGCTGCCGCTTTTTTAAGTGAATATGTTCGTCCTTCGGTGCGTGAATTTTTAAAGCCTGTTCTAGAACTTTTGGCGGCTGTTCCCTCTGTGATTTATGGTTATTTCGCGCTGTTATTTGTGACTCCTTTGTTGCAAAAAATGATTCCCACTTTGGGCGGTTTTAATGTCTTGAGTGCGGGACTTGTCATGGGTGTGATGATTATTCCCTATGTGAGCTCTTTGAGTGAAGACGCCATGCAATCGGTGCCCTCTCATCTCAGAGAAGCCTCTTTTGCCGTGGGCGCTTCGCGAATGCAAACCGCCTTTCACGTGGTGATCCCGGCTGCTTTTTCGGGAATTTCATCCGCATATATATTGGGAGTTTCGCGCGCTTTCGGGGAAACCATGGTTGTGGCCATCGCAGCTGGCATGCAGCCCAATCTCACTCTGGATCCAACCCAGCCCGCAGCCACAATCACGGCCTTTATTGTGCAAGTCAGTCTGGGGGATTTGCCCCATGGCTCAATCGGGTATCGCTCTATTTATGTGGCGGGCTTAAGCCTGTTGATTCTGACCTTGTGTTTTAATATTTTAGGATTATGGCTGCGCAAAAAGTTTCAGGAGAAAGAGTAATGGAAAGAGAGATCAATCCACGCCAAGAGCTGCTTTCCAATATTCGTCGCCGTCAAAGGTGGGATTTTGCTTTTGCCATGATGGGCTTGATGTCCTTGCTGTTTGCTTTGCTGACGTTGTTGGCCTTGATTGTTGATTTAGCGATAACAGGTGTGCCAAGAATTGATTTTGCTTTTTTTATGAATTTTCCTTCACGCTTTCCAGCGAAGGCGGGGATTATTTCGGCCTGGGTGGGGTCTTTGTGTGTGATGTTGACCACCGCATTTTGCGCTATTCCTCTGGGGATTGCAGCTGGTGTTTATCTTGAAGAGTACGCGAAGAAAAATTGGTTTTCACAATTGATTGAACTTAATATTATCAACTTAGCGGGAATCCCCTCGATCACTTATGGCTTGATGGCTCTGGGACTTTTTGTTTATCAATTTAAGCTGGGGCAAAGTATTTTGACGGCGGGTTTGACTCTGGGACTTTTGGTTTTACCCATCATTATTGTTACCACGAGAGAAGCGATTCGCTCCGTTCCTAATCTCATCCGCGAAGCCAGCTATGCGATGGGCGCTAGCAAATGGCAAACCATTCGGCATCATATTTTGCCCTATTCCACCGGTGGGATTTTGACGGGTGTGATTATTTCGCTCTCTCGTGCTATTGGCGAGACGGCACCTTTGATTACTATTGGTGCTTTGACCTTTATTGCATTTTTGCCGACGTCGCCGATTGTAGGGCATGTGCCCTTTGTTAGTTTTAAGTGGTTGATGGATCCTTTTACGGTGATGCCGATTCAGATGTTCAACTGGCTGTCTCGTCCGCAAGAGGAATTTCATGTGAATGCGGCTGCGACGGGTGTGGTTCTTTTGGTGATGACTTTACTGATGAATGCCGGAGCTATTTATTTGCGTTCTCGGTTCCGTAAGAAAATGAAGTGGTAATTTATGGATTTGAATGTTCGTGCTGAAGTTAAAAATTTAAAATTTTCCTATGGAGACAAGCAAGTTCTCAATGGCGTGACCTTGCCGATTTACGAAAATCGAGTGACGGCCCTCATTGGTCCTTCAGGCTGTGGTAAAACGACCATGCTTCGCTGTTTTAATCGCATGCATGATCTTTATGCTCATGCCAATTATCAGGGCGAAATACTGCTTCATCCCGGTGCAATTAATATTTTGGGCAAAGAGATTGACCCCATGGAAGTGCGCATGCGAATTGGCATGGTTTTTCAAAAGCCCAATCCATTTCCAAAGAGCATCTATGAAAATGTCGCCTACGGCTTAAAAGTTCGCGGCGTTAAAAAGAAAAGTTTCATCGAAGAGCAAGTTGAAAAATCATTGCAGCAAGCGGGCCTGTGGAACGAAGCCAAAGATCGTCTGCATTCCCCAGCCACGGCTCTGTCCGGGGGACAGCAGCAAAGACTTTGCATTGCCAGAGCCTTAGCCACAGAGCCAGAGATTTTACTTTTAGACGAACCCACCTCCGCCCTAGATCCCATTTCAACCAGACACATTGAAGAGCTGGTTCAAGAACTGCGCAAAGAAGTCACCATCGTCATTGTCACCCACAGCTTGCATCAAGCCGCACGGGCCTCAGATTACACCGCCTTCATGTATCTTGGTGATCTGGTCGAATTCGGTGCCAGCGAACAAGTCTTCACCACTCCCAAAGACCCCAAAACCGAAAGCTACATCACCGGCCGCTTCGGATAGGGTACGACAAACTTTTTTGCCAGCTTTTTGCCACACATCGCGTTAATTCAAGTCAGCACCCCGCTGTACTTTGCCTTGTTTCTGTGTGAGGTATTCCCTACTATTGAGTTCTCGGTTAGGGATTTCAAAGCTTAAGTATTTAGAAATGATTTTCTAAGTGCTTCAAGCATTAAATAATTAATTTTGAGGCTAATAAATTTTTTTTTTGAGGGGAAAATTTATGAAAAAAATCCGCACGTTTTTTAAATCCGGCAGTAAAAATACAAATCAGATTTCTAACTTTGCAATGTCCTTGGGCCTTGTTTGCACAATGATGGGAGGAGCGATTTGTCACGCAGCCACCTCCTCGGATTCAGATCCGGAATCTTCATCCCTGGGCACGACAACCTTGGCGGCAACGACGTCGACGTCCAGCTTGACTGAGTTGTTGAAAGTCATTCAAATTGATAAATTGGGCCACAGTCAGTTTTATTCTGAAAGTTCTTATTACAACGATTATGCCTTTGTCACCGACAGCAGGCTTCGTTATTTACATCCTATTGCTGAAAACAATATTTTTAAAACCGAGGCCTATTTTGGGGTGTCACTGCAGCTTCAAACTCTGGGTGCCAATGAAAAATATTATGACAACAACACCAATCCAGCGGTGGGCTTTAAAACAATTTTTTACAAAAAAATCGGTTTGATTTTACAGGCTGGTTATAAAAATTATATCGGTGAAAACTATCAGGGCACTCGCAGTGTGTGGGATCCTAAAGTGGTGCTGGCTGGAGAGGACTTTTGGGCTTGGGATAATCCCCTCCTCTTTTCAGAAGGTTCTTTTGAATTTGCCTATGTCCCGCGCTTGGATTCAACACCAGTGACAACGCTTTCAATAAAGCAGGGACTGCGTTTTCAACCCACAGGCAACATCAATGTTGATGCACTAGGGGAGATCAACCGGCTTGAGGCTCGCAATCCGAATGCGGGCCTTTCCAACACCGAAGTGCGCCTAGGGGTCCGCTCCGCGTGGGAAAGCAAAACATGGAATGTCGCAGCTGTGTTATTTCATGCTTATAACAGAATTGATCCCCACGGCGATGTGGATGGCACTTTAACAATAGAGGGGCAGTTCTAATGTCATTGCAAAGATTAAATGAGGCGTATTTTGTCCGAGAAAGTCTTTACAACTTGGTTGAGCTGTCCTTGCTTGCAAAGTTTTACGAAGAGTATTGCACTCCGAATTCTTTTTCGGGAAATCTAGATAAAGTATCTGTCTCTCAGACGTTATTGAAAATGAAAGCGACGGAAGGCAAAGGGCAATTGCGAGTGGCGATATTCGAAACGGGCCCCGTTGGTTTTTACTGGGTTTTTGAAGGACAAGTGCTGGCTAATTGGGTGCACCCTGCGCACCGGGAGCAGGGTGTAGAGACTTTTTTAAAGGGCAATGCCTAGCTAGATGAGCAAAAAGGTACGCCGTACCTTTTTGCCACACAAAGCGTCATGGACATCCAGTATCAGTGAGTAAGCAAAGATAAGGGAGGCTAATAAACCCTCCCTTTAAAATTCCAGCTAAGCTATTTAGTCGCCCACCCAGCAAGTATTAAAAATTTAAACCAAAAATCCCCTTAAACATTTGAATTTCAAAATCACATCCATCAATCTCAGTCAATGACCCCAAAACAGCCCAAAAGTAACTATCAAGATCTGCTCGATAAATATAAAGAGCAAGTGAGCAAAGCCTTAGGGCATCTTCAATACTCTCGCAATAAAGTTGCGACTTTGCCCGTAAAGTTATCGGATAATGATGAAGAGACTCTAGAAACCTGGGAAAGTTTTACGTCGCGGTTCGAACGAGTCGTTCATCTGTTTTTAACAAAATACATTAAAATTCGTGTCAAAATCGACGATCCAGCTTTTGATGGCAGTTTGCGCGACTATTTGAATTTATCTGCAAAAATGGGTTTGATCACCGATGTTGATCGATGGATCGCCATGCGCGAACTCAGAAATATTCAGGCCCATGATTATACAGATGAAATATTTTTTCAGTTTGTCGAAGCCCTCCGTTTAGAGTCAGATTTTATATTATCCCAGATCGAACCACTTCTAAAAAGTAAGGTCTGAAAAGAGTTGAAACTTGCGGTTGTCAGATATTGAAATTAAAAAATAGGACTCGAGGTTTGCTGGAGAGTTCTTATTTGCCAGCCCATTTTGAATTGTATTTATTTGAAAGTAGGGTCGATGACACAAAAAAAGGTGGGGATATCGATCTGCTCATGGTACTGGATGAGGAGAGGTACAATCACACCAGCCCCCACAAACACTATTTGCTGACTCACTTGAAAAAGTATTTGGATGAACAACGCCTGGATTTAACTCTAACACCTCAATCTAAGTTGGCCAGTGATCCCTTCTTGCAATCCATAAAGACCGACCTCGTCTTGCTATTAAAAAAATAACCCAACCCAGCGCAAGCTCGCCTAGACTGACCTAGGCCCAGCCTCGCAAAGTCCTGCCCAACGAATTCCACCCCCAACCCAGACTAGACCCTGCTAAACTGCAATTTGTGATAGAATTTTCCGCACAACCCACATATCATAAAACCTATGAAATTTGCCTATATTTTAGAAAGTGATGAGCGCATTCAAAAAGAATTGTTTCAAACCCTGAAAAGTTTGGATGCAAATCTGCTCATTCGTTTTTTTTATAAGCTTGAAGACTTTCAAGAGTGGATGAATTTAGCCTTGCGCGAAGGCAGGTCCGCGCTCAATTTAGGTGGGCACCCCCTCAGTATCGACACTGGCAGCACGACGTCGACCAGTGGTGACGATGAATTGACTCTGTTGATTGCAAGCACTGATATTTTGGGGGTTAAAAATTTATCACTCTTGAAGCGGGCAAAACTCTATTTCATACGACAAAAAATTTGCCTCGAAGAAAACCCAACAAGTTTTCTGCTGACAACTTTTGAAGATCTTGATTTGAGCATGCAGCCGGCGGATGAACTCATCGTCAGCAATGTTATTTATAAGCCCTTTGATATGCTGATATTAAAGCAACATCTTGAGTACGCTTTGCTTGGACGCAAGCCGCTGACATCGAGCACGATTGCGCCCTTGAAAATAAATGAAACCATCGAGATGTTAAAATCAGTGAAGGTCACAAAGGTCAGCGAAATTGGTTTTCGGATGCAAAGTCGCACTGAAATTCCGGTGGGAAGTGTGACGAAATACTACAGCGATTATTTTGGCAGTGACACCAAGAGCAGTATTTTTGCAGTCTGTACGTCGTCGACGCCCATTTCTGCCAAAGAATTTCAATGCGATTTCAATTTATTTGCCACAGACAATAAACAAATCAGTAAGATTCGTCGCAATATTTTTGCGAACAAAAAAAATGTTCCTGTGGAAGTTAAAAATGATTCCAGTGAAGATTTCAATATTCTTATTCTAGACACTGAAAATAAATTGGCTCTGGATCTGCGCACCATTTTGTTTGATACTTTTACGAACGCCAAAATTTATATTTTTAACAACCACAATCAGTTGTTGTCAGATTTAAATGACAAGGAAAGCCCACAGCGAAAAGTGTTGCCGGCAAAGTTTGATTTGGTTTCCGTCAACTCGAATTATCTGCAAGGTGAAAAAGAAGACTCTTGGTCTACATTGTGTTTGTCGCTTCTGTCACGGGCATCAAAGCATGGGATCTATAATTTTAAGAATCCAGATTTGATTATGCATGCCAGTCAGGTGATTCCTGATAGTGAAATGAAAGGCTTAGGTCGCTGGGTTCGCGATGTTTTTTATATGCCCTTTGATAAAGTCTATATTCAAAAAAAGATCGTCACTCTTTTTCCACAGGCCGTAAATAAAATGCCTGTGGCGATCGGGAGCATCGAAGAGGCCGTCGTTATGAAGGTCGCAAATCCGGTTGAGATCACAGAAATTTCTGAAGCCGGTTTGATCTTGCGCTATCATCAGGCCCTGGCCGTTGGAACCTTCGGAGAGTTCTACTTGCTCAGAAAGGGTGAACAAAAAGCCCCTGAAATTATAGGTGCCGTCAATTACTCAGCCCCCGAAAAAGACAGCCCCGAGTCCTTCTTAAATCATTTCATATTTTTTGGAATGAAAGACATCTTCCTGCAACACATCCGTCTCTGGCTTCGCGAAGCCTACATCAGCGCCAAAGGAAAAAAATAGGGTACGCCGTACCTTTTTGCCACACGACGCGTAAATAGGGTACGCCGTACCTTTTTGCCACACGACGCGTTACTCGGGGCAGCAGGGCCTTTGGGTTTTCATCCATCCCATCCATCCGCCAAGCGAACTTTGGAAAGGCAAGATTTCCTCCCATGCAAATTTAATTAGTGCAGAGCTGCGCAAGAAAATTGCATAAGGAAAAATCCGACCAAGCCAACCCCAGGATAAAAAAGAAAAGACCCCCACCTTAATGAAGATGGAGGTCAAAAATGACTAAACTTATCCC
>CANFQX010000004.1 GCA_947449255.1 Pseudobdellovibrionaceae bacterium
GAGTACATCGAAGTATTTTACAATCGTCAACGACTACACTCGTCGTTGAATTATAAATCGCCAATTGACTATGAAGAAAACTTTGCTAAATGTGCGTAACAACGAGTCCGTTTTTCTCAGGTAAGATCAACCGTTGAAATTTCGAAGCTTCTCAGGGATCGGATGAGCAATATTAAGGACTGGTTTTATATCCAATTCAACATCAAAGTGTTCATAAACTTGCCTTTCTAATGACGAAACTAATCGATAGGCTAATTTAAAATCAGTTTCGCGGACAGCCATTTTAAAAAGAGTATAATTAGGATCAAAGATTTCTTCCCTTGTGAATTTTTTCAATTTCTTTTCATCTTCATTATTAGAAATTGGTATCAAATTTTCATTAAATTTCAATTTTTCATAAGCAAGATTATAAATATTATTTTCCATATATTACCTCAGAATTATTCCTATATTTTTTAGTGCTTTATTTTGAACAGATCTAAATATTATTGCGTCATATTTATGTCCAACTATATCTCCAATAATTTGTTGAGATACCATGAAGGTTTGTAAAGAAAGTATGCGGAAACCAAAATAAAAATCTTTTCTCCAACTGTCTTTTATTTTTCCCATCAACAACTCATCTTAATCTCTTACAATGAGACTGAATGGTTCTATCAATATCAGAAATGGTTTCTGAGCGAATTTCTTTATTTTTTGCATATTCTTTAAATTTTAGAGCAATATCACAGACTTTATCAAAATAAAAAAGCGCCTTTTTTTTATCGACTCCAGTTTTCAAGGCAAGCTGAAGGAGATGATCTCTACTTGGATTCTTGCTTTCTCCACAAATATCCATCTGGTGCTCGCCAGCAGGACCCCAGCTGAACGTTAATTCATAGGCCGGGGTGAGTTTCCAATTTTTCTTTGCATCAAGCAAGAAGGAAAACTTCTTTGCGTGATCCTCGCGATTATTAAATGTCACATTAAACACACATTGCAAAAATGCTTTTTCTACTTCTCGCTGATCTTTGGTCATTAAGCGCGTTAGGCGCAACAAAGTTATATAGTCAACCGAGGGAATCCTGAAATTGGAATTGAGTGCGCCAGCTGCCGTATGCAATGGAACTTTGCAATTCTTCCATAGATCAAATCTCTCCATCCCAAAAGCTGAGAGATTTTTACCAAGGTCAAAATACTGTGTGCTGTTCATTTGAATCCCACATTTTTTTGCTAATTCTGAATAAAGTTCCTCAATGGCACAAACTTCCTTGTGCTCATGTTCACTTGGAAATTTAATCAACCAGGGAGCACCCAATGCGTGATTGTCTGTTGAAATGGATTTTGTTTTTAAATCATAACTCACCAAGGCCTTTGGCCTTGCCCCTTGAGGAGAGCCCCCAATTTGTGCAATTTGCGCAAGGGCCTTCGTCGGCTCATCAGTGACAATTTTATGAATCTCCTGGGCCAACTGTTTGAGGGTAAAATTAAAAGTCTCAAATTTTTCATCTGAGGCCGGTTCAAAGGTCAGAGCTCCCATTCCTCCATCGCCAAGAAAGGCCAATCGATCTAAAGGAGAAATTTCTGAGGGCATGAATCCTTTTTTCTTGAAGAATCTATTCATGAGTAAGAGTCCCCACCCGTCTGGCAAACTATCAGCAATCAATCCAGGAAGTCTTTCTTGATACGCAGGAAAGTTGCCATAGGCTTCAGGCCGCAAAGAAAGATTTAAAGGAGAAAGCTCAAGGCCTTTTTTCAAGGCTTCTGATGAGTACTCAAAAAGCAAATGAATCCCATCGTCTGCAAGCTCTCCCAATAGCCAGTGCTCACCCCATCCTGAATAAAAAACCGAGAGTTTTTTCATCTCACTCTCTTTTGAATTTTAGAGTTACGCAAAATTTCGTTTTTTTCCATTTCGGCGATCGAGCTGATTTTTAATTGAAACACCTTTGTGAGATCACTGACACAATCCAGGACCATCGCAATTCGAATCAGTGTCAAAAGTGTACACTGTCCTTTATTTTCTAAATTTTTTATGGTGCCCACATCAAGCCCCGTTCGATCAGCAAGCTCCTGCTGAGTCCAGCGCTTGCTCATTCGCTGCTGTTTTAGGCGAAAGCCAATTTCCTGGCCGATCTCCTCCGGAGTCGAAAGCTTAAAATCTACTTTAATACCTATATTTGTATTTAAAGGATCCATATGGCTAATATTGTAGCTTTATTTCGGCGGGAAAGCAAAAAAACGTCTAAATCATAGCTAATTTATTGCATATAATGATGTAATTAAATCTTTAAGAGCTAAAATAATACATAATAGAATTAAATGAGAGAGGTTCAAAATCAACCCGATCCAAAAGATTGGTTTATTATTTTATACAGCTGATAAATCCTGATTGTTTACCTATTTAAAATACTCCTGTCACAGCCAATGGCTACTCGCTCATTATTTTGGGCCTTACCGCACCCTTAAGAACAAAATTCTTTTTTAATTTTTATCTGCTTTTTCGGTCGCAATAAAAACAGCAGTGTTTCAAAAAAAAGTGTCGGGGTTCGATTACCTTTAAATTTCAACACCTTAGCCTCAAAAATTTCTCGCATCAAATCACATCATTTTTATTATTACTCATTTATTCATTCCGCATTGCAGAGAAGTTAATCTGTTTTTGGGTCTGAACTTAACTGTTCAAAAGTTTTTCTAAACTAACTTTAACAAAGGGGATTTTATGGAACTTTCAAAAGGAAAAATGAAAATTATGGCATCTCTGTTGATGGGATTCGTGTTTTTGGCTCTTGGCCAGAGCGCTAAAGCTCAGTGTGCAAGCGGATCTCAAAGCAAAAGTGCTAGCCTGTGGGAAATGGACCCTGCAACTCGAACACCTCTCAGGGTGGTTGGAACAGTATCTAAGAAAGCTGTTTGGACTACTGATAAAAAAACAGGTTTATGCCTTAGATATACTGATTACACTTTTACTTCCAGTTTAATTAAATATCCGAATGGAACAGGCTTATCTGCACACTCAAGTTCCAGCGGTCAAGTGTTTGCAAATGTTACGATTGCATTGGGGGCAATTAACGCGACAGTTCGCCTGCCTGGGGCTCTGTTAACTGCAGCCTCTTGCGTAGACAAGGTCGGACTCTATGACTCAGCCATGAAGCAATATTACACTAGCGGTTGCCTCTAATATTGGTTGGTTCATTGGTAGATTGGTTTCTTAATTGGTTGGTTTGACAGACATCGTTCTCGAGTGACATCCATAATCCCTGCAGTGAATTCACTGCAGGGATTATGCTTTTCGTTTGTCATAAAACACCTTCTTCATCGTCGTATAGCTACGATTTGCGCTGAATTGATGGCATTATCAAGATTGGTGATTTTGGATTAATACTTTCAAGTCAGCTCCGTAATGAGCAATGTTAGGAAACAAAATGAATCCGCAAAATGAATTTGGTTTTTTAAAAAATCCCACCCAATACCTTTTTTTCACTGGTAAGGGTGGCGTCGGAAAAACATCACTTTCAACAGCAGTGGCCTTGAAGCTTGCTGATCAGGGAAAGTTTGTTCTTCTTATCAGTACCGATGCGGCCTCCAATCTTGATGAAATGCTCGGAATTCAATTGAGCAATCAAGCCGTCACAGTTCCCGGCGCAGAGAGACTTTCTGTGCTGAATATAGACCCCACTCGCGCAGCCGAATCCTATAGACTGCGAGTCCTCGAACAAATGGCCAAAGATGCAACGCCTGAAGAAAAATCAACCGTGCGCGAACAACTTTCTGGCGCCTGCACCACAGAGATCGCAGCCTTTGATGAGTTCTCTGGTCACCTGGTTGGTGATAATTCAAAATACGACCACGTCATTTTTGATACGGCACCCACAGGACACACCCTTCGCCTTTTGAGTCTTCCAAAGGCGTGGACAGGTTTTTTAAAAGACAATGACAAAGGGGCTTCCTGCTTGGGTCCACACTCGGGATTAAAAATGCAAGAGTCTCTATTTCAAGCGGCTCTCAATGCTCTCACCGATGGCTCAAAGACCACGGTCATTCTGGTTGCTCGTCCTGATAAGGGCTCTCTCTTTGAAGCTCATAGAACTTTACTTGATTTGCGAGAGCTTGGTTTTTACAATCAGCGGCTTGTGATCAATGCTGTTTTTCACGCCAGCAACCCCCAGGATTCAATTGCTAAATCTATTGAGCAAGAGGGCTTTAAAGCCCTCAACGAAATGCCTTCAGAACTTAAAGCACTTTCAAGGGACGAAATTCCACTGAGAGGATTTGACACTGTCGGCCTCCAAGCTCTGCGTGCCCTTCTTGCTTCCGACCCAGCAGTGATCCATTCCAATAAGGCGACTCAGCCCATCTCAATAAATTTAAATTCTTTCGGCCTTGATAAGCTTGCTGACGAATTGGCAAAAAATGATCGGGGACTGATCATGGTCATGGGCAAAGGTGGCGTCGGAAAAACTTCAATCGCTGCGGCACTTGCGGTCGGACTTGTTCAAAGAGGTAAAACAGTCCATCTGAATACAACAGATCCTGCAGCTCACCTTGAAATGACTTTAAATGGAGCGATTGAAGGTCTTGTCGTCGGTCGGATTGATCCATTTGAGGAAACAAAAAAATATGTTGCCAAAATTTTCGCTCAAAAAGAAAAAAACCTCACTCAAGCAGAGAAAGAATTATTAATCGAAGATCTTAAATCTCCTTGCACAGAAGAGGTCGCCGTATTTCACGCCTTCTCTAGAGTCGTTGCTGAAGCGAGAAGTTCATTTGTTGTTCTTGATACTGCTCCGACAGGACATTCCCTCTTATTGATGGATGCAACGGGAGCCTATCATCGCCAGGTGATTCAAGAAATGAAAGGTAAAATCACGACGCCCCTCATGCGTCTACAGGACTCGGCCTACACCCAAATTATACTTGTCACACTTCCTGAAGTGACTCCTGTTTCACAAGCCGCAACTTTACAAGAAGATCTCCGCCGAGCACAAATTGAGCCTTATGCTTGGGTTTTAAATAAGAGCCTCCTCATGGCTGGAACTACGGATCCACTGCTGAGCCATCGCCTGGGCAGTGAACAAATGCAAATTGAACGGATCAACCTGGGACTGGGCCACCGCCTGTATGCCGCTCCCTGGCTAGAAAAACCTCCGATCGGAATTGAAGAACTTTCTAAAATGGTGACTTCATCGAAATAATTTCAATTGTCCACGCTTTGAACAAGTTGCTCTGGCTTGGTGGCAGCCTGTTGATATTTTAGTGGCAACCCTGCTTTTCTTTTGTTGTCGATCCCCTTCAATCTTGCTAGGTTCCGCCCCATGTCACCAGCAAAATTAGCCGTTCGAAATCCTATTTTTATTTTATCTATTGTCATCCTTATGCTTGTTTTGGGAGCCATTTCGCTTAAAAACTTGCCTATTGATTTGTTTCCAGACGTCAGTTTACCAACGGTTGCCATCCAAACCGTCTATCCTGGGGCCGGGCCGCAGGAAATTGAGTCGGAAGTCACCAAAACCCTTGAGGACGTGCTGTCTTCGATCTCTGGTGTGCAAAAAGTTTCGTCCCAGAATATGGAAGGCATGAGCCTCATCACTGTTGAATTTTCCTTGAAAACAAATTTAAATTTTGCCGAACAAGAAGTGCGCGCCAAAGTTTCTAATGCCATGCGATTGCTGCCAGATGATATTGATGCTCCTGTGATTCGAAAAATGAGCCCCTCTGATGCCCCGATCATGACCGTGTCTTTGAAAGCTGATATGCCCGATGGAGAATTGTATGACCTTGCTAAAGAAGTCATCTCTCCTCAATTTGAACAGATTTATCAAGTGGGACAAATCGATATTTTGGGAGGCCGCAAGCGTGAAATTCATGTCAGCCTCAACCGTGAAAAGCTCAATGGGATGGACATCTCGGCAACCTCGATTGCCAATGCTTTAAGAGGCGGAGGACGTAACATTCCAGCTGGTAAAATCAATGCCGGCCCTACCCAGTTCACCTTCCGAACCTTAGCGCAATACCAGAGCCTTGAAGAGATCGGCGGAAATGTTTTACGCATCGCCGATGTCTTTCATCCCGTGACCATTTCCAGTATTGGAAAACTCGAGGACACCTTACAAGACGAAGTCAATCGCAGCAGACTGAATGGCAAGAAAGCCATCAATTTTAGTATCTACAGACAATCCGGAGCGAACTCAGTCCAAGTGGCTGACGATGTCCGAGCCAAGGTGGCTAAAATCAATGACAACTTTAAAATTAAAAATATCCATGCTGAATTGAAGGTCGTTCAAGACACAAGCCGCAGGATTCGTGCGAATGTAGTGGACGTTTACGAGTCGATTTTCTTTGGTGTGCTTTTAACCGTCATCGTTGTTTATTTTTTCCTGGGAAGTTTAAAATCAACCCTCATCACCGGCTTTGCTCTTCCGAACTCTTTACTTGGTGCCTGCATTGTGATGGGTATTTTTGGTTTTTCGATCAACATCATGAGTCTTTTAGCCATGAGCTTAGTTGTAGGACTGCTGGTCGATGATGCCATCGTCGTGCGAGAAAATATTTTTCGCAAAATAGAAGCGGGCCTGTCCCCTAAAAAAGCAGCCGTCGTTGGCACTGAAGAAGTCACCCTAGCGGTCATCGCAACAACCCTAGCCATTCTTGCCGTGTTTGGACCCATCGGCAACTTGCAAGGAATTGTCGGACAATTCTTCAAACAGTTTGGTTTGACTATTTGCTTTGCCATGATTGTCAGTTTGTTTGATGGACTTTTTGTGGCCCCGGTTCTTTCAGCCTATATGGCTGGCTCAACCTCCCATGCCCCTGCCACTTCCAAGTTTGGAATTTTCAATGAAAAGCTTTTAAAAAACTTTGACGAATTTCAGACAAAACTTGAGCGCATCTATTTGAAAACCTTAAGAATGGCTTTGGCTCATCCTCTGAAAACTATTTTGTCTTCTTTGGGAATTTTTGTTTTTTCTGTTTTTATTGCGACCAAGGTTCCCTTTACATTCTTGCCAGCTCAAGACAACGGTGAATTCTATATTCAATTTGAGCTGCCTCCCGGAGCAAGTCTTGATGGCACGGACTTGGTTGCAACGGAGCTTGAAAAAATAGCTCACACTTATTCTGAAGTTGAAGATGTCCTTTTGTATGTCGGCAGCGCCAATGGTGAAGCCCACAAAGGCAGTGCCTACATTCGCTTAGTGGAGTCTAAAAAAAGAAATAAAAACACCACGCAAATGAAGGACGAACTGCGCAAAGCCTACAAGGGAATGGAAAAATACAACATCATCGTGACCGACAACCCAGGACAGCAAAACAGCCGTCAATTCAATTTAAATGTGGTCGGTCAAGATATGGATGAGTTGATAAAATATTCTGAGAAGCTCACCGCGAAACTCAAATCCATTCCTGATTTACAGCAAGTCGATTCGAGCTATCGTCCGGGCAAGCCAGAGTTTCAAGCTCAACTCAAAAGCGAAATCGCCAAAGTATCTGGAGTCACGATCAATGCCATTGGAACAGAGCTTCGCACGCTGATCGAGGGGCAAACCCCGGCCATTTACCGACAAAATGGAATCAATTATGATATTCGTGTGCGACTTCAGGAAGATCAGAGAGACCTTCGCGAACAATTCTCACTTTTGCGCGTTCCAAATCTTTCACAAAGAATGGTTCCTTTAGAAAATGTAGCCGTACTCAAAGAAGCTCGGGGTCCCTCTGTTATTTTACGAGAGAATCGCAATCGCTATGTGCAAATTTCTGCTGATATCACACCTGGCGGTAAAGGTCTTGGTCGAGTCATGGCTGAAGTAAAAAAACTAGGTGAAAGCGAATTAAAGCCTCCACCCGGAGTCAGCTTCAGCTTTGTTGGCGAGGCTGAACGCTTTGCTGAACTGGTTGCTAACATCCTTGTGTCCATGGGCCTTGGAGTTATGTTCATTTATCTTGTGCTTGCAAGTTTGTATGGATCCTTCATCACCCCGGTCACGATTATGGCGGTTATTCCGCTGGCCGCTTGTGGGGCTTTCTTTTCATTATTTATTGCACGATCAAGTTTTGATTTATTCTCAATGATCGGCTGCGTGATGCTGATGGGGCTTGCAACAAAAAACTCTATCCTGCTGATTGACTCCACGATTGAACGCCAAAAAGAGGGCTTAAGCACAGCCGATGCACTTATAAAAGCCGGCGAAACACGCCTGCGCCCAATTATAATGACTAGTCTAGCCTTGATTGCGGGGATGGTGCCCGTAGCGATTGGCCTCAATGAAGCTTCTAAATCTCGCACCAGTTTGGGAATTGTAGTTATCGGGGGAACGATCAGTTCCACCTTACTGACCCTCTATGTGATCCCGGCTTTGCACTTATATATTGACCGATTTCAAAACTGGTTTATGGGTAAATTTCATCAGATTTTTGGTCATGACCAGTCTGAAATTTAGACAAAATGGCCACCGCTGTCTGGGCTGGCTCGCGCACTGAAAACTTGAAACTGCACTGAACTTTCTATAAAATTAAGGTTCAGTGTGGCTTTATTTAAAATAACTCTGCGGGGCTTTAAAAAAACGGAATGGTAAAATTTAAGTTTGTTCAATTATCTACCTCAGCTCTCATCTTTGCTCTCACCTTTGCGTTGCAAGCGCAGGCCGATTATTGGGCTCAGTGCCAAAACTCACAAAAGAAAAAGTGCATGGAGACTTCCCCTGTAAACAAGGAGATCCCTGCAGTTTACAAAATTCTTGGCAACGGAAAAAATCCAACGGTTGAAACCCTATCTATAAAAAACAATGAATTTTCTAAGGAGATTTCAAGCCTTGAATCTGGCGAAGAAATCAAAACGCCCGAGACCCTCAACATCGAAGTGGATCCCTCGATTAAGTTTCAAGAGATCTGGGGCTTCGGGGGATCGATCACGGACTCTTGCATGGCCAACCTTGAAAAAATGTCGCCAAGTGATCGAAAAAAATTAATGCAGGATATTTTTTCGCGCCAATCTGGAGCTGGTTTTAGTTATCTGCGAGTTCCATTGGGTGCTAATGATTTTTCGAATGGTGACTACAGTCTAAATGATACAGCTAACAATAAGCCCGACCCACAGATGAAACACTTTGATAAAAGCAAGCTCTCTAAAACGATGAGATTTATTAAAGAGGCCAAGGCCATCAACCCGAGTATTAAGATCTTGGTTTCACCTTGGACACCGCCAGCTTGGATGAAGGATACAAAAAAACTTCGCGGCGGCCAATTGCTAGAAAAGTACCATGCAGCCTACGCCAAGTATTTGGCAAAAAGTGTAGAAACCTTCCAAGAAAATGGCATTCAGATCAATCACATGACTGTCTTAAATGAACCACTCATAGGTGACGCAAAAACCAATTGGGAATTTCCTCAGGCCTATATGTCTACCGAGCAACAAAAAAAGTTTTTAACAAAGAATATTGTACCCTTGATGAAAAAAAAGAACTTTCCAAGAATTTTAGCTCACGATCACAATTGGGATAATTCCTCTGAAGCAGAAAAGTTAGTCAATGATCCACGCATAAAACCAGCGCTGGCGGGTGTTGCTATGCACTGCTATGGCGGCGACGAAAACGCCGAAAAGGAAGTCATTACTAATTATAGTTCTTCAAATGTGATGAATACGGAATGCACAGCTTCGTTTTCACCGAATGATCAAGGTGCCAATTCGTCGGAAATAAAACAGTCGCAATTTTCCTGGTGGTTAAGGACGCAAAGTCTTGATTCCCTGAGAGCTGGAAGCTCCGGCGGGCTTGGATGGAATTTGTGTTTGGATGAAACCGGCGGCCCACAAAACAATGGCTGCAAAGATTGTCGCGGCTTGATCACAATAGATCAAAAAAACCACCAAAAAGTGACTTTCAATCCTGAGTTCCAAGCGCTGGCTTTTTCCAGCAGAGCCTTACAAAATGGAGCTCATCGCATTCATAGCAACAGCGGAGAAAAAAAGGACTTCACAAATGTGGCCTTTAAGAATCCTGACGGAAAAATTGTTGTTCTGCTTCATAACAATCAACCTACAAAGCAGATCGTATCCCTGAAGATTCGCCCTTGTTCAAACACCATCCAAATTGAAATGCAACCCCAATCAGCATCGAGTGTGCATTTTTAAAATGAACTCTTTTTAAATTACGGCTGAGTCACCTTGCTGATAGTCACTATTCTGGTGTGCATTCTATTCCCAAAAAGGTCACATAAAAACCAAATCAATGAAATTTTCGGGGATGACACCCTACTTAAGTCTGGTGTGTTGAACTTAAAGGTTTAAGACCCCAGCAAAGGTATCTTAAGATAAATACTCTGTATGATTCTTTTCCGGTGAGGTTTTTTAGTGGGAACAATTCAGTTTAAAAAAGATGATTTCGAAAACATTGTTGAGGCCCTCTCTGACCTTAAAAATGGCCACTATTGGAAAAGAGCAAAGCCTCAAGAAGATGAAAATCTAAATCTGCTTGCTAATAAAATCAATGAACTGGCCATCTCACTCGAAGTGCAAGCGCAAGATGATTTGCAATTAAGAAAGCTGATCAATAGCGTTCCCGATATGCTGGGCTACTGGGATGCTGATTTGCTTAATGTTCATGCGAACAATGCCTATTATAAATTTTTTGGAAAGTCTCCAAATGAAATATTCGGAAAACACATTCGAGAACTCCTGGGCGAGGAGGTCTACAAAAAAAATGAGCCTCACTTTAAAGCTGTCCTTGACGGTCTCCCACAGATTTTTGAACGGGAACTTCCCTTTGCCAGCGGCAAGGGCTCACGTCCCTGCCTGACCAAATATATTCCTGATTTTATCAACAACAGGGTTGCAGGTTTTTTTGTTGTCGTCACAGATCTGACTGAGCTTAAAAGGATGGATCAGAATTATAAGGCCGTGATCGAAACCCTGGGCGAGGGCGTGGTTCTGCAAAACCGCAAGGCTGAGATCATTGAATTCAATCAAAATGCTTGCACGATTCTTGGCCTTACCGAAGACCAGCTTGTAGGGCGCACCTCATTTGATCCTCGATGGAAAGCCATCAAAGAAGATGGCAGCGATTTTGATGGCTCCGAGCATCCTGCCATTGTTGCCCTGAAAACTGGAAAGTCGGTCGCTGGCGTTATCATGGGAATTAAACTTCCTTCCGGGGAAACTCGCTGGCTCAATATCAATGCCAATCCGTATAAGATTCACAAAAAAAATTCTGAGCGCGCTGCTGAAGACACTGAGTCCAAAGAGCAAATGGTTGTGTGCACTTTTACAGATATTTCCAATATTAAATCCAGAGAAGATGAATTGCGCTTCATCCTGAAGTCACTGAAGATTGGGATTTGGAAACTTAATCCAGTCAATCAAAGCTTAACCTGGGATAAATCCATGTATGAACTTTTTGAAATCAATGAACAAGATTTCACTGGAGATTATCAAGCCTGGGAAAATACCCTGACAACAGAATCTAAAACCAAAGCTATCGAAGAATTAAATAAGGCCTTATCTGGAGAAAAAGAATTCAACACCGTATTTGAAATAAAAACAAAGTCCTCCGGTCGGCGTTCAATATCTGGAATTGGGAAGGTTGATAGAGACCAATCTGGCAATGCGCTGATGATGTACGGCATTAACATGGACTGCACTGATTCAGTCCTCCGAGAGCAAGAGATTCAAAGGCTCGCCAATGAAAGCCGAAGAAATGCAAAATTAGCATCGCTGGGTGAGCTTTCTGCCGGGATTGCTCATGAAATTAACAACCCCCTGGCCATCATTGATGGAAGTTTAGAACTCATATCAAAATACAGAGAAAATCCTGAAAAATTTGCGGCTAAAGTCGATGGAATGAAAAAAGCAACCCATCGAATTTCAAGAATCATTCAAAGTCTTAAGAAATTTTCGCGCTCAGACAGCAAGCCCATGTATCAAAACCATAAACTCGGCGAAATTATCAATGACGCTGTTATACTGACTGAAGCTAAATCAAAAAAACATGACACTTCCGTCAGCGTTGAGAGCCATGCAAATATCATCCTGAAATGTGATGAAATTGAGATTGAACAAGTTCTTGTGAACCTTATTAACAATGCCATCGATGCCATTTCAGACCGCTCTGAAAAATGGATTAAAATATCTTATTTTGAAGAGGGTCCAGCTGTCGTCGTTCGAATCACTGACTCAGGACCGGGCATTCCCGAAAGTGTGCGGAATAAATTATTTGACCCCTTTTTCACGACGAAAGAAACCGGCGAAGGCACTGGCTTGGGCCTGTCCATCACCAAAGGAATTCTTGATGAACATGACGCAACAATCTCTGTTCTGGATACCTTGCCTAACACCTGTTTTGAGATTAGGTTTCACAGAAAAGAGGAGATAAAACGTGTCAATTAATGTCATTTACCTAGATGATGAGCCTATGCTGTGCGAACTCTTTTCTGAGTTTTTTTCTAGTGATGATATTATCATCACTACTTTCACAGACGTTTACACAGCTATCGATGAGATTAAAAAAAACCCCCCCGATTTAATTTTTATTGATTTCAGATTGCCAGGAATGAACGGCGACCAAGTGGCTTTGCAACTGGCCCCTAGCATCCCCAAATTTTTAATCACTGGGGATATCGATGTTGAAACCGCCTACAAATTTACCAAAGTTATTCCAAAACCCTATAAAAGGGATGAGATTAGCAGCATTCTGAATGAGGCCTTAAGCCTGAAGAAGTAAACACCACTTCAAGCTGGCCTGTATTTTTACTTCTGAGAACTCAGATACCCCACAATGTCAACATTTGGGGGTTGAGCGATACCAGCCCCTGGTTTGGGGCCGTTGAGCTCCGCTAAGGAGTAATCCATCCTAGCATCATAACGCCTCTCATATTGATACCGCAGCCATCGCTCTTGACGAAACCAACTCAATTTATTTTCATTGTCCGAGCACGAAGCCAACTCTTGCGGACTTTTGGCTCCCCATCGAAGTTCAACACAATGATAAGGATCAAAGCTCAAATCAAAGAGTCTTTTTCGTACGTCTTCTAAATTTAAGTTCACTTTGCGGCCATCTGAATTCACGTAGGAGATTTGACAGCTTTTCGACTCCGTTTGATAGGTTTTTAAAAGATCGGCGGGAAGATTTGTGCCCGTATAAATAATTGCAGGGTCATTATCATTATATCGTTTTATAATATCTTGGGACTCACTTAAAAGCTCCATGTAAGAAATTTTTAAACGAGCATCCCTGGAAGGACTTGCGTAATTTTCCCAATCCCCGTCGGTCCCATAAATATTATAAGGCAATCGATAAGGATGTTCGTTGTTTTGAATTCCTGAATCCACGGCCGCTTTCACAGCTGCGATGCGGTCTTGCAGTCCACTGCAAATATCGTGAACATTTTCTTTCATATCTAAAATGGGATCAATTTTTAGATGACCTTTTGCGAGCTTCACTCGCACATACTCATAGTAGGATACTATTTTTCCTTCAAATATAAATTGGCTGTTTTCCCAATTTGCTGGGGGATTGGCTGCATTTCCATAAAATTGCTCAAGGCTCAATGAACTCAGTTGGTTATTTTTTGCCCCAACAATTTTGCCATAATAAAGATTCCCATCGTTGTCAGACCATTCACCCGAAACGGCAAGGGGACGAAAATTTTTAAATCCAGCGCCTTGATAGGGGTTGCTGCGCACAAATTTACGGCTAAACATTCCCGATGTGATGGAATTGTCTGGATGAGCATCGATATAAAAAGCGCGCCCATCATCAGTCACTTTATAGATGATGGTCACATGCCCATTGGGATCATAAAGAACAGTTCCTGAATGAATCCCTTCTCGATCAATTCTAACGGGATAATAATCTGAAAATAACCCCTGATCCTCAATGCCCATCATGCGATAAGATGCAGAAGAAGTGACATTTAAAATAGTCCTTAAAACAGAATTGGCATTTGAATAAATAAAATTGGCGTCATATCTTCCCGTGACCCGATTACCAAAGGGCGTGTACCGAATGTCACCACCATTTCCCGCGACATTTCTTGGCGCCACCCCACTTTGTACGGACATGGGTAAACCATTTTTCCAAGCAAAATAAGACCGCAATAAATAAGGTAAATCTGCACAATCGGCAAAAAAATCAAGACCTGAGGGATCCGAATAAGAATAGGGATTGGCCGAACTTCTGAGGCAACTGCTGACCTTTCCACAACTTCTTTTTTCAACGGCATACCCAATTCGGGCAACAAATTCACCAAAATTGGATTCATCTTGGTAGCTCCAACTGGGCTTGGTTATTTTCCAATCTGGGAATTGTGCTTCCGCAATTGCCGTTAAAAAGATGATGAATAGAAGACACAGATATTTCAAAGAATATTTCATGATACCTCCCCCAAGAAATAGAAGTCAGCCACATACGCTCTAAAATTGAACTCTATAAAAAATTTGTGTACTGCATTTTGAATGACTAGAGTTTTGCCTAAGAATAGAAGGAACTTTTCCAAAGTAAAAGTCACCGAACTGCGAAAGAATACAAAAATTAAGCAAGGATTTTGCTAAATGGCGGTAATGCCGTACCAAGGAATAAGGATATGAAAACTCCTCACATGAGGAATCCTAAAATCAGGGTTTCAACCCTCTCATGGATTTCATTTTATTTTACTGAAAAATAGAGTCGACAAACTCTTGCGCCGAAAACGCACGCAAATCCTGAATTCGTTCTCCGACACCTATAAGCTTAATTGGAATTTGAAGCTCTTGCGCTAAGCCGACAGCCACACCACCTTTTGCCGTGCCATCCATTTTAGTCAAGATGGCCCCAGTCAAGCCCAAGGCTTTATGAAATTCTCTAGCTTGCATCAAAGCGTTTTGTCCGGAGTTTGCATCCAAGACTATCAAAGTTTCATGAGGAGCTTCAGGAATGACTTTTGCCATGACCCGCTTTATTTTTTTAATTTCTTCCATCAAATTTGCCTGAGTGTGCAAACGCCCCGCCGTATCGACAATCAAAATATCATAGGACTGTGCCTTGGCCTTGGCCAAGGCATCATAGGCAACAGCACTAGGGTCAGTGACACCCTCTGGTGAAAAGATCTCGACATGAGCACGGTCTGTCCAAACTTTCAATTGGCCACCAGCTGCAGCCCGAAAGGTGTCACCGGCAGCAACCAAAACTTTTTTCCCCTGCTTTGCCAGTTGCGCAGAAATTTTACCAATGGAAGTCGTTTTGCCCGCTCCATTCACTCCAACAATCATCAATACTGTTGGACCAGATGGTGCAAAACAAATTTTCTCGAGGATTCCCTCTGCAGAGAAAACTTTTTCAGAGCCCGCAAATATATTTTTAATCTCGGTTTTTAGAGTTTCACGAATTGTTTCATAATCGGCGCGCTCAGCCTTTGAAAGTTTTTCTTGCAAGGCACCCATCAGTCGCTGAACCGTCAAGGGTCCCAGATCACTGGTGTACAGAATTTCTTCAATTTCATCAAGATGCTGACCGCTAGCTTCCGTTTTAAACAATGCCCTGATGCGACCAAAAAGATTTTCTTCAGTTTTTTTTAAGGCCTCTTTAAGGTTAACTTCGACCTCTGCCACGGTTGTTTTTGGAAGTGACACTTCAGGTGCAGAAGGCGTTGGTGTTGGCGCCTCAGAAACTTGCGAAATCTCTTCCCGTTTTTCCTTACGAACAATTCGGAAAAATTTCAGCATTATTCCAACCACAATGGCGGTGAATAAAACAGCTCCAAGACCAAATAAAATTTCAACTAACTGTTCGTGGCTGAGTGGCATATTTTCCCTCTGCAATCATGGATTTTATAGGCCCTTTATGTAGCCTATAAATGTTGGACTGGGAACAAGGGCTTCGTATTATATTGTGCATTATTACAAAGGACTCGACAGAGACCAGGCTCAGGATGATTTTCACCGCCCAAAGCGCCTCTGAGCGTGGCTTGATAATCTTCCGGATCAAAATGGCTGCGACCATCACAGTCATGAATGTCGCGCTCTTCTTTGAGCCACCCCACATAATCTGCAGTTCGATAATCAGTTTCCTGAGACAACCGACAACCCATATAACAATGAGCAACTTTATCATTTTTCATTTTCTTTGCAAGGGGCTCTTCGAACTTAAAAACTGAATAAGCTCTCAACAGCAACACGGGATTAGGCATTGCAGGCTCAATTGCGCGCCAATTTTCCTGAGTCCGTATGAGTTCCTGAATGCTAACAAAGTAATGATGAGTGACAGGATTCACCTCTTTTTTATAGCAGTCCTTCTGAAGGTCTTGCGCCAAAGAAAGTGAAGAAAAAGACCCCAAAATCGCAAAAACAAAAAACTTAAAATAAAAAGCACCGAAAAAAGTTTTCATAGATCTAAGATAGTACCAGCGAACTCCAAAAAAAATAAAGTGAGATTTAAGCAAGACAGCATCATATTCAAACCAAACCAGCCCCAAAAAATAATAAATTCGCATATGACCCAATTCAAATCTAAAACCCAGCAATTTTCGCATTAAAAAAGACTTCGCCCTCAAGCGCACGATGCGCTTGAGGAAGGCCGCTCAGGATGGCCAGACAATGTCACACCAAGAGCAGCTGAATAAAAAAAGCCCCCAGGAAATCCATTCCCGAGGGCTTTAAAAAATTTTTAATTTAGAGAAACCTTAAAGCGATCTGAATCTCAGAAAGACTCAAGATATAACCCCTAATGAATATCCTGCAAAGAAACAGACACCATCGTAGAAACCCCACGCTCCTGCATTGTCACTCCATAAAGTTTCTTGGCCACTTCCATCGTGTGCTTATTATGTGTCACCACAATAATTTGTGATCGTTTAGCCATTTCACGAACCAAGTCATTGAAACGGAAAACGTTCGCATCATCCAATGGAGCATCAACCTCATCCAGCAAGCAATACGGAGATGGCTTCACCAAGAAGATAGAAAAAACAAGGGCCACAGCCGTCAATGCCTTTTCGCCACCGGACATCAAAGACACATTTTGAGTCTTTTTTCCTGGAGGGCGAGCAATGATATCTATACCAGCTTCATTTTTTTCAGTTTCTTCAATCAGTTCAAGCCAAGCTTCTCCACCACCAAAAAGGACAGGGAAAACACGCGTAAATCGATCATTAACCAGGTCAAAAGTTTCCTTGAAGCGTTTTGAACAAATACGATTGATTCGCTCAATAACCTTACGAAGTTGTTCTTTGGCCTCAGTCAAATCAGCGTGTTGTTTGGTTAAGAACTCATAGCGGTTTGAGGTCTCTTCGTACTCCTCAATGGCTGATAAATTGACTTCACCAATCTTAGCCAATTTTTCACGAAGATCTTTCAGTTGTGAGTCTGCTTCGAGGAAATCACCTTCTCTGTCAGCATATTTTTCATAAACATCAGAAAGATTCAGCATGTAGCGCTCACGGATCTGATCGCTCAAGTACTGTTCTTTCATTTTTGCTTGTTCAAGTTTCAATTGAGAATCGTTCATTTTATGTTGGCGCACATTGCGTGCACGCTGAGTCGTTGCCGCCTCATCCTCAACCACTCGTGCCGATTCAGACATCACTTCAAATTCATCTTTGGTGCGAGACACTTGAAGCTTTAAATTCTCGACTTCATCTAAAAGCCGTTCAAATTCAATTTTCTTTTCTTCCAAAGTCATTTGGCTTTCGGTCATTTGAAAACTATAACCTTGAGCCTCTTCATTCATTCGTGTCAGCTGAGAGTCTAGATCATTTAAAGATCTAGTCACCATTTCGAGCTGTCTTAAAACACCAGTGTATTCTTGAGTTTTGGAAGCTGACTTCACCTGTAAATCAGTGACTTCAGATTGAAGTCCATCAAAGCCCATTCTTTTAGAATTCAATTCTTCATTTAGACTTTGAACTTCATCTTCTAAAATGGTTTTCTTTTCACGAGCCTGAATCAAAGCCTCATTGAGTTCTTCTGATTTACTTTCTTGGACCTCAAGTTGATCAGTGATCTTCTTCAGTTCCCGCTCTTGTCTTTCAACAGCCGTCTGGGCATTGACGAGTTCATTTTCGGCCCGCTCTAAATCTTTTCTAAATTCTGCAACTTTGATTTCTTGCCCAACTTTTCTTTTTTGAGCACCTTCAAAATCATTGAGAATATTATTCAGTTGATCTTCAATTTTTTTGAGGGCTGCTTGCGCCAAGGCTAGCTTTCCTGCAAATTCGTCTTTCTTGTCGGAAAGCTCTTTGATTTCACGACGACGTTTCAAGACTCCTGAATCTGCTGATTCAGAGGATCCACCCGTCAAAACACCATCGGCTGTCAGTGTATCACCATCTTGAGTCACAAAGGTCCAGCCCTCATATCTTGGACGCAAAGCTAAAGCGGTTCGAATCGAATCGACGATAGCCACACCATCTAGCATATAAGCGACTGTGCTTTTAAATTTATCAGCAGCCTGAACAACATCTTTTAAAATGGCTTGAACGCCTGTTTCTTCAGCCGGACTGCTTGAGCGTGGCAACACCAATCCTTGATCTGCGGCCGACATGAAACTAGATCGCCCTGATTTATTGGCTTTCAAATGAGTGACAGCATCCAATGCTACATCGGCATCCGAAGATAAAAGCATTTGCAACCGAGAACCCAAGGCCGCTTCCATGGCGACTTCATATTCTGCGGGAACCTCAACAACCTCTGATACCGGTTGAAAATGGTTGATGATAGAGCCATCAGCCATCATTTCCTGAGTGCGAGTCTTTTGCCAAAGCATGACTTGTTTTACGCCCTCTTGAAATCCCTCAAAGTTATTTTGCAAGTTTTCAAGACCATACAAGCGCGAAGTCACTTGATTCAAGGAATCCTTAAATGAATCCACTTCGGACTTTTTAACATTGACTGCTTCGGTCAGAATTTTCTTATTGGCCTCGAAAGAGTCAACATCGCTGGCCAAATCCAATTGCATTTGGCGCTCTTTTTCAAGTTCATTGAAAACTTTTTTACGACGACCTTCAAATTCGACATGCTTTTCGCGAAGCTCATTCAAAACTTCTTGTTCGTTGGCTTGTCTTTCAGAAAGGTCAGCAATCTGAGCACCCAATGAGTTGACTCTAGCATCTAAGGAAGACTCGGATTGTCCGACAGCAAACAATTCACGACGTTTTGTCGTTAACTCTTCATCAACTTCTGAAATGCGTGAGTTTGAGTTTTGGTAAATTTCATTCTTCTCAGCAAATTGTGAAGATAAGGATTCAGCTTCATCTCTGAGTTCTGAAACTTGGGCGTCAAACTGAGCTTTATCTCGGCTTAACAGCTCATGGCGAGCTTGCTGCTCCTGAAGCAGATTTCCAGTCATTTGCTCATTGCGACGAGCTTGCTCAATTTCAAAACGGAGTTCTTGAATCTCCATTTCCTTTTTTTGAACTGTCGATTGCTTAGCATAGAACTGAACCTGCTGCTCTTCAACGGCCTTTTCTTTTTCAAGAATTTGCAATTTCAACACTTCAAGTTGTCCCTGAAGAGTTGATAAGGTCGCATCACCCTCAACTTCCATACTTTGGGCTTCGTTAAAGATGGCTTGGGCTTCGTCAGCGGCTCTTTTGAGCTCAAGATATTGTGCCGACGAAAGCCATAGATCTAGATCTTCAATTTGATTTTTGATATTGCGATAACGTTCAGCACGCTGAGCTTGCCGTTGCAAAGAATCAATTTGGCGCTTCAATTCGCCGATGATGTCCTGCAATCGCACTAAATTTTGATCCGTAGAGATGAGCTTGCGTTGAGATTCTTTTTTGCGAGCTTTGAATTTAGTGATGCCGGCGGCTTCTTCGATCAACATACGTCGATCTTCGGGTTTCGAAGTGATGATTTTACCAATCATACCTTGTGCAATGATCGAAAATCCCTTGGATCCAGCACCAGTGTCCATAAAGATTTCTTGCACATCTTTCAAACGTGCAGGTTCTTTATTAATAAAGTATTCACCCTCGCCGCTGCGATGAAGCCGACGTGTGACCATAATTTCAGAATGTTTAATATATTTAGCGGGGAATGCTCCGCCATCATTTTCTAGGGTCAAAGAAACTTCACACATCCCCAAAGGAGCATATCCTTCAGCTCCCCCAAAAATGACATCCGTCATCTGAGATCCGCGCAAATCTTTTGCCGACATCTCGCCCATCACCCACATCAAAGCGTCGACGATATTTGATTTACCGCAGCCATTGGGTCCAACGATACCGGTAATCCCAGCATCAAAATGAATCATAGTGCGATCTTTAAACGATTTAAAACCAACGAGTTCAATTTTCTTAATTCTCAAGGTCATTCCCCTCTTGAGTAAAATAAAACAGCCAATAAAACGACATAAATAAAAAAATAATTACTAAGATCTAATTACTAAATAATCATCCAAAAACGCAGGATGGATTTACTAGACCAAAGGCCGTTTCTATCTCACCACGTTCTGTCATTATGTCAACCATCGCCTTTTGAATCTCCTCACTTTATCTTCATTTTGCCTTGAAAAAGCCTTCAATGCGTCACTTGTTTGCTTAATTACTAAGCACCTTGATTTAAACCCTTATCATTTTTTGACATAAAAAAACCCACTGCAGATAGTGCAGTGGGTAATAAATAAATTAAAAATAAGTCTTTTTATTTTTTTAAAGCGGCTTTGGCAGCGGCCAATCTTGCAATAGGAACTCGGAAAGGAGAGCAAGAAACATAATCAAGCCCCGCCTTATGGAAGAACTCAATGGAATCGGGATCTCCCCCATGCTCACCGCAAACACCAACTTTTAACTTTGGCTTAGCACGACGACCATATTCGACACCCATCTTAACTAAAGCTCCCACACCAACCTGATCTATGGACACAAAAGGATCCTTCGCAAAGATCCCTTGCGAAACATAAGATCCTAAAAAGCGTCCAGCATCATCTCTAGATAGCCCCAAAGTCGTTTGAGTTAAATCGTTTGTTCCAAAGCTAAAGAAGTCTGCATGTTCAGCAATCGCTCCAGCGGTCAAAGCCGCCCGAGGAAGTTCAATCATAGTTCCAATTTGATAAGAAAAATTGATGTTTTTTTCAATTTGAACTTTCTTGATTTCTTGCTCTGCTTGAGCGCGCAAAATCTCCAGCTCCTTATCCGTGGCTACAAGTGGAATCATAATTTCTGGAGCGGCCAAGTTTCTATTCTCAGAAATCATCATGCATGCAGCTTCTGCGATCGCTCGAACTTGCATGGTGTAGATTTCTGGATAAGTGATGGCCAAGCGACATCCACGATGTCCTAACATTGGATTGAACTCGTGCAAGGCTCCAACTTTTGAACGCAAACGATCAAAGTCCATTCCTAAACGTTTAGCTAATTCTTTTGATTCTTCCTCAGTGTGAGGAACAAATTCATGCAAAGGTGGATCCAACAAACGAATTGTTACAGGATGACCATCCATGATTTTTAAGATTTGATAAAAATCATCTCGCTGCATTGGCAAAAGCTTAGCCAGTGCCTTTTCGCGATCCGTTTTGTTATCAGCAATAATCATTTCCCTGACAGCATCAATTCGATCGCCACCAAAGAACATGTGTTCGGTTCTGCAAAGCCCAATACCTTCTGCTCCAAAATTTTTAGCCGTTTGAGCGTCTTTAGGTGTGTCGGCGTTTGTGCGCACCTTCAATTGCCGAATGCGATCCGCAATTTTCATGATGCGTTCAAAATAAACATCTAACTTAGGTTCAATTGTTTTCACTTCACCCAAATAAACTTCACCCGTTGAGCCATCCAACGTGATAACATCGCCACGCTTTAGAACGTAGCCTTTCACTTTCATCGTCTCATTTTTGTAGTCAACTTCTACTTCGCCGCAACCGGCAACGCAACATTTACCCATTCCACGGGCAACGACCGCCGCATGAGAAGTCATGCCTCCACGAGTGGTAAAGATGCCTTGGGCCGCGATCATTCCCGCTATATCCTCTGGGGAAGTTTCAACGCGAACAAGAATGACTTTCTTCCCTTGCTCTCTCCACTCAACTGCTTCTTCAGATGTGAAAACGATTTGACCATTCACTCCACCTGGTGAAGCTGGCAATCCTTTAGCCAACAAAGTTTTCTGTGCTTTGGGATCTAAGGTTGGATGCAAAAGTTGATCTAATGAATGAGGTTCAAGACGCAGAATAGCTGTTTCTTCTGTGATCAATTTTTCATCAATCATATCGCAGGCAATCTTTAAGGCCGCAGCGGCCGTTCTTTTGCCATTGCGAGTTTGCAGCATCCACAAAGTGGAACGCTCAATCGTGAATTCGATATCTTGCATGTCATGATAATGAGTTTCTAGTTTCTTATAAATATCTACCAGCTGTTGATAAGCAGCTGGCATGGCCTCTTCTAAAGATTGCATACCAGATTCAGCGGCTGCAATTTTAGTGATAGGCTGAGGCGTCCTAATTCCAGCAACAACATCTTCACCTTGGGCGTTGATCAAAAACTCTCCATAGAAAGCTTTGTCACCTGTGGAAGGGTTGCGTGTAAATGCAACTCCAGTTGCAGAATCTTCACCCATATTTCCAAACACCATCGATTGAATATTCACGGCAGTTCCCCAACTTGCAGGAATATCATGAAGGTCCCGGTAAGTGATTGCACGCGGAGTATTCCAAGAATGAAAAACAGCAGTTATTGAACCCCACAACTGATCCCATGGATCTGTTGGAAAAGTCCGCCCAGTGACTTGCAAGACAAGGTCTTTGAACTTTTTCACAAGAAATTTTAAATCTTCAACAGTCATTTCTGTATCGAGTTTATAATGCTTGTCTTCTTTCAAATCTTCAAGAGTCACATCAAGAAGAGAAGAATTCATATTCATCACCACATCAGAATACATCTGAACAAAGCGGCGGTACGAATCCCATGCAAAGCGAGGATTATTTGAAGACTTTGCCAAGCCTTCCACAGTTTGGTCATTTAAGCCCAAATTTAAGATTGTATCCATCATACCGGGCATTGAAGCTCTTGCTCCAGAGCGAACAGAAACTAACAAAGGATCTGTTGTGTCGCCAAATTTTTTTCCAATTTTTGCTTCAACATTGGCCATGGCTTCGATCACTTTCGGTCGAACCCAATCTGGCAGTTTGCCGCCTTCTTCATAAAAGTGCGTGCAAATTTCTGTAGAAATTGTAAACCCCGGCGGAACCGGAATTCCTAAGGCTGTCATTTCAGCAAGATTTGCTCCCTTGCCTCCCAGAATATTCTTCATTCCTGCATTGCCTTCGGATTCACCGGCTGCAAAGAAATAGACAAATTTCTGCGGTAGAGCTGCCTTTAATTTTGCCTTGTTTGATTGAATGTCAGTTGTAATGTTCTGGTGCATAAGTCTCCTTTTTCTGCCTCATAACCCGGCCATGAGACATCGCCCCTAACTTAAATTCAATGAAAAGTTACGCTAGATATGCGTTGAGTTATCGCAAAGCCAACCCACAGCGCTCAATAAGTAAAAAGCCCCTGAAAAATCAGAGGCTTTTCTTTGAACATTGTTATTACGCACCGAGTGGCAAAAAGGTACGGCGTACCTTAAAAAGATTTTAGTTTGGTGGTGATGTAGGTGTTTAATTGGGACATTGCGATGCGCTCTTGAACCATTGTGTCGCGATGGCGAACTGTGACGGCCTGATCGTTGATGGTGTCAAAATCGACAGTCACACAGAATGGCGTGCCTATTTCGTCTTGGCGACGGTAGCGCTTTCCAATAGAGGCTGCCTCATCGTAGGTGACATCAAAATCTTCCGCCAATTGATTGCGAAGCTTGCCTGCAATTGAACTCAGCTCTTCTTTTTTGGACAGTGGCAAAACAGCCACCTTATATGGAGCAAGCTCTGGATGAAGACCCAAAACTATGCGAGTGTCTTCCTTCCCCGCTTCATCTGTAGAGATTTCTTCGCGATAAGCATCACACATGAAAGCCAAGAATAAACGGTCACAACCCACGGCTGTCTCAATGACATAAGGAATGTATTTTTCTTTATTGGCTTCGTCAAAATACTCAAGACTTTTTCCAGAAAAACTTGAATGCTGAGTTAAATCAAAATCAGCTCTGTTATGAATCCCCTCGAGCTCTGAAAAGCCCATTGGAAATTTATATTCAAAATCAGTCGCAGCCCGCGCATAATGCGCAAGTTTTTCGTGATCATGAAATCGCAGATTCTCTGCTTTAATGCCATATTTCATATAAAAATTGTGGCGAGTTTCTTTCCACTCATTAAAGAATTTTTCATCAGTCCCAGGTTTTACAAAATATTGCATTTCCATCTGTTCGAATTCTCGTGTTCTAAAGATGAAATTTCCCGGTGTGATTTCGTTGCGGAAAGATTTCCCAATCGCCGCGATTCCAAAGGGAATTTTGTATCTTGATGACTGCTGGCAATTCATGAAATTAACAAAATGACCCTGCGCTGTTTCGGGCCGCAGATAAACCACACTGGCTGAATCTTCTAAAGGCCCCATGTGGGTCTTAAACATTAAATTAAAGTTTCGCTCTTCTGAAAGATTTTGACTGCCACACTGAGGGCACTCTTTACGGAGCAAATAAGACTCCGTGTTGTCCGCGCGAAAGCGCGTCTTGCAGGCTTTGCAGTCCACCAAAGGATCGCTAAAACCATCAACATGGCCTGAGGCTTTCCATACCGTCGGATGCATAAGAATAGCAGCATCCAGACCCACAATGTCTGGTCTGCGAGTCATTGCATTCCACCAGGCTCGTTTCACATTCAATTTCATCAATGAACCCAAAGGTCCATAGTCCCAACAACTTCCTAAACCACCATAAATTTCTGATGACTGAAATACAAAACCTCGACGTTTGCTGAGGCTGACAAGGGTATTCAAATCCTCACAATGCTTAATTTTCATCTAGAGCTCCGATTGCATAAACAAAGACCAAAAGTACACACACGAATTAAAAACTACACTGGCGGTCCAGATGCAGTCAAGGTTTGAGGGTCTTCCTTGATCTCGATCAAAGCTTCATTGAAAATGAAATTATGCATCGCACTTTAAAAAAATATATTATTTTATCTAGCATCATCCTGATTGTCTCCTCATTGATCGAGGCAGAAGCCATTTCTGTTTCAGAATTTATCACCACCGAAGAAACCGTTCGAGAGCAGATGCTGACAATTTCACGTGAACTCGGCGTCACCTGCACAGAGTGCCATCATGTTGAAAACTTCAAAAATGACGACAAAAAGAATTTCAAAATTGCTCGCGAGCATATGAAACTGACACAACTCATTAAAGAGCATGGATTTAGTGGCAACAAAGAGCCCGAGAGCACCTGCTATATGTGCCACCGCGGAAAACTTCATCCCGATGTTAAAGAACCTGCTGCTCAAAAAACACACTAGCTGACTTTTTTAAGAATGGCCTGAAAAGCGGCCTCAAGAAATTCAATAGATTCTTTGTCACATTTTTTCAAGCAGGCCTGATAGGCCTCGGTCACTTGAGTGATCGAGGATCCTGCAGGGACTCCCAAAACTTCATAGGCATCCCACGAATGGGAATTATACATAAACATGACATTTAAATATTTCTCTTGAGGAATCCCGGGCCTGACCCTTTTGGTCATTGTCGGATTGTAGGATCCCTGCTTTCCCATGACTGACGGAGATAATAGGTTTTTTACCGGCAGGCTTGCTGGCTTCGAAGAATGATCTGGCGCCTTCATATCAAGCTGAGTGGGCCGCTTCCCATGGCCGCGCGACATGGCATACCATAATATAAAACCTGCGGCTCCAGCAATGTTCAATAACAAAATCACTTGGCTATTCATTCTTCTTCCATTATTCGTTATCTGTCTAAATTTATCAAGGAGTCACAAAATGGCCAGTCCCAATCCCTTCGACAAGCAGACCCCTATCCAAGGCATTAAACACATCCTCGCCGTAAGCTCTGGAAAAGGTGGCGTGGGAAAAAGCACGGTTGCCACCAACTTGGCTTTGGCCTTAGGACGAAAGGGCAAGGTTGGATTGTTGGACGCTGATATTTATGGCCCTAGTATTCCGCGAATGTTGGGCGCACTTTCACAAAAACCAAATATGAATCCCGACACCAACCAACTCGAACCGATCGAAAGATACGGATTAAAATTAATGAGCATTGGTTTTCTGATTGATGAAAGCTCTGCTGTTGTCTGGCGCGGACCGATGTTATTTAAAGCTATGGATCAATTCCTACGAGACGTAAACTGGGGTGAACTGGATTACCTTGTGATTGATTTGCCACCAGGAACTGGCGACATTCAACTGACTTTAGCCCAGAAAGTGCCGGTGGCTGGCGCGATCGTGGTCTCCACTCCACAAAATGTTGCCTTGGTGGATGTAAAAAAAGCCATCGATATGTTTCAAAGAGTCAGCGTTCCTCTGTTGGGCCTCATTGAAAACATGGCCTATATGATCAACCCTGTGAATGGGGAAAAAATGCAACTTTTCCCTAAAGGTGAAATTGATTCCTACGCACAGAAAATGGGCATTCCAAAACTTGGCGAGGTGGCCTTCAACCCCTCTGTAGGATTATCCTGTGAGGCAGGAATTCCGATTGTAGAAGCAAACCCCAATGGAGCTGAAGCCCAAGCCTTTATGAAAATAGCGGATAAAATTCGGGAACTCTTTCCGTAATTTTACTTTTCGCCAATCAACTCACCCAGTAAATGAGATCGGTCAGAGAATTGACCGATCTCATTCTTTTCAATTCAAATAAAACGCCTCAATTTGAATAGCAAAAGCACCTTGTTGTTTTGTCTTTTTCCAACATTGAAACAGGGTTTTCCCATCGTGAATCACATTTCTGATATAAATTGAGATTCGACAGAGCCTCTCTTGAAATTAATACTTTAGTCTAGCATCCTATGAATGAAGGAACTTGAATGGCTCACAGAGCATACCGAAGATAAAACTCTGAGTAGGTGAATGCTTGAAGGCCAGCAAAGGAGGACACTGATGAAGAAACGAATCCACGACCATCACGATGAACCACCGAAGTGAAGACGCTTCACAAGGATAGCTACAAAAAGAGCGAGATATTGAGTCTTTTGAAAAGGATCCGTTTTGAGTTAATTATTTAACTTTTTATAAGGAGGTTCTAAAGGAAGCTCAGTTAGGATAATATCCTTCTTTTGTCTCAAGGCAAAACGATAGAAATGTCGTTGCGCAAAACTAGAGGGGCTTCGTCTTCACGGACATGCCAGCCAGTTGCCAAAGGTATATGAGTCGCCTGAGGAATTAAGGTGAGCAGATGGAAGGACAATACAAAAAATTGGTTTCATTCCCCTTAGCTTGCGAGTTATCAGTGACGATTTCTCGCAAGCATCTTTTTTTCTAAGAATTCTCAATTAATTTTTCTGTGTGACCTCTGTCTGAGGAATAAAAATTTTGGAGCCCACAGCCAGTGCAGCTGGGTTTCTGATTTTATTTTTCTCTTGCAGGACCGAGCTCATAACATTATATCGAGCTGCGATCTCAGTGAGCTTTTCCCCTTTTTGAACTATATGTACTCTGGTCTTAGCCAATGCCCGAGCCGAAGGGCTATTCGAGCTGATATTTGCTGGCAATTTCATTTTCATGCCTAGCTTAATTTTATTACCACGCTTGATATTATTTAACTGTTTCAATTGAGAAACAGTTATTTGGTATTTTAAGGCAATTGAATAAAGCGATTCTCCAGATTTCACCACATGAACTGGCCCATTAAAATTATCCTGCTTTTCCTTTTTGTCTTGTTTTTCCTCAACCTGAGCCACCGCCGTAGCTCCCTTTACCCCTCCGCGAGAGCGCAATGGTGATCTGTCTGGTACATAGATTTTCATGCCTACTTTAAGTCGAGATTTTCGCGGTAAATCATTCAGGTCGCGAATGTAAGCCACTGAGGTCCGGTATCTGCGTGCAATCGTTTTTAGATTGTCTCCGCGACGAATCTTGTAGGTGGTCGTGTCTCCAGAATCTGCGACAAATTGAACTTGATCAACAGCGGCAGAATTTGCAGCCACTACCGCCGCATCATTCATTCCCGGAGGTATGCGTAAGACCAAATCAGTTCCCTTTAAAGGTGCAACTTCACCTTTAAATTTTGGATTCAAAGCTTTGAAGTCTTCATAGTTTACGTTTAATTTTTCTGCCATTTGGCGCAGATTCGTCGGTTTAACTACAGAAATATGATCGAATTCAATGGGAGGAAGATAGTCAATTCCTTCAAAACCAAATTTCTCGGGATCTTTAGCAATCAACTTTGCAGCTATAAACTTTGGTACATAATTGATCGTTTCTTGAGGCAATCGCTTCTTGCGAGCAAGTTCCCAAAAATCACGGGTGTAATGATTCATGACCTCCCGCTTGACGCGATTCTCCCCTACATTGTAAGAGGCCATGGCCAAATACCAGGAACCAAACACACTATAGAGGCCCTTGAAATATTCAGCAGCCGCTTGGGTTGCAAAAACTGGATCTCTTCTTTCATCAACGAAAGGATTGATCTCTAGGCCATAGCGCTTACCAGTTCCGCGAATAAATTGCCAAAAACCAACGGCCGCGGCATGAGAAGTTGCTTGTGAACTAAATCCAGATTCAATCAATGCAATATAGAATAAATCTTCTGGCAAGCCATTGTCGCGCAAAACTTTTTTCATCAACTTTTCATAGCGTGAGGACCGAGCTAGGTATTTCTCCATATGCTCTCGACCCCGGCCTTGAAAGTAGGTGATCCATTTCTCAACGAGAGGATTGATTTCAGTTGGAATCGATTCTAGTTCTTGATCCAAAACCTTAGGACCTTCTGGATCCGAAAGACGAAATGAACTGATGTCTTTGATCTCAGATTCATCATTTTTTGCTGGCGCTTGATTCAGCCCTGTTGAATTAGCATCGGCAGAATTTCCACCGCGCGCATCTCCGTTACCAACTGCTGTGGTTTGCCCCAAATCCTTGTGAACACAACCTGCCGAAAAAGCAAGAACCACACATAATGTTAAAAGTCTCTTCATGAGTCCCCCCGGTACAGAGTTCAGGCTACAAAACTCAGACCACTTTTTCAATAAAACATCCTGATCATTGGGCTTTTTACTGAATTGATAACACTTATGATCCTCACCTCTATTTAAGGCTCAGAGGGAATATGCGATTTTATGGTTGATATTTATGCACTTTTTGGATTTTAAAAAATGGCCTTCTGCATTAACACCAGAAGTTCTGACTGCAATAAAGTCTAGTTAGAAACTCACTTCATTACAGACCATCCTGATCATTGAGCTTTAACCAGCCCTGTTTTCCTAGACGAATCCTGGGCGATTGTCTGGCCGAACGCCCTTCTTTATTCAATGCTCTCATTGCGACTGGAGCCTGGCGTCTCTCTCACGCCTTCATCAAAATCTATATCATCGGGATTCTGGTCTGCATCAACATTGGGGCTGCTGACATCTTCAATGCCGGCTGAGCGCAAATTATCGCTGTGATCACGGCGCTCGATAATTCCCTCATCTGCACCGCTGAGGACAGAATTTATAAGCCGATCAGTTTGGCTCTCTAGATTTGCATTCATCTCTTTCACATGAGGACTTTCGGAATCAGCTTGAACTTCCTGAGCTCCCTCAACACTCGCCTTTGACATTTTAGAGTGGGCTGGACGCCGTAACTTTTTTTGAATTTTGAAATGAAGGATCTCTGGTCTTGAAGGACTTCCGGCATTTGGAGTCATTTTGAAATCTCCTAGATGAAGTAGGCTGATAGATTAGCATACTATATTTGCCGGATGAACATTGCTACTGGAGCTCTTGTTTTCTGTGGGAAAGCAAAAATTCTTTAATTGCTGGCGCCCCCATTGCGGAGGCGAAACATTGCTGATCTATTTTTTTTACAAAAGGTCTTTAATCATTGAATAGATGTCTTGTTGATTTTGGGCTTTCCACATATTACCAACATGCCCGCCCGTAGGGTAAATAATCACGCGATTGCCCATGACTTTTGCAACTTCTCGCAGATCATCTGGGCGAACCAAATAATCATCCATATTGTGAAGCAATCTAAAGGCCTCATCTTTTGCAAAAGTGTCTTTCAATGAAAGCAGGTCACCCTTAGTTAAGAATTCATCTCGGGACAAATTCATATTGAGCTTTTTAGACCAAAAGGGCCACAACGCTTTCGTAACATATTCATTGTAGCTGACTTGAGAGGCCGCAAATTTAGCCGACTGATAATCAGCCTTCACATCAATAAGGCCCAAATCCGTTATGTGCTGTCCAACGTAAATTGTGTCTGCCAAACTCTGCTGAAAGCTGCTTCCAATGAGATATTGAACTTGAGTTTCTGAAAGGTTTAATTTTTTATCAAGACCAAGAAAATAATTTGGATTTTTAATATCTCGTGAAAGGTAAGCCCCACCTTCAGCATAAACATAGGCCCAAGTCATTTTTTTATCTTGCACCGATAGTTTATCACCAGAATGACTTAGACGATCCAGCTCATCGATAGCCACGGACATACGAAGAGGAGGATCAATCATCACGGCCCGCTCAAGTCCCAATAAAGGCGACTTTCTTTCAAGGGTCATAATGAAGGCCGCGTTGATAGCACCCAATGAATAACCCACGACAGCAGATCGACTCACCTTGAGGTGTAAAACGCGTTCGGCTACAATACGCGCCTGAAGCATGACATGCCGAAGGTCTGCGGCATCAGCTGGCGGATAGCCAACAATCCCGGTCGTGCTTTGTGTTAGTGCAAATCTCCAGAATAAAGGAGACGGAATAATAATAACTGAAAAGCCGCGATGAAAAAGTTGCTCTGCGAGGAACTCCCCGCCACTGTCATAGGCTGTAGCTCCTAAACCTGGGATTACATAAACCAATGGAGCTTTGCTTTTTTGCGCGTAAGCGGCCACATTCATTTGTGCTATTTTTTCAAACCCAGGCATCTGATCGCGCTTCCAAACTCCAGCCAAATTAAGCGCCGTTGGAGCTTCGCCAGAGGCCTTCAAAAGCTTCACAGTCAAAGATGAAAAGTAGGGATTTGCATAAGGAAAAGAGTATTGAGTCTTTAAATAGCTCGGATTGGCGGCAGGATTTGCTGTAACAACATCGGCCATCGATAAGCTTGTAAAACAAAGTAGACTGAACTGAACCATCAAAAAAGGAACTATTTTATTCATGAAACACCTATAGCTAAAACGAACGTTCTCGGGGTCCGGAAACTATGCCCTTCACAATTTAAAATCAAGAAGCTGAATGAGTTTCATTAAATTCAGCGAGAAAACTGCCAAAAATCCATGGAATAACCGACCTATGATGAAATAGGTACACTATCTAATTTAGAATATGTTTACAGATAGCCCTTCGCTGTCACCTGGCAAAATCTTAGACAGGCGAACGTGTTAAATGCTCCCGTGAATATTTTAAAGGGACAAAGCAAAACAGCCCCTCATTATAAGCACTTAAACTGATTTATATGCCTCAAAAGCAGTCTGCCCCTTAGTTTCAAATTCTATGATTTACATGGCACTGGCTTTGCTGATTCATTTTTATAACATCTTTAATGATAGGAGAACCGCCTTATGAAAAAAGCAAGAGCACCCTTTAAACTGATCCTCACCTCAATGGCCTTTATTTTTTGCACAGCCTCTTTGGCCTCTGCAAATTTCGAAAAAGGTTCGAAGGCTACCGACGAAGACTATGCTTCAATGATTAAAACCATTCTGGTAAAAAACAATCTTGTCGCGCAAGATTCCGACGTTCAGAACATTAAAATTAAAAAGACAATTGCTAGTTTAGCTTTCTTTTTAGCCAATGCCACAACTGACAGAGACCAAGAATTTCATGTTCGCCAGGTTGAATTTGTAGCAAAAACCAAAACGGCTGCGGGTGCAGAGGGTGCTGTTAAAAAATACACCTGCAATTTGGTCGTAGAGATTCGTGGGCAAAACGACCTCAGTGGATCACAGTTAGAGGCTTGTTATTCTGATCCAGGAAGCTACTCAAGTTTTTCTCTTTAGAATAACTAAGGATTCCGTGGGTGAAAATTATAAATGTCTCAAGCCCCCTGCTAGCTAGTCCAATCCAATTAAAAATGGAAGAGCTAAAGCAGCAGGGATTGATTTATTAACACTCTCGCATGGCGATTGAACTGTAGGTGTGCCAATAAAGAATTTTTCTGTTTCTGTTTTCAGTTCTTTTGATGAACTGAACTAAGTAAGAAAAAACTTTGCTTGTGTAAGTCGTATCTAATTCAATATTTTCTGTGCTCAACATTAAATCTGTCAGCTGCTTAGAGTCTGCTTGCTCTTGGCCATAGGCCTCGAATTCATTTTCAACCAATTCAATATCTTTAAGCCGAATTGGGTTGTCTTTCTTAAAATGAACCAAAATTTGACTTAATAAATGATAAATATTGTATCTGTTGCAAACAATCTGATCCACGCAGCGCACGCCAATAATTTGAATATTCGATCCAGTCATCACTTTTCCAGCCAATAACCCCGCCATTGTTCCGCAGGTTCCCGCCCCTACAATCAGTGCATCGGGCATAGGTATTTCATTGCGTTTCACTTGATCCATCATTTCCAAGAAAGCATTCAAATGCCCCATGGCCCCAAGCTCACTGGATCCCCCGGTTGGCATTCGATAAATGCTTTTATCAGACCTTAAAAGTTTTTTACCAAAATTTGCGCTGGCTTTGAGGAAATTCAATGGAAAGGCGCCCTTGTGAATCTTAAGTTTGATGCCTTTTCTTTTGCTGGAGTACAAGGCATGTTTTTCAATTTGATTGTTGAGATGTGGTACAAAATGATAAATTTTTACAGGCAAACTGACCCGCTCTGATTGAGCAGCCAGGGCGGCTACGAAATTGGAGCCCAAAGGGGCTAAGGTCACAATAGATTTTGTTTTTTTATTTAGGGCATCACCCAGCAAAAACTCAAGATTTCTTACTTTATTTCCACCATAGGAAATCGTATCCGTCAGATCTTCTCTTTTGATATAGATTTCGGAGTGCCCCAATTCCTTGGAAAGCTGGTCCAGCTTATAGACCGGAGTATTCTCTTCGATAAGTTGGGTCCAATTCTTTTGTTTTTCAGGAAAAAGACTAAATAACGGAAAAGTTCTCACGGAAGCCTCAACTTTGATCAGAGAAAAGTTTTGAAGAAAACGATTCTGATTTTAAGGGGGTTGTTGAGGGCCACCTGTACCAAATTAAAAGAATCACAACAACTCAATTGTATTTAAGCTGTACAGATCAATTCAAAGCCTGAATATATTTTAAAAAAAGACCTAGGGTTGCGCCAAAGCCTTGTAGATCATCAGATTCCTTAGAATGGCCTTTACATAAAGGCTTGTTTCATTCCATGGCAATTCATCAAACCACAATTCATCTTCAGGCCGTGATGAATTCTTTTCAACCAGAGCCTTCACTTCGGGTCGCCCCTCTGCCCAAGTCTTTATTCGGTGAGGGCCGGCGTTATAGGCCGCCAGTGAAAAAGGCACATTGCCATGAAACTGTTCAATCATCTGAGCCACATAAAAAGAGCCCATGGGAATATTGATTTCAGGTCGGAACATGTCTTCTGGAATTTCAATTTTTAAATTTAATTTTTTTGCAATTTCTTGTGCTGTTGGCGGAATCATTTGCATCAATCCCATCGCCTTAGACGTCGAAACTGCGCGCATATTAAAACCGCTTTCTTGGCGCGTAAGGCTTCTAAGTAAATTGATTTCAATATGATATTTGGTGGCTTCTTTTTTATAGAGGGTTTCAAAAATTTCTGGATATCCAAGTTTTAAAAACTCTGCACGCCTTAGAGATGGAGCAATTTCCATGGCTTCATTGATCATTCGAATAGCTAAAAAATATTGATGGTGAGCCGCTAATTCCCCAGCAAGGGCCACCTTGGTTTCGGGGTCCCTGATCATAGGTCCTTCTTGAAACTCTTGGTGAGCCTCAACCACCCATCCTGCCTTAGATAAACTGATAAAGCGTTTCCAAGAGGCCTTCTGTGACCCCACTAGAAAAATATCTTGATCTAAATATACATCCTTCTCGGCTTGTTCTGGCCAAAGCCATTGCCCTTCGTGGGCTTCAGTATTCAAGCGAAGTCCATAGTAGCTGAAGGGATACCGAGCCACAAGAGCCTGGGCAAGCGTCAGGGCTTGCTCCTTGTTCGTCTGCTCAAAACAACGCACAATCCAGTACTGACTGCTCAATTCGTAGCGGTCACGGCCTTGATCTTTCCCTAGCTGCAAAAGTTTCTCAAAGCTTGAAATGGCCTGATTAAAATCTTTTTGTCTAAATTGAATTAAGCCTGTTCGAAATAAAGCTTCCGCCGCTTCTTCAGACCCTTTACCCATTTCAATCAATTTGCTAAAAAAAACCAAGGCCTCTGGATATCGCCCTAAAAAATGAGCCGACCTTCCCGCAATCCATAAATGATTGACCACTGAAGTTGAGTGAGGGCTTAGTTCAAAAGCCTTTTGCGCCAAAACCAAGGCCCCAGCGTAATCCTGCTTCCGGTGCAAGGTCTGAGCCCAATCAAGTTGCCTTGCTGGATCGGCCTCTTGCAATTCATGAAGTGCCTTGGTCACCAAAGCAGCTTCAGTGAGTGTCGAATAGAGATCCATGGGCTTGTCTTTGTATCGGCGGGCGGCCCGGCCACCAGGAAATTGATTTAATAATTTAACAATATCTTTAATAAGATCCACGGATGTCTGTGAATTGATTTTTTGTTCCAATTGATTTGCGATTTTTTCATCCCACTGATCTTCAATGGAATTCTCTTTCTTTTTAGCATGAGATAAAAATTCTGAAGCCACCTCTGGCTGTTTTTTTTCTTTCACGAGGGATTCTAGTTTTCGAGCCACTTCTTTGGAATCTTTCAAAGAGAGGGACTCATCATAAAAAAAACGTCCCTGATTTAATTCTTTGCGAATCAGGGCCAAATCTCCAAGCCATTCAAAGATCTTTGATTTCTGCTCTTTAGTTAATTCCATTTCTGGCTGCAGCAGTTGTGCCAATTCACTTTCTGCCTTTGGACTCTTACTCTGAACCAAGGCTTCCAATAAATTCCACTTTTGTGAAAGCCAGGCCTGCCGTAAATCGGCGGCCCACGGTCCATCTCGAAGCAAAGTCGAATGGCTGCCAAAGGTCTTCATTGCATTTTCAATAACCCTGCTTTTTTCAGAATTTAATTTAGAATCTTTTGGATATTCTTTATTTAGGCAATGCAGCCAAGTTAATCCAACCCAGCCACGCAAATCTTTGTGTTTGGCAAAAACCTTTGGGGCCAAGGACAGGCATGATTCCCATTTTAATTGAATTTCATAAATTTTGAGTTGTGAAAGGTCAGAAACAGGAGTGGATTTTTTTTTGAGGCCTTCGCCGCTATAAAGATCAACAAAGGGAGTGTTTTGAAAAATCTTTTTTACTGGAATCTTTTCAATGATGGAGGGGGAATTTTTTGGTGCTATTAATTTTGCCTCTGCATGAACTACTGTCGCATTCATGAAAAGAGGCAAAACTAAGAAACTGGCAAGACGACTCATTCTAATGCAGCTTAAAAAAAGCATCCTTTATTTCACTTTCAATATTGCAATTTTATTCTTTGCAATAAAACTTTCCATTTACTTTCACATAACCATCTGGACGATGTCCTCGTGGATCATGATGAAGCCAATGGATCATAGGACCTTGATTTGTCCAAAGAAACATTCCACCCATCGCAACGACATCACCTTCCCTAATGGGAACATGTGGGCACATATCAGAATTATACACAGCTTGAAGTGAAGCACCATTGGAAAGTCGAACCATCCATTTTTGATGGCGAAGTCCATCATTATCCTCGGGCAATACTTTTGTTACAACCATGCCATCGCCCTCTACAAAATTTACTTTGCGACGATTGCTGACAGCATTTATAAGATCTTGGTCAGACCCATCGTGCTGAAAATCAAAAGAGGATGAAATGGAAACTTCATCAAATTCACTGGTTGTGGCAGAAGCAAGCGCTGAAAAAGACAATAGGACTGAAACCAAAGCAGAAAATAAAAATCTATAAGATGACATGGTACCCCTCTTTAGACCAAAGTCCAGCTAACGCCAAACAAAAGCAAATCAGGATCTTGTTAGGATTCGATGATGCCGCAAGTTATTTTCATTTGTATGTGACATTTTCGATGACAACTATTTCTTCCCCTGAAGGCTTTACGAGCTTCACCTCATCACCTTCATTTTTGCCCAATAAAGCGCGTGCAACGGGTGACTTCCATGAGATCTTACCTTGTTTTGGATCAAGCTCATCTTCGCCAACAATTTGGTAGCTGAATTCTTTCCCATCATCGTTAGATAGAGTCACTGTGGCACTAAAAAGAACCTTAGTTCCCTTCATCACCTTGGGGTCGACAACTTCTGCATCTTCTATTCTTTTGATCAAAAAATGGACCCGTCGATCAATTTCTCGAAGTCGACGCTTGCCATATTGGTAATCTGCATTTTCAGAGCGATCACCATTGGATGCAGCCCAGGTCACAACTTCGACCACTTTAGGCCGCTCGACGTGCATTAGCTGATGAAACTCATCCTTTAATTTCGCAAGCCCCTCGGGTGTTATATAATTCTTTTTAGTATCCATAGAGGATATAATCTAATCGAAAAGCTTGGTGGAATCTACTTTTAAACTGAGTGGGGACTCTCCCAAGCCCTAGACTTCTCCTCGACCTCCGCACCGTCTAATTTTTCCTTGATCGAGCCGATCTAATCTGTTGGAGGACTGATGCAAAATCACTGGAAAAAACTAGGCATAGCACTATTTTGCTCGACGTCAGTTCTTGCCTTAACCTTTTATTTGTATCAACCCAAAAACTTAAACACCCAAACTGAAAACAGTGAGCGCCCCTTAGCCTACGCCGTCAAAATTGTCGATGAGATTCAACGACGTCCTTCTTCTCGTTTATTATGGGTTTTGCTGAATAATGGTGAGCCCATCTATAATGGCGAAGCCCTGCGAACCTCAGAACGTGGTGAAGTTCGAATTCAGTTTTCAGATTCCGAGCGCTATATTGATTTAGAACCCGACTCGCTGATTGTGCTCAAAAAAGCTGAGGGCGAAATTGCCCTTGATCTGTTAGAGGGCAGCCTTTTTGTCAGCTCAAAAAATGAAAACACTAAAAATGCAGAGACCCCTCTGATACTTAATTCTGCCAATGGCAAGGTTGACCTCTCGCGAGCCAAGGCCGCAATCACAAAACCCAAGGGGCAGTCTTTGGGAATTCAAATTGTCTCAGGAAAAGCATCCTTCCAAATAAAAAATGGCGCAAAAAAAGAGCTTCTTCAGGGGCAGTTAGGGTCCATCGAAGCCTCAGGATTTGAAGCCAGCAAGTTCGATATGAAAGTCTTATCACCATCTATGAATCAGCCCCTTACCATGGATTCAGAGAATCTAAAACCTGTTCACTTTAGTTGGAACGGTATAACGACCAAAGATCCTCTTTCCCTGTGGACTGGATCACAACGAAAAGGCCTAAGCCTCAAAACTAAAATAGTAAATGGAAAAACTGAAGCGTCAGTCTTGCTTCCCTTTGGCAATCACTTCTGGAAGTTGGTTGCAACAAACACTCAAGGCCAAATCACTGCCGAAAGTTCGATCTATAAATTTGAAATTCAGGCGCGCTATGCTCCCACGATGATTTTTCCAGCTGTAGATAGCGAGATCTCGGTCGAGAAATTTCCTTCGCAGGTGAATTTTAAATGGCAAAAAGGCGAAGAAGTTAAATCCGTCACACTCGAAGTGTGGTCCGATGCAAAACTTAAAACCAGAATCTTAGAGCAAACCTTTATCAAAGAAGACAGCTTCTTGCTCTCAAATTTAAAAGGTGGAACTTATTATTGGCGCATGAGTGCTCTCTATCATGAGACTGATTCCACAATTCCCAATAAAAGCATCGCTGGGAAAATTCAAAAATTTTCTCTGCGACAGACGCAAATCACAGATCAAAAACTTGCAACTTCAGAAGCCATCCAGCCCCTAAAGTTGGAGTTTGATTTGCCAGCCTCGCAACTGACTCAATACTTTGTCGACAAGCCCGCTTTAGACCTGAACTGGAAAATAGATGACCGTAAAAATGTCTCCTACTTTTTGGTTCGAGTGCGAGCCGAAGGCGAAGATGAATCAAAAACTTTAAACACTGAAATTAAAGATCTTAAGGTCAATTTGAACATCCCCAGAGCCGGCCGATACATTGCCTCCGTGGAAGCCCTCAAAGAAGATGGAACACTGCTTGCTAAATCACCCTCTCAAATCCTAACTTCAACGCTCTTACCCGTTTTAAAGGCCCCCTCGTTCACGGCGCCCCCTGGATTCATCTTTGGTCAACAAAATGGGCGCGCAAGTTTAACTTGGACACAGGTTGATGGAGCTAAAGAGTACTTATTTACCGTCAAAAAAGTGACCACGACCGAAGTGAAAATGACTGAAAAAAATGAGCCACAACCAGCGACATTGCCGATTCAGCAAAAAGTCACTTCAAACAGCGCTATTGTTAAGAATTTAACCCCTGGTGAATACTCCGTCGAGGTTGTTGCCATCGACACCCATGGTCGGCTGGGAGAAATTGAAGCTCCTCGAAAAATGAAAATTCCAGAGCCTCCCGAAAGCCCCCGCCTGCGAGCCCCCTCCTCACCAAAAATAAAGGTGAACTGATGAAAAGATATTTTATATGAAAATTCCAATATCAACAAAACTGATCTCTGTGACGATCTTAACCGTTGTAGCTTCGGCAGCTGCCATCACACTGATTTCATCTGAATATTTCGAAAAAAAAGCAGCCGAACAAATAGACATTGCAAACTTAGAATCCGCCGCCGGCAAAGCCAAAGAGATCAACAATATCCTGACCAGCTTTGTTGATAAATCACGCGTTATTGGATCAGTCTTGCTTAAAAACTCTAACCTTGATTTAGGGTCCACCACCAACAATGTTGGCGGCGACAACAATGCGTTGAAGGATGATCTGCTTTTTAATTTTACCAAAGACAAAAATTTTATTGCGGTGGAAGTTTTAAAAATTGATGGATCAAGCCTTGAAACCGTCGCTCGCAGAGTTAAAGATGATTTCTTTACCAGTTACAGTCTCAGTGGTTCCTATATCAATCAACTGAGGGAACTGCAAAAATTTCCCATTCGAAGTCTTGCCCTTGGAAATATCGAAGTCAAAAATTCATCCTACCCTAAGTCCCCTGCCATGTTCACCATAGGCCTTCCCCTTGTTCACGATGCTCAAGGAAAAATCACCCATGTTGTGCTTGCCTATATAGCCCTTTCACCTCTGGAAAAGCCGTTCACTGAGCCCTCTGAAAGGACCCAATTTTTAGTAGATCGTTCTGGAGAAGTTCTAGCTCATAAAGAAGAAAGCAAAGCCTTCGCAAGACTTGATTTGAGCTCTAGCCCCTTCGTTAAAAAGGCCCTTGCACAGACCTCGACTCAGTATCAAACGAAATTTTTAGATACCGAAAGCAGTCAGCAATTTTTTGGGGCCGCAGTCTCCGCCTCTTTCGGCGTTCGCGTGATTTCTGAAACATCAGAGGCCACTATTTTGGAAGTTTCTAATGAAGTGAAGAGGCGATCTATATTTGTTGCTGGCTGTGCTGTATCAGCTGCAATTTTCTTTATATTCTTATTTTCCATGACACTCACCTCGCCAATTGAAAAATTAGCTGAGCTGATAAAATTAGTCTCTAAGGGAAATTTTGAAGTTAAAGCTCGAGATCAGGTCCGATCCCAAGATGAAGTCGGTGACCTTGCTGAAGCCTTTGATCAAATGACAGCGGGCTTAAAAGAACGAGACAAAGTGAAAAGTCTTTTTTCAAAGTTTCATGGCGTTGCCATTGCGGAAGATCTCATCAACAAAGATATCACCGTGGGCGGCCAGAGCAAAGAGGTTGTGGTCTTTTTTTCAGACATCCGAGGCTTCACTTCATTTTCTGAAAACAGATCCCCTGAGGAAGTCGTTGAAATGCTCAATGAATACTTCAGTGTCATGGTTCAGTTGATCAATGCTTATGGTGGGGTTGTCGATAAATTTATTGGTGATGCGATCATGGCCGTTTGGGGTGCTCCTCACGGTACAGTCAACGATGCGAAAAAGGCCGTGCGAGCCAGTCTTGAAATGCGCAAAGCTTTGGAAAAATTAAACCAACGAAGAATTGCCCGAAACCACCCACCCATCCATATCGGCATGGGCGTGCATGCTGGAAAGGCTATTTCAGGAACCATTGGATCCAATGAGCGAATGGAATACACAGTCATTGGCAATACGGTCAACACGGCATCTCGAATCGAAGCCTCGACGAAGGCCTTTGGCTCAGATCTGCTTATTTCGGAAAGTGTGATTGAAAAAATTGGCAATAATTTCTTGATTGAACTTGCTGGAGATGCCGAAGTGAAAGGCCGCTCAGAAAGTATAAAAATGTTTAAAGTTCGCGGCTATCTTGCTGAAAATGGTCAATACATCGAAGTCAAAACAGCCTATTCAGACTATCAAGCTGAAGGTGCCGATAAAGTTAAAATAAAGCCTACAGCTTAAAAAAAAGACGGCTTTTATGGCCGTCTTTTTTGATTCACTTTTTTAAAAGCGATTACATTGTCGCTTCTTTTTTAAGAATCTGTTCAATAGTCAATCCTACTTGCGCTTCACCACCGAAAACTGTTCCCATTTTATTTTTTTTCAAATGTTCTTTGGCTTGTGTGTAAGCTGTCGCTGGAAGCGGGATGTACTGAACTTGTTTAACCATCTCAGCAGCTTTATCTAAATAAAACTCTGCATACTGCTTCACTTCAGGCCTGACCATAGCCGCCTGGTTGACGTAGATGAAAATTGGACGAGACAAGGGGAAGTAAGTTCCAGAAATAACAGTTTTTTCGTTTGGCAAAACTGCTTTTTTAGAAGGGGCTTTTGCTCCGCCAATGATACCTAAAATTTTCAATTTGTCTTTATTACTGATGTAATAAGAGTAAGGCATATAACCCAAAGCGCCTTTTGAGGAATTAACACCCATCACACGAGTGTTATGGTCTACACTGGCTGTATAATCACCTCTTGAAGATTTTGCTTTTTCAACAATGGCTTCAGTGAAATAATCAAAAGTTCCATTATCAGTGCTCGCTCCAAATAAAGTCAATTTTTCATCGGGCCATTTCGCATTAACTTGCTTCCAAGTCATGATTTTGCCTTGAGCTGCTGGTTCCCACATTTTTTTTAGTTCTTCAGTGGTGATTTCATTAACCCAATTGTTTTTGGTATTAACCACAATAGCAATAGCATCAAAAGCTATTGGCAATTCAAAATAATTGATTTTTGAAGTGCGGCAAGTTGCCATTTCTTCTTTGGTGATAGGGCGTGAAGCATTTTGAACATCTGTTTCACCACGGCAGAATTTTTTAAAACCGCCACCAGTTCCAGAAACTCCTACGGTGACTTTTGTAGCCCCTTTTGTGAATGCTTGGTACTCCTCAGAGACAGCTTCAGTGATAGGAAATACTGTGCTTGAACCATCGATTTTAATTAGATTTTCAGCCTTAGCTGAAAGCGATCCCAATAACATTGCAATACTAAGAACTAACTTCATAATGTTCCTCCAATGAGCGGAACCCTATCAAAGATTTTTCTGTATGAGAACCTCTAGCGCATCACTATTAGGTTAGGATTGTGTTAAGACAGAAAAAAGGGCCCATTCAGGCCCTTTTTTCTTCAATTATTCTGATTTTTTAAAAATTAAAAAGGCTTTTGCTAGACGCAACTATTGTTGCAACTTGCAGCCCTTTACACTGAGATCAACTTCATTGAATTGATTCAAGCACGAATAAACCAAATAGGTTTGTTGTCCATAAGAATAGTCTTTGTGGGCTGTGATCGTTCCTGTTGCGTCCACTTCACAAGGATTATTCATTGTGCATTTTTGACCGCTCTCGCTTCCGGTGTTGTTCACGCCGATGACAGCTCTAGTGTCACGATGAATGACTGGCGAACCAGAAGTTCCGCCGATCACGACACAGCCAGGACGAGTGTATCTGATTGAATCTTCCATGGTCCACGCCGCCTCTTTAAGCTGAGTCACAAACGCTTCAATGGCGCAAGAATAACCACGATTCCAATAGCCTGAAATCACCTCAATTGGATCAGATACTGAGGGATGTTGAGATGACAACACCAAGGCATTCACACCATATTTTGATTTAATTTCACCATAGGTTTCTTTGATTTTATAAATCGTCATATCCGTTTTTGTCATAGTCGAATAAACGATTTGAGTCGCGTTTAAATGAGCTGCAATGCGATCTTGTGAATTGTATAATTTAAATGTTCTTGAGCTTGGTTTTCCATAAACGATTTGTCCCGCTTTTGGCATCCCTGTTTCAAGACAATGACCATTGGTCAGAATTAAGCCTTGGTCTGTGTCCCTAGAGTTCTCCAAACGAATCAAAGATCCTGAACAATTTGAAAGTGCAACAATGCCCTCAAAATTAAAATCATTAGAAAATTCCATTGGTAGCGACTGCAGTGACATTCCAGGTTTCGGTAACGGTAGTGCCTGCGCTGATACTGTTGCCATAGCGGCAACAAATCCAAATGCGAACACCTTAAGTAAAAGTTTTGACATAAAATCCCCCCTACAACTAACCTATTCGAATCTAATTTAGAGATGCAATAGAATAAGCAGTTTTTGACTTAAAGCTTCACACTTAAGCCATCTTTTAAAGCCATTTTCTGAGCTCGTAGAGCCGGAATCAACCCCATCAGAGTTCCACCTGAAAAAGTAATCAAAATCAGTAAAAAATCAAACCCAGTCAACGCTGGCCCTCCCAGGAACAGTCCAAATTCGGACTCCAGCCAAGGCTTCAGCAGTGCTATTAAACCCACAGATAATCCAACGCCAAGCGCAACGCCTAAAAATGTTAAAACCGCGGACTCAAAAACTAGCAATCCCACCAACTGGCTTGACCTTGCACCTAAGGCCCGCAAAATAGCCATCTCGCGACGACGCTCGTTCAAGGTTGTCGTGAGTGCAATCAGCATCGCCATGAAACCCACAACCACGACCATCCAGGAAATAATGCGCAAAACTTTTTCTGCGTAAGACAATCCTCCCCAGAGCTCGCTCAAGGCCACTCCTGGTATAATGGCCATCAGTGGTTCTGGTTTGTAATCATTGATTTCTCTTTGCAGTCTTAGGGTGTCGATTCGTGATTTGGCACCGACAAAAAAGGCCGTGATCTCATCAACCACAAGATCTTCTTTGCGAATTTGATTTGCGGGAATCATTTTATCGCGAGTGGGCATGGCGCCATCTTTCCAATCGATGTGCAAAGCTTCTCCCCCCTCCAGACTCATATAGACGGCCCGATCCAGGGGCGTTCCTGTCTGCTTCATTATTCCCACAATTTCAAATGGCTTATCCCCATGATGAACAACACCTTCACCTTTTGTAATTCCATGTGAAACTATAATTTTATCGCCCAAATGATAATTTAGCTTTTTGACAACATCCGCGCCAACCACAACATCCCAAAGTCCTTCAAGGATCCGTCCGGACTGCAACTCAATGCGCTGATCACCTCGAAAATGATAATATTTAAAAAAATCTTCATTGGTTCCAACAACCCGAAATCCGCGATGTGCATCTCCTAAAGAATAGGGAATGGTCCACCCAATGGCGGGATTTTTTTTGAGTTCTTGATAACTTTTCCAACTCACGTTGTTGGTTGCAGATCCCATATTAAAAACGGTGTACAGCAACAGCTGCAGAGAACCACTCCTTGCACCCACGATCAAATCCGTTTTGCTGATGGTTTGGGTGAACCCTTCTTCGGCTGCGCGCTTCGCCCTCTCTACCGACAGCAATAAGGACACACTGAGGGCTATCGAGATCACCGTTAAGGATGTGGCAAAGACTCTATTTCTAAGTGATTTGAAAGCCAGCTCTAATAAAACCATAATTATTTCCTAACAATTTTCAAATTCAATTTATTCATTAACTAGGATTGATTGATCGTCTGTAAAGAAAGACTTAGAGAAAAAAGATTTTCAATACTGCGATCATGAGAAACAAAGACCACTGTTGTGCCAAAGTGTTCAGCAACCTCAAAAAGCAATTTCAAAAATTTTTCGCGGTGATCGGTATCAAGAGCAGAAGTGGGCTCATCAGCCAGCAGCAGATCTGGCGTCCCCAGCAAAGCTCTGGCCACCGCCACACGCTGTTGTTGGCCGACACTGAGTTCAAGCACTTTTTTATCAGCAAGATCACCAATTCCCAGATTCCCACAAAGCCCCCGAATGACAAGCTGAACATCTGAACCCTTCAAGCGGGCCTTGCGCGCAGGGCTTAAATACAAGGGCAGTATGATATTTTCAAAAACCGTAAGATAGGGAATTAAATTAAAACTCTGAAAAATATAGCCCAAATGTTCCGCTCGAAAAGAATCTCGCTCTGCGGGTTTCATTAAACACAAATCTTTGCCAAGAATTTTTAAGCTTCCGCTGTTGGGCTGCAAAACGCCGGCAAGGCATTCTAGCAATGTTGTTTTTCCTGATCCACTGGGACCAAATAAAAATAAATTTTCTCCGGGCATAACTTTAAATGCAGGAATATTTAATGTGGGCTTATCTTGCCCTTCATAGGTAAAAAAAAGATTTTTAATTTCAATCAATGGTTCTTTTGAGTTCAGTGGCTGATTCACCTTTTTTATCCTCGACTCTGTTTGTTCTTCTTAACTTTTCTTATTCATTTTAAGTTTTTCTGGAAAACCCTTATTTTTTTAAAAAAACTATTTATAAAGTTCAACACTCTCCCCTTGGATTTCGAAGGAAGCGTCGCCATACATAGATTTCTTGGTGATGATCTTAAACGTGCCATAGACCCAAATGGGCTCATAAAAAGAGGAGGTCCCTTTTTTCATCTTAACATAAACCATTTGATTCGATGGAGGTGGTGGAACATGAATGCAGGCCTGTGCATTGGGAACTAAAAGAAATTCGGTGACATCTTTCTGATTGTCCTCAAGGGGAACCATAAATCCTGGCAACTTCACAAGCTTCCCATCAAGGGCCTCCAACTCCTTCGGAGCCTTCCCTGTGATATAATCCATCTCCCCCAGTTGCCTCCAGTCCAACTCTATGGCCGACTGAAAACCCGAGGAACCACTCCAGTATTGTAAGACCAAGGCGCCAAGAACCATCGCAAGAAGAACAACCGCACTTACAATCCACCTATTGGAGACAATCCATTTTTTCATCGCTCCATTAAAGCCAGCCTCGTTTTAAAATGCAATAGGACTTAGTCCAATTCACTTGAAATGCCATCTTGCAATACCTTAAATTGCAGTTTCTAGTTTCCATTTAGTGACCTTTTAGATACCCTCTGAAAACCTGTTAATAACGATAGCCATCGAGCTCTATAAACAAAGTTAGGCCCATCATGAGTACAAAAATACAACGCCCACGCGGCACCAGAGATCTCCTTCCTGACGACAAAGTCCTTTTTCGATTTGTCGAAGAATCTGCCTATGAAATTGGCCGGCTTTATGGTTATGGAGAGATCGAAACTCCAATTTTTGAATTTTCTGATGTTTTTCATCGCACGCTGGGGGAAACGTCTGATGTAGTTAACAAAGAAACCTATGACTTCACGGATCGTGGAGGTGAAAATTTAACTCTTCGCCCCGAAGGAACTGCGGGAGTCGCCAGGGCCTTTATCTCTGAAGGCTTAAGCCAGCAACTGCCCTTAAAACTTTATTATTCTGGTCCCATGTTTCGCTATGAACGTCCTCAAAAAGGTCGCTACCGTCAATTTTACCAACTGGGCGCAGAGTGCCTTGGGTATGAAACGCCTCTGGCCGATGTCGAATGCATTGGCTTTGCCTGGGATCTGTTGCAAAAAATCGGCATCTCTGCAGATTGCACTCTTGAAATAAACACTCTCGGAGACACTGAAAGTCGCGCTGCCTACAGAGCAGCTTTGGTTCAATATTTTACAGCCCACCAAGAGCAACTCTCTAGCGACAGCAAAACGAGGCTTGAGAAAAATCCATTGCGCATCCTGGATTCAAAAGATGAAAGCGACAAAAAACTAGTTGCTGGCGCCCCCACTCTGGATCAGCACTTGAACGAAAACTCACAGCTATTTTTTAAAAAAGTGATCGCCGGCATCGAACGCTTGGGCATCCCCTACAAATTGAATTCACATCTCGTTCGCGGCTTAGATTATTATTGCCATACAGTTTTTGAATTCACGACAGCAAAACTAGGAGCCCAAGGCACTGTTTTGGCCGGCGGTCGTTATGATGGATTAATAGAAAGCATGGGAGGACCAAAAACTCCGGGCGTAGGATGGGCCGCAGGAATAGATCGCCTAGTTGACCTCACTCCAAAAGAACTAACAGGAAAATCAGAAAAATTAATCGCCGTCATCGGTGCCGACGAACAAGGCGAAGATGAAAGTCTTTTTATAGCCCATCAAATGCGCGCGCGCGGACTGAAAGTAGAAAATATTCTTTCAGGAAAAATGGGCAAAAAAATGCAAAAAGCCAATAAACTAGGAGCTCAATACGCCCTGATCCTTGGAAACACAGAAGTAGAAAACAAACAAGTCACAGTAAAAAACTTTACAACCGGAGAACAAACCCTAATATCCCAATCCGATTTAAAAACATTTAATTTTTAAATAAAAACCCAAAGAATGACTGACCAAATTCAATTGCCAATTGGGAATCAAAAAGTTGTGATCAACCAAGATCCCCCAAAACTTCGCCCTCAAGCGCACGATGCGCTTGAGGAAGGCCGCTCAGGATGGCCAGAATAACTCAGACCGAAAACAGCTGCAAAAAAAGTCCCCAATTTCAAAGGAAAAAGATCCTACCGATTCAACCGTCTTAACTTAACCGACTGACCCTGTCCCCATCCACTGATCTTCAACGAACTTGCACGTCCCCAAACAAACATTAAAACTAACCCGGCAATAAGCATAACCACACTCAACCACTGTCCACGACTTAAACCAAGCCATTGCAAGCCAATCTGAGCATCAGGCATACGGAAGTTTTCATCAATCAATCGAATAACCGCGTATAAAACAATGAACATCGAAGCAATAAAACCTGGCTTGCGAGGTCTTCTCCACAGAAAAAAGAGCACAATAAAACAAAATAATCCTTCACCCACCGCTGCAAAAAGTTGTGAGGGATATCTTGGCGTCAATAAAGGGGCGATCGCCTCTTTAGCTGCGATATTTCCACTTTGAATTTGCTCTACAATTCTATTCAGAATTGAATAAACTTGTTCATGAGAGGTCGCATCGAAGCGGAACTTTCCAATAAGCTCCAACCAACTTTCTCGGCTGACACCAATTTTTTCGGTGACTGTCGCTAAATCGGTGAGTCGACTAAATTCTTGGGAAGGCCATAAGTAAATATCTTGTGGAAATTTTACGGCTAAAGGAAAAGCTGGATCGCACGGGCGCCCCACCAATTCGCCATTGATGAAGTTTGCAATACGTCCAAAAAAGACGCCCATTGGACCCGCAACACAAACCATATCCAGCAGGTAAAGTGAATTGACTGAATATCTGCGCGCAAAGAGCAAGCAGGCTATAACAATCCCAATCATACCGCCATGGCTTGCCATTCCACCCTCATTGACGGCTAAAGCTCCCCAATAAGGAAAGGTGGCTTTAAATTTGGTGAACAAATCTGGGCTATAAAAAATCACATACCCTAATCGACCACCCACTAACGTTCCAACGGCTCCATAAGTTATGAAATCACCCACCATCACTGAATTCATTCCAGAACGCTGTCTTTGGGCTAGCCAACTCAACATCAGGTAGGCAAATATAAAGCCCATCATGTAGGACAAACCATACCAGCGAACACCAAAGTCCCCTGCTATTCTATATGCAAATGGATCAAAATCATGAACCACAGTTGCTACCTCTTTACTGCTAACTTTTTAATAAAAATCCCTGCAAGGAACTTTCCCTTTATTTGGGATCGCATTTTTTTGCAGGGGCAAGAAAACTGAAATGTAAAAATAAAAGCTTAGTTCAATTCAGCGAATGCATTTTCCCCAGTTACAAAATAGCTGCGAGTCATCTCTTCGTGAGTCACTACGCTATCCATAATCCAGTTGATATTCATTTGCATGCCAGCCACAGGTGCCTCTTTGGTCCCCTGATTGATGACAGATGGAACACTTGCAGTCACATCAAATTTGAATCCCCACGCGACACTCACTTGTGTTGGAATAAAACCTGCGTTGGTAATGTACTGTCCAACACCATTCACATTGCCATGAGGAGTGTAAATAACTCGGTAAGTGAAGTCGACAACAGCCAAATCAAGGTAATTGACATACTGGATGCTATAAACTTTTGCTTGCGGCATAGACCAACCAGCCATATCTGTCCAACAGTTCATCCCACGTGGCAAGGCGTTCGCCGTATCCAATTTCATGTTCACTGCAGGTCTGCCGGCTTCAACAACAGACCAGATTTTTTTGCCAATATTAATGATTTGGTCTACGTAAACACCAATTTGATCGATGGGATTCACATTGATTGATTTTTTGTGTGAATTGAAAGGAGATTGAGCATCACCACAAACTTCACCCAATGCATTTTCTGCAACTTGCAGTTGTTGGTTTTTAAGTTGTTCATATTGAGCGGTGATATCTTTAACTATGACTTTCTTAATTTGATAGTAGGATTTATCCATTGCAAAGGCAGATGATGATATTCCCAGAGCTAGAGCGCAGGCCACAAAAAAACGAAACATAAGAACCCCCTAAGTGCCGAGATCCTATCAAGCTCATTCTTGAAGATTCAATTCATAACGCGCAGATATGAGTATTAAAAAACTCATTTCTCTGAAATGCAGCGTGTTAGCAGCTCTACTGTCGCAAATCAGTGCGCTGACACATCTCTTGAGGACTTTCAAAAAAAAGTTTTACTTCATTTTTCAGTTGCTCCAGGTCTTGAGCTTTAGCACAAACTCCTGTCAGCGCATTTCCAAAGTCCAACCATACTCCAGTGACACGCACATAAAATCGCACTTTTCTTAGAGCCAGGTCTTCGCGAAAATATTGACCGCACAAGGCAATCAATCTGAGCAAACACCGTCCGTACTCTTGCCCTTCTTCCAGCGCCGTGCGAGGAGCTAACATTCCCTCTCGTCCCGGAGGTGGTGCAAAGCCAAGAGACTCTCCCAATTGCCACATCATCCAGGGACGAGCAGCCAATCCGCGCCCCGACATGGCCACATCACAACCAGTTTCTGTCAACATGTTGATGGCATCTTCAACAGTTTGCACATCCCCATTGCCTATGACTGGAAAATCAACAGCTTGATGAAGTTGTTTGATCTGCTCCCAATCGGCTTGTCCCCGGCGTTTTTGAGCAGCGGTGCGAGGATGCAAACAAACCCAATTAGCACCAGCTTCACGAATTTTTAAAACAAAACTTAAGAGCTCATGAAATTCTTTAGTGCTGCCCACAGCTCGCAACTTTACACTGACCGGGACCGTTGAATGCTTGACTGTCATGCGCACAACCTCTGCGGCGTAATCTGGGTCCCCCATCAGGGCGACACCATAATTGTGCTTTAAGGCTTTTTGAACTGGGCAGCCCATATTGATATCAATACCTTCGGCTCCCCATTGAATTAAGCGCTGAACACTTTCAGCGATAGGCTCTTCTTCGTTACCCAAAATTTGGGGCACCAGTCCCACTTCAGTCGGTGAACGCATTGTTTCTGGAGTCGTTTTTAAATTTTCTTTAGGGATTTTTCGGGAATTCAACATCTCTGTCGGCCACAAGGTATAAGCCTCTGCCGGCAAATACTCGCGCACAAGTTCACGCAGAGCTACATGAGTGATTCCAACCATAGGAGCAAGACAGAGAGGGAAATTGACTTTACCCTCAAGAATTGGTCGATGAAGACCCATTCTTGATGACAATTGGAACCTTTGCATTTGGTGCACCTTTTTTTAACAATTCAAATGAACCAAATAAAAGACCTGTAAAAAATAAATCCCCAAATATTTGATTATCAAAGAATGGGATGGCCGCAACATAGCAATCCACAAGTCCATGCCATGAATTGGAATAAAACCCGCCCATCATCCAAACACCAAAGTTTGAAACCAGGAAAAACACTAAACTTGTTAGCAATGACAGGGGAATAATTCGAGCTGGTTTTTTATTTTCTTGAAGAGTCCAACCCAAAACAACTGTCAGAGCAAAAGGCACATAGACAAAAAGCATCGTGGAGTGAAATCCCAGAATTAAATCACTTAGAAACAAAGCAGCCATAGGCACTAGCATTGATGAAATTCTTGATTGAAAATAGGCCCCACCAAACAAAGCCATCGCGCCAATGGCAGTAAAATTCCATGGATGAGGGATTAAGCGGCTCAGGGCCGCTCCCAACACCATGAAAACTAAAGTGAGAGTGAAACTAAATTCAGTGGACTTTTTTAAATTTTCAGCGCGTTTAGTCATGCCAGGCACCCTATCACTTGTTCAAACGGTTGTCCACCAACTCCTGAACGACGCTAGCATCAGACAGGGTTGAGGTATCCCCCAGCAGCTTCATTAGGTTATCACTTGAACTTTCACCTAAATTTTCAGCAATTTTGCGCAAGATCCTGCGCATAATTTTGCCTGAGCGGGTTTTGGGCAATCTTGGCGACCACTGAATAAGATCTGGGGTTGCAATCGGTCCAATCTCCTTACGCACAGTCTGAATTAATTCTCTTCTGAGTTCTTCAGATGGATGTTCACCCGTTTTTAAGGTCACAAAGGCATAGATGCCTTGGCCTTTAATATCATGGGGATAACCTACAACGGCAGACTCAGCCACTTTATGGTGAGCCACTAAGGCCGATTCAATCTCCGCTGTTCCCAATCTGTGTCCAGACACATTGATCACGTCATCAACTCGGCCAGTGATCCAATAATAACCGTCCTCGTCCCTGCGACATCCATCACCTGTAAAATAGTAACCTTTATACGTTGAAAAATAAGTTTCTTCAAACCTTGCATGATCACCGTAAATTGTACGGGCTTGGCCCGGCCAGGAATCTTCGATAACCAAAACACCTTCTCCAGGACCAACAATTTCTTGCCCATCCGGAGTCAAAAGCTTTGGCTTCACACCAAAAAATGGCAAACAGGCTGATCCCGGTTTTTGGGCAATAGCTCCAGGAATAGGTGAAATCATGATTCCACCCGTTTCTGTCTGCCACCAAGTATCAACGATAGGACAACGTTGATCACCAACAACATCATGATACCAGGCCCAAGCCTCTGGATTGATCGGCTCACCAACCGATCCTAACAAACGTAAAGAAGACCTCGAAGTTTTCTTTACGAAATCATCTCCTTCACGCATGAGGGAACGAATGGCCGTGGGAGATGTGTAGAATAAGCTCACTTTATACTTATCAATGATTTGCCAGAACCGGGATGGTGTTGGAAAATTTGGTACACCCTCAAACATCAATGTGGTCGCACAATTTGCCAAAGGACCATAAACAATGTAGCTGTGCCCCGTGATCCAGCCCACATCGGCTGAACACCAGTAAACGTCATAATCATGACAATCAAAAACATACTGATGGGTCATGCTGGCCCACACGATATATCCACCTGTCGTGTGCACAACTCCTTTAGGCTTTCCAGTTGATCCCGAGGTGTAAAGAATAAACAGTGGATCTTCAGAATCCATGGCAACTGGCTCACAATAATAGCTCACATCTGTCACCAGGTCATGATACCAAAAATCGCGGCCTTCTTTCATTTCAATATTTGTTTTCACATACTGAATGACTAAAACTTTTTCAATGATATCACATTTAGCGCAAGCTTTATCGACATTGCTTTTCATAGCAATCTCTTTGCCACTCCTGAATCCAGCATCAGAGGTGATTATAAATTTGGAACCACAATCTTTAACTCGATCGACAATGGAATCTGGCGAAAATCCGCCAAAGACGACAGAATGAACAGCCCCAATCCGAGCGCAAGCAAGCATCGCATAAGCTGTTTCAAGAATCATGGGCATATAAATTGTTACGACGTCACCTTTTTGAACGCCCATGTCTTTGAGGACATTAGCGAAGCGATTGACCTCGTGATAGGCTTCCTTGTAGGTCACTTTTTTTGCAAATTCATCTGGGTGATCAGGCTCCCAAATGAAGGCCACTTTATTTGCTTGGCCCAACTTTAGATGACGATCTAAGCAGTTGTACGACACATTTAATTTTGCGCCGACAAACCACTTGATGCTGACTGGCTTTTCAAAGCTGGTTTCTTTAACCTCTTCCCATTTTTCAAACCAATCGATTCGATGCGCTTCCTGCCCCCAGAAGCCGTCTGGATACTTATTTGCGCGAGCATACATTTCGGGGTAATCCCCAGGCTTAATAAAGGCATGTTCGGCAAATTCTGGAATGACGGGATAAAGATCTTTATGCATTGTTACCTCGAAAAACTAAAACAAGATTGCTGATGATGTTTCAATTCTAAACAAATAAAAAAATGGGTCAAATCTTACAGTTCTTTTAGAGATGTTTTTGAGTTGGGGTCTAGTCTGGGTTGGGTGGCTTGGGGTTTTGGGAGGGATTTTTTTGCAGCTGCTCTCGGGCTTGCTTGATCTGGCCGTCCTGTGCGGCCTTCCTCAAGCGCATCGTGCGCTTGAGGCCAAAGTCTTGGGGGAATGCCTGGGGGGGCCTGGTTTTTCTAAAAAAAAAGCCAGAGTTTCCTCTGGCTTTTTTTAATTGTCTTTTTTGTCTGAATTAGTTGACGTCTTTAAAGTCAGCATCGATCACGTCGTCGCCGCCTTTATTTTGTTTTCCAGACGCTGGTTCTTCGTGTCCAGCGGCGCCTTCGGCTCCGGCTTGAGCGCCTTGTGCGCCCTCTTTTTTGTAAAGGTCAGAGCTTAATTTATGAGTTAAGTTTTGCAATCTTTCAAAAGCTCCTTTGAGTTCATCTGCGCTTGCAGATTTATTCTCAAGAATTTTTTTAGCTTCAACAACAGCTTCGTTTGCAGCTTTCACTTCATTCTCTGGCAATTGAGCACCTGAGTCTTTGACCAGTTTTTCAGTTTGATAAACCAGGTTGTCCAAATTATTTCTTTGGATTGCTGATTCAGCTTTGCGTTTATCTTCATCAGCATGTCCCTCAGCATCGCGAACTGCTTTTTTGATTTCTTCTTCAGACAATCCACTTTGTGCCGTGATTTTGATTTGTTGTGATTTTCCTGAAGACATGTCTTTTGCAGACACATTCAAGATACCGTTGGCATCAATATCAAAAGTCACTTCAACTTGTGGAACTCCGCGAGGAGCTGGTGGTAAACCAAGAAGCTCAAAGCGTCCAAGAGTCTTATTGTCAGTCGCCATTTTTCGCTCACCCTGCAAAACGTGGATGTCCACGGCCGGTTGATTGTCAGCAGCTGTAGAGAACACTTGTGATTTCTTAGAAGGAATCGCCGTGTTTCTTTCGATCAGAGCCGTCATGACTCCGCCCAAAGTTTCAATACCTAATGAAAGTGGAGTCACGTCAAGCAACAACACATCTTTCACTTCACCAGCAAGAACGCCACCTTGAACTGCAGCTCCAACAGCCACAACTTCATCTGGATTCACTGTGCGATTAGGCTCTTTACCAAAGAACTCTTTAACAGCTTTTTGAATCGCTGGTATACGAGTCGATCCACCAACCAAGATCACTTCGTCGATTTCACTGGCTTTCAAACCAGCATCAGTCAAAGCCTTGCTGCAAGGTTCCATGGAGCGTTTTACTAAGTCTTCAGTCATTTGATCAAATTTAGCTCTGGTCAACTTCGTTTGAAGATGTTTTGGACCAGACTGATCGGCGGTAATAAATGGCAAGTTGATTTCAGTTTCTTGAGCTGAAGAAAGCTCGATTTTTGCTTTCTCTGCAGCTTCTTTCAAACGTTGCAAAGCCATTTTATCATTTTTAAGATCAATAGCTTGATCTTTTTTGAATTCAGCAATCAACCATTCCAAGATGATGGTATCGAAATTGTCTCCACCCAAATGAGTGTCCCCATTGGTTGAACGAACTTCAACAACGCCATCTCCAACTTCAAGGATAGAAACGTCAAAAGTTCCTCCACCGAAGTCATAGATCACGATTTTTTCTTCTTTTTTCTTATCTAAACCGTAAGCCAGCGCTGCCGCTGTTGGCTCATTGATGATCCGTTTAACATCAAGACCTGCAATGCGACCTGCATCTTTGGTCGCCTGTCTTTGCGCATCGTTAAAGTAAGCTGGAACCGTAATGACAGCTTCAGTCACAGGTTCACCCAAGTAATCTTCAGCCACTTTTTTAAGCTTAGCCAAAACAGCTGCGCCCACTTCTTCAGGGGAAACTGTTTTATCTTGAACTTTAAATGCACAATCGTTGCCTTTAGAAACAACATTGTAAGGTACAAGCTTTACTTCTTCTTGAATTTCTTCAAATCTGCGTCCGATAAAACGTTTTGCAGAATAGATTGTATTTTCAGGATTGGTCACCGCTTGACGTTTTGCAATTTGACCAGCAAGACGATCGCCATCTTTTGTATAAGCGACAACCGAAGGAGTCGTGCGTGCACCCTCTTCGTTCACTAGAACTTTAGGCTCGCCGCCCTCCATGATTGCCACGCATGAGTTAGTTGTTCCTAAGTCGATGCCTATAATTTTGCCCATAGTTGAATCTCCTTCTTACAGCTTAATTATCACAGTCTTAATATGAAGCCCCATTTAAGTTCGTCAAGGCGGGTTTCATTATTTATTAAGAAACAGCTAAAAAAAACTTTATGACATGAATTTAATAAATAGAATCAATACGTTACAGATATATAACTCGTGTTAATGGGCAAAATAATACAATCTTCATTGTGCCCCTCCAAGACCCTGGTGTATCCCTTCATACTTCAGGGTCTTTTTTTGCCTGCCTACTTTTTGGTCTGCCTATTTTTTTCGACCAAACAGTCCACTGCCTTCGGGTCTCACCTCAAGGTTGCGAATCTTAGCAATTTCACGCAGTGCTTTTTCTTCGTCTTTATTTAGCTTTTCTGGGAACTCGACACTCACGATATAGTAAATATCCCCGCGGCGATTTCCACGCAATGAAGGCAAGCCCTCATCGTCCAATTTGACATTATCACCCGATTTCAGCCCCTTGGGAATTTCAACTTTGGCTTTTCCAGTCACCGTGGGAACCTCAATTTCTGCACCTAAAAGCATTTGCACATAGGGCACAGAGATTTCGGTAAACAAGTCATCGCCCCGTCGTTCAAACTTGGGGTGATCTTTGACGCGGATCTCAACATAAAGGTCTCCTGGAGGTCCACCGAGATAGCCCCCTTCACCTTCCGTTGCCACCCTCAACCGAGTCCCATTGTCGACTCCTGGAGGAATATTCAGGCGAATTTTTTTATACTGAGAAGTCCGTCCTTTGCCCTTACAAGGTTTGCACGGATTCTTAATCACAGTCCCTTGCCCAGAACAGGTTGGACAGGTCGATGCCATCGCAAAAAAACCTTGCGAACGCACCACTTGACCCGACCCCTTACAGGTCGAGCAGGTCTCAGAGTGTGACCCTTTTTCAGCCCCGCTGCCCTTGCACTCTTTGCAAGATTCTTCCGTATCGAATTCGATTTCTTTTTCTAGGCCTGAGATCACATCTTTTAAAGTTATTTCAGTGACGTACCTAAGATCTGCCCCGCGACGCGGCTCGTTGCGAGATCGCCTTTGACGACCTCCCCCACTGGCTCCACCTGCACCGCCACCAAAGATATCCCCAAATATATCCCCGAAGTGAGAGAATATATCTTCCGTATCTTGGAAACCACCATGTCCGCCACCGCGTCCACCACTGAAAGCCTGATGGCCAAACCGGTCATATTGCGCCCGTTTTTGCGGATCGCTGAGGATTTCATAGGCCCCGGCGGCCTCTTTAAATTTATCTTCGGATTCTTTGTCACCCGGATTTTTATCGGGATGGAGTTGCATCGCCAATTTGCGATACGCTTTTTTGATCACATCTTGCTCAGCATCGCGAGCAACACCTAAAATTTCGTAATAATCTCTTTGCGCCATAGTACGCCAAAATAGGGTGTTTTTTGCGGATTCGTCAAGGGGGTTCACACAAGAATTCAGTGTAATTCCATAAAAATGCACTAAATCAAATTTCAATTGATACTTAGAATATTTGGCATAGAGGGACCCCCAGGATCCATCTTGTTCTCTTGGGTTTAATTCTCATTCTGCATTATTAAGACTAATCTCAAATTGCCCAACTGATTAAAAACACCACAGTTGGGCAATTTGAGCATCAAATATGTTGATTTCAAATTGCCCAACTACTACATTTTTACATAGTTGGGCAATTTGAGATGCAATCCTTGAGATTGAAGAAAGTCGAGATTTCTGATGTTTATTGGGCGAGAATATGAGCTAAAGCAATTAAACGAAATGAAAAAAAGCAGCAGAGCTGAGCTCGTTGTTGTTTATGGGCGGCGTCGCGTAGGCAAGTCAGCTCTATTGGAACAAATCATTCAAGGATCAGAGGATTACTTTTTTGAAGCAGTAAAAGGACTTACAAAGAAGAAACAAATTTCTCATTTTTTAAAGCAACTCGAGGAAATGACCAGAACAAAAACTACTATTGCTTCGTCCTGGCAGGAGGCCTTTGATCAATTGACCCCCCATATTGAATCTGGAGCTCACACCCTGATATTTGATGAATTTCCCTGGATGGCTTCGGAAAAGATAGAATTGGTTTCTATTTTGAAATATTACTGGGACCGCAAGTGGAAAAAAAATAACGAGCTGAAGTTGGTCTTGTGCGGCTCCGTAGCCAATTATATGATTAAACACCTTATTCATTCTGAGGCACTTCATAATAGAAAAACACTTGAAATGAAAATTGACCCCTTATCCGCTAATGAAGCTAAGTTATTCTTTAAAAACAAAAGATCTCTATTTGAGATTTGTAAATTTTTGATGATCTTTGGTGGGATCCCTAAATATTTGGAACAAATAAATCCAAATCTTTCTTTTGAACAAAACCTAGATAAGTTGTGTTTTATGAAAAACAGTTTTTTTACCAATGAGTTTGAAACAGTCTTTAAAGAACAATTTAAAACGATAAAAAAATATGAACCCATTGTGCAAATTTTAAGTGCTGGAAAGAAGACAAAAGAAGACTTGCAGACCCAAACTCAAAGTACGAGAGGCGGAGGCTTTGGAACACTCTTGCATCAGCTCGAAATGGCTGGATTTATATCCAAAGAAATATCACTAAACTTTGAAGTGGGACGTCGGAAGTCACGCACACAAAAGTATACTCTTTGGGATGAGTGGCTTAAATTTTATCTAACTTACATGAAAAAAAATTCTCGCTTAATTCAAAATCAGACAAGTGGTGGTCTCTCTGGGCGTCTTATTGGGAACAGCCTTCCCTCCTATTTAGGCTTATTTTTTGAAACCTTTTGTCAAAAAAATATCACTCAGATTATCAAATCGCTGAATATTGAGCCTGCAACTATCATCGATATTGGCCCCTACTTTAGGCAAAGTTCAAAAAATAAAGAGGGAAAGCCTCTAAACAAAAAAAACCAAGGCTTGCAGCTTGATTTGTGTATTGTCAGAAAAGGACGGATCATTACTGCAATAGAATGTAAATTTAAAGAGTCTTCCGTTGGCACTGATGTTATCAAGGAAATGGACGACAAGATTGCTAAACTTAATCTTGCAAAAAATATCACCCTAGAGCGCGTTTTGATTTCAGCATCGGGAGTCACCCCGGAGGTTGAGGCATCGGATTACTTCCACAGAATTCTAGGGCTGGAAGCAATTTTTAACTGAAGACTTTTTCGAGAGCGCAGTTCAAAATAGGGTGTTTTTTTGCGGATTCGTCAAGGCAAAGTGGCCAAACAAAACAACAGGCCCTCTAAATTTATTTTTTCTTTTTTTTAACTGACTCTATTTTTTCTTCCAGCCTTTTAATGATTCGCTCGTCTTGATCGGTGGCCTTCATTTCCGCCAGCAGATTTTCTGCAAGCTGCAATTCGCCATCGTCGGAGTACAGTCGGCCAGCCAACGAAAAGACCCAGTTGGGTGCTCCGCTTTTTCCGGCTTGAACTAACAGCTCTGCGGCGCGTTTTTTATCTTTAACCTCGTAGAGATAGTGATAGGCCGCCCGATAGAGCATTGGCCAATCTTTTGGAAAAGCCTTAGCTGCCTTTTCAAATATCTTAGTTGCCCCATCAATATCAGAAATCAAAATAGTTAAAGCTAAGGATCCAGCGGCATAAGGAATTCTAAATTCGGGGGACAACTCAGTGATCGCATCAATCATCTTATAAAGCCAAGATTCGTTCTGGCACAAGTTTTTACCAATGGACTTATCGCAAGAATCAAGACCTTGAATTGCGCGTATCCACAGAGAATCAGTAATCACATCTTTAAGTCCAAAAGTGAGCCTATTTATATTTTTTGGAGGCGCAATAAATAAACTGACTGGATTGTCTTTAAAACTGGAATTTAGGTTTGTGAAAACCCATAAAATGAACGCAGCAATCCCAAGTGTTAAACTTGGGATTGCTGATGAAATGCTATTATTCTGAGATCTGATTTTATTAACGAATACCATTTTGAGAATTTGTCAAAACTTTATCCTGGGTCATTGTCCAGTTATCGTCAACACCACCTGCAGTGTTTACAATACGCGCAGCAGCTGCCACCGTAAATGTTCCTGCCGTGCTGTTTAAAATCCCCAATGCAGGGACGGCCGGAGCTGCAACATTCGTTGCGCCATTCAGTAAACTGCAACCATTTAAAATTGCCCCCGCAACTCCACAATATGCTTGGGCAGATCTCACGTTACCAGGAGCTGCTGGAGTAGAATTATAGCCGTTCGAAACGTTTGCTTCTGATGGGGCCGCCGCAAACCCAACATTATATCTTAATTGACCTTCAGGGGAATAACCGATGGCACCAAACATACCATGGTAGGCGGTGTATTCAGCAAAAAATGCCTTCTCCGCACTGTACACAGCAGAAAGCTGTGTCTTCGCTTCAGATTGTCGAGCTTTCGCAAGAAACTTACTGACATTCGGAATCGCCAGGGTCGCCAACACCCCAATAATCGCAACCACCACCATCAATTCGACCAGCGAGAAACCAGCCTGTCCAGCTCTTTTAGAATTCAGTTTACACAAATTTATCTTACGCACAAAAACCCCCCTTGGATTTATTAAATTCATTTTATGTCCAAGCAACATACAGATGACTAAACTCTATCGGAAAAATATTTGTTTTCTAGAAAAAATTTTTGCAGTCCTGAAATGAAACGGTCTTTTATTTAATTCGTTAAAAAGCGTTTTAAACAGAGATTTTAGACAGTCCATTTTTATCAAAATGAAACACTTGAACTGACTTGCTTAAGACGAAAGACCCAAATTCCCACTCGGATTAAAGAAAATCCCCGCCCAAAGCCTGACTGGCTAAATCATTTTTTTAAATCCGTAAACTTCGCTTTACTTCAATGGCGACATAACAATCTGGTCCGTAAATGGCAAAATCCACCTTTGATTTATTCCTGGGTTCTATAGAAGACATCCCACAAGAAAATTCCTAAAAAAATACACGGAAGAATAAGGTGGGATCCACTGAGTTCTCTAGATTAACAAACGCTAGAGATTCCCTCACTGGTAGAGCATCAAAGGTCAGAGTATTTCCATTTACCCTGTCCGAAGTAAAACATTTGCCTTTAAATTCAAACAATTTCTTTGTCCAAAACAAATCATGCGTGGATAGAATTGAGTCGGATCTTATATCCAGAATTTTGCAAGGTCTTTCAACCCTAGATGCACTTCAAAGACCCAAAGGGGTGTACAATTTGATTTGCTTTGGCAAAGAAAAGACGGCGTTATTCAAATCTTTGAAATGAAATATTCCGAGTCACCATTTAAATTGGAAAAAAACTACGCTAAGGCATTAAGCGATAAAATAGAAATTTTTAAGGAAAAAACTAAATTCAAAGGACAGGTCTTTTTAACGCTTGTTTCACCATTTGGCTTGGCTCCAGGCCTATGGAATGATGATATTATTGATAGCGTCGTTGATCTCAATGAAATCTGGTAAAAAACAGGCTTTTATCAATTCAGCCAAATCTTAAGCAACACAAAAGTCCACTCATGAGTAAAATGCAGTCAACTGCAATTTACTCACGCCAGTATATCAAGAAATGAAGACTGAAAAACGTAATTTATCACCCATTGTGAAAGAACTCTTGGCAAAAAAACGGTCTTTCAAGGGGGGACCTAGACAGGTTGCCAAACCTTCGGCTTTAAAGTGATCAATTAAAACCCGAAGGTTATAGCCTTGCATCTAGCTGAATATACTATGCTATTTTAATCTTGACAGATTTAAACCTTCGGTTTTGTCATGTATCTATGAAACCCGAAGGTTTAATTGATCTTACAGACAAGGTCTGATATCAATGTCGAGCCATTTTCAATTGCTGAAGTTTCTACACATTATTTTCCAAAATATAAACTTGAAGAGGTCATGTTTATTTATATGCTTGTTGGAGGAATCCCTTATTACCTCAACCAGTTTCAGAAAAACGAAAATTTTATTCAAACAATCAATAAAACACTTTTCACAAAAGAGAGCATTTTTTACGAAGAAGTTGATGAAATTTTGAGACTTGAATTTAATTCAGCAGGCATCCTCACCGTTAAAAAAATTTTGGCGACTTTAGGAATTTCTGGACGAATTCTTAATGATATTCAAAGAAAAACTAAACTTGCCATTGGCACACTGAGTGAGTCTCTCGATAAGCTTATTGAGTATGGAATTGTCTTTGAAAGCCGTTCATTTTTTCAACGTCAGCTTGAAATAAAACGCGGTGTAAAATTTAAATTAAAGGACTTTTATCTAAATACCTATTTTCAAATTATAAAGCCAAATTTAAATAAAATAAAAAGAAACACCGAGAATGAGTTACTTATCAATGGTATTTTCAAATGGCCACAGTCTTTTTATTATGTCGAAAATTTTTCAGGTGGGTCATTTGAAAATTTAGTTGAATATATCCTAATCTCTAGTGAAAAAAGACACGAAGGCATTTTTAAAAAATTTAATCTGGTCAATATAAATTTTGAGATGGAAACCCATTGGGACAAGGAAAAGCAGATAGATCTTATTGCATCTTCAACAGAAGATAAGCAAATGCGTTTAATTGAATGCAAATGGACATCGTCAATTGAATTAATAAAATCTGCACTCCTTAATCTGCCAAAAAAAGCAAAACTTTTTGATTTCGAAGCAGCACCTCTCCTTGCCGTTGTTATTCCAATTAAAGCGACAGGCCCGATTCTCGAACTAGCCAATCAGCAAAATATTATTCTAATAACACAAGAAGATCTAATTTAAGTCCTTGCAGTCATTGGTCTCAATGAAATCTGTTAAAAAATAGGATTTTATCAATTCAGCCAAATCTTAAACAACACATGAGATTTGGCTGAATTGATTTGTTTTGTCCAAAACGCCACACCAGGTGAGATGAGCACACTAGGATATGTCCCCGTGAAAGCGGGGTGGTCAAATCGGTGCAATCGAACAATGCAATCGAACACTCTCGCTAAAGGCCTTGTCTTTTTAGACTAACACAGCGATCTTCAATCAGTTCTGAGATTCGCAGGATAATTTTTGCTTTGGGATAGGTTTTTATTATTTCACTAGCAACTAAATCTTTATGCTTCATGAGTTCTTTCTTAATCAGTTGCATCCTTTCACTCATGGTCCCTACCTTAAGCCCAAGTTCGGAATCGATCAATTCAAATTGATTTTTACCTACACGGCAAGCATCCGTTCGATCACCAATTTTAAATGAAAAATTTCTTTTTAATTTTGGATAAATTGCCGTACACATCAGATCATAAAATGGCGCAAGTTCAATTTTATCATATTTGATCAGGAAAGATAAATTCTTTGAATGACTATCATTATTGCCAATAAGAAGATTAAAACAAATCCAGTCTAAATAATTAAAAAGCGCTGTGGCTCTTTGCTTTATCGTTACATTTTTTTTAATGAGCTCAAAATTGTCTTTCAGTGTTGGGCCACCCTTTTCTTCATACTTTTCCTCACTCACTATGCCCTGAGCCTGGCAAAAATCTTGTTGATGGATCCGATGGTTTTCGCCGTTTTTATCTATAAAGCGATCATATCTTTCTGTAATAAAAAGCGGATAACCATCTTTCTCAAAGATAAAGCAATCTGAAACGACAAAGCCAATCGCCTTTGCCAATTTCATACAATAGAATTCGTTATAAACAGAATCTTTGACACCAGATCTATTTATAGGAACTTTTATGATATGGGTCGTGGGTCGACCGTTTGTTGGCAAGTAAAATTCATTATTCCTGAATATGCCCGCAAATTTATCTTGCGCTCCGGCGATGGAAAGAAAGCCTGGATCCATCTCAGAAATTACTTCCGCAACTGATTTCTTTTGCTCGATAGCTTTATAAATTTTTACCTTATCTAATTTAATTTCCTTCGCCCCTTTCTTTTTAAAAGGAGATACCAACTCATGGGTGATTATAACAGCTCCTGCACAATCGGAGCCGAATTCATCCAAAAAATCAAATGTGCCTTGAATATGATGACTTTTTTCTAAGGTGTCGCGAGCCTCACCTTCGGGCAAAAGATTTTCAAAAAATGAAAGTGTGATTCTATTCCCAAAGGGCTCTGCCTGAAGAGGCATCGCCAAGCTCAATTGAAATTTCTTTGGATGTATGAGCCATTCTTTGCTGTAGGTAAAAGAATAGACCAGTTCACGATCTTGATTCAGCACTCCTACCAATAACTCTTCAAAAAAAACATTAAGATATTTGATATTTAATTTACTCATTCTTCAAACTCCAAAACAATCTTAAAGCCAAGAACCTGTCCTATTTTAAAAAGAGTCGACAGCTTGACCTCTCTCTCTCCAGGATTACTTTCAAATTTGCTGATACCATTTGCTGACAGGTCACAAAGCTTTGCCAGTTCTGATTGGGAAATCCCAAGCTCTTTCCTTCTCTCAGTGAGTGCCTTAACTAATTGTTCAATATGATGTACAGGAATCTGCATACGGAAGAGTCTCCCTTTGGGGAGATTTTAGACTCACTTGCAATACTCCGCAAGAAAAAACTCCCTCAAGGGAGTTTTTTATCCCTTTGTCTGTTCAATCTGTGGCAATCTCCCCCTAGGGAGACTATCAATTCCATTCACCTAGACCTCAGCAAGGATGCCTTCAGGGGAAATTTGAAAATAACCGTGCTTTTCCATTTCTTAATCGTCTTAAGGCTTGCAAAAATAAGCCCTGATCAACCTTCGAAAAAGATTGATATTTCGGCAGCATCTGCCGATGATATATTCTTTTTTAGTAATAAAATTTGATTTGAATTCACAATCTAAGCGCTCCCGGTAAAATGCTTGAGATAAATGGATCAGAATTTTGCTGCAGATCCTGGAATACCGTCAAATCTATTTTTTGCTCGCCAATCTGTTCCTCAATTTTTAGACGAATTCGCTGTTTTTCCTTAAACCCTATGGCTTTGGATTCTATTGAAAGATCAATATCTCCACCTTTTTTTGAGTCATCAGCTCGCGAGCCAAAAAGCCAAACCTTAGCCTCAGGATCAATGGTCAAAATGGAATTTAATATAGCTTCTTTTTCTTTTGGAGTGATTCTCATCCTTTATTGATACCGAGGCCCAAGCTGGGATCTCAACTCCCCTCAAGCACTTTAGCTAGTGCTTCGGTTGCATAAAGCGGTAGCTCGATCAGTTCAATTTCATATCTTCCTTCTGCAAACTGATGAGTCACCCTTTTTATTTGGAAGGGTGCAAGGGATATTTTGACTGCTCTTTTAATTTTTTTCTCTCGAGTAAAATACAACAGTGACTTCAGGTGACCTGATGCTGTTGATTTTACTTCAATGGGGACAATAGTATTTTTATGCTGCACTAAAAAATCCACTTCTCCCTTTGCTGAGCCTTTGTCACGCAGCCAATAATTAAGATGGGGAGTAACCGTTGAACCATAGAACTGACTCAGATGTTGAGCCACAAACTGTTCAGCTAAATAACCTTTGGTCAAAAAGGCTTTATCAATTTCGGTAAAAATAGACTGAACATCCGCACCTTGAATGGCACTAACTAAGCCTATATCCAAAAAATAGAGCTTGTAGATATCGATATCTTCACTGGCCCAGAGTGGCAACCCGCTGGCCTCACAGTGAATGCAGGGTTTTAAAATTCGAGCATTTTTCAACAGCTCAAGTGCTTTTCTTGTTTCTCTGGCTTTAGCATGGGAATCCAATTCCTGATACATAACCTTTGTGCCCAAGTGGGACGCTGCTGATTCAAAGACACCCACTAATCTTTCAACATTGGTTCTCTTTCCATATTTCGGGAAGTCCGCCTTGTAGGTTTCTAAGATTTGATTTTGCACATCTCGCACATCCAACAATGATCTAGAATCCGTAAATCTCGAAACTGCCTTGGGCATGCCCCCCACAAAAGCAAACAATCGAAAATAATCATTGGCTTTATTATGAAGTGCATCTGAGAACTCGAGACGTAAAATTCTCTCTACAAGCTTTTCTTCCCCAAGAGCTATTAAAAACTCAAAAAAGGTCATCGGACCGATATTTAAAAATTGAACTCTTCCAACAGGAAAACTGATTTCCTCTTTAGCTAAAACAATTTCAAGAAGTGAGCCGGCAGCAATAACTGGTATCTGTGGAGTTTCCTCATAAAAATACCTAAGGTACTTTAAGAGTTTTGGATCCTCTTGTATTTCATCAAAAAATATTATCGTAGACGGCTCTAGATTTTGACCTGATAAAACTTCAATTTCTGAGATTAAATCCGAAATCTTAAAACTTTCTTTTTTTGTAGAATGGAGCTTTGTCTTTTCTAGATTGATTTCAATAAATGGATACTTATGATTTGCGCAGAAATCACGAACCAAGGTCGACTTGCCGACCTGCCTTGCCCCTCGCAAAACGAGTGGTTGTCGATCTTTGAGCGCATACCATTTTTCAAATTCAACAAGTGCTAGCCGTTTTAAAACCTTCATGTAAAACACTATAACCAGCTGAAATAACTTATTCAAGGTCTTTTTTAGTACTTAATTCGACCATAAATGGTTGCATTAACGGCTAAATATGTACATTTAATTACTTCTTGAGAAAAAGAAACTCAGGCCCCCAGCCGAGACCTCCCTCAGACCAAAGTCTCAAAAAAAACGCACCTGCCTAGACTTGCCACCTCTTTGGACGTGCTCAGTATTAATAATGGAGTAAACTAAGAGCCATGAGCAAAATCAAAACTATGGGCGCCGACAATAATAATAAAAATAACAATCGCAATGAGGATTCTTCAACACCTGCTGGCGGTGTCGCTGTTGAGACCACACCCATTTTGGACACGCCAAAAATGTATAAGGTCATACTGCTGAATGACGATTTCACCCCGATGGACTTCGTCGTTCTTGTATTGCGTCGATTTTTTGGAAAAACAGAAGAACAAGCCACGGCAATCATGTTAGATGTACATAAGAAGGGCGCTGGCATCGCCGGAGTTTTCTCGCTGGAGATTGCGGAGATGAAGGTGATGCAAGTCAACCAATTCGCACAACTTAATCAGAATCCCTTAAAGAGCACCCTCGAGGAGGAAACATGATGAGTCGCGAACTTGAACGAAAACTCGCTGAAGCCACCGAACTTGCAAAACACCATCGCCATGAGTTCGTGACGTTGGAACACATCCTTTTAGTGCTCACAGAGTCACCCATCTTGGTTGAAATTTTGGAAGCCTGCGCCGTCAATGTGCAAAAACTTCGCCTGGATTTGCGAGAGCACCTCAAAGTGGGCATTCCTCAAATTACTGATGAACAACTGGCCTCTTACGGTGGATTTGAATCTTGGAATCCAGAATTCACCCTGGCCTGCCACCGTCTGATTCAGCGTGCAGCCATCCAAATGAAAAGCGCCGGACGAAATCAAATCAGCGAGGGCGGCTTGTTGGTTTCCTTATTTTACGAACAAGACTCCCATGCTGCATTCGCCTTGGTCAGACAGGGACTCACTCAATTTGACATTATCAATTATATTTCTCATGGAATCTCAAAAGATGGCAAAGACCATGAGGCGCCACCCGCTGGCACTCGCCCCGATTTTCAACAATCCTCCGCAGAGGGTGGCGAAGAAGCTCGCACCTCCCCACTTGAAAGTTTTTGTGTGAATCTAAATGAACGGGCACGTCAGGGAAAAATTGATCCCTTGATTGGTCGTGAAGATATCTTAGCCCGCACTGTTCAAATTCTTTGTCGTCGAACAAAAAACAATCCCCTTTTTATTGGTGAGCCCGGTGTCGGAAAAACAGCCATCGCCGAAGGCCTCGCACAAAGAATTGTAACTGGTGATGTTCCTGAAAAACTAAAAGGTGCTGTGATTTATTCTTTGGATTTAGGAAGTCTGCTGGCCGGTACTAAATTTCGTGGCGATTTCGAGGGCAGACTTAAAGCCGTCGTCAAAGAAATCGGCAAACGGCCCCACAGTATTTTATTCATTGATGAGATTCACACCATTGTTGGTGCCGGTGCCACAAGCGGAGGCTCCATGGACGCCTCAAATCTCTTGAAACCAGCTCTTGCCAATGGCGACATCAGTTGTATTGGCTCGACCACGCACAATGAATACCGCCAACATTTTGAGAAAGACCGTGCCCTGAATCGGCGCTTTCAAAAAATCGACGTCAATGAACCCACGACACAAGACTGTATTCAAATTCTGAAGGGACTTCGCAAAGTTTATGAAGAGTTTCATCAAGTCACTTTTTCAGACGAGGCCTTGAAAGCTGCCGTTGAATTGTCCCAAAAACATATTCACGGTAAACTTTTGCCAGATAAAGCTATCGATGTCTTGGATGAAGCTGGAGCTTATTTTAGACTTAAAAATGAAAGCGCCACCGAGCTGCATATTGATGTTCCTGAAATTGAAGAGATCATTTCAAAAATCACCGGTTTACCCATAGCGAATATCTCTTCCACAGAAAAAACTGCACTCAGAGACCTGGATAAAAAACTCAAAGCCCTCATCTTTGGACAAGACGAAGCCATCGATCGGCTTGTTTCAAATATTAAGTTTGCACGCAGTGGTTTAGGACGTCCAGAAAAACCCATTGGCAGCTTTCTTTTCACTGGCCCCACTGGGGTCGGAAAAACTGAGGTCTGCAAACAGTTAGCCCATATCATGGGTGTCCACTTTGAGCGCTTTGATATGAGCGAGTATATGGAAAAGCACTCCGTTTCAAGATTGGTTGGAGCACCTCCGGGATATGTTGGTCACGAAGAAGGCGGCCTGCTGACGGAAGCTGTGACCAAACATCCATATTGCGTTTTACTTTTGGATGAAATTGAAAAAGCTCATCCCGATATTAATAACATTTTATTGCAAGTGATGGATGCTGGTCGATTGACAGACAGCAATGGTCGAGTTGCCATATTTAAAAATGCCATTGTGATCATGACCTCTAATGCCGGCGCTTTGGAGACATCCCGTGGTTCGATTGGCTTGATTGATGACAACCGCAGCAGTCTTTCCTTGGAAGCAATTAAAAAGTCATTTTCTCCTGAATTTATCAACCGACTTGATGCTGTAGTTTCGTTCAAAGATCTCAATGACGATATGATTTTGAAAATCACGCAAAAATTTGTGGACGAATTAAAGATGGCACTGCTGAACAAGCAAGTTGAACTGAATGTTTCACAAGACGCTGTTAAATGGCTCATGAAAAAAGGCTATGACAAGATCTATGGTGCTCGTCCCCTTGCTCGCTGCGTGGATGAACATTTGAAAAAGGCCTTGGTTGACGAACTCCTCTTCGGACGGCTCGTCGATGGCGGCCGCGTCAATGTTGAATTAGAAAAAGACATGCTTAAATTTTCATTCACATCCGTGGCTAACATGGGCTCGGGACCTAAAACCAAGAAGCAGCCGGTCACAATGTAGTTTGTTTTTTCAAAAAGAAACACTTGGGGTATAGTGTTTGAGTGAGAGCAAAACGTGCTCTCACTCAAGGAGTAAATTGATATGGCAATGTTAAAAAGAATTGGTTTGTTCATGCTGACAAATCTTTTTGTAATGGTCACAATTGGGATCGTTTGGTCTTTGGTCAGTCATTTCTTAGGCTTGGCTGGTCTAAATTCATACATTCCATTTCTGATGGCCTTTTGTTTGGTTTGGGGTATGGGTGGAGCCTTTATCTCTTTGTTGATGTCTAAGTGGATGGCCAAAATGTTCCATGGCGTTCAAGTTATTGATGTCAACAATGCAAATCCTGAACTTGCAGGTTTGGTTCGCATGGTTCATGCCCTTGCTTGTCGGGCAGAACTTCCAACAATGCCTGAAGTGGGTATTTATGATTCAGCTGATATTAATGCCTTTGCTACGGGACCCAGTCGTGGCAACGCAATTGTCGCGGTTTCTACTGGACTTTTACAGAGAATGAATGATGACGAAATTGAAGGCGTGCTTGGACATGAAATTGCCCATATTGCCAATGGCGATATGGTTACAATGACTTTGATTCAAGGCATAGTGAATGCCTTTGCAATGTTCTTTTCACGAATTCTGGCCAATATTATTGCCTCGAATGTCGATGAGAAATTTCGCTCTATCACCCGCTTTGCCGTCACAATCTTAGGGGACATTGCGTTCACTCTTCTGGGGTCCATCGTCGTCAATTATTATTCACGCAAACGCGAATTCAGGGCCGATGCGGGAAGTGCTCAGTTTGCATCAAAAGAAAAAATGATTTTAGCTCTTAGAAAGCTACAAGCCGTCTATGAGCTGCCCATTCCTCCAGATCAAACAGCGACCGCGACATTAATGATTTCAAATCGCAATGGCGGTGGTCTAGGTGGATTATTTATGACTCATCCCCGATTAGAAGATCGCATAGATGCATTGCAAAGACCGCGATTCTAAGATCTTGGCCTATTCGATTTTGGTCTTTTAAAAAAATACAAAAGTTCGGCTGGTCCGGTATTGTTCTTAACATAGAGAAAGCGTAAACTTTTTCTATGTTAAGAAATCAATTCAAAATAAAAATTACATGTGCTTCTATTTTTCTATCTCTAAGCTTTTCCCTTGTTGGAATCAAATCTCGACTTAAAAAAATATTGAGCCTCCTCTTTGTTTTTTCTTTTTTGGGCTGCACGACATCTTCTAACATAAAGAATCAACTGACAGATCTGATCGCTCATTCAAAAAATGCAAATCCGCCGGATGAAGGTTTTTTATTAAAATGGAAAGCTGCCAGTCTGCCCGAACAGGTAAAGCTATCGGCACAAAACAATGAATTGAATATTAAGTGGTGGACCGTATATCTTTCTAGCGCTGCCAAAATAAAAACCAATGCTCAGGAATCCTGCCTCGGCTTTAAGTCCCTTGCCCATGACCCAGAATTCCCACTCAATGAATTGGCTTTTCTTCGGGCGTCGCAGGCTTGTCCTTCAAATGAAAACCTAACAGCTTCTAAAAAAGATCCAACAACTCACACTTCAGATTGGTATGAAGAACTCCGCGCTGATATTCAATTGCAGAAATCTCTTGAAACCCTTGATACTAAAGACGACATCAACGCACTCATAGAAAAATCACTGACGGAACCTAACAAAAAAAATAGAGAAGACTTTCTTTTGAAGGCACAGAGCTTAGCTCAAAAAATTTCACCCGAGGAAGACTCTAAGGAATTTTTAAGCAAAATTCAGATCTTGCTCTTTAAAAACTCGCCACGATTGATCCCTTCTCCATCGACAAAAGAACTTAACTCTGTGGCTCTAGACTTTCGTTTTCATCGCAATTTTGATAAGGCCCTGGAAATCTATAAAACTATCGTTGCCAACCCAAAGTCTTCATCCGATGAGATTTTCCAGGCACTAAAAAATATTCGAATAACTTTCAAGGTAGCGCAAAGGCGAAATGATTATATCAATGCGACCTCGGATCTTGTGAATTGGGCTAAAAAACAATACAAGGCGGACAAAAAAAATCGCAAATCTCTGGCCCACTTTCATGACACTCAAGTCCTTTTAGCGCGAACACTTTGGACCGAGGACCAAGTTTCTCAGGCCATGCAAATTTTAAAGGAAACTCAACACTTGTTGCAAGGAAGCTACCCCATGGATGAGGTCTATTTCATTATGGGCCGGATGGAGGAGGAGGAAGGACACTTCGATAAAGCCTGGGGATATTATGATGCAGCTTCGAAACAAGCCCCAAGTCAGCCCAGTCTTCGTGCCAAGTTAATCTGGCTCAAGGCTTGGACCTCCTACAAACTTGGTAACTTCGAAGAAGCGCGCTCGAGCCTTGAATCCCTCAAAGAGCCAAAGAATGATCCAGCTGACAAAGCCAAAGCCCAATTCTGGCTTGCTAGAAGCCTCTCCCACCTCAATCAAAAAGCATTGGCCCAAGCAGAGCTTGAAAGTCTCATCAAAGAAGACGGCTTGGGGTATTATGGAATGCTTGCCCATCGCGAATTAGGGCAAGCCTTTGCTGAAATTAAAATCAACACCCTTGAAGAACATCCTTCGATGGGCAACTCTGAAACAGAAAATAAAGTAAAACAACTCTCTCTTTTAGATATCAGTCAGCTTCCGAAAAACTTTTCTATGGAAATTGAATGGCTGATCGCACTGGATGAAAAATCATTTGCTGAAAAGGCCCTAGGCGAAGCCGTTGAATTTCTAAAAAAAGACAAAACCGTTTCGGAATCTACGTGGCTGAACATTTCATCAGCCTTTGCGCGCGCCGGACTTTATTTGCCACTTTTTGCCACCCTAGGAAGCCTTCCCCCAGAAATCAAAGACCAGCTCCTGAGCAGTCATCCTGACTTATTATTCCCACAGCCCTTTGCCGGAATCGTCAATGCAGCCTCAGTCCAAAGTGAAATACCACGGGAGTTCATTTACTCAATCATACGACAAGAATCTGCATTTAATCCCGAAGCTCGCAGCGCTGCTGATGCCTTTGGCTTGATGCAATTGCTACCCAGCGTTTCTAAAAACATCGCCGAAAAACACAACTTAAAATACAGTGAGGCCACAGACCTCTACAAACCAGAAATCAATATTCCTCTAGGGTCCTTTGAACTTAAAAACTTGATGAAAAAATACAACAACCAATATATTCTTGCCGTCTCAGGATACAACGCAAATGACAGTGCCATTCGCGGGTGGCTCAACACGCGCTTTAGACCAGACCCTATCGAATTTATTGAAGAGATCCCCTACGATGAAACCCGCGCCTACATCAAACTCACAATGAGGAATTATGTTTTTTACCGCAGACTTCTCAGTCCCGGCTCAAAAATAATTTTTCCTGAGGAGTTGTTAAAACTCCTCAGTACCAAATGAAGACAACAAGGGTGGGCCTCTAAAGTACAAGAAACTATCGATGCAAATGATGACCTGAGTTGCCTACGATTTGCATAGAGCTCACTTGCGGACCTTTTTCACCAAGAGACTCTGAAAATCGAACTTCTTGGCCTACTTTCAATTTTTCGAATTCTCCATTTAACAAAGAATTTCGATGAAAGTAAATTTCACGGTCGTCCTCAGTTAAAACAAATCCACAGTCATCAAAATCTATAATACGTACAATTTTCGCATGTGCTGGTCCAACTTTTTCTTTCACTCGCCCTTCACGAATACGGGTGAAGTCCTCAAGTTTTCTTTTGGCGGAATCAAAGGCATCCCGAAGGGCTACATAAATATCTTCATGGGCATGATTTTTTTCTGGTTCCTTATCAATGAAGATGTCACCCCCAGGCATATGCAAGCGAATTTTTATATGATAAATTCCTCCCTTTTGATGTTTGCGATGGGGATGCGAAATCACCACATTGCAAGACATAATCCGGCCATATATTTTTTCGATATGCTCAACATATTCCCAGACGGCTGCGGAAACTGCTGTAGACTCTGAGAACCCAAGGTATTGAATTTTTAAATCAATCATAATCATCTCCAGGAAATTGATTTGTTAGATCTATCTTAATCGAATTTTATAAAAAATCTCTGTGCACTTCTACACACCTTTTATGAAATTTGCCTTTTAACAAAAAATTTTTTATTTCAGAAAGAAGACTACGTCTTATTCATATCGTTTCATTTCAGGACACTGAGACTAAGTCACTGAGAGTCTTGGTTTTCAGCGCTTACAAATAATTGAACAACTAGGCTGAACTGCCTCAAAAAATGCCTATCATCTGTAATCTTCCATCTTGATCTAAAATGAATTCTACCGATAAGACTCCTAAGAGCTGGTCATATTTTTCTGGCTCTTCACCGGATTCATCCTGACTTTAAAATCTTGATAATCCTAATAAGGAGCTCTCTTCATGTTTTCTCGCAAATGGTGGATTACATTTGGTGTTTTCGGTCTCCTTTTTTTTAGCGGACTGGGTGCTTATATTTTCTTTGATCAACGACAAAATCCAGAAGACTATTCCCCCGCTCGCTCCCAAAGCTCACAAAAAGATTTAAGTTCAAAAAAACCAAAATTTTCTCAAAAAGACAGTCCTCGCGGTCTGGAAAACTCTTTCATTACTTCCAAGACTGATAAAGTCGAAGATGAACCCAGTGCCCTCTTCAATGACCCTGCCATTTCACAAGCCTGGGGGTTAAAAAAATCAGACGCAGCCAGAGCCTGGTCCATCACGAAAGGCAGTAAAGATATTCTGGTCGCAATCATCGACACAGGAATAGATGTCGACCATGAAGATCTGCGCCACAACGTCTGGGTCAATAGCGGCGAAACAGGCCGTGACAAACAAGGCCATGATAAATCGACAAATGGAATTGATGATGATGGCAATGGTTTCATTGATGATTTACATGGTTGGAATTTTGTCTCAAATAACAACAAGCTTGATGACAATCACGGCCATGGAACACATATCGCCGGTATTGTTGGCGCGGAAGCTGGCAACGGACTGGGCATTATTGGAATTTCTCCACAAGTGAGTCTGATGATTTTAAAATATTATGACCCCAAAGTTCCAAATACGGACAACTTAAGAAACACTGTTGCTGCAATTAGATACGCCGTAAAAATGGGTGCCAATATTATTAACTATTCCGGTGGGGGCACTGAATTTTCTCAAGAAGAACATGATGCTGTCGCTGAAGCCGAAAGAAAAGGCATCCTGTTTGTTGCCGCTGCCGGCAACGAACGTTCCAATTCAGATCAACATCATTACTACCCGGCTGATTATAAACTTAGAAATATAATCTCCGTCACAGCAATTGATCCCTCAACGCAAGTCCTTTCTTCATCGAACTACGGAGTCGATACTGTTGATATCGCAGCTCCAGGACAAAATATTCTTTCTTGCCTGCCAGGCAATGCCTATGGATACATGACCGGGACATCTCAGGCAACGGCCTTTGTCACGGGTGCTGCGGCACTGGTGATGGCTCACAAACAGTCCTTCAAGGCGGAAGATGTAAAAAAATACATCCTATCAACTGGAGATGCACAAACTCAGCTTGCATTAAAAACAAAAACATCTCGGCAGCTGAATCTTTATAAAGCCTTAACTATTTTAGATCAGGGTGTTTCTGCAACTGGCGTTGTTGCTGCCAACACGCAAAATATGAAAACTTTTTCTGCCAATCCCAATGAAATAGAAAATGTAAATTCAAATACAAACCAAAAAAATGACGAGGGCTCAGACAAAAGCGCCACAGAGATCAGCCACTTCGGCAAATCCTTAATGAGTGCGATGTCACCAAAGCCTGAGGGAAAAAGTAAGGCGCTCAAACCTGAAGGGCAAAAGCTTGAAGGCCACAAGCTTGAAAATCAAAAATTTGACTCAAATAAATTGGGTGCAAAACAAGAAAACTAGGAAATCTCCTCAAAGACTTTAAAAAATTCATGAGGGATGGGAGCTTCAAATAAATGCTCACGGCCCTCAATGAAAATTTTTAAAGCCCTTGCATGCAAAAACATTCTATCGGTGCCATAAATATCTGACATTCGACTGTTGTATTTAGAATCTCCATACCGACTATCACCAACAATACTGTGATTATCCATGGCGGAGTGCTTGCGAATTTGATGTTGCCTGCCTGTAAATAGCTTCACTTCAATCATAGATAGATATTGCGAAGATTTAATCAATCGATAATCCGTACGCGCCGAAATGCGGTCCTTGGCTGCGCCTTGAGGATTTTTTCGCCCCTCAGCCTTGTCAGAAATTGGTTTTGACCAACTTTCCCATTGCGATGAAGTATTGTCTGATATTTTGAGTGTTCCTCGTAAAATCGCCGTATAATTTTTTTCGCAGGTTTTTGATTGAAATTGCTCGGCCAATTCCTTTGCCGCTTTTGAATTCAAGGCTAAAATTAGAACCCCACTGGTTTCCTTATCTAATCGATGAACTAAAAAAAGGTCTTCAAATGTTCCCGGTTTAAGTTGCCTTCGAAGCAGGGCGCAGACATCTTGCGGGTCATTATGAACACTCACCCCCACGGGCTTGTTGATCACGATCCATGAAGTGCCTTGCGCAAGGATAGGCAACTGAATCATTTAATCACTGTTTTGCCGTTGGCCTTGTTTTCCAATTTACTATCTATCTTAAGATTCAAATTAGATAAAAAGCTCGAAACTAGATCTTCACGATCTTGTCCCGTCACAGGGCGAGCCCCCATTGGAAACTCTTTGTACAAGGCGACAGGAATTTCTAATAAAAACCTTGAAGGTGTCGAAGGTCTCACAACGCCATTTTTTTTACGTTGCTGACAACGAGACATCACTAATTTTTGCTTCGCGCGAGTGACGCCAACGTAAAACAATCGACGTTCTTCATCGATATCCGAACCTAAATTTTTATGCGGCAACAAATCTTCTTCAAGACCCGCTAAAATCACTATTGGAAATTCCAAGCCTTTGGAAGCGTGTAAGGTCATGAGTTGAACCTTGTTCTGATTGGCTTCATCTTCATTGAGATCATCACGCAAGAGCATGCAATCAATAAAGCTTTTAATATATTCAACTTCATAGGCACGACGACCTAAATAGGAATCTAAAATCCTTCCAAGAATTTCAACCACCATCCATTTTTTCTCAGCCCCCTTGGGGTCTGTGGCCGAGCCATAGACATAATCTCTATAGCCAAGGTCTGAAAAGATCTGAACCATTTTGGCTCCAGGTGAAGAACCTACATTAAAATCTAAAATGTTTTTGGGAAGCTCCTCAATAAAATTCATTAAAAAATCAATGGCAAAGCCGGCTTTTTCTTGGATTTCAGCTTCTCGCCATAATCGGCAGGCATCCATAAATGTAAGACGTTTTTTTTGCGAGTACTCTGTCAGCTTATCCAACGTTGTGTCACCCACTCCACGGGGCGGGACATTGATAATTCGTCTTAAGGACACTTCATTGGGCGCCAAAGATTGCTTTAGGTAGGCCATCAAATCTTTGATCTCTTTACGATCAAAGATAGAGGTCCCACCTGAGATGTTGTAGGCTATGCCGGCCCTACGCAATGAAGACTCAATCAAACCTCCTTGAGTGTTTGATCTGTACAAGATTGCTAAATCCTTGAGCTGAAAATCCTGACGTTGAAAGTGCAATATTTCACTGACTACGAATTCGCACTCATCTTCTTCACGCTCTAGGATAAAAACTTCGGGCAACTCACCCGTTGTCTGAGAGGCCTCCGCTTTAAGAACTTTTCCATGACGATTTTTATTTTTTGAAATGGCCGCATTAGCGACATCTAAGATTTCTGAAGAAGAGCGATAGTTTCTTTCTAACTTGATCACCTCGCAGTTTTTAAATTCCTGAGGGAAATTTAGAATATTTTTTACCTCAGCACCCCTCCACCCATAAATGGACTGGTCATCGTCGCCAACCACGGTGATATTATTATGAGCTTTGCTAATTTGATGAATCAAATCCATTTGCATGCGGTTGGTGTCTTGAAACTCATCCACCATCAGCTGAGAAAACTGATTTTGAACTTTCTCAAGGATTTCCGGATGCTCCTTAAATAACTGTAAGGGCTTAATCAAAAGCCCTTCGAAATCCACAACACCCAAGTGTTCTAGGCGCTTTGCGAATTTTGGCGTCAAGATTTCAACCATTTCATGGTATTCGTCAAAGCCCTCGGTCACTGGTGCTAAACCTGTGCGCCGATCGTTGATCATCGATAATATTTTATCGAGATCAAATTTATCTTTTCCAGAATTTTTAATATCTTTGATCAATTCTTTTAAAACAGCATTGCAATCGGTCTGATCGACAATACCAAAATAAGGGGATAGACCTGCATGCTTATGAAAGCGACGTAATATTTGCAACCCAAAGGAATGAAAAGTTCCAGCCCACAAGCCATTGCCAGCGCTGCCCAACTTATGACTCACGCGGTGCTTGAGTTCTCTGGCTGATTTATTTGTAAAGGTCAATACACAGACTTCAGAAGCCTGTGCCACTTTTTCTGAAATCATGCGCCCAGTTCTGGAAACCAAAACAGTCGTTTTTCCCGAGCCAGCGCCTGCTAAAATAAGCAAAGGGCCGTAATTGTGCTTTACGGCCTTTTGTTGCTCAGGGTTTAATCCTTTAAGCCAATCCAAATTATTTTTTCCTATACCCTAAACGCGATTATGAATCAAAGAGCGGACTTCATCTTCAAAGACCACTTCAATTTTATCATTCATTGCATCTTTGATGAATCCCATCCCAAATTTAGGATGTTGCAATTTAGTGTTTTTATTGAACTTGGATTTCATATTGTAAGTCACCATGGGAACTGTTTCATTCGACATCAACATGTCGTATTCATTGCGATGACTTGATTTTCTTGATTTAACAGATTCCTCACGCTTTTTAGCAGCGACTCCAGTGAGTGGCTTACCGGCACGAGTTTGTGATTTTGGAAGAGAATATGATTTCTGAGAACCACAAATTTCACATTTGATTTTTGCAGCCGTCGCCGAAGTGTGGGCTAAAACCACATGATATCTATCAGCATCACATTTTTTACAAAATGCAAAAAAAGATTTCGCGACGGGGGGGAGAGTGTTCATCGTCATTATTTCTTCCTATCTCGTTTAGTTTCTCGAAACACCATTAATTTTATTTACAATTCAAAATTCAACTCAAACTCTTTGCTTTCATTGCTTTTTAAAACTGCAACTTAGAGCGATAAATTAGCAACTTCTCGTTCAAGTCCTTTTGGGCAATCTCACCCGTATTTAAAAAAAAGGGACCCTGCCCTGATTCTATTTTCCTTTGCAGATCCAGCATACTGCTTTCACTTTGAGGATCTATGTACTCATCCGTGGAGCCATAAGCCTCCAAAAAGGCCAAATCTGGCTCTTTATTGAAAAACTTCTCCCAACAGTGGGTATTGACCTGAACTCGATAAGTTATAGTCTTAGCATGAGAATGCACTGGAGCGTAAGCCCCAATCACCTCTAAATGACCATAATGCGAATGAAGTTTTAATGCCGGGCTGCCCCATTGGGTCATTCCAGTGCATTGCTGGACATTGGCATACCATAAACCAAAGGCTTTGGACATAAAACCCAGTCCATAAAGCTGTTCTTCTTTAGGCAGCAGCGAATTCACTGAGCACAAATTATGGGCAGCCCACTCCCCTTTGTGCATGGTGGGAATAATAATAAAAAGCGACAAGGGCACCCAATCGAGTTCATCGAGAGATTCAACCTCTTTGAGTACTTTTGAGGTTCGAATAGGGCTTCCCGTTGCCGGAAACTTTTTTGGATCTAAGATTTCTCGAAGTATTTTTGAAAGTGCCCGGGGCTTTATTGCAAAGCCAGCTACAAAACCGGGGACGACTGCGCAATCATAAAAAACCCAGCGAGGCATTGCCATGTTCGAAGGGCCAAAGGCCCTTTCTTCCAACGAGTAGATGCGATCCGCAAAGGCAATCTCTCTGACATCAAGAGGATCCTTAATAATAGGATTTTGAGGAAACCAATCCAAGCGATGAAAAGATCCGGGCTGAGCAATTTTATTTTCATGCCGAACGAAAACATACGGCTTAATATCTTCACTGTTCATCCAGCTTGCTTTTTTTAAAAGCTCATTCATTTAAAATTACCTCTTCACTCAATTCGCACTCAATCCAAAAACGACCAGTTGGAATCACACCATTTTTTCTGGTCTCACTATCTTATCAAATTCTTCGCCAGAGAGGAGTCCAAGATTAATAACTTCCTCACGCAAACTTGTGCCATTTTTGTAGGCAGACTTAGCGACTTTCGCTGAATTATCATAGCCAATATAGGGATTTAGCGCCGTCACCAACATCAAAGACTGCTCTAAATTTTTTTGAATTTGCTTTAGATTTGGCTTTAGGCCCAGTAAACAATGATCCGTAAACGATTCACAGGCATCAGCAAGCAATCTTATAGAATTCAAGACGTTAAAAACAATCATGGGTTTAAATACATTCAATTCAAAATGTCCGGAGGCCCCGCCAATGGAGGTCGCCACATGATTTCCCATGACTTGGGCACAGACCATCGTCATGGCCTCGCTCTGAGTTGGATTCACTTTTCCGGGCATAATTGAACTCCCCGGTTCATTTTCCGGCAACAAAAGCTCTCCGATCCCACAGCGCGGACCAGATCCCAGCAGTCGGATGTCATTGGCGATCTTCATCAATGACACTGCCACAGAATTCAAAGCTCCACTGAGCTCCACCAAAGCGTCATGAGCTGCCAGGGCTTCGAATTTATTTTCCGCCGTCACAAAGGGAATCTGAGTTTCCTTCGCAATAGCAAGAGCCACCTCCACCGCAAACTTGGGATGAGTGTTTAAGCCCGTTCCCACCGCAGTGCCGCCGAGGGCCAACTCATACAGGGAGGGCAAAGTCTTTTTCACTCTTTGAATTCCATGCTTCAATTGCGTTGCATATCCGGAGAACTCCTGCCCAAGAGTCAAAGGTGTCGCGTCCATCAAGTGTGTTCGCCCGATTTTTATAATCTCATTAAATTCAGTTTGTTTTTCTGCGAGCGCTAGGTGCATTTTGCTGATCATTGGCAACAACCGACTAAAAATCTGCTCGACGACAGCAATATGCATCGCCGTTGGAAACGTATCATTGGAAGACTGCCCCTTATTGACATCATCATTGGGATGAATCTCATGGCTGGGCAAATTCAAGTTCAGCAACTGCATAGCACGATTTGCAATCACTTCATTGGCGTTCATATTGGTCTGAGTGCCAGACCCCGTCTGCCAAACGACCAAGGGGAAATGCTGGTCTAATTGACCGCCTATGACTTCATCAGCTGCTTGAATGATAAGATCTGCTTTTCGATCTTCCAAAACTCCCAATTGCCTGTTGGTTTCTGCTGCACATTTTTTAATTATCCCTAGGGCTCTGATCATTTCCCTGGGGAAAAGATCTCCCCCAATACGAAAATTTTCCTTTGATCTTTGAGTCTGTGCTCCCCACAATTTATCGTCGGGAACATTCACATCACCAAAAGAATCTTTCTCAATGCGAAAACCCATTTTTAGAACTCCATTAGAATTTGTTTTAAATTTCTCGATGAACCATGCCCACGTGGGCTTGGTCCGTGGGATAAATTACAAGCTCTTGAATATTGACATGTTGAGGCCGAGCCACACACCAGGCAATTGTTTCGGCGATATCTTCAGGCTTCAGCGGATTCATGTTGGCATAGACACTGTCGGCTTTTTTCTGATCCCCTAGGCGAACCAGGGAAAACTCAGTGTTGACCATGCCTGGTTCAATATTTGTGACTCGGATATTTGTGCCCATCAGATCCATTCTTAAGCCCTCTGAAAGCGCACGCACGGCGAATTTTGTAGCGCAGTAAACACCGCCACCTTGATAAATCCAACGACCAGCCACCGAGCCTATATTAACAATATGACCCGATTTTTTTTTGATCATATGAGGCAAAACTCCTCGAGTCATCGCCAGCAGCCCTATGATATTGGTGTCGATCATTGCATCCCAATCCTCCAAGCTCCCCTCTTGCATCTTCTCCGTCCCCTTTGCTAATCCGGCATTGTTGACGAGCACTGCAAGATGATCGAGCTCTGCATAATGGGCCTTTAAAAACTCACTGGTTTGATAGCGATCTGAAATATCAAAAGACGCTTTTTTAATTGCTATTTTATGTTGATATTTTGCGTGCAAATGACCTTCAAGGGCGTCCAATCGAGAAGATCGCCGTCCAGTAATCAGTAAATTATAGCCATAGGCAGCTAGAGCATCGGCTGTTGCCCATCCTATTCCTGAAGTCGCACCCGTAATTAAAGCCCATTTACTCACATTCATAAGCACTCCCGATGGTTTTCCAATTTAAAGCCCATTCATCCACTTATGTTCCGTGCGGATCTCGCCTTTGGGTAGCAGATACGCGTTACAGCCCCCTAAAAATTCCATACAACTTAATAACGCAGCGTGTGGCAAATAGGTACGGCGTACCTTTTTCTGATAAAAAAGTTTAGGTTGGGGCCATGAAATGTCCATGTGGTTCACAAAAAAAATATTCTGAGTGTTGCGGTCCTTATCATACTGGAGCAGAGAAGGCTCCAACAGCGGAGGCTTTAATGCGCTCTCGCTATAGCGCCTTTGCTAAAAATCAAATGGCCTATTTGCGTGAAACGACAGATCCGCAAACTTTGCTCGGCATCGACGATGAAGCCAATCAAGAGTGGGCTGATCGAGCAAAGTTTTTAAAGCTTGAAATCCTTCACACCGAAGAAAAAGGCACCAAGGGTATTGTTGAATTCAAAGCCCTCTATTCGGTTGAAGACGAAGAGTACGTCCATCACGAAGTCAGCACTTTCCGAAAGCAAGCTGGAGTTTGGTTTTTTAAATCTGGCAAAGTTAAACAACAGGCAAAAATTCAGGCTAATGCATGAATTACTGGCTGATGAAATCAGAACCCGATGTTTATTCAATTGATCAATTGAATAAAGACAAAACCACATGGTGGGAAGGGGTTCGTAATTATCAAGCCCGAAACTTTATGATGAAAAACATGAAGGTTGGCGATGCTGTTTTATTTTACCACTCCAATGCAGAGCCACCTGGAATAGCAGGACTTGCGGTGATTTCAAAAAACGCCATGCCTGACAAATTGCAGTTTGATCCTAAATCGGATTATTTTGACCCCAAAGCCACCTTAGATAAGCCAGTTTGGTTTTGCGTTGAAGTTGAGTTTCAACAAAAATTCAAACACTTCATCAGCCTTCAAAAAATTCGCGAACAAGACGACCTCAAAGACATGAGTGTCCTGCAAAAAGGCTCTCGCCTTTCCGTGCAGCCCTTAGAGCAAAAGCATTTTGAAATCGTCCAGGAATTGGGCGGCTTATAAAAATGAAGTTGTACCTTGCCCCCATGGAAGGCGTTGTTGACTGGGTCATGCGAGACACCCTGACCAAAATTGGCGGCATCGATCAATGCGTGACCGAATTTTTGCGAGTCACAGACCGACTTCATCCCGATAGCATTTTCTATAAAAATTGCCCCGAACTTAAAACTGGTTCTCGAACAAGATGGGGAACCCCGATCTTTGTTCAATTGTTGGGTGGTCAAGCCGAGCCCCTTGCGCTGAATGCTGAAAGAGCAGTTCAATTAGGCGCCCTTGGCATAGATCTCAATTTTGGTTGCCCTGCAAAAACGGTCAATCGCCATGACGGTGGTGCAAGTTTACTTAAATCCTGCGATCGACTTTACACCATTATCAGCACTGTTCGAAAAATTGTTCCCGAAAATATTCCAGTGACCGCAAAAATTCGACTGGGTTTTGATGACCCTTCAAAATGCATTGAAATTGCCCAAGCTGTTGCTGAAGCTCGGGCCACTTGGCTCACCGTTCACTGTCGAACAAAAACAGATGGCTACAAACCACCTGCTTACTGGGAGTGGATCCCTCAAATCAGAGAGAAAAATCCAGGCCTAAAAATTATCGCCAATGGAGAAATCTGGAACGTCGATGACTTTAAGCGCTGTGTTGAAGTCACACAATGCCAAGATTACATGATTGGCCGAGGCGTATTGAGCAATCCCTTTTTATTTAAACAGATCCAGCAATCCTTGGCCTGCGATCTAAAAACAAACCCGGTTGAAGAAATGAACTGGAACAACACAAAAGTGATGCTGCCCCATTTTTTCGAAGCCTCGCAAATCCATATCAATGAACTCTTTGCTGTATCTAGAACAAAGCAATGGCTGCGCGCCATCTCGCTAAAAAATGAAGAAGCTAAAGAAGCCTTTGATCAACTTAAAATCCTTGAAAATCCGGAAGAGTTTAAAATTTTGTTAGAGCGTTTGACTAGGTAGGAGGATGCCCATTGCCTCACGGCAACCTTTCCTCAGTTAATTTTATTACTTGAGCATCATGGCGACTCTGAATTCTAAATGAAAGCTTCTTACTGGGCTTTCGGCCTGAGCTTTTTCACTTTAGATTTTCTCTTAACTTTCTGGCTCTTTTTACCGACCAGTGAAGTGTGGGAGTTTATTTCATATGCCCAAAAAATTTCTAGATTCTAAAATCACCTTGCCAGCTCTTGTCTGTGCCCTTGCTGTTAGTAGTGGTACAGTGGTTTATCAAATTTTTTTTCCAAAAATTAAAGCTAATGAAACCTACAGTAAAACTTATAATCAAGAAAAATTTCCCGCTGTCAGTATTATTGAAAGTCTTCGCAAAGACTTGCGTAGAGTTTTTAAAAGTTATGCAACGGTACAAGGCTGGAAGGAAGTAACGATAAGACCAGCCTCTCAAGCTACCGTTAGAAAAATACTCGTAAAAGTTGGCGATCCAGTAGATGTCCAGCAAGTTCTCTTACTTACAGGATCCGAAATTCAACGTCTTAAAAACGACTTAGAAAAAATTGATTTTGAACTTAGGAACCTAGATTTTACTGTCACCTTGGCTTTAGCAAAAAAGAATTTCCTGTCCAATAAAGAGTTTAGACAACGAGAGCTTGAACACAAAGCAAGTCTGATCAGAGCGCAATTAAGTAAACTAGAAACAGCCGAAAGCATTCAATCACCAATCAAGGGTGTTGTTGCAGAACTAGGGTTTAAAGAAGGCGACTTTATTGATAACAACAACAGTGCAAGCATCCGAATAATTGATATTACAAAATTAAAAATTCAACTCTATGTACCACAGGACATCGTTTCATATCTATCGCTGAACCAAGAAGTCAGTCTAAAAAAATCCGCGGACTCAGATCCCATAAGCGCAAGCTTGCTTTCTATTTCACCCAGTGTTGATTCAAGAACTGGATCAGTATTTGTCGAAGTTGTCATCGAGAAGGCTCCCCCGACTCTAGTGGCAGGAATGTTTGTCGAAGTCGAGTTGCCACTTGAAAAAGCGGATCAAGCCATCAGCGTTCCCACACAAGCTGTGATCTATGAAGCTGGCAAGGCCTACGTCTATAAGCTTAGTCCTCTGAAAAACCGAGGAGTCGCATCCAAAGATGATCTTCGCGAATTAGCACAGGTAAATAAAATCCCAGTAGTCATCGGCGTTAAACAAGGTGAATTAGTACAGATCTCAGAGGGATTAGAACAGTTTGATCAAGTCGTGGTACAGGGTCTTGGGCCTTTGTCTAATGGTGCTACGGTAGAGGTTATTCGCTAACCTTTCTACTCGTCGCTTGCTAAGATCATATGGAATGATTGAATTTTTTGTCAAAAGACCCATCTCAGCTTTGGTGATCTGTATTGGTATTTTGGTCCTTGGATCAATTTCATATCAGCGAATTCCTATTCAATTAATGCCAGAAATGAATATTCCAGAATTCAAAATAATTACTTCCTGGGGAAGTGCAACTTCAGAGGAAGTTGAAAACCAAATTACAATCCCCATAGAGCGCGCCGTTTCCACTGTCTCTGGCTTGAAGTCGACCTCTTCACGTTCACTGAAGGGCACTTCTGAAATACTTCTAAAATTCAAATCAAACATCGACATTCCAAAAGTCGTATCAGAAATAAAGGATCGCCTGGATGGCGTAGTCCTCCCTGATGGCTCAAAAAAACCTCGGATCGTTCGCTTTCAATCGTCCAGTCAATCCGTAGCAGAATATCTTATACAGCCAAAGATTGATCTAAAATCACTTTCAGAAATTCAAATTGACATAGAAGATGGCATAAAAAGGGAACTTGAGAAAATTGATGGAGTTGCATTGGTACAACTCATCGGTGTGCCACAAAAATTAATCAAAATAGATATCAATCCCATTGCAATGCAGAGCTTTGGCCTCAGTTTACAAAGCATCACAGACTCAATTCAGAATCAGAACCGCACAGCACAAACAGGACAGATTGATTACCAAGGACAAACGATTCCAGTAAAAGTTGGAAAGCAGCTCGAATCAAAAGAAGAACTGCTTGCTGTTACTCTAAAGACGGAAGGCCAGAAGGCGGTCCGCCTATCAGACATTGCACAGGTCAATCAGGTTAATCTGGAAGATGGCAAAGTTCGGATGAACTCAAAATCCGCCATTCTTCTGCAAATAAAAAAGGAAGCAGAGGCAAATACAGTTACCGTTGGTCGCCAGGCGCGAGAAATGATGAGCAATTACATTCGAGAAAACAAAAATGATTATAACATTGTTGATTTTTCAGACCAAGGTAAAGAGATTGAAATGGCGGTAAATAACGTCAAGGAATCCGTCATTACTGGTGCCATCTTAGCAGCTTTCATTATTTATCTTCTTTTACAATCAGGTTGGACAAGCTTTGTAATTACATCGGCAATTCCCATTTCATTAATGATAACTTTGATTTTGATGTACTTCACTGGAGTCACCTTGAATCTCATGTCACTGGCTGGCCTTGCCCTCGGCGTTGGAATGCTTGTCGACAACTCAACTGTCGTACTAGGTAGTATTTATGAAAAAGGACTTGAGACGAAGAGTCTTTTTGAAGCCGCTATATTCGGAACGCAAAACGTAGTGGGTGCTATTACCTCAAGCACCTTATCAACAATTGCAGTTTTTGCTCCGCTCGTTTTTATCGAAGGTGAAATTGGTTTTCTATTTAAAGATGTAGCATTAACGATGTGCTATTCTATTTTTGCTTCTCTACTGGTGGCAGTAACGGTTGTTCCTTGTTTGACCACACAAAAAAGAAGCTTCATCAAAAATAAACATATGAAACCTTTTAAAGTATCTATTCCTCCAACAAAAGGCCTTGTTGATTCAAGTAAATTGGCTCTCGATCTTCACTTAGCAGCATTTCGTCATATTTTTGAGCTCCGCCATTTTCTTCGACTTGAGTCTAAAGTATTGAAAAGATTTAATGACCGATTAGGCAAAGTGCACGACTTTGCTTTAAACCTAATACAGTCAATTTTATTTCTATTTGAAAAGCGCCTGGATCGTATCATTCCTTTCTGGATAAATCGGATTAGAGCAGGCGGATTAGTAATTATAGGAACCGTATTGATTGGTGCTGGCATCATTTCTTCCCTAGGTGCTGATCTTTTCCCAGAAGAAAAAATTAACAAGATACAATTTCAGCTACTATTTCCTCCATCACGAATTGTTAAGACAAACGAGGAACAGATATATAGAATCGAAAACAGACTGGGTAATAATCCCCTAATTCAAAATATTATTATAGAAGGTGATCCCCTTTCCAAATCAGTCTATCGCCTAACTGTCTTTACCAAAGAGGGACAAATTGACAATACTACCAAGGATGTTGTAACTGCACTCGGCGAAACTCCTGACCTTCAGTTCAACAGGCAGAAACAAAGTGTCTTTGGTGGGCAGAAACCTATTCAGCTTTTACTTTTTAATGACGACCTTAACCAACTTAAAAAATCAGCGACAGACGTGATGAGTGATATTTCTCGACTTAAAGGACTTTCTGATTTGGAATCGAATCTAGACATCTGGACTGGTCAGATACAAGTTAATTTAATTCCTGAAAAAATGAGCTATCTTGGAATTGATCCAAATGCGTTCATCTCTTTGTCGCAAAGTCTTTTGGATTCAACAATATTGCCTCCTTTTGCATTTGGAACAAATATTCTTCAAGCCAAAGCACAGGCCTCACCAAGCTTCGTAAATGATATAGATTCTCTGGGCAATATTGCCCTTGAATTGGACCAGAATCGAAGAATTTACCTTAGACAAATTTCAGAAATTAAAAACGTAAGCCTTCCTGCCGAACTTCGCAGGGAGGACCGAACTCGCGTAGCTGTAATCCAAGCGAACCTAAATGGATGGGATCTTGAAAAAGCATCAACTGAAATCAAAAACAAAATCGACAAATTAAAAACCGAATGGAAATTTGGTGGCCAAAAAGAAGAGCAAGAGAAAAGCACCAAAAACTTGTTCCTTGCAATAGCTTTTTCAATATTTTTAATCTACCTGATATCTGCTTCTCAATTTGAGAGCTTAACACAACCCTTTGTGGTCTTACTCGCGGTTCCCTCTTCAATTTTGGGGGTTGGAATTTTTCTGATACTTTTCGGTCTGAATTTTTCTGCCTTAGTTTTAGTTGGATTTATAATACTTGTCGGAGCTAGCGTAAATACTTCGATCGTCATGGTCGACTATGCAAATCAACTTATGATTGAAGGTGCAAACGCAAAAGTTGCAATAATTCAGGCAACAAAAAAACGTATGAGATCCATTGTCGTAACGACAGCTGCAAACATTTTGGGACTTTTACCTATGGCGTTTAGCTTTGGTGAACCTGGTTCTTCTATGCAACAACCCCTGTCTGTCACTTTGATCGGTGGACTTCTTAGTTCAACGCTAATTACGTTGATGATTGTTCCTGCATTTTATGTATTAATCAGAGGGAATGGAACCAATGCTTCTTAGATTGCTGTCAAAAAGAACATTGGCATGTGCATTAGCCTCGATCGTATTAGTATTAATCTCAGTTTACTCATGGTTTGCTATTCCAATCGAGGTGATGCCTAAAGAAAATACTCCTCCCTATTTGATGGTGCGAGTTAATGCCCTTTCCGTTCAAGACCCTGAACTCTTAGAAATAAGTCTGGCGAAAAATGTCGAAGGAGCACTGAAAACTGTCAGCCATGTTATTTCAGTGAATTCGTCCGTTGATACCAGAGGTCTTTCAGTATCGATAAACTTGAAACCCAATAGCGATCTTGACATTGCAACCATCCAAATTTACGAGGCACTTGGCCCACTTTCTGAATCGGGAAATATTGACATCAACCAAGTCAGCATTACCAGGCTAAATCCGGACGCCGTAGCTGTTGTAAAGCTTTCCATCGCCTTAGACTCAACAGAAAAATTGGACTTCAAAAAGCTCAAGGATGAATTAAAAATATGTTTTGAATCAGTGAGCGGTGTTGCAAAAACTGATATTACAGGTATGGAACCTTCAGTTCTTGAAGCAAAAATTTCCAGAAATATTCTGAGTAAAAATTTACTCGAGCCACGGTACCTTTCTCAACTTCTTAACGTGAGAAATATTCAAGAGTATGTAGGTCCCCTAAAAATAAATACAGAGATTCTCCCAGTTTTTTTTAAACTTGAAACAAGTGACATCACTCGAGTATTAAATAAACCATTGCGATTAGAGAACCCTGTCTCGTTGGCCTCAATTGCCCAAATAAAACTTCATCGGAAACAGGATGATGAAATATTGAAATTAAATGGCAGTCCTACATTTTTAGTTGAGATCTATCCGAAGGACGCTACAAACCTTTTTATCTTAAACGATGGCTTACAAGAGGGCGTTAGAAAATTTCGGGCTGGACCTTTTGGAAAACAAGTACGTATAGACACGATCTTCAACCTAACGGATGATCTAAAATCAGCAGTTTCAGAGGTTTTTAGTTCTCTCTATCAGGCAATGCTGATCACATTCATTGTTGTATTGATCTTTTACCGAAGTTTTATGCAAACTATATTAATAAATCTCACGATACCTATAACTCTGCTTCTTACCGTTCTTTTTCTCTATGCCTCCGGTAAAAGTCTTAACATTCTGACACTTTCGGGATTGATTCTTGGCATAGGAATGGTCGTCGACAACGCAGCCCTTGTTCTTGGAAGAGTTGAAGAACTTAGGCAAAATCTCTCCTTAAAAATTGCATCGAGCCAGGCCGCCGTGGACGTCTCGTTGGCCCTCATTCTTTCATCCATAACAAATGCCTTAATTTTTTTACCGATCGTTTTTATTGAAGGTGGGGATAGTTTTATTGATCTGCTCAGAGCCTTTCAGATGCCAATCATTGGATCTGTTATAGCTTCCTTAATTGTCGCTCTGCTAATTTTACCACTTGTTAGAATGCTTTGGGGTCAATTTTCTCTGACAAAAAATATATCTAGTTCGGCTGAAACCAATGACTATGAAGTCTTCATACCTATCTTTAAAAAGCTGCATGAATTTAGATTTATTCTGGCAATATTAAGTATAGTAATGTTCCTTTTCTGCTTGGACCGAGTCGCCAACATGGACTCAGCGGACCTTGAAAGCCCAAGAGACAGTTATATTACAGCCAATATAAATTTTTCTCCAGAAATAGAGGCCGACGAAAGAAAAAACATCTTTTTAAATGTTGAAAAAACTTTGTTGGAAAAAAAAGCACAATTGAACTTCCGACTGATGCTTTCTGATTTCAGTCCAGAGTCTCTGAATGGAAGATTGACCTTTTACCCGATAGATAGAAACGACAAGGACGAAGAGCTCAATCAACTTGAAAAAAGGCTCAAGGAGCATACTTCTAATATTCCAAATAAATCCGGCATGAGTTTAAGTGTGGGTTATAATTCAATGCAAATCAGCGCGGGTAAGGCAAAGTTTGATCTATACCTAGAAGCCACAAGCCAAAAAATTGCGGAACGTGTTTTTCCAGATATCAAAAAGTCTTTAACCACAGTCATGGGTGTCACAGATGCTCAACTTGAAAAGGATGATCGAGCTGCAAAACAAATGGTACTTTTGCCAAAATATGAAGTTTTAAAATCGCATAATATCAATATTTCACTTTTATCAACTACGATCAGTTCCTATATAAACTCCGTATCAATCGATCAGCTAAAATTAAACGGAGAAAATACAATTTTGCGAATTAGGATTCCTTCGGATGAAAAAAAATGGACAAATGAAGAAATTTTAAATTTGGATTTAAAAGCCTATGAAGGCACATTCAAAATTCGGGACCTTGTCGATGTTGCATTTGAAAACATCATGCAAAACATTCAACGACGTGAACAAAAAAGTTCTGTTAGGATTGTAGTAACGGCAGACCCAAGTCTTAGAAATCAAAATGACACTCGAAGTGAGGTGATGTCTAAGCTTAATTCTTACTCATTTCCTTCCGGAATCAAGATGGCTGTAAATGACAGTTACCTGAGAATCATTGAAATGCAGAAAAAAAGTCAGTTTGTTATTATTCTCAGCATACTTTTAATATATCTGGTCCTGTCCAGTATGTTCGAGTCCATTTTTATACCCTTCGCAATTATTTTTTCAATCCCCCTTGCCTTGGTTTTTGGTGCGGGTGGGCTTTGGGCAATTGGAAAACCGCTAGATGTAATGGCCCGCCTAGGCTTGGTCATCCTAGTGGGAGTGGGTGTTAATAGTGCAATCATACTGATTGAACTTATAGTCAATCTCCGCTCTCAGGGAATTCCTCGAAAAGACGCCATCTTAATCGGATGTGCAAAGAGATTCAAAATGGTTCTAATGACGACATCAATTCAAGTTATCAGCGTTTTACCCGTCGCCATGGGAAAGGCAAAGCTCATGGGGATTCCCTATGCCAGTCTCGGCGTCGTCATAATCAGTGGAATGATTTTTTCAACTCTTGTCACCTTGATTCTATTGCCTATAATTTATGAATTCTGTGATAATCTAGATATGACCTTTAAACGCTCTAAAAACTAGGGTGCCAAACTTGTTCCATTATAATAAAGAATCTGGGCGGCAAGAATATACATAGTCTTTCTGCGCGCGGCATACGAAATCTCTGCATCAAACAATCGACTAATTGATTGTTGCATACTCAATAGGTTAATTCTGCCCATTTTGTACATTTCGCGGGAATATTCATTTTGCTTTTGAGCTTTAATAAGAGCCTTTTGCGAGGCTTCTAAGCTTTTGCGGTTGATTTCAAAACTTTCAAGATAGCTTTCAACCTTAGCCTTGCTGATTTCAACTTCTTCATGAAATCTCAAGGCTGAAACTTGATAATCAAGCTGGGAGGATTTTATTGATCTCTGTGTACTCAACCAATCCCAAACCTGCCAACTGAGATTTAAACTTACCGTTGTAGAATTGAGCGCAGTTCGAAGACCACTTGATGGAACGTCTGCAACATAGTTGTCCAAGTTGACTGTATGACCGACGCGTAAAGATGTGGTTGGCCAATATCCTAACTCAGTCTGTTTTAGTCTTTCAAAATAAGTTTCCATTCCCAATTTTGAAATCTGGTGGTCCTTTGATTGCTCAACAATCAAACCAATAGGTTTCTTTTTTAATTCTGCGAGCACCTTGGGAAATATTCTCATAAAGTACGGATCAAGCTCCGTTAAATCCATGGTCGGAACCAAATAATCTGCATCTTTATTCAAAAGGACCTGCAAGCTTCTAAGCGTGCTTCTAATATTCTGATTTAATTCTAAAAGATCTCTTTCGGTATTCAAAACCTGGATCTCTGTATCAAGAGCCTCAATCTGCGTTCGGGCACCAGCTTTTACCAAAGCTAAGCTTTCTTCATGTGTCCATTTTGACTCAACAAGAAGCCGCTCAAAAACTTCTTTTTGCCTCAACAGCAACAAATAACCAAAGTAGGTATCCAACAGGGAAAGTATGTAAGACTCCGAATCCCTCCGCTTTTTGATTTGTTCAATGTCCTCACTTAATTTAGCTATTTTAATATTTCTGATACTTGAGTAGTTGTCCCATAAATTCCAGGATCCAGAAATCTCAGCCGTATTCAAACTTGAATTTAAATTGCTTTTTTGGTCATTAATGACACTTTCATAGTTACTAATAGTTTTTCCTGCACTGAGACTCACAGTCGGAAGTAAATTAGTCCAAGCGTTCATCGTTCTGATTTCGGCTTGCTCTAGGGAAATGTCTTGGGTCTTAATTGCTATTGAGGATTTTAGACCATCTTTAATTAAGTTTTCTAGTGATGCATTGGCGTCTAAAGCACTGGCACGGTCAAAAACTAACCCCGCAAAAAGTACAGTTAAAAAGAAGATACATTTTTTTATGAAATTCCCAGTAAACATCATTTATAATTGTATCCATGCCAATTGTAATAAAACAAGCTCGAACCTCTCAGCAGTTAGTGGATATTTTAGAACACCGTCATCGCTGTCATTTTCAGCTAGATGGAAAGCTAGTCGATCACATGGATGTTCTCCCAAGCACAATGAACACCGTAGCATATCTAGACAATCGTGTAGCTGGGTCTGCCCGCTCTGTACTTTACGAAAAAACCAATAGCTCGTGCAATGAACCTTATAGTTTTTCTGATTCAAGCCAGAAGCTGAGCGGACTCATTGGATATATAGATATGGTCTGCCTTTCAATTTCTGAACATTTATTTCCAACTATTTTTCTCTATCTTTTAAAAATGTGTATTTATCAACTCGCTCAAAACGGTTTTAAACATATTTTCTTTTTGGCCCCAGAGACAATGTCTGCTCAAGTTAAGACTCTGGGCTTCTCTGCAGTTTCAGCACCAGACAAAGGCTTTATCCCAAATGTCTTACATACTGCAGATTTTATAAAAACCTTTGAAGCGGGCTTTGCTGACCGAGAAATCTTGAGATTCCAAGAAATTTTTTACTACACAGTATTTGAACCTGGGGAAATCATGGTTGTCGAAGGTGAACGCGGCAACAACGCCTATGTTTCTGAAAATGGGGAAGTCGAAGTCATTGTGAAATCAAAAGAAGGCCTTGTGTCCATAAGTCATATCCCAACGGGTCAACTGATTGGAGAAATCGCCATGATTACAAATGAACCAAGAACGGCCTCATTGATCTGCAAAGAAACGACCGCCTGTGTGTCATTTGATCGGGGCGATTTTTTGAGAATTCTCTATGCCGAGCCCCATCGAAGCATAGATATTTTTAAAATATTGTCGCGAAGAATTCTTTCATCCAACAAGCAGATTGCAGAATTGAGAAAGGCCTAAGATGGCATTAGAAACTAAAGTTTTGCTAGCCCTGACCGACCGCAATTTATCTCTTCAGCTTATCGAAAAGTTTAAAAATAAATTTCCAGACTGTCCGTTAAGTTTTGAAGTCACCGAAGATGGTCGCAGAGCAATTGAAGAGGTAAAACTTTATCGACCCTGCGTTGTGGTCGTTGATTTAAAATTACCTAGTATAAACGGCAGCGAATTAGTTGCTGAAATATTTAGGGCTTTTTCAGATTGCCAGATCATTGTAGCGGCTGAAAAGATGGATCAAGTTGACATTGGTCTTGTGAAAATAGAATTGCCGATTCTTGACTGGGAAAAATTTATAAACGAATTAACGAACTGTCTTCCTTTAGATTTTCAGATTCAATACGGACTTATATCGAGGAACACAAAATTTCATGAGGAATTAAGTATTTGGTCATCTAAATACCGCAAAGACTCAGGGAAGCCTTCACTTAAGACCGAGTCCTGGATCTTCTTAAAAAATATTTCCCCGAATCAAAAAAATGAACCAGTGAATGCAATAAAAAGCTTAAGTCCCTCTGAAAAAGGCACGGTCCTTAACTTATCGGGCTTTGTTTGGGCAGAGCTACTAGTCATTGGTATCTTCACTGGAGGCTTGATGGGAAGCTTTTATTTAGGTGAAGAAAATGGTTTTTTAAAGGCTGGAATTCAAATATTCTTAACATCTCTTTTAATTGTGAATGGCCTTGGATTTTTTTTATTAAGATTATTTTCGAGAGCCCGCAATTAGCCAGGCTCTCAAAATTATTATTTAATTAGTGAATTGATGAAGGTTGGCCTGGATACATTTGGGCTTCACGACCTTGAACTTCAGATTTTAAGGCATTCATCATATCTGCACAAGATTGCTCTGCACCTGAACTACGAACTTCCTCACCGATTTTTTCAAAACAAGCTTTTCTTTTAGCTGCTTCTTTTGTCTTTAAGCAAGCTTCAGCTGATTTGCGAATTTTATCGACAATTTTAACGCAATCAACTGCCTTGGTTTCTTTTTGGCCAGGTTGAGCTTTTCCAGCCTGTTCTTTTTGACCACCTTGGGTTTGTTGACCTTGTTGGTTTCCGTTCATTGTAGAAGCTTGATCTGGGTACATTGATTTTTCTTTTGCCTCGTACTCAGCTTTTTTTGGTTCTACTTGAGTACGGCAGCCTTCCATGAAGCCAGCTGGTACTTTTTTACCAATTTGATCAAAACATGCTCGGCGTTTATCTTGCGCTTTAATTTGTAAGCAGTTGTCAGCCATTTTTGTAACGTTACCAAGCTCCTTTTGGCATTTTTCAGCAGGCCAAGCTGAACCTTGAGTGGGTTGGCCACCTGTTGGCAGTTTCGCAGCTGTTCCTGATGTTGGTTGATTGCCCTGCATAGGTTGACCTTGGTTCATTGAACCTGGCATTTGTTGTTGACCTTGATTGGGTTGGCCACCTGTTGGCGGTTTCGCAGCTGTTCCTGATGTTGGTTGATTGCCCTGCATAGGTTGACCTTGGTTCATTGAACCTGGCATTGGTTGTTGACCTTGATTGGGTTGACCACCTGTTGGCGGTTTCGCAGCTGTTCCTGCTGTTGGTTGGGTTGCTGATGTAGAACTCGGCTGACCATTTTTATTTGGATTGTTTTGTGCTTGTGCAGCAAAACCGATGCCCACTGCAATTGATAAAGCGATAAGTTGTTTCACATGACCTCCAGGTAATTAACGTTAATTGGTTTCTTTAAAAAATCTTTGGTGGGGTCATTATGAACTCTTTTGCATTTCAACAACAAGACATAGAGTTGTATTTAGACTAAGGTATTGACTTTCGAATGCATGTGAGCACTCACCTTGTTCTTCATTGGATTTAAGATCGACGAAAAATAATTCAAGAGAGAAATTAGTGAGAAGAGCACGAGGAGGAGCAACTTGTAATAGCTGGACCTGCGTTAATTTAAATAAACCGCCATGCCTCACAAACATATCAATTTCAGCCTGCCCCACCCCGCTTAACCCCGGAGAGACGCGCACCTTTGTTCACCGGTTTTTAACGGGGCAAGGAAGGAATGAGCCCTATTAAATATTCAATGATTCCCCATGGACATACATAGAAATGCATAGCGATACATTGCCAAACATAGACTTGATCGGAGTATCCGAAAGTTAATGTTGCATTTACACACCTTTGCAAGAAAGATCCCTAATTAAAAAATATTTTTTGAAAGACTATTTATTCCAAGACTTATACTTCCTACTTTTTGCTTTCTAATTTCTAATTTCTAATTTTTTATGAACTCAGATCAAATATCGATCTCCGATCGGAGAAGCGTTGCAATATAAAATTGATTTTTAATAATTTTTAATTTGCGACTAAAAATGAAGTGTTTTTTTTAAAACAGTCTTTGCCGTAAATAGGGGTTTTAATACGGTCGCTAGGGAACAAATCTCAATTATAAAGAGCGTTTTCATCAATTCAATCAAGGTTCCCAGGAATAAAAATGAGATCGCTAGAACCCCCTCTGGAAGCGCTTCTTTTGTCTCTCAAATTCCGTGATATAACACTTTCACAGGTTAGTTCAAAGCCAATCAAAGAGGTGAAGTATGAACATGTTCAGTTTACAAAAGTCAGCTGCAGAAGAATTAAATAACCTCAAAAAACTCAGCGATGCGGCTCTGATTGAAGGATTTAAAAATCTGATTCTGCGTGAAAAACGGTTGGGCGATTTGATCTTGTTAAATTTGCAAGAAATGAATTCCAGGAAAATTTATGCACAGCTTGGCTATGGAAGTTTTTTTGAATTTTTAGTTAAATATTTTAATTTAAGTGAATCCTCGGCCTATCAGCGCATCAACGCGATGAAGTTGATTCAATCAATTCCCGAAGCGAGAGCCGCACTTGTTTCCGGGGAAACAAATCTCTCCACCATGGCGGCCACTCAGGGATTTATTCGCAAACTTGAATCAGAAAAAAAAGTAGTTTTAAGCTTTCAAGAGAAAAAAGACATTTTTGATGCCGTCAAAGGCAAAACCCGAAAAGAGGCGCAAGCAGCCTTTGTCTCCATAAATCCTACGGCAGCACTTCCTGCCAATAAAGAAAAACCTTTAACCGCAAATCACACCTTGTTGCAAGTGACTGTCGATCAAGAGACCTTGCAGCTTTTGCAAGAGGTTAAAAGTCTTTTGAGTCACGAAATCCCTGACGGGGACTTAAAAAAAATATTAAAAAAAATCTCTAAAGAGAGCCTAAAGATTTTAAAAAACAAAAAAGGCCGCTGCATAGAATCGAAAATTCAGACAATGGATGATCAGCGCCATCACACAGAAACGAAAGTTGAGACTATAGACCCTCAACGCATAACCACAGATTGTAAACTTAAAACAACTGACCATCAATGTCCTGGCAACCATAGTCCACATTCAACCAATGACTCTAATTTTAGAAAAATAATACAAAAATATCGAAGGAATGATCTTCAAACAAAACTCCGATCCTCGAAGCACTGCGAAATCGAAAAACTCTCTCGATATATTCCGATCGAGACAAGACGTCTTGTTTTTCAAAAAGCGCAAGGCCGCTGTGAATTTATTGGCTCTGATGGAAAGCGCTGTGAAAGTCATTATCAGTTGGAAATTGACCATAAGTTGGCTTGGAGTCAGGGCGGTTCGCATGATGAAGCCAACTTGAGATGTCTTTGCAAAGTACACAATACCTTCCGTACAAAAGAAACCCACGGTTTTTGGTGGAGAGATCTTTCCCTCTGATTGTTTTGATTTTGCGCTGATTGATTAGAATTCGCGCTGATCTTTCAATTTTCAGATTGTGTCTGAAATTAGCCTGGGATTGGTCTGAAATTTCTATTCCTGTGAACTTATAAGGGCGGAGTAAACTTTATCCAATCCTATCTAATCCTATCGTAAAGTCCTTCAACCAGGACCTTTTTTTCGATGACTCAAATTATTCGCACCGAAAAATATTTAAATCCAATATATCGAAGCAATTTTCCAAATTGCGCACCCTCAATCGTCCATTTCGGTATCATTTAATTTGAGTCAATTCGCGGGAGAACCGACGCGCACCTTTAACAAAAAATGGCAGTTGTAGAGAAATTAGGCATCTCTTTTATCTTTAATTCGAACTAAGTAACTTTTAAAGGATGGCACAGGATTCGCAGTATGAGTCACTCAAACGATCGTTCTATTCGAATGAAGTGAAATTAATTCCACAAGATTTGGAACGGTCTCAAACTAACAAAGGAACCATTTATGAAAAATCCAGCTTTATTATTGCTAGCTATGATGTCCTTCTCCACACTGTGCTTTGCGAGTTCGACACCAGCTTCAGTTCAATCACTTTCAAATCAAGTTGAAACTTATGGATCTTCTCAAATAGAGGCCAGAACAATCATGCAACTTTGTGATCTTCTAAGGCCAGATAATACCAATATTAGTTTTGGAAAAAAACTTAGCAAGTTTACTTGTATTAAAAAATCTGGTGGATTAATCGAACTTCAAGCTCAAAATGCGTTAGGCAGCTTATCAATTTTTGCAAATTCTCAAGACCTGGTTGTCGTCGTTAACAATACGGGAGGCGATCTTGCCTTAAGGTATAAAAATAACTTAGCGCAATCTCTATATTTAACTCTAGATTGGACAAACAGTGGAAGTCCAAGCAGAATTTTAGGTGGCGCAAAGTTAAATGGATTCTATGAAGCAGATTTGACTCTTATCGACGGTAATTCTGAAATCCGGATAGGCCAGATTCGGGAATTTAATGGACAAAATATATATCCATAAAACGATTGGGCAGGCTTAGCGAGAGTTATTGGAGCAGTTGAGTGTGAAAGTATTCAGCGAATCCGAACAGATAAACTTCAGGAATTTAAAGCACTCACTCATGCCGAAGAGCATCGATCGGATGAAGGTCCGAAGCCTTCTTCGCTGGGTAAATCCCAAAAATAATCCCGATGAACACCGAGAAGAAAAATGAAATCATCACCGAATCTAAGGTGATCGTCATCGGCCAGCCCAGGGTCTTTGCCAAAGAAACTGTAACTCCCCAAGCCAGCATCAAACCTAGCAATCCACCAATGACACTCACCACGATGGACTCTGCCAGAAACTGCATCATGATATCAAACTTTCTGGCACCCACGGCTTTTCTAAGTCCTATTTCTCGAGTCCGCTCTGTCACGGACACAAGCATAATATTCATAATCCCAATGCCACCCACAAGAAGCGAAATCGCAGCAATCGAAGAGAGCAGCATGGACATCGTTTTGCTGCTTTCTGAAAGTGCTGACTGCAGATCTGCCATATTGAAAATCTGAAAAGAATCACTTTGCGCTGAAACCGGTACTCTGTGCCTTTTATTCAGGACTTCCTTGATAGAGTCTTGCACTGTGTCTAATTTGTCTGGGGACACCACTTCGATATCCACTGAATCCAAATAGTCTTTTCCAAACAACCGATACATTCCAGTTTGCACGGGGATAACGATGCGGTCGTCTTGATCCATGGGGCCCTGAGCACCCTTTTCCGGAAGCACGCCAATAATCTGAAAATTAATTCGATTGATCTTAATAAATTCGCCCAAGGGATTTTTATCGCCAAAAAGTTCTCGCACCACTGTCATTCCAATGACCGCGACCAAGGCGCGCTTCTGATTTTCAGAATCAGAAAAAAATCGCCCCATGGTGGGCTCTGAACTGCGAATTTTTGTAAACGCCGGAGACACCCCCAGAGCTGTCGTGTTCCAGTTTTTATTCAAATAAGTGGCTTGCACTCGCCCTTGAACATTTGGTGCCGCTTCGCGAATATCTGAAATTTGGGCACGCAGCACGGCCACATCCTCGGTGGAAATCCGTATTCGCACACCCGATTCTTGAACTACTCCCCCAACCCTTATTGATCCCGCCCTTAACACAAGTAAATTTGAACCCAATGAAGCCAATTGTTTTTCAATGGCTTTTTGTGCTCCTCGGCCAAGAGCTAACATAGTAACAACAGCGGCCACGCCAATTAAAATACCTAGCATAGACAGGGCCGAACGAACTTTATTTGATTGCAGAGTTCTATAGCCCTGATGAAAATGCTCAATCAATTCGCCGAAGTGAAATTTAGTTTTTAAAGATTGTTCCGACAAATGATTTTTTTTAATCTCGGGCAAAGGCGCTCTGCGCTCGTCAGATTGTATCACACCATCACGCATTCGAATCAGACGCTTGGCTTGCGCACCAATTTCTTCTTCATGGGTAACAATGACCAATGTAATACCCTGCGAATTTAAATCCTTCAGAATATCCATGATTTCAACTTCGCTTTTGGAGTCCAAATTGCCTGTGGGCTCATCCGCAAAAAGAATTCGAGGACTATTGATCAAGGAACGTGCAATGGCCACACGCTGTTGCTGACCACCAGACAACTCGTTTGGATTGTGTTCTGAACGAGATTCGAGGTGGACTCTCTCTAAGAGCTGATAGGCTTTTTTTTGATCAAATTTTTTCTCAGAATACAGCAAAGGTAAGGAGATATTCTGCCAGGCTGGCATTCGTGGAAGTAAATTAAACTGTTGGAATATAAATCCGATTTCATCACGACGAAGGACGGCTAAATCATCTTCTGAAAGTTTTGAAACCTCTCTGCCATGCAATTTATAGGAGCCCTCAGAGGGCACATCCAACAGGCCCATGATGTGCATCAAGGTGGATTTCCCTGAGCCTGACGGCCCCATGATGGCCACAAAATCACCATCATCAATTTTTAGATTGATATCAAGAAGAGCATCGACCTGTGTCTCACCCATGGTGTAGGATTTTCGAACATGACTAATCTCAATCATTGACTACTCCATTAATTCGGCCAAAATTACCTTCTCGGAGTGTGCCCACTGCCCATCGGCGAGAATGGATTTGAACTCTTTTTTTGATCTCGATTCATTTTAACCTCGGCAATCAAAACTACATCACCCTCAACAAGCCCACTAACGACTTCCGTGAACTTCCCATCAGAAATACCCAATTGGATATCTTGCATTTGTTCTTTTCCATCTTTACCTCGCAGACTGACCATCGTTCGACCATCACGAACTTGAAGAGCTTCATTGGGCACCAGCAAAATACCCTTGCGAGATTCAATGAAGAAAGTCACATTTGCGGTCATTCCACTGCGCATAAATTCGGGAGTTTTTTCTGGCAACACATCTACGATATATTTCGTGACATTGTTAACTGTCTTGGCATCATAGGCGATTTGATCTGCTGCGGCCCTAATTTTTTGATCAGGATAAGCATCTAAAATTATTTCTGCTGATTCCCGCAATTTAATTTGTGAGATATCTGTTTCATCAACTTGTGCCTTTACAGTCAATCGATCGGACATGGTGAAAATAGCATCGGAGTTGGTAAAAGTTTGCCCAGGCTCCACATTTCTTAATATTAAAGTGCCATTGATCGGGGCCATTACCGGCGTGGGCAAATACAACTCAGACCAGCGCTGATACTCTTCTTCGCCTTTTGCTCTTGCCGAATCGAGCATGGCTGCTCGTTCAGATGAACTCATCCAAGCTATGATCTGTCCTTTATGAAGGCGCTGCCCTTCTTGAACTAAGACTTTTTCCATGCGCCCAGGAACCGGCGCCTTAATTTCCAAACGATTCTCAGGCTGTACCGTTCCTGTGGCAAGTATTGTGAATTCTATATTTCCTTTTTTAATGGACATCGAACGAAAAGTGGTTTGGCTGTTTTTATCAGTCCTTAGCCAAAAAAAGATGGCCACCAGAACGATTCCAATCAACATGACCAAAATTACTGCATATTTTTTTGACGGCTTTTTCACTGAATAACTCCTACACCCCTGGTTTGCTCCCAGTTCGACTCTGAAATGATACGATCTCTTCGTGCTTGAATGTAAACCTTAGTTTTTGAAATCAAATCATTTTCAATAATATCCCATTCATCAAAAGTGAGTAAGCCATTGTTGTATTTAGCCTGGGCTATTTCAGCACGACTTTTAGCGGCCAGCAAAAAGGCTTCGCTGACTTTAAAATCTTCGACTGATTCTAAAAATCCAGTAAAGGCCTTTTTCAATGCGGACAATGACTGCTGTTCAGCATTTGTGAGCTTACTTTTTGCCGCATATAAATTGGATGTTGAACTTTTGACTAAATAATAATCTTTTCCTCCACCAAAAAGGGGCCATGTCAGCTGAGCGCCGATAGACCAGCGATCTTGATTTGGAAAAAAAGTATTGTCAGTTTTCCCAACAGATCCAGTTAAATTTAGTGTGGGATAAAAACCTGACTTTGAACTTTCTAAAACTGCTGAAGACACGTCAACCTGTGCTTGAAATTGTTGCCTATCTGGCGTGGCCAAGACTAGTTTTTTAAAGTCAGGCTCCTGAACAGGAGGAGGAACTAAAGGAATTTCATCGGTCATTTCAATTTGCTGATTTTCTGAATCCAGGATTTCACTGATTCCCAATACTTTTTTTAAATCAGTCTGACTGGTTTCCTTAGAATGAAGTGATCTTAAAAGATCCGCCTTTGCCTGTTTCAAATAGGCCTGAGCCAAGAGTAATGAGCCCTTATTTTCTCTTCCGCTGGCATATCTTAATTCGACCATTTTCAGATTGTCTTCACGACGCTTTAAAAAACCTTGGGCTGCTTTTTCAATTTCCTTAGCAAAAAGAAAATTGGCAATGGCAGATTTTAGATCAAAGCTGACCTTGGCTTTTGTTGTTACCAGACTGGCTTTGGCCAACTGCACTTGCGCCTCGTACTGATTCACCCTCGCCATATCGGCAAAGCCATTGAATATATTTTGAGTAGCCCCAATCGACCCGCTATAAACATCTCCACTGATTGTATTTCCAAAAGAATTGCTGGGTCCAGTTTTTGAATAGCTCAGATTGCCAGAGATTTGAGGATAATAGGACCCTCGAGTGCCCTCGGTCTGATATTGACTGGCTTGAACACCTGCTTCTGCAGCCATTATTTCAACATTATTTTTTTTTGTAAGTTCAATACATTGATTGTAGGACAAACGCTCTTCTGCAACCGCAGAAGAGCTTAGAGTCAGAAAATAAAAAAGAGCGATAAGTGATGATAGATAAGCTTTTTTGAAATTGGTTCCTAGAATGAAATCTTTCATATTTAAATTATCAAAGGTTTCAGCTTGAACGGGAAGAAAAATCCTTTATGGATTTCTCTTTAACACAGCAGCATAAAATCCATCAAAGCCTTCTCGGTCAGGACGAGTATGAATTTGCTTTAGCAAAGTCCATTCGCTGCCATGATCAGCCATAAATTTTTCGACCTGTTTTTCATTCTCAGATGGCAATAAACTGCAAGTGGCATAGACCATCAGTCCACCTTTTTTTGTCATCTGGCAGTAGGTTCCCAAAATTTCAGCTTGAAGACTTTGTAAGCGAACAATCTCTTCTTCCTCAAGTTTCCACTTCGCATCTGGATTGCGGCGAAGGACACCCATCCCAGAGCAAGGCACATCCAGCAACAACCGATCCGCTTGTTCTGCCATGCGTTTAATCACTTTTGTTGAATCAATCATCCGAGTCTCAATAATATCAACGCCATCACGACGAGCACGAATTTTAAGCTCCTGCAATTTCCACTCATGAATATCCATGGAAATGATGCGACCTTTGTTTTTCATCAAAGAAGCCATATGCAAAGATTTTCCACCGGCTCCAGCGCACGCATCAACGACTCGCATTCCAGGCTCGATCTCAAGAAGTGGCACAATCATTTGTGATGCAGCATCTTGAATCTCAAACATGCCTTTTCTGAAAGGTTCGGTAATAAAGATATTTCTGCGCTCTTTCAAGCGAATGGCATGGGGTAATTCTGGACCTACTTTTTCTGCCTCAATCTCAAGCTCTGTCAGTGCACTAAGAACTTGATCTGGTGTGGCTCTCAGGCCATTGGCACGCAAATAAACATCTGCAGGTTTATTCAAAGCAGGAACTAGCTTTTCCCAATCTTCATCGCCCAACTCTTGGCGAGCACGAGCATCCATCCAATCCGGCAAGGAATTAATGATAGCAAAATCATCAGCGGCTTGTTTTTCTTTTCGTCGAATGTATTCGTAGTCGAGGCCTTCAAATTCTTCCCAGGGAGGCAGATCGTGCCCCTGTCGAAGCCACTGGACGCCGACGATTCTCCAGAAATCTTCACCATTGGCCATGAATTCCAAAAGTCGATACCAGCGAACAACCTCGTAAACAGTTTCTGCAAAAAATTTTCGATCTCGAGATCCCCATTTGCTATGGGACTTTAGATTTTTTTGAATGACTTTATCGGCATATTTATCGTCGAAAAAAATCTCTTCAAGGGCTACAATAAGGGCTTCAGTAAGATGTCTATGAATTTTCAAAATGTAAATACCAGGCCACCGGCCAAAAAGGTTCCGTTCATTTGACCAGAACTCGTTAACAAAAGATGATTCTTTAACCCAGCCTCTAAAAAGAAGCCAGTCTTTTGAAAAATATCCAAGAATCTTGAGCCAACAACCAATTGATAGTCCAATGACAATGGAGATTTTCCACTCAGCTGAGTTAAAAATACGCCCAATCCTGCACCAACCCCAAAATAAAGTGGGAAATGTGCGTTGGATTCAGGAAAAGTAATCAAAGGCATAAATGACAGTTTCGTCGCATTTTCGTCGCCCACACTAAACTCATTGTAGCCAATCCTTAAACTTAAATCCATGTACTGATGCCACTGTCCTGCGCGATAGGTCACATCGACCCCATTACCAGCAACGTCCTCAAGTCCTCCTGATCGTCCCCATTGATAAGATTGAGAGGCCGCGTACCTACTAAAATCGATTGAAAGGTAATGAGCAGGGTTTAAAGCACCATGAACCAGAGTTCCTAAACGCTCAGATTCAACGGACTCTTGTTTTAAGCCCGACTTTTTTTCAAAATATTTTGCTGCCGCATCTCTGCCCACGCGCGGAGGTAAATCCATGGATTGCTCTGGTGGTTCTGCAGCAAAAACTCCTGAAGCAGCTATATTGATTAAGAAAATAAAAATAATCATTGCCTTCACACGCACCTCATTTTTTTAAAATGATAACAAAGAAAATCCACTTTGATGACATATTGACGTAGGGCGCCATTAACCCTGGACCATTGACTGAAAAGGCCCTGGTCTCCTAATCTCCACCTTGAGGAAAACCCACGATGAAATGCCCTTTTTGCGGCCATGCCGAAGACCGAGTCCTAGATACTAGAGTGCAAAAAGATGGCGGCATTCGCCGTCGGAGAGAGTGCTTTGAATGCAAGGCACGTTTTTCCACAATAGAAACTATACTCTTAGCCTATCCGTTTATAATAAAAAAAGATGGACGCAGAGAACCCTATTCAAAAGAAAAAATTTTTAAGGGACTGCAAGCTGCCGTCCAAAAACGTCCAGTGAGCCTAGCCCAATTGGATTTAGCTGTTGAGCGTATTTCATCTTGGCTCATCAATCGCGGGGAAAATGAAATTTCATCCCGCCTGATTGGAAAAAAAGTAATGGCTGAACTTAAGCAACTCGATGAAGCCGCTTACATTCGATTTGCTAGCGTCTACCGAACATTTAAAGATGTTCAAGAGTTTGTTGAGACCCTAGAAGATGCTGAATTGCTTGATTTTGTTGACACTAGCAATCCACAATTAAGCCTGACCGCCATGAACTTTGCTGAAAGCGAGAAAAAATAAATGATGAAACCCACAGCACGAAGACAATCCAGGGAACTAGCACTGCAAATTCTTTTCCAAACTGAGTTCGCACCTCAAATTGGCATCCATACTTTTTTATCTGTCTTTGAGCAAAGTTTCGATGCTGAAGTGATAGCTTATGCTGACCAGCTCGTCATTGGCGTAACAAAAAATAAGGCTGAAATTGATTCCAAGATGCAAGCCTCAAGTGCACATTGGAAAATTGACCGTATGGCAACGATTGACCGCAATATTTTAAGAATTGCTATTTATGAAATGAAATTTGCCAAAGAAACTATCAAAGAGAACATTGCCATCAATGAAGCCGTTGAAATTGCAAAAAAATATGGCTCTTCAGACTCACCAAGCTTCGTCAATGGACTGCTTGATCAGGTTAGCAAGGCGCACTGATGTCCACTCATGTGCTTTCCAGAGCAAGCGCTTTCAATCCAGGGGCTGACCTTTGGATTGTGGCCCATTTGGAATTGTCACATTGGACAGCTGAGCTTGATTGGTACCTTAACTTTCAAATTTGTAAAGCCTCTCGCCACCAATCTGCGCAGACCATGGGATTCTTAAACCAAGTCACAAAATTGACAGACCTTGATACGTTTGAGTTGCCCGTCTTAAAAAATGCACCCTTAATGATCCCATCTGAAAGATTATTACCAAACAAGTGGGTGGTCGTAGTGCCGGGTGCCACCAATTTTGAGTCCTGGATAAAGGATATTTTCAAAGTTTGGTCTGATCTTAACCAACCTAGCCTTAGAGTTTTTTTACCCCCGGGGCTAAGTTCAGGAGCCTTTCAACAGGCCTGGATTCAGCACATCAGTTTTCAGGATTTCACAGTCGTGCTTGATTAAAGTCCACTTCTCGATTCACAATAGAGAAGACAAGGACAAATATGGAAAAAATAACACAGACATTTGCATCAAAGATTTCAATTTTCCAAAAACGAATGCAATCCTTTTTGGAAAATGACTCCCAATCAAAAAGTGACGAGCAGGACCTCCTCCGCCAGGGTTTTGAAACAACTCAAGATCTTTCGCTCATAAGAGGTCTTGCACAAGGCCTTCCAGATGATCATATCGACCGAGCCATTATTATTTTTTCTCGCCTTGCGATGTTCTTCAACTCTGGAATTTTGCTCGAAAACACAGATCAAAAATGGAAAGCTCAGGCCTTCTTCCATCAAGGAATCACAGAACTGTTAAAAAATTCCAAATTAAAACCAACAAAATCTGCAATTGGTCGGACTCACCCAACAGGTAAGCAAGATGAAAACACTACAATTAATATTCCAAATGTAAACTTGATGACCGTATTAAAAACTGATTCTCATTCAATATTAAAAAAATTAAATCTTAATCACATTGATCCAGACAACAAGACCAGCTGTGTGCTGATTAAAGTCACTCCAGATTTTTCATTTTTGCTTTTTTCAGTTCTTCCTGAACTTTGGCTTCATGATCACATAGAAAATATTCGTCGTGCCCTAATCAATGGGTTCACAGACTAATGGAGAAAGCTGCAATACAGGTCTATACAATCTATATTCTATCTGACAGCACCGGAGAAACTGCGGCAACGATGATTCGAGCGGCTCTTGTCCAATATTCGACCAAAGAAATAAATATCATTCGCTGCAAAAATGTCCGCACTGAAATTCAAGCAGAAACGGTGATTGAAGAGTGTTTTGATCAGCGCGGGATGCTCGTCTTCACGGTAGCAAGCGAAGGACTTCGGGCTAAAATTCGTGAGTATGCATCCCTAAAAGGCCTGCCCCATTTTGACCTCCTGGGCCCACTATTAAATACTTTTAATTCTTTTTTTGGCGAGCATTCAGAGGATCACGTTGGTGCTCTTCGTGCTGTAGATGAAAGATATTTTAAACGCATCGAGGCCATAGAATACACAGTTAAACACGATGACGGGAAAACTTTTGCTGAACTTGATAAGGCTGACATAGTTCTGGTGGGAATCTCCAGAACCAGCAAGACCCCGCTGTCGATTTTTTTAAGCCACAAAGGATGGAAGGTGGCCAATGTTCCCTTAGTGCTGGGGTCTCCACTTCCAGATGAACTCTTTAAGATTGATCAACGCAGAGTCGTTGGACTCATTATTGATATGGACACCTTGCAGAGAATACGCAAGAGTAGATTGGAAAAATTTGGTCAAGATCCTGGCGGATCCTATGCCTCAATGTATAACATTTCCAAAGAGATCGAATATGCCGAAGAACTCTTCAAACAAAATCGGCGGTGGCCTGTTTTCAATGTAACTGAGCGAGCTCTTGAGGAGACCGCTAGTGAAATTGTTCGCATCATAGCCGCAAGGCTGGGTCTACCAGACAGTGTCATTTTTTAATAGAGGGTAAAATTTCCCTCTATTCTTTTTCATGCTGAGACAATGTTTTGTAAAAAACCTCAATCAACGGCTTTGCAGCTGAATTTTTTTTATAATAGCATATTAGATCCAGTTCATAATGAAAGTCCTTCACATAAACACGGCGAAGCCTCCCTGAACGCACCTGCTTTTTTATTGAATGAGCAGGCAAAAAACCCCACCCAAGCCCAGACTCGATAACTCGTTTTAAAGTGCCCACATTTGAAGATTCAAAAATGCAATTGGGCTCGCTTCGTTGGTGAGCTTCACCCACGTTCTTTGAAAAACTAACTGAACCATTTATTTTTTCAAGTAAGGCTTGATTAAAGTTGGGAAATTCATCTGTAAAGTTCACCAGTGGAAAGTTTCCCAAATCTTTAGTCAGGATTTGTAGGGGTAATTTCTCGTCCTTACTCGATCCGACGAGCCACATTTCTTCTTTAAGTAAGAACTTCTCTTCGCAATTTTCGAATTCAGCAGCATATTGCGTTTTAATTTCAGGAAGAATAATTATATCTAAATTTGACTTTTTAAAAGTCTTAATCAAATCATCACCTCGGCCATATTCAAACTTAAGCATCAATTCTGGATTGTGCCTCATGAGTCGAGCAACAATAGGACTCATTAATTGTAAACCTATGGAGTTCAATGTTCCAACTCGCAAATGGCCCCTCATTTGATTGCCAATGGCCTTAATAGCAATTTCTGCTTGCTGAGCAAGGTGGATTATTTTCTTAGAGTATTCATAAAGCATTTCCCCCTGAGGCGTCGCTTTAATTTGTCGAACACCTCTCACCATCAACTCAACACCTAGATCTTGTTCTAGATTTCTGATCTGCTGACTGACTGCGGGCTGAGTAAGATAAAGTTTATCAGCAGCTGCAGTCATGCTGCCTTCATCAAGGACTGTCACAAAGGTTGTCAGTTGGTAGAGGTTTTTCAAGGAAATTTCTCCTTTGTTTTTTTAACAAAAAATGCGCTACAATAATTTGTACATCTATTCCAATAAAATATCTAGCATCCAGAGGTTTTCATGAGCTCGATTAAGTGGACCAGTTTTTTCATTTCATTATTTTTAGTCCTATGTTCTTTAGATTCCAATGCTACGGTTTTTAGAAATGCCTATATCTCGTTCGAAATGCCTGAAACTTGGAAGTGCAATCTTGAACAGACGGAATGGGTTTGTCGAAGTGAACAATCTAAAGAGTCTAAAGAGGCCATTATAATCTTAACAGCCAAAGAAGTTGGCCCCACGGACTCCTTCCCCCTTTATGAAGCCCACCTTAACAATCCTATAGCGTCGAACATAAAGGGTGCTTCTCAACTTTCTAAAGTGGAATATAAAACTAAAGCTGTCCTAATCAATGATCAAAACTGGCTAGATTCACTGCACATGGGATCTGAGGTGCCAAATTATTTTACTCGCTATTTAGCAACGATCAAAGATCGCATTGCTATTTTAGTCACTTTCAGCGCGCACAAACAGTTCTACACAAAGTACAGCCAAGATTTTTTCAAAGCTGTTATGAGCTTACGTGTAATTGCAACAAAGAACTTAAACTCTCGCCCCGAACTGGGTCCCATTCGCCCCGGTGGCGATACTCTTGGCGGGCATATTGGTTCAGCAATGCCGTCAGATATGTATCAAGCAGAGCCTAAGGGAAAAGGGAAAAGCAAACTGTTCCTAGCTGGTGCACTAATTTTGGCAGCTCTTGGTGTTTTAGTATTTCTCAAATCAAGAAAGAAATAATAAAAAATATCTTTTCAAGGGGCCTTTGAGATCAGATCCAAAGGCATTTTAATTAGGATAATATTGATTAATAAAAAAACCTTCTTAGTTAGATCTAAGAAGGTTTTTTTATTTGATCTTAAATTATATTTTTAAGAAATTAAGCGATAGTTGGAAATGCGACAACCAAAAGATGGAATTTACCTTTGGCGGTATTGAATGGTACAAGCATTCCACCAGAACCCAGCGCGCAAGGAACCACTTGGTTAGCACCCATTAATATTCTTGGAATTTTCATTTTTGCACCAAAGTTTGAAATCTCAGCTTTAGCATTCGCAAAAATAATGTTATTGATCTCACCGACTGCAGATTGATTCTCTTGAGTAAGTTCAGTTTGTTCTATCTGCATTATTGTGGACACAACCTCAAGATAACTAGCCTTATCGAAGGTGATCGCAAGGAATCCTTGAAAGTGCTGACTTTCAATATCAACGACCGATGAAACCTCTCCCATGAGTGGCTCATGGGGTGATTTTGGTCCTGCTTTATCCATAATAATAGATGTGACCCCAAATTGACCCAAAATATTCAATGTTGCCTTAATAACCGCGTTAATAACTCGAACATCAACTACATATTTAATATTGGTTCCCTCAGAAGCCTTCATCGGTCCTGCGGGATAGTTGAGCATCGTGATCATCGATGCGATCAGGTCATCGTTATTGATTGGTTTTTTAAAATATTTACTCTTCCGAATAGCTTCTGGTAAAGTGGTAGGATCCTCTGCAATTCCCAGCACAATGAGCTTAGCATCTTGAGTGTTTTTATACCGATTAAGTCCATGAACAAACCAACCCTCTTTCATTCGAGGGCACTCAGAATCCATCAATACTAAATCAAATCGCTGCTTATCAGCTTTGATCGCAGCTTCTGCCCCATCTCGTGCATGAATAAAGACTACCGACATGTCTGGATCAGCCATTTTCCTAGGTAAATTCTCTCGAATTTCCTTCTCAAGCTCCATATCACTAACGATCATGAGAATATTTTTTCTTGTCTTCATAAATCTTTCTTATTTAAAACACACAACACTATCGACCCGAATTAAATAAAACTGTACACTTAATTAAATCTTTATAACTTGCATTTGGGTAGGCCAAACTTATTAAATTAGACCTAGCTTAAATGACCTGGACTTTAGACGATCTATAATGAATGTCTCAATTTCACCTGGTCAAACATCCAGGTTAAAGTTATTTTTTTGGCACTAAAGCAAGGTTACCAAATATTTAATATTTCATATTCACGAATTTGCGAACCATTTTCTACGATGGCAACGTCGCCTTTTTTACGGGATAAAAGTGCGCCACCCACTGGACTATTAGGAGTTATAATTTGAATATTCAACCCTTCAAACTTCACCGCAAGTCCTCCTCCTTTGACCATGATAAAGAAATGTGACCGCCGCCCCTGACTCTCGACCTCGATCAGAGCCGAAGAATTGATTTTATCATTTTCACCAAAATCTTTAACTTGAAGGTGAGTCAGGATAACAAGCAGCTCCTCAATTTCCGAAATACGCTTTGCTTGGGCTCCTGCTAAATAGGAAGCCTCAAGCCCCCTTGTATCATATTTATTTTCAGGCTTGCTTTCTTCGTGAGTTGCCGCCTCATAGGTTGCAAGTTGTGCTTGCTTTACTATAGCCAGATCTGCCAGCAATTGCTCCCGAAGTGCCGTCACAAGCTTTTTTTTATCCAAAACAACTGTACTCATCATGCCCCCTATCCGCTCATGCCATTATGGCAGCATGATTACTTCAGGTTGATACTTCTGAAATTGTGGAATGATAGATTCATTCCCATAAATAACAGCTTTAAACTTTGTCGGATCTAAATGTCGTTTTATCGCCGCATTAACCTTTGAAGCATTTAGGGAATTTACGCTTTTATTATATTTGGTCAGATAGTCAAAAGGAATGCCATAGAAATCAAGAATCAAGAAATTGAAAGCCAATCGATCCGAGGTTTCAATTGTCCTTGGAAACTGGCCAATCAATTGACTTTTGCCCGCATTCACTTCGTATTCGCTGGCCCCATCGCTCACAAATTCATTCAAAACCTTGAGTGTTTCATCAAAAGTTCGGCCAGCAGAGTCATTTTTTGAAAAAGTGCTAATATCAAAACTACCTTTATCCCTACGAACATCAAAATAAGATGAAATAGAATAAGTTAAGCCGAGGTCATCTCGAACCTTTTGATTCAATCGACTAGCAAATCCACCACCCAATATTTCGTTCCCAAGACGCAAGGTTAAAAAATCTTCGTCACTCCTGCTGATTCCAACTTGAGAAAGTCGAATCTGCGACTGCTGAAGTCCTTTTTTAATGAACAGTCTTACTTGCATTTTTTCGGTAGAGCTTGCTGGTTCAGCTTTACTCGACTGAATAGTCCGGCGATCCCAGTTTGAAAAAGTTTTCTCTACCAACTTCTCGTACTCGCTATCGAATTTTCCAACAACGGCCAATGTAGAATTATTAGGTCTGTAATAAGCCAGGTAATGGCTTATTAAATCTTGTTTTGAAATCCCTTTTACAGATTCCAAAGTTCCATTGACATCCCTTGAATAGGGATGATCACCAAAAAGAAATTCATCCATTTTTTCGGTTGCATATTCAGAAGGACTGTCTACTTTTTTGGTTAACATAGAAAGAACTTGAGCTTTTTTTCGTTTGATTTCCAAATCCGAAAAAGAAGGATGCATGACAATTTCAGAAAACAGCTCTAATAGATTTTCAGAATACAAAGATAAAGTGTCTGAATCAATTGTAGTAAAATCGTAGCCAGGAGAAATATCTACTCCGGTTCCCATTTGACCGAATTCTTCCGCAATTTTAACTGAACTTCTGTGAATAGTTCCTTCATCCAATAAACTGGTCATAAAGGAATTTAAACCCGCCATTGATTTTGACTCCTGCATAGATCCTGCTTTAACCAATAGCGTAAGGCTAATTCTTGGCAGGGAGTCATCTGGAACAAATATTATTTTCAAGCCATTTTCAAGAACCAACTCTCTAAAGGGACGAAATTTAAAATTATAATTTGAGTCTTCATTGCTTATTGATGCCGATTCATGACCTTTATAGATTATTCGACCTAAAATATCACTTAGACCATTGTTGGCGCCTGAATTTTCTGCTTTAAAGCTAGCGCATCCCAACAGATTTAAGACCAAACCCAAACAGAACGTCATTATTGGAATTCTAAAAATTTTATTCATTTAACAACCTTTTTATTCTCTTTTGGTTCTAAAACAATCAAGGCTCTCTGATCAGGTTTTATGTATTTTTTCAAAACTCTTGTTATATCTTCCGCAGTGACCATTTCATATTTATCTAAATCAGAAAAAAGACTGCTGTAGGAGCCACTCACAATTTCATTGACTGCGAGAGCACGCGCTTTGCCATCGCTGGTTTTGAGGTTGTCCACAAACTCTTTGATGACCTGTGTTTTTGCTTTCTGCAATTCTGATACAGAAACCTTGGTATTTTTTATTTTACCCAGCTCTTGATAGACCTGGGCCAATGAGCTTTGAATTCCAAGTCCTGGATTCACATTCGCGCCAAGTGCAAATATTCCATCATTTTTTAATGAATAGCTGAATGCATAGGCAGAGGTTGCAAGTTGTTTATCGTACACTAAATTTTTATGCATACGACTCGAAGTCCCAGAACCAAGTATATTTGCAGCCAAATCTAGGGCGTACATATCAGGGTGTCCTTGCTCAGGACCTTTATAGGCCAAGATGAAAGAGCTATTTTGGACCTCTTTTTTCAAACTCGCATTTTCAAATTTCCCTTGGGAAGGCTCTTTCAAGTATTTCCTTCTGGGCATCGGTTTATAGGAGAGTGATCCATAATATTTTTCAATCATGATCTTCACTTTATTGGTTTCAAAATCTCCAACAATTACCAAGACAGCATTGTTCGGCACATAAAAAGTATTGTAAAAAAATCGCAATTTTTCAGTATTGTAGTTGTTAATATCGGCCATTTCTCCTATCACAGGCCACCGATAGGAACTCACTTTAAAAAGTGTATTCATCATCAATTCCCGAGATAACTCCATGGGATTGTCATCAACCCGCCAACGGCGTTCCTCCTTAACGACTTCCCTCTCACTTTTTAAATCCTCGGGTCTTAAAGCCAAGGAACTCATGCGATCAACTTCCATATCCATGACCAGCTCTAATTTTGAACTAGGCAGGCTTTCAAAAAAGCCAGTGTAGTCATAGGTTGTAAATGCATTATTTGTTATTCCATTTTCATGAAAAATACGATCGAAGGATTTGCCATCATATTTTTTCGCCCCCTTAAACATCATATGTTCAAGCATGTGAGCGGCTCCAGTAACACCTGGCGCCTCGTCTCTTGAACCAACTCTGTACCAAGTATGATAACTCAACATTGGAACAGAGTGATCTTCAGATAATAAAACAGTGAGTCCATTTTTTAAGACAAACTTAGTCACTGGAAGAGTAATTTTTAAACTATCGACCTTTTGCTCTATTTTTATATTATTTAATTTAACACTGAGGTCTGGCTCCGAAGGTGACGTGGCCCAAGCTCCACAAGCCAGCAAATTAAGAACAATGCTTAAGCTGGTAATTCGTACTGACAATCGCAACATGCTTACAACCTTTTGAATAGAGTATACCATATATCTATTCTGAGACTTGCGTGGCCGGAAAACAACTGTTTGAATAAAATTCTAGCTTTCAGTCAGCTCAAGATTAATTAGAAACTAGATTCTTATTGGACAACAAAATCTGAAAAATACACGTCTTTGACAACACCTTTATGAAGTATTTCATTAACCTCTTGGGCAATTTTGTCTTTCAAAAACAACTTACCTTGTATGCTTTCAAGACCATCGAAGGACTCTTCATTCAAAATTCGAACAATTCTATCTCGCGCTTTGGCCCTATTTTCTGGTTCCATGACTTCTTCAAAGCCTTCTTTCCCTAGCATTTGTAAATTAACTTCAAGGCGAATAGTTTTTTGCATCTCCCCACCTAAATTGACCGTAAACTTATCCATCGTGTAGACCAAGGGGCCAACTTCAGCTTCACTGACTGTAGAAGCCATAGTTCTCATCAATTGTTCATCTGTTATTTTCGGATTTTCCCAGCCTATGGTCGAGGAATAGACCATGAAAACGCCCCCACCCATCACTACTAAATTTAAAACAGCAAACATGATTTGGAAAATCAGTCCTTTGTTTTTTTTTGATTCTGGCGCTGCAGCTGCCTGTTGTTCTGCCATGATTTATTTCCCTCGGTTTTATTGCTTATCGGTCTAGCAGGCTAAAGTCTTAAGACTTCAAAAAAAATCTTAAGCACTTTTCAAGGTGCAAAAAGTGTCATAACTTGAAAGCAGTGCTATCCAAGGCCGTCAATAGAGGGTTATTTGACCAAAAAATGTCTAGTCCTTAGACATGTTGACACTGAAACTTGACAAAATGATATGCTCATACCTCATAATAGGACTATGAGAATTTTAGCATCAGGGTGTGTATTATTATTTTTAGGGCTGCCCGCCATATCTAATTCTGCTGAGAATATTACTCCGGCCGTTGAGAGCCCCACAATTGAGAGCTTGCCAGCGCCACTTTTACAAATCTCTGAGACAGAAGCATTTTCTAAATTCGTAATATTAGTAGATAAAGAAAAAAGAAGGCTCACCGTTTTTGAACGCAATGGGGCCCAGATTAAAAAAGTCGAGGAATATCCTGCTGACATCGGAAAAAATGGCGGCAACAAAGTAAAACGCGATGATGCAAGAACACCTGAGGGAATTTATTTTCTTCAAAAGAGATTAGCTCAGCCTGAAATTCCATTTGATATGTATGGCGCCCTAGCCTTCACAACTGATTATCCAAATCTTTTTGATCGGCGTGAAAACAAAACTGGCTCTGGAATTTGGTTGCATGCCATTCCAGATACCGTAGCACTGACTCGGGGATCAAAAGGTTGTGTCGTTGTTCGCAATGATGTGATTAAGAAATTGGCTGACTATATTAAGTTGAATGAAACCCCAATTTTGATTTTCGATCATGTCAATTACCTTACCAAAACAGAGCATGAGAAAAGTCGTATCGCCTTGAATGATTTCATTGAAGGTTGGCGACAAGCTTGGGAAACCCAAGATATATCTAAATACATCACTTATTATGATCAAGATTTTAAAGCGCCGGGATTTAACTTAAAAACATGGGAAGCTCATAAAACCAGCCTTAAATCGAAATATGAATTCATAAAAGTAAATCTTTCCCAGCCCTATATCATTCAACACAAAGATCAACTGCTAGTTAAAACACTTCAACGTTATGAATCTAACAAATACATTGATTATGGTGTGAAGACTATTTATGCGATCAAGACTGGCAGCTCTTATAAGATCATTCGTGAAGAATGGAGCCCCTTTAGCGAAAAGGAAGTCACCAAGGCTATTGCTCGCGAGAACCCATTGACGGCTCAGGCTTCCGAACAAACGCCTTAATAATTCAGCTTTTAATTAGTGAGCCTCTTCGACTGAAGTGGTTTTTCCATCCATCGTGAAGGTCTCTACATTGCTGGCTAGATCAGGAAGCTGATCCAAATGTTTTTGCAAATCTTCCTTTTTTAACTCACCCATGTTCAGGTTTCGTTCAGTCAATCTTACATCCCATTTTAGATTATTGTTTGCATCTGATAATGACATCTTGTGTTCCCTTCGATAAAAGAACTTCATTTTATAGCTAAAAAATCACCTAGTGTCCAGTCCCAGAAGGAAAACCAATCACTTAAGTTATCCCCAGCTCATTTTATTGAAAATAAATAGCTAGTTCCAGTACTTTGGCGTGTGATCTGACTTTTTCTCGTTATCAACAACAAGGCGAAGACTTCGCCCCTTGCCTTTACCACCGGCCTTTGGATAGCCTTTGCGAATGAACCAGGCCTTTACCTGCAGGCAGATGAAGCCCGAGACCAATCCACCCAAATGGGCTAAATAAGCCACATCTCCGCCCCCATTTACACCCGAGGTCATTAATGAGGCCATTTGCATAAATCCCATCAAACCTACAAAAAACTTTGTTTTCATCGGGAAAATCATAAAGAAATAAACAATTCTTTCTCCAAAAATAATCCCCTGAGCTAGCAACAAACCAAAAACCGCCCCGGAAGCCCCAATCACTGGCACAAACAGACCCGCTTGAGAACCCGTCACAGCGGCATATATTAAAACACCAAGGCAGTATAAAATCGCTGCACCAACGCCACTGGAAAAATAATAAATCAAAAAGAACTTGGAACCCCAACGCTGCTCTAGCTCGGCTCCAAAGAACCACAGCATCAGCATATTGAAGAGAATATGAGACACTTGAAATGAATGCAGAAACATATAGGTAAAAAGCTGCCAAAAGTGAAAGTTAAGCAGTACTTTTCCAGGATAGAGACCAAGGTACGAAGTCACTGGTACCTTCAAGAACACTTCCAGAATAACTTGAAGAAAAAACCAAACAGCGACATTGATAATCAAAAGCCATTTTACTGCGAAAGTCAGTGGTGCTGGTGAAAAGCTTACATTTCTATTCATAATGATTTAAAATACCCCAAAAGTTTATTGTAGGTCTGCTCAAGATTTTCAACCAAGACTTTAGTCTCGGCAATTAATGGAAAAAAGTTTAAATCGCCGGCCCATCTTGGAATTACATGGTAATGCAAGTGTTCAGGGATCCCCGCGCCGGCAACAGATCCATGATTTAATCCCATATTGATGCCACCAGGCTGGTAAACCTCAGATAAGGCCTTCATTGTCATTCGCAATGTGTTCTGAATATCGAAATATTCCTCGTCTTTAAGCTTTAAAACATCGCCACAATGACGAACAGGCATAATCAAAACATGACCACTGTTATAGGGATATTTATTAATGACCACCATCGAATACTTTGTTTTGAAAACACAAAGGGACTCAAACGAGATGCCGCCTTTAGCCGCTGCACAAAAAACACACCCCTTGGGCTTAATCAATTTTCGAACATATTTCATCCGATCGGGGCGAACGAGTACATCTCTCTCTAAGGGCCAGATCTCTTTATCTATACGAATCTCAGCTCTTACAGCTTTAACTTTTTTATTTTTTAAAGCCACATCATCCCCTGAACTTATTCCCAGTAACCTGGCATCATATAAAGCGGTTGATTCAAATATTGTGCTCTTAGTAGATATTTCACAGCGACATCAACATTCACACCTGAATTAGCTTTACTCTTCAATTGATCAGCATAGCCGACTAAGGCATTGATATCATCATCAACTTCTTTGCCGCCCCAATCAAAAATACTCATTTTCTTTTTTGGAATTTCAAAGACATCGTAATTATCACCGAGCTTCGCTTCCTTAGCTGCCAACTTTACTGCATCATCAAAAAAACCTTCTTGATCTGCAAAACCCAATTTTACTGCGGTTGAACCAGTGAAAACACGACCGTCTGCATATTCATTAACAATATCTTCTTTAAGATGGCGCTCTTTCTGAACAGCACCCTTGAATTGCGCATAAACCTCATTGATCATATTTTGAAATAAGGCCTTTTCATCTTCTCGCATCCCGCGATATTCGGCCCCAGAGTCTTTAAATCGACCCGAGGTGATTGAGTAGCGAGAAACCTTGGCCCAATCATAGAGCTTTTCTAAATTTGCAAACTCCATAATAACACCGATAGAACCTACTAGAGCTCCTGGTGCCACTACAATTTTATCACAGGCAATTGCTGAATAATAGGCTCCACTGGCCATCACTCCCGTTGTGACACAAATTATGGGTTTTTTCAGCTCCTCACGGGCCTTTTTTATTTCATGATATATTTCTTGAGATGGTCCAACTGAACCACCAGGAGAGTTGATATTGATCACAATGGCTTTAATGTGATTGTTATCCTTATATTTCTTAAGGTTACTCAAAAACCTTTTCCCATTTAAAATGACGCCATTCATATCAAGATGAAGTATTGAATTTCTCGATGAAACTTTCTTTTCAGACTCTCCGAAAAACTCTCCACCAACTTTAAGCAATAATCCCATACCAAAAAAAACTAAAATAATTATAAATAGTTTTTTTAGAAAACCGTCTTTCACTTAGAGCCTCCAAAAAATTAGACAAATTTGAAAAAAGGTTTAATTAAGAACTTTTTAACTCATTCTTTAATCTACCTTGATTTCTCTCTACAGAAGAATATCTTTCGCCCCATCTCATCGATAATTTTGAACAGTTGAAAAAACGAATCTTTAAATTCTAATTCGCTTTTTGATCAACTAAAATCAAAATAAACCATAAATTGATTGCATGATTTTCAATAAAAAAGGGACCCATCAAGGGTCCCTTTAAAAGTCTATTGAGTCAATTGCGCTTCGCGCAATGCACTAGGCGCAACGCACTAATTACTGTTTATCAGTTTTCATGCTTTTCAACTGATCAGCAAACAAGTCACCAAAAGTTGACTTAGAAGTTGCAGTTGCTTTTTTAACATACTCTTCAACATCCGCTTTTGAATCACGAAGTTTTACAAGTTTGGAAGACAAACCAATTTTACGAGCATCTTTATCGATAGAGATAACTTCTGCTTTCAAAGACTGACCCGCTTTAATGAAATCTTCAACAGTGTTGATTTTATCTGTTGTTAATTCAGAAATGTGGATAAGACCTTCGATATCAGACTCAAGCTCTACGAAAGCACCAAAATCAGCTGTTTTAGTTACTTTCACTTCATGTTGAGTTCCAATAGCGTATTTTGATTCAATATTTGCCCAAGGATCAGACTCAAGCTGTTTAACACCCAAAGAGAATCTTTCATTCTCAATATCAACACCCAAAACAACGGCGCGAACTTTGTTGCCTTTAGTGTACATTTCATTTGGATGGTTTACACGTTTAGTCCAAGAGAAGTCAGAAATATGAACCAAACCATCAATACCTTCTTCGATTCCAATGAAGATACCAAAGTCAGTTACAGATTTAACATCACCCTCAATGATTGTTCCAGGAGCATAAGACTCCTTCATTTCAACCCAAGGATTTTGTTGAAGCTGTTTCATACCTAGGCTGATACGACGATTTTCTGTATCAACTTCAAGCACAACAACTTCGACTTCATCACCTACATTGACAACCTGAGATGGATGTTTAACACGTTTAGTCCAAGACATTTCAGAAACGTGAATTAAACCTTCAATTCCTTCACCAAGTTCAACAAATGCACCGTAGTCTGCTAATGAAACTACTTTACCTTTAAGTTTAGTTCCAGCTGGATAAGAAGCTTTTACAGATTCCCAAGGATCTGCATGAAGCTGTTTCATACCCAAAGATACACGTTCTTTTTCTTTATCATACTTAAGAACTTTAACTTGGATTTCATCAGCAACATTCAAGATTTCAGAAGGATGTTTTACACGTCCCCATGACATATCAGTGATATGCAACAATCCGTCCATGCCACCAAGATCGATGAAAGCTCCGTAGTCAGTGATATTTTTAACGATACCAGTAACGATTGAACCTTCAGCCATAGTGTCCAAAGTTTGTGAACGAAGACTGTCACGTTCCTCTTCAAGAAGAGCGCGGCGAGAAAGTACAATGTTGCCACGTTTTTTGTTGAATTTGATAACTTTAAATTTGAATTTTTTGCCGAGGTAAACGTCCATATTGCGAACCGGACGAAGATCAATTTGAGATCCTGGCAAGAAAGCTTTAACACCGATGTCAACGCTCAATCCGCCTTTAACTTTAGCAACAACAGTACCTTCGATAACTTCTTCGTTTTCTGCTGCTTTAGAAATATCAGTCCATGCACGAAGCATGTCTGCTTTGTCTTTAGAAAGAACGATCATTCCATTTTCGTTCTCGATACGGTCGATGAGAACCTCTACAGTATCTCCAGCTTTCACATCACGAACGCCATCTACAAAGCGGAATTCATTGATTGCGATCAAACCTTCAGATTTGTAGTTGATGTCAACTAGAACGTAGTCAGATTGAACCTCAACTACAGAACCAGTAACAACGTCGCCGACTTTAAAGTCTTGCTCTTTCATGGACGCTTCGAATAGAGAATCGAATTCGCCTTTTTCAGATTGTGCGGCACCATAGATGCCAGGATTTGCAGCTACTTTTGAGTCCTCTGCATCCAAGAAAGCTAGAACCTTCTGTCTTTCAAGTTCGGCCTTGTTCATTTGTTTTGTCATATCGTTTTTTAAAAACCTCCCACGTAGTAGAACCTCGATCATAGAAGCTTCAATGAAACTTCCTGGGCCCTACCCGTTTCCCTTCTTCACCAATAGGCGAATCAATGGTTTAGCGAGTTCAGGGGCCTGAAGTCAAAGGTTTTACGCATATCGTTAGTTTTTTAACATAAGAAAGGCCAGAAAACTCATTTCCAGCTATTGAATTTTAGACCGAACAAAGTGCTCCACTCGGTCAACCACTTCATTCAAGGACAGCTCTGTAGAGTCCACTACAAAGGCCTCTTCTGGAATAGACAAGGGAGCCACTTTTCGGCTTGAATCTTGATGATCGCGTTCTTTTTGAGCATTCATCATATCTTGATGGTCCAGCCCCAATTCACTGGCACGTCGAGCCGCCCTGTGTGAACTTGACGCAGTCAAAAAAACTTTTGCACTGGCATCAGGAAAAACAACGGTTCCACAATCACGCCCCTCTGCAACCAAATTTTCCGACCCCTTAGCACAATTTCTTTGAGCCTCCAAAAGGGCTTTTCTGACCTCGGGAAAATGACTGACTTTGCTCGCAAAATTTCCCACATCTTCGTGAGAAATATCGTCAGTGACATCTTGCTGATTAAAAAACACTTTGGTTCGGTCTGACTCTAAACGGATATTCCAGATAGGATTGTGAGTCAGTTCGGCCAATGCCTTCACATCTTCTAGATCGATGTTCATGTTCATTGCGACATAGGCCAAGCCACGATAAAATGCCCCGGTGGAGACCCATTTCCAGCCCAATCTTTGTGCCAGCTCACGACTCACTGATGATTTTCCTGAAGCTGCAGGGCCATCTATTGTTACAACTAATCCCATAAATCACCAATTAACCTTATCCATAAATCAAATATCAAAACGCCATACATGTCAGATATGAGAATAATTTCAATAATAAACTTAAAAAATTCTCACCCCTGAATCCCGGCGACAAGAAAGCTAGCCTAAACTCGAGACCGGAATTTCTTTCAAAACTTCTGAAAGGGCCGTCATTGCTGCTTCATTTTCATGGTCAAGCCCCACACTTATTCGCATTTGCGTTTTAAATCCGTAATTTAAAATGGGTCTTAAAATAATCCCACGACGAAGCAAGGATTCATGAACTTTGCTAGCATCTCGAAGAGTGTCAAACATCACAAAATTGCCCTGCGACTGAACATAGGGTAAACCCATTTCTGTTAATTTGCCATAAAAGTAATCCAGCCCCTTCCAACAAATTTGCTGCGATCGCTCTAGAAAGCTATTGTCTTGCAATGCCGCTACAGCTGCGACCTGAGCCAAGTCATTCACGTTAAAAGGCTTACGCACACGATTGAAGACTTCCACGACAGCCTCAGGAGCAATCATGGCACCTATTCGAAAGCCGGCTAGCCCGTAAATCTTAGAAAATGTTCTTAAAACTATTAAATTATTATAGGTCCCCATGTAGTTTTGAGCCGAGGCGTAATCTGTCGCTCTCACAAACTCATTGTAGGCCTCATCAAAGACGATCATGAGATCATCACGGTTTCCAACTCGCGCTAGGAAATCTTCAATTTCCAGTTTTGTTGCATAGGTGCCTGTCGGATTGTTAGGATTTGAAACAAAGATCAGTCTGATATTTTCTTCAGGATGAGCAAAATAATAGTCAGCAATACCCTTTAGATCAAATCGAAAGCCTTCTTTTAAGGGAACCTTGCGTATAGCGGCGCGATTAGCCCCCGCACTGACTTCATAGGCATTGAAGGCAGCCACGGAGGTTAATACACCCTCTTTGGGTTCACAAAAAATTCTTGTCAGGAGATCAATTAACTCATCGCTTCCATTGCCAACAGCTATTTGTTTTACAGGAAAGCCCCATAACTTTGATATTGTTTGCAAAAGTTCATAGTGAGAAGGGTCCGGATAGAGATTTTGTTGTTCCAAAGCACCTCGAACTGCCTCTAGGGCTTTAGGACTGCAACCCAAGGGATTTTCATTACTTGCAAGTTTATAGACAGTTTTCAAGCCATACTCACGTTGTGTTTCAGAAATTGGTTTTCCTGGTCTATAGGGCACAAGATTTAGAATTTCTGGAGAAATCTTCACATCAACATCCTTTGCAAATCAATTTTGCATACTCTAAAAAAAACTCTTAGTATTCACCTTAAATAAACATAAAAAGTTAAATTTTAAGAACTTTTTGAGATTCTTTTAAGAATCCTTTTCTTAAAGAAAACTTTTTGCTATACCTGAACGACTAGCTTTAGCAATTTTCCAGTGCAAATTCAATAGAGAGCGTTTAAAAATGCAAAACAATTTTTTGTTAGGAATTAGTGTCGGCGAGGCCTTCGCAGAATATTGTCTGCTCGAAGGCCGCACGGTTATTGCGACCAAAAGGTCATACCTTTCAAGGGAAGGCCTCAAAAGCTCCCTGAATCAATTTATACTAAATCATTCGGATAAAAAAATTGGCAAGGCCGCTGTCAGCATTCGAGTTCCAGAAAAATTACTGGACTATAAATTAAACGGTGCCGTGGCACATGTCACCACCAAAGGGTTTGAGCAATGGCTCGACTTGAATGTGAACCCCCTAACTAATTTTACAACAGATAAACTGCAGTTTTCAATTTGCGAAAGAGTGCATTCAAATGGAGAGATTGCGATTGCTATTGAAAACTCAGAGTTAGAGGCGATATCAAATAAACTCAAAGAATTGGGCGCAAAAAAAGTTTGTGTCCACTTGCTGCATGCTTCAATAAATTCCTCAAATCAAGAAAAGGTTCAGCTGTTTCTTCAAGCCCAAGGTTTTGAAGTTTTCCTTCCAGAAAAATCTGAGAATGGCGATGAAGTTTCGAGATGGAAAAGAAACTCATTGAAGGCCACCGTCACAAGTCTATTTGAAGATATTAAAAAAGATATTCAAGACGCCCTTCATGACAGCATCTCTGCGGAGAATATATATTATCTCAACGCCGCTGGTGATTTTTCACAGGACAAAGATCATAATCCAATTGCCGGTCTCTCTGCATCTTATTCAGCGTTAGCCCTCACTTCAACAAAACCTGATTTTGACATTCTTTATCTTGGACTAGAAAACTTCATTTTAATTTCGCCAAAAAAATGGCAGACCCACTGGCAAAGTCCCTGGGGATCCATTGAAAATAGGCATTTGGGCTTTAGAAGTCTTTCCATTCAACCCACTTTAGAAATTGCACTGAATGCGTTCCGGCACTTTGATTTTTCCGAAACTTCCGAAGGATGGGAGCCAGGTCCTATGTTTCTTGGCCGAGGGCAAAAAGCCACTTTGTTAGACCTCTGGTCAGACAGCGCTAAGCTTAGAAAAATTGACGGCCTTCGTGAGCGGTCTACGGAGAGCGGGATTCAGCGTTTCAAAAAATCACTTTATACGCTTGCAAAGACTAGCAAATCTCATGAAAAAGAAATCGATCATGTAAATAAAGAATTACAAAGTCTTGCCATTCAAAAAATTGCAATGGAAGCACTGCTCTTTAGAAATGGTAAGAAAATACTTATTACAGGCCCACTTGCTGATATGTTTGGCAATGGCTTCAAAAAAGATCCGCACTCTACTGTTGAGATCAATGAATTTGCGCTCTCGAACTCAGTTGCACTGCTTGGGCAAACTCTCCTAAACCCGTCATAATTTGAAATTTTTAAAGGTTTAACATGTCTTACCGAATTCAATTATTTCACTCACTGCTCAATAACTTTCTCGATGGAGAATCGGCACTTGTTACCATTGAGGGCGATGTCTTGGCCGTGCGTGGAAAAAATCCTGCCACCTATGGAACATTAACGACCGCGGCAAAAAATGCTGGCACTTATTTAAAGCTTCAAGAAGGTGATATCGCCATTCTTAATGATCCTTTCAGTGGTGGAAGTACACTTGATGAGATGACTTTTATAATGGCCATATCTGAAGACCTTCTTTGGGTTCGCAGAAAGGCCATAGCAAAGTCAATTAAAGCTGGCAAATCTGTAGAAGAAGAAGGCGTACGAATCCCACCGACACCGCTCCTTCAAAATGGCAAATTTAATGCGATTATTTTAAATGCGATTCAATCTCATCCCGCCTGTCCTCCACATTTTGGAGATTGGATCCAAGCTGAGTTTTCCAGCATGTCCGCGATGTCTCGCAAACTGATTGAGACCATCGAAGGAATTGGTTTTGAAATCACCGGTGAACTGATCGAAGAATATTTGCATTTATCAAAAGAATTGGCCCATCAACTGATCTCCGAAAAAGCATCTGGCGAAACTCGCGTCGATGTCATTCTTGATAGTGGTGAACTTTTAAGACTTAAAATAGACATCCATGAAGGAAAGATTGCTTTAGACTTTGGCGGAACAACCCCTTCAACAATAATCAACCTCACTGAGTCCGCGGCTTTTGGAACATGCTTCCATACCATCAGTCAGTTTTATGGTTTTACAGAATACGCGAACAGCGGTTCTTTCGCCTCGTTGCAGGTCACCAAACCTTCAGGGTGTTGGTTGATGGCGAAATACCCTGCCTCAACTTTGAAAGGCATGACCGTTGGAATTGCAGCCTTGCAGTTAGCAATTGAGTTGGCGCTAAGTCACATACATTCCAAAAGAGAAAAAGCTCCAAGTTGCCACAGCCCCCTGCTCGTTCAGTTTCAGACAGAATTTGCGTCCACAGTCATTGAATTAAAAAGTGGCGACGGAGCATCAGCCCATCAGAATGGAACTTGCGCCCAAAACGAAAAACTCTCTATTGAGAACCTTGAAAGAGAATTCCCAGTCAAAGTGATTCAGGCGCTGCATCGGTCGCATGGCGATAAAAAGTCTAAATTTACTGGCGGGCGTGGACTTGTTTTTCAAATTCAAGCCCTTAAAGACATTGATGTCACGTGGCTTTCTGATTTGACCAAGCATAAACCTCGAATGATTAAAAAATATTCTGACTTCATCCCCTGCGAAATTTCTTTAGATTCCAGGGGTGAAATGAAAATCCTCCAAAGCCAAGGAACTCAAAGGATTAATAAGGGAGAAATTTTAAACCTCTCCTCTGGCAGTGGTGGCGGACTCGACTAATTTATTTTCGATTGATGTATTCATACCAAAGAGCCAACTGATACTTTTGGGACTCTGAAAAATACGAATATGATTCTAAACTCGAATCTCCAAAAATTGTTGTCATCAATAATGGTATCTTCCACCTCACACCGATATTGAGCTGATCAAGGTTTGAATAGCTAATAGGCTCAAATTGAGAATTTGGTATTTGATGATCTATTTCCCTTCTCTGACTTCTCACTGTTCTTAGTAAAGGTAAAAATCTAGCTAACTCCATATTGAGTTCAATCCTCGATAATGAAACACCGTCTTTCTTAACTTGAAGATCATTAAAGCTAATTACTTCGTTAAAAAGGTCGAAAGATTCGCCTTTTAATGGGGCTATCTCAAAGGATTGGTTGTTAAGCATAAAGCATTGAAACAATTGACGATGAATTAAGCTTGGAAACTTAATAAAAACTTGCTGAAATTGACGGAGCAAAGCTGGATTTGAAGAAAGTGCTTCTTTATTAACACCAAAAGATGCTCCAAATCGCACTCGTAAATAATTTTCGCCTCCAGTATCTTGGGTAACGGCAATGATCTTTTTTTGACTTAAAATTGATTCCTCAAGTTTTTCACTTTCTGAAGAGCCTTCTCGTTGCATCGATTTCCTAATGGATTTTAAATATTTATCTTCAGCCTTAATTCCAATTTCATTATCAAGCAATAATGCTACAGGAAGTTCGCAGGGTGAGAGAGGATCAAAAATTTCTAGTATTGAATTGCCTAATCGATCAACAAGTGAGCTCGACGGCGCTGCCTCTTCAAACTTTCCACTGTAAAAGGGACTCTCAGCTGACCAACCCGATTGCGCTCCTAGAGTAACCAGGGATAATGCAGTCAGAGCCGCTCTCCTAGATTGATTTAAAATTCTCTTAAATTTCTTCATAGTTATCCCCGTTCGCAATTGGCATCCTAAACTGAATGATATTAATAATTATTAGCTTCAAGAGTCGTACAGTCATCCTGAAGCTAGCTACATCAACTATTTGTATGCAAATAGGAAGCCAGAGCCCTTTTTAATTTTTATTGAGACTTGAGGGAGTAAATAAATTCAAAGGAGAAGTTCAGCAATTCCCTTAAAATCCATTTAAAGGATCTCTCAAAGGGCTTGAGCTGATTTAGCTGCAAGTGACTTTGATTAAATCTTTCAATTTTATCGCAAGAACAATGGCCAAATACTTTACATTGGGCAAAAAACGTCATCCTGCAAAACTTAATTAAACATTTTTGTATTTAATATCTCCACAAACTTTGGAATAAAGTTTTAAGATTTGCCCTGCCAAGGCAGGAAATAATTAGCTTTCAGAAGTCCTCATAAGCTACCTTTAGTTATAACAACTGGAAGGAGAAAAAATGGAAGAACTAAATAATTTGCCTTTCGACCTTTCCTTTGATGTTTCTTCACTTATTGCTGGACTTATTTTTGGAGTGATTGGTTATTGGCTTTATAAGCAAGGACGAAAAAATTCTAATATTCCAATTGTCTGCTCCGGAGTTGGCCTGATGGTCTACCCCTATTTTGTCAACGGAGCTCTCTGGAATTGGCTGGTTGGTTTTGCTCTGTGTGGCTTTGCCTATTTTAATTGGAATCATTAAGGCCAGTGAAAAACACGGCCCTCAAATTTTGTTTTGGTTCACTTAACAGGGCTAAAATATCTCACTGAGTGCAGTTCTTAACAGGACTGGATATGAAGCGGCATCATTCATGACCTTAGGAATAAAGACAGTCTTGATGTCCGTTGATTTTTTCGCCACTTTACCCATACGCACCTGCATAAATAAATCCAACTCTGCAGCTAGCTTAACAATCATCGCCTGCATTGTGATTTTTTCTGGGGCAGGACGATTTGGAAATCCACTTCTATCCATTCGCTCATGGGACTGTAGAATGTTCTTTTTAATATTCTCTGAAAGCTGCAATTTTCTAGAAAGACATTGATTCAAGCTGTAACTGGGGTGTTTGGAATACTCTGCCAACTCTTCTTTATTTAGCGCTTCAACTCCTTCATTTCTTACCTTGCGATTTGTGCCTGGAGACAAAAGCAAACAACCCACGTCGGCCAGCAGTGCTGATATCATCACTTCCTTTGGATTTTTTATCCCCAAGCGACTGGCGATAAGATTTGCATAAGCAGCAACAGCAGCACCACGTTCAACCGAGCCGAAATCCCCTACGGATGAGTTATTAATAAACTCCCAAGGATCGTTAAAAATCTTAATTGTTTCAGAAAGCTCGTCGACAAATCCAACGATCTCTTTCAATTGTTCATTTCCCTTGGCAAAAGTAGCTGAAGTGGATTGATCAGTAATCATTAATGCCAGATCAATAAAACTGTAATGCAGCCTTAAAAACTTTGCCCGACCGCCTCTTATATCAACATTTTCATCACTTGCAGGAAATGTTTTTAAATACTCTGACCATCGATCAATATCTTCTCTGCGAATATAAATCTCGTTGGTTGGCATATACTTTTCAATAAATTTAGCATCTATATTGTTGCCAGGATTATAAAATTTTATGAATTTTTGATTCACTGGAAGAATATAAAAAAGTGGACATTCCAAGACTGAATCTGCCACCAAATCTGACACCTTGATTGGAACGTAAGCTGTTTTTAAAACTTGGCTTAAAATAAATTCTATTCGACTAGAATCAAAATAGTCGGCATCTAAAATAATAGCTGAAGCTCCTGATTTTTTAATTATGTCTAAAGAATCTGTATCAATCTTGGATCCAACAACCACCACGATATAGGCACTGTTAGAAAAATATTTTACAGACTGAACGATCCCTGCAATAGTTCCTGGCTTTTCTTCAATGCAATCTATAACGAAGCACTTAGCAGCCTTTGATTGGCCTTCTGAGGAATTCAACAGTTCAACGTCATCAAATTTTGCGAAACTTAATTGAAACTCTTCCTCAACTGAACGGAACCTCTTCACAATTGATGGCGTCTTAGAAATGAGAATCAAATCCGTATTTTGGGTTTTTGGAGCATGCAGTGAACTATCCATGAATGACCCCAATTGCAATTGCTTTAAAACTCAGTGTGAATATATTATTCAATGGAATTTCCTCTGTTTTTCAATAGAAACTTCATTATAACGAAGTCCCCTTTTTTTGGCCAGACATGATGAGAGTACTGCTCCAAGGTCTAGATTAGACCAGTAGCAAACCCTAAAACTCCAACTTTCGCACAAAATGACAGGTGTACCCATCCGGATGTTTTAGCAAATATTTTTGGTGATAGTCTTCGGCACTCCAAAACTTTTTTGCTTGAGTGATTTCAGTAACAACTGGCTTTTTCCAAGCGCCCGACTTTTCGACTCGTTCTTTCACCTTGACCGCTATTTTGTGCTGCTCTTCAGTTTCAAAAAATATGGCCGATCTATATTGAGTTCCGATATCATTGCCCTGACGATTTGTTGTTGTGGGGTCATGCAACTTAAAAAATTGGACCAAGATTTCTTCATATTTAATTTTCTTTGGATCAAAAAGAATCTGCACTGATTCTGCATGACCAGAAGCCCCGCCCTTCACAATATTATAATCAGGAGACTCATTTTTTCCGCCCGTGTAGCCCGTGCGTGTCTCGATCACTCCGGGTTGATTGCGAAAAAGTTCTTCGACCCCCCAAAAGCATCCGCCTGCTAAAGTAGCGATTTCCCAATGCTTTTTTGCAGCAAAAAGAAAAAGGTACCTTCCTAAATTGTTTTCCTTAAGTTTATCCACAGGTATAAAATTCAATGCAGCTGAATTGATGCAAAAACGCTGACCACCAGCCTCCTTGGGTCCATCATCAAAAACATGACCTAGGTGTGAATCTGCCGATTCAGAACGAACTTCAATTCTCTGTATTCCAAATTTAAAATCCTTTTTTTGAATCAGCCCCCCCGCCTCCAGAGGTCTAGTGAAACTGGGCCACCCTGACCCTGAGTCATACTTATCAAGAGAACTAAATAAAGGCTGTGAACTGACCACATCTACATAAATCCCATCGGCCTTATTGTCCCAATATTTATTATGAAAGGCCTGCTCCGTGCCGCCCTCTTGGGTGCAGGTATATTGTTCGGGGGTGAGTTTCTTTTTTAAGTCGCTCAGTTGGGGTTTTTCAAATTTAGGTTTCGATTCACCGGTCATATTTTTTTGTCCCCATGAAGAAAAGTTGAATAAATTTAATAGACTGAATAACAACATCACTAGCTTAAATTTAAAACAATGAAATTTCATTTTTTTACTCCATGCCAAATCAGGATCACTAAGAATTGATAGAAGATCAACTGGCCCAAGGTCAGAGCCTTTTAATGTTTGCACCTTACACAACTGCGTTAATTTGTGAATTAAGACAAATATCGTCGGAGAAGTTAGCCAAATGAATCCATTTTATTTAAACTTTTCTTTGTTGGAGGAAAATATGAGTTTTATTTTGGGAATTGCACTTTATCTGGTCGTTCGCTTTTTGGTGGTCGGATTCTACACCGTCGGGCAAAACGAAAGAGCTGTTAAAACGATTTTTGGCCGTGCTGAGCGATTTGATGGAATGCTCACCTCTGAGGATCCCATTGCGATCAGTCTGAACGAAGAAGAAAAAAAACGTTATAGTTTCCCCATCGTTAAAGTTATTGGCCCTGGGCTACACTTTAAATTCCCTTGGGAGAAAATATATAAAACTTCCATCGCTACTGAAACCATGAATATGGCTTTTGATTTTGAGAAGCCCAATGCGAACCAAGGCGGCCAACGCCTGGATGCAGTCACTCATGATCAGTTGAATATCGGACTAAAGGGGCAAATTCGCTACCGTGTCTCTGAAAAAAACCTTTATGCCTACTTTTTTGGAATTAAAAACCCCATAGTTCATGTGACTGGCTTTTTTGTATCTATCCTGCGACAAAAAATTGCAACCTACACAAGTCCAGAGAAATCAACGGCATTGCCTTTAGAGCATGAAGGTGACACTCATATTTCCGATTCTGTCTCCGTCAATGATCTGCGTAAAAACCTGCGAGAGATTAACGACAGTATGATTGAGGAATGCAGTTCTTCTGCGGCTAGGTATGGAATTATACTGGATGCTTCCTTGATCACGGGTATTGAGCCACCTCACGAAGTGGATTCAGCGCTGGCTGCAATCAATACGGCCTACAACAATGTCTCTTCTGAAATCAGCTTAGCCAAGGCCTCAGCCGATCAAACCATTGTCCTTTCTCGAAGAGCCGTTGAAATTGAGACGCTCAAAGTTCAAGCCGAAGTTGAACCCCTCACAGCACTCTACAATCAGCTTCAGGAATTAAAAATGAGTGGACCTGATGTCCTTAAAAACTTTGTCAGAAACGTCAAAGTAAATACCTTTCAAAAAGCTAAGCGCATCATTCTAGAAAGACAGGCCTAAAATGGAATCATCAAGTATGTTTAGTTTCTTTTCGGATTCGGCTATAGCCGTAGCTATCTATTTGTTGATTGCAGAAACAATTGGCCTAACAGTCCTGCAAGCCCTCATGTTCTTCACTGTTGTCCGTGAAGGCAAATGCAAGGTCTATGTCCTCTTCGGAAAAGTCATTCACACCATCACTGAACCCGGCCTGCACTTTCTTTGGCCAGCACTCACCTGGCGCTCCTTCGTTATCAAATTGCTTGGAGAAATCTATGAAATTGATATGCGCATGGATCAGCTCTATTTGCGAAGCCAACCTGTGAACTCTGAAGAAGGCGCACCTATGGGAGTTGGCATTTGGTATGAGATGTATATCAACAATCCAGTTTCCTACCTTTTTAAAAACTCCGACCCAGCTGGCTCCTTAATGGCAAATGTTAGCAATGCAACAGTAAGGTGCCTCAGTAATTTGCCCTTATCTAAAATGCTTTCTGATCGCCATTCACTCAGCCAAATTGTCCGCGCTGAAGTGACCCAAAAATCACAAGACTGGGGCTACAAATTGGGCTCGGTCTATGTACGAAAAGTTCATTTCCGCGACGAAAACATGATCCATGAAATTGAAGGCAAGGTTGTCAATCGGCTTCGCCAAGTCACGGCAGCGATCAAACAAGATGGCGACAATCAAGTGCATGTCATCACCAACACTGCCCAAAGAACTGCTTCCATCGAGTTTGCAAAAGCTGGCGCTGTGAGGCCTCGCCTTGTGGGGCAAGTTTTAAAGAAGATGTCGGAGGATTCTGAGGTGACTCAAGCCCTCTTTGAGGTGTTGGAAACCCAAAAAACATTGGAAAATCCTGGTGAATTGATTTTGATTCCCGCAAAGAGTGAGCTGATTAAAGGTTTACTCGCTGGTGGCCTTTAAAAATAAACAGAGGGCATGCAGAGACTTCTTCATGCCCTCTGTTCTTATTGTTTTTTTAATTCCTCAAGCAGTCCGAGCAACCGCACTTGCCCCGCCGAAGCCACAGAATTTTTTTGTACATTGGCTTTGACCTTCATTTTTTGCAGCAATCGCAACAATGTCGAATCCATTTTTGGCTGAAGGCCCAACTTTACAAGCAATTGCTTTGCTTGAATGGCCTGATCTAGAACCTCAGTTTGGTAAAATTCTATCTGGGTTGCATTTAATGAATCTAAATCACATTCCCAACCCAAGACCATCATTTCTGCTTTTTCAAAAAAACTGCGCTCACTAATTTTGGAAACCAAATCAATGAACATCATCGGAAACATATTGAGACGAGTTTGAACAATTTGAATAGCCTTTTCTTGATGCGCCATAATTTCACGAATATATCCCGACTGGGCTTTATCTCGAGGAGCCAGCAAAGCTTCTTCTATCATGGAATAAAGACTTCTTGCCGCGAATTCTCTAGATAGTTTTCCAGTCCGCACTTCCTTTCGGTTCATTTGATGAGATGTCACAGCCATAGCATTGAAAGAGGCCGTGCGATTTTCTTGCGAAGCTATTTTATCTGAATTGGGTGAGGCTGTAGGATTTATGCTTCCATCACGAGGAGCTAACTCTTCAATTTCCATAAAAAACTCTTGAGCTTCCTGTTGGGCTAAAACATCTCTTTTTCCGGGCTCCAAATCCTGTCCTAAATTATTCATCACTTGAAATTCAAAAGACATGAAGTATTTGCCGGCCTCAGAAGTCTTCTTAAAAAAGGTTGGAGCCTTCAAAACCGCATCATAGGCCTCTCTGCGCAACTGCAATGAATTTCCCTGTCGTAAAGTATCATAGAGTTCATCAGTCATTTGACTCAAGGTCGTGGTCTTTGCTTCCATAGATTTCATCTTTGAATTCATTTCGGACGTGGTTTCATTCATTTTCCCAGTTGTTTTATTCATTTCAGCCGTTGAATCATGCATTTCATCAACCTTTTTCAACTCCCCACAGCCTGTCACTATTGCGCCGACAGAAGGCAACACCATCATGCCAACAATAAAATTGACCATTGTTTTTTTAACTGTTGATTCCATTTGCACCTTCTTATTTTGCTGCTTTTTTTTACTTCGCTTGGACTAGTGCGAAAAATATGCCACATGGTCGTGACGAATGAGTCTGCAGAATTTCAATTCACAGAGTGGATAGATTTTTGTTGGATGACTGTGTGTTTGATATTGAAGGTGATGCTCGCTATGAAGCTAAAATTTTGGATCAAAAAATCTTTGAATTTAGAGGGGGTCATTATGTCGAAACAATGGTCAGGTGACATTTTGGGCGACCTCCCACTGAGATCGGCCTGGCGGCTTCTTAAGCGAGATTTTGTAAAAAAATATTATGTTACACATAAATTGAATTATATAAATTTACCTAGGCCATATCCAACTAGTCCGCTGCAAATCAAAATCTCGCTAATATGAAAAATTTTATCTTACTGAGTACAGCTGATATTCCAGATATAGGCCGAAGATGCACTTAAAGCACTACTTCCTGAGTTAAGAACAACCGTCGTCGCCGTCGATGTGATGAAAGGATTTGTTACTCCTGAAAGCAATGCCGCCGCAGCATTGCCTGGGCTAAAAAGACAAATTGGAGCAGAAGCATAGGCTGTAGAAAAAGTAACAGTTGCAATCACCGCATTTGAACCTGTTGGGGCAGTCCCCGTCGTAACATTTAATTTTAAGGCTAGATCTGTCCCCGTCACACTAATGGTTGGGCTCGTGCCTGCTCCCGTCCCACTGGCAAAGGTTGGAGCCGATGTTTTTCCAATTAAATGTTGCAATTTTATGTTGCCGGCAACATCTAGCTTCTCTGCTGGGGTGGTGGTGGCAATACCGACATTGCCACTGCCAAGAATAGTCATTTTTGTGGTAGGGACATTGTCTGTTGAACCTGATGTACCACTCAGCGAAGTCAAAAAAGAAATGATAGAAGAACCAGTTCCGGTGCTTGTCCCTGAGGATAAATTAAGACTTCCGCCATTTAGATTAGTTCCCCCTGCGACTGCACCACTGGCTTGTAGAGTTAAGTTATTGCCCGCCGTTGCCGCTGTGGTATTTCTTTCCATCCAAATAGTTTGAGCGGTCTGTCCACCCAAACTTAAACTATTTGTTGGAGCCGTTGTTCCAATTCCAACCAATCCATTTGGAATAAGTAGGCCATAATTATTTGTTGCTCCAGAGGCAGAAAAATAGCCTGCAATATTTGTTGATGTCGTTCCCGTTGATGTGAGGTTTGAATAGACCCCATAACGGGTGACTGATGAAGTTGCATTTGCTCCTGAAATTCCAATATTCAAGGCTTTGTCATTGTTCACTGCTGCGGTCGAAGTTGTTATCAAATCTAAAAGGTCCCCACTAGCCGTTGCCGTTCCTGTGATGGCCGATGCTGGCCCTGCACCAGAATAAGTTTGTGTAAACTTTCCAGTGCCGGAAGTCATCGTGATGCCACTTCCCGCTGCAAAAGTTGTGCTTCCATTTATCGAAACTGCACCTGTTCCTGTACTAAAAGTTGTGGTACCTGTCTGGGCAATATTACCTGATGTGCTCGTTGTGCCTGCTGAAGTTATATTTCCCGAAGTATCCACGCTAAATTTAGAAACTCCACCCACTTGCGCATCGATAAGCCTCTGAGTACCACTTCCCACTGCCGTCTGGGTTCGGTTGATCATCAAGTCGGTATTTGCGGCACTTCCAGAAACCTGGTTGTAAGTTGGAGAAACAACCAGTCCATAGATGTTTCCTGATGTGGAGGTGTTAGTCATGCTCACCTGAAGCGGCGCTGTTGGAGAGGCAGTCCCAATCCCGATGTTTCCTGATGATAAGATACTTAATCTGCTGATTGAGTTGGTTATAAAACTTAATGAAAAATTATCTGAGGAGCCTAATGTTGAATTGGCTCCAAAAGAACTGCCGCCATTCTTAAAATAAGTCGCATCATAACCACCTGCAGGAAGATCACTGGATGCCATAGTTCTAAATAAGGGAACTCCAGCACTTGCCGTTGGCGAGGCCAAGAATAATTTAGCAAATTGACTTGCATAATTAATCTGAGAGTCACCTATTAAAATATTTGAGCAACTTAAATTATCCGTTGCTGAAGTCCAAGTTAAAGTTTGTGCTGAGGTACAACCAATCGAATCAAAGGCCTGAACTCCCGTGATTGTTGATCGCAGGTCAAACATGCTAACAAAATTTGGTGACCAATTGCTGCCATCAAATCTCATCACTTGTCCGCTGATGTTAGGCGTGCTCGCCGAGACTGGCGTACCTTGAATTTTTGCTACAAGGGGTGACGGATAAGAACCTATGAGATCTCCTGATGCAATGCCACTCGGAGAGCGAGAATTCGACATTCTTGGATCCGAAGCTTGGACGACAGTTCCCAGCGTGACACCTCCGATATCAGCCAAGGTGACTACCCCTTTTGACGTTACCGTCGCAGAGTCGACTCCGATGATAGGCACTTGAGATGAACCTGTGATATTGATCGGAGTTGTTCCAGAAAGGGCTGTCAATGCCCCCGCCGTTTGATTTACCCAAGAAAGCACTCCAGTCCCATCATTGACTAAAACCTGTCCACTTGAACCGATTGTGTTGGGAAATATTAGATTGTAACTTGATGTTGCTCCAATATTTGAGGGCGCTTGCATCCCAATATAACCAGGCCCTAGACCCAAATGATCGAAAAGCATTAGTTTTGAAGTCCCCACGCTGCCACTTGTTTGAATATTCCCGGTTGTATTTATCGCCGTGCTGCCACCAATTATGCCATTCGTAATTGCATTCCCGCTAACAACCGATGGTGGATTGCTGGTGCCTAAAGTTTGAGTGGTGTTTCCATCAAAATATTTCATGACATTATAAAAAGAGTCATACCAAATTTGACCCGCAGATGGGTTTAAAGGGGCTGAAGCTGAAGCTGGCAGAGCAACCGATCCATTTGTTCCAACCATAACATATTGCGACGTTTGATAAGACAGCAAGGAGGTCAGTTTAGAATAATTTAAAGGTGAAAAAATATTTTCAACATTGGGTTGGGTTAAAACCGAATTTGTTCCTAAATTCAAAAATTTATCTGGCGATAATCCCTGCAAGGAATCTGCATTGAATGCATACGGGACGGATTGGACATTTAGCAATTGAGCTAGAGTATGAAGTCCCGCCCCATCATTGAATGATAAATTTATATTTCTCTGATCGGAGGCCCCTGGAGTGTAGGAGTTTCCAATACTACAAGACAGCGAATTTAAGGTTGTCCCTAAGTTTTCGAAGGCCTGCGACAAAGTCGAGGTGTTTTCAAAGTTAGTTCCAGAGCGAACCCCCTGACCTAAAATTAAAGAAAAATTTCCTCCAGACCCAATCATACTGAGAACGTGATTCTCGCTGTAAAGTAAGCAGCTCACTGGACTTGGCGAACGAACCTCTACTGTAAAATTAACTATCGAGGCTTCCACAGGCAATCCCTGCGGGGTAAGAATATTTCCTTGGATTGAAATCCCCTGGGGGGTTGATTTTTGTACAAAGGCTTCAGCAAAATAAGAACTAAGAAAAAAACAAAACCAAACTTTCATGACAAAAACAATTTGTCGCTGATTTATGAAAATACTTTTCAATGATATTTTCATAAAGTTATTCATTTTTTTTCATTTCCTTTTAAAAAAAAATGCAAGTGATACCCATCCCTAGTTATAGTATTGAAACCATGAACAGGGCTTCCTAGAGACATACTAACTTTGTATCCATCGACAGTGCTTCCATTGACAATAACACCAGAGTTTGCAGAAATATTCTGAGTGTTTGATGGTATAGTAAAAGAAAATTGGGTAGTTAAAATATTGCGTGCATTCGTTAAGAAAAAATTTTTTACTCCTGGGACAACAGCTTGAATTGAGCAAGTCGAGAAGCCATTGATATCAGTTGGAGTGCATGATCCTGATTTCATTCCAAAGGTTGGAGTTATATTGAATTTTGGGGTGAAATTTTTGACAACAGAACCATCAAAATTAACTATTTTTAATAAGACAAAGGCGTTAGATTGCCCGTCTGCTGGGGCTCCTGTGCTTGAGATTATTTCGCTCTTGCCAAAGTCTGAAGCTGCCTTGACGGCATTCAAATTAATATTCTGATCAATGGCCTTAGAACAGCCCACCGCCAAGAGCAGAGCCAGAAATGAAATATAAGCGATCCGAAGATTATTTAATTTGAAGTACAAAACTATGTTCCTTTGAAGTTCATTCGTTTTAATCTTTCAATTGGAGCACCACTTACTTAATGCAGTCCTATTACTGATCGGCTAAACGAATGAAATCTTTAAGGAAACATGGAGATATATAAGCTTTGGGGGAATCAAGAACTCCGAGTTTTGAGCAACAATGTACCAAACTGGGACAGCATTAAATAATTTTCGCGCAGGGAAATGACGGAAGAGGTAGTATTAAAGCAAAAAGTTGGTGAGAGCTTTTACCTGCGAATATACAAAGAAACCAAGCTAAATAGAAATAGAGGATTAATAAAATTTTAGGCATTGATCACCTTTTGATGAAAGCTAGAGTCACTTCACAAACCAATAGTCCAAACTTATTCATTTTAGATCGATTAATCTTTTCCACGACCACCCCATATTTTAAATAATCTTCACACCAGTGGCTTCTAAAACTTTCTTGATTTTTTCAACATGCTCCATACTTAAGGTCTCCAGCGTGAAATCGATCCTGGTTTCACGCAGGGAAAGTCCTTGTGATACACGGTCATGCCGCACTTCTAAGATATTGGCTTTTTCTAAGGCAATCGTTTGCGTCAGTCGACTCAAATTTCCAGGGAGATCATCCACAATCACTGAAAGTTCACAAAGTCTTCCGCGCAAGATCAAGCCGCGATCGATGATCTTGCTGATAATATTTAAATCGATATTTCCACCACTGATGATGACACAACATTTTTTTCCCAAATCGAGCCCTCGATGCATGGCTGCTGCCAACGAGGCAGCACCCGAGCCTTCGGCCACAGTTTTGCATCTCTCCATCAAATAAACGATGGCTTCAGCAATTTCATCATCACTGACTGTGACGACCTGATCGACGTATTTTGAAATATAATTTTCATACATTTCTGGTGATGGATTTTTAATGGCAATTCCGTCAGCAATCGTCGCGGCTCGTTTTTTTTGTGCCTCAAGTGTTTGCTTGTTAAACAGACATGCCATCCCAGGAGAACGATCACTCTGAACACCAATAACCCGACAGTTTGGATTGATCGCCTTTACAGCGACGGCAATGCCGCTGATCATGCCGCCTCCACCAATGGGAACGATAACTGAATCTAAATCTGGAACAGACTCTAAAATTTCTAAGCCAATGGTGCCCTGCCCGGCAATCACATAGGGATCTTGGAATGGATGGACAAAGGTGTATCCGTGCTCTTTTTCAAGCTGCTTTGCATATTCGAAAGCCTCGTCATAAATTTCGCCTTTTAAAATCACATCGGCGCCATAAGAGCGAGTTGCTGAGGCTTTGCTAATTGAACAGGTCTCTGGCATCACGATGGTCGCTTTAACACCTGAAAGGCTCGCTGACAAAGCAACCCCTTGGGCATGATTTCCTGCAGAGCTTGCAACAACTCCACGCTGCTTTTCTGCCTCTGTTAAATGTGAAATCCTATTGTAGGCACCCCGAAATTTAAAGCTTCCTGTTCGCTGAGTATTTTCAAATTTAAAATAAGTCTCTGCTCCCAAAAGCTTGCTGGCATTGCTGGAGTGAGTCATTTCTGTTTTAGAAGCTATGCCCTCTAAAACTTCACGGGCTTGCTTGATATTTTCAATCGTTACTATCATAGGAATACTTCCCTCTGAAGGCCTTATTAAAAGTGCTTTTAAAAAATCAATATCACCCTTGTTACCGAGGGTGTCAGGTCTCTTTTTGATCGCCGCAAGGCAAAATGAAGAAAAAAACAACTTCACTAATCCTTAAGATGTGGCAGGGCTGCAAGCCTGTGATAGCCTCAATGTGATCAAAAAAACAAGGGAAGTCGTTGTTATGAAAAAAATTTTTGCTGCAAATTGGAAACTCTTTAAAAGTCCGCAAGAAACCAGATCTTTTTTAAATTCATTCAAAAAGGTTTTTAGCCAAGCCACTGGTGAGGTTGTCTTCTTTCCACCGGCAATCTCTATCGAGGCCGCATCAGAATGCCTCAAAGGATCTGGAATTCATTTTGGAGCTCAAAATTGTCACGCCCAAGTTCAAGGAGCCTTCACAGGTGAAAATTCAGCCCAAGTCCTTAAAGAGCTTGGCGGCACTTATCTGCTGATCGGACACAGCGAACGGCGGCAAATATTTTCCGAAAATGATTCCATGATTGGCGAAAAAGTGGCCTTAGCGCAAAACTTGGGATTAATCCCCATGCTCTGCATTGGAGAGACACTTGAGGAGCGTGAATCCATACACACTTTTAGAATTTTAGAAACTCAACTGGCGTTAGGCCTCAGTAAAGCGGATCCATCTAAACCTCTTGTCGTTGCCTATGAACCTGTTTGGGCCATTGGAACGGGAAAGGTTGCAACGCCTGAGCAAGTTTCTGAAACTCACACCGATGTTTATAATATATTGCAAAGACTCGGTTTCACGGCACCCATTCTTTATGGAGGAAGTGTAAAACCTGACAACGCCAGCAACCTTTTGGCACAGTCGCATGTGGGTGGATTCTTAGTGGGTGGGGCCTCTTTAGAAGTCGAATCCTTTATTAAGATTGCTTCAACTTAAAATATTTTAAATCAGCTACTGACAAATCAGCTGGACCAAGGCGATGGCCCTTTCAACAGAGGGCTCTTTTTCTTCCTTATTGTATGTTTTCATGGCTGATTTGGTATTTTTAATATATTCAGGGCAGCTCTTTGGATTAAACTCTTTCGCCCCCGGCAAGGGCAACAGGGTGTCCATAAAAAGGCTCATTTCAATTTCCTGCTCTTCTTTTTGTCTTGGGTTGTCTTTTCTTATTTTTCCTAATTCCTTAAAAGATTTTAGAAAAATTTTGTGCTTTTGAAGCGAAGATTTTTCATTCTTCAATTTAACTTCTAACTGAGTCACCTTGTTTTGAAACTCTAAATAGACATCTAATTTTTTTTCATTTTTACTTAGCTTAGTGTTTCCAGAGCTTTGCTGAATGACTGCAAATAAACTCATGAACCCTATTACAATTCTAAAAATTTGTTTTCTGTGCATGTTTCCACTCCCAACCCTTTATCCAACATATTGGCCTGGGCCTTCACTGCTGGAATATAGAGTGAATTTTTATAGGCAAATAAATATTCAGCAAGACTCAATGGAACGCCATTTTTTTTCATCAAACTGAGTCGAGCTTCCCCTGGTTTTGCAGTCATTTGTGCTCGCTCTGGCCAGTAATTCATATTGAAATCATTTTTATTAATTGGAAATTTATTTAATGTTTGAATTCTATACTTCAACCACTCTTTAAAAAAAACGACGGGCCGACCAGGTCCTGAATTGTAGGACATCACAAAGAGCATCTGCTTGATCTTTTCTTGATCAAATCCACTTATTCCCGCTTGCTGAATCAGTTGATTGACACTTTCAAACTCAGGATTTTTATCATCACTTGAACGAGCAAAGGCAGTGCTCGCATTCAATTTAAGCGAATGATAAAAGACCCCATAATAAATCAAACTTCTTAACGGATTCGGTGGCGTGGCAATGACATGGCAGCGTTCAGCATCCGTAGAAAGAATATCTTTACCTGAATTGGGAAGGGCCCCTGGAATGGCTAACAACCTTTGGCAAGCGCTGTTGCTGCTGGCCTTAATTTTCCTTTTAAATCTATCAAAATTTTGGGCAACATCAAGCAAGGCTTGAACGGTAAATTGTCCAATCCCACCATCGTTAACAATGCCGTATGCATTCACATGCAAACCACTCTCATTTGAAAGCTTAGGCGTAATAAATTTAGGCGGAATTTCAAGACATTCAGAGACATCAATCAAGGAGTTATAAACTAAATTGACGTAATCTTCCGAGACACAAGCTTTATGACCATATCTTTCAGGAGTGGCATTCTGACCTTTATCACATTTTGCAAACAAACCTGGGTCTTGCTTATAAGCACTTTCGTCTTTAACTTCCCTAGCCGCCTCGGGTGATGCTGTTCGATTAAATTCGATATCGGCTTCCCTTTTTTCAGCGGGACTCAGCGCACGGTCTTTCCAAAATTTTCGCATAATAAACAGCACGCATTTTCGAGGTAAAAAATGAGCTGTTTCTGAATAATCGCGACTGCCAGAAAAATAGCCATTGGTGTCGATCTGTTTAAAGGTTTTCAATTCGTCCTGCAGATAATTTCGTTCTGGGCCACATTTTTCGGGATCTTCAAAACTTAAAAGGTTCAATTTATTATCCATCTTGCAATTGCAAGTTAAGTCATCTTTTGGAACCATGCTGCCCAGGTTGAAAGTCAAAGCTTCAAGCTTTTCAATAACTTGTTCATAGGCTGTTGAAGATAAATCAATATGGTTGGAAGTAATTTTTGAATTTGAGACAAGCTGATACCATCCGAAGCTCACAAAACTCAAAAAACAAAAGGAGGCAAAAATCCAAAACTGAACTTGTTTACTTCCCATGTTTTATGTCCTTCAGCAATTTAGCCATCCAAGTCTTATCAGCTCGATTGGATTTAAACTGAATACACTTAGGTCCAGAATATTCTAAGGACTTTTGGGATAAGGCCAAAAAATCAGTTCAGTGGCCTAGTCAAACCAGAGTCTTTGATTTCAAAATGGGTCACCGAACGGAAGAACAACATCGGCACCACTTGATAAGCAATTTTGCCATTAACTAATTTCGTCCGTAAGCGCGCATATTGTTGTTGCTCACAGCAACGATTGATGAGGAAATCAAACAAGAATATGGACTGGGCACATTAGGCTATGACAAAAAGGGCCCTTAAATTTCATATTTTAAAACTCACTAAAAAAGGCCATTGCAATGTCTACACCACCGAAAACCAGTCTGCTCTTTGAACGATTGATGTATGCCTGTCGTTGGCTCTTAGCTCCCATATATTTAGGTCTGAGCTTGGGGTTATTGGCACTCTTTATTAAATTTTTTCAAGAAGTTGTCCATATAGCACCTTTAATTTTTCAAATGGATGAGTCTCAATTATTACTCAAAGTCCTGTCTTTGATTGACCTTAGCTTGGTTGGAAGTTTGATAGTCATTGTTATGTTTAGCGGCTACGAAAATTTTGTATCACGCATGAATATCAGTGATTCAATAGAAAAGCTTGAGTGGCTGGGCACCCATGACTATGGGTCATTAAAGATGAAAATAGCGTCCTCACTTGTTGCAATTTCATCCATTCATTTACTTGAAGTTTTTATGGATATTGAGAAAATTGAGAACACCAAAATAATGTGGTATGCGCTGGTGCACTTAACTTTTGTGATCTCGGCCCTGTTCATGGGCTACCTAGGCAAACTCTCAAAACACGCCTAGATCACACACGTTTTTGTCAGATGCGGACATCACCGAAAAGAAAAATGCTAATTTTAATTATACGCTCAAAAAAAATAGGCCCCACAATAATTTGTGGGGCCTATTTAAATAAATATTTTTTTCGCTTTTAAAAGACTTAAGAGACTGAGATCAAAAAATCTAGCGAATTCTTACGCGAAGAACTTCTAAACCTGGAAGCTTATCTCCTTGAAGGTACTCAAGACTAGCTCCGCCTCCTGTAGAAATATGAGTCATCTGACCGGCAAAACCCGAAGCTTCCGCTGCAGCGGCAGAGTCTCCCCCACCAACAATTTTAATAGCTTCACTTTCAGCGATAGCTTTAGCGATGCTAAAAGTTCCTTTTGAAAAGGCTGGCGTTTCGAAAACTCCCATTGGTCCATTCCAAAAAATAGTTCCGGCGGCTTTAAGTGCTGCTGAAAAATTCCTGATCGTCTGAGGGCCAATATCCACAGCCATTTCATCTTCAGCAATAACCACATCTTTTGTGGTGTGAGCATTTTCAGTGTCTTTGATCGACTTCGTCGCCACGTGATCCACTGGGAATAAAATGGTTTTATCTCGAGCTTGAATGCGTTCGATCATTTCTTTGGCATATTTCACTTTGTCTTTTTCAACCAGTGATTTTCCAACAGGGTGCCCCTGAGCTTTTAAGAAAGTATAAGCCATAGCGCCACCAATGATAAAACCATCGACGACATCCATCAGTCTTTCAATGACTGCAATCTTATCAGAAACCTTTGAACCACCCATCACTGCAATGTAAGGACGTTTTGGATTCTGCAATAGAGAATCCAACATATTGATTTCTTTTTCGATGAGCAAGCCAATGCCTTTTTCCTTCATGATCATAGGTAAAGCATGAATTGTCGCATGAGCACGATGGGATGCTCCGAAAGCATCATTGATATAAATGTCAGCATAATTTGCAATTTTTTGTGCAAACTCGTTTGAATCCTGAGTTTCGCCTTCTTCAAAGCGGACATTCTCGAGTAGCAACAACTGATTTTTTTTCAATGAAGGTAAAAGATGAACAGGAGCATCTGAATCTGGCTCCTCAATCAAAATAACTTCAGCATCTAAATGCTCTTGAAGAGCTTTAGCCACTGGCTCTAAAGAAAATTCTTTGTCGTCCTTCGTCTTTGGACGTCCCAAATGTGACGCCAAAACAAGCTTTGCCCCTTTTTCCATACAATATTTAATTGTCGGCAAAGACGCTACAATACGATTCTGATCGGTGATTTTTCCATTTTCCATTGGAACATTCAGGTCCAATCGAAGAAATACAACTTTTCCCTCTAACTCAAAATCACGAACAGTTTTGATGCCTTTCAATCCACTAATCACAGTTGCCATGAATTAAAGTCCTTTCTTTGCCATATGCAGAGCGACGTCTATCATGCGGTTTGAAAATCCAGTTTCATTATCATACCAAGCAAGAACTTTAACCATACGAGGACCGACAACCATTGTTGAAGCAAGATCAACGATAGATGAATGTTTGTCTCCATTGAAGTCAACGCTGACCAGTTCTTTGTGCTCAACTGCAAGAATACCTTTCAAAGCGCCCTTTGAAGCCGAGATCAGAGCTTCATTAATAGCTGCAACACTCACGTCTTTTTTAGCAGTGAAAGTAAAATCCACCAAACTTACATTTGGCGTTGGAACACGAACCGAAATTCCATCAATTTTTCCTTTGAGTTCAGGAAGAACCAAGCCCACATTTTTAGCTGCACCCGTTGTCGTTGGGATCATGCTGACGGCAGCAGCACGTGCACGGCGAAGATCTGAATGAGGTGCATCTAATATTTTTTGATCGTTTGTGTAAGAATGAATAGTCATCATGGTGCCATGCTCAATGCCAAAAGTGTCATTCAATACTTTTGCCAGTGGAGCCAAACAATTTGTAGTGCAAGATGCATTGGAAACCACATGATGTTGTGAAGGATCATAGGACTCATGGTTGATACCATAAACCATTGTGATGTCAGCGCCCTTTTCAGCAGGTCCTGAAACCAAAACGCGTTTCGCTCCTGCTTCAATATGCTTCATGAAATCTTCTTTGTTTTTAAATGCACCTGTGCATTCAAATACAAAATCAACTCCCCAATCTTTCCATGGCACTTCAGCCGGATTTTGCTTTTTTGAAACATGAATTTTTTTACCATTCACAATCAAGGTTTGGCCATCTGTAGAAACATCACCCGCAAAGACACCATGAGCTGAATCGTACTTTAAGAGATGCGCATTGCCTTCAATACTGTCTAAAGAATTAATTCCGACGATATCAAATTGTTCAAAAGCCGCACGAAAAAAAACGCGACCAATACGACCAAAACCATTAATGCCAACTCTAAGCTTAGACATGAGGGAGCTCCTTTTGAGATTTTAAAGAACCTGTACTATCCTTGCTAGTTCTCAAAAAAGCCAGCCTAGACACTCCGCTCTAGCCTCAAAAAATGACATAATTGTTCAAAAATCCCCATTTATTTTTAAGAAAGACCTGCAACAGGCAAGCCTTTCCTTTACATTACGGCGTATTGCATGTCACATCATACTTGGGAGCGTATTCCAGTCTTAAAAAACCATTACTCCTAGGATTTATAAATCTAATTCCTATTCTGGTGTATTGGCTCACAAAACTTTCATTGAGCGCAGGATTTTCTATCATTTTTGATTTATAAATTTCGAATTGATTTTTATTTAGATGAGGCGTGGGCTGGCCAAACTGATCAAGATCACCAGAACTCATTGATAGTATCACGCATTGTGAAGTATATCCTGACATCTGGGAAATTTTGACCGTTTTATTTAAATAATCAACGGAGTAACGGCATTTTGGTATAACGTTTGCGGCCACCGTTTCAGTTGAATCAATACAATCTGTTGTTATCGCCGTTTCAAAATTTATGGCCTGAGTGCCATAAAATTGATCTTTAAAAATTAAACTGCCATTTTGAATATGCCGAACCCACCTGTAAAATAAACTGAGCGAAAAAATATTTTTATAATAGGGCAGAAAACTCAAAGTCAAGGCATGATCTAAAACTATCGAACTGCTGGGGGTTATATCTAATGGCACAAACACTTTTGAAACTGCATCCGTTTGCATCGAATTGACTGCGGCAGAAGTGTCGGGGGTTATCCAATTATTACTTGCATCCTTACTTATAATCTTACCCGAACCAATCAGTGGCACCGGGTGACCAAAGGAATTGATCAAATTTGATTTAGGTCTATCTTGATTGAAGCTTGAAGCGCTGTAACTTTTAAATTTTCCCTGGTCGCCCGCAATAATAAGGTTGCCATAGGTTACGCTGTAAGAACCCGCATCATAATGCCAATGACTGTTGCCAACCGCGGGATATCCCGATTTGATAGTCATGGACAAGGGGGCGGTTAGACTGCCCGGTACGACTGGAAATCTTGAAACAAAAACACCAGCGTCTTTAAAGTTGAAACCAAAATCTAAACTTTGAAATATCTCTTGCTGAGTTGGCAAAACCTGTCCCACCGGATTTAGCCTTAGATGAGATAAATTTAAGGCAAAACTAGTGCTTGCCACTGTAGCGGGAGGAATGACAACAGGCTTTGTTTTTAACTGGTATATTGGATCAAGCAATGATGTTGCTCTTTGAAACTTTGTCTTAAATGTTGAAATATTGAGAGACTCAGCAATATAGTTAGCCTGATCTTCCCCTAAACCTGACATGGATAAATTACTATCGCCAAACGGAGCGTAGGCCTTTGGTGCCATCTCGTATCTCGTTAGAAAAAGCATTGAATTAATAACATTATTTACTCTGTTTGAAGTAGGCTCAATAGCAAGATCAATGATGGACCCAGAATAGCGCAGAATCATATCTCGCAATTCCATGAAAGATGAATAGCCATAGTCCCAGTAGCTGGCACCTTCTAAGGAATAACCGCTTGGGGTAAAAGCTTTTAGATAGTTATCAATTTTCAAAAAAGCCAATCGAATATAAGAATCCGTGACAGACTTTGGATTTAATAAAATTGAAGCACTCACAACACCTTCCAAACAGACGGCGTTCCAGTTGTTTGCATTATTGATCCAAAAATTATTCGTGCTTGTGAATGGATCGACATCGCCATTCTGCAAGATCACCAACGCATTAAAAACTCTCAATTGAACTTGCTCTTTTATTTTAATTTTTAGACCAATTGGCAAATAATTCTGCAGCAAGTAATGACCAAAAGCCAGATCCTTAGAAATTTTCGACGAGATCAGATCAACTTTTACAGAGCTTTTATGGGCTGGGAGCTCCCATTCAGGCTGACCAGCCACCTCGCTCATTGTTTTTGTTGCAAATTTTAAATATCGATCAGCTTCACTATCGGTAACAAGGGTGCTTGCTGTGCTGTCTCCCGCTAATTTTCCACAAGCAGCTAAAACAGATGACCAAATCAAGCTGTATCTTGCTGACATCATATGCTCGCCATTAATCCTCACACCATTGAGGGCGAATTCATTGTAGAGTGTCTGATCCCACTGGGGAAAGGATTTCAGAGCGTAAGTTGCGGGACTTTTTGTATAGGCCGCTGCAAAATTCGCAAAGTTGGTGATCGTGTTTGCATTGAGATTGAGGGGAATAAGGGTAGTGCTTCCAATGGGAATTGTTGTGCCATTGACTGGAAGCAGTTTATTATTCACAACATCATAGATAGTTCCATTGCTGATGAAGACCTTGACCGTTTTTTCGTGTATGGAAGTGTCCACATTGTTCCAATAAGCCCTATTAGAGCAATTCGGCAGCCCATAAAGATGAGCGAGAGTCATGCCATCCAGATTCATCATTGTGGCATTTTTTGGTTGATAGACACCTGCACTGGTAGTTGCTAACGGAATACTATAATTATACCCTAGCATGGATACATCAATGGCATTGGTGTAGAGCAACATTAACATGAGAGAAAGGCTACACGACCCTCCAAGATAAAAGTGCTTCTTTCTCAACTTCATGTGCCACTCCCTCTTACGTTCTGAATCAGTGTGAAACTCATAATAGATAAACTTTAATCGTAAAAGTATATTTAGGAAAGATCTAGGTTTCTTTCCTCATCTGCCTCAAATCGAAATCAATATTTAATCTTTCCCAAAAATCATCTCCTTTTGAGAAATTCACTTCGTCAACATTATAAGATTTTGTAAATGAAATGAGTCCCGAGAAAGGCCTGATTTAGGCCAGAAAAAGTTAAATCCTACTGCTGCATCCTAGACAGAAAGTCGACACCGTCATCGTAGTTTTTGATAATGGCAAAGCCAAGGTAGATATTGATCGACACACGGGATATTATATTTTTTCTTTAGAAAGCCTTGGAATTGATCTGAACTGTCGACTTAGAGATACTTGCTCATGCCAAAATTAGAGCAAGTCTTTCTTTCGCACCAGAATCAAAAATCCCATTTAATTTTAGGAAAGACCTGCAGCGCATTCAGCCGCGTCTGCTCCGCCAGCTCTTTTTCAGTTACGCCCTTAAGTTGAGCCACAAAAGCTGCCGTATGCACCACATTGGCTGGCGTATTTTTTCTGCCTCTCATTGGCACTGGTGCTAAAAATGGTGAATCTGTCTCAACATGCAATCGATCTAAGGGGATCGACTTCACAATGGCTCGCAGACTTTCTGCATTTTTAAAGGTCACTACTCCGCTGATGGATATATTGTAACCTAAATCTAGACATTGCTGAGCCAACAACTCGGTGCCCGTAAAACAATGAATGATCCCGCCAACGGTGCCCTTAAATTCCTTTAGAATTTCAACTGTGTCTTCATCCGCATCTCGAGTGTGAATTTGTACAGGCATTCCCGACGATTGTGCAATTTTGAGTTGTGCTCGAAAGGCCTCTTTTTGTTCTGCACGAGGAGATTGTTCATAATAATAATCCAAACCAATCTCACCCACGGCAACAACCACTGGATCAGCGACATGCCGAGAAATAAACTCGCCCACTTGCGCCGTGTAGGAAACACCGTCATGAGGATGAACACCCAAAGTGCAATAAACTTCTGGAAAATATTTATGAGCAATGTCTAAGACGATTTCAAAATCATCAGGCGCTGTACCAATTGTAATGATTCTTTTTACTCCAGCGGCTTTGGCATTCAGGATAGAAACCTCAACACCTTCTTCAAGCTTATCTAAATGCGCATGAACATCGATCCATTCCATTTTTACACATCCATCTTTGTCATAGTCTTTGCCTCAAATATTTTTTGTAGTCACAAAATATTCTTCCATCACCAGCTGCGAATCTCTGTTGGCAATTAGTGCTCGCTCAGCCAACAAGACACCATCCGCCAAACTCAAAAGTCTTTTGCGATTTATTTCTGCTAAATTTTTTATCAATGGCGCTTGATCTATACTGCTGATTTGCTCTTTAGCACCTTCCTGAAGTGCTATGGCATCCCTAAAAAAACCCAGCCAATAGGACAAGATTCTTTGCCCCTGAGCTCGCTCTTTAAACTCTGAACGCCACATTTCATTTAAAATAAAATCATTGTCTTTTAAAAAGACATTTAAAATCTCAACCGACTTTTGGCGTGTCTCTAATTCCGGGCCATCTTGTAAAGTCGCTAATTTTTCAAAACTTCCATTGGCTGATTTCAAAGCCCACGTTGGCGCCTTTACACGTTTATTGAGGTCGTCCATGGACAGTGGTTTGAATTGCACAATGCGTGACCGAGATCGAATCGTCGGCAAAACGCCCGCCACACTGGGTGCAATTAAAAAAAAGAAAGTTCCCTCTGGCGGCTCTTCTAAGGTTTTTAGCAATGAATTTCCGACTTGCGAATTCATCAAGTGAGCCTGGTCGAAGATAATGACTCTGCTGCCCCCTAAGCTTTTAAAACTGAGGAACTCTAAAACTTCTTTAGCCTGCTCCATTTTTATTTGTGCCCCATCGGGCTGAATGATTTTTAAGTTTTCATGATGACCAGAAGCCACTCGAAAACAAGATGGACATTGACCACAGCCACGAAGGCTTTGTTGGCAAATCAAGGCTTGAGCTAAGGCAATGGCCGTTTGCTTTTTTCCCACTCCACTTGGGCCCACAAATAGAAATGTCTGACCTGGCTTTCCGGCCTCAAAGGATTCGATCATTTTCTGAATGATGTCTTGATGACCAAGAATGTAATCTACGAGCCTTGCCACAATTGCCGCCCTTTTATATTATTTCGACTTGAAGCAAGCCACGCTGATTGAGATCTGCAATGAGATCGCTGTAGAGCTCCCCTTGCGACTTCCTTGCGTCCAGGACCAACCAGGATTTTGGATCTTCATGAGCTTGCTTCAAAAAGGCCTGGCGCACCTTTTCATGAAAGGAGTCTGCTTCGGATTCTATTCTATCTTCAGCTTCACCGGTTTGTAAACTGCGACCCTGGCGACGTTTTTTGGATTCATCCACAGAAAGATCCAAAAGTATAGTTAAGTCAGCCTTCAATCCACCTGTCGCAAAATTATTTAGCATCACAACATCGGATTCAGAGATCTCCCGGCCCCCACCTTGAAAAGCCACTGAGCTCGCAGTAAATCGATCACACAAGACCCAATGACCTTGCTTAAGCTCTGGAAAAATGACTGTTTCAACATGCTGAGCTCGGCTGGCTTCATAGAGTAATAGCTCCGCGCGAGATACAGGAGCTGGCCCCAATCGACGAAGAATCATATTGCGAATTTCATCTCCTAGGGGAGTTCCTCCAGGTTCGCGAGTTTGATGAGATCTAATTTGAAGTCGACTCAACTCTTTTTCAAGAGCCCCCATCAAAGAACTTTTCCCTGAACCATCCAAACCTTCAAACACCAGAAACGCCATTCATTCTCTCCGTCATTCATATCTTAGGGAATTGATTTGCTCTTTGTCGGCTATGACAGCCCTTGGGTCAATCAGCAGAACGGACAGAAAGCTTCACAACGCGCTGGGTTATTTGATGATCTTAACTCCTCAGGTGCAACTTTAGGGTAGACGAAATAACCCCTTTGTCTCTATATTCTGGGATCTTTGGGAGAACATTTAATGAATACTTTCGTCGGAATTATACACATCATTGTCGCTCTAGCGCTTATTATTCTTGTCTTGATTCAAGATTCAAAAAGCAATGGGGCTTTAGGTATGGGTGGTAGCAGCTCAAATTCATTATTGGGCGCAACTGGAGCACAATCTTTGGCTAGCAAATTGACAGTTGGGGCTGCCGTTATTTTCGCAATCACTTGCTTAACTTTGTCAGTTTTAACTTCTTCAAAAACAAAATCTGTGATTGATACTCTGCCTGCTGCGGCGGCAATACCTGCGACTCCTGGACCTACTGCTGGTGCACCAGCACCTACAACGGCTCCAGCGGCAACGGCTACTCCTGCAACTCCAGAGGCTCCTGCTTCTAAGTAATCCCTAGACGGGCGTTACTAAAGCTGAATTTTCTTTATTGCAATTTTACTACATCTTTAAAAAGTTCTTCGTTATAGTTTTCCTATGACGAAGAATTCCTTATTGATACCAACTTTAATTGGCCTAGGTTTAGTAAGCTTAGTGCTTTCGATTGTTCTTGATCTGCACACCGGCAAGCAAAAGCCGGGAGAAGCCCCACTTGCTCGAGTTGAGCTCAATTCTGGAAAAGTATTTATCCTGCTAAAAAATATGACTCAAAAAGAAATCTTATCTGGAAAATCCCCTTTATTCCCTTTGGATTCGGTAGAAACAGGTCCTGACGGCGAGGCTACAATGGAGTTTGACTCCCTTTATCGAGTTCGAATCGAAGAAAACTCATTGATCACAGTAGATTTAGAAAACGAGCGAACTGTTTTGATTATTAAGCGTGGAGATCTTCACATTGATCATGTTGGCAGAGAAAATACGGTTTTTATCTCTCGTGATGGCGTCCAATGGAATGCCAATGACTATGAACAAAACTATAAAACGCAATCCCTCTCTCAAACACTTCCTGACCTGGCCCCTCAAAGCACCGCCTCGCCAACAGTCAAAAATTCTGCCGAAATGGGTCTCAATTCCGAGTCCATTCAAGAGACAATAAGGCAGCAGCGAACTTCGTTTTACAAATGCTACACACAGCTTTTGCAACGAACTCCAGGAGTTGTGGGCAATGCTTCGATCAGTTTTACCATCCAAAAATCTGGAAAAGTTTCTAATGCGGATCTAGCAGCCTCAAGCATCAGCGATGGTCATTTCAAAAAATGCATTATAGAGGTCATTCGGAGAACTGAATTCAAATCCTTTGCAGGCGATCCTATATCTACCGTTTTTCCAGTGAAATTTGAGTAAATTAACGATAGTCGTGAAGGTAGTCGATATGCTCGGGAATCCAAGGCTCATGACTGCCTTCTAATGCATAGACGTGACCATCAACAACCACTTTTTCTTTCAGAGGAGCCACTGATGGCTCATAGGACGGATAGAGCAAACCTTTTTCAATAAAAAAGGCTTTAGCTTGCTCAAAGGCGCTCAGGCCTAAAACACCACGACGAACAAACTCATCAAAACTTTTCATCAATTCTTCTGGCGTAAATCCATAGTTATAGATCATATCCTGAGTGACATCATAGACACTTTCCAAAGTCAGTCGATGATCCTGAAAAAGATCTAAGGCCACTTGAAAAGTGTTATTTGTAGCTAAAGTTCTGCGACCAAACTTTAAATAATAATCGGGATCCGTATCTGTGGCCAAATTGATATAGACTTTTTCTATTGGATCATTTTCTGGGATCATGGCCTGCAAATCCAAAATGGTGTCCACTTGGTCGCCGGTGACATTGAGCTTTTCTAGGATAGAACGAATCTGATGATTCCCAATACGACGCGAACAAATATCTGAATACAAATTATAAATAATTGCATCAGTTTCGCTATCATCACCCCAACAGATTTGTCGAACATTTTCACCCAAATGAGTTCTAAGTTGAAGTAAGGCCTGCAGTTTATAACCAACCTGCTTGGTTAAACGCCAAAATCGACCTGGACGAAAATTAGCTAAATTGTCTTTATAGAAGCAGCCAAAGGGCCTGATATTATCTAAAGAGAATTTCTCTGAAATTCTCTCTTCGAGCTGCGGCGGAGATGCTGTAATAAAATAAATGGGGAAATACATGTATCCCTTTTGCTGACGACGGTATTCCGATAGCGACTGCAAAAGGGTGTTGGTTCCAGGAATATTTTTTTTGTTAAGTGCTTTTTCTAGAACGGTTGTTAAGAGTCCTGACAAGGAATCAATGGTCGTGTCTAAATAGGTCTTATCGAGATCCCAGACAAAGACCTCTTCATGACTTTTTTCCATCCCTTCGGATACATAACGAAAAAAGACCACATCACCATTCATTTCACTTCGATCACGCCAATCAGCCATGAACTGATGCTCTCAAGAATTAGATCGAATAGCAAGAATCCTGTGGATTAAAAACATCCCGTGCCTTCAGGGGGATCGGCCATTTGACGGCAGCGAATCTGAGCTTTTGAGCACTTCACTCTTAAATGAAAGTGATTGTAATGATTCACTTCAGGGCGCAGCCTGCGCAAGGCCTCGTAAACAGCACCTTCACTTTGGTTTGGTTTAATTTCTCCATTTTTCACAGCCATCTGACAAATTGTTTTTTTCAAATTGGGATGAATAAAAATTCTATCAACAAATTTTGTACTCACAAGAAATTTGAACAAACCCCACTGTTCGGTCTCCATCCAGCTCTCCACAGGGCTTCCTGATTTAACATGACTTAAAACCGACACCAATTTGTCATTGCTTTTTGAGCCTTTACTGTAAAAGGCGACGTCCACGTCTTGACCACTCTGGTGCGAAGCATGCTTGCCTATTTTGCCACCTGTTTTCTTTGAAAGATCACCAATGGGAAGACTGTATTTGGGCAAAACTTTTTTCGTGAACTGCCCCATACTTTTTACCATTGTTAGCAATTCATAAGACCCATAATACCGCTCCCGCTCCGGATGAATGATGTGAATTCCCGAATTACTAGGTATTTTTTGTTCCATAAGTAAATTAGAAGCCTTCTCTAAATGACCCCGCGAAGGCTCACCCACAACTTGATCAAGAATGGTGTTTTTCTTATCTTTGGAGTCTGTCTTGCTTTGGTCACCATTGTTTTTACCAAACAATTTTTCTAAATCTCCTTGCACGTCACCTAAATATCGACCGCGGTATTCTGGATCTAAATGACCTTCATCATCTTCTTCCTCTTCATCAGCATTTTTGGCAGAAGAATCTCCTTGGTCCAATTTTTTTAATGCTTCAGAGTCTTTGTTATTTTCCTGAGAGGTGTTATCTCCCTTGGATTTCAGATCTTCCTTTGGGGTCTTCACGTCACCACTTTTGGTATTATCTTGATCAACTTTTGTTTCATCTTTTGTATTGGCATGAGGCTTGTCTTTCTCAACTGTATCTTCATTTCCGGCTTGGTCACCTTTTGAGTCTATCTTAAGTATTTTTGTAAATGTTGAGATGACATCACTGACGAAGCCTACTGAAGGTTTTGGGATTGCATCCTTATTGGTCGGCAATGTCTGCGCACTAGGTGATGACGATTTTTTATTTTCTGGCGCGACTTCGCTTAAATTATCAGTCGCTTCAGACTTGCCTGCTGCAGTTTCTAGGTCATCATTGACTTCCACTGAGTCTAGTGACGTCTGTGCACTTTGAGATTCAGAATCGCTTTGTGATTCATTGGTATTCACTGATGTTTTATTGATATTTAAATCAACAGGTTCATCTGCCGTCCCAACTTGGTGGTGGTATTCATATCCCTGAAAATCAACATAGATATCAATGAAAAATTTGTCACAACTTTGATTTTGCCCCAAGCAAGTTATAAATGCGCCGACCTTCACTCCCGAAGGTGGAGCGGCCTGATTTTTCCCAGCTTCAAGTTCAAAGTGCATATTTGAATGGGCCTTTGCCAAAAGGCCCATCATATCAAGGCCCAGTGCAAATGAATTCCCTCCGACCACCGGCACTACGACAATCTGACCTTTTAAACTTAAGACCTGAACGGCCGGATCATATTTTGTAATCAATCCCTGAACATGAGTGGCCCCACGGACAACATTAAGACTTCCGACTTTTTCAACAACAGGCTTTGATGGTGCATAGGTCGTTGAAACACGAATCTCAGGCTGACTCGCCGAGGGAGAGCATCCTAGAGTACCAGCAAAAGTAAGAAATATCACAAAAGAAGTACAGATCGTCTTTTTCATATAACCAGAGATCAATGCAGTAAGCGTGCTGACCCCTATTGTATTCAAATTGAATTCAGCCTGTTGAACTTTTTGACAGTGCCCCATTTTGGGAATTTTATCTTTTTGTTTTGGCCTGGAGTGAATAAATTTTGACTAGCAGTTTGTACAAAGGTGGATCTCTTTTTTTAGAAACAACAAAAGCGAATTATTTTCTTAGTGGGGTTAGTCACCCCCGCTTAGAAATTCTCAACAAACTAAAAATTGGGTCCTGGCTTAGGACAAGCTAATCCATCTAATTTTTGCTTTAACAGCTGAGCCCAATTAGAGGACTGATCCCTGATTAATGCTTGCTTGGACATTTCAAGTTTTGAATTCTTATCTTGAGCGAAATAGACCGCAATACCTTGGGCCGATGAAGATCCAAGATTATGGAACCCGCGGCACATTTGAACCAAAGCCTGGTCCTCTGTTCGATTGTCATAAATATAAGGATCAATCATGTTACAAAAGGCTTCAATGGCCGATAAATGGTCTATGGATATGACCCAACGATTCCAAACGTCTTGCATTTCTCTGCATGCATCCTTGTATTCCCTAGAGCCGATAGACATATGCTCGGAATCATAATTTTTGAGCTTATAAGAATCATCCCAATCTTTATTTACATTGCCAATATTCAACATGAGCCCTTGAAAGCTCGAATTGAGAGTGCTCTTTCCAGATTGAGTCATCGCGTAGGCCTTCAATCGTAAGGAATTTAAACCCGCATTGAATTTGGAAACGGATGCTTTATGCAAACCGGCTACAAAATCAAACCAGGCCATGACTGGTGAATTTTGGCCAAAAACTTTTTGACCAAAAAGGCCCTTGCGCAGCCGATCCAATTCACTATCAATTTCTGACTGTGCAAAAGTATTTGCGTACTGGCGCAAATTTTCAAGGGAGTCCGTCAAGCGTTCTGCATGCAACTGCTTTTGGTTCATAGCGTCGAGCTGTGTTTTCACCGCACCATAATCAGGACTGCTTTTGAGCTCTTTTTCAACTTTGCTTTGCGCTGACTTCATAATTTGGGACGACAGACTGGCTGATTGCTCGATGGTTTCTACAAAAGATCTAGCTGATTTCGCACATGAAGAAAAATCGGTATTAAAGTTAAATGACTTCGTTGAATACTCCATCAAATTTTTAATTGAAATTTTTCCTGACAATTTTAAAGACTTGTATTCGGCAACACTTGAAAAACCGTAGAGCTTAAAGACTCGGTCCAAGCTTCCTAACATGCTACTGACGTAGGACTGGCTCTCATTTTTCATTTCCGCCAGTTGTATACCCATTTGGCATATTTTTAACTCATCTGTTGTCGCGGCAATAAAAGCCTTATCAAGGGCAAATTGCGCTTTGGCAGAGGCTAACTGGTTTTCTATTTCTATGGTTTCAGTATTTAATGCATTTTCTTTAGTGACAAGAGTGCTGGTTAAATTTGACATGCTTTGAACATTTGCACTAAATAATTTTTGCGAGGATGTTATTTCTTTTAGAATCTGGGTGATTTGCTCATCTCGATTCTTGATTAAAAATTTATATTTTTGATCAAGGCGAATAAATTGGCAGGTGTTTTCAACGATGGCTCTTCGGACTGAAGCTTCCCGAATCTTAACAGCATTTTCTGTGATAATCTTATTTACAGAACTGAGGGCTCCAGTAATTTCTGCTCCACCCACGATAAATGGAATGGCGGCAGTTCCACCGGTGGCCGTTGCGGCCATCAAAGCGAAGGGAGTCAGACCGTTTATGATATCATTCAAGGCCAAGGCGACATCGCCAGAGCTCATTTGGTCCTGACAGTCTTTATCAAAAAAATCAACACTCGCGAAAGTTGTTGCCAGAGCATTAGCAGCCCGGATTGCTACATCAACGTTATTTACGATGACTGAGGAATCCTCAGTCCGAATATTCTCCGGCGTTTGATTGAAACTGCTCAGTGCTTTCATTGCATCAGCAATTTTTTTATTATTATCTTGGACTGACTGGACGTTGATAGTTTTAACTCCGCAGGAAACTGAACCCACGGCCTGATTTAAGGAGTTTATGGCACTTAATACATCCATGACATCCGTGTTTTCAAAGAGGTTGCACCTGAATTCAGGCTTGGTGTCTGCGTACCTGACACCACTTCCACCACCATTGGAAATGGGGCTTGTTGAACCTATCACATTGGGCTTCGGCTGCTGGTTTCCAATGTTGATTTGAGGACTTCCATTCGCTATTGGCTGAGGTGCTGGCACTATACCACTTTTTATTGGAAAAAGATCATCGACTGTAGTGCCAGCTGCAGGATTTGTTTCTATAGGAAACAAGCTGTTATTGACTTGAACCATCTTACCTTGACCTTCAAATGTGAAACCCAAAGATTGAATTGGTGTAAGCGCAAGGGGCACTTGCAAGATCAGGGTTAAGGCTAAAAACCCGGGCAAATAATCGGCTTTAATTTTTTTCAATATCATAGCGACTCCATCAATGGGGATCTCATTGTACTTTTTGGCGTACAAAAAGTACTCAACAGAAAGATGTCTTATGATTCACCTTTCACATTCGAAAAGGAGAATGCACAATAGATGCCATCTTTCGAGGGCTCGCTAGTTTTGAGTTGAGCACCGATAGACTGTCTGACTTTTTTACGCTTTTTGAATTTTTTTTAAAATCAACGTCGAAGGGGCAAACGACTCATTGGCTGGACTTAAGGACTTTTCATCAGAAATTAACACTTCTTTTATAACATCATAAAGAACTTCAGTAAGAAATGAATTAAACTTTACCTGATGATCTTCCTCCGAAGGCAGGGTGAATTCCAAACTAAACTCAAAGGCAATTATGAAACTCCAAAGGTTTAAATTCTAAATATTGAAAATTTCAGCTCTGACTATTTTTATCTCCATTTCATCTTCTTGGGCTGGGGCTGAAACATATATCGAGAATTGTGCATCACCAGCGAGTATCACGCCAGTAGATAGAAAATCAAGAGTATCTCTTGAAAAGCTTCAAAGCGAATTTGAAATTATTAAATTTTGCTCGAGTGAAATCAGCGATGAGTCTAAAAAATACAACTTAAGCCACATGAGGACTTGCTTATGCGCTTCATCAGAGGGAGTTAAGCAAGGGGCTAGAAGTGCCTACACCAGTGCTAAGTTTGCGATTTCCCACCCTCGCGATGCAGCCAAGGCTTTTTATCAAACACTGACTCAACTCGACAGCGTCGCAAAAAATATCTGGGAGCAACTCATTGCTCAGGAATGGATCCTTCCAGGAGGAAAGGCGGTTCATCTTACAGAGGCTGAGAGAACTGCCGTGCATTGCGAAGTCCTGGGTGAATTTCTTATTGGAGGGGGGCTTCCAAAGTCATTCTCTGAAGTACTCATCAAGCGGCAATTATTAAAAAACTTCCCTTCAACCAAAAGAGAGCAATTGAAGTTCAAATGGAGCGAAGAGGAAACACTCGAAAAGGTGAACTCCAAAATAAATTCTAAGGTCAAATTTGAAGTCCTTGCTGGGCAAAATGAATTTGCTAATTACCGAACAGTGAGCCTTGTGGATGAAAATGGAAAGTCTCTGGGTTATGGAAGTTTTGAATACGAGCCAGCCTCAGCTCAGTTAAATGTGGGATCCCTGTTCACAGAGACCGAGTTTCAGCGCAAGGGCGTTAATGATGCCGTGGTGGCTCGGGCACTTGCCGAATATCCAAAGACCAAGGATATTTATATTTCCGTCTTTTCTGGAACGAATAAAGAGATCTTGTTAAAAAAATTGGGTGAAGGTGAAAGTCTTCAAGCTGGCATCAAAGAAACGGCGGCTTATAAAATCTTTGATAAACTGGGTTTTGGAGAAATTGTGAATCCTCATAAGTTGGCCAACAAAAAGGACCTCTATGGTGTGACCTTTAGAAAAAGATAGAGTTCCTTTCAAAGAACTCTATCTTTATTTTTTAAGCTTTAGGAACCTTTGATTCATCAACTGTGATTTCAATTTCAACACGTCGATTTTTAGCTAGAGACACTTTTGATTTTCCTGAATCAATTGGATTTGCAGAACCCATCCCCACGGATCCGACTGTGTTCGCAGGAACACCAGAGGCTATAACTTGCACTCGAACAGCCTCAGCCCGCTGTTGTGATAGAGTGTTATTTACAGCTGCAGAGCCAGTGCTATCCGTATAACCCTTAATTGTTAAAATATTCTCCGGATATTTCTTCATGATTGCGGCCAATTGATTGATATTGGATTTTGCTTCGGGCTTAAGATCCGATTTTCCTGAATCAAAAAGGATATCACTCTTAAGCTTTGTGATTAACCCTTGATCAGTCCTTTTTGTTTCAGCTATTTTTTCAAGTTCTTTTTGCTGCTTATCCATGCGATGTCCAACGACGCCGCCAAGGCCGCCACCTAGGACAGCTCCAAGCAAGGCCCCTTCCGTCCTTTTTCCAGTTTGATGTCCAATAACGGCTCCGGCCAGGGCTCCAATGGCGGCTCCATAGCTTGCGCTTTTGGTCGCATTGGGGTTTTCCTCCGTTGTGGCGCATCCCGTGATAACAAGAGCAAAGGCTGCTCCAATCAACAATAATTTCTTCATAAGATCTCCTTGTCTAAGCTTTCATTATCGTAACCTGAATCACTAAAGTGCAATGCAAGAGTCAGCGCGTCCAGACTTCTTAGGCGTTTCTATGAAACTAGACTCATTGAGATAATTAAAGAAACTCGCGTATTGACTCATGGATAAATGACATTTTTTGTAAACTGTCCATTTTCTATACAGCAAAGTGCAGTTGTCCTGTATTTGAGATCGGTTTTAAAATTGCACTGTTATAAGCTTATTAGGAGCTTTAGATATGACGATATCGAACAAAATAAAGTGGTCTTTTTTAATAGCCTTTTCCTTAGGTTCATTCACTGTGAAAGCCAATGTTGGCGAGCGCTGCTTGAATAGAAATCAACCTCACGATAGTTACTCACAAAAGATTTCAGCCTATGTTTCATTGCCTGGATTAAGAGAGTTTTTAAAGCCCGTTCCCGAAAACCAGATTACAATTTCTTCTGCTGAATATAAATCATCCAATCTCGTTGATTTGCAGGAGTCCCCCAGTTGCCAGGAAATGTCGGGTTTTGGCTTTGCACTGACAGAATCCACCGTGCTTAATATGAACTCCCTTGAGCCTCGCTTGCGAACCGATGCGATGAAAGCACTTTTCGACACAACAATTGGTGCTGGATTTAACTATCTTATTGTTCCTCTCACATCGACTGATTTTAATGATCCAAAACTTGGCGATTTTTCTGTTTGTGACTGTAAAGAAGGTGAAAACACCAAGTCAGGCTGTTTCAACCCAAGCCGACTTGCTCCAACTCTTCAAGTCTTAAAGCAAGCACAAACCTTGAACCCCCAGTTGCAACTTATGCTTAAACCCTGGACGGCCCCCCCTCATATGAAATCATTGGGTTCAGTGAAACAAGCCAACCCCTATTTTGGTGGCAGTTATGACTCCGCTTGGACTCCTTCTTATTCAAAATGTCTCGCTCAAAGTGTCCGTTATTTTGAAAAAAACGGCTTTAAAGTTAAAAGCATAGCCGTGCAGAATGAGCCTGGATTAGATTTGCCTTACCCTTCAACGTATATGAATGATGATGATCATGCCGCTCTATTAAATAAATTAAGTGACCACTTGAGGGCTCAGGGATCTAAAGTGCAGTTGATTGTCAGAGCCGATAACTTTATTGCTGCCCCTGGAGTTCAAAACGTCTTGCGCAAACTAAAGCCCCAGGAGATCAGACCTGCTTTTGCAGCACACTGCTATTCTAATGATCCACAAACACCAAAAATGCTCACTAAAAATGGCAATGGCCGCTTTTGTTCGACTAAGAAAAATCATGAACTTGAATATTTAATGGGTGAATGCACAGCCTCAGCTCAGCCAGATTATAATGGCGATTTCAACTGGTGGATGGAGAACAGAGTCTTAGGAGACATTGATCTTGGAGCAACGGCCGTCCTTGCCTGGAATGGTTTGCTGGATGAAAATTATGGCCCAAAAAATCATGGATGCCCACAGTGCCGAGGACTTCTTTCTGTAGATCAAGTTGCTGGAACTCATGAGATCCTAAGAAATCCAGAATTCTATGCCTTAGCCCATCTTTCGCATTATGTTCAACCAGGTGCTTCTCGACTTATTTTGGATAATGGCCAGTTGGCATTTAAAAACCCCAATGGTTCTGTAGTGATTCTAATCAAAAATAATGCAGGAGAAAGCAGGGTTTATTCATTCTTAACGAATGGATGTCGAACTGTAAATATCAAAGTTCCAGCCTGGTCAACGATGACGGTTAAGTTACCAGCCGATGGGTAATCCTTTATCAGTAAGTTTAAAACCCATCCCATTTTATCGAAGACAATGGAAAGTCGATCCAGTCTTCCTTTTCTGGAAAATTTGCTGGTCGAGCCTCGGTCAAACCTTTAAATTTTAAAAAGGCGGTCAAGGCACAGATGAAGGCTTCAAAAGCATGATTGTTTTCAATCATGAGCTTTACATCCTGATCATAAACAAAGGCAATATTGTGCGCACTTAATGCATTCAAAATAGCCCTGCGACTTTCATCACCACCAATAGAATGCTTATGAAAAAGCAAATGACTCTTCATAACATGTAAAGATCTTCCTATACGCCAGACAGACAACTTTGGATTGACCTCTACACAAGGGGTTCTCATGCGACGATGTAAAAACATCGCGCGCGCCAAAAGTGGCGCGCAGTTCGCCCCCATCGCATGCTGCAAAACGAAGGGAACTTCAAGTTCATTCGCTAAATACCATTCCACACAGCGTTGAGTGTAGGGTGTAAATAACTTTCTTGGTTTTTTCTTTTTGTGCAACTTGCGGGTGTAGTCCCACATCCACTGAATATGGGGCTCCTTGCAAGACTCAATGCCAGGACATGGAAGCAAACATCGCAGACAGGCGGGTTGCTGAAAGGGAACATCAAAGGCCACAAGCTCCAAGTCGTTATGGTACTGCTCAATCACTTCATGAATTTTAAAATCAGCAGAGTGAACTTCATCACTTTTGATCTTTTCAACCAACCGACTCAAAAATATTTTTTTATGTTTGGGATAATATTCTACAATGGCAACACAAGCTTTGTCAGTTTTACCTCCACCCAGAGAAATACCGACAAAGCGATGCACTCGCCCGGCATGAGAAGTGTCTGACAACTTCAGAACCTTCTCTTTCGGACTATTTTTTTTTAAACTGGATTGACGGGCTTTGCGTCCATCACTTGAAATCCGGCCTTTTGGCATGCGCTTGCCACTCCTTGCTTATTTTCGGGAGGGCACCAAACCAAAACACAACCGCCGCCCCCGGCTCCACAAATTTTAACAGCCTCTGCCCCATTCTGCAAAGACAGTTCTGCTAGACGTTCGATCTCAGGACTCGAAAACTCTGGTGCCAAGCGAACTCGAGCTTCATATTCACGACGAAACAAAGAACCAATTTCGTTCCAGCGTCCAGTGCGAACTGCCAACTCTGTCTCAATAGCAATTGCTTTTAAGTCACGCAGCGCCTGGAGCGTTGTTTGATCCTTATTTACCGCATCTTTCATGACTTCAAAATTATTCAATCCTGAATGGTGAGCTTTTCCTGTATAAATAAGCATAAATTTTTCTGCAATCGGAGTACTCGACACATTTAAAACTTCTTGCTGAATTCCATTGTAGTCATAATGCAGAATATTCAAACCACCAGATGCTGCAGGGTAATAATCCTGAGTTCCTGTTGGGGTGTTCAGAATTTCTGCCTCTATATTATGAGCCACTTGAACCATTTGGTGCACATCGCTAAACGGCTTCTCACAATATCTTGCAAATGCTTTCATCAAACTGATGGTTAAACTTGAACTCCCTCCAAGTCCTCCACCAACGGGACTGTCCGAAGATGTCTTTAATTCAAATCCTCTCAATGGCATCCAGTAGCGCAACTGCGTTTGCAAAAGTATCATGCGAGGATCACCGTCTAAGAGAGCATCCATCAAGTTTTCATATTCTTTTCGAATATTTAGATCCAACGACTCAAGCACAATTCTTGAGTCACTACGCGGAGTCAGCTCCACCCTAGTGTATACATCTATAGCAACATTGATTGTTGAAGCCCCATTAATAAATAAAAATAAAGGCCACAAATCTAATGTCCCACCGGCAAGATCAACTCGAGTTGGCGACTGTATATGAATTTTCTGTGACATTAGTGTTTTTCTTTCCCTTTAGAATTTGAATCAGTTTTTATTAACTCTTCTTTTTTTAAATGAATAAATTTATCTAAAGCCCCTGGCTCCATCTTTAACAAATAAATTGGTTCAGAGACCTCTGCATATATTTTTAAATCCTGGGCCTGTCCAATGTCAGCTTTCCAAAGTTTGCCACCCAAATTTAACTCTAAAGAAAATAAGGCCTTTAGTCTAGGCTTAGCTCCTTCAACAAAGTCCTCTGCTTTTGCATCAGAAATGGACTGCAACATCTCCCGCACTTTGTTTTGATCAAGCATTACTCCAAGATTCGATGCATCTTGCCATTGACCCTCTTTCATTTTGAGTTCAAGAATGCCAGTGGAATTCTTGAGCTTAAATGTGTCAATTGTGGCGATTCGATGTCTTAAGAATCTTCGATCACGAAACTCTAACGGTATTTTTTCTAATCGTTGCTGCCAATTAGAACTGACCACCAAAACACGATTTTCACTGTCTCTGCGAACAAAAGTATTTTGTTCGAAATTTTTTCTATTTGAAATCTGAAAACTCTGTTTTTGTCCTCCCGAAGTTAGAAATGTGATTTTTCCTTCAGGATGATCCAGACCGAAGAGAGACCAATCAATATTGGCTCCCTCTTTGGCAACTTCAATGATTCTTTCAGTTGCAACACCTTTCAAGAAATCTTCAACGGCCGCATTATCAGCAAAATCATTGAGGGGTTCTAACAGACTCCACCCATCAATACTGCGCTTTAGATTTATTTTTTTTAAAGATTTCTCTAAAATAATGGACTCAACCTGATCGTAGTCAACCATCACTAGTCGAGCTTGTTCTAAGACTTCCTTAGCGGTTTTTTTTTCTTGAAAATATTCAAAAATTGCAAATCCGCCAAATAAAAGCAATGCAAGAACCAGAAGTGATCGCCCTTTTAATTTCATTAAGCATTTCTCCTCTTTGTATAAAGTCCAAGACTCACTCCCAACAGCAAAAGGGGAAATGGGATTATAAATGCAAATAGAAAAACTGAAAACTTTGTTTCAGTCAAAAGAAGTTGGGTCGCCTGAGGTTCTTTTGCTGTAATACTGATCAGGTTCTCTTCCCTTGCAAGCGATGCAATTGAATTCAAAATCAGATCGCGATTCAGGTTTTGATAAAGCATCTGGTTCGTCATAAAATCGACATCACCGGCAATGATCAGTGCAAAACTCTTTGCCTTTGAATCATTTTGCCATTTGCCAGTCACCTGACTTACCAATGAATAACTTCCTCCCAATCCCGTGCCTTTCAAAGACAGGTCGGTAAAGGATTCTGCTTGTGGAGACGTTTTAACAAGAAACTCAGAGGTTAACCCCTGCATGAGCTCTTTAGAATCTGAGATATTGATAGACTGTGGATAGCGAAATAAAGTCACTTCATTTTGCCCAAATCCTTTGGTGATGAGATTTGTTGGCGAAAATACTGCACCGACAGTTGGCCCTTGCTTCACGGCTCGTCCAAGCACTGAGTCCACCACATTCACGATATAGTTATTTCCTAACTCAACCCCAGCTTTTCTTAATAATTTTTCCAAGCCTACTTTGACTTCAGGCTCGATCGCAATGAAAAGGCTACCACCTTTTTTCAAATGGTCTTCCAAGGCATTCAGCTCAAAATCTTGAAAGGACTCTGACGGCCCAGCAATAATGACCACATCCGCATCGGCTGGAACCACAGCGGTCTGAACAAGTGGCAATAACTTCACATTGTAGCTGTTGTTCTCTAACATTGTTTTCAAAGAGTTCAACCCCAAGGCTTCTTTTGGATCCTCAAGATTTTTTTCACCATGGCCAACAACAAAATATATATTTTTATTTTGTGTCCGAGTGACCTTCACCAAGGCACTTGTGAATTCTTGTTCATCAATTTTTTCAATGCGATTGCGATGTCCTTGGTAATCTAAAAAGACCACTCCACTGCCTTTATCAACACCATAGTCTTTCGAAAGATCAGGCCTTTCATTGACCTCCACAAACTCCAGATGAATTTGTGAGCTGAGATCTTGATACTTTTTTATCAATTCTCTAAATAGCCGGCGATTTTCTTCATTGCCCTCGACACCCTTTTTATAAAAAAATAAAACCTTAAGATCGGATTTCAATCCTTTAACCAGCTGCACGGACTGGGGTGACAATGAATTTGTTTGAGCAATTGAAAAGTCCCAGGTCTTAGAATGTTTAATACCTAGATAGTTCACAACAATCAAAAGGACTAGCACCATTGAAATGAGCACTCCCATACTCATCCCCTCTTTCGTCGTTTTCATCGAGGCGAATTCTCTAAAAAAATGCCTATCCCAATAAAGAGTGAGACCCGCAAAAAAGATAGAAAGTCCCAAAGCCAGCCAACAGAATGGGACCCAATCTCCGACAATAGAAAGTATGATACTCAATGAAACTAAGGATAAACCTGCAAAAAAAATAGAAATCTTACCTAACTTACTCATATTATCTCCAACGAGAGGATTCGATTACACGCTCTGCTAAAAAGCAGAACAAAACGATGATGCTGCCAAAGAATATCAATCCATTCGTTCGGATGGTGCCCTCGACTAAACTTGAAAGATGAGAGCTTAAAGATACATGCTCGAAAAACTTTCGGCCAGCTTCACTATCGACAACTTCAGCACCAATGCCAACAAACCATATTGAAATATTGAGGACCACTGAGGTCACATAGGCAATCAGACTGTTTTCAGTGAGTGACGAACAGAATAAATCCATGGCGGTATAGACGGCACCAAGTAAGAATACACCAAAAAATGCAATGAACAGGGGACCCCAGAAAATTTTAGCCAAAAATGAAGTCACCAAGGGATAAACGAAGGCAATAAGGATTAACCCCAAGACAGCCCCCATTGCAGCTAAATATTTCCCAAGAACAATTTGAAAAGATGTGACCGGAGAAGTCATCAGTAAATCAAAGGTTCGCATTTTTTTTTCTTCTGAAAAAAGCTTCATTGTTAAAGCAGGAATCACAATGATCAGCATTAAATTTAAATAGGAAACCTGACGCAAAAAAACGCCGTAATGTATATTCAACTGATTAACTGAAACACCCTGCTGCATAACATAATTCATAAGCAGCTTTGCAAAAAGGTCTAACTGAATCGGATAGACCCAGCTAAAAACCACGCTTAGTAAAAAACAAATCACCCAAAATGTGGGTGCAAAAACAAAGCCTTTGAATTCCTTTTGAAAGATTGTCAAAATGCCAATCATATTTCTACTCCGTTTTTTAAATTCTCTTTTGTCGCTTGACCGTAGGTGAGTTTAATAAACACATCTTCCAAATCTAGTTTTGTTGGAGTGAATTCCAAAAGGCCAAGCCCCTTTGCAACCAAACAAGCTGAAATGGCTTCGATAACATCATCACCACCCTGCAATGAAATTTCCCATTCTTTTTGATTGGAGCCCTCTTTAACAGACAGAATCTGCGGAATACTGGAAAGAATTGAAATCATATCCAACACATCTTTCCTTGTCCTGATTTGCAATCGACGCTGTCCTTTCTCCATCATTGCCAAACTATGGATACTGTCTTGTGCAACAATTTTGCCATTATTTATGATAATGATTTTTTCACAGGTGGCTTGTACTTCGGGCAGAACATGGGTTGATAATATAATCGTGTGCTGACCTTTCAGGGCTTTAATCAAATCTCGAATCTCTGCAACTTGTTTTGGATCCAGTCCAACTGTGGGCTCATCTAATATTAAGACTTCTGGGTCAGAAACAATGGCCTGGGCGATTCCGACTCGTTGCTTAAAACCTTTAGATAAGTGATGAATCAACCTTGTCTGAACGTCACCAAGATTAGTTTTCTCTATAGAATTTTTAACAAAACTTTTTATTTTATCTTTCGACACACCTTTTAATGCGGCCACATATTCAAGATAATCACGCACATACATATCCCCGTAAACAGGGGGCGTTTCTGGTAAATATCCAATACGTTTTTTGACTTCAATTGGACTTTCAAAGACATCAAATCCAGCAACAGAAGCCTGGCCACTGCTTGGAGCCATAAAGCCGGTGATGATTTTCATCGTCGTTGATTTTCCGGCTCCGTTTGGGCCGAGAAAGCCCACAACATCACCCTTATTCACCGTGAAATTTAAATGATCTATCGCGCGTCTGGGACCGAAATCCTTGGTGAGATCTTTGACTTGAATCATAATCATTTCTCCTTGATAGATTGGAGAAATTTTAGCCCGCGGTGAAATTCAGTCAAGTAGGGTCACACTTGACGCAAAGAAAAATGAAAGGTCTTTTCAGAATGATAAGTGACTCGTCCAAGTCGATCGCCTTTGATCGGCCTCACAAAGCGGCATTCAACAATGACGATGGCAACTTTCTGCCCCACCATGAAAGATTTTGAAGCCAAAGACTCTTTTGCCAGCCATGCGGCCACATCCTGTATTTCATTGACCGGAACTTCTTGCTGTCGCTCTCTGTGAATAATGGCATGCGCACCTGGATAGTCCTTCAGATGCAGCCAATAATCCCAAGCCTTAGCCTGTCTCAGCAATGCTAAATTATCAGCCGCTGACTTTCCACAATAGGCCAAGGCACCAGATTCTAATTCAAGCTTTCTTCCTCGGGCCTTTGCTTTGTGCATGAGATCAACAAGTTTCTGCGGCCCTCTTCCATTCTTTGAGCTTTTGTATTGGGCCTTTTCTAAGTCCGCGATTTCGACACTAAGCTCTTCCAACCGCTCTCTGGCGCCCTCTTTTTTTCCGACAATTTGCTTAGCCTTGGTAAAACAATTTTCAATATTCCAAGAAAGGGAGTGATTGGCGTCGACAAAGGCCTGCAATTTCTCCGGCACATCAAGATGGCCGTGTGTTTTCAGAAAGTCCCCAGATTCCAACCAGGGTATTTCCTTCTTTTCAAAAAGCTGCTTTTCAATTTCATTGAGTGCTTTTTTCTTTTTTTCTAGGTCCTTTTGACGTTGCTTTTCCCACTGCGCAACAGGGTCCAAGGAAGATCGCTTTACTCCACCTTGTTGCTCCTCAAGCCACTCGCTATAAATTGCCTCCATAGATCTTGGCTCAGGAGGATTCTCAACATTTGGAGGTTCACTAAGATCTAAAGGTTTAGCCCAGGAAATATGCTTCCCTTCCGCGCTGACCAAAAGATTGCATTGCCTGGGAATTAAGCGGATTTCCAATTCACACTCTACATGTGTATTTTTGAGAATCAATTTAACTAGACGTCCCCATTTTTCCTCTACACGAATATCCACAACGTACAAATTGCGGGCATGAGAGTTTAAAAAAAGCCCCACGGGTTTTGGCTTAGGGCCCTTCTTAAAGGGGTTGCTTTTTTCAAACAATAAAATCATGGGCGAGTTTGGAACCAAGTCTAAAATCAGCCATTTCGCGGCTTCACGATGAAACCCTAAGGCTAGACCGCGATCACTGACTAACACCTCTTGAAGCAGAGCGCCTACTAGTTGCGGTTTAAATGTACTGACAAAGGTCTGAAGTTCAGACTGAGTTAGAGCTTTCATAGTTCATATTCTTTCATCCTTTGGGCTAATTTTCTATGAAGAAACTCAGGTTTCTTTCTAAACCTCCGATAAAAAAACAATATGCAACAAGACTATTTAATAAAATTAATGATGACCCAGCTTAAAGAAACTTCCAATATGCGAGAAAATTCATCGGAATTCTTGCGAAAGATAATCAGTATCTACACACTTCATTTACTCAGAGCAGGAAATATTCCTACTCATTTCTTTGATGAAGTGATGCATGATATTGAAGCCGAAGTTGTTGAAATCTATCGAAAGAAAACCTACGGTCATTTGACCCTCGAGGAGTTTCGCCGGCACAACTTTAAAACGAAACGCGACAGTTAGAAATTAAATTCAGAGGGCAAGACAAATAGACCTCTGAAGTCGGAAAAATAATCTAGGTCTTCGTGCTCACTTTTTCAATAGTAGAAAAGTAAAGTGGCCCAAAGCCGCATTGATCGGGCAAAAACAAAGTGCCAAACTCAGTTTTTTCTCCGCCAACACCTAAATGAGACGGTAACACTTTCACAGAGTCTTTTTTCTTTTTAATCAGTTTTCGAATGACATCGTCATTTTCCACCGGACTGATAGAGCAAGTTGAATAAACGATCCTTCCTCCAAATTTCACCGCAAGCAGAGCAGAACACAAGAGTGAATATTGACGAACTGCTAAATGCTCAGTCCGACGAGGACTCCACTCTTTCTGTGCTTGTGCATTTTCAAGAATGTGACGTTCCCCTGAACAGGGAGCATCCAAGAGAATTCGATCAAATCCACCAGGATCTTTAAGTCCAAACTGAATTCCATCTTTTCCTGAAATCCAAACTCGATCACGAATTGAACGTGGGACGTACTGTTGAATGACTTTTTTTAATCTGTCTCTTCGCTCTGGGGATAAGTCATTGCAAATTATTTCGCCAGCCTCAGCTAGATTTTCAATCAAGACCAAGCTTTTTCCACCTGGAGCTGCACACATATCCAAAACTCGATCACCCGCTTGCACTTCAAGGGCCCGGGCTACCACAACACTTGCTGGATCCATGATATATATATCTAGCAATTCATCTGGATTTCTTTGTGGATGAACCGCATTTTGCTCTGAAATCCAATGACAACCAGGAAGCTCCGAACGCAGAGGTAAGGCCTTCCATTCCCGAGACTCCCCTTCTGATTTGCTTAGCTGATTCAATCTAGCCACTTGCAATTCTTTGGTTTGCAAGGCCATAAAAAGTTCTGCCCAACGGGCACCGTAAACTTTTTCAAAGTATGTATAAAAGGGATGTTGAATTTCCATAGGGAATAACTACCACTCCACTTTACCGGATTCAATATGATACAATGCAGGCACCACAAGCAGTTGACCTTGTTTTATTTTTTCATCAATTATCTTAGATCGCTTTGCCAAATCAGCGGCAACGCCCTTGGCATTTACCCAGGCCTCTGTGAGATAATCTACTGAAGCAGGAACCCTTTTCAATAAATCAATACGGGGCTGGATATCTTTAACAAGCTTATTTAAGTGATCACTTCCAGCATCACCACCATTGATTGTGGAAATGGCAGCTTTGATCGCACCACATTGAGTATGCCCCATAACCACAACAAGCTGAGGCCCCAAATGAGACACTGCATATTCGATACTGGCAATAACTGTGGAATCAAGCGCCTCACCTGCCGTACGAACCGCAAAGATCTCACCAAGTTTTTGGTCAAAAACAAGTTCTGGAGGAACTCGACTGTCACTGCATGATAAGACAATGGAATGAGGATGCTGACCTTCAGTCAAATGTTTACGATCCTCTGAACTCACTCCATCCTTTCGAAAAGTCCCTTTGGTGAACCTGGTGTTTCCATGTTGGAGCCACTTTAAGGCGACTTCGGGTGCAATACTTTTGAATTCAGATTTCTGATGGGGACTTGAAAGTATGGGGGTTGCTGCCGTTGATTTTTCAGCTCCGGCGCTCACTACGTCTCCCACAGGAACATCTGATTTCGAAGTTGCCGTAGATCCAACTCCCGCTATTGCTGCTTGAATGAGAATGAATAACAAAACAGATCCATTATCAAAACGTTTCACTTTGAGTCTCCCACCTGAATGGTTAAGCTAGACTTTATGCTAGCAAGACTCCTATCGACCTTGGTCTAGAAAACTTTAGAGAAAGTTACCCAGGCCATGGCCACAATGAATTAATAATGAAAAATCATGAGTTTAGATCAGATTATTTTTTTTACCGGCCCACAGGAAACGTACAAATAAATTCTGAACCCTTCCCCTCAACACTTTTGACTGAAACATTGCCTCCATGGCTTTGCATGATATGTTTCACGATAGCCAATCCAAGTCCGGTACCGCCAGCATCCCGAGTGCGACCCTTGTCAATGCGATAAAATCTTTCAAAGAGCCGATCTAAATGCTCTCCTGATATCCCCTGACCGTCATCAATCACTCTGAGGACTACATGATTTTTTTGATCTTTTTCCCAACGAATCTGAACCGTTCGACCTTGCGGTATGTATTTTACTGCATTGGACACTAAATTGCGCAGAATTTGCTCCAATTTGTGGGCATCCGCCGTAAATGGCGGAGCCTCCCCTATGACTCGAATTGAAATATTTTTCTCTGCGGCGAGAACAGCCATCTCAGCAACAACATGCTCAGAAATTTGCAAGGGATGAATGATCTCCAATCGCAATTCAGAATTTGCCGACTCGAGAGCACTAATGCTCAACAGATCATTCACTAAGTCCATTAATCGATCAATGTTTCGAGAAACTATATCTAAAAACTTTCCAGCCTGCTGAATCTGACCTGTCTTGAAATCTTCTTTCAAGGTGTCAATATACCCTTTAATTGAGGTCAACGGTGTTCGCAATTCATGCGAGGCATTCCCGACAAAATCTATTCGAATCTGCTCTGCTTTTTTGAGCTCAGTGATATCATGAAAAATACCTACAACACCATACATGACTTTAGTTTTTTCATTTCTAATGGGGTTTACTGAAACCGAAAAATATCGTGGCTGATTATCTAACAGAGTCGCTAGCTTAACTGTAAATCGATTTCCTTTGTGCTCGCGAATTGTTTTTTCGAAGCCTTCAAGAACATCGGAATCGCGAATGGCATCCTTAAGACTTAGACTTTCTTGACCCAACTGCCTGCCCGTTAAAAACTGTGCAGCGAATTGCGAATTAAAATAGTGAATTTTTTCATCAACATTAATACTGACTAAACCTTCTGAAACAGCACTCATGAAGGCCTGTGCCTCTTCTTGAGACTGCAAGTAAAGAGCCTTTCTTCGCTTCATTTTCGTGTGTATCTTATCTAGAGCAATCTCAAGTTCAGAGATACTATCAGACTCATCGTCTAAAAGGTCCTCATCATCAGTCTGAAAAATTTCTCCAAAAATTCGTTTATTTGAAATACGTAAGGCTTTCAATATTACTTTGTGAATGGGCTTAGCCAATCGATATGATGTTATTGCAGAAAGAATCAGACTTGCTAAAAAAAAATTCAGTAAGTTCTCGTTATAGATGAAGGCACGGACTTGATAGCGACTATCTAGCATCGATATAATTCCTAGGTTTAATAAATTAAAACCTAAAACTTGATATAAAAAGAATTTCCAATACAGTCGCCATGGAAATCGAATGAATCGGTTCATAGAGCTTCCGTCTTCACACGATAGCCGATGCCTCTAATGGTTTCAATACGGTCTCCCCAGCCACCCAACTTCTTCCGCAAGCCAAACACATGAGTATCAATCGTTCTGCCAACCACATTGATACCTTCCCCTTGAATATTTTCAATCAATCGCTCGCGAGTGAGCACGACACCTTGATTTTGAACCAGAGCACCCAGAAGTTTAAACTCCGACGGGGTCAGATGAAGTTTTTCTCCTTGGTAGGAGATCTCATAGGTTTTATTGTTCACTCGCAGACCAGCCAACAGAATTTCCTCTTCAACTTGAGATCCTTTATCTGAATCCAAATGTGATCTGCGTAAAAGAGCCTTCACACGAGCGACAAACACCGCCGGATTAAAGGGCTTTGTGATATAATCATCTGCACCTTTATCAAGACCCATAACAATATCGTGAGGTTCAGTCTTGGCTGTCGCCATTAGGACACTTGCACGGCTGTTTTTTTCTTTAATTTTTGGAATAATATCAACACCTGCCAATCCTGGCAGCATCCAGTCCAAAACAAAAATTTGAAAACTTTGTTTTTCTAATTCAATCAAGGCCTCTTCGGCTGAAGCACATTCTGTGACTCGATAACCCTGTCTTAATAAATGAAGAGCCATCAACTCGCGTATTTCTTGCTCATCTTCAACAACCAAGATTTGAATTGAATTTTCAGCCAAACTTTCCTCCATGCCGAACGTCTCTGCCCGTGATGGCAAAAATAACATCTTCGGCGATATTTGTAGCATGATCTCCTAGTCTCTCAAGATTCCTTGCTATTAAAATCAAATCGAGGCCCGCCTCAACGTCTTCCGGGTGTAGTTTCATGTGTGCCGTAGCATCCAAAAAAACTTTCGCTTTTAAGGCATCAATTTCATCGTCCATCATCAGAATTTTTTTTGCTTGCTCTGTATCTCCACGAACAAAGCAATCCAAGGATCCCTTAACCATTCGTCCTGCAATTTCAGACATTTTTTCGATATCGCCAAGTTGCGAAACGATAGGCTTTCGGCCTAAATAGTCTTTACCAGAATATGAAATATTCACAGCCTGATCGCCCATTCTTTCTAGGTCATTATTAATTTTAATCACTGAAAGAATCAATCGCAGATCTTTTGCAACGGGTCCTTGCTTTGCAATAACGTTCATGCACATGCTATCAACAAGGACATGATCTTCGTTAATGCGTTTTTCAATTTCATGTACTTCACCAAACATTGTGATGTCTTTTGCCAACAAAGCAGTTGTTACTAGCATCAATGATTTTTCAACATGGCCGCCCATAAGAAGAATCGTTTTCTTAAGCTCTTCCAGTTGAGTGTCGATGGCACGTTCCATCAGAAATCCTCCAATACAGATATAATCCATCTACCGACTAAATGTCCGAATGTATAGATTAACACGGCATCTCTTTTTAAATATAACTAAATCTTAACATTCCCACCAAATCATGTTCTCATTTTTATAATCTTTTGCCAAAGGAGAATCATAGCGTGTCACGTCGGGTATCAGCCATTGATGTAGGTTCAAATGCCATTCGGATGATTGTAGCCGATATTTTGGAATCTGCCCCCTTTATCAGCATTATTAAAAAGTTCCGGGCTCCCGTCCGCTTAGGGCACGACGTTTTCACTAATGGGATTATCGGCCCAGCTTCCTTGGAAATTGCAAAAAACACTTTCATGCAATTCGCCGAAATCAATCAAAAATTCCAGGTCCAAAATTACCGGGCAGTGGCAACCAGCGCCAGTCGCGAAGCCTCAAATAGCACTGAATTTCTGAATGAAATTCGCAATTCCTCTGGGATTAACGTAGAACTCATAGATGGCACCAAAGAAGGTCAACTTATTCATTTGGCCGTCAGCAAAGAAGTAGAACTGGGTAATAAAAAAACCATGCTCATTGATATTGGCGGCGGAAGTGTTGAAATCACCTTCTCAAAAGGCTCCACTATTGTTGATACAAAATCCTTCCCCATGGGGACAGTAAGAATTCTCGAAACTCTAACAAAAAGAAAAATGAATGAAAATCACTTAAATATCTTGATGGGAGAGTTCATAGGTGAACTCACAAGTCATATTTATAAAAATTGCGACCATGACCCCGTAAGCTTTGCCATCGGCACAGGGGGCAATCTTGAATGCCTTGGCCAATTGAAACTTCAGCTCTTAAAGAAAAGTCCGAAGTCCTTTCTCACATTAGCTGAGTTAAATGAAATCATTGAAAAGCTTCGCGCCTATTCAATCAAGGATCGAATAGAAAAACTGCACCTCAAGCCGGATAGAGCCGATGTTATTGTTCCTGCCGCCGTGATGGTTCAAACGATCATGAGGCAGGCCGAAACCCAAAAAATAGTCATTCCTGGTGTAGGACTTAGAGATGGATTGATTTGGTCAATGATCAATTAAGGCCCAAAAAATCGCGGTGGAATGGCATACAAAAGATGCCCATGACCCGCTTCGGCCGCCGAAAAAGATTCTAATTCTATTCCGATAATTCCACTTTTTCTTAAATCAATAAAGCTCTCATTTTTTCCAGAAATCAAAAGACTTGCTAAGGTACTCAAATGGGGCTCATGTCCGACAATAATAATTTTTTTATAATTCGCACCCTGCGTTCGAAGCCACTTGATAAAGGCCAGAGCAGCACAATGAGGGGCCAACTCAGGGGCTTCAATAATTTTCGCTTGCAAATAGAATTGCGAAATAATATCTGCTGTTTGTCGGGCTCTCACCAGTGGACTGGTCACAATGACATCCACGCCCTTAATATGGTCATGAATATGCTGGCAAATTTTTTGCATTTTTTTGCGCCCCTTGAGCGTCAGTGGCCGCAATTGATCTTCCAGTCCCTTTTTCGCAAAAGTCTCGCGCTCTTCAGCCACTGCATGACGAATGATAATAAGTTCCATCTTACAGCGTCTCCCTAACTTTCTGAATGAGATTCTGGTTCTTCAATTCCTTTGATTCGACTCTTCGTCGCCAACATTAGAGCCTGATGAACGCCAATATCATTAGATGCCTTTTTATTATAGGTTCCATCCGAATTCATCACCCAAGCTTGACGTTGTTCTTTCAAATAAAACTGCAAAATCTCCCAGCACTTTTCTCTTAAGCTTCGATCTAAGATTGGAACCACGGCCTCAACCCTAGCATGAAGATTACGATACATCCAATCCGCAGAGCCAATATAAAAATCACCATCGATGGGGTCATGCGAGCCATTTCTAAAATAGAATATACGCGAATGCTCCAAGAATCGACCGATGATAGAGGTCACTCGCAGTCTTTCACTCAACCCGGGAACACCTGGACGAATAGCACAAAATCCCCTAACTATGAGGTCAATATCAGTTCCCTTTTGTGAGGCCGAGTAAAGCGCCATAGCTAGGTCATTTTCTTCAAAATTATTAAATTTAGCAATGATCTGTGAAACCTTGCCTGCTTTGGCAAATTCACCTTCTCTATCAATCATGGCTTTGAATCGATTGAACATATTTACTGGCGCTATAAGCAGATGTTGATAATTGCTTTTTAAAGACCTTCCCGTCAGGAAATGAAAAAACTCGACAATATCATTGGTGATCTCTTCACGTGCAGTTAACAATCCCAAATCAGTATAAAATCTCGATGTTGCCACATTATAATTTCCGGTACCAATGTGGACATAGCATCGCAATCCATCGGCCTCTTGCCGAACAACCAAGGCCGTTTTAGCATGGGTTTTCAAACCGACAACCCCATACACAACATGCACCCCTGCATTTTCAAGTTCAGTTGCCCAATAAATATTTCGCTCCTCGTCAAACCGAGCCTTAAGTTCTACCAAACAAACAACTTGCTTGCCTTGCGCCGCCGCTCGAATCAATGCACGAATAAAAGGGCTGTTATCTCCTGTTCGATAGAGGGTCATTTTTATAGCAAGAACCTTGGGATCTTCACTAGCAACATGAATGAATTTTTCGACTGAGGCGGAGAAACTCTCAAAGGGATGGTGCACAAGTTGATCTGCAATTTTAATAGCATGAAAAATTCCAACGCCTTCTTCCAAAAACGCAGGAGCCACGACGGGCGCATAGACTTCAAACTTAAGCCTAGGAATATTCAATTCCGAGATAATAGAAAGATCTGTGTAATCTAAATCCCCCGAAAGCTCATAGATATCATCTTCTGTGAGTTCCAATTCCTCCATCAAAAACTTAATCATCCAGGGGTCGGGATTTGGCCCATGCTCGAGCCGAACAACTTCGGCAAATCGACGCTGGCGCAACTCTTCTTCGATCGCCTCCAAAAGATCTTCTGCATCCTCTTGATCCTGGTCTGAATCGGCATTTCTGGTCAAGCGAAACACCATGGCTTCTAAAACATGCATGGCTGGAAATAAATCGGAGAGATTTTCCTTAATGACTTCCTGCAAACTCACAAATCTAAAAATACTGGGATCAGAGTCAATTTTTATCCATTGCGGAAGAACCTTAGGAATTTTTAAACGTGCAAATAACTTTTCATCATTGTTTGGGTGCTTCAAAGTCACACCCAATGATGTTGATAGATTAGAAATGAAAGGGAAGGGATGACCTGGGTCAACAGAAAGTGGCGTCAGAACTGGGAACACATTTTTGGAATAGTATTTCTTAACCTGCTCTCGTTCTTTATCGCTCAGCTCTTTCCAGGCCATTAAAAATATGCCTTCTTTTTCTAAAGCAGGTTTCAATGATTTAGTAAAGCAATTCACCTGTTCCAGAAGCATAGGAATCACGGCTTGCCGAACTTCATGCAACTGCATAAGTGGTGTTTTTCCATCGGCTGATTTTGGAGAAACACCATAGGCCAAATGACGCTTCAAGCCACCTACTCTTTTCATAAAAAATTCATCGAGGTTTGAACCTGAAATGCTTAAGAATTTTAATCGCTCTAGAATAGGATTTCTTGGGTCCGCGGCTTCGGCAAGGACACGGCGATTGAAATGCAACCAACCGGTCTCTCTGCTTGTGAACAAACTTTCCGAAGACAACGGATGATCGACAATCTTTTGCTTACTGCTGGATTTTCTTTTTGAAGTTCGTTTTGTTGAAGTCGCCTTGGGTGTGACCAAAAAATCCTCCCTGATTTTACACACCTTCATTTGACATGAGAGCTCGTTTTTTTGCAATGCTCTTATAACTCAACTGAACTCCGCGAAGCTTAGCTCTACCTGAGCTAAAAATACTGATATTTTGAAGGGGGACTTACGTCTGGATTAGACCTAGACTATCTCTATTTAAGAAAAAGCCTAGGCCTAATGGATTCATTCAAACACGTTGAAAGGATATCGAACCAAGAAACTGTGTTAAAAGTTAAACGCTCGTCAATGAGAAACTTGCGAGACATGAGATAAAATATCGTGTGATAGATTCTTATTCTGAGCTTTATTTGCGATGTCTCCTAAACTCACCATACCAATCAGCTTTTTACTTTTATTTACAACCGGCATTCTGCGAATTTTATTCGAGATCATTTTTTGTCCTACGACCGCAATGTCCTCATCATCAAAACAATAGTTTATCCCCTCACTCATACACTGCTGGACTTGAGTCGTCGAGGGGTTTAATCCCTCTGCGACAGCTCGTATGGTGATATCACGATCGGTGATCATACCGACCATCTTGTCACCTTTTTCAACTGGTAGACAGCCATAGTCCCCCTTTGCCATCATCTTGGCAGCTTCAGCAAGTGAGTGATCAAAATGGATGACATCGGCTTTCGGTCTCATAACATCTTTGACTTTCATAAAGTCTCCTTTTTTATCTAGAATAGGTCCTAAAGCGATAAAAGAAGATTTTTATTTGTTTGTTTTTTTAACAGGACAGTTATTAGATTTTAAATGGATGCAAATATAAATACTTTCAACGATAAAAAAGGCGAGACTAATGAAAACAGTAAGACTCATATTCCCCTCTCTATTGCTATTAGTGGCATGTGCTTCAAATCCCAATAAGGCAGAGTCAATTAAAACAGAAATTCAAAGCAAGGGTGAACTTGGTGGCGGAACTGTCATTGGACTCAATGAAAAAGATGAAATGATTATGCAAAAAAAAATTCAACTGGCAAGTTACATAAAACAACTTCAGTTTGATGTCTATGGACTAGAGGACACAATCTATGGCGGCGACGAATCCGGCAATAAAGGCCTATGGGGAGTCCTCGAGGAATGCCAGACGAAAGAAAATTCAATTGCACTTGGTGGCGAGGGCACCTATGTCAAAATGCCTGAAAAGGCTATTCTGACTGCCAATGAAAATAAAATTCAAAAAATTGGCTTGGACGAAAAGAAAAACCTTGTTGCAGTTTCAACTGACTACTTAAAGGACTCTGTTCGTCGTTTTGAAAACTACAAAGAAACATACCAACAACGTAAAGATTGGTTCGAAACACAGATCAAAATATGCAAAGCAAATCTTGATCGAAAAAGTCAAAAATCAAATAAGTAGAACGAAGAAAACTTTAAGGAAATTTTTATGAAAAAGCATATATTATATTTTACTTTATTTTTAACGATCACCAATTGCTCAAGTAAAAAAATGAGAGAAGAACAGATCCTCAAAGAACAGTCTATCAATACAGTTCTTAAAAACGAAGAGCCCCTGGGACACGAGAACGCTCTGGGTGTTGATTCTAAAGGCAATGTCATGCACATGTCCCGAACTCAGCTTGCCGAATACCTGCAAAGCCTTAAATATGACACATTAAAAGAGTATGAAGCACTTTATGGTATTCGCGAATACTCCAGCAAAGGGTTGGCTGGCAAGTTGGATTCTTGCAACATAAAAGCCAGTCAAAAGAAGAATGGTGGCGATGGAATTCCAGTTAAGCTGACAGAGCGAAGCGATGTCCTTAACACTGAATTAATGAGCGAATGGAAAAACTTTAACAACAAGAAAAAAAGCTATGACACCAATGCGAAAACTGATGTGGGTTTTGATGAAAAAGGTCAATTGACTGCAGTGACCAGTGAAAATCTGATGGAAACCATTGATCGATTTCAAGATTATAGAAAAAACCTGAGCCAAAAGCGCATTGAAATCGAACAACTGCTAGCGAATTGTGAAGCTAAAATTGAAGCTGCAAGTAAATAGATAAATCGCATAAAAAAAGCCATGAATAAATATCATGGCTTTTGAAAAAGAATCATCAATTTAGGATAAAACTGCCCTAAATACAGAAGAAAATCTATCGCAATATCTTGATCGTATCTTCAATCCACTTCGCATAAGTCAGCGCATTTGTATAAATGCCATTATCATTACAAAGAAAGCTTCCTCTGCTTGTGACGCCAAAAATATAGAATTGGCCGTTCTTTTCAATATAGGCTGGGCCTCCAGAATCACCACTGCAAGTTCCAGATTTTCTTTCATCCAGCGTAACTTCTGTATCTTGAATTGAGGCAATCGGAGCCTGAGTTTGGCGCAAAATTCCATCCCCACTCATTTCGATCTCAGAGCATTTTCTTTTGTTATCATCGTCGCAATAGACTTCGCCATCGGCAATAGCTTGATCCAAATTCTTGTACTTGCTTGGATCAATCATGGTTGAGTCTATTGTGCTCACACCGTAGCCAGCTAGGGTTACGAGCTGACCCACTTTGAGGTCGCTGCTATCTTTCAGAAAAGTAGCTGGCTTATAACCTTCAGGAATACTGCCTTTAAATTTAATTAGAGCGATATCGCCAGCATCTTCTGAAAATTCAATTTTGCTGGGATCCCATTTTTTACTGACCTTGTAGTCGGTCCCAATCATCAAATGCTGCTCTCGAATATCAATTTCACGAGCATTGATCATTTCATCTAAATCATTTCCAAAAACAATTCTCAATTCAGAAGGACGACCAGAAACACAGTGAGCTGCCGTCATCACAATATTTTGAGCTATTAAAGAACCCGTGCAAATATATTTTTCTTTAACATTATAGATTCCAACAATGCTAGATGCGATGGTGTCGCCCACCATAACCTCTTTGCCATTCATAATATCAAGGCTCTCAAAGCCTTGAAGTAGACTGTTCAACTTTGGGCTGCAAGACACCATGGCCATTGAACCCAAAATAGAAAATGACAAAAATCTAAACTTAGAAATATTTAACACGCTGCCCCCTATCAAAGGGCAATTTATATGAAGTCGCCTTCTAAACCGCAAGGACTATCTTTAAGAGACAAAACAGGCTGTATTCTTTTCAGATGTTTTGCCTCAAGAGACCCACCAACGAGACTAGAAGTTAATTTCTTCGCGGATGATTTTCCTGACCTTGCCAGGGATCAGTTCCCACGACCACTCCTCGTGCTTTTGAATGACGGATAATTGGCTCAAAGGGATGGCCATTTTGATTTGCGGGGAAAACTGAAACCCATCGACCTTGAGAATCTGTTTGCCATTTTCTATACAGCATTGAAATGCTGGTGCCTTCTATCAAATAGTCAATAACAACCCCAGGACCAGCAAAGTCTACAGCAGCTTTGAAAGTGAAGGCATTTTCGGCCATGGCTTCACCGAACTCCCCGTAAGCAGCGCTAAAGGCCCGAGGGTCGGCATTCACTGTCGCTCGCATTTTATTGAGGGATTTAAACATCTTTTTCATCATGACCGACGTTCGATGGCCAACTTCATTTAAACATTGGGAATCGCTCAATTCGGGTTGAGTGTTACCTTGGGTCTTTTCCTCGATGAGATAACTGCAATAGCGATTGAAATCAGTTTGAGTTTCATAGGCTAATTGAATGTTTTGTAAAGACCTTTGAGTAAACTTAATTTCATCTAAATCTTGAACAGCTCCCATCAATCGAATTGTGTTTTCTTCACTAAATTTTAAGTTAAACTCAACACCGGTGTATCCAAGATCGGCAGCATCGGGAACCGCGTAGCGCAGGCCTTCAAGGCCTGTCTTCTTAATGAGCCCCTCAATACCATATCGCAATCTCTCATCAGAACTGTCTTCGTGACGAAAAGCATAGCTATAAGTTCCAAACATACCGTTCATGTGCGTGTGATTTTCCCAATTATCCACACTGTATTTTGCCCCATAAAACATTAAATCTTTTTCCTTATGGGTGCGCCAAAAGTGCGAGTCCTCTGAACTTGAAAAAATTCCGTAGTGAACTCTTGTCGTGTTTTTATCTAAATGTAAATCAGAAGAGGTGAAAGAATGAATTCGTCCCCGGCTGTATGTTTTATTCCACAAAATAGGAATTTTTAACACCTCGCTAGCAATGCTTCCCGTTGAGACAGATCTGAACGTCTCAACCTTTTGAACCGGCGCCATTAAGACTTGATTCTCTGTTTTTTGAGCTGCAAGCACCCCTGATGAGTAAACATTTCCTCGAATCACATCTTCGTAGGCCTTTCTCCCCAGATCCGTATTCAAATCATAAAGAAATGAAAAACCATCATCTGCTGAATGAAAATGATCCATCGATATTGTAAGTATAGCAGCCATGCCAAATATTGAGAGCGACTGCAATCGACTGTTTGTCAATTTTACATAAACTCGATGAGATCCAACTTTTTCAACATAGATTTCCCATGATCCCTGAGCCAACTGGGCACCGCCGACGCCAATGGGACCGATCCCTGCGGCCCCCCCAAAAACAACGCCACCTTTGCCGATGTAGGTTATGCTATCACCTGGATCCCAAATTTCTAAATCTTTGGCCAAGCCTGGAACTTTATAGCGTCCACTCATGACACTGGCTTTTTCTAGAGTCGAAACAAACCGAGTGGATTCAGTTTCCTTTCCTGCCATTGGCAGGATTCCCACAAAAGCCCAAAATCCAGGACGCCATGAAGTTGCATTTGAAAACCAAAACCGCAACTGAGCACCTAGGCCTGCTTGAATATTTCCATAAACAGTTTTTTGAAAGCCGTCTCGGTAATCGCCGTAGGTTAAAGACTCATGAGCCTGATCAGGAAGAAAGGGCAAAAGTCCTTTACTTTCGGGTCTTGGTAATTCTGGCTGAGGAGTTAAATTGACAATGTATTGACCATAATCAAAATTAAGCGAGAAAAGTGGTTCAAACCTTAATTTTAAAACATTCTTCTCTTCTTCAGGAGGAGGTCTGTGTGTAGGGGGATGTGTTGGTTCTGGATAACAACCTTCTTGATTAGGACCACAGTCAGACTGGGTTAAGCTTTGTCGACTACCAACTGATTTTTCACTGGCTGATCTGCCAGCAAAAGCAAGGCTGCTTGTAGCCAAAGCCAAAATCAATGATGAGATCGAAGAAATACAGCGTCTTGTTGCTTTCATTACATTGCCTCCGGTCTAGAAAATAGAGTAGTTGAAATGATTTTAAAAAGCTTCAATCAAACTCAGAAAAATGAATTTTCCTTTAAGAAAGGTGAAGCAATAAGAACGCTAGTTGAGTTGAATTTGATATGAAAGCTAATTCTATTCGCTTTCATTTATTTAATAGATATACTTTTTTGAACTGCAGGCAGGTGATTCAGACAACTGACAATAGCAAAAGATCCTCCCTGTTATCTGCGTCTAACTACAAGCAATCTAAAAATTTAATTTTTAAATTATCACGCTCAATTTTAATCAAACGAGAAACAGGGATATTTTTTCAGTTTTTGTTTACCTTATTCTTCTATTTTCTAGAATAGTCATCTTCATAGCGAATGATATCATCTTCGCCAAAATAACTACCTAACTGAACCTCTACGAATTCAAGCATTTGGTCTGAAGTGTTACGAATGCGATGCTTCGCACCCATTGGAATTCTGACATAACTACCCGCTTTAACAGGGATAACTTCGTCATTCAAAATAACATCTCCAGAACCTAGCGTGATGGTCCAATGCTCTTCCCTATGGAGGTGAGACTGATATGAGATTTGTGCATGAGGATTTATTCGGATGACTTTGGATTTAAAATTTTCTGTATCTTTGAGGACTTCAAAAAAACCCCAGGGGCGATGCTCAAAAATATGTTCTTTAACCAATTTAGACTTGCTCTGCACTAGGGCTTCAACAACATGTCTGACATCCTGTGAGAATCCTTTTTTGACAATCATTGTGGCATCTTTAGTATCTACAACAATGACATCTTCAATTCCTACCATTGAATAGTGTTTGCCCGCGTCTCCAAAGACAAAGTTATCATGTGATTTCACATTCAATACTTCTTGCCCTTGCATCAAAGACGCCACCGCATCCCAAGAACCCACATCACTCCAGCCGAATTCAGCAGGAATACAGGCCAGCTCATCACTTGAAACCTTTTCCATGATGGCATAGTCAATAGAAATGCTTTGCAATTGTTTATAGATTTCAGCGAGGTTTTCGGAGTCTGCCTTCAGATTTGAAACAATCCTCCACATATCGGGCTGATATTTTTCAAAAAGGCTTATCATATGAGAGACTTTAAATACAAAAATGCCAGCATTCCAGGTGAAACTTCCTTGCTCTAAAAAATCTTGTGCTTTCTGTAAAGAAGGTTTTTCATGAAACTTAACGACCGAATAGGCCTTCAAATCCCCATCAACTTGCAAAGTTTCAGCGTTAGTTTGGATATAGCCATAGCCAGTTTCTGGATAGGAGGGAGTGATCCCCAGTGTCACAATTTTATTTGATAAGGCCACTTGGCTTGCAAAATGAACTACTTTTAAAAACGCCTCTTCTTCAGTGATTAAATGATCTGAGGGGAATATACCAACGACTTCATCTGTTTTTCCCTGTTGAAAAAGCAAGGAACAAAGGACCGCAATGGCAGGTGCTGTGTTTTTACCAACAGGCTCATAAACGACTTGCACATCCTGAGCCTGATTTTCCTTAAGGTTCAGTTCAGTTAAAGTTTTTAAGGTTTGTGAAGTCACGATCCATGGTATCCCCATGCGTAGACTTCTTTGCAAAGTCAGCTCCTGCAAGGATTTCTCAAAAATGGTGCAAAATTGTTTTGGCATTTGCTGACGCGAAATCGGCCATAAGCGAGTACCACTGCCACCAGAAAGTATAACTGGAATCAAAAAAACCTCCGAGCTGAGCTTTAAATTAATAGCACTAAACTCATTTTCTGCGAATTTAATTTTTTACCATAATTTGGCCCTATTGGTCATAAAGAATTCGCTGCTTAAATCACACTCAGCCCCTCTCAAGCAGTGCTTTAATTGCAACACTAGCCATAGTTAGGGCACTGGGAATGAAAACTGAGGATTCTTTTTCTATTTCTCACTATGGACTTTTCAACAGAAGCAAAGCATAATTCTGCTATTCGACAGCGAAATGCCAAGAGGCTGCAGCTGAGAATTCGACAGTCTGTTTGAAATTTAATGTTTGAATTTTAAATTGGAATTTAGCGAACTCAATTTTGATCTTTAATACCCTGGAGGTTTCATGACTATTCCATTTATCGACCTTAAAGCTCAGTACAAAGCTTTAAAGCCATCAATTGATGCACGCATTCAAAAAGTTCTCGAGCATGGCGCTTATGTTAATGGCCCCGAAGTGGCTGAACTTGAGCAAGTTCTCGCTAAATATGTTGGAACAAAATATTGCCTCACTATTGCCAACGGAACTGACGCTTTGTGGGTGCCCCTGATGGCCGCAGGAATTGGCGCAGGCGATGAAGTCATCACCACTGCCTTTTCATTCATTGCAACTGCCGAAGTGATTTTGCTCGCTGGTGCCAAACCCATCTATATTGATATTGATCCAAAAACATTCAATATCGATGTCACTAAAATTGAAGCTGCAATTACGCCAAAAACAAAAGCTATTATGCCTGTGTCACTGTATGGCCAAATTGCAGATATGGATGCGATCAATGCTATTGCCAAAAAGCACAACTTGAAAGTCATTGAAGATGCGGCTCAGAGCTTTGGCGCTAAACATAAAGGCCATCGAAGCTGCAACACCTCGTTTGCTGCGGGGACAAGCTTCTTCCCTGCAAAACCTTTGGGCTGTTACGGAGATGGTGGCGCCATCTTTACGAACGATGACAATCTTTATAAAATCATGAAAGAAATTCGCGAGCACGGTTCAGAGTCTCGCTATTACCACACCCGCCTTGGAATCAATGGCCGCCTAGACACTATTCAGTGCGCGATTCTACTTGGCAAAATGGAACGATATGAGTGGGAGCTCGAACAACGTCAACGTGTTGCAGATCGCTACAATGAGGCTTTCTCTTCCATCAAAGCCGATGGATTCACCACACCGTTTGTTGAATCACACAATGCAAGCGCTTGGGCGCAGTACACCCTGACGATCGGCGATCGAAATAGCTTTCAAAAGAAAATGCAAGAAGCTGGCGTTCCAACTTCTATCCACTACCCTCGAATAATGCCAGATCAACCTTATTACAAAGAGCATACAGCTGATCCAAAAGCAGATTTAACCCACGCTCGTTGGGCGGCTGAACACGTCATCAGCTTACCAATGTTCCCAGACATGGACAATTCAACTCAAGATAAAATTATCGCCGCAGTTAAAGGAGCTTGCTAATGAATTCATATTTAAATACGGGCTTTGGTCCCCTTGCAAAACCTGTTGTTCTTAAAACTGGCAGCGAGACTATAACTTGGGGTGATGGGAAGAATTTTGTTCTTTTTGCTGGTCCTGATATCATAGAAGACGAAGGAATGGTTCTTGAAACTGGGAAAGAAATTCAACGCATCACTAAAAAACTTCAAATTCCATGGATTTTGAAATGTTCATTCGACAAAGCCAACCGTCAAAGCTCTGCAAGCTTTCGTGGACCTGGTGTTAACTCTGCACTTAAGAGCTTAGAAAAAATCAAAGGTGAATTGAATTGCGCCTTGCTGACCGATGTTCATGAAACAATTCAGGTCAGAGACACCGCCGAAGTTGCTGATGTTTTGCAAATCCCAGCCTTTCTTTCTCGCCAGACAGATCTTCTTGTTGAAACTGCGAAAACTGGAAAAGTGATCCACATCAAAAAAGGTCAGTTCTTAGCTCCATGGGATATGGGTGCAATCACAAAAAAATCGGTGACTGCCGGTAATGACAAAATTTTACTCTGCGAAAGAGGCACGACTTTTGGTTACAATCGATTGATCAATGATATGACAGGACTTGTTGAAATGCGTCGCCTGGGCTTCCCCGTCATTATGGATTGCACGCACTCAACACAACTTCCAGGAGCAACCGGCGAAAGCAGCGGTGGTCGTGGCGACATGGTTTGGCCCTTGGGTAGAGCCGCTATGGCGGTTGGAGTTGACGGCATTTTCTTAGAAACACATCCAGATCCTTCAAAGGCGCTTTGTGATGGACCGACTTCTTTGAAACTTGAAAACTTAGAGGCCGTTTTAACAAATCTTAAAAGGATTTTCGCTACTCATCTGAACACTTAGAACAATTTAGCCTAAAGTTAATTGCAGATATAAGACAGGACTGAGTCATGATTAAACACACAAAAAAATTTCTGACTCAGTCTCTCAAATTAATATTTTCAGCCAGTATGATTTATTGGCTGATTTCTTCTGGAAAGTTGAATTTTTCTTCCCTCAAACAAATGTTGTCACCCGCAAACATTTCCATTGCGCTCATCCTCGTCGCTTTGAATATTTACTTCGCCAGCGAACGATGGAGACTTCTCGTCAATTCGCAAAATATGAAGGCAGAATCTTGGCTGCTTATGAAACTAAGCCTTATCGGCAGTTTTTTTAATTATGCTATGCCTGGCGGAGTGGGTGGCGATGTTATTAAAGCTTATTATTTTACAAAACAAAATTCAGGTAAGAAAGTTGTGGCCATAACAAGTGTCCTCATGGATCGAGTCATGGGACTTTTCTCTATGATTATTATGGCCCTTGTAGTGATGATTTATGATTTTCAACACATCAACCAGGTTCCCGCCCTTTGCACTTTGTTTTGGCTTATCGTCGGATTGTTTTCAGGATTTTCAATAGGTCTGCTTTTGATTTTTTCACAAACTCTTTACAAAAAACAGATTCTACTTAAAATTATCAATAAACTGCCCTTGTCTGGCAAAATAACAACCGCCTACGAAAGTATACATTTGTATGGACAAAGTGTGACTCGGCTAATCTGTGTGGTTTCTTTAAGTTTATTATCCCAAGTCAGCGCAATACTCTTTCTTTACCTAGCTGGCCAAGTGACAGGATATTCTGAGGTCCCTCTAGCCACCTATTTTTTAGTTGCTCCGCTTGGTTTTATGGCTACAGCGATTCCTATATCACCTGCGGGAGTTGGCGTCGGTCAGGCCGCCTTCTATTTCTTGTTTAACTCTCACTTAGGTAAAACAACCAATTTGGGATCAACTATAATCACAGCTTTTCAAGTGGGAACTTTTATTGTGAGCCTCTTAGGGGCTGTCTTCTATCTAAGCTTTAAAGAGAGTGCTGACCTATCAAAGGCTGAAGTCTTTTAATTTATCTAACACTTGAAAATGAAATTGAGTCCATTGCGGTTTTTTTTGAAGCTTCCCCTGGTATTCTTTGAGTGTCTGAATCTCCGCGGAGACCTTTTCAGAATGAAGTAAAAAAAGGTGAGCCACCCCTGCTGAGTGTGCTGCAATCAAATCACTGGCACTATCACCAATCATAATCGATTCTGACAATTTGGTGCGCAATTTTTCATGAATAATTTGAAACATTCCAGACCGAGGCTTCCTTAGGCTTGGACGAAGCCGTCCTTCGGTCACTGCTTCATTTTCAATAAATGAAGACCACATGCAGTCGTCGATCCAACTTTTCTGTTCAGCTAAGAGTGCCATCATCCGTTGATGTACATCCTTATATTCTAGCCAAGAAATTCGGCCTCTACCAATTCCCGATTGATTGGTCACAAGAGCTACCCAATAGCCCTTTTTATGAGCCTGATCAATCAACTCAACAATCCCAGGCATCAGTTCAACTTGAGATGCCTCTCTATTATAGGGAATGTTGTGGACCACGACGTTGTCTCGGTCCAGAAATAAGCAGGGCACTTCCTGAGCATTGGCATACTCGTACAATGAAACTCCGGAGACTAATTCTCTTTTGATATTTGCTAAAATTGCAGACCAGCCAGCCACAGTGATTGCAGGGAAAATATGATCTACAGCCAACTCACTTTGTTTATCTGAAAACAAGATTCTCTGCCCTTGCAAGATTTGACCTAATGAACTCTCAATAGAACTCTCAGATTTGATATGCAAAAAATCTATTTGATGATCAAAAAATAAGATTAAATCCTCTGCGCGAGTTTTATATTTTCCAGATCTAAGATCTTTCAAATCTCTCACTACAAAAGGAATTTGATTCTCAAAATCAGTCCGTAAGGGAGCCAGCAACTCACGGCTAAAATCAGGCCCCTGATCTTTTATAAAAACCAGCACTCCGCCCAATTGAATTGTATCTGTAATTATCTGCTCACATGTCGCCATCAAAAATAATTTTACGACAACTCACGCCTTGTGTCCTCGCTTTTTACTTGCCGCCATGCATTTTTATTCTACACTCTTCTAAACAATCCTAATCTAAATGATAATTTACTCCATCATGAATCAATTCCACTAGGAGAAAAAATGAGTTTACTTTTAAAACAAATTTTTAACTTTTTAAAACTGCTAAACTCCGAGACCGAGACAACCCCTCTCGCCTATGGCTTAGCCCTGGGACTGATTCTGGGATTTGCACCCTTTTTCTCTCTGCAGACTTTCCTGGTTTTAATGATTGTTTTTGTCTTTAGAGTGCAGTTGGGAGCCGCTTTTCTATCAGCTTTTTTCTTTAAATTGGTTGCCTTTTTATTTGATTATCCAGCTCACCTTTTAGGCAAATCCATCCTCGAGGCTGAGCCCTTGCGCCCTGCTTTTACAGAACTCTACAATCTTCCCATCGTACCTATGACTCGGTTCAACAACAGCATCGTCATGGGATCCATGGTAGTTTCCTTCTTCCTATATCCCGTTGCAGTTTTTGGTTTTAGAAAATTAATCGAAGCCTATCGCAAGACAATTGTATCTCGATTTAAAAATACGAAGTTCTGGAAAGCATTCACCGCGACAAAGGTTTACAACTGGTATGCAAAATACACTGAGCTCTACGGATAGGATGACAAAATCATGACAACATCAAACGCAACTCCGAAAATAAAAACACAGAGCTTCGTCCGCTGGAATGCCCTCATCCCATTCCTTTGCCTTTGCATCTTAGTCACACTCTACTTCCACTTCCTCTTTGATGGCCAACTTCGCCGCACGATCGAGTGGACTGGTTATAAAGCCTTGGGGGCAGAGGTTAATATCGCTTCTTTAAAAACAAGTTTTTTTGATGCTTCAATTCAAATTGAGGGCATAGAGTTGACCGATGCCGAAATGCCAGCTCAAAACTCTATTAAGATTGGAAGCATCCGTTTTGGAATGCTCTGGGACGCTTTTTTAAGACTAAAATTTGTTATCAACGAAGCGGCTATGGAACAGATTGAATTTGGATCGCCACGAAAACATCCCGGCAAAGTAGCTCCACTGCCTCCCACCTCTCAGGAGCCAGGAATGCTCTCAACTGTTGGCGAAAAGTTCAAAAATGAGGCCCAAAAAGAAATAGAGTCTCGCTATGAAGACAATATCCTTGGAGACATTATTAACCTCTTAGGCTCGGGCGACAAAAACACTGCACTCCAAAACTTGACCGCGACATTGCCCTCAAAAGCCATGATTGAGAAATTTCAAAAGAATTTGGATGAAAAACAAAAAAATTGGAATCTCCAATTAAAATCACTTCCTCAAGGGCAAGAAATTCAAGCCCTCAGCGATCGCCTCAATAAAATCCAAAGCAAGGATTTTAAGACCCCCCAAGAATTGGCGACAGCTCTGCAACAACTGCAATCGCTATTCCAAGATGCAGATAACAAATATAAGAAAATCGAAAGTCTTAAAACTGACTTTGATAAGGATCTCAAGTTTCTACAAACTGAATATCAGCAAATTGAAAAACAAGTAAAAATAGACACTGGTGATTTAGAAAAACGATTCAAAATTCCAAAGCTTGACGCCAAATCACTGACTCTTGCCATTTTCAATAGATACTTGGCTCCGTACAGGGCTAAATTTTTCAAGTATCAAACATTAGCAAAGAAATATTTACCCCCAAAATTTCTCCATAAAACTGAATCAGACGAAAACACCATTCAAGCCCACCCACGAGAAAAAGGGATTACTTACGAATTCAGTCGAAAAAATTCGTATCCCATGTTTTGGGTGAAACGGATAAGTATCAGCTCTAAGGCTCTACCTGAAGGAAACTATGGGAATCTCAAGGGTGAAGTGACCAATATCACATCCAATCAAGTTCTTGTTGGCCAACCGACAAAAGCCCATATCGCTGGAGATTTCCCTAGTAAGGGAATTTCTGGATTCCTGTTGGACCTATCCCTGGACAATCGCCCGATCGAATCATTAATTCAATACCTATTTAAAATCGATTCCTACGATATTACAGGAAAAGTTTTAGTGAATTCTGAAGAAGTAAATATAGGCTTTAACAAAGCCCAAGGCAGCATGAAGCTTGATGGCTCACTGACAGGCTTTAAAAAACTTGTGGTGGCCTTTGACAATCAGTTCAAAAAAATCGACTACTCTATAGCTACAAACAACGAGAATGCTACGCAGATTTTAAAATCCATCTTCAATGGAATTCCGTCCATTCATCTGATGGCCTCAGCTCAAGGCGAATTCCCTAATATTCCTTTAAGCGTAGAGTCTTCGCTTGGTACTGACCTACAAAAAGGTTTTCAAAAGGAAATTCAGGCTAAAATCTCTGAGGCTCAAAAGAAAATACAAATCTATATTGACCAGGAAATTGGCAAACAAAAGGCCCAAGTGGATGGGCAGCTTGATAAATTAAAACTCACCATACAAAATGAGGTCAATAAGGCACAGGGGCAGCTTGATGAGCAAAAGAAAAAAGCTGAAAGCAAAGTCAATATAGCTAAAAAAGACTCTGAAAACCAAGGTCGAAAAAAATTAGAAATCGAAGGTAAAAAAGCACTGGACGATCTTAAGAAACAACTGGGATTTTGATTATGGAAAAACCAAACTATTTAAACTTAAAATTCAAAATTATTCTGGAATAAAAAAAAGACACCGAAAGCCTCACTACAGAGGCTTTCAAAGCCTGACTTATTTTCACATTTTCTTTTCTCTTAATATATTCCGTACAAAATCCCATCAATTCTTTGTAAAAAAATTTGACGCATTTTCTTAATTTGGCTTTTTTATATTTTCTTTGTCTCACTTTCGTTTGCACCCCTTTTTTTTCATAAGAAGAGTGCTAGCATCTATTCGAGGTGTGATTTATGAAAAAAACAAACGGACCAATACTCTTAAGTTATCTTCTAGTCGCAGGTTGTATAAATTTAATGGCTTGCTCTAAGATGACATTTTCCCCTGCGAATCTGGACAATCAATTGTCTTCAGCACCTTCTGGAACTTCAATCTTACCGGGTTCAGCAGCGAACAAGACTGTCTCTCTTTCACAAGTTGTCGCCAATGGAAATAAACAAGTGGATTTTTTGGTTGTCTTTGACAATTCAAACTCTATGCTGCCGGATCTTAAAAAACTAGCACTCAGCCTCAGTAACTTCGTCACTGACCTGGAATCAAGCAATATCGACTGGCAAATGTGCATGACAACAACCGGATCTCAAACCTTGGCGGGACAACAGCAATGGGGCAGCTCTTACAGCTGGGTTGGGTATCTTCCTAATGCTGGCACATCAAATACTCTTTTAAAAAGAGGAACGCCCGATCTGGATCTAATCTTCACGAACACCGTCAATTCTTTAAAAATTGGTGCCACCGGATCAGGCGATGAACGCGGGATAAAGGCTGTTTACCAACATTTCAAAAATGGGAAACCACTCACTGCGGGCGGGAATGGCTGCTATCGAAAAAATGCCGCGGCATCAGTGATCATAGTTTCAAATGAAGACGAGCGATCCGTTGGCGGTGATAAAACCAAGGTTAAATCTACAGATGCTAATGGCACCTTTCAACCACTGGAGTTTGAAGATATTCCCATCAATCTCACTAATTTGGCCAATTTTACATTTGGTGAGGGACTGCGCTTTACCTTCAACTCAATCATTGTGAAGCCAGGGGATTCAAATTGCGAAATGTTACAAGATAAAAGTGGGACATCTCCAAGCCACATTGGGAATATTTATTCGCAAATGTCGAGCTTAACCGGTGGAGGAGTGGGAAGCATCTGCGATTCAAATTTTGCAAACAATCTGAATATCTTTAAAGATAAAATCGTCAATTCTTTAGAAAACATCACTCTACCATGTGCACCTGCAATGAACACATTAAAGGTCACAATAGATGAGAAAGCTTACTCACTCTACCAAATTGACAGAAATAATTTAAAATTTAATTCTCCGCTTCTAGAAGGAACGAAGATAGATATTAATTTTCAGTGTAAATAAAATTTTTATCTTAAAAGCGAGGATAGATAGTCAATGGAATCTTTATTGTACCAATCCATAGCGCCAGATATTTTTTTAACGAGCTTTAGATTCTTATCTAAAATAAAGGTTTCTGGCAGGCGAGCAACATCAAAAATTTTCATTCTCGAATGATCAAAGTCTGTAATAACCTTGATATGTTCACCATGAAGCTCTGGAAATGATTTTAAGAAAGCAGCGATATCTTCATTATTGCTATCACCTGAAATAGCAATAACCTTCACATCACCGTGAAAGTTTTGAGCTAACTTAATCAAAGAAGGGACTTCTTCGACGCATGGAGTGCACCATGATGCCCAAAAATTTAAAATAACTACTTTTCCTTTCAACTGATCCAAAGAAAAATCTTCGCCGGAAAAAGTCTTCCCCGAAAAGTTTGGCACTCCACCGATCTTCATGGTCTCGATGGAACTCATAGTTGATGGAGCTTGATGTACGACATTATCTATAAAAAAGTATTTAAAGCCCCAAGAGACAATACCGCCAAGGGCTAACACGCTGATTATTGCCTTTAAATGTGCCTTCACAACTGCCCCCAGTGAGTTTAGAACTTACTTTAATATCCGAATTTTATTAAATCAACTGACATGGTCAACTCACATCGTCAACCTTTTGATTTTCTTATTACACTTCCATTTTTTTTCATGGTTTGATTCAAAATTATCTCGGAGGCACTAATGAAAAACATGCTAATACTTCTAACTGCAATTGTACCCACTTTTGTCTTTGCTCATGGGGAAGACTCAGCCGGTCCTCATAGCGGTTTTATCAAGATGCCGGGGACCTTTCACCTTGAACTTGTGCCTGAAGGAAAAAGAGAATTTAAGCTCTATCTTCTAGATATGAACTGGAAAAACCCTTCAATGAAAGACGCAAGTGTTAGTGTCTCTTATGCCAACGCAAAAAAAATGAAAGCGACTTGCACACCTTCTACGGATTTCTATCGATGCCAATTTCCCTCATCAATAGACCTTTCAAAAAAAGGCGTGATCTACATTGAAAGCCAACGCGAAGGCCAAAAAGGAAATGAAGTGTCCTATCAACTTCCCCTCAAGCTCATTCAAAAAGACACTACTCGCCAGAATGGCGGGCACAACAAACATCATTAGAGATTGCATCCTAAAGGAGTCCCCATGTTGGATCGAATCATTCGGATTTCTTTAACTCACCGAGCACTGGTCATCATCTTTGCCCTCATGGCAGCATTTTATGGAATCTTTGTTCTTCAGAAAATGCCAATCGATGTATTTCCTAGCCTTGACCGCCCCACCGTCAATATTATGACGGAGTCACCAGGAATGGCTCCAGAGGAAATTGAAACACTTGTGACCCTTCCACTTGAAACAGTATTGAATGGCATTCCTGATGTAGAGCGCGTGCGATCGACAACGGGGATAGGCCTCTCTATCATCTACGTCGAATTTCGCTGGAATACAGACATTTATCACAATCGCCAATTGGTTGCAGAACGACTCCAACTGGCAAAGGAAAAGCTCCCCCGCCAAGTGACTCCAGTGATGGGCCCCATAGCCTCCATCATGGGAGAGATACAGCTTGTCGGACTTTCAGCAGAAGATCCAAAAATCGGCCCCATGGACCTCAGAACATTTGCAGATTGGAATCTACGCCCAAGGCTTATGACCATCCCCGGCGTTGCCCAAGTTGTTTCAATAGGTGGCGAGGTAAAGCAATACCAGATCCTGCTTTCAGCAGAAAAAATTCAAAAATCACAACTGGCCTTAGAAGATATAGAAAAAGGACTTTCAAAAATCAGCTTGAATACCACTGGTGGTTACATCGATATCAATAAAAAAGAGTACCTTATTCGCAATATAGGCTCGATTCATTCTGAAGAAGATATCGAAAAGACCCTGGTTGGAATGCATTTTGGAAAAGCTGTATTCGTAAAAGATATTGCTGAGGTTAAAATAGGTTCTCAAACTAAACGCGGCGATGGCAGCATTAACGGTAAACCCGCTGTTATCCTGAGCATTCAAAAACAACCGACAGCAAATACAATCGAATTAACAAAAAAAATTGACTCTGAATTGCAACAAATTGAAAAAGCGCTTCCTCAAGGAATGGTTATTAATAAGGATCTCTTTAAGCAGGCTCACTTTATTGAGTCTTCCATCGCTAATGTCAAAGAGGCTTTGCGAGACGGCAGTTTCTTCGTTTTCATAATCTTATTCATTTTTTTAATGAACATCAGAACAACAGCAATAACCCTAACTGCTATTCCCCTTTCACTGCTAATTACATTAATTTGCTTTCAATACTTTGACTTGACTGTGAACACAATGACTCTTGGTGGCCTCGCCATCGCGATTGGAGAACTTGTAGACGATGCCATCGTTGACGTGGAGAATGTTTACAGAAGACTCAGGGAAAATCGATTGAGCAAGAATCCGCTGCCAAATCTGCAGGTTGTCTACCGCGCGTCTTCAGAAATTCGCAATTCAATCGTTTTTGCAACAATGATTACCATTTTAGTTTTTGTTCCCTTATTTTTTATGAGTGGAATAGAAGGACGACTGTTTATTCCCCTAGGCCTAGCTTACATTATCTCTTTGGTTGCTTCACTCGTGGTCTCATTGACAGTGACCCCCGTTCTTTGCTCTTTATTCTTGACGCAAAATAAATTAACTGAGCATCAAGATGGCCGCCTGACCAATCTCATAAAATTGTGGCACAAAAAAGCTCTTTCAAGATCCTTGGATCAATACAAGCTTATATTAATTGGCTCCACTTTACTCTTGTTGCTCAGCCTTTTACTCATTCCAATGATGGGAAAAGATTTTCTACCAAAATTCAACGAAGGAACAGCGACTATAAGTGCCTTGGCTCAGCCAGGAATTTCTCTTTCCGAATCGAACAAAGGTGGAATTGAAATTGAAAAAATTCTTTTAGCTGTTCCCGAAGTCAATCGAGTTGCCCGCCGCACAGGAAGGGCTGAACTCGATGAACATGCAGAAGGGGTCCACTCTTCAGAAATTGATGTTGATTTCAAAGGTGGGGGTCGAGCCCGTTCCACTGTCCTCAATGAAATTAGAGAAAAACTAAACAAAGTGGATGGAATTCTTTTCAACATTGGCCAGCCCATATCTCACAGGTTAGACCACCTTCTCTCCGGGGTGAGAGCACAAATTGCTATTAAAGTTTTTGGAAATGATCTGAGCATTTTAAGAGTTCAAGCTGCAAATATTTTCAAAACCATCCATGATGTACCTGGACTTGTTGATGTTCAAATTGAACAACAAGTCTTAATACCCCAAATAAAAATTCAACTTATGAGAGAAGAGGCCGCAAAATACGGCTTAGTCCTTGGGGACATTGCTGAAACACTAGAGAAAGCCTTGAATGGAGAAGTCATCAGTCAGGTCCTCGATCAGCAAAGAAACTTTAATGTCTTTATGAGATTTGATGATGGTTCGAGAGCCAACCTCGATGTCATTAAGGGCACAATTTTGAAAATTATGCCAGATGGCAATAAAGTTGCACTTGCCCAAGTTGCAGATATTTATGAGTCTCAGGGCCCCAATCAGATTAGCAGAGAAAATGGACAGCGCAGAATAGTCATTTCAGCAAACTCGGCGGGCCGAGACATTGAAAGCCTTATAAAGGAAGTGCAAGCTAAGATTAATGGCTCTCAAAAATTGCCTGAAGGATATTTTATTCAATATGGGGGGCAATTTGAAAGTCAGAAATCTGCTAATGAATTAATGCTACTTTTAGCCTTTATCTCAATACTAGGTATTTTTTTAGTCCTTTACACACATTTCCAATCCACTTTCATCGCTCTGCAAATTATGCTAAATATCCCAATGGCTCTGATTGGAAGCTTAATCGCACTTTTTTGCACCGATCGAACATTATCGGTGGCCACAATGGTTGGGTTTATAACTCTTTGCGGAATTGCAAGTCGAAATGGAATTATGATGATCTCTCACTATCTCCATCTGATGAAAAATGAAAATGAAATTTTCAGCAAAGACATGGTCATTCGTGGATCTCAAGAGCGCCTCATTCCGGTGTTGATGACCGCCTTAACAGCCGCTCTTGGGTTGTTGCCGCTTATATTTGCTCAGGGCGAACCAGGCAAAGAAATTCTTCACCCGGTTGCGATAGTTATTGTTGGCGGGCTCTTTAGTTCAACCCTACTTGACATATTCGTCACACCTTTGGTTTTCTTTCATTTTGGCAAAAAATCGGCCACTGAAAAATTATCGTCTAACAATATTGACCTCACTTTAACTTAATTGCAGGAGCTCTCATGAAACATTCAATGACTTCGACTACCATCGCCGGACTGATCACCCTGGCTTCTCTTTTTACCTTTAATAGCTGGGCCCACGAAGGGCATAGCGTCCCTGGTGTTCTGCCTTCTACTCACGGGGGAACTGCGATTGGGGGCAAAGAAATTAATATTGAATACATCACCAACGACAAAGAACTAACTATTTACGCGCTCTCGCACGATGGGAAGGATTTACCTGTTGAAAAAGTAAAAATCTCTGGCACGGCTAAGGCTCCAAAGGGAAAAACTGAAATATTGCTTTTTAAAAGCAACAACGGAGTATTTTCAACTCTGGTTGATTTCAAAAAAAATCATCGGGTAGAAATTAATATTGCGACCGAATTCAATCAGAGAAAAAGCGAATTTCATTTTCAAATGGAAAAGCAATAGCTTCCATTTTCAAAATCATAATTAGCGCTTAGCTTTATTTTTAAAGGTGGTCTTGCCAGTGAAGATTTTATTTTTTTTAATCTTTTTCATGTTCACAATGAATGCTTTTTCATTGGTAGGATTTTCTAACTTTGAAAAAAAACTCACCGAAAGAAATCAAACCTTAAAAAGTATTAAAAACGACATAGAAGCTAAAAAGAGCCAGCTAGATTCATCCTATTCAAATTACTATCCTCAACTTTCGGCAGTAGCCGGATGGGGCGAAAGCCACATCGATGAGCCCCTATTGAATGACAAGGGATATTTTGGATATATTGAAGGACGATTGAATATTTTTAGAGGATACAGAGATCAAAATATTCTTAAAAAAAATACCATCGAGGTTGAAATTTCGAAATTAGATTTTAAGCTTAACCAAAGTTATTTGAAAATAAAGCTGACTGAAATCCTCAGTGAAATGATTTATCTACACAGTATGCAGCATATTCTTGCTTTAGAATTGAATGTGACTAAAGAACAAACAAAAATGGCGTCAAAGAAAACTGCGGCAGGTCTCACAAGCAGCGTAGATAATTTAGAACTTGAACTTCGTGAACAAGAAATCCAGTTACAGATTCAGCAATTTAACCAACTCCACAAAGAGTCTCATGAAAAGCTCGTGCAGCTTTTTGGATCAGATGAAGCCGACAGTGATTTGGATAACCTGCAATTTGAGACCCTTGATCAACTCAGCAAATCTAGGCCCTACTCGCAGCAAAATAACCCAGAGGTTCAGCGTTCAATTCTTATAAGTCAAATAAGTGTCTTAGATCCTCTACTTGTTGATTCCCAAAACTATCCTAGCATAGACCTTAGCTACAGTTTTGGGCGAATAACACCTGATCAAAGCACCTCTAGTGCAAACAATGAATATAGATATTCTTTGCAGTTTAGCATTCCACTTTTTACAGGCTTCGAATACACTCACAAAAAAAAATCAGCTCTTTACTCAAGCCTTGCTACAAAAGCACAGGCTCAACAGGCCGAAATTTCAGGCTCAAGTGACTTTCATATTTTATTGAGCAAACAGAGTGAACTCATAGATCTATTCAAGATCAACGAACGTCGATTAGAAACATCAAAGCACTATTTTGACCTGACGGTTGGAGAATATAAACGAGGGATAAAAAACTCCCCTGACCTTGTCAATGCCACTGAAAGATGGTTCTCTTCTCAAAAAAGGAAATATGAACTGTTAAAAGATTTAGAAATAGTTAGGGCGAAAATAGAATCCCTTACTCAAGGATAAATTAGAGTTTACTAATCCCACTTCAGCGGCCCTTCCAATTCACCAGCAACAAACTGCCTCACCAGGGGATGTGTCGATTTTTGAGTTTCTTCCACCGAACCCGCCAAGACAACTTGTTTATTTCCCACAAGAACAATTCTATCCGCCATTTTATAAGCACAATTTAGGCTGTGGGTCACCATAATGATCGTTGAATGAAAATGACTTTTAAGTTGAGCTATTAGCTCCAACAGCGTGTCTGTGTTGATGGGATCAAGCCCTGCCGTAGGATCATCATAAAAAATAATTTCAGGATTTAAGGCCAAGGATCTAGCAATTCCTAGGCGTTGTTGCATGCCTCCTGATAACTCATAGGGCATCAGATGAATGGCATCTAACAATCCTACGGACGACAAACATTCTTTAACTTTCAACTCAATTTCTGCTTCTGTCATTTTTGTGTGTTCTCTCAGGGGGAAGGCCACATTCTCAAAGGCGTCCAAAGAGTCAAACAGAGCACTTTTCTGAAACTGCATTCCAATTTTGCGAGCTAACTTTATTTTTTCATTCGATTTTAGATTCTGCCAATCTTCGCCTTCGCAGTAAACATGTCCCTTTTCAGGTTTATAAATCCCCGCCATTGTCTTCAATAGAACTGTTTTCCCTGATCCACTCGGGCCAATAATAACCAGAGTCTCTCCGTGAGATATTTCAAGATTAACATCTTTCAAGATGTAGTCTCCGCCTAGCCTCACTGTGACGTTCACTAACTTTAATGCTGGATCTTTCGATTGATTTGTCATTTTGTAATACTACATTGCCGTCCGACCTTCGCAAAGTAGGATTCCAAATAAATAATTAAAAAGTTGAAAGGTGACTACGCTCACTGGTGATCACACAATTTAAAAAACTGCTGCTGCCAATTAAACCCTTACACCAGAGGTCGTTTATGAAAATTTCATTTTTAGGTGGAACTGGCACAGTCACGGGCTCAAAGTTTTTAATCTCGTCAGATGAAGATCTCATTCTCGTTGATTGTGGTCTATTTCAAGGACTCAAACAACTGCGCCTGCTCAATTGGGACAAAATGCTTTTTGATCCCGCCAAGCTAAAGGCAGTTATTTTAACTCATGCACACCTAGATCACTGTGGGTATATTCCGTTGCTAGTTAAAAATGGCTTTAACGGTCCAATCTTTGGAACTGCACCCACTTTAGAGTTAGCAAAAATAATTTTGCTAGATGCTGCAAAAATACAAATGGAAGATGCTGAATATGCGAACAAAAAGGGCTTTTCAAAGCATCATCCAGCCCTTCCCCTTTATGACATCGCGGATGCCGAAAAATCTTTTTTAAATTTTCAATCAAAGGAATTAAATAAAGCTTTTTCAATAGGACAATTTCAAATAGAGCTGAGTTCTGGTGGACACATTCTTGGAGCCAGCTCAGTCTTGATCGTTGATGCAAAAAAAAGAATCTTCTTTTCAGGAGACTTAGGCCGCACAGAGGATCCATTAATGCCTATACCATCAATTCCAAAAGGAGCTGAATATGTTGTCATGGAATCAACCTATGGCGACCGTCTTCATAGTCCAGAGACTTCCGGGGATATTCTAAAAAAATTGATCAACCAAATTTATCAAAAAAATGGGGTTTTGCTGATTCCTGCCTTTGCCGTTGGTAGATCCCAAAACTTGCTTTACGAAATTGTTTGTTTAAAACAATCGGGTCAGATTCCAAGCTCAATACCGATCTATTATAACTCTCCAATGGGAGAGGAAGTCTGGCATCTTTATCAAAAATATTCTCAATTTCAAAAAATAGAACTCAACAAATTTGAGGCAGTCACTCAAGAAGTTCATTTCATTAAAAATGCTGAAGAATCAAAACGCCTCAATGAAAAAAAAGGCCCCATGATAATTATTGCTGCTAGTGGAATGTTGACCGGAGGGCGTGTACTGCATCACCTCAAAGCCTTTGCTGGAGATTCGAAAAATATTATTCTCCTGGCAGGATTTCAGGTCATAGGGACAAGAGGATGGTTGCTTGCCTCAGGGCAAAAGAGAATTAAATTGCATGGCATCTATTTGGATATCCAGGCCCAAGTAATAAATTCTGAAGCTTTCTCCGCCCATGCTGACCAGCAAGAACTACTCAATTGGTTAAGCTGCAGTCCCCACCGACCCCAGGTCATCTTTTTAGTCCACGGGGAGCCCAATTCCTCTGATGAATTGCGCCGTAAGATACAGGACACTCTAAAGTTGAATGTCGTGATTCCAAAACTGCATGATACGATTAACCTTGACCAAATAAATTTAGAAAACCCACAAATGAGCCTTAAGCCTCTTCAAATATAACTTGAATATCCGCTTGCACTAAACGTCTATATATTCGTATTCGATCATAGATCGGATACCAGTCAAACAAGATCAATTCAAAAGGTTTCCACATTGAGACCCATCCAAATATGACAACCCCTTCTCGAAGGGTTGTACTTACTAGTTCTGAATCTATCTTTTTTATCAATTGAGACATTCCAAGACAAAGACATAGGATCACTAATCCAATGAATAGAAACAATTGTGCAGTTCGAAAAACCTTGGCAAACTGGCCCTGCTTAATTTGAATTTGATATTTAAAATATTCATGGATGGCGCTTTTAATAACCTGTGCTCCCACCTCAGAGCTTTTATGAGTGATATAAATTTGCAATTTAAGGGGACGATACACTGAAAGCTCATCTAAGTAGGCTTCAAGGTATTGAGTGAAATTATCATCCAGATCGCGCTCTCGAAAAGGGGCGGGATCTCTTGAGTCAAAAAGCCTTTGCACGTCACTGACGCGAATTTCAATGATCTGCACGCCACTAACAACCTTGTATCTTTCAATTGTCACTTAGACATCCTTTATCCAAAACTTAACTCTAGTTGGCCTTGCATCCACCATCAACAACTAAAGAATGGCCCGTGACAAAAGATGAATGGTCAGAACAAAGCCACAATACGGCTGAGGCGATTTCCTCCGGCCTCCCGACCCTTGCCATTGGCTCCATCTGAACCAGTCTTTTTAGCTCATTTGAATCTCCATGCACCAGCCTATCGATCATTGGAGTTTGGATAACACCTGGGCAGATAGAATTAATTCGAATATTTTTGGTCGCAAGTTCCAAGGCCGCAGTTTTGGTAAGACCAATGACCCCATGTTTGCTGGCGACATAGGCCGGCATATTGACAAAACCACCCAGACCGGCAATGGATGAGCAGTTCACGATCGCTCCAGATTCATTTTTCAACATGATGGGAATTTGGTGTTTCATACACAACCACACACCACGCAAATTGATGTCCATTGTCCTTTGCCAGTTTTCCTCGGTGCAGTCCACAACACTCTGACTTTCTCCCTCGATGCCTGCATTGTTAAAAGCAAAATCGATCCGGCCCATATTTTTAACAATATCTCCCATAGTATTTTCGATGGATTTTGGATTCGCGACGTCACATTTAAAAAAAATGGCCTCTCCCCCCGCATTTTGTATCGTATGAACAGTCCTAAGACCACCGTCTTCATTGATATCAGAGACGGCCACCCAAGCACCCGCCTGGCCAAAGGCTTGAGCTGTCGCCTCCCCAATGCCTGAAGCAGCACCACTAACAAATGCAACTTTTCCACTTAAATCGAAATTTAAAGGTAGCAACCGTGACATATCAACCCCCGTTTTAATTCATATTTTTTCCATTTTATTTGCGATTCGATCACCCGTCGAATAAGCAACAATTTGTCTGACTAAAGACATAATTGACCGCTAATATTCTGTTTTTCATGTTGTCAAACAGTGCTAACTTCATTTCGGTAGGACTGACTTTATGGTAGGAAATTCAGGTAAAGGTAAAGATAAAGATAAAAATTGTTCTCCGCCCCTAAAAAAAATGAATTAAGGCCGTCTTGGACCGAAATGAGACCCTCAATTCAATGACCAAGACTTCGACAAAAAAATAAAAAATTTGGGTTGATAAGTTTTCTAATCAATATTCTTTAGGAACGAACTTTAAAAGCCGACAAGTCCTGTATGAATAGTCTAGCTCGTTATCATGGCAGATCTCCAAGATATATTCTCGACACTGAGGATAACAATCTTATTCGAATTGCCGGCCCAAAAAAAACACCCTGGGAAGAAGGAACCGAAATCAAAAATGTCTCTTTAACCGGACTGTCTTTCACCGCAGCTGATGACTTATGCCCGCTTCTGGGTGAAGTAATAAAAATTCAATTCATTCCACCTGGCTCCACTCAAATGGCTTGCTATGGGATTGTCACTCGACTTGAAAATAATGCTGATTCGAGTACTCTCGTCGGTGTGCATTTTTACAAGATGGAGCTTGCACAGCGAGTGGGACTGGCTCAAGGCCTTTCAAAAAAATTAAAAATAGCAGTTGCTCGTGGTCAATCGGAAAACTTAATAAATTCTGATCGAATAATTTTCGACCTCAAAAATTTTCCTCAATTCTTGGTCTTTGTAATTATTGGTCTACTTTGGGCTTCTATAACTGGAATATTATTTCATTTTAACTATCCCGAGATATACCAAATTTTTATCGAGAAACTATTCTAATTTTTCTAACATTACATAAAGATATTCGATCCTAAAATTTAATCCTTATTTTCGTATATCTATACACCCTCAATTTTTCTCGCTTGTGGTCCTGAAGAAGGAATGCTTTGGGAAATTTAATTGTTCTGAATATATTTTCGTATATCCTACAAACCATAAACAAGGAGAATTGAAATGAAAAATATGTTCATCAGCACAATGCTTACACTATCCTGTCTATCAGCCTATGCAGGAAAAGCAATACCAGCTGGCCAATATGAAATCGATAGCGCACATTCAAAAATAGGCTTTGAAGTTGCCCATTTGGTTATTGCGACGGTTGAAGGTCGTTTCACAAAATTTGATGGAGCAATCACCATTGACTCTCAATTAGAAAAATCAAAAGCAAATCTGAATATCGATGTCACGAGCATTAGCACAGACAATAAAAATCGTGACACTCATCTCCAAAGTCCTGATTTTTTTGATGCTGCAAAAAACCCAAAGATTACGTTTGTTACAAAAAAAATTAGTGGTGCTACTGAAGATTTAAAACTAGTTGGCGATCTTACCATCAAAGGCCACACAAAAGAAATAACCTTGAACACTAAATACCTTGGCGAAGTCAACGATCTCTACGGCAACCACAAAGTGGTTTTTTCTTCCACCGGAGCAATTAATCGTAAAGATTTTGGACTTACATGGAGTAAACTTGCTGAAGCAGGCCCGGTTGTAGGCGATGAAATTACTTTATCCATCAAGATAGAAGCAAATAAACCGACAGAAGCAAAAAAATAATTATTAACAAACCAAAAAGGCCGTCTCTTGACGACCTTTTTAATTCTACAATATTCTTTATTTTTAATGCTGATCGACAAGAGTATTTCTATACTGTTTTTGAAACGGTCCTTTTTAGAATTATTGCTGAACTTCCAAAACTGCAGCAAAGGCTTTTTTGGTTTTTTCACGCGCATCATCTCTTTTTCTAAACTTATCCATCAAAGAGTAAACACAAGGAACTACAAAAAGAGTCAGCACTGTGGAAACCAGGACTCCCCCAATTAAGCATAAGGCCATTGGCCTCATTGTTTCAGATCCAGCCCCCGTTGCCGTCGCAGATGGAATGGCAGCAGCAACCGTTGCAATAGATGTCATGAGAATTGGACGAAGTCGAATTGGACAGGCTTCAATTAATGCAGCATTAGCATCTCTTGTCCCTCTGTCTCTGACAGTATTGGTAAATTCAATTAATAAAATTGAATTCTTTTTTACAATTCCCATAAGTAGTAATAATCCAATCATCGAAAACATATTTAAAGATTGATTGGTTATTAACAGAGCGAAAAAGGCCCCACTAAAACTAAATGGCAATGCCATCAAAATTGTAAATGGATCAATAAATGAATTAAACTGACTCGCCAATATCATATAGGCGATTACAAGTCCCATAACCAGCGCAATGATCAATCCTTGGAACGATTCTTTAAAGGTTTTTGTGCTTCCACCTTGATCTAACATATATCCAGGCTCCAGCACCCGCTTGCCAATTTGTTCCACTTTTGCCATAGCATCTTGCTGGGAAGCTCCAGCCTTTAAATTTGCTGTTATTGTGATTGCTCTTTGCCGATCTGTTCTAGAAATAGACTGCAAGCTCTTATTCATTTCCTGAACTGTGACTTTACCAATTGGAATTAAATTGGCCCTATTATTGCCAATCAATAAATTTTTAATTTCTTTCATAGCCTCTTCACGCCGGCTCAGCTTCACTTTAATATCATAGCGGTGGCCGCCCTCAGGATACTGACCCGACTTAACACCTCCAATCATCGCATTTACTGTTGTGCCAATAGCATTTATACTGACTCCATGTTGAGCTGCAGCTATTCGGTCTGGCTTAATTTGAATTTCCGGCATGCCTAAAAGGTAATTTGTGTCCACATCCACCATCAATCCACTGGAGTCCATTTCCTTCATCATTTTTTGTGACATTGCTGCCAACTTTTCCCAATCAGACCCTAAGATCGTAAACTCGATTGGGTAACCGCGGCCATTTGAAAATCCACGCATTGACATATCCATCAATACTGGACGTAAATCCTTAATTTTTGAAAAAGCTGTTCGAGTGAGTTGCATAAAATCTTGCTGACTTTTCCTTGCTCCAGACACCTTATCTATTGGGCGATCCTGATAGTCCTTTAACGTGATAAACATCATCGCTGTGTTCGCATCAGAAATGCCACCGCCAAAGCCACCAACACTAGCATAGACCTGCTTCACTTCTTGCTGTGTCTGCAACCACTGTTCAGCCAGCTTCACTTGTCCATCGGTGTAAGCCAAAGAACTTCCGACCGGTAAAACTAAACGTGCCATAAAAATGCTTTGATCTTGAGCTGGACTCATCTCCTTATTTAAAAACTTTACTGACACAAAAGAAAGTGCCACAAAAACAGCAGATCCCAAAATAATCGTCCAGCGATGCTGCAAGGACTTAACTAGCCATTTTTCATATCCCAAGCGAAGTGAATCCATGAAAGTTTCAAAGGCTCGACCAATTTTTGTTGTGCGTTCACCATGGTGAATAAAATTAGCACAACGCATTGGTGTTATGGTCAATGATTCTATCAATGACAAGAAAACAGCCAATGAAATAGTAACTCCGAACTGCATAAAAAACTTTCCAATAACTCCCTTCATAAAGGCTACTGGAAGAAATATAGCAATAACAGCGGCTGTTGCAGCCATAGCAGCAAATGCAATTTCACGAGATCCCAAAATTGCAGATTCAATTTGACCGTGACCCTTTTCATTGTATCTAAAAATATTTTCAAGAACCATGATGGCATCATCCACAACAATGCCAATCGCCAGTGTTAGCCCTAAAAGTGTAAATGTATTCAGAGTGTAACCCAAAAAATACAATCCAATAAAAGCTCCCAACAATGATGTTGGAATGGACAGCAGCACATTGAAGGTCGCTGACCAGCTCCCCAAAAACATCCAACAGACTAAAGCAGTTAAAATTACGGCCATCAGAAGGTGCATGTTTAACTCATGAACTGACTTTTCAATAAAAAGTGTGCTGTCAAAATTAACTGAAATATTCATCCCGGGGGGTAATTGAGACTGAATCTCTTTAATTTTTTCTTTAACTGCCCTAGCCACAGCAACAGCATTGGATCCACGCTGCTTTCGAATTCCCAAGCCAAGTGCTGGTGTCCCATTGAATCGTGATATTCGAGTGATATCATCCAACGTCATCTCTACCTCGGAAACCTGTTTAATCTTGACCATATTTGTGGGGTCTTGGATAATCTGGCCAGCCCTTTTACTGATCACAATGTTCCTAAATTCCTCGGGGGTTCTTGCCTCCCCCATAGTGCGCACATTATAATTACTTTTTTCAGTCTCTATATAGCCACCGGGCAATTCAGAATGCTCACTCTTGATCGCATCAATAACATCGTTTACAGAAATATTGTATTGAGGCAGCTTCTTTGGATCAACAGAGACCCGTAAAACCGGATCTGTATACCCTCCAAAGAAAATATCTCCAACACCATCAACCGTCGTGAAGCGGTCTTTCAAATAGTCTCGTGCGTACCTCATCAAAAACTCAAGATCCCCACGATCATAGGTGAGCGCCAACCACAAAATGGGTTGATCATCAGGGTTTGTCTTGGAAATAGTGGGTGGATCAACTTCCTTTGGAAGAAGCTTTTGCGCACTGGCGACCTTAGCCTGAACATCCTGCAAAGCTAAATCAATACTGCGATTAAGACTAAATTCGACTGTAACAGTCGCTGAGCCTGTTTTGCTGTTCGAACTGATGGACTTAACGCCCTCAACACCCATCAATGCGCTCTCAATGGGATCTACAACTTGTGTCTCCATCACCTCCGGAGCCGCCCCCACTAATGTAACATTTACAGTGACTGTTGGAAAATCCACATCGGGCAATTGACTGACGCCCATCCTAGAAAAAGAAATTAAGCCGAACATCATCAACCCGAACATCAACATCCATGCAAAAACTGGATTTTTAATGGATAAATCTGAAATTTTCATCGGAAACAACCTCTCTTATTTTCTCACAATCAAATTATGGCATTTAAAACACCAATATCGAATTAAGAACTTGATTATGATAAACTTAGGTCATTCTAGTATTCTTTACTCACCACTTTCAACACAATGATCCACTGATTCCCAGTTGACACCCCACCCCCACCAGTCTATTCCTGGGAACTCCTCAATTTTCAGAAAGTTAGAAAAATAAGGCTTATGAAATCAAATTTTTTTGTGGTTTTTCTTTCGTTTTTATTAATATCAAATCAATCCTTAGCCATCACCTCGGTAAAAAACCTTCGCAATCAAGCCCTTGCTGAATCTCAAATTGATGGCCAGCAGAAGCAATCAGCAACCACGGCACAGGTTTCAAGTGGCATGTTAGTTTTAAAGGACCCTCGCCCAGAAATTATAACTCGCAGTTGGAAAATTTTTGCCGGCCTGAAGGGGCAATCTTATAATCCGAGTGGTATCCACACGTCAGATTCAGGTACAAAATTTTATTTAAACAAAGCTGGGCAAGCCTTCATGCCTGGTATTCTCATCGGAGCTCAGACAAAAAAAATTGAACTCCCAAAACCTTTTAATTTAGACCCTAGAATAAAATGGAATTTTGGAATTCGCGCTGATGCATCATTAGCATCGCAAACCACAACGACTACTTTTGAGTCAGGATACAACATCAGCGATTGCAGATTAAACACCATGATTCTCTCAGTAGGTCCTTCAGTTTCAATTTCATGGCAGCAAAATACCCAAAAATATCTCCCGACTATGACTTTCACTCCTCAATTTGGCAATTTAGACTACACCCAAACATCTTCAAACGAGTACGCACGATTTAGCCGCCAATTTAATTTTCAAAGTATGAACCTTGAGCTTAGTTTTGAGGCGAGCCAATCCGTCCAACTCTTTGCATCTTACACTCAAAGAACACCCTTGAATCCTTCAAACCAGATGACTATACAAAAAGACAGCTTTGATGTCGGAAGCAAATTAACATGGTAAAAAAATTATTATTTTTAAAGCAGATGCATTACCTCTTTTCTTTAGCTCTAGTTCTAACCACCATGTACAACGTGAAAGTGTTAGCTATCCCGAACTCAACAAAAGAACTTAAATTGAACCAGAAAATTGTAGCCGAATTGTCGTTAGCACAAGGCTACAAAACAAACGAAGTTAACCTTCAATTTCAAACGTACCGCCTTAATGTTATTCAAAACATGTCAATCTATGATTGGAATCTGATTTTCGACTCCGGATATCAGTTCGATAACTCAACAAATTTGATTAATTCTGGAAACACTCCTTATAATAATAAATACAAACAGTACAAAACCAACGTTTTACTCACTAAGGCACTGAGCTCTGGAACATTGCTCGGTCTGGAATACGCGAGAAGCTCACAGCAATCCAATATAGACTCAACTTTTACTCCCCCCCCACCTGACAACCAAACCTTAGACAATCTCGGGCTAACTCTTGAGCAGAATTTATGGGCAAATTATTTTGGAACAGCAGATAGAGCGATTTCAAATTCAGTACGAAACACCTTCGAAGCTCAAAGTATATTGCGTGCCAATAATCTTGAAGAAGTTGTCCTGGAGGCTATCCGCCAATACTGGACTACATACACTGCCCAAGAAAACTTCAAAGAGGCCATATCGTCCAGGGATCGTTATAAAAAACTCGTTGAGGCTGTTAAAAGAAAAACCTCACTTGGCTATTCAAATCCTGGAGACCTTCCACAAGCACAGGCTGAGTATGAATCGCGAGAACAAGCAGTAAAGAGCACTTCAACGAGTTACATAAACAATTTGTCCACTTTAATTACGCTTCTCAACCTGGCCCCAGATACAGAAATTGAATTTGACGTCGAAAAAACTCTACCCTCAGTTCCAAAATTATCCGCTAAAAATATCGAAGAGCTTCGTTCAGTTCGTTCTCAGAAATATAAGGTTGAAGCAGCCAAAGAAAACCTTATTGCCTCAAGATCCAAGAGCGTTCCTAGTTTAAATTTGGTAGGTAAAATATCAAGCACAGGCTGGGGTGAAAACTCTCAAGATTCTTATTCAGCGGTGATATCAGCAAATCGCCCAAAATATTATATCGGATTTAAAGTAAATTATCATTTTGGATCTGACATACAAAATGAGGACTTAATCAATAAAAAGATAAATGCAGATCTCGAAGAAACACATCTAAAGCTTCAAACTTTGCAGGCTTTGGATATCCAACTTCAATCTGAAAGAAAAGTTCACGAAACCTACTCACTTGCTTTAAGCACTGAAAAACAAAAAATCTTTCGCGAAAAAGCGGTGCAGGAAATGAACCGATCTTATTCGCAAGGAAGAACTGATATTTCAATTTTAATCACAGCGATGAATAACTTTGTAAATGCCGAATTGGCCTATATTCAAGCCATCGGCGGTTATCACATTGCGCTCAATGAGTGGGCTGCAGTTAGAGACGAACTCATTCCTGAAAGTTCAGAAAGAGAACTTTAAAGAGGTAAAATATGTCCAAAAATACAAAAAATTTGACGCTTTATTTTCAGACTTTTAAATATATTTCTACTAAGCCAAAAATTTTCTTTGCGATCTTTTTAAATGCACTTTTGATCACGTTGTGTTCTTGCTCTTACGAACAGGATAAATTAGGTTCATCAAATCAGAGCAAAAAAATGGCCGAGCAAAACGCTCAAATTGCAGCAAATTTTAACCGAATTGCAGGCTCTTACTCTGGCATCATAAAAACAGTGAGTGGTGACGAACAAATCCAAATAAATCTGACAACTTTGGCTGTTTCAGAGGGCACTAAAAATCCTGATGGCAGCGCACGTATTCATACCATTCTTTCAGCCTCTTATCTGAAAATTAAACCCCTGGGACAGCCACTGATTAATTTTTCTATTTCATTTACTCCAGAAACGGGCCAACTCACCCTTATCAATGATGATGAAAAAACAAAAAATGACCTGGATGAAGTAAATACTATTTTTGCACATGTTACGGAAAATCGAATGACCGGTACTGTTAAATCAGCCATGAATGAACTTGGAGTGCTTGAACTAATAAAGACAAGCAGCAATAGTTCATCTTCTTCTAATGGAGCCAAGGAAGAATATAATGAGAGACTCAGACAACAATATGCAGAGATTGCCGGGTCATACATGGGGTGCGTTTTGACCACAGAGGGTGGTTCACTTAAAAAATCATACACTGCAAGAATGCTACTCTCGTTATACGAGGACACCACTGATCCACAAAATCAGATACCCGCCCTTGCCGGGAATTTTCATCGTGACTCCGATAAAACAGATGGCACAGATACAGCCTTAAGCGCAATATATCGCTCCGACCTTACTCCGGCTACTTTAAGTATTTTGGGTAGACCCTACATCAGCAATAACGGTTATATCTCCACATTTAAGGGAACTTATATTGATGGTGATTTTTCAGGAACATTTACTTCAAACAAAAAGGGACTTGAAGGTTTAATCCTAATGAGCAAGGGATCTCTCTACCCGAGACAGTGCCTACAGGCTATCCTTGGAATAAATTCCCCCATTGAATTTATTCCATTCACTGGATTTCAGGATTGAAAGGCATCTCTTCGCAAGCCAAGATATTAATATTAAGTTTAATTCTGCTTTTGCATTATTTTGGTCAGGCTACTTTTTTTCGCCTGCCCGCAATTTTATTTTGACTGACTAATAATAAATAATTGTTGATCCAAGGTATTTTTTTTGAATTCCCTATTTGAAAAAACAGAGGTCGATATTGGAAAAATTAAATCATAAGAAACTAAAAAGGCTCCTTCGTTCAATCACCCTAAGCATACTCGTCGGTGTGCTTTCGGGCGGCATCTCAGTTCTTTTTTTAAGGTCCTTGAATTGGGCCACCCAGACTAGAGAGGCTCACAAACAGGTCATCTGGTTACTTCCTATTGCAGGTCTTTTAATTGGCTGGATTTATTCTAAATTTGGGGAACATTTATCACGTGGAAATAATTTAATTATTGAAGAAGTTCAGACTCCTAGAGATATAATTCCCTTCAAATTAGCCCCTTTAATTTTCCTTACTACGATAGTATCACACTTGTTTGGTGCCTCTACTGGCAGAGAAGGCGCTGTAGTGCAACTTGGAGCAACTCTGTCAGATCGCGTATCAAAGCTTTTTAATGTTCAAATTCATGAGCGAAAAAATCTTTTAGCAGCGGGTGCTAGTGCTGCCTTTGGTTCTGCACTTGGAGCCCCATGGGCTGGAGTTTTGTTTGGATTAGAATTCATCGATGTCGATAAATTGCATTTATTTGCAATTCTTGAATGCTTAGTGGCATCATTCAGTGCATACCTGACAACAAGTCTACTTAAATACTCCCATACTCAATATTCCCTTCCAGAGACCGCTCCATTTCAAATGAGTATAGTATGCTATGTTGTCATAGCAGGAATTATTTTCGGACTGGCAGCAAGATTATTCATATTAACGACAAAACAATTTAATAAAATCCAAACAAGACTGTTTGAATACCCGCCTTACAAAGCCTTCTTTGGTGGTTTGATCTTGGCAGTTCTATTCAATATAAAGGGAATGTCGCAATTTTCTGGATTGGGTATAGCAACAATTCAGAAAGCCTTCACAGAGATTTCTAATTTTAGTCAGCCTTTCTTCAAATTATTTTTCTCTGCTCTATCTATTAGTTCTGGATTTAAGGGTGGAGAGTTCATGCCTCTCGTTTATATAGGGACCACCTTGGGAAGCGCGCTATCTTTAATCATACCGATTTCGATTAAATTACTTGCAGCTCTTGGTTTTGTTGCCGTTTTTGCCGGCGCAGCAAATACGCCAATAGCCTGTAGTATAATGGCTATAGAGTTATTTGGCCCCACCATAGCGCCTTATGCCTTTTTTTGCTGCTTTACCAGTTATTTAATTTCTGGAAAAATGGGCATCTATGAATCACAAAGATTCACCAAAGGCAAAAATCAAAAATTCTTTTCCACCATCAGTTTTGTTCAAAGAATCTTTATAAATAAGAAAGTTAAGAAAACTTAAAAGCTAGAAAATAGTTTTTTATATCTATCTCTATTTTTTACCATAGTCTTCGTACCTCACTTTTTATTTCGGCGGTTCAACTCACAGAGCTTTTTTACGCCAAATTCTTGCAAGAATTATCGATATTTGTCTTTAAGCAGATCAATCTATGTTTCAAAACAAAAATACGACCATGACTTTTCAATAATTTGATTTCTAAAAAGCAGAGGACATACTTAGGCAGAGAATTAAAAGGAGATATTTATGAAAAAAACAATTACAGCGTTTCTGCTTTTTGCAACATCCCTGGCGCAAGCCCAAGATCAATCGCCTACCAGCGCTTCCATGCAATTTACGAAGGAAGCCGTAGAAGTAGCACCACGAGGTCTGATCCCATTTCTGGGGGCTGGAGGTGGGTACACTGGTTATGGTGGCGGTGAAAATGGTTCGGCCGAAGGAACACCAGGCACCTTAAAAATCTTGGGATCATACTATTATGAGAGCCCTTGGATTGCTGAATTTGGGTATGGCTTTAACAGCCAGTATTTTATTCAATCATCAGCAAAAGATAGAACCATAAATAATGCGGCTGTTGAGCTAGCGGCAAGGTATCGATGGGAGAGTCGTTGGCAGGCTGGTATCATAGCCGATCACTTATCTAATCAGGGAGTCAACTACGCCGCCAATCAAGCTGACGCCCAATTCATTGGATTGCAATTCTTGAAGGAGTTCAACGCGTCACCTGCCTGGCTTACAAGAGTTGGAGCAAGAGCGATGGGACTAACTAATAATACTGGAAACAATGTTTACATGTACATGATCGACTTCCAAATAGGCTGGAATCCTAACGCTTATAAAACTTCGGTCAAATCAACCGCAGCAACAACTGCCCAGCCAAAACAAGAAAAACTTGCAGTCGAAACGCAAACCCCAGCTAGCAATGCTCAATTTACTGAAAGCGCCCCTTTACTCAGGGACATCAACTACAGCAGCATAGCCAGTCCTGGGACAATCGTTTTCACATCTGCAAAGTTCACGGTAAATAAAAAAGACAGAAAGCATCTCGCGAAGGTAGCCAAGGTGCTGAATGAAAATAAGGATCTTTTGGAAAGAGTTGAAGTTATCGGATATGCTGATGCAACTGGAAAATCCAGCTCGAATCAGAAACTTTCAATGGCAAGAGCGGAGCACGTTAAGAACATCCTTGTACAATCAGGTTTAAAAGATTTACCTGTTGAGGCTATTGGCAAGGGTGAGTCTGAAGCTACTGGCCATGCAGTTCGAAACGAACGTCGCGCTGAACTAGTCTTCATCGGCGTAAAAAATGAAGAAGCACTTAAAAATGCTTTAGCAAGTATTGAATAGACAGCCATTAGAATAGAGAAATGAGCTAAAGATGCTCGCAAAAGAAAGCATGAGAATTTAAACAAAACTCATGCTTTCTTTTTTTAAAAATTCAACTTTGCTAAATAATTTAACGAACAAAAATTATATCAAGATTGGCTTTCTAAGCGTTTTTAAAATACTTCGAAAAAACAGCATTCTTTCTATTAAAAAATCTAACGTTAAATAAATCCTCCATTTTATTCAAATCCCTCTCGCCAGCTGATCATAAAATCTGAGTCACTTGTACCATTTAGGGTCTTAAAACCTACTGTTTGAAATTCAATTTTGGTATTGAACTCCCGTGATAAAGACTCAGCTTCAACAGTGTTTCTGGGAACCCTGGCACCCATGGCTTTAAATTCCTCAATTGGGAGATTATAGGAAACAACTGAATGACAGCTGCTTTGACTGCTCCATGGCCCTATTTTTTTACAATAGCTACTTTCCCCGTTAAATATCTTAAAAGAAACTTTTAAATATAGCGATTTCTCAAGAAAATCAAACGTCTGTCCCACATGCATCTCCGAAATATTTAACTTCTTAAACGCAAAGGACCATTTTTTTGAAGTTTTCTTATTTCTATTTAGATATTCAGGACTATTGGATAAAATGAAAGATCTTAAGACAGTAGATGCCGCCATTGGCCCATAAGCACCATGAAAGGCGCAATGGCTACCTTCATTTAAATTAAGAACTCCAAAATTTCCTGATTGATCACTCTCTTTGATAAGTTGAACTTTTCGTGTGTTCAGGTCGTTATCGACAATAATATCATTCTTAGAGGCCCACAATAATAGCGGAGTCTTAATATCCGTATTTAAATTAAAAAAACTATTACTCTCGAAAAAAGACCCTAAGCTGCTATCAATACCTCTTCGCTGAAGTGAAGTTGAAGCTATATTGCCAAGGAATTTAGTCATATCTTTTTTATTTTTGGGAATTTGACTATCTGCAAGCATGTCTGGAACGTCATACAAATCTTCTCGAACAGAAATAAATTGGTCTTTAGTCAATTTCGCAAAAATGCTGCCAAGTCCTATGCTTCCATACAAAGAATCTAGGGTAGACTTTAAATCAATTACTGGGCATACAGCGGTCACTGAAGAAAAAACTTTTTTGCCATCTTGTATTTGATAGAAATCATTGAAGGTTGCTCCAAATACTGCTGCATTGCCCCCAAGACTTAGACCAATCAAATGGACACTTGAAATCCTATCTTTATATTCCCATTCCTCCTTGAACCACTTTCCAATTTGAAAAGCCTCTTCACCCTCAGACCATCCTCCAAGTGAAAGCACATGATTTATTTTCAAATAATCCAAACCAGTCTGACTAGCTAAAAAAACCACATTAAATGGTGATTGATCGAAAAGACTCATCATATATGCCCTCATTGAAGGCCCCTCTTCTGCTGCACAAAATGTTCCGCATTTAACAATAATTAAAGGGCGAGGCTTTTTATCTACTTTTAGAGCCATAACTGCAGGCACAGAAATTCCATTTTCAAGTTTAACTGAAATCAATTGAATTTGAGGGTGTTTCAAAAATTTATATTCATACCTAGACCACTTCAAAAGAGCCAAAATCCCCTTCGGGGAATTCTCTGTAAGCTCAACTTCACATTTTTTAAAATAGTCATTAAGTGATTTGAAATAAGCTTGGCCTGAGACATTTTGAGATAAAATAGTATTTTCAAAAGCTTTAGGATCACAATCAGGACTTATATTCTTATGATTTATACCATCTGATATTGTGCTCGAAAAATCTTCAGAAACCGGACTGTTCTTAGTGCTTTCACTTATAACTGAATCTAGAAACTGCTGTTCCTGCTTTTCAATGGGTCTTCTGTTAAGTTTCAGTTGCCCGTAGCCTAGACTAGATAAAAATATTAAAACAAGTGTTGATGAGAAAATAAAGACCTTCATATTGCCACCTCATTTATTACTAAAGTCTTGTCGGATCATTATTTTTAGACTTTAGTCACAGGCAGAGGAATTGCATTTTAAGAAATATCATCGCATTTATTCATTATTTATGACACCAAGACACGGTGTGGCTATTTTGAGGAACGGTCTGGTTGATTCATTATTCCAACACCTTCTAAAATTGAGACGCTTTTTGACGAAAGTACGTTTCAAAATTAGACAGGATCGAAATCACAACA